>CAWIUB010000040.1:0-54280 GCA_963839175.1 uncultured Actinomycetota bacterium
CGACCCTCGGCGACACGCCGCGACATCTGCGCGCCCGCCGGCTCGCACACCTCGTCGCAGACGCGGCACACGCCTCGACCGCCCACGGCGCCGAGCACTACGACCCCACCGCCATCCTCGTCGACCGCCCCGCCGCCACCTGCGGCAGCCAGACCGTGGTCGTCGAACTCATACACACACACGACCACGCCGAACACCGCTGGACCGCGCTCGCCATCGACGACCCCGCGACCTACAGACTCCGCTCAGCCACGGCCGCACCGCCCGGGAGGCGATCGCCTGGAATCGCCTGGACCGCACTCGACTCCTGACCCAGCCGACGGAGGGCCGACATGGGCCGCGGACTGCCGGTCGTTGCCGAAGCATGGCATCGAATGATCTGGTGAGGAGCAGGCGGCTGCGTTGTACGGTCACGACGCGCCCCGGCCAGTTGGCATCCCTCCCGCCAATGGCCGGGGGCCGTTCAGTCACAAGCCGCTCGTGCTGCGACCAGGACCTGGTGCAGCCCGATCCGGGAATTGGCTGGTGTCGTCGGCTCATGCTAGTGTAGTGTCTCGCAATTAGGAGACGATTGCGGTAGAGTGCCTGTATGCGCCCACCGACAGCTGCCTTGGTGATGACCGACGGTCAACGCGAGATCCTGGAAGACCTGGCGAGTTCGGGTACGGCGCCGCATCGGGAGGTGGTCCGGGCGAAGGCGTTGCTGCTGGCCGGTCAGGGTGTGGCGACTACCGCGATCGCGTCACGGCTGGGGGTGTCCGCGGCGAGCGTGACCAGCTGGCGGACCCGGTTCGGCACCGACGGGTTGGCGAAGTTCGGTCGGGTACGCGAGGGGCGGGGCCGCAAGCCGTCGATCTCGGCGGAGCAGGTGGAAGCGATCGTGCATGCCACCTTGCACGGCAAGCCGCCCGGGGAGACGCACTGGAGCTGCCGGTCGATGGCGAAAGCGCAGGGGGTGAGCAAGGCGACCGTGCAGCGAATCTGGAAGGCGCGGGGACTGCAGCCGCACCGGGTGGAGACCTTCGAGCTGTCCAACGACAAGCGGTTCGAGGACAAGCTCGTCGACGTCGTCGGGCTGTATCTGAATCCGCCGGAGAAGGCGGTGGTGTTGTGCATGGACGAGTCGGGTCGGGCTGGGGCGCGCCACCATTCAAAGTGAATGGCGCGTTTCCCCTGCCCGCCCGCCGAACCCGGCGTGCGCGCCTCCACGCACCGGGCTCTCCACGATCTGATGCCAGCTGGTGTTGATCATGCTGCGGTCGTCGCCCAGGGCGTCGGTATGTTCGCTGCGCGGTAGCGGTAACGGCTGACCGTCACCGTTTGCGGCTGGAACAGCACGACCCCGTCCTCGGTGGGTCGCCAGTTCTGGAAGAACCGACGGAACAGGACGGCCCACTTCGTCTTGCGGTATCGGCGGCGGATCCAGCGCAGCACTCGACGCCACGCGTACTCGTCGAGGTAGCTGAACGTCGCCTTCGACACGCCGTGCTTGAAGTAGGTGCACCAGCCCAGCAGCGCCGGGTTGAGTTGGCGCAGCAGGGCGGCGAGCGACGGATGAGCTGTTCGTCGAGTCAGCGCGCGGACCCGCCCGACGATGGCGGCGAGTGCCTTCTTCGATGGGTAGGTGTAGACCACGCGCTTGTTGGTGCCTCGTTTGAGCCGCCGCTGGATGCGGAAACCCAGAAAGTCGAGGCCCTCGTCGATGTGGCTGACCCTGGTCTTGGCGGCCGATAGGCGCAGGCCCATCGGCGCAAGGACCTGCGCGACGTCTTCCAGCAACTGCTCGGCGTGGGTGCGGCTGCCGTGAACCAGCACGACGAAGTCGTCCGCGAAGCGGACCAGTCGGCAGTTCGGTAGTCCCATCCGGCGCCGTTTGGTGCGCTGGTAGGTCGTGGCGCTCATCGCCTGCCACGCTTCGGCGAAGTGGTCGTCGAGTACGGACAGGGCGATGTTGGCCAGCAAGGGCGACGCGACTCCTCCAACGCAGTTGGCAATCAGGCCGTGTTTCGCCCTCCGAGTCGGCCTCGGTGCTGTCATCGGCTCGGCCGCCGGTGTTGCTGCGGGTCGGGATGGAGTGCCGGATGGTGATCTTGTCGGGGCCGACGAGGACGTCTTTGACGAGCAGGCGCAGGACGCGCTGGCGTTCGGTGATGGTCGTGCTGGCGGCTCTGTCGCGCAGGCCGGTGAGGAAGTCTTCGAGGTTGTCGGCGAGTTGGAGGTAGACCTCCCGGTCGGCGAGCTGCGCGTCGAGGGCGTCGCGCTGGTGGCGCAGGCTGGTTTCGCGTGCGCGCAGCTCGGGCATGCGCTCGCGCAGTTCGTCGAGGGAGATCAACTCTTCCTGAAAGGCGCCGATGAGTCGGGTGATCGCTGTGGTGGTCTTGGCCAGGCCGGCGTCGAGACGCTTGCGCTGCACGGTGGCCGGGTCGGCGGTGCGAACCTGCTCGAGTCGCTTGGTGATCTCGGTGCGGATCAGCGCCGGGTCGGCGAGCAGGTCGGTGATGTGGTCCCAGACGACGGTGTCGAGGTAGTCGGCGCGGACCGGCTTGTTGCCGCAGACCCGGCCGTGCTCGTAGCGGTAGTCATCCGAGCCGAGGCAGCGGTAGTAGTAGATCTTCTTGTTCGTCGTTCGCGTCGAGGTGCGGTAGTAGGCGTATCCGCAGCCGCTGCAGGCACAGATGCCTTGCAGCAGCGAGGGATTGCGGCTGTTGCGGGTGGCGAAACGCTTGTTGTCGGCCAGTCGCCGCTGCGCTCGCTGCCAGGTGTCCTCGGCGACCAGTGCCGGCACGGGGATCTCCAGCCAGTCCTCGCGGGGCCGGTCGGTGACGGTGTAGTGCCGGGGTGTGGCGCGCCCGGCCAGGCGGGCGGTGCGGTTGAGCCCGGCGCGCTGTTCGGTGCGCATCGTCTTGCCAAAGCAAGCCCGGCCCGCGTAGGCGGGGTTGCGCAGCATGCCCCAGATCACCGAGCGGTCCCAGCGGCTCTTGCCGGTTCGGCTGGGCACGCCCAACCCGCTGGTCCAGCGGGTCAACTCGGCGATCGCGGCCCCGCCGTCGGCGTAACGAGCGAACAATTCAGCGACGATCGCCGCTTCGTGCGCGACGATCTCGTAGCGGGCGTCGGCGTGATCGCTCTTGCGGATATATCGGTAGCCGAAAGGTGCACCGGAAAGCACGTTGATCGTGCCCGCCTTGGCGCGGTGAGTCTTGCCGCGGCGGGTGCGCTCCAGGATCTGAGCGCGTTCGTACTCGGCGATCATGCCTTGGAACTGCACCAGCAGCGCGTCTTCCGGGCTGTCGCCGCGCGGGCCCTTGACGAACACCACGCTGGTGCCGGCCTTGGCGAACTCCTCGATCAGCAGCGCCTGGTAGGCGTACTTGCGTGCCAGCCGGTCCGGGGAATACACCAGCAGCACGTCCACCGGGACCTGGCAGACCAGGTCGCGCAGCCGTTCCAGCGCCGGGCGGACCAGGCTCGCCCCGGAATGCCCGTCGTCCTCGAACACCCACTGCTCAGGCACGTCCAGACCCAGTTGTTCGGCGTGCGCGCGCAGCGCCGCGGTCTGCGATCCGATCGTCTCGGCCTCCTTCTGCCGGGCCGAGGAGACCCGGGCATAGATCGCTGCGTTGCTCATCGGCACGGCTCACTTCCTGACCAACGCGCACGCAGCGCGACGGTCGTTCGGGGACAAGGATGCGGTAGGCCGCCGACAATTCCGCGGCCTGCAGGCGATCGAAGACGAACTCGGTCTCGACCACCCGCCCACTCACCGGCGCGGATGGTCTCTGCGCGCCCGCGCCAGGAACTCCTCCAACGCCTGGCCGACCACCGCGGACAGTGTGCGGCCCGACGCGGCGGCATGCGTCCGGACCCGCGCGATAAGTGGCATCGGCAGCTTGACAGTGAACACCGCGGCCGGGGCTGGCACCTGCACATGACCGGACCGGCCAGCGCGCTGCACGTAACGGTGCGCCTGCCGGGGCGAACAGCCGAACCGACTGGCCAGCTCCCGCGCGGCATCCGCCGCCGACACACCCACATCCAGCAGATCCGCAGCTGCATTGACACGCTCGGCGAGCACATCACCAGGCGCGCGAGCACGGCCAGCAGACCCACCCCGAGACATGTCACTAAAGTACTACTCGACATGTCAACCGGCCTCAGTAACGCGCCGCGGCAGTTCAAGTCGGCGGTAGCTCAGCGATACGTCGAAACAGAAGTTGCCAACTGCGTTGGAGGAGTCACCGCGACGGCCTGCGCCAACCTCCCGGTCGAGAATCCGCGTACCTTGGTGACCGGGGTGAAGAACGTCTCCAGCCCGCCCACCGGCGGTGCGCTGGTGGCCGGCTTCCCGGTGACGTTCACGGTGCAGGCCACCAACGGCGGGAACTTGCCGCAGAGCAGCTTCGTGGTCACCGACCCGCCGCCCGGCACCACACCCAATCCATTCGACGTGGTACGGCTCACCGGGGGCGACACTTACCACCAAGCCGGCCAGCCTCGCAGCCCGGTTCGTCATCGAGGTGACCACCGACAACGGCGCGACCTGGGTGCCGCTGGCCGGCGCGGATCTCACCGCGGTGAACGGCATCCGGGCGCGGCTGGCCAGCGGCACGGTCGCGCCGACCGACCAGGTGTCGCTGGCATTCACCGCGGTGCTGCGCGACGGGATCCCGGACGGCACCACGCTGCGCAACTGCCAGGTCACCACCGCGGCCTCCGTCGTCGGCTCCGGAACCTCGGGCAACGTCTGCGCCCCGACCCTGACGTCCGAGCCGCCGACGACCGCCGGCCAGGTCACCAAGCTGATCGCGCCCGGTTCGCTGCCGGCACCCCTCCCGGGAATCACCCCGACCGCCCAGGTGCAACTGCGCGCCGCCAACATCGGCAACGTCCCGATGAGCCGGATCGTGATCACCGACCCGGACCCGGCGCAGGACAACCCGGACGCCTTCTTCGAACGGGTGAACGCCACCGGCGCGCTGGCCGTCAACTTCCCGCCCGGCGCGAACCGGGTGCAGGTCGACGCCTGCCTGAGTGCCGCCGCCTGCCGCGCCGGCACGTACACCCTCGGCACGCCAGCCGCCACGCCGCAGCTGCCGACCGGCGTCGATCCGGCCAGCATCGCCGGGTTGCGGTTCACGTTCACCAACTCGGCCGGCGGATACCTGCTCAACCCGGGCTCGAACTTCCCCAACTCCGGTCCGTGTGTCAACGCGACGGCCTGCTTCACCGTGACCCCGCGGACCACCGAGCGCACGTCCGGGACACCTATCGCGTTCCCGGAGTCGTTCAGCGACATCGCCACCGCCGGCGGCCAGAGCCCGCTGTCGGGCGGCGCGCTCACCTCCTTCGGGTCGGCGCCGGCCCCGCTGGACGTCGTGCCGGGCACGCCGAAGCTGCTCGCCGACAAGACCGCCGACGGTCAGGACACCGCGACCATCACGCCGGGCACGCCGATCAGCTACGCGCTGGCGACTACCAACACCGGCACGGCCGCCGTTCCCGGACTGTTGATCACTGAGCCGCTGCCAGCCGGGCTGACCTTCGACAACACCTTCAACGGCGACAACGGGCTGCCATTCAAGATCACCTTCACGGTACCGGCGGGCACCCCGGACCCGCCCGCGCCGGCGTTCACCGCGATCACCGATCCGGTGAACAACCGGATCACCGAGCTGCGCTGGCAGTACCCGGAGAGCTTCCCGTTCTTCCCGACTTCGAAGATCACCATCAGCTTCCAGGCCCGGCTCGACCCGACCGTCACCGCCGGCACCCCGGTCACCAACACCTACGGGGCCAGCACGACCGACAGCACCGTGTTGCCGAAGCTGACCTGCGCGTCCGGCACGCCCGACCCCACACTGGGTTGCACCGACAGCGCAAAGGCGATCGCGGGCACCGGCAGCGCGGTGGACGCGCAGAAGTGGGTGCACGGCGACGACTCGCGGGGCTTCTACAACACCCGCACCAACACGTTCGTGCCGATCGGCGACCCGAGCTGCCCGCTGCTTACCGATGCCGGTAACAGCTACACCCGGTTCCCGTGCATCGCGCTGCTGCTGGCCGGGCAGGACTTCACCTTCCTGCTCAACCTCACCAACGTCGGGACGACACCGATCACCCAGACCCGGTTGGTCGACTACCTGCCCAAGGTCGGCGACACCGGCGTCGTGGTGAACGGCCCGCGGGAGACCGAATGGGACCCCCGGCCGCTGCTGGCCGGCTCGCTCGCGCTGGCCTACTCGGCCGCGTCACCGACGTGCACCACGGACATCGCCAGGCCGCCGGTAGCCTGCCCGTCCGGGGCGTGGGACCCCGCGTTCAGCCCGGACGCCGAGGCATTTCGCGGCTTCCTGGCGTTCACCACCCCGATGCCGCCGGGCGCCAGCACCCGCATCCTGGTACCGATGAGCGCGCCGCCGAACCTCGACACCACACCAACCCCATGCCTATCGCGTGGAACTCGTTCGCGCACACCGACTTCTTCCGCAACCCCAACGGCTCGATCATCCAACTGGCCCCGGTCGAACCGGAGAAGGTCGGCGTGGCCATGCCGTTCGGCAACCTGCACATCGACAAGGTGATCACCGGCCCGATACCGCCCGGCTCGATCATCGGCCCGTTCCACGGCACATACTCGTGCGTGGTCACCACCGCGGCCGGCGCCGACGTGGTCGTGGCCAGCGGCGAGGCCGAGTTCGACGCGACCACCCCGTTCGTCGTCACCCACGTCCCCGCCGGCGCGGTGTGCTCGGTCGAAGAAACCGACACCGGCGGCGGCATCGTCACGCTGCCCCCGCCCGTCACCATCACCCCGGACACCGATCCCGCCCTGCCGTCCCCCACCGTCGCCACGATCACCAACGACTTCCCGGCGCCCCGGCTGATCGTCACCAAAGCCGTGGACGGCGCGGCGGCCGATCTCGCGCCCGGCCCGTTCGTCATCAGCGTGGACTGCCACATCCGCGGCGCGGAGGTCGACGGCTACCCCCGCGACCTGACGTTCGACGGTGCCGGCTCCCAGAGCATCACCGACCTGCCGATCGGCGCCACCTGCATCGTGAGCGAGCCGGACGATCGCGGGGCAACATCGACCTCGACCGAATACTCGAACGGCGACCACGCGACGATCAGCGCGCTGGTGGACGGGGTCGCCGCGCTGACCAACACCTTCGACCCAGCGAGCCTCACGGTGAGCAAGAAGGTCGCCGGCCCCAGGTCGGCCGGCCCGTACACGTTCACTGCGGCCTGCACCTGACCAGCAGCTCAGGTGCCGCAATCCCTGTGCCCCTCCCCGCCGCCGATGCCACGTTCGCGCTGTCCAACGGCCACAGCCGCACGATCACCGTGCCGAAGGGTGCGTCCTGCATGGTCAACGAGACGGGCGCACCCAAGGGCGACACGGTCACCTACAACGGCGAATCGACCGCACCCACGCTCACCGTCGACCAGACGAGCACCCTCGACGTCGTCAATACCTTCGCGCCGGCCCGCCCACCGACCACACCCCCGACGACACCGCCGACGACACCGCCGACGACACCGCCAACGAGCCCCCCACTAGCCCAGCCGGGCCGGTCAGCCCGGCAGCGTCACCCCCCAGCACCAGTGGTGGCGGCCTGGCGTTCACCGGGGTATACGTGCTCGGCCCACGGCCGGCGGTCTGCTGCTCGTGGGCGGCGGACTCGCCCTGTGGCTGCTGGGCCGGCGGCGGCGCAGCGAGCACTGAAGCGCCGTCCCGCTCTGTACCGTCGAAGGGTGAGCTCGCTCATCGACTGGGACCTCGCCGCGCGCGCCGCCAAGCGGCTGAGCCCGGCGTCACCCGCGGTGTCCCGTGACATCGCCGACGAGACGGTCACCGCGTTGTACGGCGCGACCGAGGTCGCGGCACGGCACGTCGCCGAGCTGACCCGGCTCGAGGAGCCCGGAGTCACCGCGCAGACCCGGGTCGTCGACCGGGACGGCTGGATCGACGTCAACACCGCCGGCATGCGCAAGCTGATGACCCCGATCGTCGACAAGCTGGTGGCCGCGAACCAGGTCGGCCGACTGGCCGAGTCCGTAGGCGGCCGGGTTACCGGCGTGCAGGCCGGGGCGGTGCTGGGCTTCCTGTCCGGCAAGGTGCTCGGCCAGTTCGAGTTCTTCGACCAGGCATCCGGCCAGCTGATCCTGGTGGCGCCCAATGTGGTCACGGTCGAGCAACAGCTGCGCGTCGACCCCGGCGACTTCCGGCTGTGGGTGTGCCTGCACGAGGTGACGCACCGGGTGCAGTTCACCGCGGTACCGTGGCTTCGCGAGCACATGCTCGGCGAGGTGCAGGCGTTGTCCGACTCGGTCGACACCGATCCCGAGGTGATGCGTGAACGGGTGCGGGCGGCGCTGGGCGAGTTGGTCAAGGTGGCCCGCGGGCAAGGTGACGGAGCCGGGCTGATGTCGGCGCTGGCGACGCCGGAGCAGCGCGACATCATCGACCGGGTAACCGCGTTCATGTCGCTGGTCGAGGGGCACGCCGAGTACGTCATGAACGCCGTTTCGGCCGACGTCATCCCCACCCAGAAGGTGATCGAGGACCGCTTCGGCCTACGTCGGCGCAAGGGCGGCAACCCGCTGGACAAGCTGCTGCGCCGGCTGCTCGGCCTGGACGCCAAGACCAGGCAGTACGTCGAAGGCGCTGCTTTCGTCCGTGCCGTCGTCGAACGAGTCGGCCTGGACGGGTTCAACGCGGTCTGGACCTCGCCGGACACGCTGCCCCGCAAAGCCGAGATTCGCGCGCCGGCCGAGTGGATCAGCCGTGTGCACGGCTGACCCGACCGCGATTGTGCAACTTTCGGCTGCGTGAGACGGCCAGAAGTTGCACGATCGGGGAATGGGGCCGGATCCGGCGGTCGCGGCGGTGCGCCGCGCCGTGCGGCTCGCGCTCACCCACGTCGACGGACCGGTGCTCGTCGCCTGTTCGGGCGGAGCCGACTCGCTGGCCCTGGCGGCCGCGGTCGCGTTCGAGGCGCCCCGATTAGGGATCGCCGCCGGATTGATCACGATCGACCATGGCTTGCAGCCGGGGTCTGCCGCTCAGGCGCGGCGCGCAGCGGCGATCGGTTACGAGCTCGGCTTCGACCCGGTGCAGGTGGTGACGGTCACGGTCGGTCACGAGGGCGGTCCGGAGGCCGCCGCCCGCGCCGCCCGCTACGCCGCCCTCGAATCCGCGGCTACCGCGGCCGGTGCGCTGGTGCTGCTCGGCCACACCCTCGACGACCAGGCCGAGACGGTGCTGCTGGGTCTGGGCCGAGGGTCCGGGCCACGGTCCATTGCCGGGATGCGCGCCGTCGACGGGTGCTTCCTGCGTCCGCTGCTCGGCCTACGGCGGGTTACAACCGATGCGGCGTGCGCGGCCCTCGGCTTGCCGCCCTGGGACGATCCGCACAACGCCGACCGAAGTTTCCAGCGGGCGCGACTGCGCCACGAGGCGCTTCCGCTGCTGGAAGAGATCCTGCAGGGCGGAGTGGCTGAGGCGCTTGCCCGCACGGCAACACTCGTTCGCGCAGACCTGGACGCCCTTGACGCAATCGCCGAGGCGGCGGACCCCTCGGTGATCATGAGCCACTCGGCAGGCACCAGCGCAGGGCCAATGGCTCATGATCACGGAGAGAGGCGCGCCGAGCCCAACCCCCTAAGCGACGCGGACGTCACCGCGCTGGCCGCGCAGCCGGCCGCGATCCGGACCCGAGTGCTGCGCCGCTGGGCATCCGGCGGCGGTGCCGGTCCGCTGACGTCGACCCACCTCGCGGCGCTCAACGCGTTGGTTACCGACTGGCACGGCCAGGGCGGCGTCGATCTGCCAGGCGGGTACATCGTCACCCGGGCGTCTGGCAGGCTGAGCCTGCTGCCGCACATGAAGGAGTAGCCACGTGTCCGTGCTCGACGCCGACATCGACGCCGTGCTCGTTCCCGCCGACCAGATCAGCGCCAAGATCATCGAACTCGCCGCCGAGATCGACGCCGATTACGCCGACCGCGAACCCCTGTTGGTGGGGGTGCTCAAGGGCGCCGCGATGTTCATGTCCGACCTGGCCAGGGCATTGCAACGGCCGTCGACGATGGAGTTCATGGCTGTGAGTTCCTACGGCTCGGCGACTACGTCGTCGGGCGTGGTGCGCATCCTCAAGGACCTCGACCGCGACATCGCCGGCCAGCACGTGCTGATCGTCGAGGACATCATCGACTCGGGGCTCACCCTGTCGTGGCTGTTGCGCAACCTGCACAGCCGCAACCCCGCCTCTGTGGAAATCGTCACGCTGCTTCGCAAGCCGGACGCCGTCAAGGTCGACGTGCCCGTCAAGTACGTCGGGTTCGACATCCCGAACGAGTTCGTCGTCGGCTACGGACTGGACTACGCCGAGCGCTACCGTGACCTGCCTTACATCGGGCGGCTGAAACCGTCGGTGTACGCCTTAGCTGGTAGCTGAGAGCCCGCCCAGAATCGCCTGAGCCGGTCAACGTGGCAGGAACGTAGCCAACCGGATCGGCGTTGCACCTGCTGAACGGGCAGTTTCGGCCAGCTCGGGATTCTCGGCCGAGGGTGTCCGACGTGTACCGTTCATAGGCGAGCTGGTCGGCTGAGCAGGAGGAACGTGGGACCCCCCGACGCCCCACGATGACATCTATGGATCGCAAGCGTCTGTACCGGTCGTGGTGGCTGTGGGCCATCGTGATCGTCCTGCTCTTCTTCGTCATGCAATCGGTGGTATCGAGCGGTGACGAGTACAAGTCCGTCAACACGTCCGTGGCAATCGACCAGATCAACTCCGGGAACGTCGCCAGCGCCGTCATCCACGACAAGGAGCAAACGCTCGACCTGGTTCTGAAGACGCCGGTCGACGGCAAGTCCAA
Source organism: uncultured Actinomycetota bacterium (assembly GCA_963839175.1). Taxonomy (GTDB): domain Bacteria; phylum Actinomycetota; class Actinomycetes; order Mycobacteriales; family Jatrophihabitantaceae; genus CAWIUB01. The sequence continues at coordinate 10,885 of CAWIUB010000040.1, forward strand.
GATCAGCACGTCCTATCCGGCCAACGTCTCCCAGACGATCTTCGACGACCTGAACAAGGCCAAGAACACCACCTTCACCACAAAGGTCACCCGCAGCAACGGCTGGCTTAACCTGCTGTTCGCCGTGTTGCCGTTCCTGCTGATCGGCGGCGTGCTGTTCTTCGTGATGAGTCAGGTACAAGGCGGCGGCAACCGGGTCATGAGCTTCGGCCGCAGCAAGGCCAAGCTCGTCAACAAGGACATGCCCAAGACCACCTTCGCCGACGTCGCCGGAGCCGACGAGGCGATCGAGGAGCTGCAGGAGATTAAGGACTTCCTGCAGAATCCGGCCCGCTACCAGGCGCTCGGCGCAAAGATCCCCAAGGGAGTGCTGCTTTACGGTGCCCCCGGCACCGGCAAGACGCTGCTAGCCCGTGCGGTCGCAGGCGAGGCGGGGGTGCCGTTCTATTCCATCTCTGGCTCCGACTTCGTCGAGATGTTCGTCGGCGTGGGCGCCTCCCGGGTGCGTGACCTGTTCGAGCAGGCCAAGGCCAATGCGCCCGCGATCATCTTCGTCGACGAGATCGACGCGGTCGGCCGGCACCGCGGCGCCGGACTCGGCGGCGGCCACGACGAGCGGGAGCAGACGCTCAACCAGCTGCTGGTGGAAATGGACGGGTTCGACGTCAAGGGCGGCGTCATCCTGATCGCGGCCACCAACCGTCCCGACATCCTCGACCCGGCACTGCTGCGCCCGGGCCGGTTCGATCGGCAGATCGCCGTGTCACCGCCCGATGTCGAGGGCCGCAAGGCGGTGCTCGCGGTACACGCCAAGGGCAAGCCGTTCGCCGCCGACGTCGACCTCGCGACGATTGCCCGCCGTACGCCGGGCTTCACGGGCGCGGACCTCGCCAACGTCATCAACGAAGCCGCGCTGCTCACTGCCCGCACTGGCGGACGGCTGATCACCACCCAAGCTCTCGAAGAAGCCATCGACCGCGTCATCGCGGGACCCGAGCGCAAGACCCGGGCCATGAGTGACAAGGAGAAGCGAGTCACCGCCTACCACGAGTCCGGTCACGCGCTCACCGCCTGGGCGATGCCGAACCTCGACCCGGTGCACAAGGTGACGATCCTGCCGCGCGGCCGATCCCTGGGGCACACCCTGGTTCTTCCGCTGGAAGACCGGTACACCCAGACCCGTTCGGAGATCCTCGACCAGCTGGTGTATGCCCTGGGTGGCCGGGCAGCCGAGGAACTGGTGTTCCACGAGCCGACCACCGGAGCGTCCGACGACATCGAGAAGGCCACCGCGCTTGCCCGGGCGATGGTGACCGAATACGGCATGAGCTCCAAGCTCGGCGCGGTGAAGTACGGGGTCAAGGAGGCCGAGCCGTTCCTGGGCCGCGACTACGGTCACCAGCGCGACTACTCCGAAGACATCGCCGCCGACATCGACGCCGAGGTGCGCGACCTGATCGAGGCCGCGCACGACGAGGCGTGGGAGATCCTCGTCCAGTACCGCGATGCGCTTGACGCCATGGTGCTGCTCCTTGTCGAGAAAGAGACCCTCAACAAGGAGGACCTCGAGCGCGTCCTGGCCCCGGTTCGCAAGCGCCCGCCGCACAACTCGTTCACCGGCTTCGGCAAGCGCACCCCGAGCGACAAGCCGCCGGTCGAGATCCCGGTCAGCGCGCGCGCGAACGGCTCGACCGGCCCGGGTGCCAGCGGCTCCACCAACGGCGGCCAGCCGGCCATGCCAGCACCGCAGCCCGCGCCGGCGCCGCAGTCCAGTTCCGCCGGCTACGGCCCTGCGCCGCAGTACCAGGCGCCGCCGTACGGCACTGCTCCGCTGTATGGGGCGCCGCCCCAGTATGGTGCCCCGCCACAGCAAACACCGCAGTACGGCGCGCCGGAGCTCGGCGACACACAGCGCATCACCCCTCCGCTCTACGGGCAACCTCCAAGCGCCTACCCGCCTCCTGCCGGGCCCTATCCGGGCCAGCAGGAGCCGCGCTCGCAGCCTGGCCCGGATGGTGGCGCACAGGAGCAAGGGTGACGATATCGGCGTCCGCGGCCGATGAGCGGGGTCTCACAGGCGTCGATCTACCACGAGCCGAGGCCGCCGTGCGCGAACTGCTGATCGCGGTCGGCGAGGATCCCGATAGGGACGGCCTCAAACGCACTCCAGCTCGGGTCGCGCGCACCTACGCCGAGGTCTTCAGCGGCCTGTTCGTCGACCCCGACGACGTCCTGGAGACCACGTTCGACGAGAACCACGACGAAATCGTCCTGGTCAAGGACATCCCGCTGTACTCGACGTGCGAGCACCATCTCGTGCCCTGGCATGGAACAGCGGCAGTGGGTTACATCCCAGGTGAGGACGGGCGGATCACCGGACTGTCCAAGCTGGCCCGGGTCGTCGATCTGTACGCGCGCCGACCGCAGGTGCAGGAGCGGCTCACCTCGCAGATCGCCGATGCCATCAAGCGCCGGCTGGAACCGCGCGGGGTCATCGTCGTCATTGAGGCCGAACACCTGTGCATGGCGATGCGGGGGGTTCGCAAGCCTGGATCGCGGACCGTCACGTCGGCCGTCCGGGGGCTCTTCCAGGACGATCCCCGCACCCGCGCAGAGGCCATGTCGCTCATCTTGGGGCGGTGAGTTGACGCTTCTCACTCGCTCGGATCGGATCGTTGTGATGGGCGTGCTGAACGTGACGCCGGACTCCTTCTCCGACGGTGGGCGGTATGCCTCGGTTGACGACGCGGTCGCGCACGCCGCCGATATGTGGGCCGAAGGGGCTGACCTGATCGATGTCGGTGGGGAGTCGACGCGGCCGGGTGCCGATCGGGTCGAGCCGAGCGAGGAGATGCGCCGCGTCGTGCCTGTGGTCGAATCCCTTGTTGCAGAGGGGATTGTCGTCAGCGTCGACACCTATCGGGCAGCTGTCGCACAGGCGGCGCTGGCCGCGGGTGCCAGTGTGATCAACGACGTGTCGGGTGGACTCGGCGACCCGGACATGGGACGGGTAGCCCGCGATGCCGGGTGCCCATGGATCCTCATGCACTGGCGCGGCCACAGCCGGGTGATGCAGCAGCTGACCCACTACGAAGACGTGGTAGCCGACGTGCGGCGTGAGCTGCTCGAGCGGGTCGACGCCGCTGAGCAAGCCGGCGTCGATCCGGGCAACCTAGTGCTGGATCCCGGGCTCGGCTTCGCCAAGACGGCCGAGCACAACTGGCAGCTGCTCGCGCACCTGGACGCTCTGATCGAGATCAACCTGCCAGTCCTGATCGGCGCCTCGCGCAAGTCGTTCCTCGGCATGCTGCTGGCCCGGACCGGCGGCGCACCGCGCGATGTCGGCGACCGCGAGCACGCCACCGTCGCGGTCACCACTTACGCTGCACTGCGCGGCGTCTGGGGCGTGCGGGTGCACGAGGTACGCGCGAACGTGGACGCCGCCCTTGCGGTAGCGGCCGTCGACCGTAGGTCCAGGCGCTTCGGCAAACAGAGCCGACGATTCTCGGGGTGAAGGTGATCGACATAGGCGATGATCAGATCACGCTGACCGGGTTGCGGATACGCGGCCACCATGGGGTCCTCGACGCCGAACGCCAAGCCGGGCAGGACTTTCTCGTCGACGTGCAGCTGGCGCTCGATACGGCCGCCGCCGCCAGCTCCGACAACATCGCGGACACGGTGCATTACGGCGAATTGGCGCAGGCGCTGGCGGCGGTCGTCGCGGGTGAGCCGGTGAATCTGCTGGAGACGCTTGCCGCGCGGCTGGCCGACGCCTGCCTGGCGGATGACCGGGTTCACGCCGTGACGGTGACCGTCCACAAGCCGCAGGCGCCGATCCCGCTGGCGTTCGCCGACGTCTCGGTGACGATCCGCCGAACAGCCGGATGAGACCATCCTGGCCTTCCAGCAGAGCGAAACGCGGGGCAAAACCCTGCTGCGGGGCCAAGTCGAAGGTGGAGGTTAGCCAGTGAGTAGGGCGGTGCTGTCGATCGGCTCGAATCTGGGCGATCGGCTGGCGCACCTGCAGTCCGCTGTCGACGCGCTGCGCACGTGGCTGGTCGCGGTCTCGCCGGTCTACGAGACGGCGCCCTGGGGGCCGATCCCGCAGGGTGACTACCTGAACGCGGTCGTCGTCGCCGACGACCCCGACGCCGGCCCGCTTCATTGGCTGCAACGTGGGCAGGCCGCCGAGGCAGCGTCCGGGCGCATTCGCGATGCTCGCTGGGGACCCCGCACCCTGGACGTCGACCTGATCACGCTCGATCCCTTGACGCCCGTGGAGGGGCCGGACCTTGTCCTGCCGCATCCGCGCGCGGCGGAGCGCGCGTTCGTCCTCGTTCCGTGGCTGGACGTCGACCCCGACGCGCAACTGCCCGGCGGATGGGCCCGCGGGCTGCTCGGCCGACTCGATCCCCGCGACGTCACCGGCGTGCGATCCCGTCCCGACCTGGTGCTGAGGTAGCGATGCGGCGCACCACCGTCGGCGATCTCGCCGTCCCATTCGTCGTGCTCGGCATAACGGTGTACGTCCTGCTGCGACTGTCCTATGGCTCGATCCCGCCGCTGCAGTACGTGATCAGCTTGCCAATCGCGGGACTGGCCGTCGTCGAGTACGTGGTGGCCCGGCGGGTCCGCGCCGCTGTACGACACGATCCGCGAGCCAAGCCGATGGACGCCCTGGTGATCGCGCGCTGTGTCGCGTTGGGCAAGGCATCCGCGCTCGTCGGCGCCGGGATCGTCGGCGCGGCGGTCGCCCTGTTCATCCACGTCGTGCCGGACGCCTCCCGGGTTCGCGCCGCGAGTAACGACCTGCGGGTGTCGATCTTCCTGGCGGTCGGCGCCGGTCTGCTGGTGGCGGCCGGGCTGCTGCTCGAACGTGCCGGGGTCGATCCCGGCAGCGGCGCTCATCGGACCTCCGGCCGGTGACGAGCCGCTGTCAGCCGGTCGGCGACCGCACACATCGCACCAACCTGGCGCCGCTAAACTCCCGCCATGCCCGAGAGTAATGATCGCCTGGGAGGGCAAGGAAAACGAAGCGCCAAGCAGACCGTCGGTATGGCCCTCGCAGCCGCGCTCGGCATCGTCGCGCTTGGGCTCGCGGTGCTTGGCACCACGCAGAAGCAGGTTCAGATCGGCCTGATCGTTGGTGCCTGGGCGGCCATCATCGCTTTGATCACGATCTACGGCCTGCGGCGGCGCAGCGTCCTCGCCGACTCGCCGGTCGAGGGCCGCGAGGTCGAGTTGCGGCACAGCTTCCAGCTGGAACGTGAACACGACGCTGCCGATCGCCGTCGCTACGAGCTGCAGCTAGAAGTGATGTTGCGGCGCGAGATGGAGCGAGTGCTGCGCGAGGAGCTCGCTGCGCTGCGCACCGATGTTGCCGCTCTGCGCGCCGATCTTGTCGAGAAGGTGCACGGTCAGCTACAGCTCGAACGCATCGAGACGACCCGGGTCATCGGCTCCGACCTGGAAGCGCTGCAGAAGGAGGTGCGGCGGCTCGCGCTCGCGCGCGATTCGCTCGCTGAGACGAGAGCCACCGCAGGTGGCGCGCCGACCGTAGGTCCAGGCGCTTCGGCAAGCAGAGCCACCGCAGGTGGCGCGCCGACCGTAGGTCCAGGCGCTTCGGCAAGCAGAGCCACCGCAGGTGGCGCGCCGACCGTAGGTCCAGGCGCTTCGGCAAGCAGAGCCACCGCAGGTGGCGCGCCGACCGTAGGTCCAGGCGCTTCGGCAAACAGAGCGTCGTCCGAGACAACCCTGCTCCCGCGTGTGGCATCCCTTCCCGTCACCCCGCCGACCCCACCGGAATCGACTGTGCGTGATCCTTTCGCCGATCTGCCGCACCTCGGTCGGTTCGACGACATCGAGCCTCCGCTGCCGGTCACTCCCACCACGGTGGCGCCGGTGGCAGTCGTGACGTCTCGAGAACCGCCGAGCCCGCCCGAGCCGGGGTACGTGGGCCGCCGGCGCCGTGGTACCGAACCCGACGACGTGCTGCCGCGGCTACGCGCACGCTGAGGGACGAGTCAGGCCGGCTGGAACGGCCAGCCGCTATCCGGGCCGGTAGTTACGGCGCGACGCTGCAGCCAGTCCGCGGTGGCGCGCACCTGGGCGTCGATATCGACTCCGGTCTGGTCGGCGAGCAGATACAGGCCGTAGGCCAGCTCGCCAAGCCGGGCGGTCCACTCCGGGTTGGGGCGAAACGGGCGGCGGCCCCGTTCGGTGGCGGTCGTGGCCGCGTGGGCCAGGCCGCCGAGTTGGGTCTGCAGTTCCAGTAACTGGGCGGGCGCCGTCGCGTGCAACCCAGCAGCATCGGCGCTGTGCGCCACGATCTGTTGCAGTTCACTCACGGGGCGTAAAGATATCGGATCAGCGAGGACAGGCCGCGTAGGCTCGTCGCGCGGAGCGGCCGCAACGATCATGGGCCGGAATCGAGAGGACGTGCATGTGCCCGCAGCACCCGGCGCGGCTGCGCGTCGGCATTGTCGGGGCTGGACGGGTGGGCGCCGTGCTTGGTGCGGCGCTGGCGCGCGCCGGACATCAGGTGGTCGCGGCTAGCGCGGTCTCGAGCGCGTCCCGGCGGCGGGCCGAACGGCTGCTCCCGCAGGTGCCCATCGCGGCACCGGACGAAGTGGTTGCTGTGGCTGACTTTGTCCTGCTCGCCGTGCCGGACGACGCCCTGCGCCCGCTCGTCGCCGGGCTAGCGGAGACGGGCGCGTGGCGGGCCGGTCAGATCGCCGCGCACACCTCCGGTGCGCACGGGATAGGCGTCCTCGACCCGGCCGCTGCTCGGGGTGTGCTGCCGCTTGCGCTGCACCCGGTAATGACGTTCGCCGGACGCCCCGAGGACCTCGACCGGCTGGCCGGGGCGACGTTCGGGATCACCGCGCCGGACGAGTTGCGCGCGGTGGCCGAGACGATCGTCGTCGAGGTCGGCGGCGATCCGGTTTGGGTTCCCGAACTGGCCCGGCCGCTCTATCACGCCGCCTTGACGATCGGCGCCAACCATCTCGTCACGCTGGTGAACGACTCGCTCGACCTGCTCGCCAGCGCGGGCGTCGAGCACCCGGCCCGGCTGCTGTCCCCGCTGCTGTCAGCCGCCTTGGACAACGCGCTGCGCCTCGGCGACGCCGCGCTGACCGGCCCGGTGTCGCGGGGCGACGCGGCGACGGTGGCGAGGCATCTCGCCACCCTTCGAGCGGACGCGCCGCAGAGCGTCGCAGCGTACGTCGCGATGGCCCGGCGAACGGCGCAGCGGGCGCTCGCCTCCGGACAGCTGCGCGACGAACAGGCCAATCACCTGTTCCAGGTGCTGCAGGCCCGCTCGTGAAGGTCGTGGCGTCACGGCCGGAGTTCTCCCACGCGCGGGAAGCGCTCGACGCCCCGGTCGGCCTGGTGCCGACGATGGGTGCTCTGCACGCGGGCCACGCCGCCCTGCTGTCGGCCGCGCGCGCCATGTGCCAGTCGGTGGTCGCCACCGTCTTCGTCAACCCGCTCCAGTTCGGCCCCACCGAGGACCTCGCCCGCTATCCCCGGACGCTCGACGCCGACTTGGCGATGTGCGAATCGGCCGGCGCGGATCTGGTGTGGGCGCCGAGCGTCAGCGACGTGTACCCGGCCGGCGACGCGTTGGTTCGCGTCGACCCCGGCCCGCTCGGTGCCGACCTGGAAGGTGCGGCGCGCCCGGGGCATTTCTCCGGGGTGCTCACGGTCGTGGCGAAGTTCCTCAACCTGGTCCGTCCGGCTGTGGCGTTCTTCGGCGAGAAGGACTATCAGCAGCTGACGCTGATCCGCCGGATGAGCGCAGACCTCGAACTTGGGGTGGGCATCGCCGGGGTGCCGACAGTCCGTGAACCCGACGGGCTGGCCCTGTCCAGCCGCAACGTCTACCTCTCGGCCGACGATCGGGCGCAGGCGCTATCCCTGCCGCAGGCGCTGTTTGCCGGACGGGAGGCGGCACCCGGCGGGGCCGAGGCCGTGCTTTCAGCCGGGCAAGCGGTGCTCGACGCGCAGCCCGCCGTCCGCGTCGACTACCTAGCCTTGCGGGGAACCGAGCTTGGCCCGCCACCGGACCACGGCTCGGCGCGGCTGCTCGTGGCGGCCCGGGTCGGCTCCACCAGGTTGATCGACAACGTAGGGATCGAGCTGTGAACATCCCGACCCGGCTCGCCGCACCGGCGCCTGGCTGGAGCGCCGAGACGGACGTGGTCGTCGTGGGCTCCGGCATCGCCGGGTTGTCGACCGCGCTGCAGATCGCGCGGCGTTCGGCGCTGCGCGTCATGCTCGTCAGCAAGGACGTGCTGGCCGCTGGGTCGACACGCTGGGCGCAGGGCGGCATCGCCGCGGCCCTCGGCACGGGGGACTCGCCGGAGCAGCACTTCGACGATACGATCATCGCCGGGGCCGGGATATGCGACGAGGACGCTGTGCGGGTGCTCGTGCGCGAAGGTCCGGCAGCTGTGCGCGACCTCGTGGCGATCGGCGCCCGTTTCGACCGCGCCCGCGGCGGCGAACTGTCGCTGACCCGGGAGGGCGGCCACCATCGTGATCGCATCGCCCACGCTGGCGGGGACGCGACCGGCGCTGAGATCGAGCGGGCCCTGGTCACCCGGGTACTCGACGCGTCGCACATCGAGGTGATCGAGCACGCCCTGGTGCTGGACCTGCTGCGTACGGCAGACGACGCGGTGGCGGGGGTCACACTGCACGTGATGGGCGAGGGGGCCCGTGACGGGGTAGGCGCCGTGCGCGCGCGAGCCGTCGTGCTGGCCACCGGCGGCATCGGTCAGGTGTATGCGTCCACGACGAACCCGAGCGTGTCGACCGGGGACGGAGTCGCCGCGGCGCTGCGCGCCGGCGCCGTGGTGGCCGACTTGGAGTTCGTGCAGTTCCATCCGACTGTGGCGTGGCTGGGTGCCCGGTCGCGCGGTCAGCAGCCCCTGGTGAGCGAGGCGGTGCGCGGTGAGGGCGCCTTCCTGGTCGATGACGCCGGGGTGCGGTTCATGCAGGGGCAGCACGAGCTAGCCGACCTTGCCCCGCGCGACGTCGTGGCGAAGGCGATCCTGCGCCGGATGCGGGAGACCGGTGCCGAGCATGTGTGGCTGGACGCCCGGGACTTCGGCGCGGAGAAGTGGCGGGTGCGCTTCCCGACCATCTACTCGACGCTGCAATCGCTGGGTATCGACCCAGTGCACGATCTGATCCCTGTCGTCCCGGCCTGCCACTATGCATCCGGCGGCGTCCGGACCGACCTGGTTGGCCGGACGTCCGTCGACGGGCTGTACGCCTGCGGCGAGGTGGCGTGCACCGGCGTCCATGGGGCTAATCGGCTTGCGTCCAACTCGTTGCTCGAGGGGCTGGTCTTCGGCAGGCGGATCGCCACCACCTTGGTCGAGCGCCTGTCCGCTCCGGCAACCGCCGCACAGCCGGTGCCGCTTGCGGGCGATCCCGGCCTGGTCGACGACTCGGTCCGTCCCAAGCTGCAACACCTGATGTCGGCGCACGTCGGGGTGCTGCGCGATCAGGCCGGCCTCGCCGCGGCCACCCGCGGGATCGGCGAGCTGTTCGCGACGGCGAGCACCGACAGCCGAACCGAGAACTGGGAGGCAACCAACCTGCTCACCGTGGCATCGGTGCTGGTCGCCGCCGGGCAGCGGCGTGCGGAGACCCGCGGCTCACACTGGCGCGACGACTTCCCGCAGACTGATCCGAGGTGGCAGGGCCATCTGATGACCTCACTGGGTCCGGACGACACCGTCCACACCAACTTCGCGCCGATGGGAGGCGGTCAGTGAACGTCGACGCGTCGGTGCGCGCCGTCGTCGAGTCGGCCGGCCTCGAGCCGTGGCTGGTCGACGAGGTCGTGTCGCGTGCGCTGATCGAAGACCTCGGCGCCGAGGGCGATGTCACGACCCTCGCCACCGTGCCGCCGACGCTGCTCGGCAGCGCCGACCTGGTCCCGCGCGCGCCCGGCATCGTGGCGGGGCTACCTGTTGCCGCCTGGGTCTTCGACAGCGTCGGCGAGGGACGGCTGCGCGTGGAGTTCGGCGCGATCGACGGCACGGCCGTGACGCCGGGCGAGGTGTTGGCGACCGTCTACGGGCCGGTGCGTGACCTGCTGACCGCCGAACGCACCGCGCTGAACCTGCTCGGCCATCTGTCCGGTGTGGCGACGCTCACCCGCCGCTGGGTTGACGCTGTCGCTGACACGGGTGCGCGCATCCGGGACACCCGCAAGACACTGCCAGGGCTGCGGGCCCTGGAGAAGTACGCGGTGCGCTGCGGCGGTGGCGTCAACCACCGGATGTCGCTGTCGGACGCCGCGCTCGTCAAGGACAACCACGTGGCGGCGGCGGGCGGAGTCGTCGAGGCATTCGACCTGGTGCGCACCCAATTCCCCGACCTGACGCTCGAGGTCGAGGCCGACACCGTCGAGCAGGCTCGTGAGGTGATCGACGCGGGGGCGCAGGTGGTTCTGCTCGACAACATGTCACTCGACGACATGCGGGAGGTCGTCGGGTATGCGGCCGGGCGGTGTGAGCTCGAGGCATCCGGTGGCCTCACCTTGGACGCGGCGGCGCAGGTCGCGGCCACCGGCGTCGACTACCTTGCCGTTGGGGCGCTCACCCACTCGGCGCCGGTGCTCGACATCGGGCTGGACCTGCAGACGGGGAGGCGGTAGATGCTGCTCGCGATCGACGTCGGCAACACCAACACCGTCCTTGGCGTGTTCGAGGGGGACAAGCTCGAGCACTCCTGGCGGATCAAATCCGATGCGCGGAACACTGCCGACGAGTTGGCGCTTACGTTCCGCGGCCTGCTGGACGAGCACGAGATTACCGGGATCGCGGCGTGTTCGACCGTGCCGGCCGTGCTGCGTGAATTGCGAGTCATGCTGGCCCGTTACTACCCGGACGTGCCGACCGTGCTCGTCGAGCCGGGTGTGCGCACCGGGGTCGGCATCCTGACCGACTTCCCCAAGGAGGTCGGCGCCGACCGCATCTGCAACACCGCCGCCGCGCACCACCTGGTCGATGGTCCGGTGATCGTGGTGGACTTCGGCACGTCCACGAACTTCGACGTGGTGAGCGCGAAGGGCGAGTTCACCGGCGGCGCGCTTGCCCCGGGCATCGAGATCTCCCTGGACGCGCTTGCCGCGCGGGCCGCACAGCTGCGCAAGGTCGAGCTGGTCGAACCACGCAGCCCCGTCGGCAAGAACACCGTCGAGTCGTTGCAGTCGGGCATTCTCTACGGGTTCGCGGCGCAGGTCGACGGCCTGGTTCGGCGGCTGCGAGCCGTGCTCCGCCCGGACGACCCCGATTCGGTCGAGGTGATCGCCACCGGGGGGCTCGCCTACCTGGTGATCACGCACTGCGAGACGGTCACCAGGTTCGAGCCCGAGTTGACCCTGCTCGGCCTGCGGCTGATCTACGATCGCAACCAGTGACGCCAACATGTCGGTGGCTAGGGTGGGCGGGTGGATCTGCGGGTATTCACCGAGCCTCAGCAGGGCGCGTCCTATGCTGACCTGCTTCGGGTGGCCAAGGCGGCCGAAGACCTGGGATTCGACGGGTTCTTCCGCTCCGACCACTACCTTGCCATGGACGTGCCGGGCCTACCGGGCCCGTCCGACGCCTGGGTGAGCCTGGCCGGCCTGGCCCGGGAGACCAGTCGGCTCCGGCTGGGCACCTTGGTGAGTCCGGCGACCTTCCGGCTGCCCGGACCGCTCGCCATCCAGGTAGCCCAGGTGGACGCGATGAGCGGTGGCCGCGTCGAGTTCGGCTTCGGGGCCGGGTGGTACGCGGCCGAGCACGCCGCCTACGGCATCCCGTTCCCCGAGGTGCGGGAGCGGTTCGACCGGTTCGCTGAACAGCTGAAGATCATCGATGGGCTGTGGCGTACGCCGGCCGGCAAGACGTTCTCGTACGACGGGACGTACTACCGGCTCGAGAAGTCACCGGCGTTGCCCAAGCCGGTCCAGTCACCGCGTCCGCCGATCATCATCGGTGGCGGGGGTAAGCGCCGCGGGGCGCAGTTGGTCGCGCGCTTCGCGGAGGAGTTCAACGTGGCGTTCCAGAGTGACTCCGAGACCGCGGCGGCCGTCCAGCGTGTGCGGACGGCCGTCGATCGGGACATCGTCTACTCGGCGGCGCAGGTGCTCTGTGTGGGTCGCGATGGCGCAGAGCTGGCTCGTCGCGCGACCGTGACCGGCTACCAGCTCGACGAGCTGATCGCGAGCAGCGGTTTGGCCGGCTCGCCGGCACAGGTGGTCGACAAGATCGGTCGCTACGCCGACCTCGGCATCAGCCGGCTGTACCTGCAGACGCTCGACCTGGCCGACCTCGACCATCTCGAGCTGGTCGCGACGCAGATCGCCCCGCAACTGTGAGCGGCGCTAGCTAACCTGGCACTCCGCCTGGTGTTCGACGACGGCGTCTGGCCCGGGCAGAACTAGCGCTTCGCTGCCGTCGTCGTACCGCACGAGATACATCGGATCGCCCGCGCCCTGCTCGTGTATTTCCACGATCTTCCCGTAATGCTCGACCTGGCCCACGGTTCGTCCGTGAATCCGCAGCCGGTCACCGACATGTGCATGCATGGACCCTCCAGCGGTTGAGAACATCCCCAGTCTGCCGCCAGGGGGTGGCGAGTGAAAGGGTTGCAGCCTGATCGGCGAAATTGAGGTCAGCAGCCCAGGGCAACGAGTCCTGCCTCGCGGTCGAATGAGCCTCAGCGTCGGTAGCACCGCAGGACAGTCGTCAGGTAGGGCATTGCGAACGTCTCGCTGCCCTTCAGATCGGGATGGGTGTGCGCCAGGTGGCGCACCTCGTCGAGCAGGTCACCGCGCTCGTCGCCCGAGAGCGCGATCACGTACGAGCGGGACGCGACCAGGTCGGCGAGCGACTCGGCGTCGAGTGTCTGGGTGTGCGGGAAGGTGGCCCGTTCGGGCGCTGTGAAGAAGCTCGACGACAACGGCGGAAGAGTTGTCGACGCGGAGGGCCGGGGCGCCTCCGCGAACCGCTGTTCCAGCAGCTCGTTGAGAGCCGCCACCCAGGCGACCGACGCATCGCGCTCGTGGCCGAAAATTCCGACTACGCCGCGTGGCCGCAATACCCGGGCGATCTCCCGGTCGGCCGCCGGACGTTCGAACCAGTGCAGCGCCTCGCCGATGACCACCGCGTCGAGCCCGTCGTCCGGAAGGCCGGTCTGCTCGGCGTGGCCCCGGCGCGCATCGACTGTGGGCAGCTGGGCGCGCAGCTGGCTGAGCATCGCGGGGGACGGGTCGATCGCGATCACCTGCAAGCCGAGCGTGACGAGCGGCGCTGTCAGCAACCCGGTCCCCGCGCCCAGGTCGAGCACGCGGTGCGCGGTTGCTGGGAGCAGCCAGATCACGGCGTCGTGGGCGTAGCCAGGTCGCGCCCGGGCAAACAGCTCCGCGGCGGTGTCGAAGGTTGCGGCCAGCCGGCGCCTGTCCTCGTCGGACAAGTCGGGTCGAGGCGTCGTCACGGTCCCGAAGCCTAGCCTCGTGGGCGACCGGTTGGTGAGTACCGCGGCGCCGCAGCCGCGCCGGCGGGGGTGGGTCGATCGATCCTTCCGCGCGATCCTTTCGCTCTTCACAGCCAGCCGCGTTCGTCGGCTACTCGGACCGCTTCGACCCGGTTGCGGACCCCGGTCTTGGCGATCGCGGCGGACAGGTAGTTGCGCACGGTCCCCTCCGACAGGAACAGCTTGCCGGCGATGTCGGCCACCGTCGCGCCGTCGCGAGCAGCCACCAGCACATCCCGCTCGCGGCCGGTGAGCGGGGACGCCCCACCGGCGAGGGTGGCGGCGGCGAGCGCCGGGTCGACGACCCGCTCGCCGCGAGCGACCCGGCGCACCGCGTCGGCCAGCTGCTCTGCCGGGGCGTCCTTGACTACGAAGCCGAGCGCCCCGGACTCCATCGCCCGGCGCAGGTAACCGGTGCGGCCGAACGCGGTGAGGATGATCACTCGGCAGGACGGCATCTCGTGGGTCAGCGCCGCGGCGGCGGCCAAGCCGTCGACGCCCGGCATCTCGATGTCGAGCAACGCCACGTCCGGCTGGTTCGCCTGTGCGGCGGCCACGACCTCGTCACCACGCCCGATGGTCGCGACGACCTCGAAGTCGTCTTCGAGATCCAGCAACGCGGCGAGCGCAGAGCGCACCAGCGCCTGGTCGTCGGCGAGCAGCAGGCGAATCACACTGAGATTGTCGGGTATTCCGCCGGCTGGCTGACGGGAGGCGGCGCTGGGACCGGCACCTCGACACGCAATCGCCAGCCGTCGGGCAGGGCCCCGCCGGCCTGGACGGTGCCGCCAGCGGCGGCGACCCGCTCGCGCAGCCCGGTCAGCCCGTTGCCGGCGCCGGCTGGCCCACCCCGCCCGTCGTCCACGATTTCGACGAAGTCGTGGCCCAGCGTCACCGTGCAGTGGGTGGCGCGCGCATGCCGGACGACGTTGGTGATGCCCTCACGTACCACCCAGCCGAACAGCGCGACAGTCGGTGCCCGCCGCCGCAACTGTCATGTTTCGGTGACCGATCTGACGGACGACGTGTCAGCGTCGAGTGCGCGATGCGGCTCGGGTCTCGGTTTTGCCGCGCCGGTCGTGAGCGACTCGTGAGCGGCGGCGTGATAGTCAGTGTTTCGATTGGCTCGCGGCGGCGTTCTTCTTCAGCGCCCGCCGGAGTTGGATGATTCGAGCGGTGCCGGGGATTGCGACGAGCAGTACGCCACCCACGGCAGCGAGTATCAACGCGACCGCCAAAGAGATTTGCCCGCTAAAGCCGAGGAAGTGAATCGTGACGGACGTGGAGTTCTGCGCGATGAAGATCAGCAACGCGATCATCAGTAGCGCCGCGACGATGATCGCTACCCACAGGGCGCTCACGCGGGTGCGCTTGACCCGCCCGCGGCTGGTGAGCCCAGCGGGCGCGCCATGGGTAGCTGCCGGCTCCGGCCAGGCGCTGGCCGGCTGTTGAGCGTCGGGAGCCGCGGGCGGGCCGGTCGGTTGATGAGGCTGGATAGGCGGCTCGGCGTTCGGCGGGTAGGTCATCCGCTACGGATGCGGCTGCGAGCGCCCATCCGCGTCCAGACGAGCAGCACGATCACTGCGCCGATGACGGAGCCGATGATCCCGGACGGTTGGAAGAACCCGTCCTGGCTGTCCTTGTGGAAGATCAGATAGCCGAGGAATCCGCCGAGGAATGAGCCGATAATGCCGAGCAGGATGGTCATCGGTATCGAGATGTCCTGTCTACCGGGCACGATTAGTCGTGCCAGGGCGCCGGCGACGAGTCCGATGATGATGAGGCTGATGATCAGGCCGACCATGGTGCACTCCTAATTGTTCGGCTTCCGGGTTCGTGGGTGGGTTGGGTGTGAGGGGTTGGGAGGTTTGTGGAAGAGTTGTAGATTGTGGGGTTGGTGGGTGGGAGGTTGATGCGTGAGCTGTGGGGGGGGGGTGGAGTGTGGGTGGGATGGGGGAGCGGTTGGTGGGATGCGAGCGGGAGCTGGCGGTTACGACCAGTGAGGAGCGGGCTTGGTGGTATTGGACTGTGTGCGTTCTTGACGTCCTGCAGCGCGCGCGGGTCGAGTGCTCGAGCACGGGGTGCGGCAGGTGCGGCTGCGTGGGCTGGTGTACGCACGGTTCACGTGTTGTTAGAGCGGCTGGCTATCGATGTGCTCGCGCTGCGACGTGGCCTCAGCGGCGGGTTGCTGCGGGTAGCTGGGATGAGGTGTGGCACCTGATGGACCGCGCGGTGGCCGGGGTCTGACCGCGAAACCACTGACCGCCTCGGCGCATGTCGGGGTCGATGAGAAGGTGGCGGGCGGGACAGGACTACATCACGTGGTCGCCGACCTGGACACCGGCACGTGGACTACATCGCCGACGAGCGACGCCAGGCCAGCCTGGACGGCTACTTCGAGAAGTTCACCTCGAGCAGCTGGCCGGCATTCAGGCGGTCGCGATGGACATGTGGGAGCCGTTCGCCAACTCGGTGCGCGCGCACCTGACCGACCCGGACGACAAGATCGTGTTCGACCGGTACCACCTGATGGGCTACCTCACCGGCGCGGTGGACACCGTCCGCAAGCAGAGAACTGAGCGCTGGTCGCGACCGTTGACAAGAGCCTGGCCGTTTCGAAGTACCTCTGTCTGTACTCGGCCGAGAACCTGCCCGACCGTCACGCCGACCGTTTCGCCACGCTGCAAGCCGGCGACCTGCGCACCGCGCGAGCGTGAGCGATCAAGGAGAGCCTGCGGCACTTCTGGTCCATAAGCGCAGCGACTGAGCGACCAAGCACTTCAACCGCTGGTACTTCTGAGCCACCCACTGCCGGCTCAAATCGAATCGATGCGGCTAAGACACTCAAACGTCACCAGGCGGGGCTGCTGTCCTACTTCGCCCACCGGATCACCAACGCCGGCGCAGAAGGCCTCAACTCCAGCATCCAGGCGATCAGAGTCTCAGCGAGTGGCTACAGCAACAGCGAGCAATTAAAGATAGAGATATAATTAAAATAGGTGGATAAAGATATAAGGAAATGAAGGAGGAAAATTGTTCGTTGACGGGCGCTCACGCATGCGGGCGCTCGGGGCGCCGCGCCAGGCGAGGCCCAGCGCGGCACACCAGCTGCTACGTGTTGAAGGCGTCCTTCACGTTCTCGCCGGCGTTCTTCAGGCTGCCCTTCGTCTGGTCGGCCTCGCCTTCGGCTTGCATGTCCTTGTTGTCGGAGTGCTTGCCGACCTGCTCTTTGACCTTTCCGGCGGTCTTCTCAACGGTGTTCTTCGCCTTGTCGACAGCGCCCATGCGGTGCCCCCTCGCGATCCTCATGCGCCACCGAGTTGCGGCACATGCAAGAAGCTTACACCGTAAGGTGACATCACCTTACGGTGTAAGTATGAGCTGGGTCACGCCTGCGCCTGCCGCCGTCACGGAGCGCGCCCGCCGTCGGCTTGGCTAGGGTGATGCGCCAATGAGCTCGATCGGATCAACGCGAGCAACTTCGCACCGAGCTGGCAACGGTGTCCGCCCCGAGTTCGCCCGAGAGTCGAAGTTCAGCCGCCGGATGGCGAGCGCTGACATCACAGAACAACGTGCTGCGTGCGGGGAGCCTGTGTGACGCCGCGTCGCGACGGGACCCGTCGGCGGTACGGGCCGCGCCGCCCAATGCCGGGCCGAACCCGTTTCGGCCTTCGTCACCCGCCGAACTTACGCTGTAAGGCTTCGCATTACAACGTAAGGTTTGAGGGTGTGGACAAGGGCGGCAGCAAAGCGCATGACCGGCGACGCGTGAGACGAGCAGATGCCACACGATCCGATACGCCTGGCGCCGACCGCGAGGGCAGGTGAGAGGGCATGGCCAAGGTCCCGCAGGAGGCATCGTCTGAACGGCGCAGCCCCCTGGACCGAAATCGTGTGGTGCGCGCGGCGATCGAGCTGATCGACGAGCAGGGCGTGCACGCGCTGTCGATGCGCCGGCTCGGCCACCGCCTGGATGTCGAAGCGATGTCGCTCTACGCCCACGTGCAGAGCCGGGAGAACCTGCTCGACGGGGTCATCGACGCCATCGTCGACGATCTGTTCGAGGACCCGGACACCCACCTCATGGACACCGACAGCTGGCAGGACTACCTCGTCCGAGTCGCGCACGGCGTGCGCCGCAGTGCATTGGCGCACCCGCAGCTGTTCCCGCTCGTGGCCACCCGCCCGCCGCAGGCGCCGTGGATCCGCCCGCCGCTGCGGTCCCTGCAGTGGGTCGAATCGTTCCTGGCCAGCCTGCGCGTCCACGACTTCGACGACGACACCGCCGTCTACACCTACCGCGCCTTCACGAGCTTCCTGCTCGGCCACCTGCTCCTCGAGGTGGCCGCGCTCGGCGCAGACGTCGGCCCGGTGCCGGACGCGGCCGGCACCGAACCCGCGTCACCACCGCTGGACGACTACCCGACCCTGCAACAGCTGCGCACCAAACTCGCCGCGAACGAAACCGCGAGCGAATTCGAAGAGTCCCTGGACAACCTGCTGAACCGGCTCGAGGACATCCGCGCCCACGGCATCCCCTAAACGCTCGCTGCCCGAGCCACGCTGCGCGAGGTGCGCTCTTCGTCCAGTTCGCATACCGACCCACCGGGTGTGCGACCTCGCGGGCCGGCATGAATTGCCGGATCCGGCTTATCGCGACAGCACCTCGCGGCGTGGCCACGCTGCGTGATTGACGCCGTACGTGAGTCAAAGTTGCGGACTGACTGCGAATGGATACGCTAATCGGCCGAGAATCGATCACCCCCTTTTTTGCCAGGGCTACAGCAGCGTGCAGGCTGTCAATTGCCTATGCACGGCGGAGAACAGGCCGGCCTCCACGGAAGAAGACTCCCTCACTCAAGCCGTTGGCCAGCGTGGTCGCTAGCACCAGCGGGTCGGAGCCCTGGTGTGAATACCGCAGGACGGAGGCGATCGCCTCGTTCAGGATCGGGATGCGTCGCGCGATCCGAACGGTGCCGTAGAAGATCCCGAACTCGGCGGCACCGGTGGCGATCGGTTCGATCATCGGCCGACGCAGCGTGCCGTCCGCCGTCTGCGCCCAGCCCAGGTGCAACGGTCCCGATACCAGGCCGCCAGTCAGCCCACGAAGGGAACACAAACCGTCTTTGTTTGACACCGAGCGCGTGTCGGCGCCGGGTGACGGCGGGTGGGGTGCGCGACGCCGGCCTGGGCGCGGCGTGTGGGGTGGACACGGTGAGCGGCCGGTCGGGTTGGAGTCGTCGAGGGGGATGCGTGGTTGGATCGCGACTTGCCAGCCGGTTACGTGGACTTCTTCGACGACGAGCCGGAGGAGTTGTTGATGCTGCTGGTAGTTGAGCTTGTCGATGCCGACGGTGGCGTGGTGGGCGAAGTCGGCGACGCGGTGACGTAGCCGGTTGTCGACTGCGAGCTCGCGGCGCCGGTCACCGCCCAGATCCCCGCCACGATGAGTGCCGCCCAGCCCTGATCCATCACGTTCGCCAAGCCCCACCACGCGGCGATCGACAAGAACAGCAGCACCATGTAGCCGGCGAAGCCGGCGCCACCGAGCAGCCCGGCAGCCTTGCCCGTTTTCACAACCTCCTGCCTGACCTCGGCCTTGGCCAATTCCACTTCCTGGCGCATCAGGGTGGACAGGTCACGGCTCACCTCCGAGATCAGTTGGCCCACGACACCGAGCTGACGTCAGCCGGTCGTTCGGTATATCGGGTCTGCCGCCGACCGGCAAGCGGCTGGCCCCATGATGGCTGAGCTGGTACCCCGGCTGCGCCGGTTCCGGGGAGCTGGTGATCACCGACGAGGTGGCGGCCGGGTTGGTCGCGATGTCGCCGGCGACCATCGACCGCCGGCTGGCGCCGGACCGGCCCTCGGATGTGACCGCGACGGCTTTGCGCACGAACCCGGCGCCTGGTTCTCGTGCAATTGATAGCTGGTTACGGCGGGGGCGAACAGCCCGGACGGTCGCATGATGGTCCACTCACGATCCACGCGTCGGCGGCTTCACGAAGCGGGACTAGCCGCAATGCCAGGGAGTTAAGGGCTGGGCGCCTGTGTCAAGGATCGTCGGCGGCGTGTTGCCGGCGGCTGGTGGTCGTGGCCGGTCGCGGTGGTGATCTTGGTGATTCGCAGGCTGGTGGTGGGCTTGCCGGGCGGGTGCTTGTTCCAGCGGGAGAGTGGGGATTTGACTCGGCGGGCGCAGACGCGGGGCCGGCGCGGTGGGTGCAGGTTGGCCAGCACGGCGCGGCCGATGTGGCCGGCTAGGTCGGTCGCGTCGGTGAGGATGTTGCGGGCGCCGGTGACCAGGGTCTGGGCGGTCTGGGCGGCGAGCTGGTAGCTGGCCCGGTCGGGGTCGGTGCCGGGCACGGTGGCCACGGCGTCGGTGACGGCGACGCGCAGCGCCTGGTAGACGGTGAGCAGCGCCCACATCTCCTGCTGGACGCCGGCGGGGTCGGCCGAGCGCAGCACCCGGCCGTGCAGCAGGGTGTGCCGCAGGGCGAGGTAGGCGATCTCGTGTTCCCACCGCTCGTGGTAGAGCCCGATCAGCGCCTCGGCGGGCCAGCCGCGGTGATCGGTCAAGGTGGTGGCCAGCCGGTAGCTGTCGCCGTAGCGGGTGCCGTCGTGGCAGGTGACGCTCACCTCGGCGGTGATGATCCGTACCCGCACGCCGCCGATCAGCGACAGCAACGACCCGTCGGGCAGGTGCTGGAGAATGGGCGGGCGACGGGTGGCCCGCAACCGCACCAGGAACTGCGCCTCGGTGGCGGCGACCTCGGCCAGGAACGCGCCGGCGTCGAAGCCGCGGTCGGCCAACACCAGCATCGTGTGGTCCAGGTGGTGCAGCAGCTTGCCGGCCCAGGCCAATTCACCGTCGGCAGGCGTGCCGAACACCGCGCCGAGCAGCGCGCGGGTGCCGGTCTCCACCAGCGTCATCAACTGGATCACCGGATAGCCGGTCTGCCCGAGGGAGGCGTTCAGCTTCCCCAGCCAGCTCCGGTTCCCGGCGCTGTCGGGAACCTTGATCGACCGGCACCCGTCGAAGGCGACCGTGCGGTACCGGCCGAACATCACCCCGGGGGTGCGCGGGCGGCCCAACGGACCGGCCAACACCTCGAACAGTGCCCGCAGCGGGGCCGGACCCAGCCGGCGGCGCAGCTCCCGCAACGCCTTGCCCGACGGGGACTCGGCCTGCCCGTCCAACCCAGCGGTGAGCTTGGCCCACACACCCAGGTAGCCCAGGCCCGGGAACAGAGCCAGGGCGAGCACGAAATACAGCCCCACCCGCGAGGGCAGCATCCGCAGCCGACGCTCGGTCGTGCGGGTGTCGGCGAGCACCGCGTCAGCCAGTTCGAAGGGCACGATACGGGTCAGCTCCCCCACATGGCCCGGCGCGAACACCCCCGCCGCGACCGTGACCGTGCGGGCGATCGTCGTAACAGCAGAACGGATGGCAGACTGGGGGCGCAACGGAGGTCCTCACCGACGGTTGATCTTGGCGATTACCGTCCTACAGGGCCTCCGTTCCCATCACGCTACGACACACCCTCAACCAGTACTTGACTCTTGGGTTTCGGTCTTAACTCCCCGGCATTGGGACTAGCCGGGGACTAGCGGACGTCATTGCCGGTCTCGTCGGTCTGCCGACGAGCGCGTGCCCGCCGTTTGCCTTCATGCATCGCCTGGACCCGCGCCACTGGGATCAGTCGGCCCTCGGCAACCAGTTCCGCGTTCAGCTGCTGAGGCTCCGGCATCAGGTCGGACCAGCGGTCCCTGCCGGACAACAGGATCCCGGCCGTGTGCAGCGTGAAGTCGCCTGGTCCGGCCTCGTCGAGTTCGTCCCAGGCCAGCGGATAGGAGACTGGCACTCCTGCGCGCAGCCGCGGGCTGTATGCCGCCACCACCGTGGCGCCGCCGGAGCGCGTCGAATCGAGGAACACTTTTCCCTCGCGTTCCTCGCGAACGAACGCAGTAGTGGCGAGCGTGGGATCGAGGCGCGCGGCGCGAGCGGCGAGGGCCCGAGTCGCGGCGGCCACTTCGTCGGTCGTCGCGGAAGTAACCGGCACGAAGATGTGCAGACCCTTGGCTCCGCTGGTCTTGATCACGCTCGCCAAGCCTGCATCTGCGAGCGCCTGATGCACCAGCCGGGCAGCTCCGGCAGCGAGCTGGAACGCATTCGCATCCGGCGGATCAATATCGAGTACCAGGTGCGTTGGGCGGTCCCGCTGATCGACTCGGAACAGCGTCGGGTGGTACTCGACGGCGCGTTGGTTGGCGAACCAGAGCAGCGTTCTGCGGTCGTTGCACAGCGCATAGGAGATCTGACGCTTCGAGGTCTCCGCCCACAGCTGCACGGTCGTCACCCAGTCCGGGGTGTACTTCGGAACGTTCTTCTGCATGAACGGCGCCTGGCCGAGCAGGACGCGCATCACCGACAACGGCCGGTCCCGCAGCTGGAGGATGATTCGCTCACCGACCGCATCGAGATAGTCAACGAGATCTCGTTTGCTCGCCCCAGCGCCGTCGAACAACTCTTGATCGAGGTTCGTGAGCCCAACGCCCTCGCGCATCTCGTCCGTGCTCATCGCTTCATCGTGCACCCGACTACGCGCGGCCGAGCCGGCCGCGCAGCTTGCTCCGTCGGCACGGCCTTCAGAAGCGGCTCACGCAAATCCTCGATCGCTGGGGAGTCACCACCCACAAACACACTGCGATCCCCTTGCTGCCGGCCGGTGCGTGGACAGATGCGGTCAAAGCCAGCGGGAATCGCGTGACGGTGCCGCCGTCGCCGAACTGACTGGCCTGCTGCCGCCGGCACCCTGGCCGACACCCCGGCAAGCCGAGTTATCGTCCGCCGCGAACGCCGCCACCCCGCAGCGCCACCGACAGCCGCGCCGGGCCAACACGCGTTCCTCGACGCCCAGCGCCGAACGCACGCGCGCGTCAAGAATCGCATCCTCGGGAGTTCGCGACCAACGCCTCCGGGCTGTTCTGCGCGATGACCACCATCGACCTGCTCGCCTGGTGGTCACGGACTGCAGCGATGCGAGGTCCAAGTGCCGGTGGACGACTCTGGTTGCCGGTGTCCGCGCGCAGCGCCTTGACCGCGGCCTTGGCCCTGCCTGGTCGCGGCTGCCACGACCACCCGGGCGTGGGCGTGGCCAGCGCCCACGCGGTCTCGTATCCCAGGCCGGAGACGCCGCCGGTGACGCCTGGTTCTTGATTGATTCCAGGAAGTGGGCCAGACTTCGCACCGTGCCGACGGCTTCGGATTTCGTGCGCATGCTGCGCGGGGCTGCTCTGCGTGTGACGCGCCCGCGGGTGGCGGTCCTGTCCGCGGTGCATGACCATCCACACGCCGACACGGACTCGATCATCGGTGTCGTGCGTGAGGATCTCGGTGAGGTGTCCCACCAGGCCGTCTACGACGTGCTGCGCGCGCTGACCGACGCGGGTCTGGTCCGGCGTTTCCAGCCGATGGGCTCCGTCGCCCGCTACGAGGCGCGGGTCGGGGACAACCATCACCACGTCGTGTGTCGGTCGTGCGGTGCCATCGCCGATGTCGACTGCGCAGTCGGCTACACCCCCTGCCTGACGGCCGCCGACAACTCGGGCTACGAGATCGGCGAAGCCGAGGTTATCTACTGGGGCCGATGTTCCGAGTGTGTCGCAGCAACTTCTGCCGCGTCCGGCGGCTAATCGCAGACACGCAGCGCTCGACGGCAGAGCGACATAGCCTTGGATCCAGATGGTCAAGAGCAACCAGCCATCAGAACGAAACAGCGAGACAGGAGATGGACCGACGTGTCTGACCGCGGCAGCGAAAGCGAAAACCCAGTAATCCCCTCCCCGACCCCCGCGCCGACTCGGCCCAGGACGAACCAGGACTGGTGGCCGAATCAACTGAACCTGCAGGTTCTGCACCAGCATTCGCCCCTGTCCAATCCGATGGGCGGGGACTTCAACTACGCGGAACAGTTCGAGACCCTCGACCTCGACGCGCTGAAGCAGGACGTCGTCGAGGTGATGACGACGTCGCAGGACTGGTGGCCGGCCGACTACGGCCACTACGGGCCGCTGTTCATCCGGATGAGTTGGCATGCCGCAGGCACGTACCGAATCGCCGATGGCCGGGGCGGTGGCGGCGCCGGCGCTCAACGCTTTGCCCCCCTCAACAGTTGGCCCGACAACGTGAGCCTCGACAAGGCGCGCCGGTTGCTCTGGCCGGTCAAGCAGAAGTACGGCCGCAAGATCTCCTGGGCCGATCTCCTGATCTTCGCCGGCAACTGTGCCTATGAATCGATGGGGTTCAAGACGTTCGGCTTCGGCTTCGGGCGAGAGGACATCTGGGAGCCCGAGGAGATCTTCTGGGGGCCCGAGGACACCTGGCTCGGAGATGAGCGCTACAGCGGCGACAGGGAACTCACTGGTCCGTTCGGCGCCGTGCAGATGGGCCTGATCTACGTGAACCCGGAGGGGCCCAACGGCAACGCGGATCCGCTGGCGGCCGCCCGCGACATTCGAGAGACCTTCCGCCGCATGGCGATGAACGACGAGGAGACCCTTGCACTCATCATCGGCGGCCACACGGTTGGCAAGACCCATGGCGCTGTGGATCCCCAATACCTCGGTCCGGAGCCTGAGGCTGCCCCAATCGAGCAGCAAGGCCTCGGCTGGAAGAACACCTTCGGCAGCGGCAATGGCCCATACACGCTCACCAGCGGGCTGGAGGGCGCATGGACCAACGAGCCGACGAAGTGGGATAACGGCTTCCTGGACAACCTGTTCAACTACGACTGGGAGCTGACGACGAGCCCCGCCGGGGCGAAGCAGTGGACTCCCAAGAATCCCGAGGCCCAGGGCACGGTGCCCGATGCGCATGACGCGTCGAAGCGGCATGCCCCGATGATGCTGACGACGGACATCGCGCTGAAGGTGGATCCGATCTACGGGCCGATCGCGAAGCGCTTCCACCAGAATCCGGACCAGCTCGCAGATGCGTTCGCCAAAGCGTGGTTCAAGCTGCTGCACCGCGACATGGGACCCGCCTCGCGCTACCTCGGCCCGTGGGTTCCCGAGCCGCAGCTGTGGCAGGATCCGGTCCCGGAGGTCGATCACGAACTGATCGCGGACGAGGACGTCGCCACCCTCAAGGGCAAGATCCTCGCCTCGGGACTGTCCATCTCCCAGCTGGTCTCCACCTCGTGGGCGTCGGCGGCAAGCTTCCGCGGCACCGACAAGCGTGGCGGGGCCAACGGGGCGCGGATTCGCCTTGCGCCGCAACGGGACTGGGAGGTCAACAACCCGGCCGAACTGGCCACGGTGCTGCAGACCCTCGAGCAGATCCAGCAGCACTTCAACCTCTCACAGTCCGGCGGGACGAAGGTCTCGCTGGCCGACCTGATCGTCCTGGGCGGGTGCGCGGCCGTCGAGCAAGCGGCGAAGAACGCCGGGCACGGCATCACGGTCCCGTTCGTGCCGGGGCGCACGGACGCCTCGCAGGAGCAGACCGACGTGGAGTCGTTCGCCGTGCTCGAACCGGCCGCGGATGGGTTCCGCAACTACCTGCGAGCCGGAGAGAAGTTACCGGCGGAGACCCTGCTGCTGGATCGGGCCAACCTGTTGACGCTGACCGCTCCCGAGATGACCGTTCTGGTCGGCGGCATGCGGGCCCTGAACGCCAACTTCGGGCAATCACCACGCGGCGTCTTCACCGACCGGCCCGAGACGTTGACCAACGACTTCTTCGTGAACCTGCTCGACATGGCCACGCAGTGGAAGGCATCCGCCTCGGCTGAGGACGTGTTCGACGGTCGGGATCGCGCCACCGGCGAGGTCAAGTGGACCGCCACCGCCGTCGACCTCGTCTTCGGTTCGAACTCCCAACTCCGGGCCATCTCGGAGGTCTACGCGTGCGACGACGCGAAGGAGAAGTTCATGCGTGACTTCGTGGCCGCGTGGGACAAGGTCATGAACCTCGATCGGTTCGACCTTGCCTGATCCCGACGTTCAGGGCGACCTTCGCCAGCCGACCTGAACGCCCTCGGTCTGGTGATCGGTTTCCTTTCTATCCAGTCACCGAACGAACCTGCCGGCACCTTGCGAGCTCGTGCTCATCCGGCTCGCAAGGTGCCTCGTGCCTTCTCGCCGTTGAACCATCGCGTCGCCTCCGCTACGACGCCGGACTCGCACGGAGACCGACCAGCGGACTACCCATTAGCGATTCGTCTGTCTGCCGGCGGTACGGGACCGCCGCCGCGCAGATCGAGACGGCTCACGCCTCGGCAAGCGTGCGCTGTCAGCGGCAGACATCCGTACACGGGCTCGCTCGTCGCGGTGGCACCGTGGCAGGCGTAGCTTCGATCGTATGAGAAGGCGCTGGCGGTGCTTCTTCGCCGGCACGACTACATTCGGGCCCGCCCGGATCGCCCGCGCGGACGGCCCCACCGAACCGGGAGACTTGCCGCCGTTGTGGAAAGCGGCGCAACCGGGACGGCTTTATGCGGGGCGCCCCGTGGGTCGGTCCGTGATGTTGGTGCGTTCGCATTCGCCCGTGCATCGACCTCACCGCGCCATGTCCGGTAGTTCGCAGCAGACCCAGACACCGACAGATTGATCTCGCGGCCCGAGTGGTGATCGGCGCAGCGATCCGTGCGAGCAGATCGAGGAACCGCGTGTGAATGCACGCTGTCCGCTGCAGAGACGGAGACTGCTCCGAATCAGGCGACGACAGATTTCTGCGTATGCGCGTGATCCCTTCCCGCCACCGCGAACGAATTGCCGTCCATATCGACGGTTATCTGAAGCCGTGATCGAGGATCCTTTACGTAACAGCGGTTGCGGGTCGTACACATGTGTACGAAGGGATCGGATCGATTCGGGACACCTGCGCGCCGTTGGCGTACGCAATCTGGCCCGCGGTGTTACCGCAGCATCGAGAGCACGCCGCGCGAGCCCGGCCGAATCCCACCGCTCCAAGGTGCGCGGCTGAATACCGACCGCCTTCGCGAAGGGCGCCGGACTCGTCAAGCGGTCCAGCACAATCACATCGACATCGCGGCGGCGCAACTCGAAGGCCGCGGTCAACCCGACCGGCGCACCACCGACAACCAGCACCTCGGTATCCATGGCCGAACGCTACCGAGGCGAGCACCGCCCTGGCGTTCCGAACAAGCGTGCCCAACACTCCCACTGGCCTTCACGTGGCGGCGACTCGTAACGGGTCCTCCCACCGACCTCCGGCCGACCGCCTGACCACCGCGCTGGACGGGGTTGCCGATCAGCCCGCCGCCAGCGACCGCAATCCAACGCCGACGCGCCGTCAAGCCGAGCGCCGGTGCACGACACCGCTCGCCGCCGTCACCGCTGACGGCGATAACCGTGGTCATGCTTATCCGGTTAGTTCAGGTAGTGTGGATGAATGCCGCGCCCGGACTTCCCGCGGACGATCGTTGAGTTCCAGCAGCGTTTCCCGGACGAGCGGGCCTGCACGGAGTATCTGTTCGCGTGTCGCTGGCCGGACGGGTTCTGCTGCCCGCGCTGCGGGAGCGGGCATGCCTGGCCGGTGGCGCGCCGGCGGGTGGTGTGGGAGTGCGCGGCCTGCCATCGGCAGACATCGGTGACTGCGGGCACCGTGTTGCACAAGACGCACACGCCGCTACATCTGTGGTTCTGGGCGGCCTACCTGATGAGCACGCCGACGCCGGGTGTGTCCGCGCTGCAACTGCAGCGCCAGCTCGGCCTGACTCGCTACGACACGGCCTGGCTGATCTTGCACAAGCTGCGCCGGGCGATGGTCAACCCCGAACGCGTGCCGCTGACTAACGAGGTGGAGGTCGATGAGTGCTTCGTCGGCGGGCACGAGGCGGGCCTGCGTGGCGGACGCGCCCGCGGCGAGAAGGCCCTTGTGGCGGTGGGTGTCGAGGTCCGCGGCCCCGGTTCCGGACGCGTGCGCATGTCCGTCATCGACGACGCCGGCGCTGCCACCCTCACCCGCTT
Source organism: uncultured Actinomycetota bacterium (assembly GCA_963839175.1). Lineage (GTDB taxonomy): Bacteria > Actinomycetota > Actinomycetes > Mycobacteriales > Jatrophihabitantaceae > CAWIUB01. The sequence goes on from CAWIUB010000040.1 coordinate 38,422, forward strand.
CGTCCAAGACAACGTCGCCGCGGGAACGACGGTCCACACCGATGCCTGGAAGGGCTATCTGCCGCTGTCCAAGTTTGGCTACGACCACCAGCCGCGCAGCCAACGCGCCGCACGCAGACGAGGCGACGACCCCGACGAGATCCTGCCCCGCGTGCACCGGGTGATCTCCAACCTCAAGAGCTGGCTGCAAGGCACCCACCGCGGCGTGTCCGGCGAGCACCTGCAGGTCTACCTCGACGAGTACGTCTTCCGCTTCAACCGCCGACGCACACCAATGGCCGCGTTCCAGACCTTGCTCGGCTTGGGCGGCGCCCAGTCGCCGAGCACCTACCGAGAGATCACAGGCGCCGCAGCGGGCCTAGCTTCGACCTGAACTAACCGGATAAGCATGACCGTGGTTATCCACTGACTCGTCCACGGCTGGCGGGTGTCGGGGCTGTGTTGGTGCCGGCGGCATCTATTCTGTCCGCGACGCGGGCGAGGCCCGCCTCGCTGGTGGCGTGACGGAGTGGACGGAATCATGGCGACGCTGGCGAGCCCGCGGTCAGTCACGTCGGCGGTGGCCGTGCGGTGGCGAGGTCGTTGGCTTGCCTCGGTTGCGGTGCCCGTTTTCCTTCGACGACTGGCCCGGCCCGGGTGCCCACTTGGCCGACCGGTCGGTGGTGCGGTCGCCGTGAGGGGCGCGCCGCTTCGCACCGCGGAGTGCCCAGTGAGGGGCTGGGGGTGCTATGCCTAGGCCGGTCGGCGGCGGTGGCCAGCGGTACATGCCGGGGCTGGATGGGCTGCGCGCGGTGGCGGTGCTGGCGGTGATCGCCTTTCACCTCGACCTGCCGTGGGCGGGGGGCGGTCTACTGGGGGTGGGGATCTTCTTCACGCTGAGCGGGTACCTGATCACCGACCTGCTGCTGGCCCAATGGGAGGACGGCGGCCGGCTGCGGCTGGCCGAGTTCTGGCTGCACCGGGCGCGGCGGCTGTTGCCCGCCTTGGTGGTGATGCTGACGGTGGTGGTGGCGTGGGTGACGCTGGCGCACCGGTCGCAGCTGGCGGCGCTGCGCGGGGCGGCGGTCGCGTCGCTGGGATTCGTCAGCAACTGGTGGCTGATCGCCCAGCGGGTCTCCTACTTCGACCGGTTCGGGCCGCCGTCCCCGCTTGGGCATCTGTGGTCGCTGGCGGTGGAGGAGCAGTTCTATCTGGTCTGGCCTTGGTTGCTGCTGCTCGGCCTGATGCTGTTTCCGACCCGCGACCGGCGGGCCGGACTGTATCCTCGCCTGGCTCGGGTGACCGTGCTGCTGGCGCTGGCGTCGGCGGTGGGGATGGCCTGGCTATACCGGCCGGGGTTCGACACCACCCGGGTCTATGACGGCACCGACACCCGGGCGTTCGGGCTGCTGGCCGGGGCGGCGTTGGCGATGGTGTGGCCCAGCCGACACCTCACCGCCCGTGTCCAACCCTCGGCCCGCTGCCTGCTCGACGGCGTGGGCGCCGCCGGGCTGCTCGTCGTCGTGCTGCTGATCGGGCATACCACCGAATATTCACCGTCTCTCTACCGAGGCGGGATGGCGCTGCTCGCGGTAGCCACCGCTGTAGTGGTGGCCGTCGTCGCCCACCCAGCCAGTCGGCTGGGCGCAGCCCTCGGCTGCCGGCCGATCCGCTGGCTGGGCGTGCGGTCCTACGGCATCTACCTGTGGCACCTTCCAGTAATCGTGCTGACCAGCCCGGCCGCCGACACCGGTACCAATCCGCTGCGCGCGGCCGGGCAGGTGACAGCCAGTGTCGGGCTGGCTGCGTTGTCCTGGCGGTACGTCGAAGAACCGGTCCGGCACGGGGCCCTCACCCGGCTGTGGCGCCGGCAGCGCGCCGCTGGACCGCACATTCCGCGCGGCTGGGGATGGGCCGCACCGACCGCAGGCCTCGCGGTCCTTGCCACCGCCTGCGTCGGGCTGACCAGCGCGACTCCGACGCCGTCCAGCACCCCACTCGCGCACGCCGCGGCGAGCAGCCACCCCCCAGCGAGCGGCCATCCCCCGGCCAGCACGCGGTCATCGCCGCATCCGACCAGCAGCCGGATCAGCCAGCCCAGGTCGCGGACGCCCGGCGCGGCGCCCAGCCCGGCTGCCCCATCGCGGTCAGTCGCAGCGCCGGCCACCGGCACGTCGTGCCGGGCCGTGACGCACATCGGCGACTCCACCTCGGACGGGCTGATCGGTGCGGACTACCTGCCCGACCCGGCGCAGCGTATCGACGCCCAGTACGCCCGGGTGGGCGCGACCAGCCAACACATCGAGATCTCCGGCGGCACCTCGATCCTCGAGACGATCAACGCCGGTGACGCCAACGCCGGTGACGTCGCCAGCCAGCTGATCCACTCCGGCTACCATGGCTGCTGGGTGCTCGCGCTGGGCACCAACGACACCGCCGACGTCTATGTCGGCTCAGCCCTCGACCGGGCCGGCCGGGTCGCCAAGATGATGTCGGTGATCGGCAGCCAGCCGCTGCTGTGGATCAACGTGAAGACCCTGCGGGTCAGCGGCCCGTACGCGGAAGCCAACATGCAGGCCTGGAACACCACGCTCGCCCAGGCCTGCGCACGCTACCCAACGATGCGGATCTACGACTGGGCCGCAGCCGTCCACGACGATTGGTTCAGCGACGACGCCATCCACTACACCTCCGCCGGCTACGCGCAGCGCGCCCGACTGATCGCCGACGCGCTGGCCCACGCCTTCCCCGCCGGCGGCACAAGCAGCTCGGGCTGCCTCGTCCACTAGCTTCCTCGCTTCGCTCGCTATCGCCGTTGCGAGTATTTGCCGGTCAGCCGCTCGGACAGGAACACGCTCCGCCCCGACTGGGGACTGGGGCGGGACGTGTCGCCGTTGCCGCGTCGTTGCCTGCCCGGCCCCCGTCGGTCCGGCCGACACCGGCGTCGCAATCACCTCGTCGAGCGGAGGTCTTCCGCATCGCTTCGAATCCCGAGCCCGTCCGAGTGTGTCGCGGGGCTGTTGCGTTGATCGGTCGGCGTGCAAGCGAGATCCTCGGGCGCGCAGCTCGCGCATCGCTTCTTCCAGGTCATCGACCTGGAACGCCATCTGTGTGTGTTCTCCGGATGGTCTCCCCGACGACCCGTAAGACCCGCCCGATGAAATGCCCGGTGAGAGTGGTGGCCAACTGCGCATCTGCAGGACAGCGCCAGAAAGACTCATATGGTCGGGTCGAGCGCGACAGGCTAGCCCTCCGGCGGTCGCGCGTATCGACGGTTTCCGCGCGAGCGGAGTCTCCGGAATCGTCGCGCTCCGTGACGGCACAGGTTGACGCGAGCGGACGCCCAGGTGCGACTGCGACTACCCAACACCTACACGAGCGCCGTGCCGCCAGTTGTTGTCGCGGCAGTGGGCCTTAGCTTGGCCACACCACATCCCTTCAGTTCCGTGCCACGGCGTGCCCTCGCGTGCCCGTAACACCGGTCAGCAAGGGGTGACGAAGGTTGATAGCGGTCACTGTAATCCTCAGCAATACTCGGCAATTCTATGCTCTTACGCTGTGATCGCTGGGGTCCTAAAGTAGCGGCCTTTCAGCCTCCCAAGCTGCCGATGCGGGTTCGATTCCCGTACCCGCTCCAGCAGAATCCCCTTATCTTGCAGGGGATTCCTGGTGTCACCGCCACCGGCACTCCCCGTCGTCGGGTGGTGCTCCAGCCCCAAGGTTGGGGCTCGTCCCGCTCAAGGCGCGCCGACCTGGCTCAAACCTGGAGTATCAGCTTGTCGGCGAATGACTCCACGTCGCCAGGTCGTGCGCCGGTCAGGATCGTCAGCACGCTCGGCGGCTGATGCATGGCGCTCGGGTGACCACTGTCTGGTATCCGGGGCCGGGGTGGAGTACGTTGCGCGGCTGGCGCTGAACATCACGCCTGAGGCAGTGCGGTTGGTCCGCTCCCGATTGTCATCCCTGGCGGGTTGACCAGCCGAAACGGCAGCTCCTCCATGGGCGTTCCGTCGATCGAGACGACGAACCGGTATTGGCCGAGCACCGACAGCGGCAGCATGGGCACGTTGACTGCGAGCGCCACGGTCTGGTCCTCGCCAACTTCCAGTAGCGGTGGCCTGCCGACGTTGAATGCCATTTGCGCGGTGAACGGGGCGAAGGTGTCCGGTCCTGTTGGTGTCTGCACGGCGTGCCCGTCGGCGTCGATCAGTGCAATGTCGAGGGTGTGCTGTTGGTTGGTCTGGGTCCACGGGACCATGACGAGGATCGCGACGGCAAGCGAGACGTTCCACGGTGCTGGAAGACCGGCGGGGATCACGGACCGGTCGATTCCGGCGCCGGCGACGTAGAGCAGGTTGTTCTGCGCCTCGGCGTGGTTCGCCAACACGGCGGTGACCTTCATGGAACGCTCCTCTTTGTCGATGTGTCATACCGTACTCCTAGACGGTATGACCGTCAATGGGATACGGTTATACCGTGAGGGGTTGTGATGGCGCACCCGTCGGAAGCGGAGTTCGTGGAGTTCGACGACGCCAATGAGGCACACCTGGCGCTGAAGAGCGTCAGCCCGCTCGAGCTTATGCAGGTGTTCCGCAACGACCCGCTATGGGCGGCCAACAAGAGGAACCGCACAGCAGCCTGGCTGATGATCGGCAGGACGGATGGAGGTCGTGCGATTGTGGCTGCCGTGATCTATAACGAGGTGCGATCATCGGTGCGACCCATCACCGCCCGGACCTGTACGCCTGCGGAGGAGTCGAAATGGCTGAGCTGAACCCGATCGAGTCCGAGTTGGACCACGCGCTGGATGACCCGGACGAGTGGGACGAGCCCCGCCCTGCCGCCAAGTCCGAGAAGCGCCAGCGCTCCGCGGTCGTGAGCGTACGCATGTCGGAAGCCGAGCTGGCGGTCGTTCAGGATCGCGCTCACGCTGCCGGCCAGACGCTCGGCGCCTATATGCGCGACCTCGCACTTCGCGGCGCGCCCGGACTCGGGCACGACCCGCGGACGATCCGGGTGGTCTCCGGTCCCAGCAATGAGGCACCGGCTCCGGTCGATAACGAGCGGCATACATTCGACATCGTCCGCAGGCCCGACGGCTTGATGGTCTGCTAACCCCTGGCGATGACCTGTCCCGCGCCGTTCGGCACGAACGACTCCCGGCAGGTCACCCTGGCCCGCGGAAATGTCCAGGAAGATCACCCACGTATATCAAGCATGAGTGTGCGTTCATGGTCAGCAGCGGCGACGCATAAGTATGCGGTCGCAGCCTTCGGGCCCAGCGCATCGGCGCTAACCTCCGCGCGATAGCCGTCGTTCTGGTCGCCGAGACGACAAGGGCATTGTTCGTTCCTTGCGCGCAGATCGGACTGTATGTATGCGTCGCTTCCCCGGTGAGTTTGGCAAGCAAACCGATCCGCTCATGCCGAATTGAGGACGCGAGGGCCCTGGGTCGAACGGTGTGCCCGCGAGGACTCGGGCGCCGGGGCGTAGACGGCGGGCCGCGACCGGGTGAGCGCGCCGAACAACTTGGTCCCGGTCAGCGTGCGAGTGAGCGTTTGTCAGCTGAGCCGGAAATGCGAAGCTCCGGTCAGAACTATCCGTTGGAAGCTACACCCACCTTGTGGCCCTGGGCGTCTGCGAACACCCCGAAACTCGTGCCCGGAACGTGCTGGGCTGGCTGAACGATGCTGCCACCGAGCTGTTCTGCTCGTGCCAGCATTGCCTCGACGTCCTCGACGGCGACGAAGAACAGGACTTCGTCCTCAGCGCTCTGGCGCGGGCTGATGGCGACAAAGGTGCCGCCCTCGACGCCGGTGTCAACAAACGTGTAGCCAGGGAAGGCGCCTTCGGAGGCGACCTTCCAGCCGAACAGGTCGGCGAAGAACCGACGGGTGGCATCGGGGTCCTGGGAGCGGATTTCAGCATGTACGACTGGATGAGCCATGGGAGTCTCCTTCGCACCCGGGTGGGGTGGGTAGCTGCAGAGGTGCTTGTTGACCGCCCGCCGCGATTTGGACGGCACGACCAACCGACGAACGGCCCGGCCCCAAATCGACAGGTTAAGGCACCTGGTGCCGCGTATTCACTCGCCAGTCATGCCCCTCGTGCCGCGATGACGTTCGTTCTCGGAGACGCGGAACTCTTGAGCAAGTCGAGTACCCGGCCGAAGATCCCGCCCTCAGCGTCGCCGTAGAACCCGCTCTGTCACGCGGTCATCCTTGCAGCCAGGAACGCACAGATACGCCGCGATGACGGACGTTCCCGATCGCACTGATCTGCCGCGGTCAGTGCGGGTGCTGCCAATGTGCGCGACTTCGATTGATTGCGCTATGGCATCGCTGGGTGCTGGGTTCGGCGTTGTAGACCCTGACCGGTGGGTCGGAGCCGGGTAGCAGCCGTCAGTGGATCGCCAGTACCAGACGTGGCGCTTGGCCGAACTCCGTGCTGGCGAGGCCGCAGCGGATGAAACCGATGGCGGTATAGAAACCCATGGCATGAGGGTTGGCGGTCACTTCCAGTCGCTCGACACCACGCGCTCGGATGACCTCGGCAATGCCTTTCACTAGCGCGGTTGCAATTCCTCGCCTCGTCCAGTCCGGGTCCACGAACAGGTCTTCCAGCTCAGTGACGCCGTCGCCATCTGCCCAAGTTGCGAAGCCCACCACTGAACCGTCCTGTTCTGCGACCAGGGTGCGCCCCTCGGTCAGCCCTTCGGGTCCAAGGATCAGGTGTTCCGGATGAGCGAGCAGGTTGGCACGGTCACCGGCATTGGACAACGACGCATGGCGATACACATCCCTTACGGCAGGAAGGTCTGCGGGCCCACCTCGACGGATCACCTTTGAAGTATCCACCGGCCAAAGCGGGCCGCCGCCGAGAACAGGTCAACTCACGGCACTCGGCCTGCCTAACGTCTCGGCGTCCCGAGCGGGAGCGTTCGCGTCAACATGCCATCGACGCACGGATCTGCGCAGACAGCGCGCCGGCACCCTATCCGTTATACGGGTGATCGAAGATCACCCGCCGCAAACGGCTCGTATAGCGCCTGATTCCCGGGTGATCCTCGCTGTGTCGCCGGGATCGAAATCTGAAGAAGATCACCGGGGTATCACATTGATAGGTGCGGCTCAGCTGCCTCTCGGCATCCGCGGTAAGGGATGCAGATCTGTCGCTCTGTGTGTGTGATCTGACACCGGTGATTCCGAAAGCGTCAGTGGCCGATGACCGAGCCCAGTGCCGCCCCCGGGAGAACCCGAAGCTTGGTGGATGTGGAAGTCCGCTCCCCATGGAGCCCGCGCGCGGTGATTTTCCGTGCAGGCACCTTCGGTGCTGCTGCCCTGGATTGTCGAGTGACTGTCGATGAGGGTTGTCCCTCACCTGATTGATGGATGTCCCCGATCCGATCCCGGTTGGTGATCCACGGTCGGATATCCGACGCGACACGCGCTGACCGCATGTCAGTTGCCCAGCAAGCAGCGTCTGCGGACACCCGCACCCACCGTGGATAAGACGTTGCCACGCAGGAGGGACACAGGCCATGAAGAGATTCAGTTTGATGCGCGGGGTGGCCCCCCCGGCGCCAAACCCATTGTCGAAAGAGAATGGTGTCGCGGGGAGACGAACCGTCGCTTGGCCGTCGCGTCGATTCCCGCTGGTGCTCTCACTGCATGGGCACCCTCGGCGGCGACCACAGCGCGCCGGCCGCTATCAACAATCGTGGGCAGATCGTCGGCCACTCCTCGCTTTCCGGCAACAGCACCAGCCATGCCACCATGTGGTACCGCGGCAGAATCGTCGATCTCGGCACACTCCCGGGGGACGTGTTCAGCGGAGCGCTTGACATCACCGACCAGGGTCAGATCGCAGGCGTCTCCTGCTCCTCCACACGCTGCCGCGCCGCCACCTGGACCGAGCACGAAGTAACCGATCTGAACACTCAGATATCTGAAGCATCCCGGTGGCAACCAGGCGATGCGCAGGCGGGCAACGCAGGTGGCCAAATTACCGGCGACGGCGCGCACAATGACCTGCCCCACGCATACCTCCTGATGCCAGCAGACCAGAACCGCACGCCCTGAAACCCCGCGTCACCTTCAACAAGGGGGCCGCCGACACCGCCGGCCCGGTCACAGGTACGGCAGGCTCGCTGGCCACCGTGCGACGAAATATGCGTCATCTGCGCGGCTCGATTCGAGGCTTGATCGCAGCTCGCGTCGTGCAGATCGATCGTCACGTGCGACGTCCGTTGCGTGGCGGACATGCGGACTCGCCGTTTAGACGCGGTGTCGGATGCACCGGCGTGCGCCACCCATCGCAGCCGCCGCGACGTGACTGTCCTGATATTGGTCTAGGGAATCCTGAAGCCTGCCACAACGGTTGGCGCGTTTGTTTCGCGGCAGCCTTGTTCGCTAACACCACCCGTCGTTCGGCGGCGTATCGGATCGTCGCGGTGCTGGCCGAGTCCGAGGTCGAGAGCCGTTGTCGGTCAGGACAGCCACTCAGCCGGGCGCGGGCCTTGAGGCCGTTTCGGCTTCGAAGAACAACGCCATAATGTCCGCCGGCCAGTCCGCTGCGCGAGTCGTTCCCTTGTCGACGTACGCAACGGTCATGACACCCCGCGAGACCTTCGCCCCCGCGGAATCGATCATCGTGCACTCGATCAGCGCATCCGGCCCACGGAACTCACGAACGAACGACGTGATGATAATTTCCTGATCGCCCCGGACCGGTCGTAGAAAGTCAATCTCCATTCGCCGGACCCAGACCATGAACCGCAACGTCCCCAGGGTCCTCAGATCCCAACCAAGGTATTCCCGCAAGCCCTCCATCCGATGATCAACGTAGTACGTCGCATATGTGCCGGTGTTCACGTGATCATACGGATCCAGCTCGGAGAACTTGATCCGATGCGTGCTCGTATACACGATCGGTACCCTCGCCATTCGGCCCCCTTCCCGCGGCCACGTGCCCTGACCTGCTCGCGCTTTCCCCCACGGCTGCGACGTCGCGGTGACCTGCCGGGTGCTCACGATCTCCCGCTCCGGCTACTACGAATGGCTGCGCCGACGACCGTCGGCCCGCGATATCGACGACGCGTACCTGCTGGACAGATCATCGACGTGCACACCTCGGCCCGCGGCACCCCGACCAGCGCGGTGCCGGTGACAACCGCGAACATCGCCAGGCCGCGGCGACGCGGCCGCACGCTAACCGGGTTGGGCGGAGGTGTCACGCACAGCGTGGCGCGTCGCAGATAGGTGATCATGGTCTGCCTCCAAGGTGTTCCCCACTGACACGCGCTGCCCGTCCCCCGCGGTTCAGCAGCGACCCCGCCGTGTGAGCAGCACCACCGGCGTTCTGACCCACGGGGGACGCCGCTGCGCTGCAGTCACCGCACGCCGCCGGCGGCCCAGATGAAACGCAACCGCCGAAGCGCAAGCATGCTTATGCTCTCGAAGGCGCCGCCGAGGAAGACCGGGCTATCCTCGTCGGCGACCACCACGGCCTGCTCGGCAGGCAGCTCGAACGTGCCATCCGCCGGGTCGTAGACGACGTAGCCGCCGGCCGCCTGGTTGCCCAGCCATTCCCGCACGTACCGCTCCGTCGTGCCGGTCCGTGCCGCCAGCGTTGACGAGGTGATCGGCCCGGCGCCCGCCATCGCCTTGTACAGGCCAAGCCAATCGCCAGGATGCAACAGCAGCCCCGAGTAGCCGCGCCATGTCAACGACCGCCTGCCCGACGAACGCCTCGAGTCTCGCCTCGTCGACCGGCCTTCGTGTCGATTGTGCTCATGCCTTGGCTCCGTCCTTTCGAATGCGGGGTCCCCCTGGACCCTGCAGCGAGAGCTTTCGCGAAGGCGACGCGCGAGGCATCCGTGCCGAGCACGGAACCCGATACGGAATCTCCGAATCCGTGCCGGCCACCGATGTCCGGCAGCCGCTTCTCCATCAGGCTGGACCGAGCGACACCGATCGCGAACTGACCAACTTCGAAGGAACAATCGCTAATGATCAATCACCACATCCACGCCGCACTGGCGACCGAGCGGCTCAACACCCTCCTGGCGGAGGCGGAGGCCGCTCGCCGAGCTAAGCAGGCACAGCTGCACCGACGGCAGCCGCGCACATCCGCTGCCCGCAGATCACCGATCCGCTGGGTCCTACGACTGGCGGCGGCCCGACCTGATCCATCGGCCCCGCGCACCCTGAACGACGCCCTGGAGTCAGCCGCAGCGCGGCTGCTCAATGATCCGCTCCCGGCACACACAAAGACCATGAACTCATGAGCCGTCACGCGCTGCTCACCGAGGTGTCCGCGACGACCGACCTCGCCGTCCGCGCGCCCGCTCCCGGCGACCGCGCCGCCGTGATCGCGATGCACGACCACTGCTCGGCTCACTCGATCCGCCGGCGCTGGCACGGGCCACGCCACGACCTCCCCGAGCCCTACCTGACGGAGGCCCTGGCCGGGCTGCCGACGCACATCGCGCTGCTCGCCCTGGACGGGCCGCGGGTGGTCGCCCTGGCCAGCGCCGTCCAGCAGGACCGGGAAGAATGGGAGATCGGGGTGCTCGTGGTGGACGCCTGGCAACGCCGCGGCGTCGCCACCACCCTAGTCGGCGCGCTCGCGCAGCGCGTGGCCGCACGCGGCGGCCGTCGGCTGAGCGCGACCGCGCTGCAACAGCAGGCAGCACTGCCGGCCCCCCGCGAACAACTCGGGCCGGTCACACTGATCACCGACACCGACGGCGTCACGGCCCAGCTCGACCTGGCCACACTCGGCGGTGCCGCCGAGTGGCAGTCGCGGCGTGAGGCGACCTCCCGCCTCCGTGGACGATGAAGATCGCGGAGTCGCTCCGAACTAACGACTCAACGCCGAACAATCAGAGGCGACGGTCTAGCGTGATCGAGATCCACATGGGTGCCGCCGGACGGAGGTTCCGCCAGCCACACGGTGTTCGCGCTGGACGGAGGGCAGCTGTTCGGTTTGCATACCCACGCTCAGGGCGCAGGTGACCGATTCGACGAGCATCGCACCGGTCTGGATCATGTCGCCTTCGCCTGCCGGGACCGTGGCGAGCTGCAGAAGCGGGCGGCGCGCCTGGACGAGCTCGGCATTGCCCACGGCGGAATCAAGGACGCCCATTACGGCTCGGGCGTCTCCTTCCGCGACCCGGACGGGATTGCGCTCGAGTTCTTCGCACCGCCGGCCTGACAACAGGCTCGCGACCCGTAGCGTTCAACAGGGGGACGAATGACGGCGTCACAGGCGCTGGCGGCGTGGGGGGCGTACAGCCGGGACGACCCGTTCCCGGTGTTCGCCGAGGTCCGTGAGCTAGGCGCGGTGCACGAGGTGACGCTGGTCGACGGGCACCGCGCCTGGCTGGTGGTCCGCTACGAGGAGACGCGCGCCGCTCTGAACGACCCGCGACTGTCGAAGGACATGCATGCGGCGCTCGCCATGGACGCCGATCTTGTGGCAGAGGGGCTTCCCGGACCGGCGTTCGCGCGGCATATGCTCAGCGTCGACCCGCCCGATCACACCCGGCCGCGCCGTTGGTACATGACCGCCGACCCGGGCGGGGTGTCGGCGTTGACGATGCAGAAGCTGCTGGACCTGGGGTCCTACCAGACGGCGTGGACGATGCTGCACCGCTACCGGAGCGCGATGGTCCGGCCGCGCCGCGAGGTCCTCACCGGGCGGGTCGAGGTCGACGAGACGTTCCTCGGCGGGGAACGCCCGGGCGTGCGCGGGCGCGGCGCGCTGGGCAAGACGCTGGTGGTGATCGCGGTGGAACTGCGCGAGCCGCGCGGCTACGGCCGCGCCAGGATGAGCATCATCCCCAACGCCGAGGCGAAGACCCTGCGCAAGTTCCTGATCACCACCGTCGAGCCCGGTGCCACGGTCGTGACCGAGGGCTGGGCCGCCTACCCCACGGCGTGCCGGGACTGGTTCGCCCACGAGCCGCACCCGGTCTCCGGCTCCGGGCAGCAGGCCAACGAGCTGCTGCCCGCCGTGCACCGCGTCGCTGCGCTGTGCAAGCGGTGGCTGCTGGGTACCCATCAAGGACGCGTCGAGGCCGACCACCTGCAGTCCTACCTGGAAGTTCTGCTTCCGCTTCAACCGGCGCCACTCCCGCGCCCGCGGGCTGCTGTTCTACCGCCTCATGCAATACGCCACCGCCACGCCGCCGCTGACCTACCGACAACTGGTGGCCGACCCGCGCCCCAAGGCGATCAAACCGCCCGACGTGAAGGGACCGCGATCCCGGCCCGGCAGCCCTCGCCCACCGCCCGAAGACCGGCCCTGACGTGCAACAGAGAGCCTCGAGTGACCCAGCACGCCCAGTGGCACTGAAATGGATAAAACCCACTAGATGGGTGATTCCGTGAAGGGGGGGTGGACGGCCGGACGGGTGGTGTCCTTGGTCATCGGGTCGGTGCTCGGACTGATCGCGCTCGCCGTGCTCGCCGGCGCCGGGGCTGCGACGTGGGCGACGAATAGCCAACGTGACTCGGCTGGTTTCCTGACCAGCGACACCCACAGGTTCGCCACGCCGTCATACGCGATCACCAGCGGAGGCATCGACCTGGGTACCGGGACCGACTGGGTAACCCCGGCGGATATCTTCGGCACGGTACGAATCCGGGCGACTGCCACCGATCCAACGGCCGGCGTCTTCATCGGCGTCGGGTCGCAGGCGGCGGTCGACCGCTATCTGGCCGGTGTCGGCCATGAGGTCGTGACGAACTGGGCGAACGGCGACACCCGCTACGAGCCGGGCAGGGCCGGGAGACCGCAGACCACTCCGGGCGACGCGGCGATCTGGACGGTGCAGGCTTCCGGCCAGGGCACCCAGACGCTGAGCTGGCGTCCGGTCAGCGGTCAGTGGGAGGTCGTGGTGATGAACCCGGACGGCGCCGCCGGGATGTCGGTTACCGCAGACGCCGGCGCCACCGTCCCTGACCTGGCTTGGTTCGCGGTCATCCTGTTCGCCATCGGCGGGGTGCTGCTGCTCGCCGCGGTCGCCCTCGTCGTCGTTCCGGTTGTTCGTGCCAGCCGGTGAGCCGTGACGCCATGAGCAGCGTCGCCCTCGTGTTGCATTGCAGGTAGCCATCGGCGAGCACAGCCGAGGCGCTGATCTCGTCGGAGGCGTTGTAGCCGAACGCGATCTCGTCGCGCATGAAGTTCGTGCGCTTCTGGCCGGTACCCGCCTGCCTAGCTTGTCGGCGCCTGCGGTTGCGCAGGCTGCGATTCCGCAGTTGCGGCCTTCGTCGCTGCGGTCGCTGACGGGTCGGGTGCCGAGGCATCTTCCGGCGGCTCGGTCGTCGTCTGCGGCGCAATCTTCTCTTGATACTTGGCGACACTTTCTTGCGCCTTGGACAGGCCCTTTTGCAGCAAGTCCAGATAGGACGAAGTCATCTGCTTGCGGCGCTCCGGGTCTTTAAGAGCCTCCAGGGCCTTCTCAAACTCCGCGGAGATCTCGGTGAACTGGCGCTTCGCGGCCTCAAGAAAGTCCTGTCCTTTGTGGGGATTCTCCGACATGACGGCCCGATCCCTTCATGATGGGTCACCGCAACCCTACCCTCAGCAGTTCGCCTGGTCTCCGGCCCAGCAGCCTCCGCCGTGCGCACCGTCGCCAGCCTCCACGTCGTAACCGGCAGATCAACAAAACCGACCCCAACGACGCCCGCTCCGTCGCCGTCGCCGCGCTCCGCGCCCAGGACCTGCCGCAGCTGACCGCCGAGGACCACACCATAGTGTTGCGGGTCTGGTCGCCCCGCTACCGGGACCTGGGCCGGCTGCGCACCCAGCTGCTGTGCCGACTGCACAGCGTCCTGTGCGAGCTGGTGCCCGACGGGTTTCCGCAGAGAACCCTCCGCGGGCCAGGCGATCGAGGACCTCGACCGCATCGTGGCCGATTCCCCCATAGCGCAGGCGAAACTCGAGCTCGCCCGAGACCTGGTCGCCGACCTACAGCGCTGGACACACAACGCCGGGAGGCCAAACGCCGCACCGCCCAGGCCGTCGCCGCGGCCCACACCACGATCACTGAGATCGACGGGGTGGGGCCGATCGTGGCCAGCACCGTACTGGGCTACGTCCGCAACATCCGCCGCTTCCGCACCCGGGACCACTTCTGACAGACCGTCCCTTCCCAGCCCGCGATGAGGTCCGAGGAGCCGACGCAGCCTGGGATTCAGACCTCCTGTGAATCGCGAACGCCGCACTCGGGCCCGCCGGATGTCCCGCGGTCCTCGGGTTGGCGACGAGGCGGCGTGGCACGCGGATATCGACGCCAACAAGATCACCCCAGTCGCACACCGGCAACCGCGCGGCGCTGCGATCACCTCAAGATCAACCGTGACGACCTACAAGTCTGTCGCGCACCCTACGCAACTGCGATCGGCTCGCACCGTCGCCGAAGATCACGCCTTCGTGCCGAACCTGCGCCGCGGCCACTACAGACTCACCGCACCGCTGCCGGTGCATCACCGCGTCCGCACCGCGCCCGCCGAACTCTCGCGCTGCCTCTGACGTCCGCCGCCAGGGCGCCCCCACCGGCTCGAGGCGTGCCGCGTCGGGCCAACGCAACAGCGCCTTCATTCCGTATCGCCACGCCCGGCGGCACGTCCGGAGCTTCACCGCCAGTCAAAAACCTTGTCGTAAACCGGCGGGCTCCTGTACGTCATCCGGGGGAAGCCAGGCTCGCCGCTCGGATCGGGCCACCGCGCATCAACGACGATTCGGGCCATCTCGCGGGCTGTCGCGCAAGTGCAGCGGACGACAGTGCAGCGGACGAGTACCCACTACTCGCGACGACCATCGCGGACAGCCGCATCGTATAGCACGACGAGTGCGCGGCGGCGATGAGCTGTTCCGGGCTGGTGGTGCCGTCGGCGTTGTCAGCGGCCCGCTTCGGCGAAGGAGACCTCGTGCGTGCCGACACCTGAGCTGACGAGTTCGACCTGGCCCGAGCCCTGCTGGTGCGTGCCGGTCCAGGCGGTGCGAGCAGTACGAATGGGCATGACGTTCTGCTTCGATTCTCGTGGCCTCATTCTGGTCTCGACAGCAGATCGACGAACACCGGGTCCCGTTGGTCCGGGTTTAGAGTCGCGTCGTGTTGCTGCTGCCCTGGCACCTGTTCGATGACCTGACAGGCGGCCTGAACGCAACCCTGCCAGCCGGCACCGTCGAGGTCCGCGCGCGGCCGGGCTCGACCGGTGCGCCGTGGACCGATCTGATCGATCTGTATCGGCCGCTGCGCGACGCGATCGCGGGCGGCGACGGTGTCCCGGTCGTGCTGAGCGGCGACTGCGTGGCGTCGCTCGCCGTCATCGCGGGAATCCAGCAACGGGGCGTCGAGGCGTCCCTGATCTGGTTCGACGCGCACGGCGACTTCCACACCGAGGACACCACGACGTCGGGCTACCTGGGCGGCCTCCCGCTCGCGAAGGCGGTCGGCCGCGGCGATCCGACGCTGCCCGTCGGGCTCGGGCTCACGCCGCTGCCCGAACCGTCCGTGCTTCTCGTCGACGGCCGTGATCTCGACCCGGCCGAGGTCGAGGCGCTGGCGAGTTCCGCCGTCGGACACGCATCCGTCGCCGGCCTGGACGCGTCGCCTGCGGACGGGCCGGTCATCGTCCACGTCGACCTCGACGTGATCGACCCGGCGGAGTTGACCGGCCTGCGCTTTCCCGCTCCTGGGGGACCGGCGCTGCCGGCCGTCGCAGCCGCCGTCCGAACCATCGCGCAGGCGCGGCAGGTGGTCGCATTGGACGTCGCGGCGACATGGCGACCCGAGGACGCCGACCGCGCGCAGACCGACGCCGCTCTCGCCGCCGTCCTCGCGGCAGCCGGCGCCGAGACCTGATCC
>CAWIUB010000041.1:0-106879 GCA_963839175.1 uncultured Actinomycetota bacterium
GACTTCCGCAGTTGGTAGGCAGATTCGGGCTTGATCGGCGTTGCAGGCCCCGTGTTTGCTGGGGTGTCGTGTCGCAGGACGCGAAAGCCTGTAGGCACACGATTTTGGGCGTGTCGCTCGACAGCAGCAGCTCTTGCGGCTTGACTGGTGGGCATGTACCTGCGGGAGACGCGGCGCACGAACCGGGACGGGTCGGTGGTGCGGTACCTGCAGTTGGCGCACAACGAGCGGCATCCGGACACCGGGGTGTCGACCGCGAAGGTGATCCACAACTTCGGCCGGGCCGAGACGGTGGACCGGGCCGCGCTGGGCAGGCTGGTGTCGTCGATCTCCCGGTTTCTGGACCCGGCCGACGCGGTCGCGGCCGCCTCAGGCGCGGACGTGGAGGTCCTCGACTCGCGCCGGCTGGGCGGGGCGTGGACGCTGGACCGACTGTGGGAGCGGCTGGGCATCGGGGCGGCGCTGCGCACGGCTGCGACCGGCCGCAGGCTGGACGCCGAGCTGGCCGAGCGGGTGGTGTTCGCGATGGTCGCCCAGCGCGCCCTGGAACCCGGCTCGAAGCTGGCCTGCTGCCGGTGGGTGGCCGAGGATGTGGCCATCCCGGGGCTGCCGGCGTTGGGCGACGATCAGGCCTACCGGGGCATGGACTTCCTGCTCGACGCGCTCGAGGAGATCGCCTCGGAGATCTTCGCCTCGGTCGCGCACCTGCTCAACCTGGACCTGGACATCGTGTTCGTCGACACCACCTCCACCTACTGGGAGATCGACGGCGCGGACGAGCTGGCCGACCTCGGCGAGGATGTCGTCGAGGACGACACCTCCCGCCCGGACGAGTCGGGCACCCGCACCTGGGGCCACAGCAACGTGCTCCGTAGGCACTGCGTCTCCTTCCAGGCGGGCTAGTCGAACAGTCCAGTTTGATCTTTGGTGACGTTGATTCGTAGGCCGTTTCGCTTGCCCTGGCGGACGTGGACGGCGTCGAGCTGGCCGCGTTGGACGCGATGCAACACGGTCTGGCGGGCCACGCCGAGGGCGTGGGCGGCTTGGTCGAGCGGTAGCCACCCTGCCGGGGTGTCCTCGGTGATCTTGGCGCGGAGTTCGTCGTCGATGCGGATGCGCCAGGGCGCGCCGGGGGTGGGTTTGACGCCGGTGATGAACCCGTCGGTGAGCCAGCGGTAGACGGTCTCGACGGATACCTCGAGTTCGGCGGCGGTCTGGCGGACTCCGAGCATGGGCGCATTCTCGCAGTCGGGTGGGACAGTTTCGCTGAAGCAGGCGATGTGGTGGCCGGCGCGGGCGTTGCAGACCCGCTCGCGGGTGAAGCGCAGCCCGGTGGCGGTGCGGCGGCGTTGCCGGGCGAGGATGGCGGCGATGGCGGTGTCGTCGTAGTGCTCGGCGAGACGGCGGATGAGCGCGACGGTGTCCTCGTCGGTGGCCCGGTAGGTGTGTCCTTGCCGGCGCAGCGGCAGCGGGTCGAGTCGGCTGACCGCGCCGCCTTCCCAGCCGATGCTGGCGTCGACGTGTCCGGCGTGGGTGTCGACGGTGACGGTGACGTCGGTGATCAGGGTGCGGAGCAGCAGTTTGCGGTCCCGGGTGGTGGTGCTTGGCGCGTCGAAGACGGCGCGCAGGTCGGCACCGGCGCGGGCCAGTAACGCGGCCTCGTCGGGCGAGAGCGGGGTAGGGCGGCGGGCCTGCTGGTCGGCCAGATCGGCGTCGGCCTGTTCGGCGGCGCGCAGCGCCGCCTCCCAGGCGGCTTCCAGGCTGCGGGCGACCAGCCGGTTCTCCGGTTCGCACGCGTCGTATTGGCGTCGGGCCCGGTCGGCTTCGTAGCGGGCCTTCTCCGCGGCGGTGCGGAAGACTTCCAGCCGTGACCGCTCGGCCGCCTCGGCCTCGGCGAGCGCTTTGACCGTCGCGTTCACCGCGGCGGGTTCGAGCACGCGGAACACTTCGGCGAGCACCGCCTCGTCCAGCCCCCGCCCGCCCAGGCCTTGGCATTCGCCGCGGCCGGTGATCTCGCCTTCGCGTGGGTCGCAGTAGTAGCGGCGGGCCCGGCCGCGCTGCCCGGAGTAGGCGCTGTGCATGCGCCGCCCGCACCGGCCGCAGCGCAGCAGGCCCTGCAGCAGCGCTTGGCCTTCCCGGGCCGGGCCGCCGCCCTGCCCGGGCAGGCACCGGTTGCGGGTGACCTGGGCGAGGATCTGCTCGTGCCGCACCCAGGTCACATACGGCTCGTGGTGGTCGTGGATGAGCACCCGCCACTGCTGGCGCGGCATCGTCACCAGCGAGGTGCGCGCCCGACCGTCCGGTCCGAGCCGGCGAGCGGACTGGCGACGGCCGTAGGCGAACACGCCGGCATAGCTGGGGTTGACCAGCAGATCGTGCACGCCGGTGTAGGTGGGCCGCACCCACTCGCTGCGCCCCTGGCCGCGGCGGCGGGGCAGCCGCAGCCCGTCGTCGAGCAGCGACAGCGCCACCTGCCGGATCGAGCCCAGCTCGAAGAACCGGTCGAACACCGCGGCGATCGCCTCCCGCACCGCCTGGTCCGGACTTTTCACCACCTGCCCGTCCGGTGCGTAGTCGTAGCCGGCCGGCAGGTTGATCCGCAGCTCGCCCTTGGCCGCCTTGTGCCGAAGCCCGGCGATCAGCCGTCCCTTGATCAAATGCAGCTCGGCCTCGGCGATCGTGCCCTTGAGCCCCAACACCAGCCGATCGGAGTAGTCGGCCGGGTCGTAGACGCCGTCCGCGTCGCCGATGAGCGTGTCGGTGAGCGCGCACAGGTCCAGCAACGCGTACCAGTCGCTGTTGCGTCGGGCCAGCCGGGACGCCTCGAGCCCCAAGATCAGCCCGACCTTGCCCAGCGCCACCTCGGCAACCAGCTCCTGGAAGCCTTCCCGGTCGGTGCTCTCGGCGCCGGACAGTCCCAGGTCGGCGTCGATCACCCGGACCTGCTCGCCCGTCCAGCCCAGCTCCCGCGCCCGATCGGCCAGCTCGTACTGGCGGGCCAGGCTCTCGGTGTTCACCCGGGTCTGGTGCAGCGTGGACTGCCGCACGTAGATTCGCACCGCCCTGGCCAGGTGACCCGCCTGCACCTTGCCGAGCGCGGGCCCGCTCACCGCGGCACCTGCCCGGATGGCAGCGACCCGGCGCGGATCAACCGGGCCAGCAACATCAGCGCCTGGGCGCGGGCCTGCTCTGGCAGGCCGTGCCAGATCGCGGCCGGTTCGGCGTGCCGTTCGTCTACCGGCAACACCAACTGCACCGGCGCGGCTATCCTGAGCGCGCGCATGGGCTCCCTCCTGTTCTCGTTGGCGCGAGGTACTGGCGGCGAGCCTATGTGCGTGTTCGGCCCCGAACCGGCAGCCACGCGGCAGCCAGCCGGCGCCAGGCGTCGGCTTCGGCACGCCGCCTGCGGCGGCCCGGGCTCCGCGGCCAACGTCATCGCCGAAGGCGACGGTGTTCGGCCACCCGACAGCGGGTGCTGCAGAACCGACGCGGCCGGCCACGGCCGACCAGAGCGACGTGGACCAGGCTGGGGCACCACAACCGTGCACAGCGCAGCAGCAGGCAGTGCGGATGCTGCGGGCACAGCCGTCCCGCGCCGGTAACGATATTCGCCGCCCGCGTGCTCACCGCGCCGTCTCCCGCGCCGTGTCCGAGCGCGCCGCGCGTGCCGACAACGCCGCAAGCAGCCCCAGCAGCCGGCGCGTCCCCTCGATGGATACCGTGCTGCCACCGGCCCGAGCAACCGTCACCGGTGCCGCGGACAGCACATCGGTGTCCTCGACCGGCACCGAGCACACCCCACCATCGGGCAGCACGACGACCAGCCAGATCCGTCCGTAACGGCGATACACGTGCCGAGCCCGCAACGCTTTCCCGGCCAGCGGATGCGACGACGCGGTGATCCGCACCTGCGCCGGCAGGCGGGCGCGGACATGGTGCAGTGTGACGCCAACTCCAAGGACCACCGGGCGGACCTGCCGCAGGTGATCATCGCTATGGCGGTCACCCGCGACGGGATTCCGGTGCGCTGCTGGACCTTCCCCGGCAACACCGGTGACCAGCCGATCATCCGCCGGATCAAGGACGACCTGGGCGGGTGGGGGCTGCGCCGGCTGGTCTGGGTCGCCGACCGCGGCTTCGCCTCCGCCGCCAACCGGGCCTACCTGACCCGCGGCGGCGGGCACTACATCCACGCCGAGAAACTGCGCCACACCAACCACCAGGCCGCCGACGCGCTGGCCCGCCCCGGCCGGTACAAGACCGTCGCCGGCAACCTGCGCGTCAAGGAAGTCACCGTCGGCGGCGACGGGGCACGCGCGCAACGCTTCGTCGTCTGCCACAACCCCGACGCCGCCAAGCGTGACACCGAGGTGCGCGCCCGCCTCGTGAACCACCTGCGCGGGTTGATCGACGGCTCCGACGCGTGGAGCGCGCGCCGCCGTGACGAGCTGGTCGGCTCGCTGAAGACCAAGCCCGGGCTGCGCCGCTACCTGCGCCGCACCCGCTCCGGGCTGCTACGCATCGACCAGGCCGCCGTCCAGCGCGAGGCCCACCTGGACGGCAAATGGCTGCTCCGCACCAGCGACCAGACCCTCACCCCCGACGACCTCGCCGCCGCCTACAAGCAACTCGTCGCCGTCGAAGCCGGCTGGCGCGACATGAAAACCTCGCTGCGGCTGCGGCCAGTGTTCCACTACCGCGAGGACCGCATCCGCGCCCACATCCAACTGTGCTGGCTCGCCCTGCTGCTCATCCGCGCCGTCGAGAACGCGGTCGGCGACACCTGGCGCAACGTGCGTCACGAACTCGACCGCATGCACCAGGTCACCCTCGCCACCGCCCACGGCACCCTCGCACAACGCTCCGTCCTCACCCCCGACCAGCGGGCCACCCTCACCGCCCTCGACCTGCCCGAGCCACCCCGGTTCTTCGACTTCACCGCCCCCACCGGCCACTGACCAGCATCACCGCTGCAAGTACCCGCGGCGTAGTAACACGCCTCGATCACCACCAACCCGCTCCGGCCCAGCAAACACCGGCCCTCCCGCGCCTACGCGTGCCTACCATCTGCGGAAGTCGGGTCTGACCGACGCCCGGCGAACCGCGGGCTAGATCTCGCTGGTACGGATGTACAGCGTCTGCCGGGCCACGCTCGCCAGTTGGGCAATCTCGGCGACGCTGGCCGTCAGGTAAGAGAACAATCTGGTCAACGGGATCGGTTGAACGCTGACAGCAGCGCTTGCGGCCGCGACCTGCTCGAGCAGCCTAGCCGCAGGCGTCTGGCCGAGATCGATGTCGCCGTTGGGGGTGGTTACGATGATCCCGCCATCGGACGTGTGCCAGCCCTGTACGCGCACCTGGTCCAGAATGATCGGTCCGTGCTGGCTGAGCAGCAGCCCGTCCAACGTAGCGTCGACCTGCGCGGCGGAATGGGCCAGCACGCTCACCGCCGAACCGGCCGGGACGAAGCCGCGGATCACCCGGCCAGTGCTCTGCGCGACGACCGCGACGCCGAGTTCGCTGCTACGCCGGCAGGCCGCGGCAGCCAGTTTCGCCTCCCAGCCAAGCTCGGGCACGTGCTTCGGATCGACGTGTCCCAGCCGCGAACGCAGCACGGGCAGTCTCGGCGCGCGGATATGCCGCTCGGCCCAGTCGACGAAGGCCCAGACCGTCGCGGCGTCGCCGACGGCCCGCTCGTTCGCCCATTGGGCCCGCCACCGGCGGTAGGTTTCGAAGGCCTCGGTCGGTGTCACCAGTTGCTCGTCGGGGCCCGGTCGCGGGCCGAACTGCCAGTCGACCACCTGGCCGTCTCGACCGTGAACGGGTTCAGCGAGGTACTGCACTTCCGCCGGGAGTTCCGTGGGCAGGGGCCGGATGTAGAACATCAGCCAGACGGTGCGCGGGCCGGGGTGGACGAGCACGCCGCTGGTCGCTCGCTGGTCGATGCCGTGAGTCGCGGTCATCATGCTGGTTGTCTCCCCTGCGAATGAACGTTGACCGACGCGGGCCCGCTCGACTCCCATCTTGTCGCATCTTGCGTCCGCACGGGTGCCCGGCGACAGCCCAATTGTGTCGCACCCGTCCGAACTCCTGCCGGAGCCTCGCCGAGCCTCGGCTACCGTCTGGCGGGTGAGTGAGTCCGTCGCAGAGACGCCCGGTCCGTGGGGAGAGCCGCGGTCCAAGACCATCACCTGGTACGACCCCCTCGTTGGAGCGGCCGCGGCTCCGACGATGCCGGGCATCGACTACCTGCGGGCGATGGCCGAGGGCCGGTACCCACCGCCGCCGATCGCCGCCCACTTCGGCTTCCAGATGACTCGGCTCGAGCCCGGCGACGTCGAATTCACCGCCGAGCCGGACGAATCCGCCTACAACCCGGTCGGCGTGGTTCACGGCGGCTTTGTGTGCACGCTGCTCGACTCGGTGATTGGCTGCGCGGTGCACAGTACCCTCCCGGCGGGCACCGGCTGGACGAGCCTGGAAATCAAGGTCAACTACCTGCGTCCCCTCCGCGCGACGAGCGGTGAGCTTCGGGCGCACGGCTGGGTGACTCGGCCCGGGCGCCGCGTGGCCTTCGCCGAGGGGGACGTCCGGGATTCGGCCGGGAAACTGGTCGCCACGGCGTCAAGCAGCTGCCTGGTCATGACGCTCTAACCTATCGCCCTGACCCATCGCCCTGACCCATCGCCCTGACCCATCGCCATTGCCGCGCCTGCACGTCGAGCCTACGGTCGAATCAGCGGCGGTCGAGGGGATGAAGCGATGCCTGAGCGCGGGGCGCCGGAGCACGACGTCGACGACAGCCGGCTTGACGTCGGCAAACCAAAGACCTCGACGGCGGGCCTGCCGGGTGTGCTGCACGCCATGCAGCACACCTTGCAGGAGGCCGGCGCGGTGCGCACGGCGCGCATCCTGCGCCGCATCAACCAGAAGGACGGCTTCGACTGCATGTCCTGCGCGTGGCCGGACCCGCCCGAGCGGGCACGGGTGGGCTTCTGCGAGAACGGCGCGAAGGCCGTCGCCTGGGAGGCTGACCGCAAACGCGTCGACACGTCGTTCTGGACCGAGCACTCGCTCAGCGATCTGGCCGAGCGAAGCGAGTACTGGCTCGGCCAGCAGGGCCGGCTCACCGAGCCGGTGTACAAGCCTGCCGGCAGCGACCACTACCAGCCGATCGGCTGGGACGACGCGTTCGACGTCGTCGCCCGCGAGCTCAACGCCCTGGACGACCCGAACGACGCGATCTTCTACACCTCGGGCCGGACCAGCAACGAAGCCGCCTACATGTACCAGCTGTTCGTGCGCTGTTTCGGCACGAACAACCTGCCCGACTGCTCGAACATGTGCCACGAGTCGACGAGCGTCGCGCTCGCGGAGACGATCGGCATCGGCAAGGCCAGCGTCAGCTACCACGACTTCGCGCAGGCCGACCTGATCGTCATCATGGGCCAGAACCCCGGCACCAACCACCCGCGCATGCTCATCGCCCTGGAGGAAGCGAAGCGGCACGGCGCCACGATCGTCGCGATCAACCCGCTGCCCGAGGCGGGATTCCAGCGATTCAAGAACCCGCAGCGTCCCCGCGGACTGGTCGGCGGGGGCATCGAGCTCGCCGATCAGTTCCTGCACATCCGGGTCGGCGGCGACATGGCGCTGCTGCAGGCGGTATCCAAGCGGGTGCTGGCGGCGGAGGCGGCCGCGCCCGGAACCGTGCTGGACCGGCGGTTCCTCGCCGAGAGCACCGCCGGACTGGACGCGTTCGCCGAGCATCTCGGCGAGCTGGCCGAGTCGGACGTGCTCAAGGCGACCGCCTTGACGAGCGCCGCGATCGACGAGCTGGCGCAACGCTACATCGCGTCGAACCGAACGATCGTCTGCTGGGCCATGGGGCTCACGCAGCAGAAGGCGGCGGTGGCGACGATCCGCGAGATCGTCAATCTGCAGGCCCTGCGCGGCAACGTCGGCCGGCCCGGCGCGGGGTTCGCGCCGATCCGAGGGCACAGCAACGTGCAGGGCGACCGGACGATGGGCATCTGGGAGAGGCCCCGGCCGGCCTTCCTCGACGCGCTCGAGAGTGAGTTCGGCTTCACCATGCCGAGGGCGGACGGGTACGACGTGGTCGACTCGATCCGCGCGATGCGCGACGGCCGGGCCCAGGTGTTCTTCGCGCTCGGCGGCAACTTCGTCTCGGCGGTGTCGGACACCCCGGTGGCCGAGGCGGCGCTGCGCACCACGCGGCTCTCCGTCCAGGTGTCGACCAAGCTCAACCGCTCGCACGCCGTCCCCGGCCAGCAGGCGCTGATCCTTCCCACGCTCGGCCGCACCGAGCTCGACGAGCAGGCGAGCGGCCCGCAGTTCGTCAGCGTCGAGGACACCGTGTGCGCGGTGCATCCCTCGCGGGGACGGCTCGCACCTGCGTCGCCGCGGCTGCGCAGCGAGGTGGCGATCGTGTGCGGCCTGGCCGCCCGCACGCTTGGCGATCGGGCACCCGTCGACTGGCTGTCCTACGTCGACGACTACGACCGGATCCGGGAGCGGATCTCGCGCACAGTGCCCGGCTGCGCGGATTACAACCGCAAGATCCGGCAAGACGGCGGATTCGTGCTGCCGCACGCGCCACGCGACTCGCGCACCTTCCCGACGGCAAGCGGACGACTCGAGATCACCGTCAACGAGCTGGAATGGCCCCGGGTGCCCGCCGGGCGGCTGCTGCTGCAGACCGTCCGCTCGCACGACCAGTTCAACACCACGATCTACGGCCTGGACGACCGCTACCGAGGCGTCCGGCGGGGGCGGCGCGTGGTCTTCGTGCACGCCGCCGATCTGGTCGAGTTGGGTTTCACGGATGGCGACCACGTCGACATCCACTCCGAGTGGGCCGACGGGGTCGACCGGCACGTCGACGGCTTCCGCGTCGTCGCGTTCCCGACGGCGCGGGGCTGCGCGGCCGCCTACTTCCCGGAGACGAACCCGCTCGTGCCGCTGGACAGCCAGGCCGAACGCAGCGGCACGCCAACGTCCAAGGCGGTCGTCGTGCGACTGGAAGTCGCCGCGCGATAGCCAGCTTGCGGATCGCTGAGCCGACTACCCGGCGGGCTCAGCGTCGCGTGCTTTGATGCAGATCATGACCCACGCTCAAGCCACCCGCACGCCGGCGGACAGTCGGGACGGCCGCATCGTGGCTGACGAGCTGACCAAGGTCTTCGGCGGCAAGGTGCGGGCGGTCGACCACTTGAGCTTCACCGTCGAACCCGGCTCGGTGACCGGGTTCCTCGGCCCGAACGGCGCGGGCAAGACGACGACCCTGCGGATGCTGCTCGGCCTGGTCAACCCCACCTCGGGGCGCTCGACGATCGGCGGCGTCTCCTACGCGCAACTGCCCGCACCCCTCACGGTCGTCGGTGCGGCCCTGGAGGCCGCGAGCTTCCACCCCGCCCGGACGGCCCGCAACCATCTGCGCGTCTACTGCGCCGCGGCGGCGCTCCCCGATCAGCGCGCCGACGAGGTCCTCGACCTGGTCGGCCTGCGCGACGTGGCCAAGCGTAAGGTGCGCGGTTTCTCGATGGGCATGCGTCAGCGGCTCGCGCTCGCTGCCACCCTGCTCGGTGATCCGCGGGTGCTCATCCTGGACGAACCCGCCAACGGCTTGGATCCAGAGGGGATCCGCTGGCTGCGCGGCTTCTTCCGCTACCTGGCATCCGAGGGACGCACCGTGCTCGTCTCGAGTCACCTGCTCAACGAGGTGCAGGAGTTCGCCGACCGGGTCGTCATCCTGGACCGCGGCCGGCTGATTCGGTCCGGGTCAATCGCCGAGCTCACCGCCGGTTCGGATACCGTCGTCGTGCGCTCGCCGCACATCGCGCAGCTGGCCCAGGTACTGGCCAGCCGGGGCCTGGACACGACGCAGGAGGACGGCGCGGTGCTGCGGGTGCGCACCGGTGACGCAGCGCAGGTGGGCCATCTGGCGTTTACCACGGGGATCGAGCTGCACGAGCTCAGGGTGGACAAGTTCGACCTGGAGCAGCTGTTCTTCACATTGACGCAGGGCGAGTTCGCCGTCGCGCCCGGCCAAGCGGCCCCCATTCCGGGTGGCCAGCTGTGACCGCCCTAATCCGGTCGGAGGTCCGAAAGCTCAGCTCGACGCAGGTGTGGTTCTGGTTGCTGCTCGCGTCGCTCGCCCTGACGGCGCTCGGGGTGATCGGCCAGCTCGCCGGGTCCACCGACGCGGAGCTCGCGGACAACGTCCGCGCGGTGTTCACCGCAGGCGCCGGCGCGGACATTGCCGTGTTCGTGCTCGGGATCCTCGCGGTGACCACCGAATTCCGGTACCAGACCATCACACCGACGGTGCTGGCCACGCCGTCCCGCTGGCGGTTGATCACCGCGAAGCTGATCACCTACGTGGTAGTCGGGGCGATCTACGCGGTCGCCTGCATCGTGCTATCCCTGGCGATCGGCTTGCCCTGGCTGTCGGCGCGAAACATCGACGTGTCTCTAGGCGACTGTGTGGGCGCGATGGCGGCGGTGTTCGCGGTGGTCACGCTCTACGGACTGGTCGGCATGGGCCTCGGCGCGCTGATGAAGAACCAGATCGTCGCGGTGTCGGTTGGCTTGCTGGTGCTGCTCGTGCTGCAGAACCTGGTCGTCATCATTCCCGGGGTGAAGTACGCCTATCCCTACCTGCCGGCCGGTGCCGCCGCCGCGATCACCGTCGCCAAGCAGTCCGACCGGGTGATCAACGACGTGCACCTGCTGCCGGTCTGGGGCGGCGTCGTCGTCCTGGTGGTGTGGGGCGTGGGCCTGGCCGTGCTCGGCGCCGGCATCACCATGCGCCGCGACATCACCTGACCGTTTCCCCGCCGCCCGTAGACTGTGAAGCAGCGACATCGGAGACCGTGACAAAGACGGACAGGCGTAAGGCGGCCGGGCACAGTGGCGACGACGGAGCAGTCGACGGGCAGGGACACCGGCACGGTCGGTGACTTCGGGGCGAACGAGTGGCTCGTCGAGGAGATGTACGACCGCTATCAGGCGGACCCGGCGAGCGTCGACCCAGCGTGGCACGACTTCTTCGCTGACTACCGCCCGAGCAGGGGCGCTCCAACGCGCGCGGTCGCCGCCGAGGCCACCCCGTCACAGCCGGCACCCGAACTCGACACCGGCCCGATCGAGACCGCGACGGTGCCAGTGTCGCCAGCGGCCGCGCCCACGGCCACACCGCAGGTCGTGCCGAAGCCGAAGCCCGCCCCCGCCGAGCCCACCGCCGCTCCCGTCCCGAAAGCGAACCAGGCCGCCGAGACTCCGCTTCGGGGCGCCTCGGCCCGCGTGGTCGCCAACATGACCACCTCGCTCACGGTCCCCACGGCCACCAGCGTGCGCGCCGTGCCGGCCAAGCTGATCGCCGACAACCGCGTCGTGATCAACAACCATCTGCGGCGTTCCCGGGGCGGCAAGGTGAGCTTCACCCACATCATCGGCTACGCGGTCGTCAAGGCGGTCACCGACCACCCGGAGATGAACAACCACTTCGCCGAGGTCGACGGCAAGCCGACCCTGGTCCGCCCCGAGCACGTCAACTTCGGCCTGGCCATCGACCTGGCCGGCAAGGACGGGGCGCGCTCACTGGTGGTGGCCAGCCTCAAGGCCGCCGAAACCCTGGACTTCGCCGGCTTCTGGAGCGCCTACGAGGACATCATCCGGCGTGCCCGCGCCGGCAAGCTGGGTGCCGACGACTTCGCCGGGACCACGATCAGCCTGACCAACCCCGGCACGATCGGCACCAACCATTCAGTTCCCCGCCTGATGCAGGGGCAGGGGACGATCGTCGGCGTCGGTGCGCTCGAATACCCCGCGGAGTTCAGCGGGATGAGCGAGGAGAAGCTCGCCGAACGGGCGATCAGCAGAATCATCACGCTCACGTCGACGTACGACCATCGCATCATCCAGGGCGCGCAGTCCGGTGAGTTCCTGCGCCGGGTGCACGAGCTGCTGCTGGCCGACGAGTTCTACGACGAGATCTTCGCGGCATTGCGCATCCCGTACGAGCCGGTGCGCTGGCGCGTTGACAGTGAGTGGAGCCACGAAGGGCAGATCGGCAAGAACGCCCGCGTCATCGAGCTGATCAACGCGTACCGCACGCGGGGCCATCTCATGGCCGACACCGACCCGCTCGAGTACACCGTCCGCAGCCACCCGGACCTCGACATCACCCGCTATGGGCTGACGCTGTGGGACCTCGACCGCGAGTTTCCAGTCGGCGGCTTCGCCGGCGAGAAGCTGATGAAGCTGCGCGACATCCTCGGCGTGCTGCGCGACGCCTACTGCCGCCGCGTCGGTGTCGAGTACCGGCACATCAGCGATCCCGAGCAGCGCAAGTGGATCGAGGAGCGCGTCGAGGTCAAACACGCCCAGCCGACCCGCGACGAGCACCTGCACATCCTCGGCCGGCTCAATGTCGCCGAGGCGTTCGAGACCTTCCTGCAGACGAAATACGTTGGGCAGAAGCGATTCAGCCTCGAGGGCGCCGAGACGGTCATCGCACTACTGGACGCGATCCTCGCCAAGGCCGCCGACCAGGACCTGAACGAGGTCGTCGTCGGCATGCCGCACCGCGGCAGGCTCAACGTGCTGGCCAATATCGTGGGAAAGCCCTACGCGAAGATCTTCACCGAGTTCGAGGGCAACATCGACCCGGGCACCGCGCACGGCTCCGGCGACGTGAAATACCACCTGGGCGCGGACGGGACGTTCCACGCGCCGAGCGGGAAACAGATCGCCGTATCGCTGACCGCCAACCCGTCGCACCTGGAAGCCGTCGACCCTGTCCTGGAAGGGATCGTGCGAGCCAAGCAGGATGCCCTCAACAAGGGTGAGGACGGGTTCACCGTGCTGCCCGTGCTCCTGCACGGCGACGCGGCATTCGCGGGCCAGGGCGTCGTGGCCGAGACGCTCAACCTGTCGCAGCTGCGCGGTTACCGCACCGGCGGCACCGTCCACGTGATCGTGAACAACCAGGTCGGCTTCACGACCTCGCCGTCGTCGAGCCGCTCGTCGCTGTACTGCACCGACGTCGCGCGGATGATCGCGGCACCGATCTTCCACGTGAACGGCGATGACCCAGAGGCGTGTGTCCGGGTGGCGAAGCTCGCTGTGGAGTATCGGCGGGAGTTCAAGAAGGACGTTGTGATCGACATGGTGTGCTACCGGCGGCGCGGCCACAACGAGGCCGACAACCCGTCGTTCACGCAACCGCTGATGTACGACATCATCGATACCAAGCGCAGTGTCCGGAAGTTGTACACCGAAGCGCTGGTCGGGCGCGGCGACATCACCATCGAGGACGCCGAGGCCGCGCTCAAGGATTTCCAGCAGCAGCTGGAAAAGGTCTTTGTCGAGACCCGCAATGCCACGGGCCGTCCGATGCGCGAGCCGGTGATGGACGACGCCATGCCGTCGTCCGCCGACGTCACAGCGGTCAGCATCGAGGTCATCAAGCGGATCGCCGACGCGTACGCGAACCCGCCTGAGGGTTTCACCGTCCACCCCAGGTTGAAGCCGCAGATAGACCGCCGGGTGGCGATGGCCAGCAACGGCGGCGTCGACTGGGCGACCGCCGAGCTGTTCGCCTTCGGCTCGCTGGTCATAGACGGGCACGCCGTGCGGCTGTCCGGCCAGGACTCCCGCCGCGGCACGTTCACCCAGCGCCACGCGGTGCTCATCGACCGGCGGACCGGCGCCGAATACACGCCGCTGCGGTCCCTGTCGACCGACCAGGCACCGTTCTGGACCTACGACTCGCTGCTCAGTGAGTACGCCGCGATGGGCTTCGAGTACGGCTATTCAGTCGCCCGCAAAGACGTGCTCGTCTGCTGGGAGGCCCAGTTCGGCGACTTCGCCGACGGCGCGCAAACCATCGTCGACGAGTTCATCGCGTCCGGTGAGGCCAAGTGGGGACAGCGGTCGGCGCTGTCGCTGCTGCTGCCCCACGGCCATGAGGGCCAGGGCCCGGACCACTCGTCCGGGCGCCCGGAGCGGTTCCTGCAGCTGGCCGCCGAGCGCAACATGACAGTGGCGATGTGCTCCACGCCGGCCAACTACTTCCACCTGCTACGCCGGCAGGGACTGTCGGCGATGCGCCGGCCGCTCATCGCGTTCACCCCCAAGTCGCTGCTGCGCCTCAAGTCGGCGGTGAGCGAACTCGATGACTTCACCACCGGCTCGTTCCGTCCAGTGATCGACGACGCCGTCGATCCGGCCGGCGTGCGACGCGTGTTGCTGTGCAGCGGCAAGATCTACTACAACCTGGCCGCAGAGCGGGAGAAGCAGGGCCGCAGCGATGTCGCGATCCTGCGCGTCGAACAGCTCTACCCGTTGCCGGCAGACGAGATCGTCGCAGCGCTGTGGCGATACCCGCAAGCCGAGCTGGTGTGGACGCAGGAGGAGCCGGCCAATCAGGGCGCCTGGTCGTTCATCGCGCTCAATCTGCCCGAGCATCTGGGTGGGCGTCCGTTGCTGCGGGCGTCGCGGATGCCGTCCGCCTCGCCCGCCGTCGGCTCCACGAGCGTCCATGAGGCCGAACAGCACCAGGTGATCGCCACCGCCCTCGGCTGACTCAGCTCCGGCCACTTCGCGCGGCGCGGGAGATCATGCCGGGGCGACCGGCCCCGCGCCGCCGAAGCGGCGATCGCGGCGGGCATACGTGAGACAGGCTTCCCACAGATGGCGACGGTCGAACTCCGGCCACGGCGTATCGACAAAGACCAGCTCGGCGTATGCGGACTGCCAGAGCAGGAAGTTCGACGTGCGCTGCTCGCCGGACGTGCGGATGAACAGGTCCACGTCGGGCAGCCCCGGCTCGTCCAGGTAGCCGTCGATCGTCCGCTCGTCGATCTTGGCCGGGTTGAGCTTGCCGTCGACCGCGTCGCGGGCGATCGCCCGGATGGCATCGACAATCTCGGCCCGGCCTCCGTAGTTGACGCAGAATTGCAGGGTCAGCCGGTCGTTCTCGCGGGTGTACTGCTCGGCGTCCTCGAGTTGGTCGATGACCGAACGCCATAGCCGCGGACGACGCCCGGCCCAGCGGATGCGCACGCCCAGCGCGGCGAGCTCGTCGCGGCGACGCCGGATGACGTCCTTGTTGAACCCCATCAGGAAGCGCACCTCTTCGGGCGACCGGCGCCAGTTCTCGGTCGAGAACGCGTACGCCGACACCGTCGAGATACCCAGCTGCATGGCTCCGTGCAGCACGTCCATCAAGGCCGCCTCACCGGCCCGATGGCCCTCCGTGCGGGGCAGGCCACGCTGGTGTGCCCACCGCCCGTTGCCGTCCATGACGATCGCCACATGCTTGGGGACGAACCGCGCGGGAATCGCCGGAGGAGTGGCGCCCGACGGATGCGCCGGCGGGTCAGGCCAGCTGGTGCTGGTGCGAGCGAACGTCACGGCTTCACGCTAACGATCCACGAGTGGCAGCGAGCGCAGACCGCGTTCGAGATGCCACTGCAGGTGCGCCGCGACCAGCCCGCTGGCTTCCCGGCGCTCGGGGGCCTTGCCGGCCTCGGCGGCGGCCCAGTCGCCGCCGAGCAGCGCCGTCATCACCTCGACTGTGCCGCGCTGCGGACGGGCCGCACCGGGCGGGCGACAGGCCTCACAGACCACCCCTCCCGCGGACACGTGGAACGCCGTGTGTGGGCCGGGTGCCCCGCAGGCGGCGCACGAGCGCAGGGCGGGTTCCCAG
This sequence comes from uncultured Actinomycetota bacterium, assembly GCA_963839175.1. Taxonomy (GTDB): domain Bacteria; phylum Actinomycetota; class Actinomycetes; order Mycobacteriales; family Jatrophihabitantaceae; genus CAWIUB01. Next base: position 15,737 of record CAWIUB010000041.1, read on the forward strand.
CCGGCCGTCGACATCGCCCGCAGCAGGAACGCGTCGAGCACCAGACTGGGGTCGCGCTCACGGTCGGCCAAGGTGCGCAGAGCACCGATGACCAGCAGGTACAGCCGCAGTGCGGGCTCGCCCTCCTCGGACGTGAGCCGCTCGGCCGTCTCGCAGATCGCCGATGCGGCCGTCCAGCCGGCGTAGTCTCCGGACAGCCGGGCGCCGTAGGCGTTGATCGACTCGGTCTGCGTGACGGTATCGAGCTTGCGCCGCGCCGGCGCGTCGGCGCCCTCGGGGTTGCGGGTCAGCAGCTGGACGTCGATGTGGCTGCCCGGCTCCAGCCGGGCCCCGAACCGCGACGACGTGCGCCGCACGCCCTTGCCGACCGCGCGTACCCGCCCGTGCCTGCGGGTGAGCAGGGTGACGATGCGGTCGGCCTCGCCGAGCTTGTGCACCCGGAGCACGACCGCCTCGTCCCGGTAGAGCGGCATCAGACGATCGTCTCATTGTCCAGCCTGCTCTTCGCGCAAGCGGCTCATCGCATCTGCTCTTCGCGCAAGCGGCTCATCGCATCGTTCGCTCCGCACCTGCGCCCCGCGAAATCGCTGACACGATTTCGCGGGGACCCCGCACTCGCTGACGCTCGCTGCGATGCTCACTCACCCGACGCCGACGCGGGCCGGTTCCCCGCCGGCTTGACCGCCAACTCCTTTCATGATCATGAGCCCCGCACCGGGCGATTCTGCCTGGTGGTGGGCTCTTGATCACCGCAGGCGACCGGCTATGTCGCCCGTGGTCGATCAGGCGGGAGCGTGGGCGTTCTAACGACTGGAGACCAAGCCGGCAAGTTCGCGTCTGGCTGCGCCCCGGCTGCTGGCGATGCGCCAGTGCAGGACCAGCGCCAGGACGCCGACGGCCAGCCCGCAGCCGATCGTCACGGTGAACCCGGCACGTGCACCGTGTGCGTCGGCCAGCCGGCCGACGATCGCTGCCGCGATGCCGTAGCCGACGCACAGCCCAGTGGTCAGCCACGACATGCCCTCGGTCAAGGCTGTCGCCGGAACGATCCGGGCGATGAGACCGAACGCCGTGATCAGCGTCGGCGCGATGCCGAGGCCGACCACGAAGGCGCATCCGGCCAGCACGGCGACGTTGACCGCGGCGAGGAACACCAGCGGCAGGACGCCCAAGACGAGCGCCTGCAGCCGGAACCGGTCCAGCACGCTCGCCGCCCGCTGCCGGGCACCGTAGGTCAGACCGGACACTCCGCTGCCCAACGCGAAGCACGCGAGCACCAGCCCGCTCGCCCCGGGGGCGCCGCGCTGGCCGCAGAACGCCACCATCGTCAGCTCCGCGCTGGCGAACACCCCACCCATGGCCGCCGCTACCACAGTCATCACCACGATGCCTCGGTAGCGGACCGCCGAGCGGTGCCGCGGTCCCCCGACTGGGTGCGGCGGCGGCTCACTGGCCCGCAGCCGCCGGAGCAACGACGAGCCGGCGGCAACCAGCGCGGCGCCCAGCAGCAGGCCGAGAACCGGGTCGAGCTGCGTTGCCACCAGGGTGACGATGAGCGGGCCGACCGTGAAGATCACCTCGTCCAGCGTGGATTCCAGCGAGTACGCCACGCCGAGCTGCGGGCTATCGGCCAGCAGGTAAGACCATCTCGCCCGCACCAGGGACCCCACCGGCAGGTAGCAGAAACCACTGACCACGGTGGGCACGAGCAGCGTCCAGTCCGCAGCCTCGAGCGCCGCCAGGACGCAGATGGCAACCACCCCGGCCATGTGGGCGGCCGCGGCCGGCAGCAGGATGCGCGACTGGCCAAACCGGTCGACCAGCCGGCCCAGCACCGGGTTGCCCACCCCGTTCGCCACCACGTATAGCCCGCCCAGGAAACCGGCGAAACCGTAATGATGGGTACGTAGCGAGACCAGCAACACCAGTCCGAGCGGATAGATTGCGATGGGCATGCGCATGACGAACCCGGCCCCACAGAATGCCCGGGTGCCCGGCGCGCGGAACGCCGCGCGGTAGGTGTCGAACATGGTCAGAATCCCAGGCGGTCCAGCATCTTGGGATCTCGCTGCCACTCGCCTATCACCGCGACGTGCAGGTCGAGGTGGACCCGGGCGCCGAGCAGCGTCTCGATCTGCGCGCGGGCCGCCGTGCCGATCGTCTTCAGCCGGGCGCCGCGCGCCCCGATGACGATGCCCTTCTGACTGGGCCGCTCCAGGTGAAGCGTCGCGAAGATCTTGGTGAGCCCCGGGCGCTCGTGCATCTCTTCGACCGTGACAGCGATGGAATGCGGCAACTCGTCGCGCACCCCGTCGAGCGCGGCCTCGCGGATGAGCTCGGCGATTCGCGTCTGCATCGGCTCGTCGGTTGCCAGGTCGTCCGGATAGAGCGGCGGGCCTTCGGGCAGCTGCGCGATCAGCAGATCGGCGAGCAGATCGACCTGGACGTCCGCAACAGCCGAAACGGGCACGACGTCGGCGAAGTCGCCCAGCTCGGTGACCGCGAGCAGCGCAGCTGCCACCTGCTCACGGCTCGCAGTGTCTGACTTGGTGACGATCGCGACAACCGGGGCGCGCAGCGCGGCCAGCTCGCCCGCGATGAATCGGTCCCCCGGCCCGATCTTCTCGTCTGCCGGAACGCAGAAACCAATGACGTCGACGTCGGACAGGGTGCTGCGTACCACGTCGTTAAGCCGTTCCCCCAGCAGCGTGCGGGGCCGGTGCAGCCCCGGCGTGTCGACCAGTACCAGCTGGGCATGCGGCCGATTGACGATGCCCCGCACCGCGCGCCGGGTGGTCTGCGGCTTGGCGCTGGTGATGGCAATCTTCGTTCCGACAAGGGCGTTCATGAGGGTGGACTTGCCGGTGTTCGGGCGGCCGACGAAGCAACAGAAGCCACCCCGAAAGGTCGCTTCCTCCGGTGTCGGTGCCATGTGCCCGATCCTCCCACTGCCCGCCGACGGCCTTTCCTATACTTGACTTGTTCCAGATTAAGATCACGGTGAACCTCGGCGCTGCCGTGGCAAAAGGGCCTCGGCAAGTAACTGACCTTGGCCCCGTAGCAGGGTCACGCTCGCTCCTGACGGTCATGCCGAACGCGACGTGGCAGCGGTGCCGATTCGCCACCGGCTACAAATTCCGCGCTACGACCCGACCTCGGACGACGACGCGATCTGGATCACGGACCTCAACGGCAACGGTCGTCGCCGCATCGGTACACGTCCGGGCGGCGCCGCAACTGAACGAATTGTGGTTTCGCCCCGTATGTCTGTATTCCTGTCAGTAACAGGGCAACGAGGCCAACGGTCGCGGTTAGCCGTGTCCAAAGTGGCTGCGCTGCCAGAACCTCTTGGATGGTTTCAGGAAACGTTACGAGGACCGCGGTGGCGACGACTCAACGCGGCAAGTCAGCACGCGACGTGCTCGGCCTGGTAATTGGAAGGCGGCGAGCCAAACAGATATGCCGCGCCGACATCCTCGAGGAAGAAGTCGACCTTCCAGTGGGTGCACGTCTGTCCATCTGGGCCGTCCGCCGCATCCTGCGTGCTGGTGAACGTCACCGTGGCTGCGGGGCGGCCGTCTCCCGTGGTGCTGAGCTCGGTTAGGCGTCCGCCAGAGACCTCGGTCGATCGGTAGCCGGCCGCTACCTGAGCTGGATCGAGCGCCGCGCGGACCTTGGGCGTGTACAGCGTGAAATAGTCGGCAAAGTTTCGTTCGTTGATGTCGGTGATGTATCGCGTCAACAAGGCCACGACGGTGGGTGCCCTGGGATCGGATCCAGCAGCCGGCGCGACAGAGACAACAGAGTTGCCGTTATAGGGCGGAGGAACTGTGGATACCTTCGTGAATGTTGGGGATGTTGCGACACCGGTGTCAGCCTCTGAGGTGACCTCAGGCGTGAGGGCGAGCTGACTCGTCGGCAGCGGTCCGGCGATTGTAGAAGTCGAGGTGGTGTGGCGAAATGCTACGACGAGGCCGACGACCACACCAGCGATCACGATGACTGCGACACAGAGCATGGCAACGAGACGCCATCCCGACCTATGGGGAGGAGCTCGCAGCGGCTGTCTAGGTTCTGGCGGCGGAGGAACCGCGGCCGGTACGCCCGAGGCGACGGCCGTGCCTGCCTCAGCGACGGAATCGTAGGGCGCACCGCACCTGGTACAGAACCGTTGCTCACCCTGTCGCAACTCACCGCACTGGGTGCAGAAAACCATCGGAACCCGATAGATCAGAAGATCGCGGCGGCGGCTTGTTCGATCGTCGTGACCGCGCTGGCGAGAGGGCGCTTCCGGGAAGTCCGTGGGTCATGGTGTGGCCGGGTAGAGCTGTAGGCCACCGAGGTGGAAGTAGATCGCGGTCTTGAAGTGCTCGCGGTTGCGGTAGCCACGCGCTGAGACTCTGATCGCCTGGATGCGGGAGTTGAGGCCTTCGGCGCCGGCGTTGGTGATCCGGTGGGCGAAGTAGGACAGCAGCCCCGCCTGGTGACGTTTGAGTGTCTTAGCCGCGTCGATGATCGGTTTGAGCCGGCAGTGGGTGGCCCAGAAGTACCAGCGGTTGAAGTGCTTGGCCGCCCAGCCGCGGCGCTTATAGGACCAGAAGTGCCGCAGGCTCTCCTTGATCGCCCACGCCCGCGCGGTGCGCAGGTCGCCGGCCTGCAGCGTGGCGAACCGGTCGGCGTGACGGTCGGGCAGGTTCTCGGCCGAGTACAGCCAGAGGTACTTCGAACCGGCCAGGCTCTTGTCACCGGCCGCGACCAGCGCCCGGTTCTCTTGCTTGCGGACGGTGTCCACCGCGCCGGTGAGGTAGCCCATCAGGTGGTACCGGTCGAACACGATCTTGTCGTCCGGGTCGGTCAGGTGCGCGCGCACCGAGTTGGCGAACGGCTCCCACATGTCCATCGCGACCGCCTGAATGCCGGCCAGCTGCTCGGGCGTGAACTTCTCGAAGTAGCCGTCCAGGCTGGCCTGGCGTCGCTCGTCGGCGATGTAGTCCACGGTGCCGGTGTCCAGGTCGGCGACCACGGTGATGTAGTCCTGTCCCCGCCCGGCCGCCTTCTCATCGACCCCGACATGCGCCGGGGCGGTCAGTGGTTTCGCGGCCAGGCCCCGGGTGACGGCGCGGTCCATCAGGTGCCACGCCTCATCCCAGCTGACCCGCAGCAACCCGGCCGCGGAGGCCACGTCACACGCGGCGAGCACGTCGATGGCCAGCCGCTCGAACAACACGGTGAACCGCGAGTGCGGCTCAGCCCACGGCAGCCGCACCTGCCGCACCCCGTGCTCGGGGCACTCGACCCGCGGCGGGCGGGCGTGCAGGAACGTCAAGAACGCACACGAGTCCAGATGCCGCCAAGCCCGCTCCTCGGCGTGGTCGTAGACCGCCAGCTCCCGCTCGCAGTCCGGGCACGCGAACCGCGTCCGGCCCGGATGCCCGACCCACACGTCCACCCGCCCGCCGGGGGCCGACAGCTCGACGCGATCAACCTCCCACGGCGCGACCAACCCCAGCAGATGGCGGTACAACTCGGTGTCGCGCATGCGACAGATCCTGCCGCCAAGCGCCCGTCACACCCAGACCCGACCCACGAAGAACCCGGAAGCGCCGGCGAGAGAGGCGACAGATGCAACGCTGGCTGCCAATGACTTGAGGAGCCCCAGGAAGGATTGTTTGTTTGGCCGCTCCTTGGCGAGTTCGCGCTGCGCCACTTCTGCGACGCTGATGCTCTGATCGCCGTCGTCGAGCGACGCGGCCTGAGCCCGCACTGCATCGACCAGAGCCGCCATTTGTTCGCGCAGCTCCTCCAGGGAGACAGCCGGGGATTGGCGAATCTCATTCGTCGCCACCGCGATCTCTCCCGCCGCCATAGCGCCCGCGTTGACGGTACCTCCGGTGATGGAGATACCGAGGTTCTTCGTCATAGTCGGTTCAACTCCTCTCAGTTGCGGTGCGCACCTTCGTCATTGCGGCCTTGGCGCGCGCGCCCGTGCCTGCTGCTATGCTCTCCGCCGTGACGGTGCCGCCAGTGACGTATACACCCTGGTTGAGTATTGTGGTTTGCCGCTCGACTAATTCGCTCGTGTCGACACCCTTGGCCTCGAGAAATGTCGTGATCGCCTGCAGCAGCCGCTTCTCAACGACCTTGGCGTATAGCTCTTTGTCGAGCTGTTGGAAGTAGCGCTGGTACCGGGGGTCGCTGACAAGCTCACGCGGACTCGTAGTCGCACCATAGTTGAAACGCAGCGCGCTCGTGATCTCCCGTCGCTGCCGAGCTTGACGCAAACTGCGCGAGAGCGGAGCCAGCATCGCCAGATACACTGAGCGCAGCGCCGTGAAGACGCCAACGGGTATGTGCACGATGGAGCGCCCTGCCATCCGCAGTAGCTGACCAAAGGTCGGCGCCGGCAGAAGGCGGTCCACATCTTGATAGACGGCCAAGATCGGCGTCAAAAGCGAATGGCTAAGCTCGACAAACAGGTTGTTGCGCGTCACGACGAAACGCAAGAACGTTGTCAGCACGAGTTGCCCGCGCCAGCCAGACACTCGTAAACACAGATAGGGTCTCGCGCGCTCCTCAGGCTCGGCCAGCAACGCCCGCACCAACGACGGGTCAACATGTGACACGGGCGGGGCCAGCTCATGGGGGAGGAAACGACCGTCCCCGCGTAAGTCACGCCCATCGACAAACACCCGATCATGGACGGTGACGTGGGCAATCTCGATCTGACGCAGATGAGCGAGGACATAGTCATGGATCTCGTCGCTTGAGAACGACTCGACCTCTCGCCCCTCAGCAGCTCGCTTCGTGTCGAGCGCAAATGACCACGCGTCCAGTGGCACTCCATTGCCGACGAACGGACTAAATGAGCCGTAGATCGTGACATTGCCGTCCGCGCGGGCGGCGACCTGGGACAACCGGCGCTCGGCACGGGGACTCGCGACTGGGGACGGTAGAGTCGACGCCGAGCGTCCCGGACCGAAGTCACGGGCCAGCACGCCGTAGGTGGCTACGAGCCTTTCAGCCAGGATAACGAGCGCCATGACTATCAAGAAAACCAGGGCGCCGAGCCATGACTGAGCGAGAAAGAAGCCGACGAAAACGAAAAACAAGATGGTCAACGCCAGATCTCGCAGGAGATGACGGCGACGTGCAGAAAGCGCATTCCGCAATACCGGCACCAAGTCCACGTCAGGCGATGGCGGCGGCGCCTTGTATTCCTCGTCGACGATATCGCGAATCAGACGTTCGGCAAGAACGCTATCGAGGTGAACCGCAGCGCACAGATACCGCGTGGAATCCGAGTCCAACAAGGAAGGTCTGCGAGGCTGACGAGCCGTAGCCGGAGCGGGATACGCCGCACCGTCTTGGCCTAGCATTGGCACACCACATGCGCCGCAGAAGGCAGCGCCGGCAGGATTGAGTGATCCACAGCGTGAACAGCGCATACTACCCTCCCCCTGTAGCCGCCACCGTATCTGAAACCGCTCTTAGCCGCATCAATTAGCTGAAGTCAACTCGTGTTGTCGCTGATACTGCACATCGCGATCCTCGGCCAGCGCGGTGAGCGGCTGCGCAGCCGGTCGGGTGATGTGCAGCGGATAACCGTGCTCCTCGGGAAGTGATGGCGCCAGCCAGCGAGCACCGCGATGTGTGTCGTGACGATCGGAGGCACGCCTACGGCGGCAAGGGCAGCGTGCGCGGTATCGATCGCGAGGTCGGTGAGCGCGTCGCGAAGTGTTGGCCGTGGCGTGGTTCCGTCTCTGATTTTGTCGATGGTGCGTCGGTCACAACCGACTAGCACCGCGAGTTGTCGCCCGCTGTATCGGGCTAGGACGGGGAGGACGTACTCGCGGAGCCACTCGTCGGAGGTCGGGGTGTAGTCGGTGAGGATCTCGCCGAGGCTGCTGACGATTCCGGCTTGGAAGTCGTCGAGCCGGTCGGCCTCTTTGGCGATGAGGTGGAGTGCTCCGGCGGCATGGATGGGGCGGCGCTGTAGCTGTCCGCGGGTGCCGCGGCGGCACGGCTCGCCGCAGACATCGTTGAACTTGTGTTCGGGTGGTTGCGGTGCTCAAGGAGAACGTCGCGGTAGCTACGGACGATCACGAGATCAGGCTGGACGGCCGCGAGCTTGTCCCTCGTGATCCGGTAGCTGGGCCCGTCCGGGTCATACAGGTTCCGCCACTCGAGCGTGAGCCACTTGTCAGGATCCGGATCGTAAGGGGCGACGAGCCGGACCCGCGCAGGTCGACACCCAGTGGAAATCCGAACAGGTCGATGGTGACGACGAGCAGGAAGTTGAACGGTTTGATCTGGCCTTCGACGCAATTTCAGCTCTCCCGGCATGAATGTGGGTCGCCGGCTGGGATCTGAGCGGTGATTCGCTTGCGGGGTACTGGGATCTGAGCGGTGATTCGCTTGCGGGGTAAGGGTGTGTGCGACACGACGTGTCGGTAGTGGTGCGCACGGGGTGTGGTCCTAGGTTCGGAGGTCCTACCAAGATCATCCGGACCGGAGGGCTCACACGCCCGTGCGCGCCACTACCGCATTCGACCGCTTGTTGGCCCTGCCCGGTGTCAGCGTGCGCGACGGGTCCTTCGGCGCGAGCGTCGTCACCGTGACGGTGGCGTTGCGTCGGCGCCGGCTGCACTGCCCGTGCTGCGGGTACCGCACCCGCCTCCGCCAGGACACCCGCCCGGTGGCCTCCCGCTGGCGTGGCCTGGACCTGGGCCGGTGGCGGGTGAGCGTGACCGCGTCGCTGCGCCGGCTGGCCTGCCCGACCCATGGGGTGATCACCGAGGCGGTGCCCTTCGCCCGGTACCGGTCAGGGTTCACCGGTGACTTCGAGGACCTGGTCGCCTACCTGGCCACCAAGACCGACAAGACCACGATCACCCGGGTGTGCCGCATCGACTGGGACACCGTCGGGCGGATCTGCGCGCGGGTGGTCGCCGACGGGCTGGACCCGGCCCGCCTGGACGGGCTGGTGCGCATCGGGGTCGACGAGGTCTCCTACAAGCGCCACCACCGCTACCTCACCTTGATCACCGACCACGACGGCAAGAAGATCGTGTGGGGCGCCGAGGGCAAGGACGCCGCCACCCTCGACGCGTTCTTCACCGAACTCGGCCCGAGCGCGCCGGCCAACTCGAGGCCGTCAGCATGGACATGGGCGCCGCGTTCACCAAGAGCACCCGCGAGCACGTGCCGGGTGCGACCCGCTGCGTCGACCCGTTCCACGCCGTCAAGATCGTCACCGACGCCCTCGACACGGTCCGACGCGCCACTTGGCAGCAGATGCGCCGCATCGACGCCGCCGCCGCGCACACCTTCAAGGGCGCCCGCTGGTGTCTGCTCAAACGACCCGAGCACCTCACCGACGACCAGGCGGTGACCCTGCGCCGGCTGCGTCGCCGCGGCGGGGAACTGTGGCGCGCCTAAGCCTCAATTAAGCATTCCGGGCCATCTTCGACGGCGACCTGGGCCCCGACGAGGTCGCGGCCCTGCTCGACCGGTGGATCAGCAAAGCCAGCCGCTCCCGGCTCGCCCCATTCGTCAAGGCCGCCAAGACCATCCGCAAGTTCCGCGACGGCATCCTCGCCGCCATCCGACTAAAGATCAACAACGGTCGGGCCGAAGGGCCTGAACAACCACGTCCGCCTGATCACCCGACGCGCCTACGGCTTCCACACCGCCCAAGCCGCCCTCGCCCTGATCATGCTCACCTGCGGCCCCATCGAAGCCCGACTCCCGCACGAAAGACCACCAGGATGACCCACATACATGCCGGGAGCGCCGCAATTTCGCCTCGTAGCGGCGCTGGGTTCCGTGGCGGTACACCTCGTATAAAGGGACGATTCCGTCAAAGTGCCGTCGCGTTTCCACCAGGGCCCGTCCGGGCCCGATGCGCAGCTCTACGAGCCACCGGCACTTGCTCACGGCCGCGCAGCGGATGCTGAGGCGTGCGGCGACGCTCCACCTCTAATCGTGGGTGTGATCGTGCCGAGTCACCGGACCGCTCAAGAGGCCACAAGCGGCATGACACGCACCATCGCCGTCAGGTCGCTGATCGACACAACAGGTGGAGCCGTGACCTGAAGGCTCAAGTGAAGCTGGTGATAAGTCATCTCGGGGTTGACGTCTGTAGGGCACTGCCTGGTAGTCGCGGTGTTGGCGCAACGACCTCGCTAGCGGGAGTTTCCGGGCTTTCTTGATCGTTTGGCTGTTTCGCCTTACGGGTTGGGGTTTCGGGCGTGGCTGGTGTATTACCTAAGTCGGCTGGCTGGGGTGGTCAGCGGGTGGGGGCGTAGCGGGCGGTGTCGAAGATCTCGGCGAGTTGCTGCTGGACCGGGTCGGTGTCGGTGAGTATGCGTTGCGCGCGGGGGTGTCCCTTGCCGCCGTCGTGGTAGAGCAGCACGGTTTCTTCGATGCCGGCGAGGGTGGCCAGTAGTTCGCGTACTGACATGTGGAGGCCGGCGTGCTCGGCCTGCCGGCGCATCAGGTGGGCGATGGTCAGGGCGAGCACGCAGTAGAACACGTGCACGCGGATCTTCTGCTCGGTCCAGTGGTGCATCGGTGCGAAGGAGACGACGTGTGGGTCTTTGAGTTGCCGGAACCCGGATTCGACGCCGTTCTGGGAGCGGTAGCCGGCCACGACGTCGGCGGTGGTCCACTGCTCGCGGTTGGTGAACAGGATCCGTTTGCCGAACAGGCGATCCTCGAGGCGTCGGCGGGCGCGGGTATCGGTGCGCCAGGACAGGCGCAACTCGGCGGGCTCGGTGCCGGTGAGGGTGGTGGTGATGACTTGGTTGACCCAGCGGGGTTTGCAGATCGTCGCGATCTCGGCCTGGACGGCGGCCTTGTCGCGGCGGGTGTGGCCCCGGGCCAGGCGGGCCTGCAACTCGCCGAGGCGGGCGCGGGTTTTGGCCAGGGTCTGGTCGAAACCGGCCGACTGTTTGGCGTGCAGGGTCGGTGAGTGGGTCAGCACCGCGCGGCGGGTCACCCCGAGCGCGGTGACGGTGGTGTCCACGCAGCCCAGCCCGGGGTAGCGCTGCCGGTCGACGGGTCGGTAGTCGCTGGCCGGGATGGCGAGCAGTTCGGGGTGCTGCGAGGGCGGTAGCGAGCCGACGAACCCCAGCCCGGAGGCTTCGATGATTTCCTGGTTGTCCTGGGAGTTCTGTCCGGCGTCATAGACCACGGTCAGCGACTCCAGGCCCGCGACCAGTTGCCGGTAGCGGGTGCTCAGTTCGGTGATGACGGTGCCGAACTGGGTGACGTCGGGCCGGTCGCCGGCGTAGGCGTGCGAGAGCAGCGGTATCGCGCCGTCGGCGGTGACGACCAACGCGAGTCCGACCAGGCGCAGGTCGGTGCGTTTCTGCTTCGCCTTGCCGCGTTGGGCGATCGGCGCCTTCGGGTTGGCCGTGTCGATGTAGGTGGCGAAGTTGGTCATGTCCAGCATCAGCCCGGATAGGTCCAGCCCGAACTCGCTGACCATGCGCCGGCCCAGCTCGGCCTCGATGAGCTGAAGATCGGGCGCGTCGAGGCGGTCCATCGCGTCCCAGAACCGGCGGTGATCGGTCGCGGCCCTGCACAGGCGGGTGAACCGTGGCCCGGCGGTGCTGGCCCACCAGTCGGCGAAGGCCAGCTTCGAGCAGGGCGCCACGATCCGGTTCGCGGTCGCCAACGCGATGTAGGTGCCCACCGGCACCGTGGCGTTCGCGTGCCGCGGCGCCACCCGGTCGATCACCGCCGCCACGCCCAGCCGATCGAGCGTCGACCACACCGCGGCCAGGTCCCCGAAACGTTTGTGCTGGGTGCGGACCGGCTGTCCCGTCGGCGCGCCGGACAACTTGGCCGCGACCTCCTCCGCGCTGCCCAGGTACTGCTGGGACACGATCCGGGGCTTGCCGCCCACCCGCGCCGACTCGACCAGGTAGTAGTACGTCTGGCTGCCCTGCCGCTTCCCCACAATAGAAGCCATATATAGGTAATACACTCTCAAGCCACGAATCCCAAGCACCACAAGGGCGTGTCGCACTGATCAACTACGAAGGCCGGAAACTCCCGCTAGCGCGGGCGGGCGCCAGGCAACGGATCTTCCATGCGATCGGGGAGAGCGATCGGGGCCACGCAGAGTGCAGCCTGAGGCCGGTGAACTTGACTTTAAGTGCGGGAAGGGCACGGATGTTGTCATGCCGGGTCAGCGACGGAGGAATCGCCTACCTGGCAAGGGATTCTATGTCCGCTTTGGTGGACTATAGCCGCCAAGATCACACAGACGCGACAATCGACCCATCTGGACGCGCCTGATGCACCCGCGCCGCAGGGGCCAGCCCGCGCACTGCGGCGACGCCGGCGCCGTCGTGCGGATCCTCACCGAGCACCACGGCTGCCTCGAACCCTGACGCGCCGGATGAGACGGCCATAGCCACAGCGACCTGCAAGGCTGACAGCTGCAGCGCAGGCACGGCGACTGTGGCCGCGGCATAAGTGCGGCCATCCGTGTCGCGGACGGCCGCACCCTGTGGCGCCCCGGTGCGCGCCCGGGCGGCACGCGCGAGAGTAACTAACTTCAGGTCCTCGGCCTCCCGTTCGGTGGCGTTCATGTCTCCGGCTCTGCTTCGGGCTTGCCAGCCGGCTTGTCCTCGTCCACGGCGGGGACGCGCCGCACCAGCACGGTGTCGATGCGGTTGCGGCGGCCGCCAGCGCTTTCGGCCACCAGTTCCAGGCCGTCAATGCGGGCAGTTGCACCCGGAATGGGCACCCGGCCGAGACGTTCCGCCAGCAACCCGCCCACCGTCTCGACATCGTCGCGGTCGGGCAACTCGCGATCGAACAGGTCCGCGAGGTCCTCCAGGGACAGTCGAGCCGTGACGCGGGCTGTGTCGTCGTCGATACGCTCGATCGGGGGCTGTTCGTTGTCGTACTCGTCAGTGATCTCGCCGACGATCTCCTCGAGGATGTCCTCGATGGTCACCAGACCCGCCGTGCCGCCGTATTCGTCGATGACGATCGCGATGTGCGTGCGGTGGGCCTGCATCTCCCGCAGCAACTCGTCCACGGGCTTGGACTCCGGGACGAGCACGGGCTTGCGCATGACCTCGTCTACCCGGGTGACCCTGGCGCGGTCGGCGTCCCGCTCCCGCCGGACGAGGTCCTTGAGATAGGCCACCCCGACGATGTCGTCGACATTCTCACCGACGACCGGAATGCGGGAGAAGCCGCTGCGCAGCGCGAGCGCCATCGCCTGTGGGACAGTCTTCGTCCGCTCGATCCAGACGACCTCGGTCCGCGGCACCATGACCTCGCGGGCGATCGTGTCACCGAGCTCGAACACCGATTGGATCATGTCACGCTCACCGTGCTCGACGACCCCGCGCTGCTCGGCCATGTCGACGAGCTCGCGAAGCTCCACCTCGGACGAGAAGGGGCCGTCGCGGAATCCGCGGCCCGGCGTCACGGCGTTGCCTAGCAGGATCAGCAGCGAGGACAGCGGTGTCAGCGCGCGGCCGACGATCCGCACCGCGCCCGCCGCGAGCAGTGCCACCCGGTACGGATGCTGGCGGCCAACCGTGCGTGGCCCGACGCCGATCAGCACGTAGACGACCACGACCATCACAGCCACCGTCAGAACCGGCACCGGCCAGTGGCCACCGAACACCGACCGGGCCACGATCGTCACCAGGACAGTTGCCGAGAGTTCGCAGGTCACCCGCAACAGGAGCAGCAGATTGGTGTAGCGAGCCCGGTCGGCGACGATGCCCGCGAGCGCATGTGCACCCCGGCGCCCTTCGCGCACCATCTCCTCGACCCGGGCGACCGACACGCGGGCCAGGGCCGAGTCGACGCAGGCAAGCACGCCGCCGAGCGGCACCAGGCAGATCGCGATGACGAGCAGCGCGGCGTCGGAGCTGCTCATGAGCGCGCCTCCCCGCCCGTGCCGGGCAACGGGGCACGGATGCGCGGCCGCCCGGTCCTGTCAGACCAGCCCGCGACCAGGCGCGCCTGCAGCTCGAACATCTCCCGCTCCTCGTCCGGGTCGCCGTGGTCGTAGCCGAGCAAGTGCAGGATCCCGTGCGTGCACAGCAGATGCAGCTCGGACTCGACGGAGTGTCCAGCCTCGCCGGCCTGTCGAGCCGCGACCTCTGGACATAGCACGACATCACCGAGCATGGCCGCGACGGGATCGTCCTCGGCGCCGGGCGAGCGAGGCGGCTCGGCGCCACCGCCCGCCGCGTCGAGGGGCGACTCCGCTCCGTCCATGGGGAAGGCCATGACGTCGGTCGGCCCCGGCGCGTCCATCCACTGCTGATGCAGCGTGGTCATTGCCGCAGCGTCGAGCAGGACCACCGACAGCTCGGCAAGCGGGTTGATCCGCAGCTCGTCGAGCACGTATCGGCCGAGTTGGGCCAGCGCGGCCTCGTCGACCGTGATGCCTGACTCGTTGTTGACTTCGATGCTCATGACGGCGCGCTTGTCAGCGGCGTGGGTTCGCGCGTTGCGAGGCAACCGGCGCCTGCGCGTCGTAGCGCGCATACGCGTCGACGATCTCGCCGACGAGCCGGTGCCGCACTACATCGGCGCTCGTGAGGTTCGCGAAGTGCACGTCGTCGATGTCGGTGAGGATCTCCCGGACGACTTTGAGACCGCTGCGTGTGTCGCCGGGCAGGTCGACCTGGGTGATGTCACCGGTGACCACGATCTTGGAGCCGAAGCCCAGGCGGGTCAGGAACATCTGCATCTGCTCGGGGGTCGTGTTCTGCGCCTCGTCCAGGATGATGAATGCGTCGTTGAGTGTGTTGTGCGTGACCAGGAAGTCATCGGTGACGTACAGAGAATCCGCCGCAGCCACCTGGATGCAGACTGTCTCCATCCGCCCGACCGGATCGATGCTGTCGATGAACCGCATCGGCCGACCGCTGCCGAACGCCAGGTAGCTAGCGCGCTTGCGCGCAAGGCGGAACGGGACGATGTCAGATGGTAGCCGAATGTCCACCACGTAGGCGACGTGCCGGTGCATGACAGGACGCCCGCCTGCAAGTCCTGGCCGCCGACCAGCCGCCGCGCGACGCCGCCAATAGGCCACTCCCCCGAGAGACCGGACGAGGTAGACGACGTCGTCACGCAATCGCTGCGAGCATGTCGTGTACTGGATGCGGCAGCTGCGGCCGAGCTGGGTGACCGGGCCGCCATCGCTGTCAAGCAGTCCCTGCAAGACCCCGAGCCGCACGTCCGGCGAATTGAACAGATACCCGGTAGGGACGAACTTGGTCTCCGAACGCGCTCCCGCGAGCCCCAGGTCGCGGAGGATGGCCGTCACCGGGTTGACTGTGATGAGGCCCCCGCGTGTGCCTTCGACATTGTGCAGGACATAGTCGTGCCCTCGGGTGTGCCGTACCTCGATTCCGGCCAACGCGGACTCGAGCGCCTCGGCGAGCTCCTCGTCTGCGGTTGCGAACGCGGGCGTCGTCGACGTGGTCAGGCAGCCATTTCCAAGCAAGAGGCCCAACGCGTACGCGTCAAGTGGTATCTCTTGCGGCTCAAATTCAACCGGACGGACTAGAGGGAGCTCGAAGCGATGCACACGGCCGCGCCGCAGCTGGCCGAGCATGTCGATCGTCTGGACCGTTCTGCGGGGCCGTCCGTGGCTGCGATCGTCCGGCGTGCATACCGTCCACAGGTGCTCCCCGCAGCACAGAGTCCACGCCCCGTCCTGCGTCGTAACTCTGAAGACGTCTTTGACACCCTGCGGGTACACACCAAGCACCGGAGTCGGTCTTCCATCGGAACCGATGACAAGATCACCCACTCGAAGGCTCCCAATGGAACGCGGACCCCACGGGGTGAGCACGGCGGCGCTGTGCGGCTGCGCGCGGCCGCGCATATACGCCAGCGGTGCGACTTCGATTGTCCCGGCTTGGGTCAGCCGCGGGATCGACTCCGGATCGAGCATGTCGTGCAGCGCGTCCAGCAGGGGACGCAGATAGGGGTCGATCTTGTCGTACAGGGTGCCGGGCAGGAAGCCGAGCCGCTCACCGGCCTCGACCGCCGGCCGCGTCAGGATGATGCGGGTGACCTGCTTGGCCTGCAGCGCTTGCACCGCCTTGGCGACCGCCAGATAGGTCTTGCCGGTGCCCGCGGGTCCGATTGCGAACACGACGGTGTGCTTGTCGATGGCGTCGACATAGTGCTTCTGGTGCAACGTCTTGGGGCGAATGTTCTTGCCGCGGCGGGACAGGATGTTCAGCGACAGCACCTCGGCCGGGCGCTCCCCGGAGTCGGCCGTGAGTATGCCGAACGCCCGAGTCACCGCATCGGGCGTGAGGTTCTGCCCGGCCTTGATCAGCTCGATCAGCTCTTCGAACAAGCGCACTGCGATCGCGTTGTCGCCGGGTGCGCCGGTGATGGTGATTTCGTTGCCGCGCACGTGCACGTCGCTGTCGAGCTTCTGCTCGATGACCCGCAGCAGCTCGTCACGTGATCCGAGGAGGGCGACCATCGCCTGCTCACCCGGGACGACGAGGGTGGTGGAAAGACGCTGCGGGGTTCCGTTTGGGTCCGACAAGTTCGGCTCTCTGCTGGGGGGCGCTGACCAACCCACTGTACCGGCGATTCGGGCGAATTTGGGCTCAGTTTCCTGCCGTGACCGCTAGCTGATCACCGACCCAGCCCGCGGGGTGGCGCGGACCAGCGCGGCTTACCGTCCGCCGAACGCGTCCCGCATCTTGCTGAACAGCCCGGCGCGGGTCCCGTTGACCGAAACCTCCTCGTTGCGCAACGCGGCCAGGTCGCGGAGCAGCTTCTCCTGCGCCTCGTCCAGCCTGGTCGGGGTGCGTACCTCGACATGCACCAGCAGGTCGCCGCGGGAACTACTACGCAGCCGGGGGACCCCCTTGCCGCGCATGGTCAGTACGGTGCCGTTCTGCGTGCCCGGCCGGATGTCGAGCTTCTCCTCGCCGTCCAGGGTGCTCAGCACCAGGTCGGTACCGAGCGCGGCGGCGGTCATCGGCAGCGCGATGCTGCAGTGCAAGTCCGAGCCGTCGCGGGTGAACGTCTCGTGGGGCAGCTCGGCCACCTCGACGTAGAGATCACCGGCCGGGCCGCCGCCCGGGCCGACCTCGCCCTGCCCGGACAGCCGGATCCGCATGCCGTCCTCGATGCCCGACGGGACGTCGACGGTGATCGTGCGCCGGGCGCGGACGCGTCCCTCGGTGCCACAGGTTGGGCACGGCGAGGGGATCTGCTGGCCAGTGCCGGCGCACGCCGAGCAGGGCCGGGTGGTCATCACCTGGCCGAGGAACGAGCGCTGGACGGACTGGATCTCGCCGGCGCCGCCACACGTCGGGCAGGTGCGCGGCGAAGTGCCGGGCGCGCAGCCGGTGCCGGTGCAGGTCTGGCACACCACCGCCGTTTCGACACTGATGTCGCGACGAATGCCGAAGGCTGCCTCGGCGAGCGTCAGGTCGATGCGCAGCAGCGCGTCGGCGCCAGCGCGGACCCGGCTGCGCGGACCACGACTGCCAACGCCACCCCCACCGAAGAACGCCTCGAACACGTCGCCGAAGCCGCCGAACCCGGCAAACGGGTTCCCGGCCGTGCCGGCTCCCCCCACCGACGAGAGCGGATCACCGCCGAGGTCCACGATGCGCCGCTTCTCCGGGTCGGACAGCACCTCGTAGGCAGCCGTGATTGCCTTGAACTTGTCCTGGGCTGCCTGGTCGGGATTGACGTCCGGGTGCAACTCGCGGGCCAGCCTGCGGTACGCCCGTTTGATCTCCTCGCCCGTGGCGTCGCGGCGTACGCCGAGCATCCCGTAGTAGTCGCGAGGTGGGTCAGCCACGGATGGTCGCTTTCTCTGTGGGTGAATCTGCGCTCTGGCACTCCTTCACATCGAGTGCCAGAACCAGTGTACGGATCGGCGGGCGGCTCACCGTTCGCTGAGCAGGTCGCCAACGTAGCGGGCGACGGCGGCCACCCGGGCCATCGTGTACGCGTAGTCCATCCGGCGCGGGCCGAGCACACCCACCCCGCCGAGCGGTGCCCCTCGGGCGCCGTACCCGGTGGTGACGACCGACGTCGCCGCCAGCCCCACGTGTGCGTTCTCGTTCCCGATGTGCACGACGATCTGGCCGGACGACAAGGACTGGTCCAGCAGCCGAAGCAGCACAACCTGCTCCTCGAGAGCCTCCAGGACGGGCCGGATTGCCGGGAAGTCCAGCGCGTGCTCGGTGAGGTTGGCCGTGCCGCCGAGCACCAGCCGGTCGCTGTGCGGCTCGACGAGCGTCTCGAGCAGCACCGACGTCAAGGTCACGACAAGCCCGCGCAGCTCAGGGGCAACCCACAGCGGCAGCTCGCCGACGATCTCCGGCGTTTCGGCCAGCATCCGGTCGTGCAGCCTGGTGTTGAGCGTGGTGCGCAGGTCGCTCACGGCCTCGTCGGACACCGGAGCGGGCAGCTCGACGACGCGCTGCTCGAGGCGTCCGGTGTCGGTAATCAGCACCAGCATCAGGCGCGACGGGGTCAACGCGACGACCTCGATGTGTCGCACTCGGCTGCGTGACAGCGACGGGTATTGCACCACGGCGACGTTGCGGGTCAACTGGGCCAGGGTGCGGACGGCCCGGTGCAGCACGTCGTCGAGATCGACCGCGTCGTCCAGGAACACCTCGATGGCCCGCCGCTCCGCCGCCGAGAGCGGTTTGAGCGAGGTCAGCCGGTCGACGAACAGCCGGTAACCGGCGTCGGTTGGCACCCGGCCTGCACTGGTGTGCGGCTGGGCGATCAAACCTTCTTCCTCCAGGGCGGCCATGTCGTTTCGGATCGTGGCGGGCGAAACGCCGAGGTTGTGCCGTTCGGCCAACGCCTTGCTGCCCACCGGCTCGCTGGTGGCGATGAAGTCCTCGACGATGGCGCGCAGCACCTCGAGCTTGCGTTCCTCGACAGTCACCGCTCGCCTCCTGGCTTTCTTCTACGCTTCCCAGCGTAGTTGGCGAAGCGCACGGTACGCTGCTGCGCCAAGGCTGATTTGTCGCATTCTCAGTGCGGCCAGGGGCGGGAGCCGGGCGGGTGATCTTCTGATTTTCAAGGCGGTGCGTGAGGGGCGTCCGTATCCCGACCACCGGCTCTCGGCGCGTGACTGGGCCAATGTCGCCCCGCGGGCCGTGCGCCTCGACGAGCTGACCACCACCAGGAAAGAGCTCGCCCTGGACCAGCTGCTCGACGAGGACTCCACGTTCTACGGCGATTTGTTCCCGCACGCCGTGCAGTGGCAGGGCGAGATCTATCTCGAGGACGGCCTGCACCGGGCCCTTCGGGCGGCACTGCAGCAACGCAACACCCTGCACGTCCGGGTGCTCGACCTCGATGCGATCCGCCGGACATCGCCGCGTTCAGCGCAGGAGTAGCGCTCGTAGTCACACCCGAGCTGGAGCCCGAGCGAACCTAGCCGAGCGGCGCTCGCAGGCGGCATGAGCGGAGCGGGAATGCCGTCACGCCGCTCAGCGGCTATGCGAATGGTTCCGCGATCTGGTGTGCCGTCGTCCGATTGACGCACTGCCGTCAGTGGTCGCGGCTGGGTTGCGGACGAGGGGCAGTTCTCTCAGAGGCAGCACCCCCTCGTCACGGGCGACCTCGTAGAACGTCCAGTCACGGCCGAAGTGGTGCGCTACACCCGTGGGTCGCATCCCGATTCGTTCAAGGACTCGTCGAGAGCTGCCGTTGAGTGGATCGACGATGGCGACTACCCGCTCGGTGCGTTCGGTGAGTGCCCACCGCAAACAGGCGTCCGCTGCCTCGCTGGCATAACCGCGTCCCGATTGAGTCCTGGCCAGGTGGAACCCGAGTTCGAGGTCGGGGCCGCCGTCGAGATACTGCAGGCCGCAATCACCGAGAACCTCACCAGTACTGGTCAGCGTGACGGCCCACTTGCTGACGCCATGTTCGCAGTGGTGGTCGATGAGCGTCTGAACACGCTCCCGACTGCCCGCCATATCGCAGGCTCCGCCCGGTATGAACCGGATGACCACAGGGTCGGAGAACACTGCGTTCATGGCCTCGATGTCCGATGCGTTGAGGGGACGGATGGTGAGACGCTCCGTTCCGATCGGCAGAGGCATGTTCAGCCTGCCCCTGCACCGGGTGGGATCGGTTCGAGGTCGAAGGTGATGAGGTCGGTGCGCCGTGCCAGTCGATCGTAGGTGGACCTCGCTCGGCTGTTGCTTTCTCGGGTGATCCACCGAACGACGTCCCAGTCCGCCGAGTGTGCACGGTGCTGCAGCGCGGCGACGAGGGCGTCGACAGCACCGGTTCCCGGGCCGACGGCGAGACGAAGAGGTCATCGAGGTAGCAGCCTGTCGAGCCGTGCAACGGGCGTGCGAACGGTCGATAGTGAGCCAAGCCGACAGGCGCGGAGTTGATCGACGAGCGGACGACCAGCCCGCGAACCTCGTGACGGTCGTCGTGAATCCACTGCCACACGGTGTCGAGTTTCGCCTGGGGCATCGGCAACTTCGTAGAAGTCGCCGTAACCGCGAAACAGGGTCTCCCACTCCGAACGGTCCGGTGTCGAGGATGTCGGTCACGACCCATGAGGCGCGGGCTGGGTCGGCGGCATCACTGGGCAGGTCCACAGTATGCGGACTCGAATCGGAATTGCCGGACCCCGGCACGAGCGTGACGGACGCGCGTCAGCGCAGCTGCGTGTCGTGGGCTGTGTTTCGGCAGGGTCGCTGATCGCGGTCGAGCCAGTCGGGTGGGACCCAGTGCGGGACGCCGCCGATCATGGTGCATTCCCAGCCACGTTTGGCGAACTCGCGGTGATGCCAGCCGCACAACAGCGTCAAATTGTCCAGATCGGTGGCTCCGCCATCCAGCCAGGACGTGACGTGATGAGCCTGTGTCCACCCGGGCGGCCGGTCGCAACCCGGAAAGGAACATCCGCGGTCCCGGGCCGCCAACGCCTGCCGTTGCTGCGGTGAGGCGATACGTCGGGTGCGGCCATAGGCCAGGATCCCGCCGGCATCGGACAGCACCACGGGCACGATCTCAGCCTCGTCCGCGAGCCGCAGCACTTCGGCGAGGCTGATCAGCCCGCCGTGCTCGGTGCTCGCGTATCCGGTCCCGGTGCGGGCTTGTTCGGCGGTCATCGTGAGAAGCACGGTCGCCGGTGTGCCACCCGAATCCGGCAACGTGCCCGCCGCCAGCAGCCGTCGGCCGGCGTCCTCGAAGGCGTCGTGTCGGCGCTGCCCTGCGGCGCGCCGATCTGGCTCACCGCCGTCGTCCGCAGGAACCGGACGAGACAGCGGATCCAGCACCGCATCCCACACCGCAGTGCACGTCGGCGTCAGGTAACCGCTGATCCGACTCGATCCGTCCGCCATCCGAGCGAATGTCAGATCCCGGCGTCGGGCGTGGTCATGGTCGTCGTCCAGCACCCCGTCTGGGTCCAGGCAGCGGGTTACGTGTCGCGCCAGCCGGGCCAACTGCTCCGGGTCGAATGTGCGGGCGTGCTCGGTGAGCGTCCGCTCGACCGCCGCACCCTGGTCGGCGACCGCACCCGGCAGATGGTCGACCGTGTGACGGATCACCGCCGCGTGCCGATCCGAGATGTCACCGGCCGCCTGCGCGGCCGCGACGGTGGGAAAGATCGGGTCGAGCGGCTCACCGGTCAGGGTGCGCCGCGGCCCCAGATCGCCGGCCGCCCGGAGGCGGGCCTTCGCCTCCGAAGGAGCCAGCCGCAGCAGTTGCATCAACAGCGCCGGGGTGGACGCGCAGGCCAGCTCCCCAGCCACCGCGCGGACATTGAGTTCAGCGATGATGCGGTGGTCGGCGACCGGTAGTCGACGGCGCTGCCGCTCGAGGCCCCGAGCAAGGTCCAGCAATTCATCCCGCGACGCGCCGGTCAGGTCCAGCTCGAGCAGCGTGTCCAGCGCTCCGCCGAGTTGCTTGACGGCCACTTCGATCGTCACCGCGGCTGCTGGATTGTCGAACACAAGTTCTATAGTACGAGATCGTTCCTGACCACGTCAAGCACTAATCCCCTTCAATATCAGCGATATCGCCGTCAGCGAACGCGACGCCGACTCCACCGTGCCGTCAGATGGCAGACACTCCCTGCGGTGTGCCGACAACAGTGTCGACGAAGGCCGCGGCGGTCGCCCCGCACGGGGAGATGACACCGCGCGGCAGGCTCTGGTCGCCTTGCGCGGCCGGGCCGAGGACCCGCCGGGCGCCGAGGGCTCGGTCGATCACGATCGTCGCGCAGTGGGCGCGGCTATCCGGAACTCGGGCCTGGAGTGATCGGAGGTGATTGTCGAGACCAACATCTGGATCAGCGACTACGGATACGACAAGACCCTGCATGGTTTCGAGAAGAGTGCCGGCAAGCTCGGCGTCGATCAGATCGACCTGTTGCTTCCTGCATCAGGCTCTCCCGTCAGAGTTCGAGAAGACCCTGGAGGCCTACCGGGCATTGGAGACGCTGCTCGCCGACGGCAGGGTGTGCGCCATCGGGGTCAGCAACTTCATGGTCGAGCACCTCAGCAGGCTGCTCGACCGCGCGACGGTGGTACCGGCGGTCAACCAGATCGAAGTCCCCTGCTTCGCGCAGCGACAGGTGCAGGACTTCGGTGCCGAAGCACGGCATCCTCACCCAGGCTTGGTCACCGATCGGCGGGATCACCTTCTACCGCGACGGTGGCCACGGCAGCACCCTCGCCGACCCGGTCATCGGAGGCATCGCCAGGCCCCACGGCAAGACCGCCGCCCAGGTGATGCTGCGCTGGGTCTGCAACACGGACGCTCGGTGATCCCCAAGTCCACCAAGCCCCACCGCATCGCAGAGAACATCGACGTCTTCGACTTCGAGCTGTCCGCGGACGCGATGACCGCGATCGACGGCCTGGACACCGGCCGCCGCGGCGGCCCGGAGCCGGACGCAATCACCCTCGACGCCTTCGGACGTGAGATCCCGGAAGCCTGAGAGCCGCCGGCGGGCTTGAAGGAACGAGCGGATCGCGTGCTCTCGATCGTTGATCTGATCCGGCCACAACTGCCAAGGCGGTAGACGCGACAACGCCGCCAACAGCAGCCGATCCTGCATTCCAACCGCAGACGAGCACTAATCCCTTCAATATCAGCGATATCGCCGTCAGCGAACCACGGGCAAGACTGACAGGGTGATCAGGCCAGTAGCTCGCGCACCACAGCGTCGGCGAGCAGGCGGCCGCGCTGGGTGAGCACCAGCCGATCCCGCTGTCCGGCGGCAGCATCCAGCAATCCCCATGACACCAGCTGCGGCAGTCTGGCCTGCGCGGCCTGCGGAAGCTCGAGCGCGGGCAACCCCTCTCGCAGCCGCACCCCCAGCATGACCTGCTCGCTGTGCCGAGCCGCCACGCCCAGCACCTCCCGGGCGGCAGCGGGACTCCGTCCGGCCTCGAGCATCGCCGCGTAACGCACCGGATGCTTGACATTCCACCAGCGGACGCCGCTTACGTGGCTGTGCGCACCGGGGCCGGCGCCCCACCAGTTCGCACCATGCCAGTACAACAGGTTGTGCCGGCACTGCGCTTGCGGCGAACGGGCCCAGTTGGACACCTCGTACCACCCGAAGCCCGCCGCCTGCAGGGTCTCGTCGGCCTGCACGTAGCGGTCGGCCAGCACGTCGTCGTCCGGGGCGGGGACCACACCGCTTGCCACCTGCCGGGCCAGCGCCGTGCCTGCTTCCACCACCAGCGCGTACGTGCTGACGTGGTCCGGCGCGGCTGCGATTGCAGCGTTCAGCGAGGCCTGCCAATCCGCGTCCGTCTCGTGTGGCGCCCCGTAGATCAGGTCGAGGTTGACGTGCTCGATACCTGCTGCGCGGGCCTCGGCCACCGCCTGCTCGGGCCGGCCCGGCCGGTGTTTGCGGTCAAGGACCTCCAGCACGTGCGGTATCGCCGACTGCATGCCGAGCGAAACACGGGTGAACCCGGCCGCCCGCAGCTTGGCGAAGTAGGCAGGGGTCACCGACTCCGGGTTGGCCTCGGTGGTGATCTCGACGTCCGGGGCAAAACCGAACAGCTCGGCGATCTCGTGCACGATCAGGCCCAGGTGTTCGGCGGGCAGGACCGTCGGGGTGCCCCCGCCGAAGAACACCGTGGACACGGGAGGGGCTACGTCCAGCAACACGAACCGGGCCAGCCGCAGCTCAAGCAACACGGTGTCGGCGTAGCTGCCGCGGCTCACCGCGGGACCGAGTTCCTCGGCGGTGTAGGTGTTGAAGTCGCAGTAGCCGCATCGGGTCTGACAGAACGGCACGTGGACGTAGATCCCGAACGGCTGCGTGCGGGCGGCCGCCCGCACGGTTGCCGGGAGCTGGCCGTCGGGTGGCGCAGGCTCGCCGAGGGGCAACGCGGAAGGCACCGGTCCAGTGTTCCCGTTCAGCGTCGCGCAAGCGCGTCCGACCCGCCGTTCTCAGTCGATTCCGCGCACCGTTAACGGGTGGTCGCTGCCGGCTGACTCACGGATCGCGGCGCGCAGCATGTCCTGGATCGCTTGACGGTCTGCCACCGGCAGCTGTGGAGACGGGCGCCACACTAGCGTCACCGGGCCGGGAGGCAGCCAGGACAGGTCGCGCAACACGTCAGCGAGCCCATCGAGGTTGGGCCCCGCCCAATCCGGCGCGTCGACTGCCGCGTAAATGGCACGGATCGCGGCACGTTTGGTGGGCGCCGCGGCGATCGGCCGCACGGTCATTGCCAACCCTCTTCGCGCAAGCGCTCATCGGCCGCTCGTTCCGCTCCTTGTCTCCTGCGGCGGCCATCCGCCGCGTGCGATGCTCGCTCGCTCATTGGCTCACGTCCACGCGCACGAAGCTTTCGTAGTGGTTGGCCGTGTAGTAGTACGAGCCGTCCTGTCCGGTGATGATGCGGCGAGCTCCGCGATCGGGCGATCCCGGCGTCGGGACCGTGTACTCGTGGTAGAAGCCGCGCGGCTGCGCCGGCAAGAGCCTCTCCGCGTTGTTGAACACCACGCCATCCTGTCGGTACGGGAACGGACCGCCCTCCTCGATCAGCCCGACCGTCGTCGCTGCCTGCACGGGCAGCAACGAGAGCGCGATCTCACCGTTCGCGGCCGTCGCGGACGACACCGTGATGGCGCTACGGGGGGACGTGCCAGGATCGCGCAACGCGTTGATCGAGTAGCCGACGGCCAGCACTGCGAGCAGCACGATCAACGCAAGCTGCGGCCAGCGCAGCCGGCGCCACAATCTGCTCGCCACGGAGGGCAACTCTAGGACGTGGTTGCATCCAGACATGACCGATTCACTGAGCGCCGAATCGATGACGCGTCGCTTCGCCGAACTCGGCTACGACGCGATCTGCCCGAACCTGTTCTGGCGCGAGGCGCCCGGCGCCGCACCCGATGAAGCGGCCGCCGCTGCCCGCGCACCGGGCGGCCTACCGGACGAACGGCTGGTGGGCGACGTCGCCTCCCCCACCTCGGTTGCCCACTGCTGGGACTGTTCGGCAACGAGGACTCCACGCCGTCGCCGGAGCAGGTCGACGAGCTCGAGGCGCTGCTGCGCGCACACGTCAAGGGCTACGAGTTCCAGCGCTACGACGGCGCGGGACACGGGCTTTTCGCCGTGGACCGACCCTCCTACCGGGTCGCGGCCGCCAACGACGGCTGGCACCGGATCGCCACCTTCTTCGCGCAGTACCTGACGGCCTAGGGTCGGGCCATGCTCGCTGCCTACGCCGCTTCGGCCAACCCCGAAGAACCGCTGGATGCGCTCGTCGTCGGCGAGCGTCCGGACCCGGCGGCACGGCCCGGCTGGACCACCGTCGCCGTGAGAGCGGCGAGCCTCAACCATCACGATCTGTGGACGCTGCGCGGGGTCGGCATCAGCAAGGACCAGCTGCCGATGATCCTCGGCTGTGACGCCGCCGGCATCGACCAGTCCACCGGAGACGAGGTCGTCGTCCATTCGGTCATCGCGAGTGACGGCTGGACGGGCGACGAGACGCTCGATACCCAACGATCGCTGCTGTCCGAGAGGCACCAGGGGACGCTCGCCGAATACGTGCTCGTGCCGCAGGCGAACGTGATCCCCAAGCCCTCCGAGCTGTCCTTTGCCGAGGCCGCGTGCCTCTCGACGGCGTGGCTGACGGCCTATCGCATGCTGTTCGTCAACTCGGGTCTCCGTCCCGGGCAAACGGTGCTGGTGCAGGGTTCCTCCGGTGGCGTCGCATCCGCAGCCATCGCCATGGCGCGCGGGGCGGGCTACCGCGTCTGGGCCACTGCCCGCACCGAGGCCAAGCAGGCAGCCGCCCTGTCATTGGGCGCCCACGCGGCGTTCCCCTCGGGTGCGCGGCTACCCGAACGGGTGGACGTGGTGCTGGAGACCGTCGGCGAGGCCACCTGGGCGCACTCGGTGAAGTCACTTAAGCCCGGCGGACGCATCGTGATCTGCGGCGCGACATCCGGCCCGAACCCGCCCGCCGAGCTGACCCGGATCTACTTCCTGCAATTGCAAGTCGTCGGCTCGACGATGGGGACGAAGAGCGAGCTCACCGACCTGATCGCGTTCCTTGTCTCGACCGGGCTGCGTCCGTCCATCGACCGGGTGCTCCCGCTGTCCGCGGCGGCCGAGGGACTGGCCGCGCTGGAGGCCGGCGAGCTTGTCGGCAAGATCGTTCTCGAGCCCTGAGTGCCCGCCATCGGCCGGGTGACCGCGGTAGTCTGTGCGGCCTTCGACCCGGCCACCGACGACGCGATCTACGCGGTGCGTGAGCTGGTCTGCGACGCGGGGATCGCGCTGCCGCATCGCCCACCGCATCGCCCTCATCTCAGCCTGGCGGCCGCGCGAGTCGACCAGGGCGATGAGCTGACGAACGTGCTCGCCGTCGCCAGGGAGGTTGCCACCCGGCACCAGCCCATCACGCTCACGTTGACCGAGGTCGGGCGATTCGGCCGGCCAGGCGTCTTATGGCTCGGCGCACCCCACCCAACGGGGCAACTCGCTGCGCTCCAGCGCGACGCCGACGCGGCGCTGCGCGCGGCCGGGTGGGCTCGAGCCCTCGGCGAGCGCAGCGACCCCTTGCAGTGGGTGGCGCATTGCACGCTGGCAACCCGCATCCCCAAGCCGCAACTGCGCGAGGTGCAGGCCGCGGTACGCGATCGGTATGCGCCCATCCCTGCCAGGGTGGACGCCCTCGCCACGATCTTGGTGGGCGGATCCGGCGACGTCGACTACGCGCCGCTGCTCACCGAATGACCGGGCTCCGCCCTCCCGAACGGGAACGTCGCGTCGAGCGCCCAGCGGTCGTCGCGCAGCACAAGCAGGCTCAGCTCGGCGATGCGTGCACGCAGCGGCAGGGCGGACTCGACCGTCTCCATGACGTGGCCGAGCTCGGCGGGATCGCATTGGTCGGCGATCGTCAGGTGCGGGACCGAATCGTCGAACACACCGCCGTAGGGCGGATGTGACGGCCATCGCGCGTAGACCGCCACTGTGAGCTGTCGGATCGGTTCGGCGGGCTGCGGGTCGAGCCACAAGGTGCGCGGGAATGTCCCGAACCGGGTGAAGGTCACGTCGATCGGGCCCGTCCGGCCGCAGATGCTGACCAGAGCATCGCGGTCCTGCGCTGCCACGTCCGAGACGAGGAGCCACGGAGCAAGCACAGTGATGTGCGCCGGGACGCCAAATGCGGCGATCGGGTCGTAGCGTCGCCGCCAGCGACTCACCACCGCTTCGACTTCGGGCACCCGCAGGACAAGCGCGGATTGTCCCTCGGTCACGCGCTATCTCTTCGCGATTTGGGAGACATCGCCGGCCGACAGCGCGGCGATGAAGGCCTCCTGGGGCACCTCCACCCGGCCGACCATCTTCATCCGCTTCTTGCCCTCTTTCTGCTTCTCCAGCAGCTTGCGTTTGCGGGTGATGTCGCCGCCGTAGCACTTGGCCAGCACGTCCTTGCGGATGGCCCGGATGTTCTCCCGGGCGATCACCCGTGAGCCGACCGCCGCCTGGATCGGCACCTCGAACTGCTGACGCGGGATCAGCTCGCGCAGCTTCGCCGTCATCATCGTCCCGTAGCCGTACGCCTTGTCCTTGTGCACGATCGCCGAGAACGCATCGACCGGCTCGCCCTGCAGGAGGATGTCGACCTTGACCAACTCGGCCACCTCCTCGCCCGCCGCCTCGTAGTCCAGGCTCGCGTAGCCGCGGGTGCGCGACTTCAACTGGCCGAAGAAGTCGAAGATGATCTCGGCAAGCGGCAGCGTGTAGCGCAACTCGACGCGGGTCTCGGACAGGTAGTCCATGCCCTGCAAGGCACCGCGCCTCGACTGGCACAACTCCATGATCGTGCCGATGTACTCACTCGGCGCGATGATCATCGCCTTGACGACCGGCTCGAAGACCTCGCCGATCTTCTGCCCCGTTGGCCAGTCCGAGGGGTTCGTGACGACGTGCTCGGCACCGCCCTCGAGCACAACGCGATAGACGACGTTGGGCGCCGTCGAGATCAGATCCAGGTCGAACTCGCGCTCCAGCCGGTCGCGAGTGATCTCCAGGTGCAACAGGCCGAGAAACCCGCACCGGAAGCCGAATCCCAGTGCTGCCGACGATTCCGGTTCGTACACCAGCGCAGCGTCGTTGAGCCGCAGCCGGTCGAGCGCGTCGCGCAGCAGCGGGTAGTCCGAGCCGTCCATCGGGTAGAGCCCGGAGTAGACCATCGGCTTGGGGTCACGGTATCCGCCGAGGGCGGTCTTCGCCGGCTTCGCCGCGTCGGTGACCGTGTCGCCGACCCGCGACTGGCGGACGTCCTTGACACCGGTGATCAGATAGCCCACCTCGCCGACACCGAGTCCCCCCGTCGGCCTCGGCTCCGGCGAGATCACCCCGATCTCGAGCAACTCGTGCGTTGCTCCCGTAGACATCATCCGAATCCGTTCGCGCGGCGAGAAGAACCCGTCGATGACACGGATGTAGGTGATCACACCGCGGTAGATGTCGTAGACCGAATCGAAGATCATCGCGCGGGGTGGGGCGTCGGCAGCGCCGACCGGTGGCGGGATTTCCCGGCAGACGACGTCGAGCAGTTCCGCTACCCCTTCGCCGGTCTTGGCACTCACCCGCAGTACGTCGCCGGCGTCGCAGCCGATGATGTGCGCGAGCTCGGCGGCATAATGCTCCGGCTGGGCGGCCGGTAGGTCGATCTTGTTGAGGACCGGGATGACGCGCAGGTCGTTCTCGAGCGCCAGGTACAGATTGGCCAGGGTTTGGGCCTCGATCCCCTGCGCCGCGTCGACCAGCAGCACCGCGCCCTCGCAAGCCGCGAGTGATCGGGAAACCTCGTAGGTGAAATCCACGTGGCCGGGGGTGTCGATCATGTGCAGGACGTGCGCCGCACCTTCTGCGCCAGCGCCGACGCTGACGGTCCACGGCATGCGGACGCTTTGCGCCTTGATCGTGATGCCCCGCTCGCGCTCGATGTCCATCCGGTCGAGGTACTGGGCACGCATCTGGCGGGCATCGACCACGCCGGTCAGCTGCAGCATCCGGTCGGCCAGCGTCGACTTGCCGTGGTCGATATGGGCGATAATGCAGAAGTTGCGGATGCGGGCCGGATCCGTGCGGCCGGCGGTACCGGTGCTGGCGTGCTCGGTCACGAGTGGCTTTCCGTGGGTTT
This sequence comes from uncultured Actinomycetota bacterium, assembly GCA_963839175.1. GTDB lineage: Bacteria > Actinomycetota > Actinomycetes > Mycobacteriales > Jatrophihabitantaceae > CAWIUB01. The sequence continues at coordinate 45,409 of CAWIUB010000041.1, forward strand.
CGGACGGCGGCACGTGCCAATCGTCGCACGCGCGATTGGACAGGATATGCGTGTGAGTGCCGCCCCAGGCGTTGCACCTGGCAGCGGCGCTGGGGCGGCCGATAAGGGCGGTCACCGCGCACTTCTTCGCGCACCTCGAGATGATCTTCGGGGTGTTGACCTGGCCGCCGTGCCCGTCGGAAACGCAGTGAGCCCCGCGGTCGAATTGGTGACGGTCGCCGCAAGTCATCGGCTTCGCGTTCGCGCCCGAGCAGGCACCCGGTGTGCGAGCCGTGGCTCGATCCGGCAAGATGCCCGCATGAGCCACCCCACCCGCTCGCAGTTGCGCGCAGGTCCCAGATGAGCCCAACCGACCCTCGCGCGACCACCGAGCTGCGCATCCCCGCCGCTCAGCTCAAGCCCGGAGACCTGGTCAACACCTCGCCGGGCGCCGACGAAGACTGGCAGGAGGTGCTCGGCGTCTATCCCTCGCCGACCACGATCAGCACCGCGTCGGAGGAGGTACGCACGCTGGTCAAGGCACTGCACGGGCGCTACGTCGTCGTCGAGCTGACCGATATCGCGCCAGTCGACTCCAACGTGTACTACGAGGGCGGGGTGGCCATGGCGCTGTCGAGCGACGATGAGGAGGATCAGCCGGTGGTCGACATCGTCAGCAACGAGGACGGCGTGCGGACGTACCTGTACACGAAGTTCGAGCAGGTAACCATCCGCGGGCTGGCCTAGGCCGCACGGCGATTTGGGCCGCCCGAACCCCGCTGGTAACCTGGTGCGGTTGTCTGCATGCGCCGCTTCGGGCCGGATCGGCGCCGCGTGATCCGATCCAGCAAACCTTAGGGACGTCGAGGCTACTTCGTGGCGAACATCAAGTCGCAGATCAAGCGCATCCGCACGAACGAGAACGCGCGGGTGCGGAACAAGAGCGTGAAATCGTCGCTGCGCACGGCCGCGCGCCGGTTCCGGGAGGCCGCCGACGCCGGCAATCGCGAGGCCGCCGCGACCGCATTCACGGCTGCCTCCCGCAAGCTGGACAAGGCCGTGAGCAAAGGCGTCATCCACAGCAACCAGGCCGCCAACAAGAAATCGGCCATGGCCCAGCGGGTCAACTCGCTGTAAGTCACTCGCCGCCTGATCGGCTCGCCGCCTGATCCGTCGCTGCAGATCGCTTGCCGCGCTTGCTTGCCGAAGCCGGGTCACACCACCGCCGCCGCACGCGTCCGGCAGACAAAGCCCGCCGCTCGGGCTCGGTGCGCCGCACAGGTTGGCCACTTGCGCTCCCCCTAGCGCGCCGCCCGCGCTGCACCGAGCGCCGTGATCGCCCGCTCCAGGGCGTAGCTTGGGTCGACGGCGACGCCCTTGACGTCGGCGTTGAGCCCAGCAACCACGATGAGGGCCCGCCGAATCCCGGCCTCGGTCCAGCCCCGCGACTGCGACTGCGCCCGCCGGACCTTCCAGGGCGGCATTCCGAGTCGCTGGGCCAGCTCGTAGGTGCTGCTCCCCCGCCGACCGGTGGCGCTCACCCGGGCGACGGATCGTGCGCTATCGGCGAGCGCGTCGGCGATCACCACGTGCGGCACGCCGACCGCCAGTGCCCAGCGCAGCGTTTCGAGCGCACCGGGCACATCGCCGACGACGGCACGATCAGCAACAGCGAACCCGGTGACCTCGGCGCGGCCGCGGTGATAGGCGGCAACGACCTGGGCGTCAATCCGGCCGCCCGAGTCGTCCACGAGCTGAGCGGACACCGACGCCAGCTCGCGCAGGTCGCTGCCGACGGCGTCCAGCAGCGCAGCCGCCCCGTCGGCCGTAATCGTGCCGCCAGCTCGCCGCACCTCGGCCCGGACGAATTCCAGCCGCTCCTCCGGTCTGGTCAGCCTGCTGCAGGCGATCTCCTTCGCACCGGACGATCGAGCGACGTCCAGAACCGTCTTGCCCTTGGCGCCGCCCGCGTGTTGCAGCACCACTGTGACGTCGTCCGACGGGGAGGACAGAAAGGGCGCGAGTGCCTCGAGCGCGACGGGCTTCAGATCCTGAGCCGCCTGCACGACAAGCAACCGGCCGCCACCGAACAGCGACGGGCTGAGCAGCTCGTAGAGCTCCGCCACGTCGAGCTCGGCGCCGCCGCGTTCCCGGATGTCAGCCTCGGGGTCGGCTCGACGCGCGGTGGCGGAGACCTGCTCGAGGGCGCGCGTGACGAGCAGCTCCTCGTCGCCGACGAGCAGAACGACGGGCGGCAGGCGATCAGCGGTACCGGCTCGCGCCGCGGCCGGACGATCGGCGTCCGGGTCGGGATCAGGCATGACGTCATCGTGGCATGGTGCGCCGACGCCCCGATCGGGTCGTCGGACACTGTGCGGCGTGAGCCGCTACCGACCCATGCCGTTGCTGTGTGGACAACGGTCGACAGCGCGCCGTCATGCGCGACGACGGCCACCGTGCCGTCGCGGTCGGTGCGCCGCACCGGCACGCCGAGCGCGCTGAGCATGGCGAGCAGCATCGGTGACGGATGACCGTAATCGTTGTGCAGACCCACCGAGATGACCCCGAGCTTGGCGCCGACCGCTGCGATGAAGGCCCGGTCGGAGTAGGCGCTGCCGTGATGCGGGACCTTGAGCACGTCGGCGCGCAGGTCGGTGCCCGCGGCGAGCAGGGCCTGCTGCGCCTCGACCTCGGCATCTCCCGGCAACAGAATCCGCTCACCGTCGACGGTCGCCCGCAGCACGATAGACGAGTTGTTCGGATCCGAGCGGGTACCGCGATAGACCGCCAACGGCGCGAGCACGTCCAGCCCAACCGCGCCGAGCTCGGTCCGCTGCCCCACCGAGACCGAACCCGCCGTCATCCGGTGCGCCGTGAGCAGCTGGGTCACGATCGCGACGCCTGAAGCCGGTTCGCGCAGCGGACCGGCGATCACCTGCAGGACGCGCCGGCCATGGAAGACGCCGGCCAAGCCACCGACATGGTCAAGGTGGTAGTGCGAGAGCACGACGAGGGGGACCTGCGTGATCGCCAGGTCATGCAGGCAGCGGTCTATCGCAACCGGATCCGGGCCAGCGTCGACAACGACGGCTGTGTGCGGTCCAACGGGCAGCACCAGACCATCGCCCTGTCCGACGTCGCAGGCAACGAAGATCCACCCACTCGGCGGCCATCCTGAGACAACAGTCCGCACCGGGATCTCCAGCAGGACACAGACGACCAGACCGCCGGCCACGATCCGTCGTGTCCGCCGCATCCGGGCCAGCCAGACCAGAGCACACGTCGCTCCAGCGAGCAAGGCCCCGCCCACCATGCCGCCCGGCCAAGGCAACCTGGCGCCCTGTAGCCCGCCGAAGAACTCGGCTACCCAGGCCAGCCATCGACACGGCCAACCTGCCAACTGGGCGAACATCGACCCGACGGTGAGACTCAGCGGAGCGGTTACCGCAGCGCAGAAGCCGAGCACGGTGGCGAGCGCCACGACAGGTTCGGCAAGCACGTTCGCGGGAATCGCCACGATGCTCACGCTTCCGGAGATCACCGCGATCAAGGGTGCGGTGACCAGATGCGCCGCCGCGGCAACGGCCAGCGATTCGGCGAGGACCGGTGGTACTCGGCGGCGGCGCAGCGTCGCCGCCCAACCCGGAGCGACTATCAGCAACGCCAAGGTCGCGAGCACCGACATCGCGAACCCGAGGTCGACCGCGAGCGCAGGCCGCCACAGCAACAGGCCGAGCACCGCCGCGGACACCAACGGTACCCCATCTTGCTGACGACCCGACGCTAGCGAGAACAACGCGATCGCCGCCATGACAGCCGCACGCAACACGCTCGGTGATGGCCGAGCCACCACCACGAACATGAGTAGCACGGCCGCACCGGCGACGGCACAAGTGCGTGGGCCGCAACCGAAGCGGCGCAGCACGAGCAGGCAGGCGCCCACCACGATCGTGCAGTTCGTGCCACTCACGGCGACCAGATGCGTCAGGCCGGCTGCTCGGAACCGTTCAGCCAGCACTGGATCGAGCCCGGTCGTGTCGCCCTCGACCAGACCGGGCAGCAGACCACGGGGGCTGCCGGGCAATCCCGCCGACGCGTCACGCAACGACGAGCGCACGTCGCCCGCGACCCTCTGCCACCATGGCGGCCTGCCGATGCCGACCGGGTCGGCCGCCGCGACGAGCACCGCGGCCAGCAGGTCGTCGCTCAGCGCTGGCTGCAGCACGCCATCGAGGCGCACCCGCTGGCCGGGCAGGACATCCCGCCAGGCTGCGGCCGGCGCGAGGATCAGGACAGACCCGCCGACGCCGCCCACCCGCCGACCCGCAACGAGCAGCGAGTCCAGCTGAGCGTCGACCGCGGTGCGGGGTGCCCCGGCGGGACCTCTCGCTGCGAGCAACCGCGGATCGCCGGCCACTGTTAGTTCGGCCGTGACGGCGACCCGCTCACGGGCGAGGGTCGCGAGCGGTGACTCATGCGCGCGCGCCAGCCGGGCCGCCAGCGGCAGCAGCACCAGCGCCACGCAGAACGCGACCATCGCCACAACCGCGGCGAGTCGCTGACCGCGGTACGCGGCATACAGCCCCGCCGCGCCGACTCCCGCGGCGCCGAGCGCCCATTCGAACGTTGTCGAGGCGGCACGACCCACCCCGATGACAACCGCGAGCCAGCCGGCGGCGGCGCCTGCCGCCAGCCGCAGATCCAGCCAGGACCGGCCGGCGCCGGAGCCCGGCACCTGGTCATCTCGTCGGCCGGTGGCCAACCGAGGCAGGCTACTCACACCGTGACCAGTGGTCGGAGCGTCGCGAACTTGCTCGGGCGAAGTGAACACGCCGACTATAGAGCGGCCCCGGCCGGTGCTGATGACACCAAACCGGGGCCTAGACGGGAGCGAGGTCCCAGCCATGAGCCCAACCCAACCAAGAAACCCGCCAGCCACACTACCAGGAAGCGAGCGGACCTCGACACGATCGGCGCGCTCGGCGCCGACGAAGCCGAACGCATCGTCGAGGTGCTCACTGCGCTCACCCACGCGGTGTTGTCGATCGCGGCACCTGGCGTTACCGCCGGCCGACCCGCGCAGCGACGAGCAACGCTTCGGGCAGGACACTGACATGGCTGCTGCTGGACTGTCTACCAGCTCGCACTGCTGGCCGTGCTGGCCGTGCTCGGGGTCGGTGTGGCGTTCCTGCTCGCGGCCGGCTGCCACTGCGCGAGCCAACCCCACTGCCCAACCGAGGACTCCTGCCGGCCGCAGTATTCGCACGGGTCTTGGTCGATTGTGCAGGTGACGCCATGACCACAACGCCGCACCCGTATCTGGTGCACGCCCGGCGGGAGTTGATGCGCGGGCGGATCACCGCGGCTGAGCTGGCGGCCTACGAGCGCGCGCTGCTCGCCGCCAGCAACGACTGACCAGCACGAACGAAAACCGCCCCACCCTGGGATATGGGTGGGGCGGTTTTTGTCGCTGTGCGGCCCAACTGACGGCCTCGGAATCCTCACATGTCCGCGGCCTTCGCCACTCCGGTGTGCGAGATGCCCAGGACCGCGGCGATCTCGCGGAGACTGTGCCCCTGGCCGAGGGCGTCCCTGATGCGTTCGCCGCGGTCCGCGTAGGCGTCGGCGAGCTGCTGCTCTAGGAGGCCGCTGAATTAGGGCAGTTCTGGGGCTGGTCGCGGGACGGGCCGAGGGGTGAAATTGGTGGCAGCCTGCACGCGAGGTCCGGGTCGGTGCGCGGCGGAGCGGTCCGGGCTGTGCGAGAGCGCCTGGGGGTGGCCGGTGCGGGGCCAGGCGCGGCCCGGTGAGGGCCGATAGAGCTCTGATCGGCGGCTTGTCAGGTGGTCTGGGCCGCCAGAACCCAGACTCCTGCCGTACGAGTGAGTCCACGGCCGGCGAGGTTGCGCAGGTTGAGTCCGGCGGTACGGCGTGTGAGCCAGGCGTTGTTCTTGGTGGTGCCGCGGTAGCGGAGTTTCAGGCGGCGACCACCGCGGCTGGCGATCTGAGAGATGACACGCTCCACGTTGGGCCGGAACTTCCGGTACTTCTCACGTAGCTCGGGCTTTTCAGCCCAGTCACGGCGGGCTTGGCGCAGCAGGTCGTCTCGTGGGTGCAGAACGATTTTGCGGCCGGTCTTGGAAGTGGTGCACCGCTCGCGCAGGGGGCAGTCGCGGCACAGTGCGCCAAAGGTCGCCACTCGGGTCTTCTCGCTGATCGGCCGGGTGTTGCCGGCCGGGCAGCCGGCCGTGCCCGCTTGCTCGTCGACGGTGAAGTCGTCGACGGTGAACCCGCCCTCAACCGGCGCTTGCAGCGGCTTCGGCTTGATCACGGCCTCGTCGGCGCCGGTGTCGTCGATCGCCCCACGCAGATCCCCTGTGCCATAAGCGGAATCTCCGTACCACTCGCACGTGTCCTCCTCGCGGTCGAGGAACTTCTCCGCCACTGCTGGATCGGAGTTCTCTGTCCCGGCGGCCTTGGTGAGCGCCTCGTCGGTGATGATCCCGGTCTCCGGTTCGGCCGCCACGTGCGCCCGGTACCCGTCCCGGCGGTTCTCCGGCGACTTGCGGGTGTGCCGTGCATCCGGGTCCACAGTGGACACCACTCGGTCCGGGGCGACCCTGCGGGCGATCCGCCACCGTCCATCGGTACCGTCAGACCCCTCGGCGGGCTCGACATCCTGACCGGCGAGCAGCGCCAGCAACGCCACCGCGAACTCCGCGTCGCCGTCCAGTTCGGCATCGGCCAACGCCGCCACCAGGGCGTGGGCGTCGTTGACCAGCGCCGACACCAGCGCATCCTTGGCGTCCGGATCGTCCCAGTCGATGCTCGGTTTACCCGGCTGGCTGTAGTCATGGCCGGTGCAGACTGTCGCGATCTGCTCCGCCGCGCCGGGCACCTGCCGGCGCACCCGCCGGATCGCCGAGATCAGCTGAGTGACGGTGTCCTGGGTAGCGACCGCGTCAGCCAGGATCGTGGAATCCACCGCGCGTTTCCGGCGACCGCGCAGCACCCCGGTCTGCTCGATGACATTCTTGACCGCATCGTTGACCCGGTGCGGCCGCTGCGATGTCGCCAGCCGTCGCCGCCAATACACCAGCGTCGACGCATCAAAACCCGCATCGTCCAGCGCCATCCCGGTCGCGACCTTCCATCGCAGATCACACCGCGCCGCCTCGGCGGTCTCCCGATCCGAGAAATCATGCAAGCTCTGCAGCACCAGGATCGACGCCATCACCGACGCCGGGATCGATGGCCTGCCCTTACCCGAAGGGAAAAGGTCCTCGAACACCACATCAGGGAACAGATCCTGCCGATGCTCGGCCAAGAACTCGAACATGCTGCCCTCAGCGACCAGATGACCCACCAGAGCCTGCGCGTCCAGCAGCTCCCGGTCCGTAGCCTCCACACCCTGCACCGGAAGATCATCCAAGCCGAACCGGCGCACACCGCACACGACGCGCCGATTATTCAGCGGCCTCCTAGCTCCAGAATCTGATCGGCGCTCTCACTTAGGCCGTAGATGTCATCCACGGCCTAAGTGTAAACCACGGTTTCACCACGGTTGGCGGCTACCCACCACAAGCATGTAAACCACGGTTTCACCACGCAGAGCGGCCCGCCACCCGGGAACGGGCCGGGGGCGGGCCGCTGCTTGCGGGCGACGACGGCCCGCCCGGCGCGTGTTCTAGGCCGGGCGGGGCACCCGCAAGCTCTAGGGGGCGGCCTCGGCGGCCACCGGGGCGCCGCCGAGCAGCTCCCACACCGTCAACGCGCGCGGCCCGACGCCGACCACCCGGGCTTGGGCGAACCCCGGATCGTGCACCAAGCTGATCTCGTGGACCCACGCGTGCCCGCCCGGCTCGTACGTCACCCTGATGGACAACCCGCCGAGCCCGCCATGCTCGACCGCCCGCAGCACACCATCGCCGACAGGCGTGCGATCGACCTCAGCCAAGACGAGCAACCCGGCAGGCCGTGGCGGATCGGCGTCGAGCAGCGTGAACCACCGGGCGGCCCCGATGCTCTGCGTCACGCCGTGGCCGTCGACGACCGCCTGGTGCTGAATCATCAACGGCACGGCGAGTTCGCCGAGGAGGTCGAGCCACAACTCGAACTGCTCGCGCGTGAACTGCGCGGCGTCGTCGCGTTCGGGCGGCTCATTGAACGGGACCGCCAGACCGCAGACCAGCCGGTCGACGTTCACGCGCCGCGGCAGACGTGACTGCACAGCGTGGCGCCGTCGTCGACCTCGTGCAGCTCCCTGTCGAACGGGATGCCCTCCCGGCACGCCCGGCACGCCGGCCGGCTGCTGCGGGTCAGCATCGCATGGACGTAGCCGGCACGATCGGGGTAGTACGGGCGCGCGGCGGCCATCACGACTCACCCGCGCAGACCCGGACCCGGCCCAGCAGCGCCGCCCACGCCTCACATTCCAGCCCGTCGAGACGACGCACAACCTCGTCGTCCGCGCCTAGTTCCACCTCCGCCAGCCGGCCGGTCGCCGTCGTCGCAGCGCCCCACACGGCGTGCAGCGAGGCCGTATGCGCATCCACGACGGTCAGGGCGGGCAGGCCGGCGAGGAGCGACTCTCCGCCGTACAACGCGGCCCGGGCGGGGCCACGCGCGGTCACGTCGACCCGGCCGTCAGCGGCCAACGCCGCGGTAGCCGCCTCGAGCTGCGCCGCGACGACCTGCACCTGCGCGGCGCCGTGCTTGCGGACAGCCGCAAGCTCACGGCGCGCCTCGTCGGCCAACCGCGAGGACTCCTTCTCGGCGTCCTTGACGGCCTGCGCGGCCTGCTCCGCGGCCACCTGCGCCGCCTGCGCTTCCCCGGCCCGCACCGGCAACTGTTCGGCGGCAGTCCGAGCTTCTCGTCGCCACATCGTTCCTACGTCCATCTCCGTTTGCCTTTCGGTCTAGTCGTCGTCCGCCTCGTCGGTCTCGTCGATCCGGCCCACCGTGGGTCCATGAAGTTCCGGCCCATCAGCTCGTCCCTTCCCGTGCATGCGCCGCTCCCGCGGCGTCGCCTCGCCGTGCGCGACCAGCCACGCCAGCTCGTCCTTCGGCCACCGACCGCACCGCGGCTCATGCGAGCACAGCGACTCGGCCTCGTAATACCAGAACGCCGGCGGACGGAACCCGTCATTCAGCGAATGCAGCAGATCGTCCCGCAGCACGAACCACGCATCCGCCCGGTCCTCCTCGCTGGCGAACTTCGACCAGCAGCCGATCCCCGCACCATGCGGGCACGGCGCCCCGGGCAGCTTGTCGTGCGTGCAGTTCCCGCCCCACGCGAAGACCAACTCCCACTCGCCCAGCGGCGGGATCGTCCCCGGATGCCTGCCCGCCCGCAGCCGGCTCACGCCGCGCCCCCACTCACCCCGTACACCCCGCGGACGCCGCGGCGCTGCAACCTGGCCGCTCCGGCACCGTCAGGCAGCCGCAAAGCCGCCACCAGACGCGCCAACACCAGCGACTGCTGACGGTGCTCCACCACCGCCGCCGCAGCCCGCCCCGACTCCACGTCGACCAGCTCGTCACCCGCGACCAGCACAGCCAGCCGATCCAGCACATCAGCGGTACGCGCCGCCTGCCGCAGAATCTCCAACTCCGGCGCCGTCAAGTCATAGTCGTCGACCACGGCACGCCACAACCGCCGCCCAGCCGTCTTCAGCCCCGCAGGTGGCGGGTCACGCTGGGTCATGACCCGATTGTCCCAGATCATGACCCCGGATCGATTCAGCCCAGGCGCGAGATGACGGGCATGGGGGAGCGGTCAGAGAGGTTTGCGCGGAGCGTGGTCGACCGGCCCCCCGGTATGTCCGTCTTTGTCCGAGTCACTGCGTCGGCGTTGGTGTTGGTCATGCGTCGCCGCTCGTGATGGTGGTCGTGCTGGAACGGTCATGACGCTGCCGCCTCGGGCACGTCGAGGCCCCATGGTTCGAGCCAGCCGTCGCGCCGGTTCCGGGCGAACAGCTCCCGCTTGCTGGCCTGCGGGTACATCCGCTCTATCAGCTCGTAGGCAGCCGCTGGCTTCTCCGAATGCCTGCCGCGCGGCGCGATGATCACGCTGTCGGGCCGGTCGGCTGGCGCCGGCAGGGCCGGCTCGCCGCGGGTGGCGACGAATAGCAGTTCGTGCCGGCCTCGGGCGTAATAGCCCATGCCGATCTTGTCTTTCACCCACACCAGCTGCGTCTTGTACGTGAACCCCCAGGCGCGCACGAGGTCGACGGCCAGGTCGGCCTGCGGAGGGGTGGTCCAGCAGAACAGCACCGCGCTCTGCCCGGCGGGGACGTGCAACGAGGCCAGCTGCTCGAATGTCATCGTCGGGTAGTGGTTCTCGATCGCCCGGTCGTTGGAGATGCACGCTTGGAAGCGCCACGGCGGGTCGGCTAGGAGCACGTCCGCGTGGCCGAGTGCACGGGTGTCGGCGTAGCGGCCTTGCTGCCGCTCACGTTCTGCCCAGCCAGCCGAGCGGACGATCTTGTCCCGTGACAGCAGCCGGTCCGTCTCGGTGGCGTCCGTGCCCAGCGTCACCAACGCGTCATCGGTGTACGCGGCGGCGATGGTGCGCGCCTCCGCGACCCGCTGCCGAGTGAGGCCTAAGTCATCGAGTGTTGAAACGTCCGGAGCCCGGACGTTTGCCCGCTGCCCCTGGTCGGCGATCTGCCCGGCCGCCTGCCCGGCGTCCACGTACTCGGCGATCCGCCGTTCGGCGCGCAGCTTCACCACGGTGGCGTGGTTGATGCTGGCGGTGCCGAGCTTCGCCTGCCTAGCGGCGAAGCGGGCGGCCTCGGCCATATCGCGCAGCGCCACGGCGTCCTGCACGGACGCCACCTGCGCGAGGAGCCGCTCAGCCTGCGCTAGCTGGGCGATCTCGGTGCTCATGCGACCTCGCAGCCGGGGTGTGTGCTGTCGCCGGACTGGATGAGCACCGGGTCGAGTGGCAGGCGGCAGACGGTGCAGAGATAGAGGCCGTCGTCCTTAGAAGCCCCGTATTCGACACCCGCGACACCCGCAACACCCGCAGGACGCTGATTCTGCGGGTGTTGCGGTGACTGCGGGTGTCGGTCGCAGGCAATCTCAGGATGCCGGATCGTCCACCGCAGCACCTTGTCGTGAGCGTCTTGAGACTCGGCAACCATCCACCCCGCGCGGCGCATGACCGGTGCCTGCCGCTTCAGCAACGTAGTGAGCCGCCGGGCATTGGCTGGCCAGTCTTTCGGCTTGCGATCGCTGTGACATTGCACCTTGGCCAGCAGGTCGGCTGATGTACCGGTGAATTCCTCAATCAGCTGCTGCCCCATGGCGACGACGAATGCGTCAGCCGTGAGCGAGTCGGCGGCAAGGTTGCGGGCCCGGTCGACGTATCTGTCTAGTCCGTGGGTGCCGAGCACCTTGTCGACAGCCGCGAGGACGCGGGCGAAGTCAGCCATACGCGGTGATCTCTCAAGACGGACAGAGGGAAAGACACCCGCAACACCCGCAGCGAGGTCGAGCAGCGCCCCGAGGACCATCGGGTGCGCTTTGCGCCAGCGATCTTCGAGATCGGCGTCGAGCCTCCGTGACTGTTCACTGATCAAGTCGAGATCGATCACAAGCAGCCGGTCGGCGAGGTCGCCGCGGACCGCACCCAAGTCGATACCGGTGAGCAGGACACATCGCCGGAACGCGAATAGAGCGAGTCCCGCGTCGGTGTATAGCTGGCGCCGCACGTCACCATCACCGGTGACGGCGCGGCTGAGCGAATCCTGCAGCCACTCGGGCAGCTCGGACACGTTGTCGAGGGCGACCACCCATGATCCTGACGCGGCGGTGATCCACGAGTCGGCGTCCCTAGGCACCTTCCGCACCAGCACAGGACTGGGATCGATCAGTGATACGAGGATCTTGGCCACGGTCGTCTTGCCTGTGCCCTGCTCGCCGGCCAGGTCGAGGATCGGGTGCGGTATCCCGGCGATCATTGCCGAGATCAGCCACGCCAGCAGTAGCGGCCGGTCGGCTTCGGCGACGTTCAGCAGCGCCCACAGTTCCGTGAGGTCACTGCCGCGCTCGGGGATCGGCAGCGGACCGGTCAGCACCGTGCGGCGGAACCGGACAGATGCGCGCCTGATCGTCCAGCCGGTCGCGTCGATGCGGATGGCGTCGCCGGACTGGTCTCCCAGGTCGATCCACCATCCGTCTGAGGACTCGGCGACGCGCTGGGCGAGTGGCTCCGGGTCGGCATCGGATGCCATGCCTTCGACCACGAGCAGCGCGTCGGCTAGTGCCTGCTGAGGTACGGCTTTTCCGTACTGCTCGTAGTAGCTGCGGGCCAGCTCCGCGCGCAATCCGCGTTTGCCGCCACGCAACATCCGGGCTACCGGGTCACCGAACACCGGCACCGCGAATGGGTCACCATCCGTGGATACCCCGAACGTGTAACGGGATACGGCTAGCTCGACGAGCACGGTGGCTGCTGATTTCTTGTCCTCGCTCATGACGCACCGCGCAGCTCGAGCACGGCGGCGACTTCCGCGGCCGTCCACCCGGATGCGACCAGCGCCCGGAACTCGGCGCGCAGCTCGGCGTCGGTCAGCGAGAACGTGGACGGCGTGTGGCTGGCCGGGCAGTGCCAGCCGCGGCGCAGCCAGTAGCGCACCGACCGGCGGTAGCACACCTCGACCTCGGCGGCGTCGACACGATCGCGCCACGGGCGGTGAGCCGGCACGTTGTCGCCGGCCTGGACTAAGGTGGGCCCTACCGTCGTGGCGGCGGTTCGCTGTGTTGGGTGCCGGTCCCCCTGGTCAGGTGGGCCGGCCCCTTCTTTCCCAGGCGGCGCCACGACGCCGGTCACGCGGCGGTGTCCGTGGACGGCGTGAGCAGCATGATCGCGAGACGGGTACGCGCTTCGGGGGTGAGCGGCGCCATGCCGCTGGCGACGCCCTCGATGTATGCGGCGAGGTTGGCTTCGGTGAGGTCGGCGCGGGCCGACGCGAGGTCGGGGTCGTCGGGTGGGCGGCGGCGGGCGAGCGCGGCGACGCGGGCACGCTGGTGCAGATGGAGTTTGGGGCTTGACACGGGCTGGCCTCCGGACAGGATGAACCTGCCCGTCTTCGGGGCCTAGCTTCGGCGTGTTCCGAGGCCGCCGATCCGTGAACTGCTTGCCAGTCTAGCTGTAGAGGCGGCGGAGGTCGAGCAGCTCGATCTGCGGCACGCCGAGGTCCACCAGCTTCGCGAGGATCGGCTCCAGCACCTCACGGCGGGCGCTCAATCGCAGCCCGCACAGCCGGCAAGCCAACTCTTGATGCCAGTGGCCGCCTGCCCTATCAGCACGTTGGAAGGCGACGCCCGAAACCGGCCTATTTGCTGCATCGAGGAAGACCTCTGCTGCCAGCACGGTGCGCGGGTGACGGCCGAGGCCCTGAATGGTCATGCGTTCGTCGGGTGGCTGCACTGCCTCATTGAAGGACCCGTTACCCAGCTCGATGCCTAACCGGTGACCTGCCGCGTCGAGCATTTCGTGGAACTCTGTGACGTGGGTGGTTCTCCCCGCGTGCGGCGACGGGGGCAGATGCGAGCACTTGACTAGGAGCACAGCGCCCACATGCCGGCGGGCACTGGCGTCATCAGTCACGACGTGCGTCCTTCTCGGTGACGGGCACGAGCCGGTTGGGGTCGAACGTGAACGTGCGCAGCTTCGCCGGGCGCACGGTGATGCCATGCGGGAACACGATGCGGGCGACCTCGCGGCGGTCGTGTGGGGCCGTCAGCCGGTCCCAGGCCGTGGTTATGTCAACCGAGGACAGGAGTGCCCGCACACCAGGTGGGGTCGAGGCGCGCATTATCGCCTTCGACCGGGCCAGCCTGCCCTCGATCGGCTTGCGGGCGGCCAGGTATTCCTTCGTGGTGACCTTCCGGGCGCCCCACATCGCGGCGAGTTCGGCGAGCTGTGTTTCGTCGTCGGCGGCGTCCCGGCGGGCCTGCCGAGCGTTGCCATGGGAGGTGGCGGCGGCCAGGTCGGCGAGCACGTCCGGGCGGCTGAGGTAGGCGACGATCAGCCGGCCCGCGATGTCCTCGCTGCCCGCCGCGTCGACCGCGATCTTTCCGCATCCGCCTCGTGGCGTCGCGCACCAGTACCTGGTGCGGGGCCGCGTCCCGCCGCCGATCGTGGAGCCGATCAGCGGACGGCCGCACAGCGAGCAGATGAGCACGCCGGTCAGCCAGAACCGCAGGGTGTTGGTGCTGCCTGCGGCCCGGTCGGCGAGCGCGCCCTTGACCTGCTGCCACGTCTCCTGGTCGATGATGGCCGGCCATACCGCGGGGCCGACGACTTCGCCCTTGTGTTCGCGTAGCCCGGCGTTGCGGCCCTTGCTGACGACCGAGTGCACCGAGCGCGCATTCCATCTCGTGCCGGCGAGCACGGTCGGGATCTTCCGCGCGGTGAGGTCAGCGGCCAGGGTGGACAGCGAATCGCCGGCGATGACACGTTCGGCGAGCTCGCGGATGATCGCGGCCTCGCTGTCGACGATCGCCAGCCCGTCGCGGGCGTAGCCGTAGGAGCGGATGCCGCCGCCACCGACACGACCTTGCTCGGCGAGTTCGAGGTGCTTGCGCTCGACGCGGCGGGACGTGTCCCGCGATGACTTGTTGGCGATGCCGACCATGATCCGGGCCATCATGATGCCGTTGTCGTTCGACAGGTCGGTGCCTCCTGTGACGGTGCGCACCGGGACATGCTGGCGGCCTTCGATGACGTCGATGAGGTCCTCGAGGTCGCGGGGGTCGCGGGCGATCCGGTCGAGGTCATAGGCCACGAGGCCGGTGATCGTTCCTGACGCGAGGTCGTCGAGCAGCCGGCGGAACACCGGGCGCACCACGCGCAGCTTGACCGTGCCGTCTGGCATGCGCAGCCGCTTCCGCTTGAACGCCGACGTGTCGTTCTCGGCGTAGACCTCGCTGACGGTCCATCCTTGACGGGCAGCGAGGGCACGGCAGTCCTGCTCCTGCCGGCCGACGCCGGCCGAGTCGCCGAGGCGGTCGTCGCTGATGCGGACGTAGATCCGGCTGCTATTGCCCTTGGCATTCGGCTAGGTTACCGTATTCACATCACCGGGCCGATGCCGGACACCTCGCGCAGCTGGTCCACCGAATCGAATCGACCATGCGCACTGCGCCAATCGAGGATGTTCTGCGAGAGAACGGGTCCCACCCCCGGGAGCGCATCCAGCTGTTCCGCGGTAGCCGAGTTGAGATCGACCGGACCCGACGTGCTGCCGCTTGCGCCGCTGGCAGGCGATCCGCCGGCGGCGCCGGGCGTCGCCGCACCAGTCACCCCGACTGCGATCTGCTCGCCGTCAGCTACCTTCCGCGCCAGGTTGAGCGCACTGAGATCGAGTCCAGGTAACGCTCCCCCAGCCGCCTTCAGCGCGTCGGACACCCGTGAGCCCGCAGGCAACTCGTAGACACCGGTGCGGTGAACCTTGCCCACCACATCGACGACAACCACGGCGGTCGGAGACGCGCGCGCCGAGCCGACCTGCGACGATCCGCTACGGGGTGCACTGACACTGGCCGGGGTCGAAGACACCGCGATTGGACTCGCCCGCGGCCGCTCGAAGAGCACCCACCAAGCCGTGATTGCCGTGACAACGACCACGAGGACCGCGACGGCGGCGGCGGCGCGGCGACCCGGGTCGATACGTACACCGCGTCGCTCCAGCCAGTTGCCGAGCGAGTGAGGAACGCCGGACCTAATCGCGTCGCGACCAGTATCCTCCAGTTCCGTGGTGAATTCGTCCGGATGATGGGTGGCCAGTAGCCCGCGCACCCGTCGCTCGACACGCGCTTGTTCTCGTCCAACCGGACCTCGACTCGTGCGCACGGCCTGACGCTAGGAACGCCCGCGCGCCGGTGGGGCGCTCGTCGCCACAATGTGGACAACCGACGGGCCTGTGGACGATGAAGTTCGCGCCCGTCCGAGGGCCAGGCTATGGTCCGCGGCGGGAGCGTTTCGTGCCGCGCAGCACCGGCAGAAGGCCAGCGCGGCTAGCGGCGGCGCACGACCACGGTCCCGAGCACCCCCGGTCCGAGATGCGCGCCGACCACCGCGCCGAGCTCGCTGATGTGCAGCTGACCAAGGCGCGGCACACCGGCACGGATCTCAGCGGCCAAGGCGGCGGCGCGCTCGGCTGCCGACAGATGATGCACGGCTATGTCGACCGTTCCGGTTCCCGCTGCCTCGACGGTCAACCGCACCAGCCGGGCGATCGCCTTCGAGGATGTCCGCACCTTCTCCAGCGGAACGATCTGCCCGTCGAGCATGTGCAGCAGCGGTTTCACCGACAGCGACGTACCGAGCAACGCGGCCGCAGTGCCGATGCGCCCACCGCGCCGCAGGTATTCGAGCGTGTCGACATAGAAGTAGGTCCGCGTGCGATCCACAGTCGACACCGCGGCGTCCTGCGCCTGTGCGGCCGTCCCGCCCTGCCGGGCGGCCTCAGCCGCGGCCATCACCGCGAATCCGAGAGCCATCGCAGTCGATCGAGAGTCGACCACGCGGACGACCCCGTAGCCGAAGTCCTGCGCGGCGAGGATCGCAGACTCGCACGTTCCGGATAGGGCCGCGGAGAGGTGCACCGACACGACGTTGCTCGCTCCCGCGTCGAGCACGGACCGGTACGCCGTGGCAAAGTCGGCCGGTGAGGGTCGCGAGGTGGTGACGAACACCTTGTCCCGCAGGGCTTTCGTGATGTCTGCTGGCGTGATGTCGACGCCATCGGTGCCGACCGAACTCCCGACCGTAACGCGCAACGGCACGACCGTGATGCCGAGGTGTTCGCTGACGCCTGGCGGCAGGTGCGCCGTGGAGTCCGTGACGATCGCGACGGACGACATGACGGCGACCTTAGTGGTCGCGACCGGAAGTTGTTCAGGGGATGCCGGAGATCAAATGGATGGATCGCAAGGCGGAGGAGGAGAGCAATAGCGGAGCTATTGCCGACGACGACAACGCGGCGAGGCGCCATCTGAGCCCGCAGACCTTGGACAGACTTTCGGTCGTGACCACTCAGACGACGAGGTTCACCAGCCGCCCCGGGACAACCACCACGCGCTTGACCGGCCGGCCGTCCAGCACCGCTGCTACCCGCTCGTCGGCCCGCGCCGCGGTCTCCAGGGCGTCCCGGTCCGAGGCGGTCGGCACGGTCAGCACGGCGCGCACCTTTCCGTTGACCTGGACCGGCAACTCGATCGTCTCGTCGACTAGCAGCGCCGGGTCAGCCGCGGGAAACTCCTCCCAGGCCAACGACGCAGCGTGGCCGAGGCGAGACCACAGCTCCTCCGAGGCGTGCGGCGCGAGCGGCGCCAGCATCAGCACGAGCGGCTCGGCGACCGAGCGCGGCGCGCCACCATGCGGATACCGCAGCGTCAGCGCGTTGGTCAGCTCGATGATCCGGGCGATGGATGTGTTGAATCGCAGCGTCTCGAAGCCCTCCCGGACCGCGGCAATGGTCTTGTGCAGCAGGCGATTCAGGTCGTCAGGCACATCCTCGGCGGACACATGCGCGGCGCCCGTCGTCTCGTCGATGACCACGCGCCACACCCGCTGCAACAGCCGGAACGGCCCGACGATCGCCTTGGTGTCCCACGGCCGCGACTGCTCCAAGGGGCCGCCGAACATCTCGAACAGGCGGAAGGTGTCGGTGCCCCACTCGGCGATGAACTGGTCGGGCGTGATCACGTTCTTCAGGCTCTTGCCGATCTTGCCGAACTCCCGCTTGACCCGCTCGCCGTGGAAGTAGAACTCACCGTCTCGCGCTTCGACCTCGGCCGCCTCGACGTAGAAACCGTCCGCGTTGGTGTAGGCCGGCAGTTGCAGATAGCCCTGGTTGATCAGCCGGTGGTAGGGCTCGGCGCTGCTCAGGTACCCCAGGTCGAACAGCACCTTGTGCCAGAACCGCGCGTACAGCAGGTGCAGTACTGCGTGCTCGACCCCGCCGACGTAAAGGCCGACACCGCCTGCGGGACGATCCGCTGTCGGGCCCATCCAGTACCGCTCGATCTCAGGGTCGACCAGGGCCAGGTCATTGGTCGGATCCAGGTAGCGCAGCTCGTACCAGCACGAGCCGGCCCAGTTCGGCATGGTGTTCGTCTCGCGCCGATAGCGCTTCGGGCCGTCCCCCAGATCCAACGTGACGTTCACCCAGTCGGTCAGCCGGCCGAGCGGCGGCTCCGGCTCAGAATCGGCATCGTCGGGCGCGTACAGCCGCGGCGAGAAGTCGTTCGTCTCGGGCAGCTCCAGCGGCAGCATCGACTCCGGCAATGCGACGGGCAGGTCATGCTCGTCGTACACGATCGGGAACGGCTCGCCCCAGTACCGCTGCCGCGAGAACAGCCAGTCGCGCAGCCGGAACGTGATCGCCCCGCGCCCGTGCCCGTACTCCTCCAGCCAGGCGACGATCGCCGACTTGGCCTCGGCGACGTGCTTGCCGTCCAGGAAACCGGAGTTGATCGCCCGCCCCTCGCCGGCGTATGCCGTGCCGTCGAACCCGTCCGGCGGCTGCACGGTGCGGACGATGGGCAGCTCGAAGGCCTCGGCGAACTCCCAGTCCCGCTCGTCCTGTCCCGGCACGGCCATGATCGCGCCGGTGCCGTAGCCCCGCAGGACATAGTCGGCGATGAACACCGGGATAGCGGCCCCGGTCACTGGGTTCGTGGCGAACGAGCCGATGAACACGCCGGTCTTCTCCTTGGCGGCTCCTGCCTGGCGTTCCAGTTCGGAGTGTCCGGCGGTCGTCTTGCGGTAGGCCGCCACTGCCTCGACCGGGGTGGCGTGACCGCCCGTCCAGGCGGGCTTGGCGCCGTCGGGCCACACCTGGGCCGTCAGCGCGTCGACCAGCGGATGCTCCGGCGCCAGCACCGTGTACGTGGCCCCGAACAGGGTGTCCGGCCGGGTGGTGAACACCTCGATGTCCCCCGCCGGCGACGGGAACCGCACGTGCGCGCCGCTCGACTTGCCGATCCAGTTGCGCTGCATGGCGCGGACGTTGTCCGGCCAGTCGATCAGGTCCAGGTCGCGGACCAGCCGGTCGGCGTAGACGGTCATGCGCATCATCCACTGCGCCAGCGGCTTGCGGAAGACCGGGAAGTTGCCGCGCTCGCTGCGTCCGTCGGCGGTGACCTCCTCGTCGGCCAGCACGGTGCCCAGCCCGGGGCACCAGTTGACGACGGCCTCGGCGCGATAGACCAGCCGGTGGTTGTCGATCACCTGGCGGCGCTGCGTTGCGGACAACTGCGCCCAGGGCAGCCCGAATGGGTTGGTGCCTTCGCTCGGGTGCCGGGCGTCGGCGTCCAACTCGGCGATCAGCTCGGTGATGGGCCGCGCCCTGTCGGCGTCGCGGTCATACCAGGACTCAAAGATCTTACAGAAGATCCACTGCGTCCACCGGTAGTACTCCGGGTCGGTCGTCGCGATGCTGCGCCGGACGTCGTGCCCCATGCCCAGACGGCGCAGCTGGCGGCGGAACTCGGCAATGTTGGCGTACGTGGTGACCCGCGGGTGCTGGCCGGTCTGGACCGCGTACTGCTCTGCCGGCAGGCCGAACGCATCGAAGCCCATCGTGTACAGGACGTTCTCGCCGCGCATGCGCAGGTACCGGGTGTATGTGTCTGTGCCGATGTAGCCCAGCGGGTGCCCGACGTGCAGCCCGGCGCCGGACGGGTACGGGAACATGTCCATGACGAACGCGCGCGGGCGCTGGGCGACCTCGTCGAACCCGTCGCTGAGCGGGCCTACCGGGTTAGGCACGTTGAACGTGCCTTCGGCATCCCATTGGTCCTGCCAGCGCTTCTCTATCTGTTCGGCCAGCGCCGCCGTATAGCGCTGGGGCGGCACGACGTCGCCGGCGGCGGTCGGGTTCTCGGTCATTCGTCTCCTCGGTCCGGGCAAACGAAGAGCCCCCGCGAACGGATCGCAGAGGCTCAGCCGCGCTGAGGCTATTGCGTGCTCAGCGCGGCCCGGCAAGGAGCAGGCGTCCGGTGCCCATGCCATCAGCGTACCGCCCGGCCTGCCGAGGCAGGCAGCCCCGTCCCCCGCACGGGAGGGGGGTGACGGGGAACGGGGCCGCGATCCGCACTTCCGGTCGACGAAACCTGTCGCGACGAAGGGTGCTTCCTCCTGGACGAGGGCCGACCCCGTTCAGGCACCCTGCGTCAGCCATCGGCCCCGCCGGTAGTGCTGGCGTCAATATGCCATGCGATCGCTCACAGATTGGCGTCGCGATTACGCCATGTCGCATACTCGACAGGCTGCGTGCGGTACGGATCAACACCCGGGGGGGTACATGTTGCGTGCACTGGGGCTGGCGGTCGAGCAGGAGAGCGCTTACCGGCGGCTGGTCGAGCTGCCGTCAGCCACCGCGTCCGAACTCGGGCGGGCGCTGGACGGCTTCGCCGCCGATACCGACCGGCTGCTCGCGGAGCTCGAGGCGCTCGGGCTAGCGAGCCGCTCCGCCTCCGACGGCGATCGCTACGTCGCCGTCCCACCACAGCTCGCCCTCAACAGCCTGCTCGTCACGCGTCAGGCCGAGCTGCGCCGGGCCGAGGCAGAGTTCACCCGGCTGACCACGGCCTACCGGGGCTCGGCTGCCAGCCGCGCGGTCACCGATGTGGTCGACGTCGTCACCGGGGCCGAGGCCGTTGCCCAGCGGGTGGCGCAGCTGCAGAGCGCGGCCACTAGCGAGGCGCTCAGTCTCGTCACTGCTCCGTCTGTGGCGGTCTCCCGCGCGGACAACGAGCCGGTCGAGCAGGCAGCGGTAGCCCGTGGTGTGCAGTACCGGGTCGTGTTGTCCAGCGCCATGCTGCGTGAGCCGGGAACGGCCCAGGCGCTGGCCGCGTCGCTGGCCGCGGGCGAACAGGTGCGGATCTCGTCGCGCGTCCCGATCAAGCTGTTCGTCTCCGATCGCCGGCTGGCGCTGGTGTCGCTGGCCGACAGCAGCGGCGACGACGTGGTGGTGGTGGGGGTGGTGGTGGTGGTGGTGGTGGTGGTGGTGGTGGTGGTGGCGTTGCTCGTGCATCCGAGCGGACTGCTCGAAGCGCTCGTCGCGCTGTTCGAGCTGGTGTGGCAGACCGCCCAGCCGGTCGATCCCACCGATCGGGCCCTGCGGGACCTGTCGAATCTGGAACGCCGGGTGATGTCCCTGCTCATCGCCGGCCTGACCGATCGGTCGGTGGCCGCCCAGCTGGGCATGTCCGAGCGCAGCGTGCAGCGGCACGTGCGCACGGTGATGGACCGCGTGGGCGCGGAGTCGCGGCTGCAGCTGGGCTGCCATGCCGTTCGGGAAGGCTGGTTCTGACGCGCCTTTTGGTGCTCGCCCCGCGCCCGCCGTCCGTCGCCACCGGGCGCGGGGGCACCTAACAGCGAGCGTAGAACCGCATTGCGATAGGCACAAAGACCGCCGCGCCATGACCTCGCTCACGCCTCGGCATCTGGTGCGTCTTCTTCAAGGTCAATGCGTGGAATGACCGGACCGGGTGGGCCGGCGTTGTGCGCACGCAGTTGCCAGGCAGACACAGCGTGCTCACACCGTAGCTCCGACCAGTGGCAGTTGGCCAGCGGGCCGAGCACATGCGGCTGCTCGGGCAGCCCGAGCAGGTCGGCGGACAACGCCATCGCGGTCGCGCTGTGCGTAACGAGCACCGCGAGCTCGACGGCAGGCAGCTCGGCGAACACGGCACGAGCCCGGGCAGTCACCTGGGGACGGGTCTCGCCACCGCGCCGGGTGACATCGCGGCCGCCAATCCAGTCGGCGAACTCGTCCGGATAGCGCTGCTGAACCTCCTCCCGGGTGAGCCCCTCCCAATGACCGAAGGCACGTTCCCGCAGCCGCGGCTCGAGCCGCACCGGCAGGCCAGTGACCTCGCCGAGCGGGGCCGCCGTCTGCACCGCGCGCAGCGAGTCGGAGGAGACGATCAGCTCTGGACGCAACGCCGCAACGAGGGCCGCGACCTCGTACGCCTGGGCACGCCCTACATCGTCGAGGGGCGGGTCGGCCTGGCCCTGGAATCGACGCTGTGCGTTCCACTCGGTGCGCCCGTGCCGTAGCAGCAGCACCCGGCGGATCACGTACCGGCGCCCGGCTCGAACGGGATGACCGGGCAGTCTTTCCAGAGCCGTTCGAGCGCGTAGAACACCCGCTCCTCGGCGTGCTGCACATGCACCACGACGTCCGAGTAGTCGAGCAGCACCCAGCGTCCGTCCCGTCGTCCCTCACGGCGCAGTGGCTTGACCCCGAGGATCTGCAGCCTCTCCTCGACGGCCTCGACAATGGCCTCCACCTGACGCTCGTTGCTGCCGGTGGCGATCACGAAGACGTCGGTGATCACCAGCCGCTCGCTCACATCGATCAGCACGATGTCGGTGGCCAGCTTGTCAGCCGCAGCGTGTGCGGCCGCAAGGGCCAACTCGCGGGCGGTGTCTGTTGCCGTCACGGCCGTCGAGCTTACGGCTGACCCGATCGATACAACCGGTGCTTGGCTATGTATTGGACCACGCCGTCGGGCACCAGATACCAGATCGGCCGTCCGGTGCGGACGCGCTGCCGGCAGGCGGTGGACGAGATCGCCATGGCCGGTACGTCGACAAGCGTCACGGTGTCGGTCGGCAGATGCGCATCGGACAGTTCATAACCCGGTCGAGTCACGCCGACGAAGCGGGCCATTCGCAACGCCTCCTCCGCCTCCTTCCACGACAGGATCTGCGCCAGCGCGTCGGCCCCCGTGATGAAGTACAGCTCTGCAGCCCGGCGCCGGACGGCGATGTCGCGAATCGTGTCGATCGTGTACGTCGGGCCGGGACGGTCGATGTCGACGCGGCTGACCCAGAACCGCGGGTTGGACGCGGTCGCGATCACCGCCATCAGGTACCGGTGCTCGGCGGCGCTCACGTCAGTGGCGGCCTTCTGCCACGGCGCACCAGTGGGCACGAAGATCACTTCGTCGAGGCCGAACAGTTGCGCCACCTCGCTGGCCGCCACCAGGTGCCCATGGTGGATGGGATCGAACGTGCCGCCCATGATCCCGACCCGCTGAGGCTCCTCGGGCGCGGCTGCTTCGGCCATGGCTCGGCATCCTACGGTTGATCGTCAGCACCCCGTAGGGGCAAATGGCGGCCCGGCGGGATACTCAGCCGTCGATCACGACGGGGTCGCCAACGCGGATCTCACCGTCGTTGAGGATGTCGGCATTGAGGCCTGCGCGGTGGATCAGCTGTTTGATGATGCCCGGGCGGGTCATCTGCTCGAGGTGCAGGCAGGGTTCGCACAACTCCACCCCAAGGCACGCGACCTCGCCCACCCGGAAGCGTTTGCTGGCTAGACCGTTGAGCCGCACTCCGCGCACGACGACCTGCCGCCGGGACTGCGCGCCGGTGAGCGCAACGTCCTCGAGCGCCTCGGCTTCAATCAACGTCAGCGCCTGGCCGGGCGGGGCGCCATCGCCGTGGAAGTGCCGGTCGCCGCGCAGGCCCTGGCCGGCGACGACGGCCACTTCGTCGACCGGCGATATCGCATCGCTCGGCCCAATATTGATCGCTTCGACGTACACGGAGCACTCCCCTCAGGCCGCCCTTCCCGCGAACTCGTCCATGCCCACTACTCAAGCTAAACCAGGGATACGACACCCGGCGACGTCTACTGGTCAGCCCGCTCGGCCGACGAGGGCGAGCACCGCGACCAAGTTCAAGGCGGCGTGCACGGCAATGCCCGCGGCAAGCCGATCGGTGAGCCGGTTGAGCACGCAGTTCACCAGGCCCATCCAACCGACGGACAGCGCGAGCACCACGGCGCCGGCCACCGTGCTGACCTCGTAAGTGTGGAACAGGGCGAAGATCGCGGTCGAGATGAGCGCCGCGGGCCAGAAGCTCGACCCGCGCATGAGGCCGCGCAACAGCAGGCCGCGGAAGACCAGCTCCTCGATCAGCGGCGCACACACCACGGTCACCGCGGCCAGCAGGGCAACGGTGGCGACATTGACCGTCTGCAGGTGGATGTTCTGGGCCTCGCTGGTCGCCCGCCCTCGGGTGGCGATGTCGGCGGCGACGCCGATGGCGATACGACCCGCCAGGGCGAACCCGAAGCCGGCCGCCGCCCAAGCGATATCGACGCGCGCGGGTCGGCGCCACCCGAACGCGCGCCCCCACCCGCCGTGCCGCGCCGCCACCGCATGGCCCGCAACCCAGACACAGCCGACGAGCAGCGCCTGCACGACGAGGTTGCCGATCACCGCCAGCAGCAGCTTGTCGCTGTCCATGTCTGGGCCGATCGCCGCGGTGACGAGCCACGCCGCCACGATCACGACGACGAAGCCGGCCACCGGTAGCACCACCGGCAGTGGTCCCCATGGGGTCGGATCCTCGACGCGCATGGCACGCACCGCGTCGTCCAGCGGCAGAGGCAGAGCCGGGGGCGGCCCGGGCGACGGCGCCGGCGAATAGGCCACGCCGGGACTGTGCCACAGCTGGCCCGAAGGTCAGCCTGTCTCGGGCCGCGGCACGGTCGTGCTGCCCCGGACGACCAGCCGAGGACTCAGGATCTCTTCCCGGGCCGTGGTGCGCAGCCCGTCCAGCCGTTCCACGGCGGCCCGCACGGCCAGCCTGGCCTGTTGCTGCGGCTCTTGGCTTACCGTCGTGAGATCGAGGTGCCCCAGTTGGGATATCGGGCTGTTGTCGAAACCTACGACCGAGACGGCTTCAGGAACGGCGATTCCGGCGCGGCGGAGGCGGTCCATTACCCCCACCGCGCAGTGGTCGTTGAACGCCGCGACAGCGGTTGGCAGCCGATCGCTCGTGAGCATCGCTTCTGCGGCGAGGGCACCGTCTCGCTCGGTCGCTCCACCGCGAACCGTACGAATGTGCGGCTGCAAACCGTGTGCCCGCATTGCCTTCTCGTAGCCGCGACGGCGGTCCGCGGAAATCCGGCCCCGCCCGGCGTCGACATGTGCGATCCGCTCGTGACCGAGCTCGACGAGATGATCGACGACCTGCTGCATCCCGTCGGTCTCCGCGATGCGGATCACGTCTAACGGCCCAGGTGACATGCGGCGCCCAACCACGACCACCGGCACCAGGGCGGTCAACGCGACCAGCTCGGACGCGGGTGACTGCGGGCCCACCAGCACTAGGGCCTCGCAGCGGAACTCCAGCAACGTCTCAATCGCCCGCCGCTCGTCATGCGTGCGCGTCACCATGCTCACCACGATCTCGTAACCGATCTCGTCGGCCGCTGCTTGCACGTCCTCGACGAATTCGGCATGGAAGCTGTTCCGCACGAGCACCGTGACGCCAAGGTGTTTGCTACGGCGCCGGGCCAGCAGGCTCGCCGTCCGATTCCGTCGGTAACCGATATCGTCGGCAGCCGCAAGAACGCGCGCCCTGGTCTGCGGGTTCGGTCCCGGAACGTCCCTGAAGATCATCGATACCAGGGCCTTCGACACCCCGGCGGAATCCGCGACGTCGCGCATCGTCGGACGCCGGGTCTCCCCCGTCACGGTGATCCGCGGCCGTCCGGCGATCCCCTCGGATGGCATTCGTCCTCCGAACAATCACATCACATTGTCCTCTTGACACGTCGATTCGCAGGCTACACGATCGACGGAACAGTTAGACCGGTCTAAATGAAAGGCGGGAGTCACTTTGTCCGCATCTATCGGAGTCGCGGTTATCGGTGTGGTGAACATCGAGCACGAGGACCAAGAGCTGGACCAGATGGAGGGTCTGCGCGCTGCCGCCAAGACGCTGCTCGAGGCCGCTCGCAGGTAGGGACGAGACGCATGGCGAAGGTCCGGTGGGCACTGCCGTCCACCGCAAGCATCGGGCGTCATTCCTTCGGTAACGCGCTGGTGCGGATGAGTTGGGTACGGATGACGAACGGCGTTAGCTGATGACCGAGCGACTGCGCATCGGGATCGTCGGCTGCGGAAACGTCTCGCTCACCTTCCACCTACCTGCCGACCTGGCGCGTTGCGCGATCATCCAGCGGACGAGCGCCTGTGCGGTGGTGAGCTTCACGGCACGGCCCGCGGGTCGGGAGCCTGGCCGGTCCACGAGTCGCGGATCCAGGCGTGTGTGGGGTCGTCGCAGAAGTTCATCGAGCGTTCCTCTCCCGGGCCGGCCAGCACGTTCAGGTAGTACATCGGGTAGCCGGGCGCGGCGACGCACGGGCCGTGGTAGCCGTGCGGGATCAGCACGATGTCGCCGTCGCGGACCTCGAGCGTCTCGTCCAGGGCGGCGAGGCCGGCGGCGTGATGGGTGGTGTCGGTGTACGTGCGGTGCAGACCGAAGCCGTCGCGACTCGGGGTGCGCTGGTCGGGCCCGGCGATGCGGTAGTAGTAGATCTCCTCGTCGACTGCGACCGATCCCTCACTCGGGTCATGCTTGTGCGGCGGGTAGCTCGACCAGTTGCCGGGCGGGGTGATCACCTCGCAGGCGATGAGCTTCTCCGCATGCTCCCACCCGCCGGGGATGCCGAAGTTGCGTACCTGCCGGGTGGACGGCCCGGCACCGCGCACCTCGATCGGCACGTCCGCCGCCGAACCGTACGCAGGGGTACGGCGGTGCTCGCAGCGGGCGGCCGGCAGCGCCACCTCGGCCCCATCGCGGCTGGTCAACGTCAGCGTGCTGTCCCGGCCGGCGTAGAGGAAGTCGCTCGCCCCGGCGAATACCGAGGGGCGGCCGTGCAGCAGGAACGCCTCGCCGTCGACATCGACGGACAGCCCGCCAGACAGCGGCAGCGCGAACACCTCGGACTCGTCGGTGCGCACCGTGCGGGACTCTCCGGCCGCGAGCCGAAGCACGGACAGCCCGCACCAGGTCCAGCCCGCCTCGTCGGGTGTCAGCGAGATCTCCCTGCCGGCATAGGGACGATGGAGCTTCATACGGCTCCCACGGTCGCACCGTGCAGGACGTCGGCGGCCGCGTCGACCACGCCGGCCACGTCCCCGTCGGGCGGGTAGAGGACCGTGCGGCCGACGACCAGGCCGCAGACATTGGGCAGCCGCAGCGTCCTGCCCCACGACGCCACCTGCGCGGCGTGGTCGGCCTGCGGCACGCCGCCGAGAACGACACACGGCAGCGTGGTGGCCGCGTACACCGTCTCCGGCTCGTCACAGGCAGGCATCTTCAGCCAGGTGTACGCGCTGGTCATGCCCAGCGCGGAGGCCACCGTCACGGCCCGGGTCAGCGACGCAGCGTCGGTCTGCAGTACCAGCCGCCCGTCGGGATCGCGCTTGTACGGCAGCGATTCGACCATCGCCATCAGCCCCCCGGGCGGCGAGGGCGGTCACGGCGGCCGCGCAGTTCTCGATGGTGTTGGCGACCGCGGGGTCATCGTCGTCGATGCGCAGCAGCATCTTTCCGCCCTCGAGCCGGCTGGCCGCGATCGACTCGGCGTCGTATCCGGTGAACCGGTCGTCCATCGTCCAGGCCGCGCCGTCGAGCCCGCCGCGGTTCATCGAGCCGATGATGACCTTGCCGTCGAGGGCGCCGCCGAGCAGTAGCAGCTCCTCGACCACGTCAGGGGATCCGAGCATGCCGTCCACGCCGGGACGTCCCAGCGCAGTGACCAGCCGTTCGAGCAGGCCGCGCCGGTCGGCCATCGCCATCGGGTCGCTGCCCGAGCGCAGCGCCCCGCGCGCGGGATGGTCCGCGGCGACCAGGAACAGTGTGCCGCGGTCGGAGATCAGTCGCTCCGGGCGTTTCGACGGCATCATGACAGTCTGCGTGTTTGCCTGGGAGGAGCGGGCCCGCGAGTCCAGCGTCTTCATGCGCGAGACCATCGACAACTACATCAAGTCCTGGGATTGATGCCCGTCGCCAAAACGCGATCTGCTGCTCAGTAACCCGATCCACCACCACCGCCGGAGAGCACGATCGCGAGTATCACGATCGCTGCAACGATGACGATTGCCAAGATCAGCCAGAGCTTCGTCTGCGAGCTTCGCACTGAACGAGTCATCTCGATCAACTCCTCCGATACCGTTCGGCCGGGCATCGGGTGCGCGACTCTCCCGATGCAGCGGGGTGGCTGCTGCCGCACGCCCTCATCAGCGAATACGTACCCGGGCGCACGTGCGTTCAACTGCCGAGGACGGGCCGCTGCGGATTAGCTCCCCGCGCCCGGCGCCCCGGCATCTAGGTGATCTTGAGGCTCACGTTGAGTGGGGGGCTCGATGAGGACATCAAGATCGAGGGAGAGAGGCAGTGGTCGAGCACGCGCAAACCTCGAATCACTGAGCCGGCGCCCTTGCGTCAGACCGCCGTAGGGAAGTGCATGTGCGCGCTGTGGTGTTCGGGGTACTTCGACGTCCGGCCAGCGGCTGGTGATCGCCTTGCCACGGGTGTAGAAGCGCACCCTTCGACGCCGTGCACATGGGTGTCGCCGAACAGCGAGTCCTTCCAGCCGCCGAAGGAGTAGAACGCTATCGGCACCGGAGCCTGTCTGGCAGCTGAGGCAGCGTCATCGGACGCCCCGCTCCGGCGTCGGAGAAAACAACCGGTGAACACGCGGACGGACTCGAACCCAACACGCCCACATCCCGTACTGGGAAGCGGTAGCGCCCACGGCGGAGCGGGCGGCTCCACGACCCATGGAGGTGGGTAATGCGCAGACGAACCGGTTGGCTCGGGCTCGTCACGTCGGCGGCGTTGGCCGTCGGTGTGGCGGCCGCGGTGCCAGCCAACGCAACGGCGCCGGGGGACAACCGCTTCCGGCAGGACAACCTGGTGTCCGACCAGCTCGGACATGCCGCAGTGACCGATCCGAACCTGGTCAACGCCTGGGGCATGTCGCACGGCGCGAACACGCCCGTGTGGGTGTCGGACAACGGGGCGGACGTGTCGACGCTGTACAGCGGGGCAGTCAGCGGGAGCCCGGTGAGCATCGTCCCGCTGGTGGTGAGCATTCCGGGCGGGGCCCCAACAGGTCAGGTCTTCAACGACACCGCCGGATTCACCGTGCCAGGCACGGACAAGCCGGCGCTGTTCATCTTCGCCGGCGAGGACGGCGACCTGTCGGCGTGGAACCAGTCCGTTTCGCCGCTGACCCAGGCCGTGCACGTTGCTCACGTCGACGGGGCCGTCTACAAAGGCCTCGCGCTTGCGCACACGCTATTCGGCAACTTCCTGCTTGCCGCGAACTTCCACGACAACCGGATCGACATCTTTGACAGCCACTTCCGGCGGATCCCGATCCCGTTCCTGTTCCGTGACCGATTCCTGCCCCAGGGGTTCGCGCCGTTCAACGTGGCCGAGGTCGGGCACCAGGTCTTCGTGACCTACGCCAAGCAGGATGCCGACCGGCATGACGATGTCGCCGGCCCTGGCAACGGATTCGTGGACGTCTACACCAACTTCGGCGTGTTCCTGCACCGGTTCGCCAGCCGCGGCGTGCTCAACTCGCCGTGGGGCCTGACGATCGCGCCGGCGCACTTCGGCGCGTTCTCCGGAGACCTGCTGGTCGGCAACTTCGGTGACGGCCGCACGCTGCGCGCCGACTGACGCCCGGCTGAATCGGTTTTGGTCAGATCTGATCGCCTAGCGGCCGGATCTGACCAAAACCGGCTCGGGCACGGAAGTGGCGTCAATCGAGGTGGATGATTACAGTGTTACGGAACGACAGCGTAAGCCTGGACGGTGAACGAGATGAACGACATCGCGAGAACCAGCGAATCGGTCCGCATCGGGACCGCCGAGCGCGAGCGGGCCGCCGAGGCGCTGGGCGAGCATCTCGCGGCGGGCCGGCTGGACCCGGACGAATACGCCGACCGGGTGGGCCGCGCCTACGCCGCGCGCACGGCCAGCGACTTGCAGCCGCTGTTCCGAGACCTGCCGGCTACCCGTCCCGAGCCCAGCCAGAGGCCGCGGCGGCGCATCGAACCCCGCATGATCGTCTTTGTCCTCGTTGCAGCGGCCTGCGTCGCCTGGGTCGCCGTGCTGCGAGTGCCGCCGTTCTTCGTCTTCCCGTTGCTGTGGATCTTTGTCGCGCTTCGCGGCGGACGCCGTTTCGCCCGGCGTTGGTGAGCGCCGCTCAACGGATCTGGCCGGTCCCTTCGACGATCCACTTGGTGGAGGTCAGCTCGGCCAGCCCCATCGGCCCACGGGCGTGCATCTTCTGGGTGGAGATGCCGATCTCGGCGCCGAATCCGAACTCGGCGCCGTCGGTGAATCGGGTGGACGCGTTCACCATCACCGCCGCGCTGTCGACCCGAGCGACGAACCGGCGCGCCGCATCGAGGTCGCGGGTGACGATCGCCTCGGTGTGGCCCGACGACCAGCGCCGGATGTGCGCGATCGCTTCGTCGAGGTCGGCGACGACCCGCGCGGCCAGGTCGAGGGACAGGTATTCCCTCCCCCAATCGTCGTCCGTGGCCGCTGCGACGGCTGGATCGACTGCGCGAAACGCCTCGTCGCCGTGGACGACGACGCCCAGCACCTGCAGCGCGGAGGTGATCCGCGGCAGGAACTCGGTGGCGACGTCCTGGTGTACGAGCAGCGTCTCGGCGGCGTTGCAGACGCTCGGCCGGGACACCTTGGCGTTGACCACGATGCGCTCGGCCATGTCGAGATCCGCGCTGGCATCGACGTACACGTGGACATTGCCGACGCCCGTCTCAATCACCGGCACCGAGGCGTTCTCGACCACGTAGCTGATCAGGCCAGCACCGCCACGCGGGATGATCAGGTCGACCAATCCCCGTGCCCGCAGCAGATATCCGACGCTGGCGCGGTCTGTGCCGGGTACCAGCTGCACCGCGTCACGGGGCAGGCCCGCCTTCTCGGCAGCCGCCGCCAGCACGTCGACCAATGCGGTGTTCGACTCGAACGCCGACGCCGATCCGCGTAACAATGCGGCGTTGCCACTCTTCAAGGCGAGGCCCGCGGCGTCGACCGTCACGTTCGGCCGAGCCTCGTAGATCATCGCGATAACCCCGAACGGCACTCGGACCTGGCGGATCGTTAGCCCATTGGGCTGGGTGTATCCGCGCACGACCTCGCCAACCGGATCTGCGAGCTGTGCCACATCGCGCAGCCCGTCGGCCATCGCTGCGATGCGCTCGGGCGTGAGCGCCAGTCGGTCGATTAGGGCCGCGGAGGTCCCGGACGCCCGTCCCGCCGCGACGTCGCGCTCGTTGGCCGTGAGCACCTCGTCGGTGGCTGCGTCCAGCGCGTCTGCCATCGCGCTCAGCGCGGCGTCCTTCTGGGCGCGGGTCAGCGCGGTCAGTTCGGTGGCGGCGTCGCGGGCCCGCACTGCGACGGCGCGCGCTTGCTCCTCGGGATCTGGCACAGCTCGAGCCTACGGCTCGCGGGATCGAGCCGCCCTAGGCTGGTCGACATGCCAACGACCGACGACCGCGCTGCGGACGCGGAAGTCGCCCCGGTCGTCGATGCCCAGCGGCCGATGAAGGCACCGGGCTGGCCGCACAACCCCGCGTTCGCGACGTGGGCGGCTCGCCTCGGGCCTCCGCTCGTGTACCTGTCAGCGGCGCTGTACTACTTCTGGAGCTTCCTCTCCGAACTGGGTGCGCAGATCCCGGGCGATGCCGATGGCGTCATCTACGCGTGGTTCTTCGAGTCCGTCGAACAGTCGGCTATCCACCTACACAACCCGCTGTTCACGACGGCGATGAACGCGCCCGACGGGGTCAACCTCATGTGGAACACCTCGCTGATCGCGGTCTGCGTACTGTGCATTCCGCTGACCGCGACCATCGGCGCGGTCAATACAACCGTGCTGGTGATGACGCTGGCCCCTGCCGTCTCGGCCACATGCGCCTACTACGCGCTGCGGCGGATCACCGGAACGGTCTGGGGTTCCGCGCTCGCTGCGTCGATCTACGGCTTCGGCCCGTTCTTCGTCGGCCAGAACGGGCACCTGCACTTGTCGTTCGCCTTCCTGCCGCCGCTGCTTCTGCTCGTCGGGTATGAGCTGCTGGTCACCCAGGACCGCACCCCGACGCGCACCGGCATCAAGCTAGGCGTCCTGGTCGGGGTGGGGCTGCTCGTGTCCGAGGAGATCGTGGCGCTCGCGGCAATCATCTCGGTGTTCGCAGTCGCGGTGCTCGCCGCGCTGTACCCGGCGCAGGTCCGAGGTCGGCTACGGTACGCGTCGCTGGGCACCGGGATTGGCGCGTTGGCCGCCCTCACGGTGGCCGGATATCCGCTCTGGTTCCAGTTCTTCGGCAGGCAATCGCTTTCGCACGGCCCAACATCGATGCAACGCCTCGACCTTGCCGGCATCGTGCGGCCGAGCGGCCTGCAGTTCTACGCCTCGAACGCCAGCATCGAGGCCAACAAGTCCTTCTCTGCCATTCCGGTGGAGAACACCGGCTATTTGGGTTGGCCGCTGCTGATCCTGCTCGCGGCGCTGTGCATCTGGCTGATTGTCAGCCGCGATCGCTTCGGTTGGTGGTGGCTGGCCACCGCGCTGTTTACGGTCGCGCTGAGCCTAGGCACCCCGATGATGGTCAACGGGAGCGAGATTGGGGCGGGGTTGTGGTCGCTGTTCGCCGACCTCCCGTTGGCGGAGACCGTGGTTGCCGTGCGGTTCACGCTGATCACCACGCTGCTGGTCTCCCTACTGCTCGCCCGCGTGCTGTCGATGGCCCGCGGACGCGTGCTCCTGGCGCTGTCGGTTGCGGTTGTCGCCGCCTTGGTTCCGCTTCGTCCGTTCGGCCGGTACGAGACGGCTCTGCGCATCGATACCCCGCGCTTCTTCACAACGTCGGCTGTGGACACGATCGTCCCGGACTCGACCGTGCTGCTGCTGCCGCGCAGCACGCTGAACGTGAACCGTCAGGCAGCCGGAATGATGTGGCAGCTGCGATCGAACTTCCGGTTCAAGATCATCGACGGTTACGGTGTGTTCAGCATCGACAAGCAGATGAGTTACCTGGCCGCCGAGCAGGACTTTGCCCGGCTGCTGGAGAACGTCGGAGAGACCGGCCAGCTTCCGTCCGCGCAAGACATCGCCGCGGCGCGGCCGTCGGTCGCAACGTCCGGAACCCGCTACATCGTGCTGAGCGACGAGCAGCAGAACCGGGCGCAGGTCCAGCAGGCGGCGCAAATGCTCACCGGCTGCGCGTTCCGCCAGGTCGCGGACGTCGAACTCTGCGAGATTCCGTGACTGCAAGCAACACGAGGTCGTCGCGGTGCACGACTTCCCGGCGGAACTCGACCGGAAGGTCGACAGTCTTTCGTCCGAGCAGCTCCGGAAGATCCGCGGAGTCGTAGCCGACGAGACCACGGGCGACGACCTCCCCTTGGGCAGTGACTAACTCGACCGGGTCGCCGCCGTCGAATTCCCCGCTGACGCTCGTGATTCCCGCCGGGAGCAACGAAGCGCGCCGCTGGACGACCGCCGCTACCGCGCCCGGGTCGAGCACCAGGCGTCCGCGTGGGGTCGTTGCGTGACGCAGCCACAGCAGGCGCGCGCTCGTGCGCTCCCCGAACGGGTGAAACAGTGTCCCGTTCCCCCCGTCGAGCACCGACTCGACGTCGGCGGCGGAGCCTAGCAGCGTCGGAATACCAGCGCCTGTGGCAATCGCCGCAGCCTCGATCTTGGTGGTCATGCCGCCGGTGCCGACCCCACCACCCGCACGGCCGACGCGGACGGCCGCGAGATCGCCTATATCGCGAACCTCGCGCACCAGCTGCGCGCCCGGACGGCGCGGGTCACCGCTATAGAGGCCGGCCACGTCCGACAGCAAGACGAGCGCATCGGACCGGACGAGATGCGCGACCAGGGCCGCCAGCCGGTCGTTGTCACCGAAGCGGATCTCGTGAGTGGCGACCGTGTCGTTCTCGTTGACGACCGGGACGACGCCCAGCGCGAGCAGCCGCTCCAGAGTGCGGCTGGCGTTGCGGTAGTGGCCGCGCCGGTGCAGATCATCGGCGGTGAGCAGCACCTGGCCGACTTGCAGTCCGTGCCGGGCGAACGACACGGCGTACCGCTCGGCGAGCAACAGCTGCCCGACGCTGGCCGCCGCCTGCTGGGT
Organism: uncultured Actinomycetota bacterium; assembly: GCA_963839175.1. GTDB lineage: Bacteria > Actinomycetota > Actinomycetes > Mycobacteriales > Jatrophihabitantaceae > CAWIUB01. Next base: position 79,411 of record CAWIUB010000041.1, read on the forward strand.
CGCGAGATCGCGCGGCCGAGCCCGCAGACGCAGCGGCCCGATGCCCGCCGCGATCGCGCCGGACGAGACGAGAACGATCTGGCGTCCGTCCCCGCGGCGCTTGGCCAGCGCATCGACGATCGCGTCCAGCCGATCCGGGTCGAGTCGTCCGCCCGAGGTCAACGACGACGACCCGACCTTGACAACCGCGCGCCGTGCGGCCGCGATCGCGTCGCGGTGGATGGTCATTCCCGTGCGTCCGACTCATCGCGGACGCGACGGGCCTTCTTGGCGGCCAGGCGTTCGAGGGCGCCGACCCGGGTCGGGCTCTCCAGCCGCTCGTCGGATCCCCGCCGGGTCGGCAGGTAGTCACCGTCGGCCACCCCTACGACCGGCTCGAAGTCGAACGTCACATCACCGATGGTGACCGCGGCGCCCGGTTCGGCGCCGAGTCGGGCGAGTTCCGCCTCGACACCGAGGCGGGCGAGCCGATCGGCCAGATATCCAACGGCCTCGTCGTTGTCGAAGTTGGTCTGCCGGACCCAGCGATCGGGCTTGGCTCCACGGACCACGAAGCCGTCCCGGGTCGGCTCCACGACGAACCCGGCGTCGTCGACGGGCCGCGGTGTCAACACGATGCGTGCGGGCTCCGCTTGGGGCCGCGCCGTCCGATCAGCCTCGACCTCCGCGGCCAGCGCGAACGTCAGCTCGCGCAGGCCACCATGCGTCGCCGCGGAGATCTCGTAGACCCGCAGGCCACGTGCCTCGAGCTGCGGACGGACGAACGCCGCGAGCTCGGCGGCCTCCGGCACGTCGACCTTGTTCAGTGCGACCAGCCGGGGCCGGTCGAGCAAATCGCCGAGCGTGCCGCGATACTCGGCAAGCTCCGCCTCGATCGCGTCCAGATCGTTGACCGGGTCACGTCCCGGTTCGAGCGTGGCGCAGTCCAGGACGTGCAGCAACACCGCACAGCGCTCCACATGCCGCAGGAAGTCCAGGCCCAGCCCCTTGCCCCGCGCGGCGCCGGGGATCAAGCCGGGCACGTCGGCGATGGTGAACGTCACGTCGCCAGCGCTCACGACGCCCAGGTTGGGGACGAGCGTGGTGAACGGATAGTCAGCGATCTTCGGACGGGCCGCCGACATCGCCGCGACCAGCGACGACTTGCCCGCGCTGGGGTAACCCACCAGTCCCACGTCGGCCACGCTCTTGAGTTCGAGCACCACGTCGCGCGCCTCGCCCGGTTCGCCGAGCAGCGCGAAGCCGGGAGCTTTGCGCCGCTGCGAGGCCAGGGCCGCATTGCCGAGGCCGCCGCGCCCTCCTGCCGCTGCCACGAACCTGGTGCCCGCGCCGGTCAGATCGGCGAGCACTTCGCCGCGGTCGCCGAGCACCACCGTGCCGTCGGGCACCTGCAACTCCAGGTCGGCACCCTCGGCGCCGCTGCGGTTGCTGCCGGCACCCTGCTTGCCGTTGCCCGCCTTTTGGTGCGGGTGGAAATGGAAGTCCAGCAGGGTGTGGATGTTCGGGTCGACGATCAGGATCACGTCACCGCCACGGCCACCGTTGCCACCGTCCGGGCCGCCGAGCGGCTTGAACTTCTCCCGGTGAATCGACGCGACGCCGTGACCGCCGTTTCCTGCGGCAAGGTGCAGCACGACGCGGTCGATGAACGCCATGTCGTGCCACCTCCATCAACGACGTGGGGCGGGCGCCGGGTGTGATCCCGGGCCCGCCCCACGCGGAACGTTCTGCTCGTGCCGGGTCGACTATTCCCCAGCCGGGACGACGCTGACGACCTTGCGGCCGCGCGACTGGGCGAACTGCACGCTGCCCTCGACGAGCGCGAACAACGTGTCGTCGCCACCGCGGCCCACGCCGGCACCGGGGTGGAACTTCGTACCGCGCTGGCGGACGAGGATCTCGCCCGCGTTGACGGCCTGGCCGCCGAAACGCTTGACGCCGAGCCGCTGTGCGTTGGAGTCGCGGCCGTTACGCGAGCTGGACGCGCCCTTCTTGTGTGCCATCTCTACTTCCCTGCGCCTATCCCGGTGACCTTCAGCTGAGTCAGCTGCTGACGGTGACCCATCCGCTTGTGGTAGCGGGTCTTGTTCTTGTACTTGTGAATGCTGATCTTGGGGCCCTTGGTCTGCGTGACCACTTCGGCGGTGACGGCGACCTCGGCGAGCTCGGCCGCATCGTGAGTGACCGTTTCGCCGTCGACGAGCAGCACGGCCGGCAGGGCGACCTCGTCACCCGCGGCCGCATCGAGCTTCTCGACCGTGACGACGTCGCCGACAGCGACCTTGTACTGCTTGCCGCCGGTCTTGACGATGGCGTACATCGCGGACTTCCACTCCTCGAGACGATGTGCAGGTGCGCCGCGCGGACGCGAGTCCTGCGCACGCGATAACGGCCCACCACTAGATGGGCCGACGATCAGGATACGGCACCGCCCGCTTTCGCGGCAAAGCAGCTGCGCGCCGAGCCTCCCCCACCTCTTGGCTCCCCCACCTCGAGTTGTTCGACCCACGGCAAGTTCGCGCCCGCCGCGGGTCGAACAACTCGGATTGGTCAAGAGCCGACGGTGACGCCCGGCGGGCCTGCGGGGCGGCTTGCGGCGCGCCTGCGGCGGGCTCGCCCGACCGGCTGCGACGCGCTCGCGGCGCCATCGGGTGATTCGGCCACCGCCGGGACCGCTGCCGGCTCTGCCGCCACCGCCGGCACCTCCGCCTCGGGCGCCTCGGAGGGCCGGCGCTCGGAGTCCTCGGCGGGCATCGGCTCGGGCGGCTCGGCGGGCATTGGCTCCGCTTCTGCGGCCGTCTGCTCAACCGCCTCGACGGTCATCGGCTCCGCTCGCGAGGTCGCCTGCTCATCTGCTTCGTCGTGCTGCCTCGCGGCTATCGCCGCCATCGCGGAGGCGGCTGCCCGGCGCTGCTCCTCGCTCGCGGGCGGCTCAGCCGGCTCGACCGGCTCGATCGACTTCCGGCCCCGCTTTGCCTTGCCGGTCTTCCTGCCCGCCGTACCGTCTGCGCCGGCTTCCGCATCCTTACGGTCGACCGGCTCGCTGTGGATGAGCACCCCGCGCCCGTTACAGGCGGGACAGGTCTCGCTGAACGCCTCCAGCAGCCCCTCGCCCACTCGTTTGCGCGTCATCTGCACCAGGCCGAGCGAGGTCACCTCGGCGACCTGATGCTTGGTGCGGTCTCGGCCCAACCCTTCGGTCAGCCTGCGGAGCACCAGCTCCCGGTTGCTCTCCAACACCATGTCGATGAAGTCGATCACGATGATGCCGCCGACGTCGCGCAGCCGCAGCTGACGCACGATCTCCTCGGCGGCTTCCAGGTTGTTGCGGGTCACCGTCTGCTCGAGGTTGCCGCCAGACCCCACGAACTTGCCGGTGTTCACGTCGATCACCATCATCGCCTCGGTGCGGTCGATGACGATCGACCCGCCCGACGGCAACCAGACCTTTCGGTCCAGCGCCTTGGTCAGCTGCTCGTCGATCCGCAGGTCGTGGAACAGGTCCGACTCGCCTGTGTGCAAGCTGGCCCGCTCGGCAAGGTCCGGAGCGACGTCCGAGAGGTAGCCGGAAATGGTCCGCCACGCGTCGTCACCTTGGACGAGCAGTGTGCCGAAGTCTTCGTTGAAGACGTCGCGCACTACCCGAATCGCCAGATCCGGCTCGCCGTAGACGAGGCTCGGCGCCGACTTGGGCTGCGCGGCCTTGGCCGAGATCGTCTCCCACTGCGCCTTGAGTCGCTCGACGTCGCGGGTGAGATCGTCCTCGCTCGCGCCCTCGGCCGCGGTCCGCACGATCACACCGGCGTCCTCGGGCACGATCTTCTTGAGAATCTCCTTGAGCCGGTGCCGCTCGTTGTCCGGCAGCTTGCGGCTGATGCCCGTCATGGCGCCGCCCGGCACGTAGACGAGGAAGCGGCCGGGCAGCGAGACCTGGCTGGTCAGCCTGGCGCCCTTGTGCGCGATCGGGTCCTTGGTGACCTGGACGAGCACGGTGTCCCCGGGACTCAGCGCCGACTCGATCGCCCGCGCTTTACCCTCGAGTCCGGCGGCATCCCAGTTCACCTCTCCGGCGTACAGCACGCCGTTGCGCCCCTTGCCGATGTCGACGAACGCTGCCTCCATGCTGGGCAGTACGTTCTGCACGCGGCCGAGGTAGATGTTGCCTACGTAGGACGTGGTGCTTGCCCGGGTGACGTAGTGCTCCACGAGCACGCCGTCCTCGAGCACGGCGATCTGGGTCCGGTCGCCACGCTGTCGGACGGCCATCACCCGGTCCACTGCCTCACGGCGGGCCAGGAATTCGGCCTCGGTCAGGATCGGCGGGCGCCGGCGGCTTGTCTCGCGCCCGTCTCGGCGGCGCTGGCGCTTTGCCTCCAGCCGGGTCGAGCCCTTCACGCCCCGCACGCCATCGCCCTGTTCGCGAGCGGTCTCCCGCACGTGCACGACGGTGTTCGGCGGGTCGTCGGGCAGCGTGACGTCCTCGGCGCCCTCGGCGACACGCCGGCGGCGCCGGCGCCGACGCCGCGCCGACGGGGTCTCCGCGGTGTCGTCCGGGGCCTCGCTCGTCGCCTCGGTGTCGGCAGCGTCGACCGCCACGTCGTTTGGCTGCGACTCGACCGTCTCGTCGACGCCCGGCTCGGCTGCGTCGCGAGCGCGTCCACGACCGCGGCGGCCCCGCCGCCGGCGGCGCCGAGCGACGCTGGCCTCCTCCGCCGCGGCCTCCCGGACCTCCTCGGGTTCTTCGACGTCCTCGACGTCGACGTCTGCGACGGGCGCTACCGGCGTGGTCTCGACCTCAGCTCGAGGAAGTTCCGCCGCAGCAGTCGTTGCGCCGCGGCGACGGCGCGGCGCGGGTGCCTCCGGCGCTTCAGCGGGGGCGACGAACAGGACGCCGGGGGCGGCGAGCGTCGGCGGCGAGTGCGGCGAGTGCGGCGACTGGTCGGGCGCCGCACTCGCCGGCACGGCGGTGATAACGGGTTCGGCCATGACGGCCGGCTTGCGCGGGCTTTTCTTCGCGGCCCGCTTGCGCGGGCTCGCCTCGGCCTCAGCGGCGGCTGAGTCGGGCAGCTTCTTGGCTGCCTTGCGGGGACGCACGGCCTTCGTCGGCGCGGCGCCGTCGGTGGCAGCGCTGGCCTTGCGTGCCAACGCTGTGCGGGCCTTCCTCGAGACTGCGGCGTCGGATGCGACGTCGGTCACATCCGGCGCGATTGGTGGGCTGTCGGCTGGGTTATCGGGTTCGAGCATGTGCTCGGTCACTCCGTTCGGCCTCCGGGCGCGGTGGCGCATCGGTGCGCGATCGCGGCCGCACGGAGGCGGTAGGGCGGGGCTCCGGTTGGAGCGCCGCGAAGTCTGCGGTGGGGGCCGTCGCGGCGCGAGACCGCGGCATGCTCCCGTGGTGGGGCTACAGCGACGGCTGCGTTGCCCGGTCACCGGCCAGCGGATCACCAACCAGATCGCCACCGCCCAGCGGGCCCTGCGCGAGTCGCACCGCCCGGTACCGACCGGGCGTTGGATCGAGGGCGAGACCGCCGACGGACCGCAACGCGGCAAGAACGTCGTCGGGCCGTACGGCGGGCGTGAGCTGCCGGACGACCAGGTCCAGTATCGCATGCCGCGCCAGCGGCGCCCCATCCGACGCGCCCGTTGTATCAGGTTTGTCGGTATCCGACCCGGGCGTGACCTCCGCCCGGAGCACGGCACCGCGCGCGTCGATGGTGCGCCGGCCGTCCTTGGTCAGCCGCTCGACCGGTGCCGCGGCGGCCGCGAGCAGCGCGGCTACCGCGTCACGCGCGGCGTCGACCGGGACGCCGGTCAGCTCGAGGCGCCAGGCCGACGCCATGATCCGGTCGGCCAGCGCGCCGCCAGTGGCCTCGACGGCCTCGACGATGTCCAGGCCGGTCGGCAGCGCTGCATCCAGCCGCGCCCCCAGATCCGCGACGTCCACCCGCTGCGCCAGGCCGATCTCCAGGTATTCGGCCTCGCTGGCTACCCCCGTCGGTGCGGCCCCGACGTAGGAGATCTTGGGGTGCGGCGTGAAGCCGGCCGAGTACGCCATCGGCACGTTCGCCCGGCGCAGAGCCCGCTCGAAGGCCCGGGCGAAGTCCCGATGCGAGGTGAAGCGCAGTCGTCCCCGCTTGGCGTAGCGGATCCGTACCCGCTGCACGACGGGCGCAGGCGGCGACCCGTCCGGCTGGCGTCTACTCACAGTCGCGGCGCGAGGGGTAGCAACGTGCGTCCGGTGGGGCCGATCTGGATGTCGGTGCCCATCGTGGTGCAGACCCCGCAGTCGAAGCACGGCGTCCACCGGCAGTCGTCCTGCTCGAACTCAGCCAGCGCGTCCTGCCAATCATCCCACAACCACTGCTTGTCCAGACCCGAGTCAAGGTGATCCCAGGGCAGCACCTCGTCGGCGTCGCGCTCACGGGTCGTGTACCAGTCGAGGTCCACCCCGTGCAGCTCCTGCTCCGCAGCGGAAACCCACCGCGCAAAGGAGAAATGCTCACTCCACCCGTCGAAGCGGCCACCCTCGCGCCATACCCGTTCGATGACGGCACCAACCCGGCGGTCGCCGCGAGAGAGCAGCCCCTCGATGAGCGACGGCTGGCCATCGTGGTAACGCATACCCACGTTGCGGCCAAGAGAGCGGTTGGCGTTGATCGCCTCGCGCAGCTTGCGCAGCCGCGAATCGACCGTCTGCGGCGACGCTTGCGCCACCCACTGGAACGGCGTGTGCGGTTTGGGTACGAAGCCGCCGATCGAGACGGTGCATCGGATATCCCTGCTGCGAGTGACTTCGCGTCCAGCGCGGATGACGTCGTGCGCCATCTCGGCGATCTCGAGCACGTCTTCGTCGGTCTCGGTGGGCAGGCCGCACATGAAGTACAGCTTCACCTGGCGCCAGCCCTGCGAGTAGGCGGCCGTCACCGTCCGGATCAGGTCTTGCTTGCTGACCATCTTGTTGATCACGCGCCGCAGCCGCTCCGAGCCCCCTTCGGGCGCGAACGTGAGACCTGATCGCCGGCCATTGCGGGAGAACTCGTTGGCCAGGTCGATGTTGAACGCGTCGACACGGGTTGACGGAAGGGAGAGCGAGACTCGCTCGTCCTCGTAGCGGTCCGCCAGCTGCTTGGCGATCTCGCCGATCTCCGAGTGGTCGGCGCTCGACAGGGACAGCAGGCCGACCTGCTCGAAGCCCGTCGCGGCAAGGCCGTTCTCGACCATCGTGCCGATGCCCTCGATGGAGCGCTCGCGCACCGGTCGGGTGATCATCCCGGCCTGGCAGAACCGGCAGCCGCGGGTGCAGCCGCGGAAGATCTCGACGCTCATTCGTTCGTGTACGGATTCGGCCAGCGGGACGAGCGGCGTCTTGGGATACGGCCAGCTGTCCAGGTCCATCACGGTGTGCTTGCTGATCGTCGCCGGAATCCCCTGCCGATTGGGGGAAACCGCGGCGAGCCGCCCGTCCGGCAGGTAGCTCACGTCGTAGAACCGCGGGATGTAGACGCCGCCGGTTCGCGCCAGCCGGGTCAGCAGCTCGTCCCGGCTGGCGCCCTCCCGCTTCGCGTCACGGACGATGTCGGTGATCACGCCGACGATCTGCTCACCGTCGCCGAGCACCACCGCGTCGACGAAGTCAGCGATCGGCTCCGGGTTGAACGACGCGTGCCCGCCCGCGATCACGAGCGGATCGCGTCTCGCCGCGATCGGCCGAGTGCAGCGGAATACGCGCCAAGGTCCAGCGCGGTCAGCAGGTTCGTATAGCCAAGCTCGGTCGCGAAGCTCACGCCCAGCAGGTCGAAGGCACCAACCGGCCGGTGCGCATCGACGGTGAACTGGCTGATGCCGTGTTCGCGCAACAGCGCTTCCAGGTCCGGCCAGACGGCATAGCTGCGCTCGGCCAGCGCATCGGCACGTTCGTTGATCACCTCGTAGAGGATCTGGATGCCCTGGTTGGGCAGCCCGACCTCGTATGCGTCCGGGTACATCAGCACCCAGTGCACGTCGACCGAGTCCCACTCCTTGGTGCGGGAATTGCCCTCGCCGCCGACGTACTGGATCGGCTTGCTGACCTGCGGCAGCAGCGGTTCCAGCCGCGGGAACAGCGACTCGACGCTCACGGCCTCTCATGCTACGGGCCCGAGCGGTCAGCCCAGGCCTGGGAACCAGAGCGCGACCTCGCGTGCGGCCGACTCGAGCGAATCGGAGCCGTGCACGATGTTCTCCTGGACGGCCGAGCCCCAGTCGCCGCGGATTGTGCCCGGCGCCGCGGCCGTCGGGTCGGTGACCCCGGCCAGCGACCGGAACCCTTCCACCACGCGCTCCCCCTCGGCCACCAGGGCCACTACCGGGCCGGACGCCATGAACTCGACCAGCGGCTGGTAGAACGGCTTGCCGACGTGTTCGGCATAGTGCTGCGCCAGCAGCTCGACGGTCGGCACCCGCAGGTCCAGCACGACCAGCCGGTATCCCTTGGCCTCGATCCGGCGGATCACCTCCCCGGCCAGGCCGCGCCCGACGCCGTCGGGCTTCACCAGGACCAGGGTGCGTTCGATAGCCACGGCGGCAGAGTGTATTGCGCGCTGTCAGGACACCAGCATCCGCACTCCGCCCGGCGTCCCGGCGATCTCGTGGCGCAGGTTGAGCAGGTACAGCCACAGGCCGATGAACAGCGCCGCCACGATGAAGAACGCACCGATCCAGAAACCGGGGGCGATCATCGACAGCTGCAACGCCGAGCCCGCGCCGATGCCCCACGGCCGGCGCAGCAGGGCACTCGTGGCAACGAGCACGGCGGCGAGGCCGATCAGCAGCCCGGTCTTGGTGCCGCCCAGACCTCCGGGCGTCTGGGCGATCGCCCGGGGAACGAGCAACACGCTGAACGCCTCCAGGCAGAGCACGGCGGCCAGCGCGCGGCGGGTGGCCGTGTTCGCCCACGCCCTGCGCTGCTCGTCGGACGATGGGGGTCGCCCGGGTGGCGCGGGTTGCCCGGGGGGGCCGGGTGGCCCTGCTGGCCGACTCCCCGGCTCGGCATCGCTCACCACGACGTCCGATGATGAGGTCTTCCCCGGGATTCGTCGCTGGCGGCGCCTCCGGGCCCCCAACTCCGGGGAAAACCTGATCGAACAGGCCGGTTCACGACGGCCTGGCCAGCAGAGTGCGCGCCTCGCCCGCGGTGATCACCGATCCGGTGATCAGCACCCCGGCACCGGCCAGCAGGTCGTCGTCGCTCTGCTCGGCAAGCCGCACCGCGGTCTCGACCGCGTCATCCAGGCGCGGTTCGACCGTAACCCGGTCCGGGCCGAACACGTCCACGGCGGCTGCGGCCAGTTCGTCGACCGGCATGGCCCGCAGCGACGAGTTCTGGGTCACCACGACTTCGTCCAGGATCGGCTCGAGCCGATCCAGCATGCCGCGCGCGTCCTTGTCCGCGAGGACGCCGATGACACCGATCAGCCGGCGGAAGTCGAACGCCTCGGCGAGCGCCGCCACCGTGGCGGCCATGCCGTGCGGGTTGTGGGCGGCGTCCAGCAGGATCGTCGGCGCGGATCGGATCGTCTCCAGCCGACCGGGCGAGCGCACCGCGGCAAACGCCGCGCGCACGGTGTCGACGTCGATCGGCCCCGACTCGGCACCGGCGCCGAAGAATGCCTCGACCGCCGCGAGCGTCAGCACGGCGTTCTGTGCCTGGTGGGCACCGTGCAGCGGCAGGAACACGTCGTTGTACTCACCGCTCAGCCCCTGCAGCCGCAGCAGTTGGCCGCCTACCGCCACCTGCCGGTCGAGCACCCCGAACTCGAGGCCCTCACGGGCCACGGTCGCGCCGACATCGGCCGCGCGCCGCAGTAACTCGGCGGCCGCGTCAGTCGGCTGCGCGGCCAGAATCGCGGTCGCATCCGCCTTGATGATTCCGGCCTTCTCCCGAGCGATGTCGACGACGTTGTCGCCGAGCAGCGCGGTGTGGTCGAGGTCGATGGGCGTGACGACCGCTATCTCGGCATCGATCACGTTGGTGGCGTCCCATTCGCCGCCGAGGCCGACCTCGACCACGGCGACGTCGACGGGGGCATCGGCGAAGATCGCGTACGCCAACGCTGTGATGACCTCGAAGAACGACAGCCTCGTGTCGAACTGGCCGTCGACCAGGTCCAAGAAGGGCACCAGCTCGTCGTACGCCTGGACGAACGTACGCGCGTCGACCGGCTCGCTGGACAGCACAATCCGTTCGGTGATCGTCTCCAGATGCGGGCTGGTGAACCGTCCGGTGCGCAGCCCGAAGGCGACCAGCAGCTCGTCGATCATGCGGGCTGTGCTCGTCTTGCCGTTGGTGCCGGTGAGGTGGATCGATCGATAGGCCAGTTGGGGGTCACCGAGCAGGTGGACCAGCGCCTGGATGCGGTCCTTCGTGGGATCCATCCGGCCCTCGCCCCAACGAGCGCCGATCTCCGCCTCGACCTTGTGCAGCAGCGCCTCGTACTTCTGCGCCTCAGTCACTGCCACGGAAGGCGAGTCTACGGACCGATTGTGCAACGTTTGGCAGTCTGCCGCCGCCAATGGTCGCGCGATCTGGTCCCGTCGGTACTCACTGTGACGGCAGCGCGGCGAGGGCGGCCTGGATGCGCTCGATATCGGCATCGGCGGTGGCGACTCGGTCGCGCACCTTGGCGATCACCGGTTCGGGCGCCTTGGCGGTGAAGGCGTCACTGGCGAGTTTCGCCGAGTTGCCGGCACGCTCCTTCTCGGCGGCGGCCAGCGCCTTCGTTAGCCGGGCGCGTTCGGCGGCGACGTCGATCGCGCCGGACAGGTCGAACTCGATCAACGCCCCCGAGGACGTCGCCAGCGTTGCAGTCGGCGCGAAATCGTCTCCCGCCTCGTCAAGCCGCAGCAGCCAGCGGATCTCGGCTTCGCCGGTGCTCACGCCGTGGACTCGGGCCGGCACCCGCTGCGCCGGCTTGACGCCCTGGTCCGAACGCAGCCGGCGCCCCTCGGTGACGACTGCCTGGAGCTGCGCCACCGTGGCCGCAGCAGCAGCATCGGCCCGCGAGGGATCGGCCACCGGCCACGGCGCGATGACGACCGACTCGCCGCCGGTCAGCGCCGTCCACAGCGTCTCGGTGACGAACGGGATCATCGGGTGCAGCAGCCGGAGCAGCGCGTCGAGAACCTCCCCGAGCACCCGGCGGGTCGCGTCGGCGGACGTGCCGGCAAGCGAGATCTTGGCCAGCTCGACGTACCAGTCGCACACCTCGTCCCAGGCGAAGTGGTAGAGCAGGTCGGCGATCTTGGCGAACTCGTACCGCTCGTATAGCTCGTCCACTGCCATGATGACCGCCTGCAGCCTCGACAGGATCCACGCGTCGGCGGAGGTGAGCGCGCTTGGCAAATCCCCATCGACGGTCGCGCCATTCAGCAGGGCGAAGCGGGTCGCGTTCCACAGCTTCGTGCAGAAGTTGCGCGAGGCCGCCACCAATTCGTCGCCGACCGGGACGTCGACGCCGGGATTGGCGCCCCGGACGAATGTGAACCGCGTCGCGTCCGCACCGTAGACGTCGATCCAGTCAAGCGGGTCGACCACATTGCCCTTCGACTTCGACATCTTCTGGCCGGCCGCGTCACGGACCAGACCGTGCAGCATTACCGTCCGGAACGGCACCTCGTCGGTCGCGTAGAGGCCGAACATCATCATCCGCACGACCCAGAAGAAGAGAATGTCGTATCCGGTGACCAGCACTGTGGTCGGATAGAACCTCGCTAGATCGTCGGTCTGCTCAGGCCAACCCAGGGTGGAGAACGGCCAGAGCGCCGAGGAGAACCAGGTATCGAGGACGTCCGGGTCCTGGGTCCACCCGGACGGCGGGGTCTCGTCCGGGCCGAAGCAGACGTCGTCGCCGTCCGGCGAGTACCACACCGGGATGCGGTGACCCCACCACAGCTGGCGGCTGATGCACCAGTCGTGCATGTTGTCGACCCAGTCGAAGTAGCGAGGAACCAGCGAGGCCGGCTCGATGGTCACCCGTCCGTCCCTGACGGCGTCGCCCGCGGCCTTGGCCAGCGACTCGACGCGCACGAACCACTGGAGCGACAACCGCGGCTCGATCACCGCGTTGCACCGCGAACAGTGGCCGACCGCGTGCACGTAGGGACGTTTCTCGGCGACGATCCGGCCGTCCTCGCGAAGTGCCGCCACGATGCCCGACCGCGCCTCGAGCCGATCCAGCCCGGCGAACGGTCCGGGCGTGATGATGACCGCCCGTTCGTTCATAACCACGACGCTGGGCAGCCCGTGGCGCCGGCCGATCTCGAAGTCGTTCGGGTCGTGGGCGGGGGTGACCTTGACCGCGCCAGTGCCGAAGGACGGGTCGACGTGTGCGTCGGCGATGATCGGGATGTGCCGGTTCGTCAATGGCAGCGCGACGGTCTTGCCGACGAGGTGCGCATAGCGCTCGTCGTCGGGATGGACCGCGACTGCCGTATCGCCGAGCATGGTTTCGACCCGCGTTGTCGCCACCACGACCGAGTCCTCCCCGTCCCCGTAACGGATCGAGACAAGCTCACCGTCTTCGTCTGCGTGGTCGACCTCGATGTCGGAGAGCGCCGTGAGGTCGCTCGGGCACCAGTTGATGATGCGTTCGGCCCGGTAGATCAGGTCCTCGTCATACAGCCGTTTGAAGATCGTCTGGACGGCTCGCGAGAGACCGTCGTCGAGCGTGAACCGCTCTCGCGACCAGTCGACGCCATCGCCCAGGCGCCGCATCTGATCGAGGATCTTGCCGCCGTATTCCTCTTTCCACTTCCAGGTCTTGGCGAGGAACTCCTCGCGGGTGTAGTCGAAACGGCTCTTTCCCTCGGTCTCCGCCAGGTGGCGTTCGACCAGGTTCTGCACCGAGATGCTGGCGTGATCCATCCCGGGCAGCCAGAGCGTTTCGAAGCCCCGCATCCGCGCGCGTCGGGTGAGCGCGTCCATCAGCGCGTGCTCGAACGCCTGGCCGGCGTGCAGGCTGCCTGTGACGTTTGGGGGCGGGATCACGATCGTGTAGGGCGGCTTGTCGCTCTTGACGTCCGCGGTGAAGTACCGGCGGTCGACCCACCGCTCATAGAGCGGTTGTTCTACCTGGGCCGGCACGAACTGGGTCGGCAAGTCCGGGCGTGGCTGGTCAGCGGCGACGGTCACGTGAGCATCCTACGAACGGATCAGGCAACATCGGCGGCGTGAGCCTGGACATCATCACCGATGCCAACGAGATCTGCGCGCTGCTGGAGGAGGTGGTGAGCATCGACCCGGTCCGGCACACAGTGCTCGGCACGATCCGCACTATCCTGCGGGCTGGCGAAGGAGACGGATGGTGCGCCCGTTCGGGTGCGGCGCTGGCCGTCCGATCCAGCCCGGTCACGCCGGTGGCAGTGACGTCAGGGTGGGACGACGTCGGGCCGCTCGTCGCCGAGCTTGCCGCGCTTCCCTCGATTACCGCCATCACCGGGCCGGTCGACGCCGCCAGCCCCATCGCCAGCCGGCTCGCCCGCCGGATCGGTGCGACCACGCAGCGGATGGCCACCCGGCTGTTCCGCCTCGACGAGCTCGCCGTGCCTGACGTGGCCGGCACAACCCGGGTGGCGACCGGATCCGACCGGCCGTTGCTGCGGGAATGGTATGCGGCATTCGGCGAGGAAGCCCGGGACTCGGTGGCAGGCAGCGACGAGGCGGTGGACCACATGCTCGCGTGGGGCCAGGCGTGGTTGTGGACCGACGACGCAGGACAGCCGGTATCGCTAGCGGCTCGGCGCGCACCCAACGCCGGCAGCGCGCGCGTCGGACCCGTCTACACGCCACCTGCGCACCGTGGACACGGCTACGGGTCCGCCGTGACCGCTGCCGCCACCGCGGACGTCCTCGCCGACGGCGCGATCCCGGTGCTGTTCACCGATCTGGCCAACCCGACGTCCAACAAGATCTACCAGCGGCTGGGCTACCGCCCAGTCGGCGACTACGCCCACATCAACCTGCGCTGATGCCTCTTGGCCCACCCTTGCCGACATTGGACGTGCAGCAGGTTGACACGCCGCTCAGCCACCTGCTGGACGTCCTACGTCGGTCAGGGTGCCAGCGATCCCAACGTTGGGCGGACAGGGAGTATCCACAAGCTCGCGGCATCGTCCACAGATCCGTGTGGGCCGTGTCGGACCGCGATAACCGCCACGAGGATGGACAGGTGCGCGAAGCTATCGACCGACTCCTCGCCGGTCGACGCGTCTGCAGCCGGGCTCAGCTGCTGACCGCCGTAACCCGGGCGCAGCTCGACGATGAGGTGCGCCGCGGGCGCCTCGTCCTCGTGTTCCGCGGCACGTACTCCCGGCCGTGGGACGCCGAAGATCCGGACGTCCGGGAACGAGCCGCGGTGCTCAGCGTCGGAGGCTCGGCGGCGCTGAGTCACTGCAGCGCGCTGCGTCGATGGGGACTGGCTGCAGGCGGCGAACAGATCCACGTCGTGGCACCCGAGCGGCGAAGACCACGCGGCCAACCGGGCGGGTTGGTCGTGCATCGCACCCGGACACCGACGCCGGCACGCGTGGTCGAGGGGGTTCGCACCGTGACCACAGAGTGCGCGATCGTGCAGAGCTGGCCGCTTCTTGCCGAAGCCGACCGGCGCGGCCCGGCGATTCAGGCTGTGCGGGACCGGTTGATCACCGTGGGCCAGCTGGCCAATGCAGCCACGACGTCGACCAGATTGCCGGGACGCGCGATGCTGCTCGGGCTATGCGAGCTGCTCGCGGCCGGTTGCGAAAGCGAGCTGGAAATCTGAGGCTACCTGCACGTCTTCGATGTTCCCGGATTGCGGCACGGCACGCGTCAGCTGTGGGTCCGCGTCGCCGGCCGCAGCTATCGGATCGACCTCGCATACGAGGCAGAGAAGGTCGCGGTCGAGCTGGACGGCCGCGCTCACCACGCCGGGCGTGACGCGTGGGAGCGGGACATCGGGCGTGACCTGGCGCTGGCGACCGGTGGGTGGATCACGATTCGACTGTCTCATCAGCGACTGACCAAGGATGTCGCGGGGTGTCGGCGGGACGTGCTCGCAGTCCTGGCGGCCCGCCGTCTCGGCCGCCGGTCCGCCTAGCCCGGCCGCTACGGCTAGGGTCGCCAGACCGACGTTGGACCGTCTGCAGGGAGCAGCACGGCGTGTCGCCCTGCTGGACGCCCCACGTCGACCCATCACCGGGCTGGACGCCCGATAACGGAGGGCCACCCTGTCGGCCGCGCAGCAGCAGCGCAGACGGCGCCAGCGGGCTCAGGCGGACTTTTCGCGGCGCTCCCGCTTGGGGGGCTCACGGGGCACAAGCGTCGGGTAGACGTGATCGAGCACGGTCTCCCGGGTGATGACGACGCGGGCGACGTCCTCGCGGGACGGCACCTCGTACATCACCGACAGCAGCACTTCTTCCATGATCGCCCGCAGGCCGCGGGCGCCGGTGCCGCGCAGTACCGCCTGGTCGGCGATAGCCTCGAGCGAGTCGTCGCTGAATTCCAGCTCGACGTTGTCGAGCTCGAATAGCTTGTTGTACTGCCTGACCAGCGCGTTCTTCGGCTCAGTCAGGATCTGCACCAGGGCATCGCGGTCCAGGGGCCGCACCGAGGTGATGACCGGTAGCCGCCCGATGAATTCGGGGATCAGCCCGAACTTCAGCAGATCCTCGGGCATGACGTCGGCGAAGACGTCGCGGGTGTCCTTCTCGAACTTGGTGCGCAGCTCGGCGCCGAAGCCGAGGCCCTTCTTGCCGACGCGGGCCTCGATGATCGTGTCCAGCCCGGCGAACGCGCCACCCACGATGAACAGCACGTTCGTGGTGTCGATCTGAATGAACTCCTGATGCGGATGCTTGCGACCGCCCTGCGGCGGCACCGACGCTGTCGTCCCCTCCAGGATCTTCAGCAGCGCCTGCTGCACGCCCTCGCCGGAGACGTCCCGGGTGATGGACGGGTTCTCGGCCTTACGGGCGATCTTGTCGACCTCGTCGATG
The DNA here is from genome assembly GCA_963839175.1 of uncultured Actinomycetota bacterium. Taxonomy (GTDB): domain Bacteria; phylum Actinomycetota; class Actinomycetes; order Mycobacteriales; family Jatrophihabitantaceae; genus CAWIUB01. Next base: position 95,422 of record CAWIUB010000041.1, read on the forward strand.
TAGATGATGCCCGTCTCGGCCCGCTTCACGTCGTAGTCGGCCGCCTGGATCAGCTTGAGCAGGATGTTCTCGACGTCCTCGCCGACGTAGCCGGCCTCGGTCAGCGCGGTGGCGTCGGCGATGGCGAACGGGACGTTCAGCATCCGGGCCAGCGTCTGGGCCAGCAGCGTCTTGCCGGATCCGGTGGGCCCGAGCAGCAGGATGTTCGACTTGGCGAGCTCGACGGCGGCGTCGGGGTTGCGCGGCTTGCTCTCCCCGCCGGCCTGCACCCGCTTGTAATGGTTGTAGACGGCAACCGCCAGCGTCTTCTTCGCCTGATCCTGACCGACGACGTAGCCGTTGAGGAAGTCGTAGATCTCGCTGGGCTTCGGCAGCTCGTCGAAGCTGAACTCGCTGGTCTCAGCGAGCTCCTCCTCGATGATTTCGTTGCACAGGTCGATGCATTCGTCGCAGATGTACACACCGGGGCCCGCTATCAGCTTCTTGACCTGCTTCTGGCTCTTTCCGCAGAAGGAGCACTTGAGCAGGTCACCCGTTTCGCCGACTCGTGCCACCAGCGCTTCGTTCCCCTCTATCCGCAACGGGCTGGGCGCCCAGACCCGAACGGTACCCGCAAACAGTAGGGAAGTCGTCTGCAATCCGTGCGCGCGGCGCGCCGCGCGGCGCGCGTCAGCTGACCAGCTTGCGGGTGCTGATCACGTCGTCGACGATGCCGTACTCCTTCGCCTGTTCGGCGGTGAAGATCTTGTCCCGCTCGACGTCGGCGTGCACCTGCTCCACGGTCTGGCCAGTGTGCCGGGCGAGCGTCTCCTCCATCAGCTCGCGCATCCGCAGGATCTCCTTCGCCTGGATGTCGAGGTCGGAGATCTGCATCGGGCCCTCGGTGCCACCGGACGGCTGGTGGATCAGGATGCGCGACTGGGGCAGCGCGTACCGCTTCCCCTTCGTGCCCGCAGCGAGGATGACGGCTGCGGCCGACGCCGCCTGGCCCATGCAGTAGGTCTGGATCTCCGGCCGGATGTACTGCATCGTGTCGTAGATCGCGGTCAGCGCGGTGAACGAGCCGCCCGGCGAGTTGATGTAGATCTGGATGTCGCGGTCGGGGTCGGTCGACTCCAGGACGATCAGCTGCGCCATGACGTCATTGGCGACCACATCGTCGATGGGCGCGCCGAGAAAGATGATGCGCTCCTCGAACAGCTTGTTGTACGGGTTGGACTCCTTGATGCCATAGTTCGTGCGCTCGACGAACGACGGCAGCACATACCGGCTGTGTGGGGTGAACTCGGTCATGTCAGCCTCTCTCACTCGGCCGGGGAGACGCCGCCCGGAACCTGGCTGGCCCGGCTGACGATGTGGTCGACGAACCCGTAGTCCAGCGCCTCCTGGGCGGTGAACCAGCGGTCGCGGTCACTGTCCTTGATGATCTGATCGACGGTTTGCCCGGTCTGCTGTGCGGTGATCTCGGCCATCTCCTGCTTGGTCAGGTTCCACTGTTCGGCCTGGATCTTGATGTCGGACGCGGTGCCACCCAGGCCGGCGGACCCCTGGTGCATCAGGATGCGCGCATGCGGCAGCGCGTAGCGCTTGCCCTTCGCTCCGGCCGACAGCAGGAACTGGCCCATCGACGCCGCGAGCCCCATCGCCCAGGTGGCGACATCGCACTCGACGAGCTCCATCGTGTCGAAGATGGCCATGCCCGCGGTGACCGAGCCGCCCGGTGAGTTGATGTACAGGTTGACGTCGCGGGTGGCGTCCTCGGCCGCCAGCAGGAGCAGCTGCGCGCAGATCTGGTTGGCGATCGCGTCGTCGACCGGCTGGCCCAGGAAGATGATGCGCTCGCGCAGCAACCGGTCATACACGGAATCGTTGAGGTTCATCCCGGCGCCTGGGCTACGCATGACGACTGTGCGCAGCGGCTGGGGGTCGAAGCGGCTCACTGGGCGGACCTTCTTTCCTCGTTCCCGCGCTCGATGGCGGCTCTTACTGACCCTAACGGCCCGGACGGGTGCGGAACTCCCCGGAGCGCTCCGGTTTCGCTGATGGCGTGACGAACCATGCACGGCGTTTCGCTTTGTGTGCCGCGTCGCCGTTGTGCGAAGCTGCGCACGTCGGGTCGGGCCGTTCGACGAGACATCCGTCGAGCCGGGGGGTGGCGTCATCATCTCGGACGACTCGCGACGCCTGTGTAGGGTTGGACGCCGCGTCCTTCCCGCCGCGATGGCCGCCGTTGCCTGCGCGGTAGCTGCCGGTTGCGCGCCCGCCAATGGCGTCGGAGCACCTGGGGCGCCGCTCGCTCCATCCACTTCGTCGCATTCATCACCACCGTCGACTTCATCGTCTCGGGTGCCGTCGTTTGTGCCGCCGCCAACCGCGGACCCGCCCACGACGACCGCACCCCCGCGGACCACGACTCCCCCGCCCCCGCCCGCGCCGCAGCTGCCCCGCGGCGGGCGGCAGGTCTTCCCGGCCTATCGGGTGGTCGCCTATTACGGCGGGCCGGACGGGCCGGCCCTCGGGGTCCTGGGCTCGGCGGATCCGGACACCATCGCGGGCAGCATCTCAGCTCGGGCGGCGCAGTATGCCCCGTTCGGACGCCGCATTCAGCCCGCCATGGAGCTCATCGTCACCGTCGCACGCCCCTGCGGCGCGGCCTACCCGCTCTGCTCCGGAGCTATCCCGGACGAGGCGATCCAGCGGTATCTCGACGCCGCGCACCGGCACAAGCTGCTGCTCATCCTGGACTTCCAGCCCGGCCGCGGCGAGTTCCTGCCGCAGGTCCAGGCGGTCGAGCCGTACCTCAAAGACCCCAGCGTCAGCGTGGCGCTGGACCCGGAGTGGAAGCTCGGGCCGGGTGAGTTTCCCATGCAGGTGATCGGCTCGGCGTCGGCGGCCAGCGTCAACGCGGTGTCGCTGTACCTGTCCGGACTGGTGCGCCGGAACAACCTTCCGGACAAGCTGCTTGTCGTGCACCAGTTCACCCGGGCGATGCTCCCCGATCGCGGCAACATCGTTCGCAGGCCGGATTTGGAGACGGTGTTTCACGCAGACGGTTTCGGCGGTCAGCAAGCCAAGGTCAAGATCTACAGAGGCCTGGCGTTCCCAAGTCCGCCGTTCCACGCCGGCTTGAAGCTCTTCTTCAACCAGGATTACGACCTGATGTCACCTGCTCAGGTGATGAGCCTCCGGCCGCAGCCGGACATCGTCACCTACCAGTGACGCGCGGCCTACTCGCCCTCGCCGCCCTCGCCGCCCTCGACGGAGTCGGCGGCCTCGGCGGACGGCGCCGGGTTCAGCTGCGACAAGTCGAGCTTGTTGCCCGACGCGTCGGTAATGACAGCCGATTCGAGCACCCTCGCCAGGGCCTTGTTCCGGCGCACGTCAGCGACTAGTGCGGGCAGACTGCCGCCCTCGACGACCTGGTTCGCGAACTCCTGCGGCGAGAGGTTCTGGCGCGCAGCCTGGTGCACCAGGTACTCGGTGAGCTCGCCGTCGGCCACTCCTACTTGTTCGGCGTCGGCGATCGCGTCGAGCACGAACTGGGCCTTGACCGTTTGCTGCGCCGACTCGCGCAACTCGCTGGAGAACTGTTCGCGGGACTTGCCCTGGCGGGACAGCAACTGGTCGAACAGTTCGTCGTCATGGCCGAGCGAGTGCACGACGTCGTGCTCGCGGTAGTCGGCCTCAGCCGCAACGGCTGACTGAGGGAGCGGGATGTCGATGGCCTCGAGCAGCTGCTCGAGCACCTTGTCCCGGGCCTGGGCGCCCTGCTCGAGCAGCTTGACACGGCCAAGCCGCTTACGCAGGTCGTCGCGCAGCTCGGGCAGGGTGTCGAATTCGCTGGCGAGCTGGGCGAATTCGTCGTCGGCGGTCGGCAACTCCTTCTCCTTGACGGAGTTGACGGTGACGCTCACCTCGGCTGGCTGGCCCGCGTGGTCGCCGGATCGCAGGGTCGTTTCGAACGTGACCGTGTCCGTTTCCGAAGCGCCGATGACAGCCTCGTCCAGACCGTCGATCAGATCGCCCGATCCGACGTTGTAGGACAGGTTGGTGGCCGACCCGCCCTCGACCTCCTCGCCGTCGGCTGTAGCGAGCAAGTCGATCGCGATGAAGTCGCCAGCGCGGATCGGCCGGTCGACGCCCTTGAGCGTGGCGAAGCGGTCGCGCAGCGCGTCGAGCTGCTCGTCGACGTCGGCATCGGTGACCTCGGCGTCGTCAACGGTGACCTCGATGCCGTCAAGCGACGGCAGGGTGATATCCGGACGGACGTCGACCTCAGCGGTGAAGCTCAGGCTCTGTCCGTCGTCGAGGTTGGTGACCTCGATGTCGGGCTGGCCCAGCGCCTTGACCCCGGTCTCGCGCACCGCGTCACCGTAGGCCTTGGGCAGGGCCGTGTTGATGGCCTCCTCGAGCACCGCCGCGCGGCCCACCCGCTGGTCGATGATGCGACTCGGCGCCTTGCCCGGACGGAAGCCCGGAATGCGCACCTGCGAGCCGATCTTCTTGTACGCGGCGTCCAGGCTCGCCTTCAGCTCGTCGAAGGGGACCTCGACGTCTAGTTTGACGCGGGTCGGACCCAAGCTCTCGACGGTGCTCTTCACGTGCGGTTCGCTCCTATGGCTCGTGACTGGGCTGGGCGAGCTGGTCGGGCTATTCGGCGGCTTAGCCGCCTCCGACCCCTTATCGCTCGGCCGAAACGCCTTGCGGCGCCTCGCCTCGCTCCGTCGGGGTGGCGGGATTCGAACCCACGGCCCCTCGCTCCCAAAGCGAGTGCGCTACCAAGCTGCGCCACACCCCGGGCGCTGACGGGGGTCAAGTGTACGGGCGATCGGGTGCGAGCATCGCCGGGCAGCTCGGCCGCGGCCAGGGACCGCGACGGACGGTAACCTGTCAACCGCACGCGGGCGTAGCTCAATGGCAGAGCCTCTGCCTTCCAAGCAGACGGTGCGGGTTCGATTCCCGTCGCCCGCTCGATCGGCACGGTCTGTCGTGTGGAGTGGCCACGCAACGCGACGGTGCGCCGAGCGTTCCGGTGATGTGGGCTGAGCAATAGGGCAGGATCGGCCCATGGTCGACAACTCGAGCACTGCGAGTGGCGGTGGCACCCGGCGCGCGCGACGTAGGCGCCGTCCGGGCACCTCCCCGCCCGCCGCGAGCCCCGAGCCGCACTCGGACGCGACCGACACGGCGGGTGGGCCCTCGGCTCGGCGCGGCGGCCGGCGTGGACGGGGTGAGGCGACTTCCGGTACTGACCGGGGTCTGCGCGACCTCGTCGGGGCGGGGCCGTCGCAGCTCGGCGTGAGTGGCGCGCTGCGCGGGCGGGACGTCGACCGGCCCACCGACGAAGAGCTGGCCGAGGCCGAGCGCGACGTGGTAATCGTCCGCCGGCACTGGCGGCCACCGACTAGCTGATTCGGCCGGTCGCTTCGTACTGGTCCAGCATCGCGATTCGCCGTTCGTGGCGGGGATCTTGCGAGAACGGCGTGGCCAAGAAGATCTCGACGAGCCGCGTCGCTTCCTCGATCGGGTGGTTGCGGGCGCCGATGCTCACGACGTTGGCGTTGTTGTGCTCACGGGCGAGGCTGGCCGTCTCGTCGTTCCACGCAAGCGCGGCACGCACACCCCGCACCTTGTTCGCCGCGATCTGCTCGCCGTTGCCCGAACCACCGATCACGACGCCGAGGCTGCCCGGCTCGGCGACCGTTCTGGTCGCGGCGTCGATGCACGGCGGCGGATAGTCGTCGTCCGGGTCGAAGGTCAGGGCTCCGCAGTCCACGGGCTCGTGACCGAGCTCGGCCAGCCGTTGCACCAGCCGGGACTTGAGCTCGAAACCTGCATGATCACTTCCGAGAAAGACGCGCATACCCGAATCATGGCAGCAGCGGCGCGGACGGTCAGCACCGCAGCGACAGCTATCGGTCGGGAGATGCTGAATCGAGGTCACCGCTCGGTCTGGGGCGAGGTCGAGCGGTCGAGAGCATGCGCCGGTCGCCTGTTGAGCTACCCGCTCCGGGATGATCTTGGGGTGCAAGGACGATCTGTGGGTCAAGAGCCTCGAGACCACCGAAGCGTCGCCGCGCCTAGCGCGTTCGAGTGAACGCGCATTCTTCAGCTGGTCCTAGAGTGAGCGCTGTATCAGCGAGCCGGCGCCCGCAACGCGGCCAGGGCCTTGTCGGCATGCACGTCCATGTTCAGCTCGCTGGTGATCACATCGATCACCCGACGATCGCGGCCGATCACGAACGTGCTCCGCTTGACGGGGATCGGCCCGAAGCGCCGCTTGACACCGAACGCTCGGGCGACCGAACCGTCCGCATCGGACAGCAGCGGGTAGTCGAACGAGTGCAGGTCGCTGAACTGCTTCTGCTTGGCAACCGAGTCGGCGCTGATGCCCACCCGCTGCGCGCCGGCGGCGGCAAACTCGGCAGCCAGATCGCGGAAATGGCAGCTCTCCTTGGTACACCCCGTCGTCATGGCCGCGGGGTAGAAGAACAGCACCACCGGCCCGTCCGCAAGAAGCGTGCTCAGCCGGCGCGGCACGCCGTCCTGGTCGGGCAGCTCGAAATCGGGTACCTCGTCACCTGTCTTCAGGATTCCCACGAGAATCGACAGTACGACGCGTGACAGACTGGCCAGATGTCTGTGCCGAACCTCACCCGCGACGACGCCCGGGTACGCGCCGAACTGCTTTACGTCGACTCCTACGACGTCGTCCTCGACGTCACCGACGGCGGGGGTCAGCCTTCGGATCGCGGCTACCGGTCGACCACCACGGTGACGTTCTCGGCGAGCCGATCCGGTGCCTCGACGTTCCTGGACATCGTGCCCGACCGCATCCACTCGGTCACCCTGAACGGCGCGCCGGTCGACGTCGCCGACTTCGAGCCGGAGAACGGCATCGTGCTTGCCGACCTGGCCCGGGAGAACGTCGTCGTGGTCGAGGCGGACATGCTCTACACGAACACCGGGGAGGGCCTGCACAGGTTCGTCGACCCGGTGGACAACGAGACCTACCTCTACTCGCAGTTCGAGACCGCTGACGCCAAGCGGATGTACGCCTGCTTCGACCAGCCCGACCTGAAGGCGACGTTCACCTTGCACGCCACCGTGCCGCACGCCTGGGAGGCGATCTCGAACGGGCGGGTGAACTCGGTAGACGATATGCCGGCCGGGAAGACCGTGCACTTCGCGACCACGCCGCGCATCAGCACGTACATCACCGCGTTCGTCGCGGGTCCGTACCACAAGGCAACCGACCACCATGACGGCATCGACCTCGGTCTCTACTGCCGCAAGAGTTTGGCCGAACACCTCGACACGGGCGAACTGTTCACGGTCACCAAGCAGGGATTCGACTGGTATCACGCCAACTTCGGTGTCCGGTACCCGTTCGACAAGTACGACCAGCTCTTCGTTCCCGAGTTCAACGCGGGGGCGATGGAGAACGCCGGCTGCGTTACGTTCCGCGACCAGTACGTGTTCCGTAGCAAGGTCACCGATGCCGCCAAGGAGCGGGTCGGCGAGACGATCCTGCACGAGATGGCGCACATGTGGTTCGGCGATCTGGTCACCATGCGGTGGTGGGACGATCTGTGGCTCAACGAGTCGTTCGCCACCTACATCTCGACGTTGTGCCAGGTCTCGGCCACCCGTTGGCCGCACGCCTGGACGACGTTCGCGAACGTCGAGAAGACCTGGGGGTACCGCCAGGACCAGTTGCCCTCGACTCACCCGATCTCGATCGACGCGCCCGACGTGCAGACCGCCGAGGTCAACTTCGACGGCATCACCTACGCCAAGGGGGCCAGCGTGCTCAAGCAGCTCGCGGCCTACGTCGGCATCGAGCAATTCCTGGCGGGTTTGCGCGAGTACTTCACCGAGTACGCCTACGCCAACACGACGCTCGCCGACCTGCTCGGTGCCCTGGAGCGTTCGTCCGGGCGGGAGTTGGGCTCGTGGTCCAAGCTGTGGCTCGAGACGGCTGGTATCAACACCATCCGGCCCGAGTTCGCTTTGGACGAGGCCGGCCACTACGCGACGTTCGACCTGACGCAATCGGCACCGACCGACGTCGCGGCGTCCAACACGCTGCGCCCGCATCGGCTGGCGATCGGGTTGTACAACGACGACGGGACGAGCCTGGTCCGTACCGGTCGCGTCGAGCTGGACGTCAGCGGCGAGCGGACACCCGTCGAGGACGTGCTCGGCCTGAGCCAGCCCGACCTGCTGCTCGTCAACGACGAAGACCTCACGTACTGCAAGCTGCGGCTGGACGAGCGCAGCCTGCGCACCCTGCGCGATGGTGGCATCGCCCGGCTGGCCGATTCGCTGCCGCGCGCGCTGTGCTGGTCGGCGGCGTGGGACATGACGCGCGACGGCGAGCTTGCCACGCGCGACTACCTGGCCTTACTACTGTCCGGGGCCGAGGCCGAGACGGACGTCGGTCTGCTGCAGTCGATCAACCGGCACGCGCTGCGGGCCTTGGAGATCTACGCCGACCCGGGGTGGGCGCCCGAGGGCTACCAGGCCCTTGCGGAGAAGGCGCTATCCGCGCTGCACGCCGCCGAGCCCGGCTCGGACCACCAGCTGGCGTGGACGCACGCGTTCCTTGGCGCGGCCCGCAGCGACGAGCACACCGCCGTCATCCGCGGACTGCTCGACGGCACACACGTCGTCGAGGGGCTGAGCCTGGATCCCGAGCTGCGCTGGGCGATCATCCAGGCGCTCTGCGCCCGCGGGGCGATCGACGACGACGCGATTGCCGCGGAACTCGCCCGCGACCCGTCGGCCGCCGGGCAGCGCCACGCGGCCACCGCCCGGGCGCTCGCGCCGACCGCCGCGGCGAAGGCGGAAGCGTGGCGGAGGGCCGTCGAAGACGACTCGCTGCCCAACGCGATGCAGGAGGCGATCATCGCCGGGTTCGCCCACTCGATCCAGGGTGAGCTGTTGACGCCCTACGTCGAGCGTTACTTCGACGCGGTGCCGGACGTGTGGCGGCGGCGGTCGAGTGAAGTTGCGCAAAGCGTGGTGGTCGGCTTGTTCCCGACTTGGACGTCGACGATCACGCCCGAGACGCTGGCTGCGGCCGACCGGTTCCTGGCACGGACCGACCTGCCGGCAGCGCTGCGGCGGCTGGTCGGCGAGGGCCGGGCCGACGTGGCACGGGCCCGGCAGGCCCGGGCCACCGATGCCGCCGCAAGCCTGCCCGCCGCGCCCGAGCCACCGTGAAACTCGGCGGCGTTGCGCACCTGGGTGCTACCTGCCTCCGGCGGAGTCGGCCAGCATCCGCAGGCCGTTGACGATGCCGCCGGTCAGATCGCCGCTCGCGAATGACGCGCGCATGCCGAGCGCGGCTAGCGCGCAGGACCGGTTGGGCAGCCGCCGTGCGGAGTCCGTCCCAGTGACGATGTGCAGCACTCGCTGACCCGGCGAAATCGCGACGAGCACCGGCTCGCGCAAGCCGCCGAGCTTGCCGAACAGGCCTTCGGCAGCCGCCCGCGACGGATTGGCCAGCTCGCCCACATACAGCGAGAAAGTCAGGCCGGTCTCGCGGCTTGACAGCGTCAGCGCCTCGTCGAGGCGGGCCAGCTGTCGTGCATTGAACGGGCCGGGTGCGACCCGGTCGGGCGGAGTGGGCCCATGGCCGATCTTCCCGGCATCGGGGCCGTTCGGCCTCGGCAGGCTGACGTCACCACTCACCGCTCGCACCTCCTTCTGCGGTGATCGCCGCGGCTGGGCCGGCCTCGATCGCCGGGTTGCCGGCCGGGTGGCCGGAATCGATGCTGCCGGGATGCGGCAGGTACCAGACCGGCGGATACGTCCACGGGCGGCCGGGTCGGTAGCGATTGGGCTGATGCAGCTGGCCGCGCCCGTACACGGCCGCCGCGAAGACGGCGAAGACGGCCAACGGGATGCCGACGAAGACCAGAGCCGTCTGGACGATGCTCATGGCCGCCTTCCCGATGTCCGTTCCCGCCACGAACCTCTGGGTCCGCGGGCTGTGATCACCCGGCACACGGTAGCGAACCGGCGATCGTCCCGCGTCGTTGGCATGCCGTTACCGCGACCAGATCTCGGGGTGCCGGTCCCGCCACGGTGCGGCGGCCTCGACCTGGGCGGCGAGCGCCAGCAGCGGGGCATCACCGGCTCGCCGGCCCACGAGCATCATGCCGATCGGCAGTCCTTCCTCGCTCTGGTGCAGCGGCAGGGACACTGCCGGTTGCCCGGTCGTGTTGTAGATGGCGGTGAACGGGGTGAATCGCTTCTGCCGCTCGAAGTCCTCGGCCGGGTCGCCGCCCTCGGTGAACCAGCCGATCGGACGGGGCAGCTGGGCGAGGGTCGGTGTCAACACCGCGTCGAGGTGCGCACTCGCCGCGATGCCCTGCCGGGCGTAGAGCCCGAGCATGCCGATGGCCTGCGCGTACTGGGGTCCGCTCACCGCAGCGCCCCGCGAGCGCAGATGGCGGGTGAGCGGACGCAGCTCCCTTCTCGCGCCGGGTCGATCGGCGCCGAGCAGGCAGCCACCGTCCATACCGACTCGAAGAAGGTGATCGCGTCCGGCGGAATGGGGGCGGTCACGTCGATGACCTCATGGCCGAGCCCGGCGAGCAGCGCGCTCGTCCGTTCCCATGCTGCGCGCACCTGCGGGTCGATCTCGCTCTCGATCGGCGAGTCGATGAAGCGGCCGATGCGCAGGCGTCCGGGCTCGCGGTCGCACCAGCCGAGGAACGTTTCGCCAGCTGGCAGCGGCGGCAACGGGTCCGGGTCACCCGGCTGCGGGATGGCCACCGCGTCCAGGAACGCCGCGGCGTCGCGGACCGTGCGGGCGAGCGGCCCGTACACCCCGAGCCGGGACGAGTCGATATCCAGCGGGCCGCGCGATACCCGGCCCCGCGGGGGCTTGAAGCCCACCAGGCCACAAACGCTGGCGGGAATGCGGATGGACCCTCCACCGTCGCTGCCCTGCGCGACCGGGACCAGCCCTGCCGCGACAGCGGCGGCGGCCCCACCGCTGGAACCGCCCGCCAGCCTGGTCGTGTCCCACGGGGTGCGGGCAGGCGGGCCGATACTCTGTCTCGGTGTAGCAGGGCAGGCCGAACTCCGGGGTGGCCGTCTTGCCGAGGCTGATCGTCCCCGCCGCGCGCAGCAGCTCCACCACATAGTCGTCTATCTCGGGCACGAAGTCCGTGAAGAGCGCGCGAGCCGAGCCTGGTGGGCACGCCCTGTGGTCAGGTTGAGGTCCTTGACCGCCGTGGGCACGCCAAGCAGCGGCGGCAGCCGTGTCGGGGTCGTCGGCGCCGACGGCAGGTCACGCTCGGCCTGTTGGGCCTGCTCCCGCGCGGCCTCGGCCGTGACGGTGACGAACGCGCCGAGCTGGTCGTCGAGGCGGGCCACCCGGTCGAGCGCGTGCTCGACCAACTCGACCGGACTCACCTCGCGGCGCCGGACGGCGGCGGCG
>CAWIUB010000042.1:0-30062 GCA_963839175.1 uncultured Actinomycetota bacterium
TGGAGCAATATGCAGGTGATCGAGGCGCTGTGAAGCCGGAGAATGAGCGTCACGATCACCTGCATATCAAGCAATTGAGGACGTTGCTGCACGCGACCCACGTCGCAAAAGTATCCGGTCCTTGATCAGTCGGAATGTCTGCGCTGGACCGACCGAACATGTCGTCGAGCGCCAGATTCGTGCGCTTCTACCCGTGTGGATGTGGCGGTGGCGTTGATCTCGACGGCGAGGGCGTCGCCTTGTCGTAGACCACGGCGATCGGTGCCGGCGCTTGGCCGCGTCATCCTTCCTCGCACTAAGGACCCTGCAAGAAGGTTTGAACCGCTAGATTGTCGACTGCTCGAATATAGGTTCGATTATGGCAGAGATTATCCTGCCCCGCAAGGGGATTCCAGCAGTCAACGAGCTATAGCAGAGGACTGGTTCGCCGTCCTGTTGACTCCAGGACCTAGTGTCGATGGAGGCACTGAAAGGCAACAAGATCGGCATCGACACCGTCTACGGACGGAACCAAGGGAGAGCTGACATGCACACTGTCGATCTCGGCGAGCTGACCGTGTCGTCACAAGGCCTGGGTTGCATGGGCATGAGCGAGTTCTACGGTGCCGCGGACTGGGATGAGTCGATCGCCACCATTCAGCGGGCGCTCGATCTCGGCGTCACGTTCATCGACACCGCGGACGTCTACGGCGCGGGTCACAACGAGGTACTGGTCGGCCGGGCGATCGCGGGCCGGCGCGCCGAGGTGCAGCTGGCGACCAAGTTCGGGATCGACCGTACTGCCGGCGACGCCAACCGTATCGTGCGCGGCGAGGCGGCGTACGTCCAGCGCTCCTGCGAGAGTTCGCTGCTGCGGCTTGGCGTGGACGTCATCGATCTGTACTACTTGCACCGGCCGCCGCAGACCGCCGAGATCGAGGAAACGGTCGGCGCCATGAGCGAACTCGTCGCGGCGGGCAAGGTTCGCCACCTCGGCCTGTCCGAGGTCGACGACGCGCTGCTGCGCCGGGCGTTTGCCGTGCACCCGATCACCGCCGTGCAGAGCGAGTACTCGCTGTGGACCCGCGATCCGGAGACCTCGGGCGTCATCGACACGATGCGCGAACTCGGCGTCGGCCTGGTGCCGTATTCGCCGCTGGGCCGTGGATTCCTGACCGGGACGATCGAGGTGGCGAGCCTGGGCGAGCAAGACTTCCGTGCTGCCAACCCGCGCTTCGCCGGGGCGGCCGGCACGGCGAACCAGAAGATCGCCGACGCGGTCCGCGTCGTGGCCGAAGCCCGGGATGTGGCACCGGCGCAGATCGCGCTGGCCTGGGTGCACGGTCAGGCCGAACGGCTCCGGCTTCCTGTCGTGCCCATCCCGGGCACCAAGCGAGTCCGGTGGCTCGAACAGAACGTCGCCGCGCTGGACGTGCACCTCACCGCCAACGAGCTGGCCCAACTGGATCCGCTCGGCGAGCAGGTCGTCGGCTCGCGCTACGCGCCGCTGCGCTGAGCCGCCCAAAGCCGTGGATGACCTGGTCGAGCTGCTCGACGCGACCCGTCGCATCGCTGCGCAGACCCGGCAATGCGTGGCCGGCACGACACCGGATGGGGCGACCCGGCGGGTCAGCCTGCACGACTCGGACGCCCGCCCGATCGCCAACGGCCGTCTGCTTAAGCCGGTCGAATTCGGGTACAAGGGGCCAGGTCGTGGACAACGGCGACGGTGTCGTGCTCGACCACAATGTCGAGCAGGGCGACCCGGCCGACGCCCCGCAACTCGCTCCCGCGGTGAAGCGCGTCATCGCCCGCACCAGGCGCAAGCCCCGCACCCTCACCGCCGACCGCGGGTACGGCGAGAAGAACGTCGATGACAGCCTGCACGACATGGGTGTCCGGATGGTCGTCATCCCCCGCAAGGGCAGACCGGGCAAGGCCTGACAGGCCGAAGAGCACCGGCCGGCGTTCCGGCGAACGGGACCGCAGCCGCCTGGACGGCACCGCAGGTGCTCGGATCTGCGCGACTATTTCAGGTCGAAGTAGCTACGCGTCGCCACCGATCGTGCCGGCGCCCGCGGCGGTCACGTCCAGCAGCCGATAGCGCTCGATCGCCTCGTGCGGCGCCTCGGCCTTGACCTCGCCGCGCCTGGCCAGCTGCTCCAGCACGGCGACCACGATCGACTCGCTGTCGACGTGGAAGAACCGGCGTGCCGCGCCGCGCGTGTCGGCGAACCCGAACCCATCAGTGCCGAGCGAGGTGTACTCGGTGGGCACCCACCGGGCGATCTGATCCGGGACGGCGCGCATCCAGTCCGAGACGGCGACGACCGGTCCGCCACCGTCGGACAGCCGCGATGCGACGAAGGGAACGCGTGGCTCAACGGACGGGTCGAGCATGTTCGCCCGCTCGCACTCGACGGCATCACGGCGCAGCTCGTTCCAGGACGTCACGGACCAGACGTCGACATCGACTCCCCAGTCGTCGCCAAGCAGCCGCTGCGCAGCCAGCGCCCACGGCACCGCAACACCCGAGGCGAGTACCTGGGCCCGTGGCCGGCCCTCGATGGCAAGCGCGGGAGAGTAGCGATACATGCCGCGCAGCAGGTCCTCGACGACTAGGTCGGGGGGCTCGGCCGGCTGGCTGATCGGCTCGTTGTAGATCGTCAAGTAGTAGAAGACGTCGTGCTCCGACAGCGCCGTGCCGTAGCTGCCCACGCCGTACATGCGCTCCAGTCCGGATCGCACGATGTGGGCGATCTCGAACGCGTACGCGGGGTCGTACGCGATGCACGCAGGGTTTGTGGACGCGAGCAGCAACGAGTGCCCGTCCGCGTGCTGCAGCCCCTCGCCGGTGAGCGTGGTGCGGCCCGCCGTCGCTCCGAGCACGAAACCACGACCCATCTGGTCGGCGAGCGCCCAGAACTGGTCGCCGGTGCGCTGGAATCCGAACATCGAATAGAAGATGTAGAACGGGATCATCGGCAGGCTGTGCGTCGCGTACGACGTCGCGGCGGCGGTCAAGGACGCGGTCGAACCGGCCTCACTGATGCCCTCGTGCAGGATCTGCCCTGTCGTCGATTCCTTGTACGACAGCAGAAGCTCGCGGTCGACAGCCTCGTACTCCTGGCCGTGCGGTGAGTAGATCTTGGCGGTCGGGAAGATCGCGTCCAAGCCGAACGTGCGCGCCTCGTCTGGGATGATCGGGACGAACCGCGGCCCGATCTCCTTGTCCTTCATGAGGTCCTTGAACAGGCGCACCGTCGCCATCGTCGTGGCGATCTGCTGCTTGCCCGAACCCGCCCGCAGTTCCGCGTACGCCGCCTCGCCCGGCAGCGTGAGCGGCTTGGCCCGCACGACGCGCTTGGGCACCGCGCCGCCAAGCGTCGCCCGGCGCTCCTTCATGTATTGGATCTCGTCGGACTTCTCGCCGGGGTGGTAATACGGGGGCAGCTCGGCCTCGAGGTCCTTGTCCGAGATCGGCAGGTACAGACGGTCGCGGAAGGCCTTGAGGTCCGCCTTGGTCAGCTTCTTCATCTGGTGGGTGGCGTTGCGGCCCTCAAAGGATTCGAGGGTCCATCCCTTGATCGTTTTGGCCAGGATGACGGTCGGCTGGCCGACGTGTTCACGGGCGGCCTTGAACGCCGCGTACACCTTGCGATAGTCGTGGCCGCCTCGGCTGAGCCGGCGCAGGTCCTCGTCGGACATGTCCTCGACCATCTTGCGTAGCCGTGGATCGCGGCCGAAGAAGTGCTCGCGGATGTAGGCGCCGCTCTCCACCGAGTAGGTCTGGAACTGGCCGTCCGGCGTGGTGTTCATCCGGTTGACGAGAGCGCCGTCCCCGTCCCGCGCGAGCAGCGGATCCCAGTCCCGCCCCCAGATCACCTTGATGACGTTCCAGCCCGCTCCGCGGAAGTAGGTCTCGAGCTCCTGGATGATCTTGCCGTTGCCGCGCACCGGGCCGTCGAGGCGTTGCAGGTTGCAGTTGATGACGAAGGTGAGGTTGTCGAGTTCCTCGCGGGAGGCGACGCCGATCGCGCCGAGCGATTCGATCTCGTCCATCTCGCCGTCGCCGAGAAACGCCCACACGTGCGAATTGGACGTGTCGGCCAGCCCTCGGGCGTGCAGGTAGCGGTTGAACCTGGCTTGGTAGATTGCGCTGATCGGGCCTATGCCCATCGACACGGTGGGGAACTCCCAGAACTCCGGCATCAGCCGGGGGTGTGGGTAGGACGACAGGCCGAACGGGGCATGCGACTGCTCCTGGCGGAACCCGTCGAGATGCTGTTCGGTCAGGCGGCCCTCGAGGTATGCACGCGCGTAGATGCCCGGCGCGGCGTGACCCTGGAAGTAGATCTGGTCGCCCGTGCCGCTGGCCAGGTCCTTGCCGCGGAAGAAGTGGTTGTAGCCGACCTCGTACAGCGACGCGGCGCTGGCGTACGTGGCGATGTGCCCGCCCACGCCGACCGTCTTGTTCGCGCGCGACACCATGATCGCGGCGTTCCACCGGATGTAGGCGCGGATGCGTCGCTCGATGTGTTCGTCGCCGGGGAACCACGGTTCGCGCTCGGGTGGAATGGTGTTGATGTAGTCGGTGCTGCGCAGCGCGGGCACGCCGACCTGGCGTTCGCTGGCGCGTTCGAGCAGCTTGAGCATGAGGAAGCGCGCCCGCTGGCGGCCACCGGAGTCGATGGCGGCATCCAGCGACTCGATCCACTCACGGGTCTCGTCGCGATCGGCGTCTGGCAGCTGGTTGGGCACGTCACCGGTGATGATGCTGAATCGGTCTCGAGTCATGACGCCAGTGTCCCCCGTCACAGACTCCGTCGGTAAGGGATGGGTGCTCACGCGATTGGCGGCAGGCGCTACGGTCATGGGGACCGATGCGCACGTACCTTGACGTGCGGTACCAACTCAGATTGGGAGGGCTGATCCGTGAGCACGACCCCCGCGTCAGGGGATGCCGCATCGAGCCGCACGCCGGCGCCGGGCATGGCGGAGCGGATGGGGTTCAAGCCCGGAATGGTCGTGCAGGAGATCGGCTGGGACGAGGACGTGGACGAGGACTTGCGGGGCGCGGTCGAGGAGGCCACCGGCGAGGAGATGGTCGACGAGAACTCCGACGAGATCGTCGAGGCTGTGCTGCTGTGGTACCGCGAGAGCGATGCCGATCTGGTCGACGTGCTGGTCGACGCTATCGCGCCGCTCGCCGACAACGGGTTCATCTGGCTTGCGACGCCCAAGCGCGGCCGGCCAGGCTACGTCGAGCCGTCTGACATCGCCGAGGCCGCGCCGACCGCGGGGTTGTCCCAGACCTCCATGGCAACCCTCGGGCCGGACTGGACAGCGGCGCGGCTGGTGGCCCGCAAGTCGCGTACCGAGAGACGCTGAGGCGGTTCATGACGGTCCCGGTGGGGGAGCAGGCCCCTGACTTCACGCTGCGCGATCAGAACAACGAGGAAATCACACTGTCCTCGTTCCGCGGCCAGAAGGCGGTCCTGATCGTGTTCTATCCGCTGGCCTTCACCGGCATCTGCACGGGGGAGCTGTGCCGGGTGCGGGACGACCTGGGGCAGTTCCAGAACGAGCGCGTGCAGGTCGTCACCATCAGTGTCGACTCGCCCTACTCGCACAAGGTGTTCGCCCAGCGGGAGAGCTACGAATTCCCGCTGCTGTCGGACTTCTGGCCGCATGGGGCAGTCGCCAAGGCATACGGTGTGTTCAACGAGACGACCGGCTTCGCCAACCGCGGCACGTTCCTCGTCGACCGCGACGGTATCGTGCGCTTCGCCGAGATGAACGAGCCGGGCGTCGGCCGCGACGCGGCGGTGTGGCTCGACGCGATCAAGTCGCTTTAGTTCTCGGCCGGCCGTATCGATCGGCCAACCTGGCTGCCACGACGTCGGCGTCGCTCGCCGGCTGGGTCTGCTCGCCCAGTTCGTGCGTCTCCCGGCGCTGCTCGGCACGGGCCATGACCAGCGGCGCCGCAATGGCGAGCGCGGCGAACAGATACCACTGGATGATGTAGGCGATGTGCTGCGGTTCAATCGCGCCACCAGCCGGATTGGATAGATCCGGTGCGGGAATCGTCGTCAGCCCCGCGGTGCCAGGCTGACCGTCCAGTAGCTCCACGTACCCGTCGAGGACCGCTGTAGCCAGCCGGGTCGCCTGCTCGCCCGGGTTGATCGACTCGACCTGACCGCGCGGCAATGCGGCGGCCTGATCGGCGCGCGTCTCGGCCGGCTGGACCCGCCCGGTGATCGAGACCTGTCCCGCCGGCGGCGGGGGGGCGCTCACGACCTCGCTCGACGTCCCCGAGACGAACCCGCGCACGACGAGCAGCGTCGCGTTGCTCGTGCGCAGCGGGGTGAGCACTAGGTAGCCGGTGTCGCCGTTGACCGTGCGCTGCCGGACCAGGGCCTGGTGTGCCCCGTCGTAGCTGCCGGTTGCCGTCACATTCCGGTACTGGACCGCGTGATCGGCCGGTCCCGGGCCCGCGCCTACGAGCGGCAGGACGCTGTCGGCCGATGCCGCTGGTGCATGGGCGTTGTGGCGCAGCTCGCTGTTGGCGTCGTGCTTCTGCATCTCGCGCATGATCTGCCACGTCCCCGCGCCGACGCACGCCAGCGCGACAACGAGCATGAGTGCGGACAGCGCCACGTACCGGCGTTGCCGCAGCGTCTCGAGCACACGATCACGGTACGGCGCCTTACCCCGGCGCAGGCGGGTACCCTGACCCGGGCCAGCTTGGTCCACGGGCGCTTAGCTCAGCGGGAGAGCACTCGGCTTACACCCGAGCGGTCACTGGTTCGATCCCAGTAGCGCCCACCAACAGCACCCCTCACCCAAGTCGCGCACATGAGTCTGTAGGTCGGTGCCGGCACGCACGGTCATGCCGACGCGGTACGGCGTCTACCCGACGAGATGGGTGCCCTCCCCCAGAGCGAGCTGGTCTTCATGTGCCGCGCATGAATTTAGCGGCTTGGCGCGGGTGCCGCGGGGGGCGGCACCATTCCGGCGCGTACCCGTGTCAATGGGGTTACTGGTACCCGGATGAGGCCACGCGTCGGACGGTCGAGGTCGAAGGTGACGAGCAGGATCACAATGACCAGCACAGCGGTGATCATCACGGTGAACACCCCTCGCCCACCGAGGGTGGCGAGATGCAGGGCCAGGGAGCCGATGGCGATGGCGGCGCCTGCTGCCTCGAGCGCGAGGACTGGCGTTGGAACCCGATTGCCCAGGCTGTAGATCCGCCTGGACTGCGAGTCAAACATCTCGTTCAGGCTGTCGACGTACAGCCGCGCCGCGCTGGCGGTCGGGGCTTTGTTGAGCGATTGTCCGGCCAGGGCCCACAGCTGTCGTTGGATCTGCCCGCGCGCGGTTATGGCGCTGGCCTGGGTAGCACTGCCGGGTACCGTCCGCGAAATGCGGATACTCGTGTCGGTGAATTGCTTCAGCAGCATGAGTGACTGGCTTCGTTGGGGTTCGGCGACCGTCTGCGCCCGAAGGTAGGTGGTGCCGATCGCGTTGCCCTCGTCGACCACGGCAGCGCGCCGCGTCTCGTAGCGCCCAACAGCCAGGCTGAGGCCGAAAGCCAGCACGAGACCCATAAAGCCGAGCAGGGCGCCCTGCAAGACGGAGAACGGTTCGTGCAGGTCCTCGGACTTGCCGCGCAGCGCCTTGCCGACGAGCAAGCCGATCGCCGTGGCCCCGCCGATGATTACGAACAGGACGAAGAGCAAGAGCCAGGTGGTCAACTCGAAGAACAGCACGCAGATCCTCCCGTCGGCCCGGCCCAGCCGAGTGCCGGGTTCGTCAAGTTCTCGGGCTCAAGGATCTGCCCGTTGCCTCCGCACAGTGCCGTTCGAGGCTGAGCCAGCTAGGTCGAGAAGGCTTTCGACTCGTCGGTTCAGCCTGCGCGAGTTTCGAGCTAGTCGACGGAGATCTCGGCCAGCGTCGCCGAGTCTACGGCGAAGGCTTGATGGGTCCGGCTGGCAGCCGATCTTCATGCCTCAGTGATGCGGCCCGGCCGGGACGCAAGGATGGTTCACGTGAACGCGCAAGGCGAACTGTTTGCCGCCCGGCGTCACCATGCTCTGTTCACCGACTCGCCGCAGCTTTCATGCCAAGCCCACAACCGCCGCGGTCCGCACGCAGCTGATCACAGTCGCCGCCCGGATCAGCCGTTCCGCACGACGCACAACGCTGCACCCGCGGCAGCAACTGTTCACTGCCGTGCGCATCTAGTGATGCCATAGTTCGTGCGCGGGTGGCACGACATTTTGTCGATCACTCATACAACGAGAATGCTGACAGATACAATGTGATGATGAGCGACAACGATCACCTCATGACTGTCTCGCGCAACGGCCAGGTATCTATCCCGGCCCAAGTCCGTGCACGATGGCAGACCCGCCGAGTGATCGTGGTGGACCTCGGAGACAAGATCGTCGTACGGCCGGCGTCGGAGCACCCCGTTGCCAGCCGGCAGGGCAAGTACCACGGGAAGGGTCCGGCCAGCGATCGCGTCCGTCAGCAGGAGCGACGTCAGGCACGCAAGCATTGACCGTCCTCGACGCCTACGCCGTGCTCGCGTTCCTGCGAGACGAGCCTGCGGCCGACGAGGTCCGTTCGCTCATCGAGGCCGGCGACGCGCTGCTGACCGCAGTCGGACTGGGGGAAGTCTTCGATCACCTCGTTCGACAGGCGGGCGTCGATGAAGACGACGCCGTGCTCGACATCGCCGAGCTTAGGCTTCTCGACGCCATCCCCGTCGACTCAGCCCTCGGCGTGGCCAGCGGGCGCCTGCGCGCACGTCACTACCACCGCACGCGCTGCGCGATCAGCATGTCCGACTGCATCGGGGCCGAGGCCGCCCGCAGCCGGGTCGAGCCGCTCGCTACCTCCGACCCAAGTCTGTTGGATGTCTGCCAGCGGGAGGCAATCGGCGTTGTTGTGCTGCCTGGATCGGACGGGTCGCGGTGGGCCGCTCGGACCAGCCGGTAGCGTTTCGAGCGTGCCGCAGCTTGCCGAAGTCATCGCAGCGCTGGAGGGCTGGTATGACCCGCAGTGGGCGGAGCCCTGGGACGCGGTCGGCCTGGTCTGTGGGGATCCCGCGGACAACGTCGACCACGTCGTGCTCGCCGTCGATGCGGTGCCCACCACGGTGACCGAGGCCATCGACGCCGGCGCCCAGCTGCTGCTGACCCACCATCCGCTGCTGCTGACCCCCGTCCACGGCGTGGCGGCGACCGAACCCAAGGGCACGATGGTGCACCGGATGGTGCGCGCGGGCGTGGCCCACTACGTCGCGCATACCAACGCGGACGTGGCCGAGCCGGGCGTCTCCGACGCGCTGGCCCACCGCATCGGGCTGGGCAACCTTCGCCCGCTCGACGCGCAGCCGACCGAATCTGTCGACAAGCTGGTGGTGTTCGTCCCGATCGGCGACACGCAGCGGCTCATCGACGCGATGGCCGAAGCGGGTGCTGGACGGCTGGGCGCCTACGACAGATGTGCGTGGGCGACCGACGGCCTCGGCACCTTCCGACCCGAACAGGGCGCCACACCGGCAATTGGGCGAGTCGGTGCGGTCGAGCAGGTGGCCGAGACCCGCGTCGAGATGGTGGTAACGCCCGCTCGACGTGACGGGGTGATCCGCGCGATGCGCGCCGCACACCCCTACGAGGAGCCGGCGTTCGACCTGTTCAACCGGGTGCCGTTGGCCGGCCGTCGTGGCACCGGGAGGATCGGCGAGCTCGGGCAGGAAGTACCGCTGGGGGAGTTCGTCGAGCTCGTCGCCGCAGCGTTGCCCGCGACGGCCTGGGGGGTCCGCGCGGCCGGCGAGCCGGCCCGACGGGTCCGGACGGCCGCCGTGTGCGGCGGCTCCGGTGCTTCGCTGATCGAGGATGCTCGCCGGGCCGGCGCGAATGCCTTCCTCACAGCCGACCTCAAGCACCACAACACAAGCGAGGCGGTGGCGGAACGGGACTCCGGCGCCATGGCACTGCTCGACGCCGCGCACTGGGCAACCGAGGCACCGTGGCTCGACCTCGTCGCCGGCCAGCTTAGGCAGCGGTTCGACGGGACGGGCCTTAGGGTGACCGTGTCCGCGCAACGCACCGACCCGTGGACGATGCATGTCCCATCGCCCGAATCGAGCCCCCGCACACCGTGAATGCCGACCCTGCCGCCCAGCTGCGGCTGCTCGACCTACAAGCCGCAGACACCGCGCTGGCCCAACTCGCGCACCGGCGCATGACACTGCCCGAACTCGCGGCAATCGCGGACAGCGACACTCGCGCGGCAGATCTCGAGACCCAGGCAGTCGACCTGCGTACCCGCTGCGACGATATCGATGGCGACCAGCGCCGCCTCGACAACGAGATCGACACCGTGCGCGCGCGCTCCGCGCGAGACGACCAGCGGCTTATCTCCGGAGGGCTGCCCGCCAAGGAACTCGAGGGCCTGCAGCACGAGATCGCCACGTTGGCCCGCCGGCAATCGGCGCTCGAGGACGATCTGCTGGAGCTGATGGAGCAGCGCGAGCAGATGGAGCAGGAGATCTCCGCCGTGGCCAAGAAGCAGGAAGCGCTCGAGGCGGAGCGCACCAGGCTGATCGAGGCGCGCGATGCGGCATTCGCCGAGATCGACGCTGCCGTGGCGCACCGCACCGCCGAGCGCGGCGCCGTCGCCGCCGAACTGCCGGCGGATCTGCTTGGGCTCTATGACAAGGTGCGCGCCGCCAACGGCGGAGTCGGTGCGGCGGCGCTTCGTCAGCGGCGCTGCGAGGGGTGCCGCATCGAGCTAGCCGGTAACGAGCTGAGCAGCGTTCGCGCCGCGCCCCCAGACGCCGTTCTGCGGTGCGAGAACTGCCGCCGCATTCTGGTGCGCACGGCCGAATCGGGCCTGTGAGCGAGCATGCGAGTCGTTGTGGAGGCGGACGGCGGTTCGCGGGGCAACCCCGGCCCGGCCGGCTACGGGGCCGTCGTCCGTGACGAGGCGACCGACGTGGTACTGGCCGAGCGCAAGGAGGCCATCGGCACCGACACGAACAACGTCGCCGAGTATCGCGGGCTGATCTCCGGGCTGCAGGCGGCCGCCGAACTCGGCGCAACGCGAGTGATCGTGCGGATGGACTCGAAGCTGGTCGTCGAGCAGATGTCCGGACGCTGGCAGGTCAAAAACGACTCGATGCGCCGGTTGGCGGGCGAGGCCAACGATCTGCGTACCCGCTTCGACGACGTCAGATTCGAGTGGGTCCCGCGCGACCAGAACCGGCACGCCGACCGGTTGGCGAATGAGGCAATGGACGCCGCGGCTCAGCTCACCAGCCAGTCGCCCCGGCCATCGTGGACGTTGCCAACCGGCACGCCCACCCGCCTGATCCTCACCCGGCATGCCCCTACAGCACACAACGCGGAGCGACGCTTCTCCGGGCGCAACGACATGCCGCTGACGGCGGCAGGCGAGCGCCAGGCGGCGACGCTTGCCGCTCGCGTGGCGTCGTCCTTCGGTGCGGTCGACGCCGTCGTCACTTCGACGCTGCGCCGCGCCCGCGAGACGGCCGCGGCGATCGGGTCGGCGCTGCGGCTGGACGTGGGGCAGCTGGAAGGACTCGTCGAGCAGGATTTCGGCTCGTGGGAAGGCAAAACCCTCGACGAGGTGCGCGCATCATGGCCCGACGAACTCGATGCCTGGCTCGCCTCTCCAGACGTGGCCCCACCCGGCGGGGAATCCTTCGCTGACGTCGAGCGCCGGGTGCGCCGAGCGCGCAACGACCTGATCAGTTCCCACCTGGGCGGGACCGTGGTCGTCGTCACGCACGTCACTCCGATCAAGACACTGCTGCGGCTCGCCCTCGAGGCACCCCCCGAGACCATGTTTCGCATCCACTTGGACCCGGCGTCGATCTCGATCACCGACTACTACGCCGACGGGCAGGCCTCGGTGCGGCTCGTCAACGACACCGGCCATCTGGAGCCCGCGTAGTGGGCACGCTCGTGAGGCAGCCGGCCGGCGGGTGACGTGGATTCCGCCGTATCCGAAGCGCTATCCATCGGGCTACTGCTAGCAGTCCTGGCATTCGCCGTGCTGCGGCCCAAGGGGTGGCCGGAGGCGGTAGCGGCAATACCCGCCGCCGGCATTGTCGTGGCAACTGGCGCGGTATCCCTGGCTGATGCGCGGGCCGAGGTGTCGCGGCTTCTTCCGGTCATCGGTTTCCTGGCCGCCATACTCGTGTTGGCGCAGCTGTGCGACGACGAGGGGCTGTTCACCGCGATCGGAGCGGCGATGGCCCGGCTCAGCCGTGGGCAACCGCGTCGGCTGCTGATCAGCATCTTCGTCGTCGCCTCCGTCGTCACCGCTGTGCTGAGCCTGGATGCCACCGTCGTCCTGCTCACGCCGGTCGTCTTCGCGACGACCGCGGTGCTGCAGGTTCGCGCCAAGCCCCACGTGTACGCATGCACGCATCTGGCAAACTCGGCGTCGCTGCTGTTGCCGGTGTCGAACCTGACCAACCTGCTGGCGTTCACGACGAGCGGCCTCTCTTTTGCCCGGTTCACCGGGCTGATGAGCCTGCCGTGGTTGGTCGCCATCTTGATCGAATACCTCGTCTTCCGTCGGGTCTTCGCCGCCGAGCTCGCGGTCGGAACCCGGCTGGTGCGAGCGGAGGCGCCGTCGAACATCCCCGTCTTCACGCTCGTCGTCGTCGCACTCACCCTCGCTGCCTTCGTGCTGACGTCTTTCGCGGGTATCAACCCCGCGTGGGCGGCATTGGGCGGCGTCGTGCTGCTGGGCTGCAGGTCGTCGGCGCAGCGGCGTTCGACACTTCCTGAGCTTGCGGACGCGGCGAGTCCGCTGTTCCTCGTGTTCGTGGTGGCCCTGGGTGTTGTCGTGCGGGCAGTCGTGGACAACGGGCTCGGCTCGGCCATCCGGCACGTGTTACCCGACGGTGGGTCATTGCCTGCGCTGCTCGGGGTGGCGTGTTGCGCCGCTGTGCTCGCCAACCTGATCAACAACTTGCCGGCGGTTCTGGTGCTGCTGCCCGTTGCCGCGCTCGGCGGAGCTGGTCCGGTGTTGGCGACGCTGATCGGCGTGAACATCGGACCCAACCTGACCTACGTCGGTTCGCTCGCCACGCTGTTGTGGCGAAGGGTATTGCGCGAGCACGATTCGGAACCGGCGCTGGGTGAGTTCACGAAGCTGGGGCTGATGACCGTGCCTGCCGCGCTCGTCGCCGCGGTCCTGGCGCTGTGGCTGATGTTGTGGACGATCGGAGGCTGATCTGTCGTGGCTGTGCTCATCTGGATTACTGAGGGCACCTGGACGTCCTGCATCGACGCCGCCCGGCAGCTCGTGCCGGGTAGCACCGACATCGGCCTGTTGCACGTGACGGGGGACGAGGTTGCGGCGGCGGCGCGCGGTGCGTTCAGCGGGCTGCTCGGTCGTGGTCATCCCGAGCGTGATCCGGGCGCCCGGATCGAAGCATTGGCCCAGGGAGCGGATGAGGAGCTTCTGGATGCCGCCACGCGCCGCCTTGGCCGTCCGGCCACCTGGCTGGAACGTCACGGGCGGACAGAGCGTGAGGTTGTGCAGGCCTGCGAGGGCGCCGAGTTGCTGATCGTCGCCCGCGACGGTGACCGCAGCCGGTTGGGTCCGCACAGTCTCGGCCCAGCCACGCGATTCGTGGTGGACCATGCACCGTGCTCGGTGCTGCTGGTATGGCCGGAACCGAGTCCGGGGCTCGATTCGATCCCGCCACCACCGCCCCACCCGCCCGGCCACCATCCGCGCTAGCCACCGCCCGCAGCGGTGCAATCGGCAGCTGCGGGCGTCGCACTCCGCGTACCATCGTCATCGCGGCGGACGAGCCGACCGGGCGGCCGCGTCGGGAGTCACCAGGACTCCTGCCGAGGAAAGTCCGGGCTCCACAGGGCAGGGTGGTTGTTAACGGCAACCCGGGGCGACCCGCGGGACAGTGCCACAGAAAACAGACCGCCGACAGTTTCGGACTGTCGGTAAGGGTGAAACGGCGGTGTAAGAGACCACCAGCGCCCCGGGTGACCGGGGCGGCTCGGTAAACCCCACCCGGAGCAAGGTCGAGAAGGATCGGCCGGGTAACCAGCCGATCCGCGCAGGTGATCGAGGGCGGCTCGCCTGAGCCTGCGGGTTGACCGCTAGAGCCTGCCGGCGACGACAGGCCGAGATGGATGGCCGCCGTGCGACGCGCGAGCGTCGCACACAGGACCCGGCTTACAGGTCGACTCGTCCGCCGCCCATCGACGACAACGCGAAGGGAACTGACAGTGAGCGAGGACCTCGCCGGTACGTACTGGTACTGCGTCAAACATCATCGCGTCGAGCAGTTCGAAGCAACAGACAGCCATGACCGAATCGGGCCGTTCCACGACGAACAATCTGCAGCAAGCGCTCTACAGACCATTGCCGATCGAGAAAAGCGTTATGAACAGGAGGATTCTATCTGGGAAGAGGGCGAGTGAACCCGCGCTGAGCAACGTGACTTGCAACGACGGCCATAAAGAAGTCGGCGTGGCGTATTGACGATCAACGGTGTTGCATCGTCCACTGATCAACGACGTTCTGCATAACGTTGCCCATGAGGAGGCACCGCATGACTGCACCACGCAAACGCGTCGCGAAGAAGGCGCCCGCCAAGAAAGCTGCTGCGAAGAAGACTGCGGCGAAGAAGGCGCCCGCCAAGAAGACCACCGCGCGCAAGACTGCGGCGAAGAAGGCGCCCGCCAAGAAGACCACCGCGCGCAAGACTGCGGCGAAGAAGGCGCCCGCCAAGAAGACCGCTGCGAAGAAAGCGCCCGCCAAGAAGACCACCGCGCGCAAGACTGCGGCGAAGAAGGCGCCCGCCAAGCGCACGACAGCACGCAAGGCGGCCGCGCGCTAGGCTGGGTGGTTCGCCTGGCTGGTCACGCTGAACCGTGATCACGCATCATCTCGCCGGCGCACCGCTCGACTTCGCTGTACTACGCGACGAATTGGCGGTGCCCGGCGAGTTTCCGTCGGAGGTACTGCACGAGGCGCGGGCAGCGGCTGACTCGCCTGTCTTGCCGGATGACGATCAGACCGCAATCCCTTTCGTCACAGTCGATCCGCTGGGCAGCCTCGACCTCGACCAAGCCGTGCACATCGCGCCGACGGCGAACGGTGGGTATCTGGTCAGCTATGCGATCGCCGACGTTGCATCGTTCGTGCGGCCGGGTTCCGCACTCGACGAGGAGACGCAGCGACGCGGCGAGACGCTGTACTTCCCTGACGGGCGTGTCCCCCTGCATCCGACGGTGCTCAGCGAGGGCGTCGCGAGTCTTCTGCCTGGCCAGAATCGTCCGGCAGTGCTCTGGCAGATCGAACTCGACGGCACCGGCGAGGTCGTGTCGGTAGACGTGCGGCGTGCGTTCGTATGCAGCCGGCAGCAGCTGGACTATGCCGGCCTGCAGCGATCCCTCGAGGTTGGCAGCGCACCCGAGGCGGTTGCGTTGCTGCCGCGAGTCGGCGAGCTGCGGCTCGCGCTCGGCCGCGAACGGCATGCGATAGACCTCGACCTGCCGGAACAGCGGGTCACCGGCGACGCCGAACGCGGCTGGACGCTGGAGTTCCGCCGCCCGCTTCCGGTCGATGCGTACAACGCGCAGATCTCGCTGCTGACCGGCGCCTGCGCGGCATCGCTGATGCTGGCAGCGGGTTTCGGCATCCTGCGCACGGTTCCGCCACCCGACAAGCGCACGGTTGCCGCGCTGCAGCGCGTTGCCCCTGCGCTCGGCGTGACGTGGCCGGACGGCGCGCAACCCGGCGATGTGCTCGCCACCGTCGACCGAGCCGATCCCCGCCATGCAGCCTTCGTCGAACACGCGGCGGCGTTGTTGCGCGGGTCGGCGTACACGGCCTTCGACGGCGCCGCCCCCGAGCAACCGTTGCATGCGGGACTCAACGCACCTTATGCACACGTCACCGCGCCGCTACGTCGTCTGGTCGATCGCTACGGCGGCGAGATATGCCTTGCCGCACAAGCACATCAACCGATCCCGGACTGGGTGCGCGCGCGAGTGCCGGAACTACCCGACACCATGCAGCGTGCCGACCGGCTGGCCCGGGTGATCGACCGCGCCGCGGTCGACGTGACCGAAGCATGGTTGCTCGGCAACCGTATCGGCGAGACGTTCGATGCAGTCGTCCTCGAGGCCGACGACCGCAACGGCACTGTGGCGATCGACGACCCCGCCGTACGGGCTCGCTGTTCGGGCGCCGATCTCGAGGTGGGTCAGCGAATCTCGGTCCGGCTTCTGCAAGCGGACGTGCCGACCCGTACGGTTCGCTTCGAGCGGGCCTGAGCAGTCAGCTGTACGAGTGCTCGGCGGCGGGGTAGGTGCCGGCGCGCACCTCGCCGCCGAAGCGCTGCGCCGCGTCGCGCAGCACACCTGCGACGTCGGCAAACTCCTTGACGAACTTGGGCTTGTGCTCGCCGGTGCGCAGGCCCGCCATGTCCTGCCACACCAGTACCTGGGCATCGCATTCGATGCCCGCACCGATGCCGATCGTGGGAATACGCAGCTGCGCGGTCACCGCACGCGCCACCTCGGCCGGCACGACCTCGAGCACGACCGCGAATGCGCCGGCGTGCTCGAGCGCCTTGGCATCCTGCAGCAGACGATGCGCCGCTTCCTCACCGCGACCCTGCACGCGGTATCCGCCGAGTGCGTTGACGGACTGCGGTGTCAGGCCGAGGTGAGCCATTACCGGCACGCCCGCCGAGACCAACGCTTCGACCTGCGGTAGCACGCGCTGGCCGCCCTCGAGCTTGACGGCTTGTGCGCCCCCGTCCTTCATGAACCGCGCCGCCGTTTCGAGCGCGTGCGGCGCGGAGGCCTGATACGAGCCGAACGGCAGGTCGGCCACTACGAGCGCGCGACGGGTACCTCGGACGACACCGCGCACGAGGGGCAGCAGTTCGTCGATGGTGACCGGGACTGTGGTGTCGTAGCCGTAGATGACGTTGGCCGCCGAGTCGCCGACGAGCAGCACTGGAATGCCCGCGTCGTCGAATACCCGCGCCGTTGAGTAGTCGTACGCGGTCAGCATCGGCCACCGCTCGCCGGCGTCCGTGGCCGCCTGCAGGTCGCGGATAGTGATCCGGCGATTGCTGATCCCGCCGTAGAGAATCTCGCCCATGACGAACCCACCTTCTCCTCGAGGCCGGCGCGCCGGTCCCCGGGCACTGTGCGTGTGTGGACCCCGTAATTATCCCGCCGGATGAGCGCGCGGTCCATATGAGGCGGGTCACCGCGCGTGCCTCCCAGGCTTATCTCATATCTGAGATAAGGTCCGGCCCCGTGGCGACGACCGACTACCGCAACACCATCGGCAGCCTAGTCCGCGACGCCCGCAAACAGCGCGGCTGGACACAGACGCAGCTCGCCGACACGCTGGCAACGAGTCAAAGCGCCGTGAACCGGATCGAGCGTGGTCACCAGAATCTCAGCCTGGACATGATCGCCCGCATCGCCGAAGCTCTCGATAGCACCCTCGTCACGCTCGGCTCAGGGCCGGTGCACCTGCGGGTCGAGGGGGGCAGCCGCTCTCCGGCAGCATCGGCGTCAAGACCAGCAAGAACGCGGGTGTCGCCCTGCTGTGTGCCAGCCTGCTCACCAAGGGCCGGACGACCCTGCGCAACCTGGCCCGGATCGAAGAGGTCAACCGCATCCTCGAGGTGCTCGAGAGCATGGGTGTGCAGACGCGCTGGCTCGACGGCGGCAACGACCTCGAAATCGTGCCGCCTGCCGAACTGGACCTGGACCGCATGGACGTCGAAGCCGCGCGGCGCACCCGCAGCGTCATCATGCTGTTCGGCCCGCTGATGCACGAGTGTCCCAAATTTCAGCTTCCGTACGCGGGCGGATGCGACCTCGGCACGCGGACTGTCGAGCCGCACATGGTGGCGCTGCGGCCGTTCGGCATGCAGGTCACGGCGACGGGAGGCTTCTACGACGTGCGTGTTGACTCCGGCGTGGCGCCGACCCGTCCGATCGTGCTGACCGAGCGGGGCGACACGGTGACCGAGAACGCGCTGCTGGCTGCCGCCCGTCGCCCCGGGGCGACGGTGATCCGCAACGCCAGCCCGAACTACATGGTGCAGGATCTGTGCTTCTACCTCGCCAAGCTCGGTATCGGCATCGATGGCATCGGCACGACGACGCTGGTTGTGCACGGCGTCGAAGAGATCACCTGCGAGGTCGACTACTCGCCGTCCGAGGACCCCATCGAGGCGATGAGCCTCATTACCGCCGGGATCGTGACGAACTCCGAGTTGACCGTCCGGCGGGCGCCCATCGAGTTTCTGGAGATCGAGCTGGCACTGCTCTCGGAGATGGGCCTGCGGTACGACTGCACCGACGAGTACCCGGCAGCGAACGGGCGCACCCGGCTCGTCGACCTGACGACCCACCCGTCGACGCTGCGCGCGCCGATCGACAAGGTCCATCCGATGCCGTTTCCCGGCCTCAATATCGACAACCTGCCCTTCTTCGCGGTGATCGCTGCGATCGCCGAGGGCCAGACGCTGGTACACGACTGGGTTTACGAGAACCGGGCGATCTACCTCACCGAATTGGCCAAGCTCGGCGCGGACGTGAAGCTGCTCGACCCGCATCGCCTGTCCATCCAGGGTCCGACGCGCTGGCGCGCGGCCGAGCTGATGTGCCCGCCGGCTCTGCGTCCAGCTGTCGTGATCCTGCTGGCGATGCTGGCGACCGAGGGCACATCGGTGCTGCGCAACATCTACGTCATCAAGCGCGGTTACGAGGACCTGGCCGAGCGGCTCAACTCGATCGGCGCACACGTCGAACCGTTCTCCGATGGCACGGACGCCTGACCGGACCCAGCGCCCGAGTGACGGCCTCGAGCATCGAGTGACGGCCGCTGGACCGTCACTCGAGATCGCAGACCGTCACTTGAGATCGCGGACCGTCACTCGGCGACCCGCGTGCCGCTCTCCCTCCAGTGATTGGTGATCGGCAACCGCCGGTCACGTCCGAACGCCTTGAAGCTGATCTTCGGACCAGGCGGGTACTGGCGGCGCTTCCACTCGGCCGTGTCCACCATGGAGGCCACGCGTGCGACCAACGTCGGGTCGAAGCCATCAGCGACGATGTCTTCGAAACCTGCGTCGGCGTCGACATACCGTGCGAGCACCGCGTCGAGTTCGCCGTAATCGGGCAGCGAGTCGCTGTCGAGCTGCCCCGGCCGCAGCTCGGCCGACGGCGGCTTGGAAATCGAGTTGGGGGGAATGGGTGGCACCTGGCCTGCGGCCTCGGCCTGCGCGTTGCGCCAGCGCGCCAGTTGCCACACCAGGGACTTCGGCACGTCCTTGATCGGCGCGAATCCGCCGACCGCATCGCCGTAGATCGTCGAGTAGCCGACCGCCAACTCGCTCTTGTTGCCAGTAGTCAGCACGAGGTGCCCCTCGGCGTTGGACAACCCCATCAGCGTGGTGCCGCGAACCCGGGCCTGCACGTTCTCCTCGGCGAGCCCGGTCAGCTTGAGCGCCTCGACGAACTCGGTCACCATCGGCGCGACCGGAACCACCCGGTAATGTGCGCCGACTCGCTCCGCGAGGTCGGCCGCGTCGGACTTCGAGTGCTCGGACGAGTAGGAGCTGGGCATCGACACGCCATACACCGCGTCGCCGCCGATCGCATCGGCCGCAACGGCCGCGACAACAGCCGAATCGATGCCGCCGGACATGCCGAGCACCACGGAGCGGAAGCCGTTCTTGCGGACATAGTCACGCGTACCCAGGACCAGGGCCCCCCACACCTCGGCCTCGTCCGGGATGCGATCGGCAATTGTCGCCGGCTGCGGGTCATACGGGGCGACCGGCGCAGTGCCGGTGTCGTGTCGCTCGATGGTCATCGGCAGGTCGCCTGGATCTGCGGGTGATGCGCCAGCGGCAGCCGGCAGTGTGAGGTCGGCGTAGAACAGGCCCTCGACATACTGCGGCGCGCGCATGAGCAGGGTGCCCTGCGCGTTCACCGCGAACGAGTCGCCATCGAAGACCAGCTCGTCCTGCGCTCCGACGGTATTGACGTACACGACGCTGGCGGCCGCCTCGCGCGCACGCCGCTGCAGCAGCGGCAGCCGGACGTCGTCCTTCGCCCGCTCGTACGGCGAGCCGTTGATGTTGAGGACCAGTCCGACGCCGGCGTGCCTGGCTACCGCGAACGGGCCGCCGTCCTGCCAGACGTCCTCGCAGATCGTCAAGGCCAGGTCGACCCCTCGATAGCGCACCACAACGAACCGATCGCCGGGCCGGAAGTACCGGGCTTCATCGAACACCCCGTAGTTGGGCAGGTGGTGCTTGTGGTAAGTCGCCACAACCCGGCCATCGTGCAGGAAGGCGGCCGCGTTGCGTGGGCCGTCGGCGTCGTCGAGGCAGCCGACGACGACCGCGACCGCGCCCAGGCCGTCGTCGGCCAGATCCGTGGCCAGCTGCTCCAGCGTTGCCCGGGACGCCGCGCGGAACGAGCGGCGGAACACCAGATCCTCGGGCGGGTACCCCGTCAGGGCCATCTCCGGGAAGACCACCAGGTGCGCGCCGGCCGCGGCCGCCTCCCGGGTGCAGGCATGGACAAGAGCGGCATTCGCCGCTAAGTCCCCAACGGTCAGGTCGATCTGCGCCAGGGCGACGCGCAATCGCGTGGTGTCGTTCACGCATCCAGTGTCCCGCGCGCCGGTAGGCCGCTGCGTAGGGCACAATCGTCGATGGCCGCGGCGCGGGGGAGTGGGGCTGCACGTCCGAGATTCCGTGAGCGATTCGTGACGCGCCGCTCACGGTATCTCTCAGCAAGGTCAGTCACAATACGAGCGCGTGGTACAGGATCTCCGACGGTGATCTTGACGGTGGCCCTTCGGGAGGCGTAGTGGGATCAGCAGCACGGCGGCGGTGGGGGATCGCCGCCGTAGGGATCGGCGTCGCGCTCGTGGTCGCGGCTTGCTCCGCGAAGAGCGGTGGCAAGGGCGCCGCTGGGGCGCCCGTCGCGGCCGATGCGAGCCAGGCGACGAGTGCCTCGCCGTCGACGACCCCGGCGGCGCCCCCGGCCACCCTCCGGGTGAGCCCGGCCAACGGCGCGGAGTCGGTGAATCCGGTCTCGCCGATCACGGTGTCGGCCGCCAACGGCACGTTGACGGCAGTCACTCTGACCAACGCGGAAGGCAAGGTGATCGCGGGTGCGCTGTCGGCGGACAAGACATCCTGGAAGGCCACCGAGGTCCTCGGCTACGGCAAGACCTACAGCTTGACGGCCAAGGGCGAGAACGCCGAAGGCAAGCTGGTCAGCGAGACCTCGAAGTTCGGCACGCTGACGCCCGGCAACATGACCATGCCCTACATCGACACCGCGGCTGGGTATGCGCTCGACTCGTCGATGACGTATGGAGTGGGCCAGGCGATCGACGTGCACTTCGACGAGCCGATCCCGGACAAGGCCGCGGCGGAGAAGGTGCTGAAGGTGACCACGAATCCGCCGCAGCAGGGCGGGTGGAACTGGTTCGACGACCAGAACGTGCATTGGCGGCCGAAGAACTACTTCGCCGCGCACTCTACGGTGACCGTGTCTGCGAACTTGTACGGCGTGCAGGTCGGCCCGGGTCTGTATGGGCAGGCCGACACCAGCGTCACGTTCAAGATCGGCGACGCGCACATTTCCAAGGTCCAGAACACCAGCAAGATCATCAACGTCTATGACAACGGCAGGCTGGTCAAGCAGATGCCGACGTCCATGGGCAAGGGTGGATACGTCGCAGGCACCCAAGGCCAACAAATCTCGCTGTGGACGAACAGCGGACCGCACATCGTGATCGACAAGGAACACGACTTCAAGATGAACTCCGACTCGTTCGGACTGTCGTCGCGGTCCCCCGAGGGTTACGCGAACATCTTCATCAAGTGGGGCGTGAAGGTCTCCGCCGACGGTGAGTACGTGCACTGGGCGCCGTGGTCGGTCTGGGCGCAGGGCAATACCAACACCAGCCACGGCTGCCTGAACGTGTCGCCGGACAACTCCGCGTGGTTCTACACCTTCAGCCAGCCCGGCGACATCGTCGACGTCGAGGGAACCCCGCAGCGGCTGCAGGTGTGGAACTCCGGCGACTGGACGGTTCCCTGGGCGACCTGGGTACAGGGCAGCGCCGTGCACTAACCCCGCGCAGCCAGCAGCGCTCTACGATCGCAGGCGAAACATCCCGGTAATTACCGGCGGCAAGAGTGGAGGCTCGTGGACCGTCAGCAGGAGTTCGTCCTTCGTACGCTTGAAGAACGCCAGATCCGCTTCGTGCGGCTGTGGTTCACCGATGTGCTGGGCACGCTGAAGTCGGTTGCGATCGCTCCGGCCGAGCTGGACGGGGCGTTCGAGGAGGGCATCGGCTTCGACGGCTCGGCGATCGAGGGCTTCGCCAGGGCCAGCGAGAGCGACATGCTCGCCCGCCCTGACCCGGCCACCTTCCAGGTGCTGCCCGAGTCGGATGGGCGGCCCGCCGACTCCGCACGGATGTTCTGCGACATCACCATGCCGGACCTGTCGCCGTCGTGGGCCGACCCGCGCTACGTCCTTCGCCGGGCGCTCAGCCGGGCGGCCGAGCGGGGCTTCACGTTCTACACCCACCCTGAGATCGAGTTCTTCCTGCTCAAGAACCGTCCAACTGACGGCAGCGAGCCGGAACCAATCGACACGAGTGGCTACTTCGACATGACCAGCCACGACAGCACGCACTCGTTCCGACGTGATGCGGTCACCGCGCTCGAGGAGCTAGGCATCTCGGTGGAGTTCAGCCACCACGAGGTGGCGCCGGGGCAACAGGAGATCGACCTGCGCTACGCGGACGCGCTGTCGATGGCCGACAACATCATGACGTTCCGGCACGTGATCAAGGAGGTCGCCGTCTCGCAGGGCAGCCACGCCACGTTCATGCCGAAGCCGTTCCGGCACCGTCCGGGCAGCGGCATGCACACCCACGTCTCGCTCTTCGAGGGCGACCACAACGCGTTCCACGACCCGTCGGACGAGTTCAATCTGTCCAAGACGGCGCGGGCGTTCATCGCCGGGCTGCTGCGGCATGCCCGGGAGATCACTGCCGTGACCAACCAGTGGGTGAACTCCTACAAGCGGCTGTTCGGGTACGCGGCGCCGGGCGAGTTGGTCGAGGCGCCCACCTTCGTCTGCTGGGGGCACGCGAACCGTTCTGCGTTGGTGCGGGTGCCGATGTACAAGCCGGGCAAGGCCAACGCGACGCGGGTGGAGATCCGCTCACCCGACCCGGCCTGCAACCCGTACCTGGCCTTCGCCGTGCTGCTCGCGGCCGGCATGAAGGGCATCGAGGAGGGGTACGAGCTGCCACCTGGCACGACCGACGACGTGTGGGCGCTATCGGACACCGAGCGGCGGGCCCTCGGGTTCGACGAGCTGCCGCACAACCTCGACGAGGCGTTGCGGGTCATGGAGGAGTCGGAGCTGGTCGCGCAGACGCTCGGTGAACACGTCTTCGACTTCTTCCTACGCAACAAACGCGCCGAGTGGATCGACTACCGAGCCGAGGTCACGCCGTTCGAGTTGCGGCGCTACCTGCCCTCGCTGTAGCTGCGCCGTAGGCCGCGTTGCCGCCTCGACGCCGCCCTTCCGGCGCAATCTTGAGGCTTTTCTTGACCCGGGCCTCGACCCCACCCTCAAGATCGGACGCGCAGCGCTCAGTACGCTAAGTGGCGTGGCAGCAGACCCGATCCTGGTCGTCCAGAACGATCCGAGCGACCCCGTCGGCGTTCTCGGCGACTGGTTGACCGACGCCGGAGCCACTCTCGATGTGCGCGACCTTTCCGCCGCAGCGACGCTGCCCCCCGCATTGGACCGCGTCGGCGGTCTGCTGGTCCTCGGCGGCGGCATGGGCGCCTGGGAAGATACCCGGGCGCCCTGGCTGCCGGGTGTGCGGGCGCTGTTGCGGGACGCGCTGGCGCAGGAAGTACCCACACTCGGCATCTGCCTCGGCGGTCAGCTGCTGGCCGTTGCCGCAGGTGGCCGGGTCGGGCCGAATCCGGACGGGCCGGAGTTCGGCGCGCAGCTCGTGGCGAAGCGAGCGGCCGCCGCGACTGATCCGCTGTTCGGGCCGCTGCCGATCACGCCCGACGTGATCCAGTGGCACCAGGACGCAATTACCGCGGTGCCGGCGGGTGCGGCAGTGCTGGCCACCTCACCGACCTGCGAGGTGCAGGCGTTCCGGATTGGCCGGCTCGCCTGGGGCGTTCAGTTCCACATCGAGACGACCCCGGCGACGGTGCGCGCCTGGGCCGACGAGGACGCGGGCGCCCTGGCCGAGTACGACTACGACCTGCGCCACCTACTGGCACGCACCGATGCGGTGCACGCCGACGTCGCCGAGACGTGGCGACCGTTTGCGGCGGCCTTTGCCCAGGTTGTGCGCGATCCTGCTTCCGTGCGGCCCCTTCGGCCGATGGCGGTCACCCTGGCTGCGCCGATCACGGATCCCGCGCAGATCCGCGCCGCACTTGCCGCACAGATGCAGGCCGCCCACGGCCACCCTGAAGCGTCCCGGCTGCCGTGGCCGGTCCAGCCGACGCTTGATCGATGACCGGGCCACGGCGATCCAAGGGCCGGCTCACGACGGAAACCGCGCCACACATCCGCATCGCCAAGCGGCTGTCGCGATTCGGGTTCGCCGACGCGGCCGCGGCTGGCGATCTGCTCTCCGGTGACACGCTGCGCTGGTGGGACGCGGCGGCCAACGGTCCGGCCGATGACGCCGCCGCGGCCGTCGTAGCCGCGCTGGGCCGGGCGCCGGACCCGGACCGGGCAGTGCGCGCACTCGAGCAGCTAGTAGCGCGGGCGGGACCTGCGCAGGGCGCCACGCTGCGCGCGGAACTCGAATCCAGCAGCCCGCTGCGTGCGCGGCTGATCCCGCTGCTCGGCACGTCGATCCCGCTGGGCGACCACCTCGCCGAGCATCCGGACGACTGGCGCGTGCTGCTCGGCGACCGTGACACCGAGGGCGTGCCAGTCAGGCTGCTGCAGGCGGTCGGCGCCGACCCGGCGGCCCCGGTTGTCGGGACGGCAGGCGCGCCCGCCAAGATCGCCGCCGACGATGCGATCCCAGCGCTACGCCGGGCCTATCGTCGCGAGCTGGCGTCGATCGCCGCGCGCGACCTGGCCGGCGACCTGGACATCCGTGCGGTGACCGAGAGTCTTGCGGACCTCGCCGGGCACACCCTGCAGGCCGCGGTCGCCGTCGCGGCGGCCTCGCTGCCGGGCGAGGCCGCACCCTGCCGGCTCGCGATCGTTGCGCTGGGCAAGGCCGGTGGTCGGGAGCTGAACTACGTCTCGGACGTCGACGTCGTGTTCGTCGCCGGGGCCGACGATCCCGTCGGGGACGAGGCCGCGGCACTCGCGACGGCGACCCGACTCTCCGCCGAGACGATGCGGATCTGCGGCATGGTGGCGTGGGAGGTCGACGCGGCGCTGCGCCCGGAGGGCAAGGCTGGGCCTCTCGTCCGCACCCTCGCCAGCCACGAGGCCTACTACCGCCGATGGGCCAGCACCTGGGAGTTCCAGGCGCTGCTCAAGGCTCGCGCGGTCGCAGGAGATCTCGACCTTGGCGCTCGATATATCGCGGCCGTGTCTCCGCTGGTGTGGACGGCCGCCGAACGTCCCGGCTTCGTGGCCGACGTACAGGCCATGCGCCGGCGGGTCGTCGCACACGTCCGTTCCGACCTAGCGGCCCGCGAGATCAAGCTCGGCGCGGGCGGGCTGCGCGACGTCGAGTTCGCCGTCCAGCTGCTGCAGCTCGTACACGGACGCGGCGACGAGACGCTGCGGGTTGCCGCCACCCTGCCGGCGCTGGACGCATTGCGCGACGGCGGGTACGTGGGGCGTGACGATGCGCTGAGCCTGGGCGACGCCTACCGCTTTCTGCGCGCAGCCGAGCATCGCGTTCAGTTGAGGCGATTGCGGCGCACGCACTTGGTCCCCGACGATCCGGCTGAGATGTTGGTGCTGGCCCGGGCGATGGGCTACCGTCCCGACGCCCGCGGTGACGCGCGGGACGTCTGGAACGCCGAGTGGGGGCTGCATGCCCGCGAGGTGCGCCGGCTGCACGAGAAGCTGTTCTACCGGCCGCTGCTCGACGCGGTGGCACACGTTCCGTCCGAGCACCTGCGGCTGACCACAGCCGAGGCGGGGCGCCGGCTGGCGGCACTCGGCTTCGCCGATCCGCGCGGGGCGCTGCACCACATCGGGGCCCTGACACGCGGTCTGTCTCGGCGCGCCGCGATCCAGCGTGCACTGCTTCCCGTCATGCTCAGCTACTTCTCTGAGGCTCCGGAGCCGGATGCCGGGCTGCGGGCGTACCGGCGGGTCTCCGACGCGCTGGGGGCGACGCCGTGGTACTTGCGGCTGTTGCGCGACGAGGG
Source organism: uncultured Actinomycetota bacterium (assembly GCA_963839175.1). Lineage (GTDB taxonomy): Bacteria > Actinomycetota > Actinomycetes > Mycobacteriales > Jatrophihabitantaceae > CAWIUB01. Next base: position 26,477 of record CAWIUB010000042.1, read on the forward strand.
GGCCGTGGCGGCGCGACTGGCCTCCGTACTGGGCACCAGCCGCTACGTTTCCGAGATGCTGGTCCGCGCACCTGAGGCGCTCGCCCTGCTCGCCGACGACGATGCGTTGGTACCGCGACCCGCCGACGAGCTGCACACGGCAATGGTCGAGGCCGCCCTGCGCCAGCCGGACGACACCACGGCCGTCGCGGTCGTGCGTGGGCTGCGCCGTCGGGAGCTGCTGCGAATCGCCTTCGCTGACCTGCTCGGCCGGCTCGACGTTACCGAGGCGGGCGAGGCGATCAGTGCCACGACCGAGGCGACGCTCGATGCCACGCTGCAGGTGACCCGCCGGTCGGTCGCGGCGGAACTTGGGCGCACCGAGCTGCCGATCGAGTTCGCCGTCATCGCTATGGGCCGGCTGGGCGGCTGCGAGGTCGGCTACGGCTCGGACGCGGACGTCGTGTTCGTTTTCGAGCCTCGCGACCCTCGGTTACCCGAAGAAACCGGTGCTCGGATTGCCCACGACATCGCCGAGCGGACTCGCAGGCTGCTCAGTGCCCCATCCGGCGACCCGCCGCTCGGCGTCGACGCGAATCTGCGCCCGGAGGGGCGCAACGGTCCCCTCGTGCGTTCGCTGCGGTCCTACGAGCGTTACTACGCACGCTGGTCTTCGGCGTGGGAAGCACAGGCACTGCTGCGGGCACGATTTTGTGTGGGCGACGCGGGGCTCGGGCGAGCGCTACGTCCGGCTGATCGATCCGGTGCGCTACCCGCCGAACGGCATCGCCGCCGAGGATCTGGTGGAGATCCGCCGGCTGAAGGGACGCGTCGACAGCGAGCGGCTGCCACGCGGCGCGGACTCATCCACCCACCTCAAACTCGGCCGCGGCGGGCTGGCTGACGTCGAGTGGACGGTCCAGCTGCTGCAACTCGGTCACGGGCATGCCGTCGAGGGCCTGCGCACGCCGCGGACGCTGAACGCGCTGCGCGGCGCCGCTGCGGCGGGGCTGCTCAGCGAGGACGACGCGGGCGCACTCGAGGCGGCGTGGCGGCTCGCCACCGAGGCACGCAACGCGATCATGCTGGTGCGTGACAAGGCCGAGGACCAGCTGCCGTCGACCGGCACCGCCCTGATTGGGGTGGGCCGGACGATGGGGTACCCGGCCGGATTCGACCCCGGTCTGCTCGTCGACGACTACCGGCGCACGGCGCGGCGTGCCCGACACGTGGTTGAGAGAGTCTTCTACGAGCCGACCGGCTGAGCGATCCGTTCGATCCTCTCGTCGGGCGTGTGGCGGTCGACGACCTGCCGGAAGGCGCCATGCCCGGACAGCAGCCATTGCATGCCGAATCCGACCAGGACGATCAGCAACCCGCCGACCGCGTCGAGGACGAAGTGGTTGGCCGTGCCGACGATGACCAGCAGCGTGCCCATCGGGTAGAGCGCGCCGAGCACCCGAACCCAGGTGCGGCGGGCACACATCACGATCGCGATGCCGGCCCACAGCGCCCAGCCGATGTGCAGGCTCGGCATCGCGGCGAACTGGTTGGAGTGCTCGGCGATCTTCGGGTCGGCCAGCGAGCCCCAGGTGTGGAACTTGACGAGAGTGTCTATGTATCCGTACTGCGGCAGCAGCCGGGGTGGGGCGAGCGGGTACAGGTAGAAGCCGGCGAGCGCGGTGATTGTCAGCCAGAACAGTACGGTGCGGGCGCCGCGGTACACCCGCTGGCGCCGGACGAACAGCCAGATCAGCACGCCGCCCGTGACGACGAAGTGCAGCGTGGCGTAGTAGTAGTCCATCACCTGTGCGAGGGCTTCGTGCGCCGCCACGAACTTGTTGACCGACAGCTCGAAGTCCAGATGCAGGACTTCCTGCAGGTGCTGGACGCTGACGCCGTGCCGCAGCGCGATCGAGGCTTGTTCAGGGATCGAGTTGCGGCCGAGATCGTAGAGCCAGTAGCTCAGCGCGATGATGGCGAGCTCCTGCCACCACAGCGGACGACGATAGCGCAGCAGCCGATGAGGGAGTAGGCCGCCGAAACGCCGCTGCGCAGGCACCACAGCGGTGCGCGGAGCGGCGTGCAGTTCCGTGTCGACGATGGCAGGCATCACACTGATTGTCTCACTCGGGTGCGACAACGTTTCTGGCTGCGCGGGCCTATTCTCAGCTGCCCTTGCCTGCCTTCGACGTGGCCGGACGGACCGTAACCAGACGATCACCCGCTCGCACTGTGAGCGGATGCCCGTCTCCGAAGCGCAACAGCGCCCCGTCGCGCAGGATTCCCATCACCACCTCGGCGTCCTGGGGGACTTGCCGTCCGTCGTCGGTGGCGTCGGCCTCTCGCTCGATCAATTCCAGCCCGGTTCCGGCCGTGAGCAGGTCTGTGACGATCTCGCACTCCGCGTCACCAGCGCCGCGTTCGCCCCGGCCGACCTCAGCAGGGGCGCGTTCTCGGCGTGTCGAACCGCGGCACCGCCGTGGCTTGGGTGTTCAGCTGGCGGACGGTGAGGGTTGCCAAGACCGCGGTGTCTTCGGCCCTGATAGTGGCGCGGGAACAGCAGATACGTCGGCGTCCTGTCGTCGGCGAGTCGATGGTAACGCCGGTCCGACGGTCGTGACGGTCGCTGGTCGGCCATGCAGCGATCATGGCCTATCCGGCCCGGTTTGCCGCGGAAGACGGGTGACGATCCCGCCGGCGGGTGCAGCGGCGGCGCGGCGGGTGCCGGACCTCAGCCGGGAAGCGGGATTAGCGGTGGATTAGCTGGGGTCCAGCAGCGCAAGGAAGGCCGCTGGGGTGTAGACCGGGATCTGCTCGGCCAGGCCGTGCAGATCGGTGTCGCCGGACACGATCACGGCCAAGGAGGCCTCGGCCAGGCCGATCAGGTAGTCATCGTCGGGGTCCGGCGAGCGGACGGACGGAACGCCCTCGGGGTCGTTGACGAGTTCGGCCTGCAGGCGCAGCACGTCGAGCAGTTCGCGGGCCTCGTCCGGGCTCACCCGGCTGGCGATCTTCGGGTAGCCCAGAGCTCGCTCGAGCTCACCGAGCAGCGCCGGCGACACCACCAGCTCATAGCCGCCGTCCAGCCAGGCCCGCAGCAGCGTAGCCGGCCTGCCACCGCGAGACAGGATTGCCGAGACGATGACGTTCGGGTCGAGGACCGCCCGCATCCCCGTCGCCGGGTCTCAACGCTTGGCAGATCGCGTCGCGTGCTGGGCCTCGAGGGCCAACGCCATCGCCTCGTCCTCGCTGAGGTCGTTCTTCGCCCACAGCCGCTCCATCAGGTCCAGGCCCAGATCCCGCCGCAGCGCCTCCTCGATCACTTCGCTGTCACCCTTGCCGGCGCGCGCAGCACGGACCCGCACCGCGGTCAGCACCCGCTCGTCGATCGTCACGGTCGTCCGCATCTTAGGCATTAACGCATCGTAGCATCATCGTGCGTCAATGCCGTAGCGCGATCGCTCGACGCGGTGTCGCTCGGCTCAAGAGGCTGGCGCGTTGCAAAGTCGCTCAGAGCAAGGCCTGACCCCTTCGCGCTCGCACGAGGAATCCCGACGTCAAGACTGGAGGCCGCGGAATCCGGGGCCTCCAGCACGGTCAGCAC
>CAWIUB010000043.1:0-19653 GCA_963839175.1 uncultured Actinomycetota bacterium
TCGACGCCGCCGGATGCGTTCCGAGGGCGCCGCCCATCGCCACCTCACGCGGTGCGGTCGGGTTACGTGGATACCTCGCGTTCGCGCCGTTCGGCGGTCTCGCGCGGGTCGTTGATAGTCATACACCGTCGCTGACCTCGGTGTGTTGCGCGACGGTGTAGAACCGCACCTCGTGCTCGTCCGGATCCTTCGGGTCGGGAAGGATCCAGCCGATGCTGGCGAAATGCACTCCGGCGTGCGACTCGCCCAACGCGGTGAGCCGGTTGGCGAGGTCCTCGATCGCCGCCTTGTCCGCAACGCCGATCGAGAAGTAGTCGAAGCCTGCCGCCGCGGCCGCCCGCTCGGCGGCCGCTTCGACGAGCCGACCGACGCGATGCAGCAGCGCTACAACGACGATCTCGGTCGAGTGCACGGACGGCTCGAGGATCTGGTCGGCCGTCCGTCCACCCGACGGAGCGCCTGGAGACGCTGAACGGCAAGTTGGACCAGCTGGCCGAGCGGATCGACAGCGCGTCCGGGCGGGTCAAGTCGGTCGAGCAGAGCGTGCGCAGCAATACGGGTGCGCTCTCCGGTTCGATCGAGCAGGGTGTCGACAAGCTGCGCGGGTTGGTGAGTGAGCGGCCCGACCGCGACGAATTGTCGCGTACCGTCCTGCGCGCACAACACGAATCCGAGCTGCGGATCACCCAGCAGCTCGACGGTGCGCTCGCGGGGATGTGTCACGGTGACGGTGTCGCTCGCGGTCTGGTCGAACCGCAACATCCACGGGCGATCCGGCGACGGGTCCGCGAGCGAACGCAGGCAGTATCAGCAGAGCTAACCGGATAAGGATGTGGGGCGTCACCGAAGCAACCCGGTTAGCCGAACCCATCAGAGCCAGAGTGAACACGGTGGCCGTCTGTCCATCGGCAAGCCTGGTGCGGGCTGGTTGGGCGAGCCGGACGTGATCGTCTGTGTGATCGGTCGGGCCGGCCACGGCGACACAGCAATAGTCGTCGCCCGCCGTGATCGGCAGGGCCGTTTACCACGAAAGCCGCGCGGATCCGTCGCTCAGCGTGACTGAGGCACGAGACCTGCCGTCCAAATACCGTCGATCTGCGCGGCTCGGCCTCCTCCTAGCACTCGCGCGATATCCGCTCGGATCAGTTGATCTGGTGCACGCGCTGCGCCCTGCGGATGTTTCTATGCCGAATGGCGGATGTTCACTGGGCAGATAGATATGCGGTCGATGGCATGTTCATCCGCGAAATGCTGCTCAGAGGGCGGAACGAAGTCACTTACGAGTGCATGCGGGATCGCCGAATACGTGCGCCTTTGGGCAGGCGGCCTGCGACGGGGCGCACGTCATTATGTAGGGGACCTACGTCGCTCGCTTGAAGGTCGAGTCCGAACCTCGGCCGTGTGCACTCTTCGCGGCGTGTTCGGATGCTTCGTCGGGCGGCCGCGCTTACCGGCTCAGCTCGGGCGCCGTAGATGCTGGAGTCTGTGCACGCCCCCTGTAGCGATGTCGGCACTCGTCGACGCCAGGCCTGACCTGGCTCGGCAGACCAGCAGCGGAGGTCGTCCGGGTCAGTCACCCAGAAACATCCCGTTGTCGTTGGCCGCGTGCTCCGGAACAACTTGCAACACCGTGTAGTGCTCGATGACCTTCTCCTCATCGTCGAGGCAGAAGATGTCCATCCCGGTCGACTCGTGGTCGCCGGGCCAGGTTTGGCGGCAGTGCAACACCACGTCTTCGCCCTCCGGGATCACTCGTTTGAACTCGACCCGCTTGCCGAGGTACTCCGCCGCCATACGTTTGCAGTACTCGACAATAGGCGGCCTTGCCGTCCCCAAGGTGCGGGTTGTGCTGGCGGTAGGAGGACCGGCAAACTTCACCCGCGGTGGGCCGGGTTACCGTGGAGCATGATCAGCTTTCCGTCAACTGGTCGGCGACGAGCCTGGCCGCTGTTCGCCGGCAGGGGTTGGGTCGCCACCGGCTTGGTCGCCGCGGTGGTCGTCATCTATGTCGTTCGCCTCGCGGTCGGTCACGCATGGTTTGTCGACGCCGTCCGCGAGGTGGCCCTCGCGGGCCTGGTCGCCGGCTTGCTCAGTCGGCTCGTCGGCGGGCGGGAGGCCCTCTCGCCCCGCTGGCCGGCGCTGGTCGTCCAGACGCGCACCGGTGACGCTCCGGCCGGATGCCGGGTCCCCATCGGAGTGTTCCGGTGAGCCGCCCGGCGGGACCGAACCCGCTGCTGGAGGCGGCGCTGAACCTGGCCGCGTTCCACAAGCAGCACGAGCGCTTCTACGCCTCCTCGCCGCTGGAGAGCGCGCTGCGGCTGCAGCGGCACGCCCGCGCCCTGCTGGCGCTGGCTGACCGGTGGGCCACCGCCGAGCCGTCCGCCCACCGGGCTGTGAGCCCCTTCGCGGGCAGCGAAGACCTCAACAGCGAGGCTGCGACCGCCCTCGACGGCGTGCTGTTCATGGAAGGCGAGGGCCGTCCGGCCGAGTTGACCGCGATGATCCGCGAGCTGCGTGGCCAAGCCGACACCTTCGCTGCCGGCGCCGAGTGGCTGGCGAACGCGATGCAGGCTTCCTGGACGACGGCCGCGTCCATGCTGGAGTTCGATGGGCTGGCCGGCGTGATGGGTGAGCGGCACCGGATCATCAGCAACGACTGGCTGTCCGCGCACATGCAGTCGTTGATCGGGATCCTGCTGGCCCGCTCAGCCGACATGCTCGAGCGCGTCGACTTCACCCCGGCCGCGGTGCGCGCCGACCTGGCCGGGTCCCGTGTCGCGCTGCGTCGGCTGTACGCCGCCGCCGAGGTCATCTCCCGTGCCGCCGACCTGTGCTGCGAGTCCGCCGAGCTGGTACACGACAACGAACGCCGCTGGCGCGTCACCCGGGAGCGCACGGAGCAGCTGGTGCAGGCGATGGCCGCGGGCGCAGGGCAGGCACCGACCACCGGCGAGGCTGCGCTGGCCGGCGAAACGGGACCGTCGGACTGACCAGACGCCCGGGCGCGGCCGCGGTCTACCGCTCCGGGGCGGCGGCGGCCTGCGGATCCGGTGCCTCGGTCGGTCGGAAGGCGACGAACGGGTGGGTGCGGATGAACTCCCGCACCCGCGCGTCATCCCGCAGGTCACCCCAGCCGAGGATGGTGCTGAAGAACCGCAGCCGGTGCGGGTGCTGGCGCCGGAACTGCGCGGTGACGTCGAACGCCTCCTTGTCGGTGAGGAAGCGCTGCTGCGGGGTGAAGGTCTGCCCGCCCAGCTGCACGTTGACCGCGGGGTGCGCCTGCAGGTTGCGGTACCAATTGGTGTGCGGGCCCCAGCCGGCGCAGATGACGGCCTCACCAGTGGCCGTGTTGTCGCGCAGCACCATCGCGACCGTTTGGTGCGGCTGCCCGGTCTTGCGGCCGACGTGGGTGAACGTCACGAACGTGCGGCCCAGCGCCGGCCCGGCGTTGTGCTGGTAGGCCTTCAGCGGCAGTCGGAAGAACGCGACCGCGAGCCGGCCGGGCCTGCGCCGCAGCTCGAACAGGGGCCTACGAATGTTGTCGGCCCGCGCAGATGTGGTCGAGTTGCTCATGGTTCTCACCTCCGTGCCGGTGCCCGCGGCACCGGTCCGTCGGTGCTACGGAACCTCCGCCGACCCCAGTCGTGCCAGTGGCGATGGTCCTGCGCGTGTCACCCGGTGGGCTCAGTCGGCCCCGCCGAACACGCCGTGTTGTTGGCACTAGCGACGAGCTCTGCGTCCGGACTTCGGCTTGCAGGATCGCTGCGCACACATGTCATTGCCAACGCGGGAGTGGCTTCTAGCTTGTCGAACTCCCCACCGGAGGGCCCGGGGTCGCGAACGGGTGACCTTGGGCGGAAGGACTCAGGACGTGCTGCCCTGACGCCGACTACGCGCATCAGCGCACGGTGGTGTTGAACCGGATGGCGTTTCGCCGCCCGTCTTCCGTGACCGTGCGGCGGGTCGGTAGTTCGGAGGTCACGTTATGCCCGTCACCGGCTTCACCCGGGTCCCATCTGGTAGCCGCGCCGACGCCGCCGGCACCGCAGCCGATTGCTGCGGTGCTTCTCCGGTAACTACCCGCACGCCCTGAAGGAGTTGCCATGTCCACCACGGCGCCACCATCGGTCGTCCACCGGGTCATCCCGATCGGATGGGGACCACACTGGCTGCAACACCCCAAAGTGGCCGCCGTCATCGCCTTCGTCGTCGGCGTGTTCGCCACCGCCATGGGCGCCGGCATCGGCATCCGTCACCTGACCACGACAGGGCTGACCGGCACCAGCATGCTCGGCCTCGCCCTGCTCCTGGCAGGACTCGCGCTGCTCGGCTTCGCCGGCGTCGTCGCCTGGCGGGCCACCCACCGGTGGCACCGGCTGTGGTTCATCCCGATCGTGGTCATGGCGCTGCTGGTCATGTGGTCGGTTGCCACCGGCACCATGCTCGCCTACGCGCCGCGCACCAGCCTGGGCTCCGCAACCCCGGCAGACCGCGGCCTCGCGTTCAGCACCGTCACCTTCCGCACCAGCGACGGCGTGCGGCTGTCCGCGTGGTACGTTCCGGCGACCAACTCCGCGGCCATCGTGACCCTGCCCGGCTCCGGCTCCAACCGCACCGCGACGTTCGGGCAAGCGACGGTGCTCGCCCGGCACGGCTACGGCGTGCTGATGGTCGACCCCCGCGGTCAGGGCCGCAGCGGCGGGCACGCGATGGACGCCGGCTGGTACGGCGACCGCGACATCACGGCCGCGGTCACCTTCCTGCAACACCAGCCCGGCGTCGACGCGAACCGCATCGGCGTGCTGGGACTGTCGATGGGCGGTGAGGAGGCCATCGGCGCGGCCGCCGCCGACCCGGCCATCCGCGCCGTGGTCGCCGAAGGCGCGACCCACCGCACCGCCGCGGACAAGGCCGGCTACCTGCCCGGCGGGGTCACCGGGGCGATCCAGCGCGTCATGGACGAGCTCACCTATGGCACCGCCGCGCTGCTCAGCCCGGCACCCCAACCGGGCACGCTGCACACCGCCATCGCCCGGGCCCACGCCACCCGCTTCCTGCTCATCGCGGCCGGCAAGGGCGTCGACGAACCCCAGGCTGTCGCCTACCTGCGCACCGCGGCGCCCGACCGCGTCCAGACCTGGACGGTTCCGGGCGCCTCGCACGTGCACGGGCTTGCGACCGCTCCCGCCCAATGGACCACCCGGGTAATCGGGTTCCTCGACCGGGCGCTCGGGCAGACGCGCTAACACGGAGGAAGTTCGATGACACACCGACTGAGGCTTGCGGCAGCAGCGTTAGCCGCCGGCGCGGCAGCCTATGCCGAGCTGCAAGGGCTTGGCCGCACGTACGGCGCCACACGCGACGAGCGCCGCAGCTGTTCCCGAGAACGGCCCGAGCGCGGACCGACTTGTCCCGGCGTAGCAAGCACCTCAAGGTCGGTGACCGGGTCCTGGACGGCGCGCCCGACAAGCACTCCGCCTTCAGCGTCGCCGATCTCGAGCCGAACCGGCATCTGGTCCTGCACTCCCGGGAGCACCTCCCGCCGGAGTGAGAGAGCAGCGCTACGGCGCCGCGATCGACTGGAGCTGGGCGTTCATCCTCGAGGAGCTTGCCAGGTCGCCGGACGCGGTTCATCTTCCGCAGCCGGCTCCGGCTTGAGCCCCGGCGGGTCGAACCGATCTATACCGCGGTCATCGTCCCCGCCGACTTCGTCATGGGCCGGCAGATGCTGCACGGCGTGGAGCGACGCGCCGAACGCACGACCAGCGACGAGGTTGCTGCGCTCGTCGCCGCATAGCGCCGAGGGACACGCGAGCGGCGGCGAGTGGACGCTGAGGCGACGAAGGCTCCCGCCGCCGCTGTTCGGATGTCCGCGCTGCGCGGCGGGACAGTGCGGTTGGCCCGCCTTCAGGGCAGGAATCGCTCGGTGACGCTTCTACGCGGTCTCGGATGCCGAGCAGCGTCCGACGCATCATCGGAAAGTCGCCGAATTCGTTAAGCAGAACGGAGAACGCGGCGACGGCGGGGTGGTGCCAGTCAACGCGGCGCGCAATCGGGTAGCCAGACGTGTTCCCTCGCCGGCATCCGCCAGTTCGACTGGATTCAGCGTCCTTGACCAGGTGCTCAAGGGCGGCTGATGCCAGACCAGCCAGCGGTGGGTTTCGAAACCTGCGACCTTGACGGCGGTCACGTCAGACGGCGTCGGTGACATCGGCACCCATTGACCGATCTTCAGTTCCTGGTACTCGGGCAGAATCGTGTGTGCGCTGGGGTGGGCAAGATTGTCGAGCAGGTCGTCGGCGTAGAAGCCGCCGCGGAGGCAGCCGACCTGTACCAGCCATGGCCACACCGCTTTCGGCGGTGCGGCGATAGTGATGGCGCAAGTGGCACGGTATTGCGGCCGTTCGATGAGGTCGTCGCCCGGCATCGCTGCGGCGACCTCCTCATCGGTGGCTCCCCAGGGCTGATGCCAATGGCGGTACAGCGGCGCGGTCGCGAAGCGCGGAAGGTCGTCGAGCACGTCGCGGATCTCGCGCACGAGCTCGGCATGGGGTGGGCTTGGGGGTGCGACGGGGATAGTCGAGCTGCAGCATCGCGCCATCTCCACCTCGGTCGGCAGCAAGTCCACACGTTTATCCTGTCGCGCGCCAGGATCGGCGGTAGAGCCTAAGGACCGCGCGGGCGTGAAACTGCGACGGCGTCGATAGGTCGGCTGGATGCCCACCCGTTCCTCCGAACCACGTTGAGGGCAATGACTGCGCGCCCGCCACCTGGGAGGCAGCCTGAAAGCCGCACGATGCAGACGCGGTGTCATCGGAAGATCCGGACGACCACTCGTGCGCGATCTGCGGTGGACGGTTCGCCGAGAAACGGCGCCACGTTCATGTCGTCCTGTGGATAAGTCCTGCGCGGGCCAATGAGTCGGCCACACTCGAGGCGTTTGTCGGCCGCGCTGTGGGACATGATCGTGAAACTCGGTCTTCCGGCTAGATAGCGGATCCGCGGTGCGCGCGATGGAAGAAGCGAACACGCTCATCCGGGCGTTGGGGGTGGCGGCGGAGATCCGATGACCTTCAACGGACAGTTCTACCAATTGTCTGGCCTGGATATCCCCCCACGTGTGGCGGTCCCGCTGATCTGGACCGGCTCCGTGGGGCCGAAGTCGCTGGCTGTCACCGGTCGGCTGGCTGATGGTCGGATTCCGCCAGGTGGATCCGACTGGCTGAGTTCGCGCTACCGTCAGTCCCCCCCGCGCACTGACGATGCCGCCGCCGCGGTGGGACGAAACCCAAGCGGAGATCGCCACGATGTTCAACTTCGGTTGTCGCATCACGGCCCAGCCGCTCGCCGCCACGCGCGGCGACGACAGACGCTGGATCGGGCGGGTTCGGTCCAGCATGGATCGAGGAACTGACCGGCGCGGTGCTCGACCACCCGAAGGCTCGGACCGCGGCGAGCACCGTCGACATCGACGTCGGAGACCGTCATGTTGGGCCCGCCGTCCTCCACCAGGAGCTTTACCAGCGACTAGCCCACCTCGCCCACCCCCTGAACGGCGACGCGCCTGCCTCGCAGCGAGTGCTCGCGCCACGCCTCCTCCGCGCAGGCCAACATCGACAGGTACACGCTGTATGCGGTGATCGGCGACGGGTCGCCGGATCCACCCATGGAGGGCGACGCTCCGGTCATGAAGCGCGTCTCGCGCCGGACCAGGTCCATGTCATCACGGGTGGTCCCCACGTCCTCGGCAGCGATGTACCGGCCGCCCAACGACTCGATGAACCGACCATATGCCCGCAGCAGTTCCTCGGACATCGAGCGCTTCAGATCAATTTGCAGCCTGGGAACTCGTCCGCACCAGCCGGCTACCGGTTCCGCGGGAGGTGGTTGCTGTGGCGGTCAATGGATTGCGGTCTGGGTGGACGTTCCGGCGGTGCTGAAGCGGGCGGCGCGGCGGATCAGGTGGCGGGTTCGGCTGTAGCGCCGCGGGGTCGGGGTTGTGGTCGGGGTGGTGCGGTAGAAGAGGAGTTTGCCGAACTCGACCAGCACGAGGTACGCGACGACCATGCCCGCGAGGGCGGCGAAGAACCCGCCGGGCAGCGGGCTGAAGCCGAGAGTGGGTGCCAGGGGTGTGGCTGGAAGCAGCGCGCCGACGGTGACCACGCTGAGCGCGGCGAGGGTCAGCGGCAGGCTGGGGTGGCTGCGGAAGAACGGGACGCGGCGGGTGCGGATGGCGAAGATGACCAGGGTCTGGGTGGCCAGGGATTCGACGAACCAGCCGGAGCGGAACTCGGCGGCGCCGGCGTGGAAGACCCCCAGCATGACGGCGAAGGTGAGGAAGTCGAACATCGAGCTGAGCGGGCCGAACACCATCATGAACCGCCGGATGAAGCCGATGTCCCAGTGCGACGGGCGGTGCAGCTGCTCCTCGTCGACGTTGTCGGTGGGGATGGCCAGTTGGCTGGAGTCATACAGCAGGTTGTTGAGCAGGATCTGGCTGGGCAGCATCGGTAGGAAGGACAGGAACAGCGACGCGCCGGCGGCGGAGAACATGTTGCCGAAGTTGCTGGAGGTGCCCATCAGCACGTACTTGATGGTGTTGGCGAAGATCCGGCGTCCCTCGGCGACGCCGTCGGCGAGGACGTCGAGGTCCTTTTCCAGCAGGATCACGTCGGCGGCATCCTTGGCCACGTCGGTGCCGGAGTCGACGGAGATCCCGACGTCGGCGGCGTGCAGGGCCAGCGCGTCGTTGACGCCGTCGCCGAGGAACGCGACCCCGCCGCCGGTGCGGCGTTGGATTCGCACGATGCGGGCCTTGTCCTCGGGGCTGACGCGGGCGAACACCGTAGTGCCGGTGATCGCGGTGGCGAGCGCGTCGTCGTCGAGGGCATCGAGGTCGGTGCCGGTCCGCGCCGCGCCGTCGCTAGGCCCGAGGTCGTGGCAGACCTTCACGGCGACTGCGGGGTTGTCTCCGGTGACAACCTTGACCGCGATGCCGAGGCCGGCCAGCCTGCGTAGCGACTCGGCGGCGTCGTGCTTCGGGGGGTCCAGGAACACCAAGAAGCCGGCGAGCTGGAGACCCCGTTCGTCCTCGACTGACAGCAGGTACTCGTCGGCGACGGCACGCGTGGCCACTGCGACGACGCGGTTGCCCGCGGCGAACTCCGCCTCCAGGGATCGGCGTGCCGTGTCCGGTACGTCCAGGCACCGCTGCAAGACGGTTTCCGGAGCCCCCTTCGTCACGAGTGTCAGCTGGCTTCGCCGGTCGCGCAGGAGAACCGAGACCATCAATCGTTCATGGTCGAACGGCAGCACCGCGAGCCGGGTGTAGTCGGCCAGCGCCCTCCGCTCGCCAACAGAGGCGGGCGAGTCCCACAAGGCCTGATCCAACGGGTTCCCGCCGACGCCCCGCCCGTCCGATGTGGTGTTCTCGGTGCACAACAGGCCCCACCGCAACACGCGGCCCACGTTGATCATGAATATCGCGGTGGTCAGCGACCCGGCGACATACACCAGCAGCATGGAGAACTTGCGCAACCCAACCTGGAACTCGGTGTCGAGTTGGTGGGTGCTCAGTCCGGCGGCGATCTTGCCGAACTCGGTCCGCGCACCGGTCGACACCACCACGCCGCGGCCGCTGCCGGCATGCACGACCGTACCCATCAGCGCACACCCGGGTACTCGTTGACGAACCCGAGCCCGACCGACAGTCCGACGATGACAGCGATGATCACGGCGTCGGTGCGCTCACCGACGAAATAGGACGCGAGCGCCGCGGTCAGCAACAGCGCCAACAAAGGGGAGCGCAGTTGATGCCACAGGACTGGCAGGAACCGGGCCCGGTGCGAGGACACCGCGTTCGGCCCCACCGCGCCTGCCGCGCCGCCACCTCGGCGCTGGACAGTCCCGTCTCGCCCGCAACGCTGAGCGTGCCCAGCAGCTCCGCCGATCCGAGCGACCCAGCAGCCACGATGCCCGGGACATCCGGGACTGTCGGCCGGGGTGCGGTGACGGTCACCTGCCGCACCGGCCAACGCTTAGTACTACAGCCGCACTGTAGTATTTAGGTTCACGACAGGGTGAGCGTCTCGAACTCGATCGCCGCTCTCAATTGACTTCATGTCGGATCCCTGGTTGCGTCTCGCGCTGGAACGCCGTGCACCCGGTTTCAGGTAGGCCGCAAGAGTGGACCGTCCGAGGTGCCCCAGTGAACGGGCTCGTCTGCCGGGACGCCGTGCGCTTCGTGCGCTGTCGAGCCTATCCGGGTTCACCGCGCTGCCGGTGGTGGACGGCGGCTAGCCCGCTTGTGCGCGCTGTCGGTGGGTGTCGGGATCGGGGTGGGCATTAGGCCGGCGATCTGGGCCAGGAATTGTTGTGCTGTGTGGCGGGCGACTCGGTGTTGCGTGTTCGACTCGGCCGGCTGCGCGGGGGGGCGTGGCGGTGTTCGATAGATGCCGGTGAGGACGAGTCGGGTGGTTGTCGGGGTGGCGGCGTCGAGTTCGAGGTTGGCGTCCAGCGTTGGTTGATGCTCGGTGAGCGCTCCGAGGGTGTACCAGCGGATCGGAATGACGGTGATGACTCCGCGCGGGTAGGCCGCCAGCGTGTGGACCGTCACCGGCTCGTAGCCCCCGGTGTGGCCCGCTTCCTGATGCGTGGGCTGCCCGTCGTCGAGGGCGGCGGCCGCGGCGGCGTGTAGCCCATCATCGTCCAGTTGGGCGAGTACGCGCTGCTGCACCAGGGTCACCGGCGCTGACAGGAGCGTTTCTTCTCGCACGAACACAGGTTTCACTCAACCGCTTGGCGGGCCGCTGATACAGAGCATTAGGTCACCCTCCTGCCGGAGAGGATCGGGCGACAGCGGGCGGGTGAGCGGAGCTGGCCGGCGAGGTCCCGGTAGGCATTCGCAGGTACGCTCGGTGCTCTGGCTATCGCGAACTGGTGGTAGTCGGGGATAGACACCGCAGTCGCGCGGATCGAGCGTCCGGTTGGCCGACTGAACGGCCGCGCTTGGCGGTGCACTAGTCAGGTGGCTCACCTATGACGGCCACGAACGGTCCACACTCGACCTCGAACGGCCCAGCGTCCCAAGCCCGCACCGCGCGGGGCAGCCCCAGCCCTTCGGCAACCACAGGTGCCGGGCTGGACTTTGTTGACGTGGAGCGGCTGGAGCTGGATTCGCTGCTGCAGCAGCTGCGTGACCGGGCCGATGACGTACTGGGCACCCAGGGCCGGCTGCGGGGTCTGCTGCGCGCCAACGCTGCGGTGGCGGCCGACTTGAGCCTTCCGGTGGTGCTGCACCGCGTCGCCGAGGCGGCCCGGGATCTGCTCGACGCCCGTCATGCAGCGATCGGGGTCACCGGCCGTGACGGGCAGTTGGAGCATTTCGTGCACGTGGGCATGCCCGTCGAAATCGTCCCCCGGGGGCGCGGCGTCCTCGGCCTGCTGATGACCGATCCGACCCCGGTCCGGCTCGCTGATCACGGCTCTCAATCGGCCTCGGCCGGATTCCCGCCCGGCCGCTTCCTCGGTGTGCCGGTCCGGGTAGGCGAGGCGGTGTTCGGCAACCTGTATGTGACAGAACGCACCGACGGTGGCCCGTTCACCGCGGAGGACGAGCAACTGGCCACCGCGTTGGCCGTGGCGGCTGGCGGTGCGATAGCCAACGCCCGGCTGTTCACCGAATCCGAGCAGCGCCGGCGCTGGCTGGTGGCTTCCGGCGAGCTGACCAACCAGTTGCTCAGCGCCGACACCGAGCAGCCGTTGACGGTGATCACCGAGCAGGCCGCGACCGCAGCCGGCGCGGACTTCGCCACCCTCGCACTGCCCCACGGCGACGATCAGGTGATCGTGGCCGCGGTCAGCGGGGTGCTGGCCGCCGACCTGGCCGGGCGGACCGCTCCCTCGGAGACCTCGCTGTGCGGACACGCCATCCGCACCGGCAAACCCGCCCTGATCGCCGACTACCGCGACGAGAGTCCCGCGATCGCGGTGAGCGTCGAGATGGGACCGCTGCTGGTCGTGCCACTCGCCGCTGGTGAACACACCCGCGGCGCGCTCACGCTGGGCCGCCTCGCCGACCGGGCAGGCTTCACCGAGACCGATCTGAACATGGCGGCCTCCTACGCCACCCAAGCCGCGGTCGCCTTGGAACTCAGTGACGCCCGAGACGCCCACGAGCGCCTGGCCCGAGCAGAGGACCGCGACCGCATCGCAGGCGACCTGCACGACCACGTCATCCAAGAACTGTTCGCGCTCGGCATGGGCCTGCAAGGGCTGGCCAGCGTCACCGACCGCCCAGCCCACATCACCAGGATCGTCGGCTACATCGACTCACTCGACCACGTCATCAGCACCATCCGCGGCACCATCTTCCAGATGCAGCAGCCCATCGGCCACGATCCCACCGGCCTGCAAGCACGGATACTCGACATCGCGACCCAGCACACCGCACAGCTCGGCTACACCCCGCAACTGCGCTTCGCCGGGCCGCTCGACCTCGCCGTGAACGAAGGCCTCGCCGCGGACGTGCTCGCCGTCATCCGCGAGGCCATCTCCAACTGCGCGCGACACGCCCACGCCACCCGCCTCGAGATCTCCACCGCCCTGGCCCACGAGCTGCTCACCCTCGAGATCACCGACAACGGCCACGGCCTCGGCACACCCATCCGCTCCAGCGGCCTGACCAACATGCGTCGCCGGGCCGAACACCACCACGGCACCCTCGCCATCACCACACCCGACCAGGGCGGCACCCACCTCACCTGGACCGGTAACCTCCCCACCCTGAAGTAGGCCGACACAGCCAGCCGACGGCCCGCCGGTAACCTCAGCGACACCGCGGCAAGCTCGTCGGGCAGCGTTGCCATCACAGCTCGGAACCGAACATCCATCGGGATGCGGGAGGTCACCTCGGCAACCTGCCATGGACCGGACGCCGAAACCAGCCGCACCAGCAGCCCGGCAGCACTCGACCGCAGAATCTCAACCAAGCCCCGGGCCTCGACTCTGTACCAGTGAGTGAATGCCAGCCGGGGCATAAACAGGAAACCCTGCAACGCGCGCAATTCGACAGATACGGAAGACTGAAACGACTGTCAGCGAACGACAGAATTCTCTATCTGCGCGTGATTCCTGGTCCGCGAAGGCTTCGGAATTGCCGTCCATATCGACGGTTCCAGCGCCGCTGGAACGCACTATGTCGGCGGCGCGGAGGCGTTGTTTGCCGATCCTCGAACATGTCCGGGGTTCCGGGCCGTGACGTAGCGTCGAGGCGTGCAGTTCAGCCCAGACCTGCGCGATGAGGTCGCCGCCGGCAACGTCACGGTGTCCATCCGGCTGTGGCGGCGCCCGAAGGTGCGTGTCGGCGGCCGTTATCCGGTCGCGGGAACGTTCATCGAGGTCGTCTCGGTTGAACTTGTGCCGTGCTCATCCATCACGGCCGCTGATGTGCGCCGCTGCGGCGAGTCAGATCGTGAGGCGCTGCGGACCCGCGCCGCCCACGCTGGGCCCGTCCACGACGACACGCCCGTGTACCGCATCGAGTTCCACGTCGCCGGCCCGGCGACCTAACCCTGGATGTCAGGCGGTCACCGGAGGAGGTCGATCGCCTCCTCCTGCATCTGGACCCCGCCGATCTTGACGGTGACTGTC
Organism: uncultured Actinomycetota bacterium; assembly: GCA_963839175.1. Lineage (GTDB taxonomy): Bacteria > Actinomycetota > Actinomycetes > Mycobacteriales > Jatrophihabitantaceae > CAWIUB01. The sequence continues at coordinate 13,651 of CAWIUB010000043.1, forward strand.
ATCGGGAGCTTGTCGATGACGTGCACGCAGTGGTGCATCTGCGCTTGCGTCAGCCGACCGTATCGGCAATAGCGAACGCAGACGGCTCCCAGTCCCGGCCACAAGGTTGCGCTCCGCGGCAGGTCCGATCGTTTAGCGGGTTCGAAGCACTCCGCGGGGCTCCGAGATCGGTAGGGGCGGCCGATCTGTCCGGTGTGTTGATCTTGCTGGCCGTGTCGCCATCTCCGTAGCCGACACCAACTGGGGACGACGCCCGCCGCGGGCATCCACGTCGGCTAGGTCGTCGACGCTGTGGTCAGCGGCCGGATCGCCCGGGGTCTGATCTGCCGTCTCCATGTTCGCTCCACATTCGCTCCAAGAGTCGTCGCCCAGAAGTCCCGACGATGAGCGTGATGACACCGAGTGAAGCCGACGGAACTCACGGAGGACTTCCATGACCGAGCTCTTGCTCGACCCAGCAGATGCCGCGACCGCGTCCCGCCCGCCTTCTCTGGTGGAGACTGGGAGAGCGGTCGGAGGCCGCATCGACGCGATCGGGGTAGGCCAACGCGCCGGCAGGCGCGAAATCCTCCACGATGTGTCCTTGTCCATCCAGCCGGGTGAGCTGGTTGCTCTTGTGGGCGGCAGCGGAGCGGGAAAGACCACCCTGCTGGAGATCCTTGCGGGCTCGCGGGCGCCGTCCGCCGGCCAGGTCATGCACGACGGCGTTCGGGTCGATGCCGGTGCCGCGTCCGGCTCGGGTGTCGGCTACGTCCCTCAAGACGACATCATCCACGTCGAGATGCCGCTGCGGCGCACGCTGCAGTACGCGGCACGACTCCGCCTGCCTGCGGGCACATCGTCCGACCAGGCCGGCCGAGTGGTCGACGAAACGATGTGCGACCTGGACCTGGCCGATCGGCGTGATGTTGCGGTGCGGATGCTGTCGGGCGGTCAGCGTAAGCGGGCCAGCATCGCGGTCGAGCTGCTCACCCAGCCGCGCACCTTGTTCCTGGATGAACCCACCTCGGGTCTCGACCCATCGACGTCGGCGGAGGTCGTGCACCTGTTGCGCCGACTCACCGGGCGGGGGGTCACGGTCGTCCTCACCACCCACGAGCCGGCGACCATCGACCGGTGTGACCGAGTCGTCTTCCTGGCCCGGAATGGGCATCTGGCCTTCGCTGGTACGCCTGCGCAGGCGCGGCGCTATTTCGGCGTGCACGACCTCGTCGACGTCTACGACCGGCTCGCCGGCGAGGACACGCCACGCGGGTGGGCGGAGCGGTTCGCCGCCTGGCGTCAGCCGACCGAGACCCCGGTCGAGGCTGCACGTCTCGACGACCGGCACTCGCCCAGCGTCCTGCGGCAGTGGTGGCTGCTGACCCGGCGCAACGCCGAGGTGCTGGTCCGTAACCGGCTGACCCTCGCCATATTGCTCGGCTCCCCCGTGCTGGTGACGGCGATGATGGGGATGCTGTTCCAGCCCGGCGCTTTCGCGCCGCACGGCGCGGCGGACGTCGGCCCGGCCCAGATCGTGTTTTGGGTTGCCTTTGCCGGCTTCTTCTTCGGCCTCACCTACGGGCTGCTCCAGATCGTCGGGGAGATGGCGGTCTTCCGGCGCGAACAGCGCTCTGGACTGAGCGTCGGCGCCTACGTCGCCTCCAAGATCGGCGTACTGCTGCCGGTGCTGGCCGCGGTGACCGGCGTTCTCCTCGGTGTGCTGCGCGCGCTCGATCGGCTTCCCGCCGCTGGCTGGGACGTGTACGCGTCGCTGTTCGTCACGCTCCTGCTCGAGGCGCTGTCGGCGCTGGCTGTTGGCCTGCTGGCCTCGGCGGCTGTCTCCAATGCCTCGCAGGCCGCGCTCGCCCTGCCGATGCTCTGCTTCCCCCAGGTACTCTTCGCCGGCGCGGTTGTGCCAGTTGGCGACATGGCGACTCCCGGGCGGTTGCTCAGCCTGGGGCTGGCCAACCGCTACTCGTTCGAGGCCCTGGGGCGTGGGCTGCACCTCGACCAGTTCGCCGGCACGGTGCCGAGCGTGCGCGTCTACGGCGACACCTTCTCCGGAGCGGTCGCTCACCGCTGGCTGGTGCTCGCGGGGTTCGCCGTGGTGTTCGCGGTGGCCACGGTGTGGGTGCTTCGCCGTCGGGGCCTGGTCGTCGCACGCGGACGGCGATGAAGCCGCTCAACGTCTCGGTGGCCAGAGCCGAGGTCGTGTGCCGTCAGTTGTCGGCGGCCTCGAGGCAGCGCTGCGTATCGAGCGGTTGTCCGGCGACCGCGAACAGCTTCGCCGCTTCCGCGAACAGACCCTTGGCCGCGGCGTCGCCTCCTTCGGCCCGTGCCAGGTGGGCGCGAACCTCGGTGACCGCCGCCTGCCATGCCGTGCCTTGCCAGGTGGCTGCGGATCTCGTGGCCTGGGCGAGCCAGGCACGAGCCTCGTCGAGACGCCCTCCCTCGATGCACGCGATCGACGCGGGTACGGCGATCATGACCTGGCAGAACATGCAGGCGAACGGCTCGTCCAGCCGCTCGACCGCCTCGTCGACGACCGTGAGCGCGGCATCGGCGTCGGGAGCCGCGGCGATGAGCGTGCCGTAGATGCGTTGGAGGAGATGGCGGGCCAGCGGGGACCAGCGGGCCAACGGAAGCGCGCGCCGCAGCAGCCGCTCGGCCTCTGCGCGGTTCCCCGCGGCGAGCTCGACCTCGGCCAGCCGCTGGAGGGTGTGGGCCGTTCCGGTGTCGGCCGCCATCTCGACATGTAACGCCACCGCCTCACTGAGATCCGCGCGAGCAGCGTCGAGGTCGCCCGCGAGCAGGGCGGCCTCACCGGCCACCGTCACCGCGAACGCCACGCCGCGCCGTGCGCCCGCCCGCTCCGCCTGCGCTCGCAGCTGATGCGCCAGGGCGACCACCTCCTGGTAGGGCGTGGGTCCGTAGAGCAGGTACTCAGCGACGCAGAGGTGCGAGTCGAACACCGCCGAGGCCAGCTGCGGGTTCTCACTCGTCCCCCGCAGTTCACGGCGGAGCCGATCGAACCACTCACCGCGGTTGTGGGCGATCATGCCCTGGAGGGTGATGACGTCGAGCAGGCGGTCTGGCGCTCCCGGCCTCAGCGCCAGCGCGCGAGCTGCCTCGACCGCTGTATCCGCGCCGTCGAGATCTCCGGAGAAGTAGGCGAGCATTCCCCGCCCCAACAGGATGGCACCGTCGTCGGGGCCACCATTCGCCTCCAGCCCGGCCAGCGCCTCCTCAGCCGAGGCGACGTCCCCACTGAGTAGTGCAGCGCGGGCCAGCCGCGCCCGCAGGCCGGCCGCCTGGTCGAGGTCGGCCGCCGCCAATGCCTGCCGGTACGCCGCCACCGCGGCCTGGTCGCCGACCGCTGCGAGCGCATCCGCCCGCAGCGCCAGCAGCGCGGCCTTCACCGGTCCGTTGGCGTGCTGACGAACGGCGCCGGTCCACCGCAGCACCTGCTCGTGGAGCCTGGCTGCTGCCGCAGCACGCGCCGCCTCCAGCGCATACGGAGCGGCCATGGCCGGCTCACCCGCAGCGAGGAGCCGGTCGGCGACCCGCGCGGGCGCCGCGCCGAGGTCAACGAGACGCATCGCGATCTCTTTCGTCACCGTCGGTCGTAACGGCGGGGCGATGCCCGCCGCCAGCTGCTCAGCGGTAGCCGGATCTGCGAACCTGTACCCGTCAGACTCGCAGCCGATCACCCCGGAGGCCAGCGCCAGCTCGAGCAGCCGATCAGCAGTCGGCACATCGTGACCCGAGGCCGCCGTGAACTCGAGCCGATCGAACCGATCTCCGATCACGGCAAGCCGCCGGAGAACCTCGGTCACCTCGCTGGGAAGATCGAGGATCGCCTGCTGATCAACTGGAGCACGGCGGCGCTCGGCCAGCTTGACGACCTCGAAGCCAGGTCGGGTCACGGCGTCCGACCGCTGGGCGACGACGACGACCAGGCGGTACCGGCGGGTCAGCCGTGCCACGTCATCCACGAGGATCAGCGATTCGCGATCAGCGAGGTGAAGGTCGTCGAGCAGCAGCACCGCACCCGAGCGCTCCGCCGCGGTGACCAGAAACTCACGCACCGCCACGAACCAGCGCTGGCGCGTCGTCGGGAGGCGCCCTTCGAAGGCTCGCTCGAGCTCGGTGCGGCATCCGGCCGGTATCAGATCGAGCAGTCCAGGATGCCTCTGAACCATCTCGTCGAGAGCCTCGGCGAGGCAACCGTAAGGGCTCGGGCTGGCGATCACCGGACCGGACAACCCGACAGCCAGCGACTGCCGACGGGCCGCCTCCGCGACCTGGCCGAGGAGCTCCGTCTTCCCCGACCTGGCTCCGCCGATCACCTGGATCGCGGCTCCGACCCCATCGCCGATGCCGCTGATCGCCCGAAGCACCCGACCTGCCGGATCCACGTCTCCCCGGGAGGCTGTGCCGTCCGTCCGCGCTGCACCCTGGCTCGGACCGGCGGAGTGGGTCTTGTCGGCAACGTCGGCCACGAACCTGTAGCCACGGCCATAGATCGTCTTGATGATCCGCTGATCTCGACCAGTGTCGCCAACCGCGCGCCGGGCGGACTTGACCCGGCTGGTCAACGCCGACTCAGAGACGAACCTGTTACCCCAGATCTCGTCGAGGAGTTCGGTCTTCGGCACCACACGGTCTCGATGGCGCAGCAGATATGTCAGGACGTCGAATACCTGGGGCTCGATGCCCACGATCTTGTCGACGCGTCGCAACTCGAGGCGCTCGAGGCTCACCTCGCAGTCGCCGAATCGCACCGTCACGTTCGTCATCATCGTGCATCGCGGACGTCGCAGCCCGCCGGCCGCCGGCCGTGCGGCACCGCCTGCACCCCACAACCCCGGCAGAGCTCCTCCACCGCGGTCGTCTCGACCGCCGGGTCAGGCCGCGGTCGACTCCCGAGACGGCGGGCAGAACCAAGACCGCCCGAAGCCGTCGTAAGGAACAGGCCATGGCGCGCACATGCCTGTCGGTCGGTCGTCCATGACCGGCACGCGGGCTTCGCGGTTACCTGTCGATCAAGCGGCCACGCCACGATCGGAATCACTCGTCTCGGATCTGGCGGGGCTGACGGACCAGGAGCATGCTCGGGCGATGTCCTTCGATGTCGAGGCTCTGTTCCGGCTCTGGACCGATCCGCTGCCGGAAAGGGCCAGCCGCAGAGGATGCCTTTCGCGCCCTCTACACCGACCCGGTGTCGATCAATGGCGTTTCGGTCACCGCCGCCGATCTTGTGAAGCGGGCCCGCGCCATGCAGCGGGTGTTCGAGGATCCCGAGCGCGAGGTCTTCGATAGTGCGGAAGCCCCCGGAAGGGTCGCCGTCGCGTTTCGGCTCCGTGGCCGGCAGGTTGGCCCTCTCTCGACGGCGGCCGGAGTGTTGGCCCCGTCCGGGCATGTCGTGGACCTTCGGGTCATCGACATCCTGACCCTCACCGACGGGCTGATCAGCTGCATCTGGATGGTCGCCGACGAACTCGGTGCGCTCGCCGCGATCAACGCAGTCGCTGTGACGTCGGGACCACGTCAGTAAGGATCAACTTTGGCAACGGCCTCACGCTACGCGCGAGCCCGGGCCGGAGGAAGGAGCGAGATCCGTCCGGCGCCGATTGTTCCGACCTCGTGATTGTTCCGACCTGACGACTGGATCGCCTGTGGCATAAGGGGTTTCCGGATAAGAGGTCGGAACAATCTGCGCTCGTCGGGCTGATGCTTCCCGCCGCAGATTTCGGAAGGGAGCAGCAAATGCCGGCGGGGCGAACACGGTCCCGACGGATCACGTGGCGGTCGGTTCGACGAGCACATAGGCGATTCCGATGTCGAGGCTGACCCACGCATGCTCGCCGCCCGTGGATCTACGGCTGGCGGCCACCAGCCGCCCGACGCCCTCATGACCCTCGTTGATGGGTCGTGATTGTTCCGACCTGCTCACCGCCGATCCCTTGCCAGGCAAGCCCATCCACGTCCGCGTCGGAACAATCGTGAGGTCGGAACAAT
>CAWIUB010000044.1:0-17973 GCA_963839175.1 uncultured Actinomycetota bacterium
CCGGGTGCGAGGCGATGGTCGAGCGTGAAGGCCGCAGACATGGTTCGAGGCGGCACACCCCCCGATAGTGCCGCCTCCCAACGCGGACCTTACCTGATGGTTGTCTGGATTATCGAGCGAATCACCGATTGTGCCGTGGGTAGCTGGTCGCACACGGAGGATCACCGAGCGCGTCCGGATCTGCAGAGCCGCAGAATCGCCCAAATGCTGGGGAAATCTCGTGCGCTCGAGCGCATGACAACCTGATGTCATTTGACCGGGCCCCGCGAGCCAACGTAGCTTGATGATCGATGTCTTGCCTCGACCACGAGGACGTCATGGTGAGTGCAAGTCCGGGGCAGCTACGCCTAGTGGCGGGGGCGCTGCGCGAGCTGGTGCTCACCGCGGAGAGCTCCGCGATGCGCTCGCCGGAGAGCTCGAGGTGAGTCATCGGAGATCACGGCCCTCGGCCATCTGCATACCGACGGAGCGTTGACGCCGAGTGAGCTGGGAAGCCGCATGGATCTGACCTCAGGCAGCGTCAGCTCCTTGTTGGACCGGCTCGAACACGCTGGCCTCGCCGTCCGCGAGCCCAACCCCGATGACGCACGCAGCCTGCTGGTGCGCTCCACACCGATCGGCCGGCACGCGGTGCACGGGGCGTACGAGGGATTCGAGGCGGCAGTGGCCGGCGTACTCGCCCGCTTTCCCAAGCTGGGCGCGGGCGAGCTGGCGGCGTTCCTCAGCGCGCTGTCGGATGAGCTGCGGAATCGGCAGCCGTCTGGCGGCGAGGCGTAGTGGGTCGCTCCGCGCGCAGCGGCGTCAGCGGAACGGCGAGCAGCAGGAAGAGCACCACGACCCCGAAGCCGAGCGCATACCGGCCATTGCCGATGATCGCCGCAAGCAGCAGGGCGCTCAGCGCAGCAGCAATATTCTGGCCGGTGTTCTGCACGCCGAGAGCCCTACCCCGTCCAGGCCGGCCCGGCGAACTCGGCCACCGCGGTGTAGCCGAGTCCGTTATCGGCCACGGTGACGACCGCGCCGAGTGCGAAGCCGACGATGGTCCACCACGCCGCGGTCCGCACGCCCGCCGCCGGTACGAGCATGGGTGCACCGCTCGCGACGGCCAAGTGGCGCATCGGCGTAGCCGACTCTCTACGGCGTCGGACCACACGCCGGCGCCGATCCGACCGGCCGCGCCCGCAAGCTGGAACCAGAACACCAGCCGCCCAGCGGCGGTCGGATCCCAGTGCCGCTGGCCGACCAGGTAGACCAGGGTGAACCCCGGACGGCGAACTCCGGCACGACAAGTAAGGCGCTGGCCGTATGGATGCGCCACAACGCTGCAGTGCGGTACGGCGAGGAGACCGGACGGGCATCCTCCGGGCGTCCTCGCGGCGGGTCGCGGACCAGCAGTAGGACGGCGCCAGCCACCAGCGCGCACAACACCGCAGGACACCTCAACGCGCCGTGGACGCCGACGTCATGGGCGAGCGGCGGCAGAGCCAGCGCGGCAACCGCCACGCCGAGTGGCTGGGCGGTCTGCCGGGCCCCCATCGCGACGCCGCGCTGGCGCACCGGGAACCACCCCATGACGACGCGCCCACTCGCCGCGTTGACCGAGGCGCCCGCGGCTCCGGCAAGGCCAAGCAACACCCAGAGCGCGACCGGGCCATGTGCCAGGTCCGTGAGGAACAACAAGCCGCTCGCCAGCGCAAGGCCGGTGGCTATGACTACGCGCTCGCCGTAGTGATCGGCGGCGGCACCCCAGGCGACCAGGGTGAGGAGCACTCCGGCTATCGGGGCCGAAATCACCATGCTGGCTGCGAGCAGCGCCAGATGCTCTTCGGCGCGCAAAGCGGGAACGAGCATGGGCAGGCCGTAGATGAACGTGCAGGTCGCGGCCTGCGCGGCAATTCCAAGCGCGAGAATCAGCCAACGCGAACCAGGATGCGCAACTGGGTCGAGCATTCCGGTAGCGTAGATCATGTTCCTGAACTTTGAGATTGATGTCTCAGAATATGAGAAGGGCCAGATGAACTATCCGCTGGGGCTCGACGCGCTCGTTGCCCGCGCGTCGTGCCTCACCGCGACGAAGGAACGCGCCCTGCTCGGGATCGTCGGACCACCGGGGTCGGGCAAGTCGCTACTCGCTCGCCAAGTTGCCGAGGCGATCGGGCCGGCGGCTCGCGTGGTGCCGATGGACGGGTACCACCTCAGCAATCCGGAACTGAGGCGGCTGGGCAGGGCTGACCGCAAGGGGGCGATCGACACGTTCGACGCGGAGGGCTATCTGAATTTGGCGCGCAGACTGGCTGCCAATGAGCGCGTCGTCTACGCGCCGGAATTCGACCGCGCGATCGAAGAGCCGGTAGCGGGATCGATCCGGATCGATCGGTCAGTGCGCCTGGTGATCTGCGAGGGCAACTACCTGCTCGTTGATCGCTCGCCGTGGGACGAGCTGCGGCCGTTGTTTGCCGAAAGTTGGTATTGCGAGCTGCCTGACGAGGTGCGCATCGAGCGGCTGATCGCCCGCCATCACGCCTTCGGCAAGCCCTTCGACGCCGCCCGCGCGTGGGCCCTCGGACCGGACCAAACGAACGCGCAACTCATCGAAACCAGCAGGTCGCGCGCGGACGTCCTCGCACGTACCGGATAGCCGACCGAGCAGAGCTGGTCGCCGTGCCTACGGCTCACGCCGATGTGAGGCGCCGCGTGGACGCGTCCGGCGCGGGCCGCGTCAATCACTGTCGGTCCAGCAGGCGCGCGCGTGTTGGCGGGGCGTCGATGGGGCCGTGGTGAGTGATCTGTGGACGTCATCGTCCGGCGAGGAGGAGGCGGCATCCCGGCAGCGCGCCATGCGGGGTCTGGTCGTCCTGGTGGTGATTGGCATGGTCGTCGGGTTGCTGATGGTGCTCCTCGGCCGATCGCGCTCCGGTCGCGGCGGCGAGGAGCTCGTGGGCGTTGCGCCGAGCACATCGGCCAGTCAGGCCGCGGGCAGCACGATCACGTCGCAGGCGGGCGTGCCCACCCGGGACGGAACCAAGGTGATCAGCATGATCGCCAGCCGCAGCGACGGCGGGGCCTGGCTGCTCGATCCAGACATGACGTCATTCAGCGTTGGCTGGGCATACCTGCCTGCCCCGGGCGGCTCCGGCCAATACTGGTGCGCAATCCTCAAGGTCGGTTAGCCCGCAACCCGCCCGCGTCAGCTGAGTGATACCTCCGACCTCGATGTCCGCTATGCCACTCGGCGCAGGCACACGATAGCCGCGCGGTGCGCGTTCACGTGAACGCTCGGCATGGCGCCACCCTGACGTCATGGGTGGCGGCCGCGAGCGCTCAGGGTCCCACCTGAAACCCTGGCCGAGCGCCACCAGGTTGTACGCCATTACGCGACACCATTTGCGAACCACGACGACGTACTCGCGCCCGTGCTACCGCCATTCGGGGTCCCATCGGGTCAAGGGACAGCATGGCCACGCCGATTCCGTAGGATCCTCAGCCGCCGAGCGGCCCCCGGTCGCCGATCCCTTTCGAGAGGGGCGCGACGGGCGCGTCGCCCCGAGGGTTAGCCGAAGGTTGTACATCGACGCGCTTGGGTGCCGCAGCGTGACGGCATCAGTTGCCGTTGCCAGGGTGCAGCACCACGCGGCGGGCGTCGGCGGCGGTGATCAGCGACAGGGCGAGGATTGCGATGATGGCCAGCAACACCGATAGCAGTGACATCGGTGCTGCGAGCGATGGCCCGTTGTTCGCGGAAGCTACCGGCCGGCGGCTTAGGACGCCGTTGCCCCTTTCGCCGGGGATCTGCACTATTCCAGTCGAGTTCGGGGTCAGGCCGGTCGCGGAGCCGTTTGGGTCGGGCAGCGCGGCGAGCCTTCTCTCTGGCCCGATGCCCAGGCTGGCGCGGTGACCCGGTTTCGCGGCGACTGGTCGCGACGGGGGTGCGTCGCCGGGTTGCGACGCCGGTCCGCCACGCTGCGACGGGTCCGGCTGCCCGGTGGGAGCCGCCAGCGTGATCGATGGCAGGCTCACCTTCGCCAGCGGCAGGCTCACCTCGACCGGTGGCAGGCTCACCTCGACCGGTGGCAGGCTCACCTCGACCGGTGGCAGGCTCACGCCGACCGGTGGCAGGCTCACCTCGACCGGTGGCACGCTCACGCCGACCGGAGGCACCGTCACCTTCACCGGTGCCAGGGGCAGCTTCGGCGCCGGCAATCCGGGTACCGTCAGGCCAAGGCTCGCCGCCGATGTACTGACGGGAAGCGAACCAGCATTGATGACGCTGGTGGATTGCGGCGCGGCGCCAGCGGGCTGCGCGGGCAGCACGGCCAGCATGGCGAGCGCGGCGCAGCCTATGCCCGCTAGCCAGGGAAGAACGCGCCGTCGCTGGACGTTCGCGGTCCCCATCGTCTCGTCCGCCGACCGCGTTCGACACTTCGGGCCGCCGCTGGCGCTACCGAGTACTCGACAGCGCGGCCAGAAAGCTCTGCTGGCAGTATGTCCTTTGCGTCGTGTCATGACTAACCTCCGGAGTAGCGAAGCTGGGCGGAGACCACGAGGTTGTCTGGGTAGCTGTGCGCGTACCAATCGAAATCACCGGTACAGGTGACAAGTCGCAGCGTGGGTAGCGCGGTCGGCCCGTAGACGGCCGCAGTCGGGAACGCGGCCTTCGGGTATTCGGCGGTGGCGTTGACGACGAAGCTGAGCACTCGCCGGTCGCCGCGTTGCACGATGATCAGGTCGCCGGGGTGAAGCTGTCGCAGCCGGAAGAACACCGCCGGGCCGGATACCGAGTCGACGTGTCCGGCGATGACGGCCGGACCCGGATCGCCGGGCTCGACGCCGCGGGCGTACCAGCCGGCGGTCTGCCAACTGCTCGGCGGCTGCAGCGTGCCATCCGGGAGCAGGCCCAGCGGTTGCAGCGCGGTATCCACACCGATCGCCGGGATGCGCAGTCGCGTCGGCGCGCTCTGCGGCAGCACCTGCTCACGCGTCGGTGTCGGCGTTGGCGGGCGCCCGGCAGCGCGCTCGGCGCCAGGACGCACATACCCCGACCCGATGAGCGCAGCCGCCGCCGCCCCCGCGAGCAACACCGCCAGGTAGACGGCCACCGCGACCAGGCGCCTCACGGCAAACCCCCCGCGGCTGCCGCCCGGCGGCGCCGGCGCACCGCGAGGACCGCGCGCAACACTGCCCAGCCGGCGAACACGACCGCCAGTGCGAGACTTCCGATCGGCGCCGCCGGCACACCCGAGCCATGCCCGGAGATCACCGCGGCCATCCCACCGCCGCCAGCCGGAACCGGCCCGCCCGGCGATCGGCTGGGACCGGCCGCATCGGCCAGGGCACACACCGCCAAACGCCCGCGGGGCCCGTCGAACAGCACGATCGAGGTCAGCCTGCCGGCAGCGATGGAAACCGTGGCAACGGTGCGCAGAGGCTGCCCGGACGCCGCGCTCCCCGCCACCCGCCACGTCCCGGCACGCACCGCGTGATACGCCGTGACCCCGGCGAACGCGCCATCGTGGACCAGGACGGGCCCCGACACCAACTCGACGTCGGCTTGCCGCGCGCGGGCAGCGGCCAGGATGAGGCGAACCCGACCCGAGCCGGGCGACGGCGCGGTGAGATCGTCGTGTATCAGCAGCGCCCGCACCGTCCCGGCAGCGGCGACCACGCCGAGTGTGTACGCCGCGCCCGGCTGCGCGTCAACGATCAGCACCGCTGGCGCCGCCGCCCCCGAGCGCACCGTAACGACATATGGACCGGGCGGCAGCGCCGCGTACCCCTCGACCGTCGGCGATCCGCCCGGTGGCACGACAAGGTGCCGGCTGGCGCCCGCGTATCCGGTGAGCCGCACGTCCAGCGCTCCCCCGCCGACGCTGAACCGGGCCACCCGAATTGCGGCATCCGGCACGCCCGCCGCACCCGCCGCGGGAACGCCCGGGCCGACCAGCGCCGCGGCGATCAGGAACAGACCCGCCACGGTCACCACACACCATGACCGATGCATCCCGGCATCCCCGATCCCCCTGGGGAACGTGTCGGGCGGTGCGCTCCCCCGAGCCGCTGTCCCGAACCGTTCAACGAGCGCCGGCCGATGTCGATACGGCCTCCGTGCGCTCAGCCCAACATCGCGGCGAGGTCAACCCGAGTGGCCACCGCAGCTCGTCCACACCGGCACCGCCTGGGCGTTGAACTACCGCCGAATGCGACACGGCCCCGCATCGTCACGACAAGCTCGAACCCGAACACCTGGAGCGCCGCTACGCGAAGATGATCAGTACCGGAAGTGCACCTACCGCAGCGCAATCAGGCTCACCCGACTTACGCACCGCGCTGAATAAAGCGGTGCGGCGAGGGCATGTGACCCGGAACGTGGCCGTGCTGGCACCTGGGACGAAACCTGTGGTCGGGGGTCCGGACGGTGGGGCACCGGTCGGCCCACGGAGGCTTGCACATCACACGCTTTCGAGGTCTGCCCCTGGGCGTTCGGCCCGGTCCCGTGCCGAACTTTGCTCGGTCGGTAGGGCCCGCCGAAGCTCGCCGAACGGTCGCGGACGCCAACGAATGAGACGGAAACTGAGACGACGCGCTGGTTATCTCCGAGCTGGTGCTTCGACGGCACCGCTGCCAGTGCAACTCGTGAGATCATCGGCGTGACGGGAGGTGGTGGCGATGACGGCGAGTGCGAAGCATGGCTCGGAGTGGTCCGAGGATGACGTGCCGACCGAGGAGCTGGCGCGGCGGCAGGGTGTGCGGCCGATCACCTCACTAGACGAGCTTGACGCGCTGGCGCATCCGGGGCTGTGGGACTCCGATGACGAGTACGAGGAGTTCCTGGAGGACTTGTACGCGTCGCGGCGGTCCGACATCGCGTGAGCTACCTCGTGCTAGACACCGACATCGCGTCGGGCATTCTCCGTCATCGGCTTCCTTCGACACGTCGTGGCCAGCTTGTCGGGCCAACGCTGGCGATCACGTTCGTGACGCTCGGGGAGCTGACCAAGTGGACCTTGGTTCGGCACTGGGGGCCGACCAAGCGGTCGACGTTTGACGAGTTCCTGGCGGGTTTGGTTGTCCTGCCGTACAGCGCCCGGGTTGCCCGGCGCTGGGGTGAGCTGCAGGCGCATGCACAGCTTCGCGGGCGACCGCGACCGGCGAACGACACGTGGATCGCCGCCTGCTGTCTGATGCGTGAGCACCCGTTGGCGACCCTCAACGTCAAGGACTTCGCCGACTTCGCGGAACGCGAAGGGCTCCAGTTGATCAACTGACGTGCGGATGCATTGTCAGCTTGGGAATCGTCCCGGTGGTGCCGCGTCGGCCGGGTTCTCGGCGTCATCGGTGTCAGTCGCGGCCTGGAACGCCCGGCGCGGCCTGGTGGAATGGCACGCTTATCGCACGTGTGCTGCGGGCCGCCCGGTGTGTCTCTCGATCTACGCCAGCTCGTGTTGGTAGCGCAGCTCCCGTATCAAGACACCATCCAGGTCGGAATCCTTGACGGCACCGTTCGCGCGCCACCCGGTGGCCTCGTAGAAGCGGATCGCCCGGACATTCGTGTCGAGCACCCACAGCGAAGCTCGCGCGTAGTCCGCTTCGGCGAGCACGTCAAGGCAGGCAGTCATGAGTTGTCGCCCGATGCCGATGCGCCATCTGTCGGGTAGCACATAGAAGGACGTGACCTCACCAACCACGGCCTGGTCCTCGTCGTCGTCGCGGGCGGGGCATAGATGAGTGAAGCCAAGCAGCTCGTGTGCATCTTCCGCCACAAGCGTCCCCTCGCGCGGCCAGCCCGCGTGTTCCAGGGCTGCCGTCCAGCGCGGTATCCGTTGCGCTGGGTCCAAGGAGTCGAGGATGTCGTCGGGTAGCTGACCGTGGTACCCACGTTGCCACGACCGGACATGCAGGGCTGCGATCCGCGCCGCGTCGCCCGGGACGGCCCGTCGAATCTCCATGCTTCGATCTTCCTCGAAGGACAAGCGATCACGGATTCAAGCCTCGCGGACGGTTGCTCAGACTCGTCCCTGCCCTTCGTAGCTGCCGCCTTGCTCGGTCGGTCAGCCGGGTCAAGGGTGGCGCTTGCGCCACCGCGTAGCGACGCCGACAGGCGCCCTTGACGCGGTTGTCCGGCCGTGGATGATCCGGGGCTGCGGAGGGCAGGCACGCACGACCTGTCGCATGACCCGCTGGGCTAAAGGCTGGCCGTGTGACAAGTCCGCCCGGCTGCGGCCGAGGACGGCGCGCCGGAGGTTTCCGCCCGCAGGCCGTGAGCCGGGCGGAGCGCGGCCGGTAGGCCGCGCCTTGACTGCCGGGCTTCGCGAGGGCCGGCTGCATGACGCGAGGCATACGGCGGCCACGGTCCTGCTGATTCTGGGTGTGCCCGAGCGGGCGGTCATGGGCCTGATGGGCTGGTCGAACACGGCGATGGTGACCCGCTACCAGCACCTCACGCTCCCGGTCCTGGACGGCGTGGCGGACCGAGTGGGCGAGCTGCTCTGGGGCGGCGCCGATGAGCCAATTGGGACGGAAACTAGGCGAAACCGGTGGTCGGGGGTCCGAACGGCGCCGGTTGGCGAAGGTCCCGGATTTGTTGGCGGTGATCGCGGGCTTCGCCCGCTCAACCGCCCGTCGTCGCCTCGGGAGAGCGAGCAAGCTCGCTCTCCTCGCGGCTCCTAGGGCGGTGGCGGTGGGATTTGAACCCACGGAGGCTTGCACCTCACACGCTTTCGAGGCGTGCTCCTTAGGCCGCTCGGACACGCCACCGTCGACGAGGGTACCGGGAGCTAGCGTCGCTGGGCGAAGAAGTCGGCGAGGAGCGCGCCACATGACTGCTCGAGAACGCCAGCGAGGACCTCCGGGCGATGGTTCAGCCGCCGGTCCCGGACGACGTCCAGGAGCGAGCCGACGGCGCCCGCTTTCGGGTCCCACGCGCCGAAAACCAGCCGATCGACCCTGGACAGGACGATCGCCCCGGCGCACATCGTGCACGGTTCAAGTGTGACGACCAGGGTGCAGCCGACGAGTTGCCACGAGTCCAGTGCCGCGCCGGCCCGCCGGAGCGCGACGAGCTCGGCGTGGGCGGTGGGGTCGTTCGTGCGCTCGCGCTCGTTATGCGCGGACGCGATCACGGCACCGACTCGATCCAGGACCACCGCGCCGATCGGCACGTCGCCGGATGGCAGAGCCTCGCGGGCGACCGCGAGCGCTGCCGTCATCGCTGGTTCCCAGGAACTCACACCCGGACGGCTTCGAACGCCTCCGCGCAGCCTGCGCGTTCGCACACCGCGACGATGAGGTCGACGGGCAGAGTCCCTTCCTGGGCGCACAACGCCAGCAGTTCCGCGTCGGACGTCCCCAGGTCGGCGACCACCGTCGGATCGCCGAACGGCGCGCTCTCGTAGGCGGGCGGTGCATCGTCATCGTCCAGGACGTCGCCACCGATCGGCTCGAGCTCGTCGGCCACGAGCGCGGCGAGCGGATGGGCGACTGCGGCGTGCCCGTCGGAGATGAAGAACCGCGCCTCGTCCTCGCCGTCGACTCGCGCTAGCACGGCGTACTCGTCGTCTTCTTCCACGACGACGAGCCTGATGTCCGCGGGGACGTCGCGGGCCACATCGGTGATGTCGTCGATAGTCTCGCAGCCGTCCAGATCCAACTCTGACGCGCGCCAGCGAGTGCCACGGCGGGTCAGTACGGCAGCGAAGGCGGACACGACGACCGACCCATCAGACCTGTGCTGACTCGGTTGCGCGGGCGTACGGCTCGGCAAGACCGATGCGCTCGATGATCGTTTCGAGCATCTCGTCCGGATAGGCATCCAGGTCGTCGAGGATGCCTTCCATCTCCTCCTCGGACAGGTTGAGGTCGGTGAACAGGTCAAGGTCGCCGATCGGCCAGACCTCGTCGAGCTCGTCGTCGTCGGGGGGATCCTCGCCGAGCCGGTCGAGTACCTGCCGGGCCAGCGGGTATTCGACCGCGGCGGTCAGGTCGCTGAGCATCAGCGAGATCCGCGCACCGTCCAGCCGCGCGATCAGGAAGAACTCCTCGTCGACGCTGGCGACCACGAACGGCCCGCCCTCCGGCGGCTGCGACCGCAGTGCCGACAGCAGCACGCCCAGATCACCAAGCACGGCGGGCGGCAGCGGCTCGCACCGCCATTGCCCCGAGTCGCGAAAGGCCGCGATCGCGTAGCCGCCTTGCGCCATCCCGTGTCACCACCCGGTGGATTACCTACTGAATGCGTCGATCCTGACACGTTCACAGTGCCGCCTCTAGTGCCGGACGGCAACAGCGATACCGTGCGCCGGTGCGCATCGGCTCGGGGGGGTCATGACCGCCGCGTTCGGCCGCGTCGCCGTCCTCGGGCTCGGCCTGATTGGTGGCTCGCTCTTGCACGCCATCCGGCAGGCGGGTCTGGACGTCGTCGGGTACGACGTCGACCCGCAGACGGCTTCGGCCGCGAGCGGCTCGGGCTTCCCGGTCGCCGCCACCGATGCGGGCGCGGCGCACGGCGCGGACCTGGTCGTTCTTGCCATGCCGCTGCCCCAGGTGCCCGACGCGTTGCGCTCGCTCGCGCCGCACCTGGCCCACGGGGCGATCCTCACTGACGTGGGCACGCTCAAGACGCCGGTGCTCGCCGCGGTTCGGGCGTTCGTGCCGGCCGCCCGCTTCGTCGGTGGGCACCCGCTGGCGGGGACGGAGAACACCGGCTGGGGGGCCGCCGACCCGCTGCTTTTCCGGGACGCCCCGTGGGCGCTGACCCTCGAGCCGGACACCGACCTGGACGCCTGGCTGGCCCTCGCCGAGCTGGCCTGCGACCTGGGCGCCAAGCCCGTTCCCGCCGTCGCCGCCGAACAGGACGAGGCGGTCGCGCGGGTGATCGGCCTGCCGCACGTGCTGGCCGAAGCACTCGCGCTGACCGGCCTGGTCGGCGGTCCGCTGGGGCTGAGCCTCGCCGCCGGCTCGTACATGACCGGATCGCGCGTTGCCCGGACCCGGCCGGACCTGGTGGCGACCTGGTGCGATGACAACCCTGCTTTGGTTGACGCCCTCGACGACATCATCGGCCAGCTGACGGCAACCCGGGACATGCTCGCCGCGCATGGGTCGATGATCGAGCTGGCCGTTGCCGGGCACGCGGCCCGGCTGGATTGGGAGCACCGGCAATTCGAGCCTGTCGAGCTCACCGCCGACCCGGGGACGCTACGGCTGCATGGCCGCAACGGCGGGTGGATCACCGCGGTATTGCGCGACGACGACGGAATCCGGCTGTTGGGCATGCGGCCGGCCGAATGATCACCGGGGTTCCCCTCGTCGAAGTCGTCAGATCAGGGGTCGTCGAGAGCCTTCACCGCGGTCACCTGGTGGCGATCGACGGCGCGGGCCGCATCGTCGCGGCCCTCGGTGACGTCGTTCAGCCCGTCTTTCCGCGCTCCTCGAACAAGCCCCTACAGGCCGTGGGGATGCGCCGACTGGGCCTGGACGTGCCGTCCCGCCAGCTGGCGCTGGCCGCGGCGTCGCATTCTGGCGAGCCCAGGCACCTTGAGCTGGCCCGTGAGATGCTCGCGAGCGGTGGGTTGGACGAGGACGATCTGGGCTGCCCGGCGGACTGGCCCCTCGACGAAACGGCCCGCGAACGGTGGATCGCCGGCGGCTCGCCCAAACGACGCATTGCCATGAACTGCTCCGGAAAGCACGCCGCGATGCTGCTCACCGCCCGAGCGAACGGCTGGCCGACCGAGGGCTACCTCGCGCCGGACCATCCGCTGCAGCAGTCGTTGCGCGCGACGGTGTCCGATCTGGCCGGCGAGGCGGTCGCGCACACATCCGTCGACGGCTGCGGCGCGCCGTTGTTCGCGCTCAGCCTGCACGGCGTTGCCCGGGCCTTCGCACGTCTCGCGCTCGCGACCGGCACTGCCGAACGAGACGTCGCCGACGCCATGCGCCGGCACCCCGAACTGGTCGCGGGCACCGGCCGCTCGGCCACCCTGCTCATGGCGGGCCTGCCCGGGGCGATCGCCAAGGACGGCGCCGAGGGCGTGTACGCGGCCGCGCTGCCGGACGGTGGCGCGGTGGCCGTGAAGATCGATGACGGGGCCCAGCGCGCCGCCGAGCGGGCCATCGTCGCCGGACTGCAGCGGCTCGGCGTGGTCGCGCCGGTATTGGACGAGCGGGCCGAAGCCCCGGTCCTGGCCGGTGGCGCGGTGGTCGGCGCCGTGCGATTCACCGCGTGGCGTCGATGAAACGCATCGGCCGCTACCGTTTCCGGCATGAGCACGGACCTCGGGAGGTCGTCGGCATCCGTGGGATCCTCGCCGCAGCCACAACAGGTTGCGATCGACATCCCGGAACGACTCAGCTACCGCATCAAGCGGGCGATGCTGGGCAAGCCGTTGGTCAACGCAGCGCTGACCGAGGAGAAGCTGTCCAAGAAAGCCGCGCTGGGCGTGCTGTCCAGCGACTGCATCTCCTCGGCCGCATACGGCTCAGAGGAGATGCTGATTGTCTTGCTCGCCGTCTTCGGGCTGAGCGGATTCCACATCCTGCTGCCGATGACCGCGGTCGTGATCATCGTCCTGGTGATCATGACGTTGTCCTACCGCGAGGTCGTCTCGATCTACACAAGGGCGGGCGGCTCGTACGTGGTCGCCCGCGAGAACTTCGGTCCGAGGGTCGCACAGATCGCGTCGGTGGCACTGCTGATCGACTACATCGTGACGGTCGCCGTACAGACTGCGGCAGGGACTGCAGCGATCACCTCGCTGATCCCGTCCATCCGCCATCTGCAGCTCGAGCTCACCGTCGTGGTGGTGCTCGTCCTGGCGTTCGGCAACCTGCGTGGCGTGCGCGAAGCGGGCAAGGCATTTGCCTTTCCGACGTATTTCTTCGTCTGCATGGCCGGGCTGGTCGTCGTGATCGGCATCCTCCGGGAGATCTTCGGCGACCTACCACGGATTGTGTACACGCCCGACCCGCAGAACCCACTGATCCCCGTGGTTAACGAGCATTACTCGATCCTGTCTGGTATCGCGATCTTCTACCTGCTCAAGGCGTTCGCCAATGGAGGTGCGTCGCTTACCGGTCTGGAGGCGATCTCCAACGGAGTGAGTGCGTTCAAGCCGCCGGCCGGGCCGAACGCGCGCAAGACGTTGACGATTATGAGCGTGCTGCTCGGCACCCTCGTGGCTGGCATCTCCTACCTGTCCTCCGAGACACACGCCCGTCCGTACGAGAGCGGAATCCCGACGGTCATCAGCCAGGTCGCAAAGGTGGTCTTCGGCCCTGCCTGGTACGGGCACCTCGGCTACGTGCTCGTGCAGCTCGCGACGGCGCTGATTCTTATCACGGGAGCAAACACGCCGTTCACCGGCTTTCCGTTCCTGGCCAGCTTCATCGCCGAGGACTCGTTCCTGCCCCGCCAGCTCACCCGCCGTGGTCACCGGCTGGCGTTCAGCAACGGGATCATCATCCTGACCGTCGCCGCGCTGGCGCTCCTGCTCGGTGTCGGCGCCCACGTGGACAAGCTGATCCCGTTCTATGCCATCGGCGTGTTCACCGGATTCACCATGGCCGGCTTCGGGATGGCGAAGTACCACAACACCCACCGCGGGCCGGGTTGGCAGCGAAAGTTCGCTATCAACTTCACGGGCGGCTGCGTCTCGATGCTCATCGTGCTGATCTTCGCGGTCGTCAAGTTCACCGAAGGCGCATGGCTCGTGGTGCTGCTGTTCCCGATCATGTGGCTGGTGCTCATGCGCCTCAACCAGCAGTACCGACGCGAGGCGCGCTCATTGGACCTGGTCACCTCCACCCAGCCCGACGGCAGCATGATGCACTACCCGCGGCACGTCGTGATCGTGCTGATCGATCGGCTCGACCTGGCCGTGCTGCGCGCGCTGCGCTACGCGGGCAGCTTGCGACCGACCGAGATCCGCGCCGTCCATCTGATGATCGACAGCGAGGTTGCCGGCGAGCTGGAGCAGGCGTGGATCGATCGGGGGCTGGGCGACCGGATTCCCTTGGATATAGCGGAATGCCCCGACCGGCGGATCGTGCGCGGCGCCGCCGAACTGGCGCTCAGCACTGTGGTGCAGGAACGTGCCGAGGTCACCGTCCTGCTGCCTCGACGAACCTTCCCGAGGTTGTCGCAGCGGTTGCTGCACGACCGGACGGCTGACCGGCTCGCCGCAGCTCTCGGTCGCATCCCCCACGTCTCGGCAACGATCGTGCCGTTCGACACGACGTTGACCCAGGAGGCGGAGGAGCGACTGGATACGCAGCAGCGAGTCGCGGCTAAGGAGCCCGCACTCGCCGCGACCCGGGTCGAGACCGGCACCGACGACGACGCCGTCGGGGTGGCTCCGCACGAAGCACACGGTGGCACGACGCCCATCGGCAGCGTTTCGTGGAAGCAGCGGGTGACCATCGAGGGACGCGTCAAGATTGTCCAGGTGGGCACCAAGGCCGGCAAGTCGCTCGAGGCTCAGGTCTTCGACGAGACTGGCGGCATGCGGTTGCTCTTCTTCGGCCGGACGAAGATCCCGGGCATCGTGCCGGGCGCAATCGTGCGGGCCACCGGCACGGTCGGCGAGTACAAGGGCCACCTGGCACTGGCCAATCCGCGCTACGAGTTGCTGTCCTCCGAGGGGGCGCGCGAGCCCACCCAGTCCTAGTCGACCTGTTCGACCTGCGGTATACCGGGCCGCGCCACGGGTCGAACAACCTGCGTGTCGTCAGGTTGCCCCGACTCGCGGATGCCATATCGGACGTAGAAGCGGCGCAGCGGGCCCGGCGCCCACCAGTTGGCCGTGCCGAGCATCCGCATGGTGGCCGGTACGAGGATGGATCGCACCACCGTGGCGTCGATCAGGATGCCGACGAACATGGCCACCCCGATGAGCTTGATGAACGTGATCGACGAAGTAGAGAAGGCGCCGATCACCACCATGAGCAGCATCGCCGCCGAGGTGATGATGCGCCCACTGCGTTGCAGCCCGGTCGCGACGGCCTGCGTGTTGTCACCGATGAGGTCGTACTGCTCACGGATTCGGGACAACAGGAACACCTCGTAGTCCGTCGAGAGCCCGAACACGATCGCCAGCACCAGGATGGGCTGGGCAGCGTCGATTGAACCGGTAGGGGTGAAGTCCAGGAAGCCGGACAGGTGTCCGTTGCCGAAGATCCAGGTGACCACGCCGAACGACGCCCCCAATGAGAGCAGGTTCATGACGATTGCCTTGATCGGCAACACGATAGAACCGAAGGCCAGGAATAGCAGGACGAACGTCGACAGCGCGATGATCAGGGCCATCCACGGCAGTCGCTGCCCGAGGCCGTGTAGCCGGTCGACGATTTGCGCGGTCGCACCGCCGAGGTGGATGTCGCTGACGTGCGCGGGCGGGGTCAGATCGCGCACGCTGGCCAGGACCGACCTTGCGCCACCGGCCAGCGCCTCACCGGCGTATGTCACGCTGACCACCGCCGTGTCACCACGGACTGCCGAGACGCTCGCGCTCGTCGCACCAGGCACCGCCCGGGCCTGCTGCACATAGCCACCGATGGCGGCCTGCCCCTGCACGCTCGCGGCAGGCAGGTCCAGGCTCAGCACGGCCTGGATCGGCTGCGAGGTGTTGTCCGGGAAATCACGAATGAGCGTGTCGGATACCTGGCGGGACTCGGCGGACGCCGGCAGGACGCGCGCGTCGACGCCGCCGAACGTGGCCTGCAAGAACGGCGAGGCGAGGACCAGCAGCAGGGCCGTGGCGGCCACGATGTAGAGGACGGGCCGGCGCATCACGCTCATCGCCAGGCGGTACCAGAAGCCGTGATGCTCCGCCGTCACGTCCCGCCTGCCCATGCCAACCCGGCGCAGCAGCGGCCGCACCGACCAGGCGTCTACCCGGCGTCCGAGCAGCAGCAACAACGCGGGCAACACGGTGAGGGCCCCGACCGCGTCGACCAGAACGGCCGCGATTCCGCCCATGCCCATCGAGCGCAGGAACACCTGCGGGAAGATCAGCAGCCCGGACAGCGCCACCGCCACCGTGGTCGCCGAGACCGCGACCGTGCGGCCCGCGGTAGCCATCGTGCGGACGACGGCGTCCTGGACGTCCCGGCCGTTCGCGAGCTCTTCACGGAACCGGCTGACGATGAACAGCCCGTAGTCGATCGCCAGCCCCAAGCCCATGATCGTCACGATGTTGATCGAGAAGATGGACAGGTCGGTGAAGATGCTCAATAGCTTGAGCGCGGTGAAGGCACCCAAGATCGCCAGCCCGCCGATTGCCAGCGGCAGAAGTGCGGCGACCAAGCTACCGAACACGAATACCAGCAATATCAGCAGAATCGGCAAAGACAGCATCTCGGCGCGGGCGATGTCACTGCTGACCCGGTCGCTGATATCGCTGTTGACGCCGCCCGTGCCGCCGATTTGGACCGTGTAGCCGGTGCCCTTCACCGAGTCTCGCAGCGGGTCGTACGCGGTGGTCTTGATGATCTCGTTGCGGTCCTTCAGCGACACCGCGACGAAGGTGACGTGCCGATCGGTGCTGACGAGCGTGGGCGAACGGGTGTCCCAGTAGGTGTGTACTGCGGTCGCGGCGCCCACCGGGAACTGCTGCATCGCCGTGTCGACCATGGTGCGATATGCCGGGTCCTCGACTGTAACAGCCGGGTTGCGGAACAGCACGACCACGTCCGTGGTGACCCCGCCGATCCGGTCGTCGATCAGCTGCTGCGCCTGCGAGGATTCGCTCTTTGGGTCGTCGAATCCACCGTTGACCAGTGAGCCGAAGACGCTCGTGCCCCACGCGACGCCGACCGCCACGAACGCAAGGGCGCCGGCCAGCACCCACCTCCGCCGCCTGATGATGACCCGTGCCCACCACGCGAACATTGACCCTCCAGACTTTCGAGAACATACATTGCTTAAGTGAACACTGTTCACGGTGAACAGTGTTCACTATGCTGACTGCTATGTCCCGCGTCAAGCCCCAGGTCGCCGAGGCCTCTCAGTCGACTCGCAGGCAGCGAGTCCGGGCTGCGGCCTCGGCCGAGATTCTGGGATCGGCCCGCGAGCTGCTTGTCGCTGGCGGCACGGAGTCGGTGACGCTGCGCGGGATCGCCGGCTCCCTGGGCATGACGGCGCCCGCCCTCTATCGATACTTCGCCAGCCGCGAACGGCTGCTCGGCGCGCTGATCGACGATCTCTACACGGAGCTCGCCCAGCAGTTGCAGGCGGCGCGCGATGCAGACCCCACCGCGGTGCTGAAGACACGCTTCCTCGACACCTCGTTCGCGTTCCGCCGGTGGGCGCTGGATCATCGGCCGGAATTCGGCCTGTTGTTCGGCGCCCCGATCCCCGGCGTGCCCGACCCCGCCGAGCGCGAGGCGGCCGGCAGGAACCGCGGCCAGGCCTTCGGCCAGGTGTGGCTCGACCTGTTCGTCGAGCTGTGGCGTCAGCACCCCGAGGTCGTTCCTTCCGACGAGGACGTGCCGGCCGACTTGCGCAAGCAGCTGGCCGACTACCACCGGCAGACGGGTGCCCTGGTACCGATTGGGGCGATCGCGCTCTACCTCGGTTGCTGGATGCGCCTCTACGGTGCGGTGGCCACCGAGGCGTTCGGGCACCTGAACTTCGCTCTACGGGACGGCGACGCCGAGGCGCTGTTCCGCGATCTGATGCACGAGATGGCCGCGCGGCTCGGCCTGAAGCACTGAGCCCGCGGCCGTTTGGACCCGCTCGGTGCGTCCCCTATGCTGGGCGGGTCCATCAACGGGGCTCGGCTAGCATGGAGCGGTTGACCGCCCTCATCGTCTAGAGGCCCAGGACGCCGCCCTTTCAAGGCGGTAGCACGGGTTCGAATCCCGTTGGGGGCACGCCGCACCATCGAGCACCACCCAGGTACGTCTAGGCCCCGTAGCTCAGCTGGTTAGAGCGTCGCCCTGTCACGGCGAAGGTCGCCGGTTCAAGTCCGGTCGGGGTCG
>CAWIUB010000045.1:0-87456 GCA_963839175.1 uncultured Actinomycetota bacterium
GCTGGTGTCGAACGGCTGTCTGAGGGGGTGACCGCTGACGGCGGAGTGCCGGTGGGCCGGTGTCGCGGCGCCTGGGTCGAGTTGAGCGCGACCTGCGATCGGTGCTGCTGTGAGCGATTTGCGGTGGCGGTGAGGTGGTGGCGGCCGCTTGTGGCTGCCGGGTACGGCGTTGTGCTGCCTGGATCGGCCTATCCGGCCGCTGTGGCCCATCCTTGGTTCGGCGTGCCGGCCACGGCGAGCGCGGCCAGGCGTGCGAGGTTGACGGCGGCGGCGAGCAGGGCGAAGTCGGCGGCGACCTTGGTCTGTCCGCGGACCCGGGCGCGCCTGCCGCCGTGGTGGCGGCGCATCAGGTGCCCGATCTTGCGTTCCACTTTGGGTCGGGTGGCGCGGTAGTCGGCGACCCAGTCCGGGTCACGCTGCCGGTGCCGTGCGTGGGCGAGTTGCTGCTCATACGGGCCGATGCCGATGCTGCGCCCGCCAGCGGCCTTGGTGCACTGCTCGCGCAGCGGGCAGCCGGTGCAGGCCTGGCCGAAGCTGGCGGTGCCGGCCCCGTCGGCACCGCGGCGGATCGGCGCGGTGTTCCCGGCGGGACAGGTCACGCTGTCCTGTTCGAGGTCGATGTCGAAGCGGTCCTTGCTGAACAACCCGCCCGCGGCGACCGGCTGCTGGGTCTTGCACTTGGACTCGATCCCGGCTTGGTCCAGCCGGTCGTGGAACTGTCCAGTGCCGTAGGCGTTATCGCCGTAGACACTGGCCTGATCCGAGCCGGCGTCGCTACCGGCATCACCGGCCTGCCCAGAGTCGCTGCCCGGCGCGGCCTCGCCGGCGGTATCGGATGCCTCGACGACCTCGTCAGCAACCCCATCGGTGCCGGTGCCGGTGTCGGTGGCCTCGCCGGTGTCGGTGTCGTGGTCGGTGTCGTGCTCGTCGAGCAGGTCTGCGATGAGGTCTTCGGCGACGCTGGCGTCCCCGGCGTTACCGGCGCTCACCGTGGTGGCGGTGATGATCTCGGTGTCGGGGTCGATGCCGACATGCCCCTTGTAGCCGTCGAAACCGCGCGCCGCGGTCTTGTGCCCGTGCCGGGTCTCGGGATCCACGGTGGAGATCACCCGGTCTTTGGCGACCCGCCGGGCGATCCGGAACACCCCGGCCTCGTCGCGGTCGAGGTCTTGGCCGAGCACGGTGGCCAGCAACGCCGCGGCCTGGGCCACCGCGTCGGTGAGTTCTCTGCCGTCCAGCACCGCCAGCAGCGCCATGCCGTCGCGGGCCAGCGCGTCGACCAGCTCGGCCCGCGCGTCCGGGTCGTCGTAGTCACACACCGGCTTGCCCGCAGCGACGTAGTCGTCATCACGCCCCAGCACCGCCCGGAGCTCGCCGGCCAGCTCGCTGTCTGCGGCTTTGAGCAACCCCCGGATCGCCGAGCGGACCAGGGTGACGGTGTCCATCGTGGCGACCGCGTCATACAACGCTGTGGAGTCCAGCACCCGCCGCCGGCCCACCAGCCCGGCCGCCTTGGCCACCTCGAGCACCATGTCGAAGATCCGGTCCGGCGCGGCCGAGGCGGCCAGCCGGGCGCGCATGTCCACCAGCACTGTGTGCACGAACCCCGGGTAGTCGAAATCCAGCCCGCCCGCCGCGTACTTCCACCGCGCGTCGAAGCAGAACCGGTCGGCCGCCTCCCGGTCGCTGCAGCCCTCGATGCGTTGCAACACCATCACCACCGCCACGATCTGAGGCGGCACGCTGCGTCGGCCCACATCGGTGAACAGGTCGGCGAACATCTCATCGGGGAACAGCCGGTGACACTCCCGGTGCAGCAGCCCGTAGATCGACTCCGGTCCGACCCGGCCGTCACAGAACCCGGCCGTGGACCGGAACAAATCAGCCTGCCTCGGCGCCAGCCCCAACGTCACGACTCACCCCGGCAACCACGTCCCTGCGGCATAGGCACATGCTCCCAGAGATGATCAACAAGACGCGGCACCGCCACGCGACGAAAAACACCAGCCACCTAGGGACCTCTGGGCTGCCCCGGCATGATCATGAAGTCCAACCCGGTGTCGGGTGTCCGCCGAATGGGGGAACCGCCATGCGCGTCTTGATTCTCGCCCCGCCGGGTGCGGGCAAGGGCACCCAGGGTGCCCGCCTCGCCGCGCACTTCGGCGTCCCGCACATTGCCACTGGTGACCTGCTGCGCGCCGAGCTGCAACGTGGCAGCGCGCTCGGCCAACAGGTGCGCTCCGTGATCTCGCGCGGCGAACTCGTTCCGGATGAGCTCATGTTCGATCTGGTGTTCCGCGCGCTGGAAGCCGCCCGGTCACGCGGCGGCTTCGTACTCGACGGTTTCCCGCGGACGCTCGATCAGGCCGTTGCCGCCCGCGCCATGGCCCGGGAGCGTGGCCTGGCGGCTCAGCTTGCCGTGCACCTGCAGGTCACCGACGCGGAGGTGGTCCGCAGGTTGCTTGCCCGGGGCCAGGATCGCCCCGACGACACGGAGCTCGTCATCCGCCGCCGGCTCCAGCTCTACCACGAGGTCAGCTCGCCCGTGATCGACTACTACCGGCACAGAGGGCTGCTCGTGGATATCGACGGGATGCGGACAGTCGACGACGTCACCGCTATGGTGATCACCGCCGTCGACGCGACGCTCGCGCGCTCGGCGTAGCCACGACGACTCCGACGGGGAGCTCGCATTGGATGCCCTGACATTCGCGCGCTGGCAGTTCGGGATCACCACGGTTTACCACTTCTTGTTCGTCCCGCTGACGATCGGATTGGCGCCGCTTGTCGCGGGACTCGAGACGGCCTGGGTACGCACCGGCAACGTGAAGTACCTGCGAGCGACGAAGTTCTGGGGCAAGCTGTTCCTGATCAACTTCGCGATAGGCGTCGTCACGGGAATCGTGCAGGAGTTCCAGTTCGGCATGAACTGGAGCGACTATTCGCGTTTCGTCGGTGACATCTTCGGGGCGCCGCTGGCGATGGAGGGGCTGCTCGCGTTCTTCCTCGAGTCGACCTTCCTCGGCTTGTGGATCTTCGGTTGGGATCGGCTGTCGCCGCGGCTGCACGTCGCGTGTATATGGATCGTGTCGCTGGGCACGTTGCTGTCGGCGTACTTCATCCTCGCGGCGAACTCGTGGATGCAGCACCCGGTGGGTTACCGGATCACGGCGGACGGGCGACCGAAGCTCACCGACATCTGGGCGGTCCTGGGCAACTCGACGCAGCTGGTCACCTTCCCGCACGTAGTGCTGGGCTCGCTGGTCACGGGCGGCGTGTTCATGGCCGCGGTCAGCGCCTGGCAACTGGGCCGGGGCCGCCATCTCAACGTGTTCCGGCCGTCCGTGAAGCTCGGCCTGGTCATGACCCTTATCGGCTCGATCGGGGTGGCCGTCTCAGGCGACATCCAGGCCCGGATCATGACCGATCAGCAGCCGATGAAGATGGCGGCGGCCGAGGCCCTCTACTCGACCGAGTCGTCCGCATCGTTCTCGCTGTTCACCATCGGCAGCCTGAACGGGCACAAGGAGATCTTCAGCCTGCGCATCCCCGGCCTGCTGTCGTTCCTGGCCACGACCAGCTTCAACGGCACCGTCGACGGGATCAACAACATCCAGGCTGCCTACCAGTCACGCTATGGGGTGGGCGACTACATTCCCTACGTGCCGATCACCTACTGGGGCTTCCGGTTGATGATCGGTTTCGGGGCGCTCGCCGCGCTCGTCTCACTGATCGGCCTGTGGGCGTTGCGCGGCGGGCGGATGCCGTCCTCGCCGTGGTTCTGGCGGATCGGGGTGGCCGCGGTCGTGCTGCCGTTCTTGGCGAACTCGTTCGGCTGGATCTTCACCGAGATGGGCCGCCAGCCATGGACGGTGTTCGGGCTGTTGCAGACGAGTCGCAGTGTGTCGCCGAAGGTCAGCCTCGCCGAGGTGATCACCTCTATGACGGCGTACACCCTGCTCTACGGCGTGCTCGCGGTGGTCGAGGTCGGGCTGATGATCCGGTACGCCAGGCAGGGCCCACCGACTGAGGAAGAGGCGCTCGCTGGACTTCGCCCCAAGGAGGGTCCACCACAACCCGGAGCAGAGGACGAGCGCCCGCTCGTCTTCGCGTACTAGGTCACGGGTGGTCGAATGAGCGAGCGAGCATCGCAGGCGCGCCAGCGCCGAGCTTGTGCGGGGTCCCTGCGAAATCGCGAAGCGATTTCGTGGGGTGCAGGTGCGGAACGAGCGGCCGATGAGCGCTTGCGCGAAGAGGAGTCAAGATGAGCCTCGCGCAGCTGTGGTTCGTCATCATCGCCGTACTGTGGATCGGCTACTTCTTCCTGGAAGGCTTCGACTTCGGCGTCGGCATCCTGCTGCCCGTCCTCGGTCGCACCGAGCAGGAACGCCGGGTGCTGATCAACACGATCGGCCCGGTGTGGGACGGGAACGAAGTGTGGCTGCTGACGGCCGGCGGCGCGACGTTCGCCGCGTTCCCGCAGTGGTACGCGACGCTGTTCAGCGGGTTCTACCTGCCACTGCTGCTAATCCTGCTCTGCCTGATCATTCGTGGCGTTGCCTTCGAGTACCGGGGGAAGGGCGACAGCATCCAGTGGCGCCGCGGGTGGGACCTGTGCATCATAATCGGCTCCGCGCTGCCCGCACTGCTGTGGGGCGTGGCCTTCGCGAACATCGTCCGCGGGGTGCACCTCGGTCCCGGGCACGAGTACATCGGCAACTTTCCCGACCTACTGAACGCCTACTCGATACTCGGCGGGGTCGCCACGTTCGGGCTCTTCACCCTGCACGGCGCGATCTATCTCGGTCTCAAGACAACCGGCGACCTGCGCGAGAAGGCCGATGCCCTGGCCGTCCGCGTCGGCATCCCGGTCATCGTGATCGCCGCGGCCTTCGCGCTCTGGACGCAGTTGCAGCACGGCAAGGGGTTGTCCTGGCTGACCTTCGCCGTTGCCGCCGTTGCGCTGGTCGCCGCGGTGGTCCTGGTGGCCCGGCGCCAGGAGGGCCAAGCGTTCATCGCGACCGCGATCACGATCGTCGCTGTCGTGGTCAGTCTGTTCGTCGCTCTGTACCCGAACGTGATGCCCTCGACGAACCCGCAGTGGTCGCTGACGATCGACAACGCGTCCTCGTCGCATTACACGTTGCTGGTGATGACCTGGGTGGCGGTGATCTTCACTCCGGTGGTGCTGCTGTATCAGGGCTGGACGTACTGGGTCTTCCGCCGGCGGATCGGCACCCAGCACATCCCGACACTGGCCCCCGAACCGGCGCGGCCCGGTGCCGCGGGGTGAAACCGTTCGATCGGCGGCTGTTGCGGTACGCCCGCGCCGTCCGGACACTGCTCGCCGGCTCGGTCGCGGTCGGCCTGCTGTCGGCAGCGGGCCTCGTCGTGCAGGCGGTGCTGCTCGCCGACATCCTGGCCCGGGCCGTGCTCGACCGGGCGGGGCTTTCCGCTCTGGCGCGCCCGCTGATCGCGCTGGCCGTGGTGATGGCGCTGCGAGCTGGGCTGGGCTGGGCTGGTGAGGAGCTAGCCCGTCGCAGCGCCGGGCGGATGACCGCCCAGCTGCGCCGCGCGCTGCTCACCCACGCGCTGGCACTCGGGCCGCGGTGGTCGGGCAACCAACGCACCGGCGAGCTCGCGGCGTTGGCCACGACGGGGGTGGACGGACTGGAGAACTACGCCGCGCGCTACCTCCCCCAGCTCGTCCTGGCCTCGCTCATTCCAGTGGCGATGCTCGCCTGGCTGGTCAGCGCCGACCCGCTCAGCGCAGTGATTGTCGCCCTCACCCTGCCGCTCATCCCACTGTTCATGGCATTGGTCGGCTGGCACACCCAGCGGCAGACCCACAAGCGGTGGCGCGCACTGGAGCTGCTGTCGGGTCACTTCCTCGACGTGGTCTGCGGGCTGCCGACGCTCAAGGTCTTCGGCCGTGCCAGGGCGCAAGCCGAGGCAGTGCGCCGGACCACCGGCGACTACCGGCGCACCACGATGACCACGCTGCGGGTGGCGTTCCTGTCCTCCCTGGTGCTGGAGCTGCTCGCCACCCTGTCGGTTGCGCTGGTCGCGGTGTCGATCGGGCTGCGGCTCGTCGACGGGTCGCTGGATCTGCGCACCGGGCTCGCGGTGCTGATCCTCGCCCCTGAGGCCTACCTGCCGCTGCGCGCGGTCGGCACGCAGTTCCACGCGAGCCTGGACGGGCTCACCGCCGCCGAGCGGATCTTCGCCGTCCTCGACACGCCGCTCCCCCCGCGCGGAACCCGCCGCGACCTGCCCTCGCCGGCGCTGGTGCCGATCACGCTGCGGGACGTCCGGGTGCGGTACCCCGACCGGGACATCGACGCGCTCCACTGTCCGCAGCTGACTATCCGGCCGGGCCGGATCACCGCCGTGATCGCGCCCAGCGGCAGCGGTAAGACCACCTTGCTGCACGTAGTCGCCGGCCTGCTGCAGCCGGATACCGGTGTCGTCCGGGTCGGCGCGGTCGACCTGGCCGACGCCGAGCCCGATGCCTGGCGTGCCCTGACCGGCTATCTCGGCCAGCAGCCGCGGCTGGTGGCCGGCACGCTGGCTGGCAACCTGCGGCTCGGTAACCCGGCTGCCTCCGACGAGGCCCAATGGGCGGCACTGAGGCTCGCCGCCGTCGACGACGTCGTGGCCACGCTGCCCGGTGGCCTAGCCGCCGAGGTGGGCGAACGCGGTGCGCTGCTCTCGGCCGGCCAGCGACAGCGGATCGCGCTGGCCCGCGCGCTGCTGCGCGACGTCCCGCTGCTGCTACTGGACGAGCCGACGTCGGCGCTGGACGCCGACACCGAGCGCCGGGTGCTCGCGGGCGTCACCCGCTACGCGGCCGGCCGAACCGTGGTGATCGCCGGCCATCGCAGCGCTGTGCTCGGCATTGCCGACCACGTCGTCGACCTGCGCTCGTCGCCCGCTCCGGTGGAACCCGCGCTTGCGGCAGGTGTGCAATGAGCGAGCGAGCAGCGCAGGCGCGCCAGCGCCGAGGAGCGGCCGATGAGCGCTTGCGCGAAGAGGTTGTGAATTTGAACGCCCCAGTACTCTGGCGCGCAGCCGGTCTGCTGCGCCCGGCGTGGGCCCGCCTGCTGGCCGCGGCCTTGGCCGCCGCCGCGGCATCCGGATGCGCAGTCGCGCTGATGGCCACCTCCGCCTGGCTGATCGTCCGCGCCGCCCAGCACCCGCCGATCCTCAGCCTGATGGTCGCGATCGTCGCCGTTCGCGCGTTCGGCATCGGCCGCGGCGTCCTGCGTTACGTGGAACGGCTGGTGTCGCATGACGCCGCGTTCGCCGCCCTGGGCGACGTGCGGGTCCGCGTTTACCGACGACTGGAACGGCTCGCGCCGGCGGGGCTGCCGGCCTGGCGACGCGGCGACCTGCTCGGACGGCTGGTCACCGACGTGGACGAGATGCAGGACCTCGCGCTGCGCGGCCTGCTGCCGATCGCGTCCGCAGCAATCGTCTTCGCAGCGACGGTTGGCCTGGCGATCGCACTGCTGCCGGTCGCCGGGCTGGTGCTCGCGGTCGCGTTGACGTTGGCCGGGGTCCTTACCCCCTGGCTGTGGGTGCGCGCCACTCGAGCCACTGAGGAGCGACTGACCGGCGAGCGGGCCGAGCGCACCGCCACCGTGGTCGAGGTACTCGACGCCTCGACCGACCTGCTCGCCTGCAGCGCCGCGGAGCAGTGGCTCTCTCGGGTCGAGGCGCTCGAGCGGCGGCTCACCCGGCGAACGACCCGGTCGGCGCGGCTGGCCGGCGTCGGCGTCGGCATCTCGGTGCTCGCCGTGGCCGCGGCCGTGTGGGGCACCCTGCTGGTCGCCGTGCCCGCGGTGCAGCACGGTTCGCTCTCCGGCCCGACCTTGGCGGTTTTGGTGCTGACCCCGCTGGCGCTGGCCGAACTCGTCCAGGCGCTGCCGCTGGCCGCCCAGCAGTTGCAGCGCGTCCGGGGGTCCGCCGCGCGGGTCCTCGCGGTGCTCGACGCGCGCGACCCGGTGCACGAGCCGGAGCTGCCGCGTCCGCTGCCCGCCGCAGCGGCAACTGCGCCGCATCTGCAGGTCCACGGGCTGCAGGTCTGCTGGCCGGGGCGTGACACGGCGGCGCTCGACCGCGTCAGCCTCGATCTGCCAGCGGGGCGCCGCATTGCCGTCGTTGGTGCGAGCGGGGCCGGCAAGTCGACCTTGCTCGCGGCGTTGCTGCGCTTCGTCGATCCCACCGGTGGCGAGATCACCATCCAGGGTGCCGACACCCGCACGCTCGACGGCGACGCCGTCCGATCACTGATGGCCCTGTGCGACCAGGACGCCTATCTGTTCGACTCCAGCATCGCCGAGAACGTCCGGCTCGCCCGCCCGGACACCACCGACGCACAGGTCGCCGACGCGCTGCGTCGGGCGCGGCTGACCAGTTGGGTCGACGAGCTGCCCGACGGGATACAAACCCGGGTCGGCGACCATGGCGCCCTCGTGTCCGGCGGGCAACGCCAGCGCATCGCGCTCGCCCGCGCGCTACTCGCCGACCGTCCCGTCCTGCTGCTAGACGAACCCACCGCGGGACTCGACGAACCGACCGCCGCCGGCCTCATCACGGATCTGCTCGCAGCCGGCTCTGGGCGCACTACTGTGCTCGTGACGCACCGGCTAGCCGGCCTCGACGCCGTGGACGAGATCATCGTGCTCGACGGTGGCCACGTCGTCGAGCGGGGCTCCCACCAGGAGTTGATCAGCCGAGCGGGTAGCCGGTACCAGCAGATGACTCTCACGAACTCGGCGGGCGAAGCTACCCGTTGATCAGCTCAGCGAACAGTTCTACATACTGGATGAGATGCCGATCGCTGAGGAACTGCTCGCGGACCCGGGCCTGCGCGGCCGAACCCAGGCGCGCGGCGAGCGCCTCGTCGCCGAGTAGCCTGCTCAGCAACCTGGCGAACCCGGGGAGATCGCGAGGGTCCGGTAGTAGCAGCCCGTCTACGCCGTCGAGGATCTGATCGGGAATGCCCCCGACGGCGCTCGCGACAACCGGGCGGGCCTTCCACATCGCTTCGGTGACGGTGAGCCCGAACCCTTCGAACAGACTCTTCTGCGTCACGACATCCGCGTGGCGTTGCAAGGCGTTGACGATGACCGCATTCTCGTCAGGATCGTCCATCGGTACACACACCATGTGGACCCGCTGCTGTATCGGGCGACTCAGGTTCTGCCACGCCGCACGGCATTCGGCCAAGATGCCAGCGCCTTCGGGGTCGTCGGCAACGCCAGACACGTCTGGCCCGGCGAGCACCAGATGGACGTCGTCCGCGGCGTCGGTGAGATGCAACGCAAACGCGTCCAGTACGCCACCCATGTCCTTGAGCCGATCCCAGCGGCTTACCTGCAAGACCAGCCGGGCATCTGGCGGCGGGGGCGGTCCGTCGGCGATGAGATTGGTGTGCCGCCGGACGGTGCCTTCGGAGCCGTCGCGGCGGGTGAAGGTCAGCTGGTGGTCCCGGTTGCCGCCGGCAAGCAGGCCCACGTGCTCCAGGATGCGGCGTGCCTCACCCGGGTCGAGCTCCCGGTTCTTGATCGCATTCGGGTCGATGGACGGGAGGATTATCCGGACTCGCTCGCGCGGCAGCCACGTGGGCACATACTGCGCACGAGAGAAGATGAACCCATCTGCTTGCTGCAGGTATCCGCGCAGGAACTCCCAGCCGAGTTCCGTCTGTTCGTTGGGGGTGTCCCTGCCGATGTGGCAGCGCCACACCACGCGGGCGCCCGCCGCATGCACCCCCCGGATCAGGCCCGCCGTCTGTGGGTCGTGCAGCAGCACCACGTCCTGCGGACGAATCGATCTGATGAGCTCGACGACATTGGCGTCGAGCACCCGTCGATAGTGGGCGTGCTCCTCTGCGCCGAGTCCACTGCCGTCGCCGACCTCGCCGTGCAGGGCGTTGTGCAGCCGCTTGGTGATTTGGAAGAACTGCGGATCGCCGGTCAGCACAAGCCATCGGACGTCCACACCGGCACCTCGACCGTAGGCAACCAGGATCTGCAGCATCTCCGCGACTCCACCGCCGTGCGCGGTCGCGTTGACGTTCCAGATGACCCGATCGCCGAGCAGGTCGCCGGCTCGTTCGGCCACCATGCGCACCCGGTCAGCTCGCTCAGGCGCCAGGAGCGCATTGAGCCGTTCGAGCGGAATCGCTTCTACGTCCACCTGCAGCACATGCAGATCGTGCCATTACCCGGCCGCAGAAGATACCGGGCGCGTCGGACTGATTCACGGACGTATCGAGGGCGGGCCCTCGGCCGGTGCCCGAACCCGCGTGACGCTGCTGAAGCGGGCCGCGCGCCGACGCAGGTGGCGGTGTAGCCGGGGACGCCGAGGGCGGGCCGAAACGGGTGTGCGCGCGTAGAACAGCCGCTTGCCGATCTCGATCAGACCCAGATAGCAGAACACCATCGCGACAAGGACCCCGAAGAAGCCGGCGGGCAGCGGTTGGAAGCCGAGGGTGTCCCCCAGCGGCGTCGCCGGCAGCACCGTGCCCACGGCGACCACCCCGAGCGCGGCCGACGTCATCGGCACGCTGGCACGGCTGCGGAAGAACGGGACGCGGCGGGTGCGGATGGCGAAGATCACCAGCGTTTGCGTGGCCAGCGACTCGACGAACCAGCCGGAGCGGAACAGCGCCGGCCCCGCGTGGAACACCCAGAGCATGATGCCGAAGGTGGCAAAGTCGAACAGCGAGCTGATCGGCCCGAAGTAGATCATGAAGCGGCGGATGAAGCCGATGTCCCAGTGTGCGGGGCGGCGCAGCTGTTCCTCGTCGACGTTGTCGGTGGGAATGGCCAGCTGGCTCGTGTCATAGAGCAGGTTGTTGAGCAGGATCTGCGAAGGCAGCATCGGCAGGAACTTCAGGAACAGCGAGGCACCGGCGGCGCTGAACATGTTGCCGAAGTTGCTCGAGGTGCCCATCAGCACGTACTTGATGGTGTTCGCGAAGATCCGCCGCCCCTCGGTCACCCCGTCAGCCAGGACGTTCAGGTCCTTCTCCAGCAAGATGACATCGGCGGCGTCCTTGGCTACGTCGGTGGCCGAGTCGACCGAGATCCCCACGTCCGCGGCGTGCAGGGCGAGCGCGTCGTTGACCCCGTCGCCCAGGAAGGCCACGTCACCGCCGGTCAGTCGCTGCACTCGGACGATGCGGGCCTTGTGTTCCGGGCTGACCCGCGCGAACACGGTGGTCGTGCTGATCGCGGCGGCAAGCTGGGTGTCGTCGAGAGAGTCGAGATCGGCGCCGGTCAGTGCTCCAACCCCTGACAGCCCCAGATCGCGGCAGACCTTCGTGGCGACGGCTGCGTTGTCGCCGGTGACGACCCTGACGGTGATCCCGAGACCGGCCAGCCGGTCCAATGCCTGTGCGGCATCCTGTTTGGGCGGGTCGAGGAAGACCAGCAGCCCGACCAGCGTCAGGTCCCGCTCATCGGCCGCCGCCGGCACGTCCTTGCCGGGCGCCGGTCTGGTGGCTACCGCGACGACCCGGTTGCCAGCTGCGAACTCGGCCTCGAGCGCCGCCCGCGCCGCGGCCGACACGTCCACGCAGCGGGCCAGCACGGTCTCCGGGGCGCCCTTCGTGATCAGGGTGGGCTTGCCCGCCTGATCGCGCACCACGACCGAGACCATCCGCCGCTCATGGTCGAACGGCAGCAGTCCCGTCCGTGCGAAGCCGGCGATCGCGGCCCGCTGGCCCCGCGCCGCCGGCGCGTCCCACAGTGCCTGGTCAAGAGGGTTGCCACCGACCGCCCGGCCATCCTCGACCGCAACCTCTGTGCACAGCATGCCCCAGCGCACAACGTCGTCCGTCGACTGGTCGTCGCCAGCGGGGACGGCCCGGATGTAGGCGATCCGCCCCTCGGTGAGCGTTCCGGTCTTGTCGGTGAACAACACGTCGACGTCGCCCAGATCTTCGATGCACACCAGTCGTTTGACGAGAACCTTGCGCCGGCTCATCCGCCGCGACCCGGCGGCGAGGCTTGTGGACACGACCGCAGGTAGCAGCTGCGGGGTGATCCCGACCGCGATCGCTAGGGAGAACAGCAGCGCGTCGATGACCGGCCGGTGCAGTGCCACGTTGATGAGGAAGATCGAGCTCGTCAGCGCCCCGGCGACATAGACCAGCAGCATGGAGAACCGGCGCAGCCCGACCTGGAACTCGGTGTCCAGCTGATGCGTGTTCAGCCCGGTGGCGATCTTGCCGAACTGCGCCGCTGCGCCAGTGGCGACCACGACGCCCGTGGCGCTGCCGGCATGCACCACCGTCCCCATCAGCGCGCAACTGGACAGCTCGGCCAATGCGGCACCGGGCGTCACCGCGGCGGTGGACTTGTCGACCGGCAGCGACTCGCCGGTCAGCACCGACTCGTCACACTCCAGTTCGGTGACGTCGAGCAGCCGGACATCCGCCGGCACGATGTCACCCAGCCGCAGCGTGACCACATCACCGGGAACCAGGGTGGTGACGTCGACCTCGACCTGTCGCCCGTCGCGAACCACCACCGCCTGATGATGAATCTGCGAGTGCAACGCCTGTGCGGCCTTCTCGGCCCGGTACTCGTTGACGAAACCGAGGCCGACCGACAAGGCCACGATCACGCCGATGATCACCGCGTCGCTGCCCTCGCCGACGAAATACGATGCAACCGCCGCGGCGAGCAACAGACCCAGCAACGGGGAGCGCAGCTGATGCCACAACACCACCAGGAACCTGGCCCGATGCGACGACACCGCATTGGGCCCGTACTCGGTCAGCCGCCTGGCCGCCTCGTCGGTCGACAGCCCGTCGCAACCGCTGCCGAGATCACGCA
Source organism: uncultured Actinomycetota bacterium (assembly GCA_963839175.1). Lineage (GTDB taxonomy): Bacteria > Actinomycetota > Actinomycetes > Mycobacteriales > Jatrophihabitantaceae > CAWIUB01. The sequence goes on from CAWIUB010000045.1 coordinate 12,855, forward strand.
GCGTCTGTTCGGCGGCGCTCGCTGCGCACGTGACGATGTCAGTAGCCGGCCGCAGCCTCGTCGCTAACGTGGCGTCGACCATCTCCACCCCCGCCCTCGGCTGCACGCGAGCGCATCCGGTCATCATCCATCTGGTCGATTAGTCGACCAGCGCGGGACTCGTCTGGAACGTCGCGCTGCCGATGGGGCATCGTGGCTGTGGACGACGTGATCACGCCGGAACGCAAAGACAGAGGAGGCATGATGACTGAAGGTGCCTATGCGATCCACTACCAGCCGATGTTCAGCGCGCTGCAGACGATGGACGTGCAAGATCTCATCGACACCACCACCGACCCCTGGTACAACCAGACGCTTTGCCAGGTGGGCGACGTGCTGGTTCGCCTCGGCGTGATGCGAGGTGAGTTCCATTGGCACAAGCACGAGGAGCAGGACGAGTTCTTCCTCGTCCTCGATGGGTTGTTCCGCATTGAGCTGGAGGATCGGCCGTTCGTCGAACTCGGCCCTCGGCAGGCCTTCATGGTGCCGGCTGGCATGCGGCATCGGCCAGTCGTCCCGGTCCGCAGCGCGGTGATCATGATCGAAAAGGCCGGAATCGTAGCCATGGGTGACTGAACCCGACGGAGCTCACTCGCCGAGGCTCCGCTTCTGTGGATAGACGGTTTCACCTCGGGACAGCATCGCGATGAACTGCTCGATGCGACGGGCGCGGGTGTCAGGCCGTTTGGCACCCTCAATCCGGAACAGGACGGCGTAGCGGTTCTGGCCGCTGAGAACGTCGAACATAGCCCGGGCTCGCGGTTGCGCGGTCAACGCCGCCGCTAGATCGGGTGGCACGTCGATACTGGCCTGACCTGCGTACGCGGCATCCCATCGGCCGTCGGCTCTGGCCCGCTCGACCTCGGCCATGCCGGCCGCGTGCATCCGGCCGGCGGTGATCAACCGGTCGGCGATGCTCACGTTGCGGGCCGACCACGGACTGCGGGCCCGCCGAGGTGTGAAGCGTTGGCGGTAGGTGGCCTGGTCCCGGCGTCGCACCTGGCCGTCGATCCAGCCGTGACACAGCGCTTCCTCGAGCGCCTCGTCATAGGTAAGACTTGTCGGCCGAGTGGTGCCCTTCTTGGCCAGCACCAGCCACACGCCGGTCGTGTCGGCGTAGCGCATATCCAGCCACTCTCGCCACCCAGCTGCATCGGGCACGGTCAATTCAGGCGGTTGGTCAACCACCCGTCCAGCCTCCTCCGTCGTCATGTCCTGGGCCGGTCATCTGGCTTGCCTGGGTCGCCGGTGCTGCACGAGCAGCCCGGCGTACGCCAGGACGACGGCGGCGGCCACCAGCGCGCGGGCCAGCACGATGAACCGGCCGGGGTAGAGCACCCCGGTCACATAGTGGTCGATGAAGCCGCCCGAGTAGCCGCGCTGACCGGCCAGGTGCCGCAGGTGATTCTCCAACGGAGTGAGCGGACACTCCACACTGAATACGACGATCGTCAGCGCCCACGCGACGACGGGCAGATGCAGCCACAGCACCCGGGGCAGGCGCCAGGCGAGAAATCCGCCCACCACGACGAACGCGATGAATCCCAGGTGGACGACCACCACGAGATCAGCCAGCGCCCGATACAGCATCACGCCGCCTCCTGCAAGCACGCTACCGCCGCTGAACGTGCCCAGCGCAGAAAGATCCACCGGAGCAGGCTGGTGCCAATCGCCGCAGCGGGCGGAGGATCACACTCATGGGCACCGAAGACGACACGATCACGCTGCTCGGGCGAGCTCTCGACCAAACGGCGGGCGTCATTGCGGCGATCCGCACCGAGCGAGCGGCGCTGCCGACGCCATGCTCCGAGTGGGACGTGCAAGCGCTCGTTCGGCACCTGATCGGACAGGATCTGCGCAATTTCCTCGTCTCGGCCCGCGGCGAGACCGCCGATTGGCAGGCGCCGGCGGGCCAGCTCGGCGAGGACTGGGCCGGGGAGTTCCGAGCCGGCGCACAGCGGCTGCTCGAGGCATGGCGCACGGCCGACCTCGACCGTCCGGTCGCGATGCCTGGTGGCGGTCAGGCACCGCTGCGGTCTCGCCTCAATCACCAGATCACCGAGCTCACGGTGCACGACTGGGACCTCGTCCAGGCCACCGGCCAGCAGACAGACCTCGACCCGGCCCTGGCCGAACGCTCGCTTGCCTGGTCTCGAAAGATGCTTCGGCCAGAAGCCCGCGGACCTGACAAGGCCTTCGGTGCGGAAGTGCCGGTTCCGCCCGGCGGCTCGAGCTACGACCGGCTCGCCGGTTGGTTCGGACGCGATCCCGGCTGGAAACCGCCACCCGAGTAGGGGGTGTCGAGCGTCGACTCGCGGGAGCACCTCAGCACCCTGGTCAAACGTTCACGGATCGCCACTGACTGTGGATCGATCAGCTGCGGCCGAACCAGCGAAGCCTGCGCGTGGAGGCGTAGCGGTCCTTCTCTGCGCCAAGCTCTGCCGATGGCCCCAGGAACGGCGCCGTCGGCGACGGTCCGGACAAGAAGTCGGCGTCGACCTTGCCGACCAAGCCGCCGCCGAATTCGATGTAACACGACCCCGTGCCGTCGTAGGGGGCTACCGCCGAGCCACCATGCAGCTTCGCGACGATGGCGTCGGCGACCGCGCGAGCCGCTGTCTCGGCGAACACGCCCGCCCGCGGCACTGGCGCGTCGGCGCAGTCGCCGAGCGCGTAGACGTTCGCGAACCGCGTGGCAAGGTTGCGCGGATTGACGGCCACCCAACCGTCGGTGCCGCCGGCCGTGAGCCCGCACGCCGTCACAACCGCCGGAGCTCGGTGCACCGGAATGCCGATGAACAGGTCGTAGGGGCGAACGCCGGCTTTCAGCCGCGCTACACGGGTCGCCGGGTCAAGTCCGTGCACTCGGTGCCCCGCCGTGTACTCGATGCCCCGCTCGTTAAGGGCACGCACGATCGCTTCGGACGTCTCCGGCGACACGGGCACCGGCGAATCCATCGGACTGATCACCTCGATGTGGGTGGCGTCCCGCACCCCACGATCGACCAGATACTCATGCAGCAGCAATGCACCCTCGAACGGTGCCGGCGGGCACTTGAAAGGGACCCCCAGGATCGCGATTACTACCCTCCCCCCGCGAAACGCCGGCAACACCTCGGCCAGCCGCTGTGCACCCGGCACCGAGTAGTACTCGTAACCGTCCGCGACAAAGCCCGGTGTGGCCGCAGGGTCGTAGTCGGCGCCCAAGGCGATGGCCAGCACGTCGGCCTCGTAAGTTCCGCCATCGGTGACGACGTGCCGGGTTTCCGGATCGATCGAGGTAACCGTCTCTTGGCGGAACTCCACTCCCGGCATCGACACGTCCCGATACAAGCAGCTGACCTGCGCCCGGGTGCGATGGCCGAACAACACCTCCAGCTTCGAGAACCCGAAGACGAACGAATCGTTTCGGTCGAGCAGCGTGACATTCACCTCGTCGGCCAAAGACTCTGACAGCCGAGCGGCTAGCTCCAAGCCGCCGAATCCAGCGCCCAGGATCAGCACGTGTCGCTTCACAGCACACACAATGCCGCACGGCCGATCCACCGCCCGCGGCGCCGTACGCTGGGATCGTCGATGTGGATGGCCGCTGGTGCAGACTCAGACACGTCGCTAGTCCGGATGCTTGAGGTCTGCTCCGATAGTGGAGCAGACCTCAAGCATCGCTCTGGTGTTTCATCCTTTCCAGGCGGGTAGGTTGCCCTCGTGAGAAAGCACCCGCGAAATCCAACACGCATGGTTGTGGCGTGACCAGGGCATCCGACGCCTCGATCATCCCCATCACACTGACGATCAACGGCCGGACCGGGCTGACGCTGTGGGCCCCGCCCTGGGAGGACGACGACGGTGAGGAGTGGCAGGGCTTCCTCGGCGACGGCGCCAAGATCGTGCTGTTCCCCAACGCCCGCGAACTGGGCGAGTTCATCGCGTCCGGGGTGGAGAACGACCTGTCCGATCACCCGGCGTGGGGGCGGGTGCAGCGGCTGACGCCGGATCAGCTGCGGCCGGGCGGCGAGGACGCCTACGACCTGGACCAGGTATACGAGTGGGCGTCCGGCGAGCCGGACCCGGTGCATGTCTCGTCGCTGGCCAACGTGGTCGACATCGTCGCGAAGATCGCCGACTGCTGCGACGACGGAGCCTTGCGCCGGCTGGTCGAGAACACCCCCGAATACGAGGACCTGGTCAGCGACGAGGTCAGCTACCAGGGCAAGGAGGGGCGCAAGCGCTGGAGCGACCTCGGCGACGTCATCGCCGACACCTGGGAGCGGGCGATCTCGCGGGTCGACAGCTGGTTGGACTGGCGGGGCGACTTCAGCGACACCGACCTCGAAGCTGAGACGGTGTGGGATCGAGTGGGCGCCGAGCCGATCGAGCTGATCCTCCCCGACGCGACCTACCTGACCGTCCGAGCCGGCACCGACGAGGAGATCCAGTTCCTGGGCAGCGAGGGCGACATTGCCGTCTTCAGCGAGGTGGCGGACCTCGCCCGGTACTGCCGCACCGCCAAGGACCACGAGCTGGTCCACCTCGAATGGTGGTCGGAACTGGCCGCGACCAAACCGGCCGAGGACGAGCAGATCTTCACCCCGCAGCCGGACGCCAGCTACGACCTCACCGTCCCTAATACCCGCGGGTCCGAGCTGCTGCGCGAGCTGGCCGATTTCTGCGATCTCGAAGCCGACGTCGCCGACCTCGAGGACCCCATCGACCAGGCCACCTGGACCCGGCTGGTCACCGAGGTCGAGTCGTGCCTGCGCCGTCAAGACTGACGTGGATCACTCCGATCGTCCTCGCGCTCTACGTCGCACTGCGGCCGATCAGCCAGACAAACAGGCTCGGCTACGTCTCGATCGCGCACCGACGACCTTCCAGAACTTCACCAACGCTTCGACCCAGTCGGACATCGTGGCCGGGCTCACGCTCGGTGCCAGCAAGGGATGACGCGCACCGTCTGCTGGCGCGCCCCGGGCCGCGTCAACCTGATCGGCGAGCACACGGACTACAACGCGGGGTTCGCATTGCCGTTCGCCATCGCCGAGTCGTGCGCGGCGACGGTGGCCAAGGCGCCGATCGACGGCGTTCGGGTGCGCTCCGCACAGGTGCGAGCCGTGGTCGACATCCCCACCGCCGAGCTGCGCCCCGAGGCCGCGTGGATCATGTCCGGACAGCGGTGGGCTGGGTATGCAGCGGGCATTCTCTGGGTGTTCGCCCAGTGCGGCATTACCGATGGCGTTCCAGCCGGGCTCGAGATTGCCCTGGACAGCACGGTTCCCGTCGGCGCTGGCCTGTCCTCGTCGGCCGCGATCTCCTGTTCGGTCGCCGCCGCCGTCAACGAGCTGCTGCAGCTCGGCTTGTCGCCCCGCGAGCTCGCCCGAGTCGCGGACCTGACCGAGAACGAGTTCGTCGGCGCCCCGACGGGCGGGATGGACCAGTTGGCGTCGATGCTGTGTATCGACGGGCACGCGCTGCTCTGCGACATGCGGACCCGCGAGACCGAACCAGTGCCGCTCGACCTCGGCAGCGCGGGGCTGGCGCTGCTCGTCGTCGACAGCCTCGCCCCGCACCGCCATTCTGACGGCGAGTACCGAGAACGGCGGCGGTCCTGCGAACTCGCCGCCACGGAACTTGGCGTCCCGGCGCTGCGCGATGCGACGGTAGACGACGTCGAACGGCTGTCGTCGGATCTGCTGCGGCGGCGGGCCCGGCACATCGTCACCGAGAACGCCCGCGTGCTCGACACAGTTGCTCTGTTGGGCAGCGGCGATGTGGCCGGAATCGGGCCTCTGCTCACCGCCTCACACCACTCCATGCGGGACGACTTCGACATCACCGTCCCGGAAGTGGACGTCGCGGTCGAGACGCTGCTAGCGGCCGGTGCGCTCGGTGCCCGGATGACCGGCGGCGGGTTCGGCGGATGCGTCATTGCGCTGATCCAGCCGGCTTCGGTCGACACGTGCGCTGCCGCCGTAGCCAGCGCCTACACCGCACACGGCTTCGCCGAGCCGTCGTGGTTCGTCACCTCACCCAACCGCGGCGCGCATCCGGCGTAGCTGCTGAAGCGGTCTCGAGCCCTCCGTCGAATACCGATCTGGCGAGAACGTTGGCGATCTCGTATGCCCGGTTCGGCCAGCCGCGAACCGCTCGTGGGCTAGCGTCGGAGGAATGGACACGGCCGGACGCCCCCGAGGCACGCCGCTGGTCGCCGAACTGGCCGGACGCTGAGCGATCGCGATGACGCACTATCTGTTGGAGTACACGCTCGCGGCCGACTACCTTCAGCGCCGGGCATCATTGCGTGCGGAGCACTTGGCGCTCGCGCGCGAGGCCCGCGACCGCGGCCAGCTGCTGCTGGCGGGTGCGCTGGCCGAGCCAGTCGACCGCGCGGTTCTCGTCTGGACCACCGAGGATCGCTCCGTCATCGAACAGTTCGTCGAGCGAGATCCGTACGTCCGCAATGGTCTGGTCACCTCCTGGACGATCCGACCCTGGAGCGTCGTCATCACTGCCGACACCAGGCACGCGTGAAGGTCACGGTCACCGATCGGGCACGAGCCGGAGGCCCGCGTGCCGGGGACTCCCGACCTTGACGTCAAGATCATGCCGGGGCGGGCGGCTCGAAAGCGCGACTGCGATAGTGGCCGGATGAGGGCTGGGGCGGTCGCGCTGCTGGCCGTGCTGACGGCCTGCTCGTCCGCCGTTCCGGGCAGGGGCACGGCCAGCCTGCCCCCCAGCCCGGCGTCGTCGAGCCCGCCACCCTCGCCCACCCCGCCGGCGCCCACGACGTCCACTGCACCCAAGCCGCCTACGCCCACGCTCTCCCAGGCACAACGCGTCCTGGCGACGATGGACGAGGCACACCGCGTCGGCCAGTTGTTCATGGTCGACGGCGACGCCACACTCGTCGATGCGGGTGCTGTCGCATTGATCACCAACTACCACGTCGGCGGTGTCTACCTGTCGGGCCAGACCAGCCTGAGCGTGCGGCAGACGGCAGCGGTCACGGCCGGGCTCCAGCAACACGCCGCCGGCCCGAAGCTGTTCATCAGCTCGGACCAGGAGGGCGGGCAGGTGCAGCGCTTCACCGGGCCTGGTTTCTCGCAGATCCCCAGCGGCGTGCAGCAGGGCATGCTCGCCCCCACTGAGCTGCGGGCCGACGCCCAGCTGTGGGGCGGGCAACTCGCCGGCGCTGGCGTCAATCTCGACCTGGCCCCGGTCGCCGACACGGTGCCCAGCGCAGCCGCGGCCCAGCACAATCCGCCGATCGGCGGTTTCGACCGCGAATACGGCTACGACCCGGCGACGGTCGCCTCGCACGCCGTGGCGTTCGCCGCGGGGCTAACAGCCGCCGGCGTGGACACCACGGCGAAGCACTTCCCCGGGCTCGGGCGGGTGACGGCCAACACCGACACGACCGCCGGGGTCACCGACACCCTGACGACCCGCAGCGATCCCTACCTGAGGCCGTTCGCCGCGCTGGTCCGGGCAGGCGTGCCGTTCGTGATGATGTCGACCGCCGTGTACATGCAGCTCGACCCGGCCCGTCCTGCCGCGTTCTCGCCGACGATCGTGGACCGCATGCTGCGTGGCGAGCTGGGGTTCCGCGGCGTGGTGATCAGCGATGACCTCAACGCCGTCCAGGTGCGCGCAATGCCCGCTGCCGAACGCGCGGTCGATTTCATCGCCGCGGGGGGCGACATCGTGCTCGACGTGCAGAACGCCGACATCGCCCCGATGATCGAGGCCGTGCTTGCCCGGGCTCAAACCGACCCCGCGTTCCGGGCCAAGGTCGATGCTGCCGCGCTGCGCGTGCTGACCGCCAAGCAGGCCCGCGGGCTACTCGGCTAGGGCCGCGTACCCCCGCTTGATCACGTCGTTGATGATCGCCAGCCGCTCGTCGAACGGGATGAACGCGCTCTTCATAGCGTTGACGGTCAGCCACTGCAGGTCGGCCCAACCGTAACCAAATGCCTTGATCAGCAAGGACATCTCGCGGCTCATCGAGGTGTTGCTCATCAACCGGTTGTCGGTGTTGACCGTGACCCGGAACAGCAGCGACCGCAGCAGGCCGATCGGATGCTCGGCGATCGAGGTGGCCGCGCCCGTCTGCACGTTCGACGACGGGCACATCTCCAGCGGTATCCGCTTGTCACGGACGTACCGGGCCAGCCGGCCGAGGACTGCGGTGCCGTCGGGCCGGTGGGCTATGTCGTCCACGATCCGCACGCCGTGACCGAGCCGATCTGCCCCGCACCACTGAATCGCCTCCCAGATGGACGGCAGGCCGAAGGCCTCGCCGGCGTGGATCGTGAAGTGCGCGTTCTCCCGCCGCAGGTACTCGAAGGCGTCCAGGTGCCGGGTGGGCGGGAAACCCGCTTCCGCGCCGGCGATGTCGAAGCCGACCACGCCGCGGTCGCGATAGGCCACCGCAAGCTCGGCGATCTCCCGCGATCGCGCCGCGTGCCGCATCGCGGTCACCAAGGCGCCGACCCGTATGCGATGGCCGGCCCGGGCCGCATTCGCCTCACCCTGCCGGAACCCTTCGAGAACCGCGTCCACCACCTGCTCCAAAGACATGTTGCGCTCGGTGTGCTGCTCGGGAGCCCAGCGGATCTCGGCGTACACAACCCCGTCCGCCGCCAGGTCCACGGCCGCCTCCCGGGCCACCCTGGTCAGGCCGTGGACCGTCTGCATCACGCCTACGGTGTGCGCGAACGTCTCGAGGTAGCGTTCCAGTGACCCGGAGCTCGACGACTCGCGAAACCATCGCGCTAGCTTGTCCGCATCCGTGGCCGGCAGAGCCTCGTAGCCGATCTGGTCGGCGAGCTCGACAACGGTCTGCGGTCGTACGCCGCCGTCCAGGTGATCGTGCAGCAGAACCTTCGGCGCGGATCGGATCGCCTCGTCGGTGAGCGCGGTCGGCATGACGTGAACGCTAGTGGGTCCGTTAGCTGGCAACGCGTCCGTAGGATGCGCGACATGGATGCCCAGCCCGCGCTCGTGGCCGTGAACGGTACGGCGCAACGCAAGGCCGATCCCGATTCCTACCTGCTGCACGTGACGGTCGAGGTGCGCGGCCCGGCAGCCGCGACGGTGAACGCACAGCTTGCCAACCGATTCGCCCGGGCCGATTCCGCACTCGGTGCGCTTGCGTCGCCGCAGCTGACCGTCGTCCGGGGGCCGCTGTCGGTACGTCGCAACGTGTGGGCGCGCGACGACGGTGGGGAGCCCGTCGTCGAATGGCTCGCCGGCCGAGGCGTCACGCTGACTGATCGCGACACAACGCACGCGGCAGCCGTGCTCGAGACGGTCGGCAAGCTGGCCGACGAGGTCGAGGGCCTGGTGATCAACGGCCCGCACTGGCAGCTGGACGACGACAACGCCGTGCACGGGGCGGTGCAGGCCGATGCCGTGCAGGCTGCGGTGGTGCGTGCAAGGCGGTACGCCGAGGCGGTGGGCGGCACGCTCGGCCGGCTGGTCCAGATCTCGGACACCGGCATTCAGGTGCACCGCACCATGGCGCTGACTGCTGCCGCCCCCGGTGGGGGTGGGTTGGGAGCCATGGATTTCACGCCCGAGCCCGTCGAGGTGTCTGCGATGGTCGAGGGCCGGTGGGTGATCGACCTCAGCTGATCCGCTCGATGACCAGGGGCGTTGGCGAAAACGCCTCACCGATCTCGACAGCGCCGTCCAGCGCGCTGAGCGCAGAGTCGAAGCGGGATGCGTCGTCGGCGTGCAGTTCGAGCAGCGGCTGGCCCTCGCGCACCTTTTCGCCGGGCTTGGAGAACAGGACGACGCCGGCCGTCGCCGAGACGCTGTCCTCCTTGCGGGCCCGGCCCGCGCCGAGGCGCCACGTCGCCACGCCGACGGCGTAGGCGTCCAGCTTGGTCACCACTCCGCCCGCCGAGGCGGCGACCACGTGCCGTTCGGGCGCCACCGGCAGGGCTGCGTCGACGTCGCCGCCCTGCGCGGTGATCATGCGCCGCCACACGTCCATGGCTCGTCCGTCCCGCAAGGCGTCGGCCGGATCCGTGTCGATCCCCACGGCGCCGAGCATCTCGCGTGCGAGCGCGAGCGTCAGCTCGACGACGTCGGGCGGGCCCCCGCCGGCCAGCACCTCGAGCGCCTCGGCCACTTCCAGCGCGTGGCCGGCGGTGCATCCAAGGGGCGTCGACATGTCGGTGAGCAGGGCGACCGTCCTGGTGCGGTGCGCGGCTCCGAGTTCGACCATCCGGCGGGCAAGTTCGCGAGCGGTGTCGACGGTCTTCATGAACGCTCCAGTGCCGACCTTGACGTCCAGCACCAGCGCGGATGAGCCCTCGGCGATCTTCTTGCTCATGATCGAGCTCGCGATCAGCGGGATCGCCTCGACGGTGCCCGTCACGTCGCGTAGCGCATACAGCTTGCGGTCTGCGGGGGCGAGGCCTTCGCCGGCCGCGCAGACCACCGCGCCCACGTCCCGCAGCTGGGCGAGGAACTCGGCATTCGACAGCGAGGCGCGCCAGCCCGTGATCGCCTCCAGCTTGTCGAGCGTGCCGCCAGTGTGACCGAGCCCGCGGCCGGACAGCTGCGGCACCGCGGCACCGCAGGCCGCCACGAGCGGGGCCAGCGGCAAGGTGATCTTGTCGCCCACGCCGCCGGTGGAGTGCTTGTCGACCGTCGGTCTGTCGATGGACGAGAGGTCGAGACGCTCCCCGGACGCGATCATTGCGGCGGTCCACCGGGCCAGCTCGTCGGGCGCCATGCCGTTCAGCAGAATCGCCATGGCCAGCGCCGCCATCTGCTCGTCGGCGACGACTCCGCGGGTGTACGAGTCGATCACCCAGTCGATCTGCTCGTCCGGGATGCGCCCCCGATCGCGCTTGATGCGGATCACGTCGACCGCGCTGAACGGCTCAGTCATCCGCCGTCCATCCCTTCCCGAGTTGTTCGACCGCCGCCGCGCCATATCGCGTGCGCGGTCGAACAACTCGGCATGGGGAGCGGCTCACGCTAGATCGTCCGGGCCGAACGCCAGGGGAAGCACGTCGGTCATCGGCCGTGGCCCCTCGGCGGTGTCGACCAGCAGATCGGGCCCACCGTGCTCCCACAGCAGCTGGCGGCAGCGTCCGCACGGCATCAGCACCTCGCCGCGCCGATCGACACAGGCGAACGCGACCAGCCGCCCGCCCCCTGACGCGTGCAACGCCGACACCAAACCGCACTCCGCGCACAGCCCCACGCCATAGGAGGCGTTCTCCACGTTGCAGCCGACGACGGTCCGCCCGTCGTCGACCAGGGCGGCCGCACCAACCGGGAACTGGGAATATGGCGCGTACGCGCGCCCCATCACCTCGAGTGCTGCCCGGCGCAGCGCGGACCAATCGATGTCAGACACGAGGCGGCTCCTAGACGGTGACGGGCAGGGTCGTTACGCCGCGGATGACGAACTCGGGCCGCAGCTGGGGAGCCTCATGCAACGCAAGACGCGGGAATCGGCGCAGCAACGTCCACACTGACGCCTGCAGCTCGACACGGGCAAGTGGCGCGCCGACGCAGAAGTGGATTCCCGCGCCGAAGCCGAGGTGCTGGTTGTTCGCTCGAGCGACCAAGAACGCGTCGGGATCAGCGAACACGGTGGGGTCGCGATTCGCGGCCCCTAGCAGCGCGGCCACCTTCTGGCACTTCTCGACAATCACGTCGCCAACCTGCGTATCAGCGGCTGCCGTGCGTTCGAACAGCTGTAACGGGGAGTCGTAGCGAATCAGTTCCTCGACAGCTGTCGGGATCAGTTCGTCGTTCGATCGAAGTAGCTCGAGTTGCTCGGGATGGGTGAGCAGCGCCGTTACACCGTTGCCGACGACGTTCACCGTTGCCTCGTGGCCGGCGTTGAGCAGCAGGGTGCAGGTGGTGATGAGTTCGTCCTCGCTGAGACGAGCTCCGTCGCTGTCGACCTCGGCGATCAGCGAGCTGATCAAATCGTCGGACGGCGCCCTCCGACGATCGGCGACCAGACCGCGCAGATACTCGACGAACTGCGCGGACGCGCGCTCGGCCGACTCCTTCTGCTGGTCGGACACGTCGTACTCGTACATCTTCACGATCGCGTTCGACCATGGCCGCAACAACTGCCAGTCAGGCTCCGGCACGCCGAGCAGTTCTGCGATGACCTGGACCGGCAGCGGCTCGGCGAACAATGTGATCAGGTCGACGGGCGAACCGCTGCGGCCGGCGTCTTCCACCTGATTCGCGAGCGACTCGGCGAGCTCGGCGATGCGCGGACGCAGCCGCTGCACGTGTCCCCGGGCGAACGCTCCAGCGACCAATCGTCGTAGCCGGGTGTGCTTCGGTGGCTCGTTCTCGAGCAGCGAGTTGACGTGGATCAACGCGAACGCCGGCATTGGTCGGTCCGGCCAGCGTGGTTTCCAGATCCGGCCCAGCGTGCGGGTGCGCAGCACCGTATTCGCGGCCTCGTGACTGAAGGTCAGCCACATGCCTAGCCCGTCATGCCACTGAACCGGTGCCTTCTCGCGCGCTTCGGCGAAATGCGGATACGGGTCCGCGACGACCTCGGGCGTCGTCAACGCCAACGCAGTCACGTGCCCTGGCCCTTCCGCCACGGAATCCCATCGGCCGCAGGCATTCGCAAGTGCTGAGAGGCGAGGGCCAGAACCAGCAGCGTGATGATCTGCGGGGTGTAGGTCACCAGCTCGATCGGGACGTCGTTGGTGCCCTGGTACCAGGCGAAGACGAGGGTGGCCCCGACGCCGGCCGCGATGCCGGACACCATACGGCGGCGCCGCAGCACGTAGGCACAGACGAACAGCAGCAGGATGGCGACCAGCAGGAGCAGCGCGTGCACGGAGGTTGCGCCGCCTCGGGACTGCACCGCGTCGGTGTAGCCGAACAGGCCCGCGCCTGCGACGAGCCCGCCCGGGCGCCAGTTGCCGAAGATCATGGCGGCCAGGCCGATGAAGCCGCGACCGCCCGTCTGTCCCTCGCGATAGATGCCGGCGAAGTCGGCGAGGAACGCGCCGCCGAGTCCGGCGAGCACGCCGGACACGAGCACCGCCACGTACTTCATCCGGTAGACGGGAACGCCGAGCGACTCGGCAGCCGCGGGATTCTCACCGCAGGACCGCAGCCGCAGGCCGAACGCTGTGCGCCACAGTACGAACCAGGTCAATGGGAACAGCAGGGCGACCACGATGGCGAAGGGCGTTAGCGTCGTCGCGAGCCCGCGCAGCAACCCGGCGACGTCGGAGACGACGAACCAGTGGTGCCGTTCGATCTTGCCCAGGAACGAGTCGGCGCTGGTCAGCCGAAGCGTGGTGAACTGAGGCACCGCAGGCGACTGCGTGGGACCGCCGCCCGGTTGCCCGCCGAAGAACACGCCGGCCAGGTAGCGTGCCAGGCCGGTCGCGAGGATCGTGATCGCGACTCCGGAGACGATCTGGTCAACACCGAACGTAACCGTGGCCACCGCGTGCACCAGCCCGCCGATGAAGCCGCCCACCACGCCGCCTATGACACCGAGCCACGGGCTGTGCGAGAAATACGCGAAGTCCGCACCGAAGAAGGTGCCGAGGATCATCATGCCCTCGAGGCCGATGTTGACCACGCCCGAACGTTCCGACCACAGGCCGCCGAGACCGGCGAGTCCGATCGGTATGGCGAGGCTGATGGTGGCGCCCAGCGTGCCGGCGGACGTGATGTCGTTCGCGTGTGTGACCGTGCGGACCAAGCAGAGCAGGAGCAGGCCGCCGGCCGCGACGAGCCAAAGCTGCCCGCCGCGCAGGCGTCGGGTCGCTTTGATGCGGTCGAGGCGCACGGTGTCGGGCGGCACGCTGGAGTCCTGGATGGTCATGCCGCCACTTCTTCCACCTCGGCCTCGGTGGGCGCGGCGAGGGCTTTGCCCACGTTGCGTTGCTGGCGGACCAGCGCTGCACGCCTTACGAGTTCGTAAGCGATAACGACCGAGAGCACCACGACTCCCTGCGTAATCTGCACGATCTCCTTCGGGATGTTGTTGATGTCGAGGATCTGCGCCGACTGATCGAGGAACGCCCACAGGAGCGAAGCGAACGCGATACCGACCGGGTTGTTGCGGCCGAGTAGCGCGATCGCGATCCCGGTGAAGCCGAGTCCGGTCTGGAAAGTTATCGACGAGTAGGAATGCGAGTCCCCGAGCAAGGCAGGCATGCCGACCAAACCGGCCGTCGCACCCGACAGCAGAAGGGTGATCACGATCATCCGATTGACGTTCACGCCGCTGGCCTGCGCCGCCGAGCTCGACCGGCCGGTCGCCCGTAGGTCGAAGCCGAAACGCGTGCGGTTGATGATCACATGGAACAGCACGCCTATCGCCACGGCGAGCAATATGAGCCCATACACCTTCCCACCGGACGATGGGATGAGGTTCAGGCCGCCCACCCAGCCCGACTTCGGGATCGGCTTGGTGGTGATGTCGTTGGCGCCGACCCGGACGCCGAGATTGCTCGGTCGCATCAGGTAGGCGATGAGCCCGGTGGCCACGAAGTTGAGCATGATTGTGGAGATCACTTCGCTGACCCCGCGGGTCACCTTGAGCAGCGCCACCAAGCCCGCCCAGCACGCGCCGACGAGCATCGCGACCAGGATGATCGCGACCTGCCGCAAGCCCGTGGGTAGCGCGACGGAGCCGCCGAACGCGGCTGCCAGCATCGCCGCGAGCCGGTACTGGCCGTCGACGCCAATGTTGAACAGGTTCATCCGGAAGCCGATGGCCACGGCGATCGCGGACAGGTAGTACACGCAGGCGCTGTTGAGGATGGTCAGCTCGCTGGAGGCCTGCGTGCCGTAGTCCCACATCTGCGAGATCACCAACGACGGGCTGTCGCCGCGCGCGTACAGGATGAGCGAGGTGATCACCGCCGCGAACAGTGCGGCTACGGCGGCGGCGATGACGTTCAGCGCGAGCCGGGTAAGTCTGTCCTTCACGCTCCCCTCCCCTCCACGACCGACCCTGCGCCGGTCATCGCGGCGCCGAGTTGCTCAGGGGTGACGGTATGCGGGTCGACCTCCTCGACCAGCCGGCCGCGCAGGATCACGTTGAGCGTGTCCGACATCCCGATCAGCTCGTCGAGATCCGCAGAGATAAGCAGCACGGCGAGCCCCGCCGCCCGCGCGTTGCGCAGCTGATCCCAGATCGCCGCCTGGGCCCCGACGTCGACGCCGCGCGTCGGATGTGACGCGATCAGCACCGTAGGTGCGCCGCTCATCTCGCGCCCGACGATGAACTTCTGTTGATTGCCACCAGACAGTGACGCCGCGGTGACATCGATACCCGGCGTGCGCACATCGAATTCCCCGACCATTCGGCGGGTATCCGCCTTGGCGCCCGCCCGGTCAATCCACGGGCCACGGGCGTTCGGGCGTTCGGTCTGATGACCGAGCATCCGGTTCTCCCACAATGGCGCCTCCAAGAGCAGGCCGTGGCGATGACGGTCCTCGGGGACGTAAGCGATGCCGACCTCGCGCCGCTGGCGAGTGTGCCACCGCGAGATGTCCCTGTCGCCGAGCATCAGGCGACCCGACTCGATGGGCCGGATGCCCATGATCGCTTCGACGAGCTCGGCCTGCCCGTTGCCTTCGACGCCGGCCAACCCGACGATCTCGCCCTTGTGGATGACGAAGCTGACGTCGTCCACGACCGGCCTGCCGTCCAGCGAGCGCACGGTCAGGTGCTCGACCGTGAGCTCCGCGGTGTCGGTGACGGTCGATTCGCGCAGCTCGGGCACGGGCAACTCGCTGCCGACCATCAGCTCGGCGAGCTGGCGAGCAGACACCTCGCTCGGACTCACCGTGCGTACCGTTGTGCCCCGGCGGATCACAGTGATCTCGTCGGCGACAGCCAGTACCTCGTCGAGTTTGTGTGAGATGAACAGCACGGTAAGGCCCTCGGCCTTGAGCTCGCGCAGGTTGGCGAACAGCTCGTCCACCTCCTGCGGCACGAGCACTGCCGTCGGCTCGTCCAGAATCAAGATTTGTGCGCCGCGGTAGAGCACCTTGCAGATCTCGACACGCTGCCGATGGCCGACGCCGAGGTTCTCGACCAGCTCGTCCGGATCGATGTCTAGGCCGTAGGACTCAGAAAGCTGGCGTATCTTCGCCCGCGCCGCGGCCACGTCCAGGACGCCGCCCCGCGTCGGCTCGCTGCCCAGAACGATGTTCTCCATGACGGTGAAGTTGTCGGCGAGCATGAAGTGCTGGTGCACCATGCCGATCCCGGCGGCGATGGCGTCCGAGGGCGAGGAGAACACGACCTGTCTGCCGTCGACGATGATCGTTCCCTCGTCCGGCTTGTGCATGCCGTAGAGGATGTTCATCAACGTCGACTTGCCCGCACCGTTCTCCCCGACGATCGCGTGCACGTGGCCGCGCTGCACCACGATGTCGATGTCGTGGTTGGCCACGACGCCGGGGAAGCGCTTGGTGATGCCATGCAACTCGACCGCCGCGGCAGCTGTGGGCCCGGAGACGGCGGGCTGGTCTGCGGCAGCGATGGCGCACGCTCCTGGGTGCGGCGGACGGACGACGTCTGAGAACGAAAGGGCCCGGAGAGCACGGTATACCGCACTCCCCGGGCAGCGGGCCGTTCCCGGCTACGTATCGCGGCCGGGCGGGTCGCTACGGCGTCGTCGGAACCGTAATGGTCCCCGCGATGATCTTGGCCTTGAAGTCGTCGATCTTCGCCTTGTACGGATCGATGATCGGGTTGGACGTCGCGTAGCCTACGCCGTTGTCCTTCAGGCTGAACCGGGTGAAGCCGGGCTTGAACTGGCCCTTCGAGTCCTGCTCGATGAAATTGAAGACCGCGGTGTCGACACCCTTCAGCGCCGAGGTCAGGATCAGGCTCTTCTCGTCAGCTGGCGCGGTCTGGTACTGGTCGGAGTCGACGCCGATCGCCAGCTTGTTCTTCTCCTTCGCAGCCTGGAACAGGCCACTTCCAGAACCGCCGGCCGCGTGGTAGACGACGTCCGCACCGTTGTCGTACTGGCCCTCGGCGATGACCTTGCCCTTGGCCGGGTCGTTGAAGCCGCTGAAGTCAGGGGCCTGCGAGATGTACGAGACCTGCACCTTCACCGAGGGGTCGACCGCCTTGACACCCGCCTGGTATCCGGCTTGGAACTTCTGGATCAGGGGGGTCTGCACACCACCGATGAAGCCCACCTTCTTCGTCTTGGTCGCCAGCGCCGCGGCGACGCCGACCAGGAAGGAGCTCTCGTTCTCAGTGAACACCAGGCCCTCGACGTTGCTGGCTTTGATGCTGTTGTCGTCGATGATCGCAAAGTTGATCTTCGGGAACTTCGGCGCGACCTTGCCCAGCGCGGTGGCGTAAGCAAAGCCGATGGCGAGGATGGGGTTGTAGCCGGACGTTGCGAGCAGCGTTAGCCGGTCGGCCTTCTGCTGATCGTTCTCGCCCTGGACAGCGGAGAGCTCCTTGGTCTCGATGTTCAGGTCGGTCTTCGCCTTCTGCAGACCCGCCGCAGCCAAGTCGTTGAACGACTTGTCGCCGCGGCCACCAACGTCGTACGCCAGCCCCACCTTGACGGTCTTCTTGGCGGCGCTGCTCGACGCGCTAGCCCCACCCCCAGCACCGTTGTTCTTGCTGCTGCTGCAGCCCGCCAGGACCAGGGCGGCGGCCACCGCAACCGCTCCCAGCCTCACGCCACGCGATCCCCGCAAGATCGTTCTCCCCTCGACTAATGTATCGGTGCCTGTCGCGGCCACCGTAGTGTGAAGCAACGCTAGCCCCGCGCATGGTCCCTGGTGCCACCGGCGACCTGGTCGTCATCTGATCGTTGTACCCGGCTGCTAGCGACCCGTCCGGATCTTGATATGCGTGGTCTGCCTGGGCCACGCCCACGTATCAACGTCCACAGATGCGGGCCTGTGGACAACCCACACTCCCATCCACAGCTCTGCGCGCACCACCGTTTCTGGGGTCCGGCCTCGGAGAGCATCGAAGCGTGCTCACCCGGCCCGCGCAGACCGCTCGCAACCTCGTCCACGACGCACCAGACGCGGTATTCACCCGGTCGCAGCTTCTCCAGCTCGGCTGCAGCCCGGCGCAGCTGGTCGCCGCCCTCGATGCCGGCCGCTGGCAGCGGTGGGGCCGGGCGATCGTCGCCCACAACGGGCCACCGACACGTGACCAAGCGTGGCAGGCAGCGCTGGTCAACTGCGGACCGCGTGCCGCGCTCACCTCGTTCACGGCCCTTGAGTCGCTCGGGCTGGCCGGGTGGACGCGTGCGGAGATCCACGTGCTTGCTCCGGCGGGCGTGCCGCAGCCTCGGGTTCCCGGGTTGGCGATCCGTCTGCACCGCTGCGCCTCGTGGAACCGGGTGGAGCTTCACCCAGCACGTGGCTGTCATCGACTCGCGGCGGCAGCGGTCGTGGCCGCGAGCTCGTTCGGCTCGGCCCGTCCGGCCTGTGGGTTGTTCGCGGCGACCGTCCAGCAGCGGCTCGCGCGACCCGCCGAGCTGCGCGCGGCTGTCGTCGCGGCCTCGCGCACCCGGCACCGGCATGCGCTGCTCGCCGCGGTCGACGACATCGCGATGGGCGCCCAAGCCCTGAGCGAGATCGACTTCGCCCGGCTCTGCAGGCGCCATCGGCTGCCCCAGCCCGTGCTGCAGCAGGTGCGCGTCGAGCCCAGCGGCCGTCGTCGATATCTCGACGCTGAATGGCAGCTATCCGGCGGGCGGCTTATCGCCGTCGAGGTTGACGGGGCGGTACATCTCGCGCCTCGGCTTTGGTTCGCGGACCAGCTGCGCCAGAACGAGTTGGCGATCGCGGGCACCACGGTGTTGCGCTACCCGAGCGTGGTCGTCCGCGAAGAGGGGGACTAGTGGCCGATCAGCTGCGCCGAGCGTTGCTGCCGGCCTGAGCGACCTTGATATGTATGAACGGTCTGGGCAGCGCATGGATATCAAGATCCGCCGAAGCAGGGCCGCCGGGCTGCGGGCGACTGCGGTCCGGGCTCAGACGACGGGGACGATGTCGGGAGCGTCCAGGCGGGCGGCGTCGGCGGCCGCGTCGTCCGGCTGGTCCTGCGACAGCCGCTCGGCGTGGACACGGGCGAGGTAGTGCTCGACCTCGCGATCCCGCTGACGGGAATCCCAGCCGAGTGGGCCGGCCATCAGCGAGGCCACCACGGGCGCAGCCTCGACGCCGCGGTCCCAGGACTCGATGGAGATCCGGGTGCGCCGGGCGAGCACGTCCTCTAAGTGCCGCGCTCCCTCGTGCGTCACCGCGTACACGGCCTCGACGCGCAGGTAGTCGTCCGCGCCAGGCAGCGGCGTGGCCAGCGACGGGTCGGCGGCTACCAGGTCGAGCAGCTCGTGCACCAGCGAGCCGTACCGGCCCAGCAGGTGCTCGACTCGGACCACGTGCAGGCCGGCCGAGGTGGCGACCGCATGGCGTTGGTTCCACAGCGCCGTGAAGCCGTCGGCGCCCACCAGCGGGATGCGGTCCGTGCACGATGCCGGGACACGGGAGTCCATGCCACGCGCCACCTCGTCGACCGCGTCGGCGGCCATCACGCGGTAGGTGGTGTACTTGCCGCCCGCGACCACCACGAGACCCGGTACCGGGTGGTTGACGACATGCTCGCGCGACAGCTCGGACGTGTCGTCCGACTCGCCGTGCAGCAGCGGCCGCAACCCCGCGTACACGCCCTCGACGTCCTCGCGGGTCAGTGGCGAGGCGAGCACCTCGTTCGCGTGGTCGAGCAGGTAGTCGATGTCGCGTGAACTGGCCGCCGGGTGAGCCTTGTCCAGCGCCCACTCGGTGTCGGTCGTGCCGAGGATCCAGTGCCGCCCCCAGGGGATCACCAGCAGCACGGACCTCTCGGTGCGCAGGATCACGCCCGTCGAGGACTGCAGCCGGTCGCGCGGCACCACCAGATGGATGCCTTTGGACGCTCGCACGTGGATCTGCCCGCGGGTGTCGGCCAGGCTCTGGGTGTCGTCGGTCCAGACACCGGTCGCGTTGATGACCTGCTTGGCCCGTACCGACAGCTCGCGCCCGGTTTCCAGGTCGACCATCCGCGCGCCGGTGACGCGTTCGCCCTGCCGTTCGAAACCGGTGACCGGCATTCGGTTGGCGGCGAGGGCCCCGTAGCCCACCGCCGTGCGCACCAGCATCATGGTGTGCCGCGCGTCGTCGACCTGAGCGTCCCAGTACTGCACGGCGCCGGTCAGCGCGGACTTCTTCAGGCAGGGCGCCTCCCGCAGCGCCCGACGACGGCTCAGGTGGCGGTGGTGCGGCAGCCCTCGGGACTCGTCGCTCACCGAGCTCATGGCGTCATAAAGCATGACGCCGGCGCCGACGTACGGGCGCTCCCACAGGTGATGCTGCAGTGGGTACAGGAACGACACCGGGCGCACGAGGTGCGGCGCCAGGCGCTGCAGCAGCAGGCCACGCTCGCGCACCGCCTCACGCACCAGCCCGAAGTCGAGCATCTCCAGGTACCGAATGCCGCCGTGGATCAGCTTGCTGGACCGGCTCGAGGTGCCGCTAGCCCAGTCGCGCTGATCGACGATCGCGGTCGACAACCCGCGCGTGACGGCATCCAGGGCCGCCCCGGCGCCGACGACGCCGCCGCCCACGACCAGGACGTCCAGCTCCTCCGGGCCCGCCATCTGGGCCACCGCCTCGGCGCGTGCCTGCGGCGACAAGGCAGCACCTAGCACGGCTCGTTCCTTTCAGGAGATGTCGACCCAGTCCAGTGTGCGCTGCACGGCTTTCTGCCAGCCGGCATACCCCCGCGCCCGTGTCGCCTCGTCCCATTCCGGCGTCCAACGGCGGCCCTCCCGCCAATTGGCGCGCAGCTCGTCGGGGCCCGACCAGAAGCCGACGGCGAGCCCCGCTGCGTACGCCGCGCCCAGCGCGGTCGTCTCCGCGACCACCGGACGGCTGACCGGCACGCCCAGGATGTCGGCCTGCAGCTGCATGCACAGCTCGTTAGCGGTCACTCCGCCGTCGACGCGCAGCACGTCCAGCCGCAGGCCCGCGTCCCGGGTCATTGCCTCGGCGACGTCACGGGTCTGATAGCAGATCGCCTCCAGCGTCGCACGTGCCAGGTGCGCCTTGGTGTTGAACCGCGACAGCCCGACGATCGCCCCGCGGGCGTCGCTGCGCCAGTACGGCGCGAACAGCCCGGAGAACGCCGGCACGAAGTAGATCCCGCCGTTGTCGTCGACCTGCCGGGCGAGCGTCTCGACCTGCCCGGCGCCCGAGATGATGCCGAGCTGGTCGCGCAGCCACTGCACCGCCGACCCGGTGACGGCGATCGAACCCTCCAGCGCATAGACCGGGCGAGCCGCACCGAACTGGTACGCCACCGTGGTCAGCAGGCCGTGGGTGCTGCGCACCAGCTCCTCACCCGTGTTGAGCAGCAGGAAATTGCCAGTGCCGTAGGTGTTCTTCGCCTCGCCAGGCTGAAAACAGGCCTGTCCGACGACGGCCGCGTGCTGGTCGCCGAGGATGCCGGTGAGCGGCACACCGGCGACCACGCCCGGATGCGTCAACCGCCCGAATGAAGAGGGGTCTGCCGATGGGCGGATCGCCGGCAGCATGGCGGCAGGGATCTCGAGGAAGCCGAGCAGCTCGTCCTCCCAGTCCAGCGTCTCGAGGTTCATCAGCATGGTCCGGCTGGCGTTGGTGACGTCCGTGACATGGACGCCGCCGCGCGCACCACCGGTCAGGTTCCATGTCAGCCAGCTGTCGATCGTGCCGAACAGCGCCGCGCCCCGATCTGCATCCGCCCGAACACCGTCGACGTTGCGCAGGATCCACTGCAGCTTGCCGCCGGAGAAGTAGGTGGCGGGCGGCAGGCCGGCCTTGTGCCGGATCACGTCACCGCGGCCGTCCTGCTCCAGCGCGTGCGCGATGGCAGCGGTGCGGGTGTCCTGCCAGACGATCGCGTTGCAGTAAGGGCGCCCGGTGGACTTGTTCCAGACGACGGTGGTCTCACGCTGATTCGTGATGCCGAGCGCTGCCAGGTCGGTGGCGGCCAGCCCGGCGCGGTTGAGCGCGGTCTGGATCACCGCGCTGGTGCGTTCCCAGATCTCGATCGGGTTGTGCTCGACCCACCCGGCCCGCGGCAGGATCTGCTCGTGCTCGAGTTGATGCCTGCCGATCTCGGTGCCACCGTGATCGAAGATCAGGAATCGGGTGCTGGTCGTCCCCTGGTCGACCGCCCCGACGAAGTCAGCCACGTCGCCGCCGGGTGGTCAGCCAGGCAACGGCGGCCGCGCCAATCGCCACGCCCGTCCCTACCAATGACGCCGCCACCGCCGTGGGCGAGATCGCCGGCGGCCGCGGTTGGCCAGCTGGGCCCTGCGGCGGGACGAGGCCGGGCGTGAGTGGCTGTGGCGCAGGCAGCGCGGTGGCCGTCCACGCTGCGCAGAACAGCAGGTACCGGGCCACCAGGTACAACCAGACGAGGATGCCGATCACGCTGCCGAAGACGCCAGCCGCTGGGCTCTTGTTGACCTGCGCGATGTACCAGGTGCCCATGAGCTTGAGCACCTCGAAGCCGACTGACGCGAGCAGCGCGCCGCGCAGCAGGACGCCCCGGGGCACCGTGACCCGCGGCAGGCGCACCAATAGCCACCAGAAGATCACGATGTCGCCGGCCAGCGCCAGGACGACCCCCAGCACCGCGGTGAGTGTCCCCGCTCCGGCGAAGTCGATGCCCAGCGCGCCGAGGGCGCGGCCGGCCAGTGCCGTGCCACCGACGGTGAGTCCGATGGAGATCAGCGAGCCGATCCCTAGCCCCACCAGCGCGATCAGGTCGCCCAGCTTGGTCTTGACCAGTCTGCCTTTGGTCGGCTCTACCCCCCAGACCGCGTTGCTCGCCGCCCGCAGGTTGGCGATCCAGCCGAGGCCGGTGAGCAGAAGGCCCGCCAGGCCGATCACCCCGACACTGGTGCGATTGGCGATCGCCGTGTTGATCGAATCCTTGAGGGTGTCGCCGAAGCTGCCCGGCAGGGTCGAGGTGACGTGGTCGAGCAGGCTCTGCAGCTGATCCGGGTTCCCGGCCAGCACGAAGCCGCCGATCGAGACCGCGAGCAGGACGAGCGGGATCAGCGACAAGAAGCTGAAGTAGGTGATGGCCGCCGCGAACTGTCCTCCGTGGTTGGTCTGGAAGCGGGCCCAGGCCACCACCACGTGCCGAAGCCAGGCGTGCCGGTCGTTCGCCTCCCGCCAGCGACGCGACACCGCCTCGCGGATGCGGCCGACGACGGGGGCTGGCTGCATCAGCTGCCCAGCGGGAACTCGCGACGGGTCTGCCAGGCGCCCGCCCGGTCGCGTGCAAAGCACTGGAACGTCTCGACAGTGAACCGCGCCACGAAGCCGGACAGCCCGTCGTAGACGACGTCGAGTGCCTCGACTGGGACGTCCTGCGCCACGGTCACGTGCGGGTGGTACGGGAACTCGAGTTCGCGGTCGAGTGGCCCGCTGCGAATGGCCTTCTCTAGCACCTCACAGTTGGCGACACCCCGCGCGACCTGAATGAAGACCACCGGCGAGACGGGCCGGAAGGTGCCGGTGCCGTACAGGTGCATGACGAACGGCTCGCTGTCGGCGGCCGCCTCGGCCAGGTGCTTGTCGATCTCGTCCAGTTCGTCCACGTCGACGGGCGTCGGTGGCAGCAGCGTGACGTGCGGCCAGATCAGGTCCGCCTGCGGGTCGCCCGCGCGCCGGCGCCACCCGGACAGGACGGTGGCATGTGGCTCGGGAACGGCGATGGCCACCCCGAGCACCACGCGTTCCCGACTCACGATCCAGCCGCCCTGCCGCGCCTTTCCCCGGGATTGTGCGCTGTGCCCTGCGCTGAGCGCACATTTCCGGGGAGAACCTGATCGACACGGGGCAGGAAACCCACGTTCTCGTAGGCAGCGGCGAGCGTCGGCGCCGCCGCGGCCCGCGCTCGATCCGCCCCGCCGGCGAGCAGCCGGTCCAGCTCTGCCGGGTCGGCGAGCAGCTGTTTCGTTCGATTGCCGAACGACTGCGCGAACGCGACGACGGCGTCAGCGGTCGCCTTCTTCAGCGCCCCGTAACCTTGCCCCGCGAACGCCGCGGCAGCGCCCTCAGGCGTGTCGTCGGTGACCGCGGCCAAGATCGTCAGCAGATTCGAGACGCCCGGTTTGCCGTGCGGGTCGTAGCGGACCTCGGTGCCAGTGTCGGTGACGGCGCGCTTGATCTTCCTTGTGAGCACCGCCGGGTCGTCGAGCAGGTTCAGCGTGCCCACGTCCCCGAGTGACTTGCTCATCTTGGCCGATGGATCCTGCAGGTCAAGGATCTTGGCGGTCTCTTTCGGGATGAACGGCGCCGGCACGGTGAACGTCGCACCGTAGCGGCTGTTGAAACGCTGTGCGAGGTCACGGGTGAGCTCGAGGTGCTGACGCTGGTCCTCGCCGACCGGCACGACGTCGGCCTGGTAGAGCAGGATGTCGGCGGCCTGCAACACCGGGTAGGTGAACAGCCCCACCGAGTAGTGGTCGGCACCGGAACGCGACGACTTGTCCTTGAACTGCGTCATGCGGCTCGCCTCGCCGAACCCGGCCAGGCACTCGAGCACCCAGCACAGCTGGGTGTGCTCGGGCACTTGGCTCTGCACGAACAGCGCGCACCGCGCGGGATCGAGCCCGGACGCGAACAGCTGGGCCGCCGAGACCCGGGTGCGTTCGCGCAGCTGCGCTGGTGATGGCGGGTCGAGCGTGATCGCGTGCAGGTCGACCACGCAGTAGAACGCCTGGTGCGTGTCCTGTAACGCGACCCAATGCTTCAGCGCCCCCAGGTAGTTGCCGAGATGGAAGGACGACGCCGTCGGCTGGATGCCCGACAGCACCCGGGGCTGCCTGCCAGCGGACGCGGGAGCGGACATGAGATCCGATTCTGGCAGCCGCGTCAATCCGGGGTCGCCATCTGCGGCTCGCCCAGCGGTGGCGGCGTCACGCGCACCCGCGCCGCCCGGCGTCCATCCACCGCCGTCACCGTGAGCTGATAGCCCGCATAGTCGACGCCATCGCCGACCGCGGGCAGTCGGCCCAGTGCGGACATGACGTATCCGGCAGCCGTCTCGTACGGGCCGTCGGGCAGCTCCAGGCCGGTGAACTCGGCCAGCTCATCCAAGTTGACCAGGCCGTCCACCTCGACCGCGCCGTCGATCAGCCGGCGGGGCCCGGCTGCGGCCTCGTCGTACTCGTCGCGGATTTCCCCGATGACCTCCTCGATCAGGTCCTCGAGCGTCACGATGCCGTCGGTGCCGCCGTACTCGTCGACCACGACCGCCACGTGCAGGCCCTCGCGACGCATCTCGGACAGCGCCGACAACACGTTCTTCGACCCGGGCAGCCGCTTGATCTCGCGGACCAGGTCACCGACCGTCCGACCACGGTCGGCGTGGCCGCCGCCGAGCAGCAGATCGCGGATGTGCACGAAGCCCACGACGTCGTCCGGTCCCCGCCCGACCACCGGGTAACGGGAGTGCGGCGACTCTCCCGTGACCTTCGCCGCCCGGGCCACGGTCATCGTCGCCTCCAGGAAGTCGACCTCGGTTCGCGGCACCATCACCTCGCTTACCGAACGCTCCCCGGCCGCGAACACCTCGTCGATCAGCCGGCGCTCGTCGCTCGACAGCGACTCGTGCGCCGCGACCAGGCCGCGCAGCTCCTCCTGGCTGATGGCTTCCCGGCCAGTGTCGGGGTCGCCGCCGAGCACCCGGACGAGACCGTTCGTGCACCGCGAGAGCAGCCAGATGACGGGACGCGCGAGCGTCGCGAGCCGGTCCAGCGTGGGGCTGAACACGCGAGCGGTGCCCTCGGAGCGTTGCAGCGCCAGCCGTTTGGGCACCAGCTCGCCGACGACCAGCGTGACGAACGAGATCAGCACGGTGACCCCGATGAACCCGATCACGCCGGCCGGTCCCTCGGCCATCCCGGCGTCGACCAAGGCGTTCTTGGCCTGATGCGACAAGGTAACGGCGCCGAACGCGCTGGACAGTAGCGACGTCAGCGTTACTCCGATCTGGACGGTGGCGAGGAACCGGTTCGGGTCAGCGGTCAGCCGGGCGACGGCCGCGCCGCGCCGACTGCCCTCGGCCATCGCGCGCACCTGTCCGTCGCGCAGCGAGACCAACGCGATCTCTGACGCGACGAACAGTGCCTCGACCAGGATCAGCGCCAGGACGATCGTGATGTTGAGCAGAGTGGAACTCATGGCTGGGCGCTACCCCGCCGTCGTGGTATGGCCACTCACGGCGCCGAGTCTACGGACCGGAGGGCGCTCGTGACGCTAGTCTGCCGACACCGTGGAGGTGGACCCGTGGACGTGTCACGAGTGGTCGAGCTGCGCGTGCATGGCGTGTCGGGCACACCACCCCAGGACCTGCTCGACCGGCCGCTGGTCACCCGGGTGGCCGGCGACGGGATCGCCGGCTTCTACCGTCCGCGCCTAGCCTCCGAGCGCACGGACGCGGTCCCCGGGCGCGATGGGCCGCCACTTGAGGGGTATGTGTGGGGCGGGCTCACCTCGGGTTCGCCCGGCCGGGCGCTCTGGCTGGTGCTCCTGCCGTTCACGCTGATCAACGTGGCCCCGCGGCTGCGCCCCGGCGACCCGCCCGGCGGCCCGACACGTGGGTCGGCCCGGCTCGTGTGGTGGCTGTGGTACCTGAGCCGGTTGCTCGCCCTGTCGCTGACAATGACCCTGGTCGTTGCCTTCTGCGGCATCGGGCTGGACCTGCTGGGCTGGCAGTGCGCGGACCCATCCCGGCCGTGCGCGGCCGGCTCGCCGGGCTGGCTGATCGGCCGGGTCAGCGAGCTGGCGACCGGCCCTCGGCTGGCCGTCGGGGCGCTCGTCCCACTGCTCGTCCTGGCCGCACTCGCGCTCATCAGCGGACGGACTATCGCCCGGTATGAGGCGGTCAGCGACCAAGCCCGCCGCGACGACAACCCACGGGCCACGGAGCCGCGGCTGGACTCGGCATGGATGTGGCGTGGGGAGGATCTGGTGCGGCGGCTGCGTCACCTGCACCTGCAGGCCGGGCTGGCGGTGGTGCTCGCCGCGGTGGCCTGGCCGATCGAGTCGTGGTGGCGGGTGGTGATGCTGCTGGTGGCGGCCGGGGCGGCCGGCTGCGCTGTCACGCTGCTCAGCCGATCCTCCGTGTACGGGCGTGGGCCGAACGTGCCGTGGGTCAGCCGCCTCATCTGGGCGATCTGGGCCGTGCTCGGCGGGATCACGGTCTCCACGGCGGTCTTGCTGCTCACGTCTGCCGTGTCGTTCACCCACCGGACCCGACCCCCGCATCCGGTCACCGCCGTGGGGCTGCCGCACTACGCCGGGACGTTGATCTGGTTCTTCACTGCGCAGCTCGTCCTTGTTGTCGGGCTGATGGTGGTGGCCCTCTCCCTACGGCGCGCCGGCCGGGTCGCCGCGCCGGCCGGGCCGAGACCGGGCGTATGGGGCATCGGCACGCTGGTGCTCACGCTGCTGGGCGTGTTCACCGGTGCTGTCTTGTCCGCCAGTGCCTACATCTACGCAGGAGCCTGGCTGCACACCGGTTCGGTCAAGCCGAGCTTCCAGGAGGCGACGAGTGTGGCGGCGGCGTTCGACGTGCCCGAGTCGATCCGGGACGCATCGCTGACCTTCGCGGTGTCCGGCGCGTTCGTCGTGGTCATCGCGGTCTTTGCGGCGGCGATGGGCGCCGTCCGGTATGCGCTGGTCCGCCCGGGCAGCCGGCCGCTGACCGGTCACGAGTTCGCAGACGACTATCCTGGGGTGTCTACCGGGACCGGGCGGGCGAAGCAGATCCTTCGCGCGTTCTGGCGGGCGCGGCTGATCGACGGCGTCGGGTCGGCCGCCGGGCTGCTGTTACTGCCCGGCACGCTGCTGACTCTTGCGGTCACCGTGCTGCTGCTCCTGCGGCCCTGGTCGAGCGCGGCCGCTCATCACGCGGACGTGCTGACCGGTCGCGCCGCTGGTTGGCTGCCCACAGACCAGGCATTCTCCGCGGCCTACCTGCAAGCCTTCGGCGCGTACGTGGTGGTGCTGCTGATGCTCGGCTTGGTGACCCTCGGCGCGCTCGCCTACCGGGTGCCGAAGACCCGGCGGCTGGTCGGCATCGTATGGGATCTCGCCTCGTTCTGGCCACGCTCGGCCCATCCGCTGGCGGCGCCTTGCTACGCCGAGCGGTCCGTCCCGGATCTGACGACCCGGATCCGCTGGTACGTCGAGGGATCTGGCCCGTCGGACTACCCGACCGGCGCCGTGGTACTGGCCGGGCATAGCCAGGGATCCGTCATCTCGGCGGCCGTGCTGCTGCAGCTGCAGGCGAGCGACGGGCAACGAGCCCAGCCGGACCACGTGCTGCCTCGCCTGGCGTTCCTGTCCTACGGCAGCGTGCTGCGCCGCCTCTACGCCCGCTATTTCCCGGCCTATCTCGGGGCGGGCATTCTCGACCAGGTGGCCGAGGTGCTCGGTGCCGACGGGATCATGCGCTGGCGCAACCTGTGGCGGCACAGCGACCCCATCGGCGGCGCGGTCGCAATGGGTCCACCAGGCACCGGTCGCGCAGCCGGCGGCCCGATCGCACAGGCGGACTGCAAGCTCATCGACCCGCGCTTCGACGTCCCCGCGGGCGACACGAGCGATCCGGCGGTGCTGGGACATTCCGGCTATCCGGACGATCCGATCTTCCAGCAGAGCGTGGCGGACCTGGCGATACTGCTCTAGGTGGCCGCCTTTTGCAGGTTGCCGTCGATAGCCGCCAGGAACTCCTCCGTCGTCAGCCACGGGGTGTCAGGGCTGATCAGCAAGGCCAGGTCCTTAGTCATCTGGCCGCTCTCCACCGTCTCGACGCACACGCGCTCCAGTGTCTCGGCGAACGTGCTGACCTCGGGCGTGCCGTCCAGCTTGCCGCGATGCTCCAGCGCTCGCGTCCAGGCGAAGATCGACGCGATCGGGTTGGTCGAGGTGGGGTTGCCCTTCTGGTGCTCGCGATAGTGCCGGGTGACGGTACCGTGCGCCGCCTCGGCCTCGACGGTGCGTCCGTCCGGGGTCATCAGCACGCTGGTCATCAGGCCAAGCGAGCCGAAGCCCTGGGCGACCGTGTCGGACTGCACGTCGCCGTCGTAGTTCTTGCAGGCCCAGACGTACCCGCCCTCCCATTTCAGCGCGGAGGCCACCATGTCGTCGATCAGCCGGTGCTCGTAGGTCAGCCCGGCCGCATCGAACTGCGCCTGGAACTCCGCCTCGAACACCTCGGCGAACAGATCCTTGAACCGCCCGTCATAGGCCTTGAGGATGGTGTTCTTGGTCGACAGATACACCGGGTACTTGCGCTCCAGGCCATAACGGAACGACGCGCGGGCGAAGTCACGGATCGAGTCGTCCAGGTTGTACATGGTCATCGCGACGCCGCCGCCCGGGAAGTCGAAGACGTCGAATTCCATCGGCTGGCCGCCGCCCTTCGGCGTGAACGTGACAGTTAGCTTGCCTTCGCCGGGAACCACGAAGTCCGTCGCCCGGTACTGGTCACCGAAGGCGTGGCGGCCGATGACGATGGGCTTGGTCCAGCTCGGCACCAGTCGTGGGACGTTGCTCATCACGATCGGCTCGCGGAAGATCACCCCGCCGAGGATGTTGCGGATCGTGCCGTTCGGCGACCGCCACATGTGCTTGAGGCCGAATTCGGCGACCCGGGCCTCGTCCGGCGTGATCGTGGCGCACTTGACGCCGACGCCGTGCCGCTTGATCGCGTTCGCCGCGTCGACCGTGACCTGGTCGTCGGTGGCGTCACGGTGCTCGATGCCCAGGTCGTAGTAGTCGAGGTTGACGTCCAGGTACGGCAGGATCAGCTTGTCCTTGATGAACTGCCAGATGATGCGCGTCATCTCGTCGCCGTCGAGCTCGACGACGGTTCCCTCGACCTTGATCTTGGACATCGGCGTCTCCCATCGGGACTTGGCCCCCCAGCAGGGCCGGCGGCGGCGTGTCGCCTGCTCAGGGGCCAAGACGGTCAGACCAGGCCGAGGGCTTGCACGGCCTCGCGTTCCTCGGTCAGCTCGGCCACCGACCTGTCGATGCGCGATCGGGAGAATTCGTCAAGCTCGAGGCCTTGGACGACCTGCCACGCACCGTCCCGCGAAACCGCGGGGAAGCCCGCGATCAGGCCCTCGGGGATGCCGTAGGAGCCGTCGGAAACCAGGCCGACCGACACCCAGTCGCCCTCGGCGGTGCCGTTGACCCAGGCGTGGACGTGATCGATCGCCGCGTTGGCCGCCGAGGCCGCACTCGATGCCCCCCGCGCCTCGATGACCGCCGCGCCGCGCTTGGCCACGGTCGGGATGAACTCGTTCTCGACCCAGGTCTGGTCGTTGAGGATCTCTGCGGCGGGCTTGCCGCCGATCCGGGCGTGGAAGACGTCGGGATACTGGGTCGCCGAGTGGTTGCCCCAGATCGTCATGTTGCTGATCTCCGCGACGGGCACTCCGGCCTTCTTGGCCAGCTGGCTGATCGCCCGGTTGTGGTCCAGGCGCATCATGGCGGTGAACCGGTCCTTCGGCACATCCGGGGCGTGCGAGGCGGCGATCAGTGCGTTGGTGTTGGCCGGGTTGCCGACCACCAGCACCCGCACGTCTGGCGCGGCGCCCGCGTTGATCGCCTCCCCCTGTGGCTGGAAGATTCCGCCGTTGGCCCCGAGCAGGTCACCCCGTTCCATGCCCGCCGTCCGGGGCCGTGCCCCGACCAGCAGCGCCACGTTCACTCGGTCGAACGCGGTGCGCGGATCGTCGGTGATATCGATGCCCTCGACCAACGGGAACGCGCAGTCGTCGAGTTCCATCGCGGTGCCTTCGGCGGCTTTCAGCGCCGGGGTGATCTCCAGCAGGCGCAGGCGCATGGGCACGTTCGGCCCGAGCAGTTGTCCCGATGCCACGCGAAACAGCAGGGCGTAGCCAATCTGTCCGGCCGCGCCGGTGATGGTGACGTTGACGGTCATGCCGCGAATCTACCGCCGGACCACGGCGAGGGAACCCATCGTCGGCGAGGCAGATCGCGCCTCAGCGCGGCAGCAGCAGCCCGAACAGCACGATCGACCCACCGAGCGCCAGATAGCAGGCGGTGTCGAACAGCCGGCCACGGACAGCGAGCAAGCCCGCTCGACGAGGCGGTAGCACGAAGCGTGCCACGCCGGCAACGAGCAGTGCGCTGGCGGCGATCAACACGCCGCGCAGCCAGTGCTGCGAGGAGACGACCACCGAGCCGATGCCGACGATCGCGATCGCCAGCACGAGGGCGAACGGCGCCTCGGTGCGGAGCGTCTTGCGCAGACCCATGGCCGGCAGGGTCACCTCGATCGCGCGTCCCGTTCGGCGGCTTCGATAACGTTGCGCAGCAGCATCGCTCGCGTCATCGGGCCGACGCCTCCCGGGTTGGGGCTGAGGTAGCCGGCCACCTCGGCCACGTCGGAAGCGACATCACCCGCGATTTTGCCGTCCACGCGGCTGATGCCGACGTCCAGAACGGCGGCGCCCGGTTTCACCATGTCGGCGCTGACCAGCCGTGGCGTGCCCGCGGCGGCCACGACGATATCGGCTCGGCGGACGTGCGCGGTGAGGTCGCGCGTACCCGTGTGGCAGATGGTGACGGTGGCGTTCTCACTTCGCCGGGTGAGCAGCAGGCCGAGCGGCCGGCCCACCGTGATGCCGCGGCCGATTACCACCACGTCGGCTGCAGCGATCGGCACGTCGTAGCGGCGCAGCAGTTCGGTCACACCGAGTGGAGTGCACGGCACGGGGCCCGGCCGGCCGAGGACGAGCGCACCGAGGTTGATCGGGTGCAGTCCGTCGACGTCCTTAGCCGGGTCGACCCGTGACAGCAGCGCGTACTCGTCCAGTCCGGTCGGCTGCTGCACCAGGAAGCCGGTGCACGCGGGGTCCGCGTTCAGTTCATCGATCACAGCTTCGACCTCGGCCTGCGTGCTGCTAGCCGGGAGGTCGCGACGGATGCTGGCGATGCCGACCTCGGCGCAGTCGCGGTGCTTAGCGTTGACGTACCAAATGCTGCCGGGATCGTCGCCCACCAGCACGGTGCCGAGTCCGGGCACCACGCCCCGTTCGGCCAGGGCAGCCACCCGCTGCTTCAGCTCGGCCTTGATCGCCGCCAGCGTCGCCCGGCCATCCAGGATGATCGCGCCCACTATGTCAACCCGCTCTTCGCGCAAGCGCACATGCACCCCACGAAATCGCTGACACGATTTCGCGGGGCCCCGCAGATCGCCCGTTCGCTCCGCTCCTTGCTCGCTTGCGCTCGCTGCGATGCTCACTCACTGGCTCCACCTGCTCTTCGCGCAAGCGCACATGCACCCCACGAAATCGCTGACACGATTTCGCGGGGGCCCCGCAGATCGCCCGTTGGCTCCGCTCCTTGCTCGCTTGCGCTCGCTGCGATGCTCACTCACTGGCTCCACATGCTCTTCGCGCAAGCGCACATGCACCCCACGAAATCGCTGACACGATTTCGCGGGGGCCCCGCAGATCGCCCGTTGGCTCCGCTCCTTGCTCGCTTGCGCTCGCTGCGATGCTCACTCACTCGACACATCCTGCCAGTCAGTGCGCAAAGTGCCGGGTTCCGGTCAGGTAGAGCGGGACGCCCGCGGTGGCTGCCGCCGTGATCACGTCCGCGTCACGGACCGAGCCGCCAGGCTGGACCACCGCCCGGATGCCGGCGTCGAGCAGCACCTGCAGCCCATCGGCGAAGGGAAAGAACGCGTCTGACGCTGCTACTGCGCCGCTCGCCCGATCGCCCGCCCGGGCCACGGCCAGCCGGCACGAGTCGACGCGGTTCACCTGCCCCATGCCGATGCCGACGGTCGCGCCGTGTGCCGCCAAGAGGATCGCGTTGGACTTGACCGCACGCACCGCCCGCCAGGCGAAGGCCAACTCGCCCAGGGTCGAGTCATCGACGGGATCGCCGCTCGCGAGCGTCCACGAGCCCGGATCGTCTCCGGCGCCGTCGATGCGGTCGGCGCTCTGCATCAGCAGCCCGCCTGAGATCGGCCGTAGCTCGATGCCCGGCCCCTCCGGTCGCGGTGCCGCAACGAGTAGCCGCAGGTTCTTCTTCGCGTTCAGCACCTCCACTGCCCCGTCCTCGTACGCCGGCGCGACGACGACCTCGGTGAACACCTCCGCAACCTGACGAGCCATCGCCACGCTGACCGGGCGATTGGCCGCGATCACACCGCCGTATGCGCTGACCGGATCGCAGGCATGCGCCTTGCGGTGCGCCTCGGCGACGTCGGAGCCGACCGCAATGCCGCAGGGGTTCGTGTGCTTGATGATCGCCACGCACGGTTCGCCGAAGTCGTACGCGGCGCGGCGGGCGGCATCTGCGTCGACGTAGTTGTTGTAGCTCATGTCCTTGCCGAACAGCTGCTCGGCCTGCGCCAGCCCAGGCGGGCTGTCATGCGAGATGTACAGCGCCGCGCGCTGGTGCGGGTTCTCGCCGTAGCGCAGGATCGCCGCCCGCTCCCAGGACGCCGCGACCCAACCGGGGAACCGGCTGCCGTCGTCGTCCGGGGCGACGAAGCTGCCGAGCCAACTGGCAACTGCGATGTCGTACATGGCGGTGTACCGGAACGCGAGAAGGGCGAGCCGCTGCCGGGCAACGAGGTCGAAACCGCCGCCCCGGACCGCCGCCAGCACCTCTTGATAACGAACGGGCTCGGTGACCACCGCGACCGAGCCATGATTCTTGGCGCTGGCCCGCACCATCGCAGGCCCACCGATGTCGATCTGCTCGATTATCTGCTGCGGTGTCGCGCCGGAGCGCACCGTGTCGACGAACGGGTACAGGTTCGCGACGAGCAGCTGGATAGGCGCGATGCCGAGCCCTTCGATCGTCGCCACATGCTCTGGATCGGCCTGGTCGGCGAGCAAGCCGGCGTGGATGTGCGGGTGCAACGTCTTGACCCGGCCGCCCAGAATCTCCGGGAAGCCGGTGACCTCGTGCACCGGCGTCACCGGAAGACCGAGGTCCCGGATGCGGGCAGCGGTCGAACCCGTCGAGACGATCTCGACGCCCGCCTCGTGCAGGCCGCGGGCCAGCTCATCCAAGCCGGTCTTGTCGTACACGCTGATCAACGCGCGCCGGATCGCGATCTTGCTCATCGCACGGGAGTCTCCTTGCAGAGTCGGCGAATCGTGTCGATATAGAGCACCTTCTCAGCAGCCTGGATGCGCTCTCGTAGAGTGTCCTCGTCGTCGCCGTCCTCGACGGGCACAGCGACCTGAGCCAAGATTGGGCCCGTGTCGACGCCCTCGTCCACCCAGTGAACGGTTGCGCCGGAGACCTTCACACCATGTGCGAGTGCGTCGCGGATCGCATGCGCACCTGGGAAGGACGGAAGCAGGGCGGGGTGCGTGTTGACCATCCGAAAGCGGCGGACAACGGCGGAGTCGAAGATGCGCATGAACCCGGCTAGCACCACGAGATCCGGGTCGTACTTGTCGAGGGCGTCACTGAAGGCACGGTTCCAGCCGGCTCGATAGGGATAGTCGGCGAAGGGGACCACGAACGTCTCGATCCGCGCCGCCGCCGCGCGATCGAGGGCGGCTGTGTCAGGACGGTCCGCGCCAACCGCGGCGATCTCCCCACCAAGATCGGGTGCGTCGATAATCGCCTGCAACGTGGTGCCGCTGCCCGAGGCGAGGACGACGAGGCGAGCCGGCATGATGCCCGACAGTACCGGCCCAGGACCTAGTGTCCTGCGCCTTTGATTCGTTTTAGAAGTCGCCCGAGTGAGTCGAGGATCTGTTCGGCGGTCTTGGTCCAGAGGAAGGGTCGCGGGTTGTCGTTCCAAGCCAGGACCCAAGCGCGGATGTCGGCTTCGAGCGCCTGGACGCTGCGGTGATCGCTGCGGCGGAGTAGATCGTCGGTGAGGTAGGCGAACCAGCGTTCGACCTGGTTGATCCAGCTGG
The DNA here is from genome assembly GCA_963839175.1 of uncultured Actinomycetota bacterium. Lineage (GTDB taxonomy): Bacteria > Actinomycetota > Actinomycetes > Mycobacteriales > Jatrophihabitantaceae > CAWIUB01. The sequence goes on from CAWIUB010000045.1 coordinate 47,900, forward strand.
AGTAGGTCGGCGTGTAGTGCATGTGGAAACGCGGGTGGGTCGCCAACCAGTTGATGATCGCCGGGCTCTTGTGGGTGCCGTAGTTGTCGCAGACCAGATGCACGTCCAGATGATCGGGCACCTCGGTGTCGATCTTGGTCAGGAACTTCTTGAACTCGATCGTGCGGTGGCGGCGGTGCATCGAACTGATCACGCTGCCGTCGGCGGTGTTGAACGCGGCGAACAGGCTGGTCGTGCCGTGCCGGACGTAGTCGTGGGTGCGCTTCTCCGGCATGCCCGGCATCATCGGGAACGCCGGCTGCGAACGCGCCAGAGCCTGCACTTGGGACTTCTCATCCACGCACAGCACCACCGCAGCCTCGGGCGGATTCAGGTACAGACCGATGACGTCGAAGACCTTGTCCACGAACAACGGGTCGTTGCTGAGCTTGAACGTCTCGGCGCGATGCGGCTTGAGCTCGAAGGCCCGCCAGATCCGCCCGATGCTGGACTTCGACAGCCCACTGCGCTGCGCCATCTTCGCCCGTGACCAGTGCGTCGCATTCGGCGGCGCCGACTCCAACGTGGCCACCACGACGTCCTCGACCTGCTCGGCAGTGATCGACGGCGGCCGCCCCGGACGCGGATCGTCGCTCAGCCCATCCAACCGCAGCTCAACGAACCGGGCCCGCCACTTGCCCACCGTCGGCTGCGAGACTCCCTCGCGCCCCGCCACGTCCTTGTTGCTCAACCCCGACGCACACGCCAGCACGATCCGTGACCGCAGCGCCAACGCCTGCGCCGAACTACGCCGCCGCGCCCACCGCTGCAACTGATCACGCTCCTGACCGGTCAGCTCCAGCACGGCCTTCGGGCGTCCAGATCGCGGCATACCCGATTCTACGACATATGCAACGGACTACTGGCGCACGACACTAGCGCTCGATCCTCGCAAGTGCCCGCGCGTCGTCGAAATCGCCGCTCGCGGCGCGCGCCAGCCGCGAGGTCAGCCACCGCCACGACCACCACCCGCACAGCAGGACGAACGCGATCGTTGCGACCTCGCCGGCCAGCAGGCAGCCAACCCGCCACGGGGACGCGCCCACCGTGCGCAGCCGGCCGGTGCCGAGCGCTCCGCCGGCGAGCCAGCACAGCCCCGCCATCGTGATCCCTGCGGCGGCGGCCGCTGCCGCAAGCGCCCGGATGCCGTCTGCGGGCCGGTGGTGCGCGAGTAGCCGCGCGACCATCAGACCGGCGCCTACCAGAGTGGCCGCCAGGTAGCTCAGCACGACCGGGTTCGCCGGGCCGGTCGGCACGGCACCGAGCACCGGAAACGCGGGCAGCGTGCCGTGTGTGCGGGAGAACGGGCTCACGATCGTGCCGGCACCGATCGCGAATCCGGCCCCGCTCAGGTAGGCGGTGCCGGCGACGACGGCGTTGGGCGCCGACAGCGCCCCGACCACCAGGATTGAGGTTCCCGACAGGCCGCCGCCCACCAGACTGGACAGCCGCATGACCCGGTCGGCATGCATCGCCAGGGACCCGGCGACCAGCAGCGCGCCCGACCCAACCAGCACGGCGACCGCCGCCGCGCCGGCCCGTGCGCCGTTGACGACCGAGTCCGCCAGCCGGGCCCGCCACCAGCGGGCCAGCAGCGGCGAACGGCACAAGGAGACACCTGACGTCGTCCCGAACAGCACGAAGCCCGCGACGCCCGCTCGCACGGGCGAGGCGGTTGACGTCCCCAGCGTGGCAACCGTCGCGAGGAACGCGCACGCGTCTGCGTAGCTCGCGGCTTGCACGACCAGAGCGAGGCACAGGTGACGGCCTCGGGTCTCGCCGCGGCGTGCTGCGACCTCGCCGAGCACCGCCCCGGCACGCCAGGCGATCGCGGCTATGACGATCGTCGCGAGCAGGGGCACGAACCCCACCGGCACCTCGTCGATGATCACGCCACCGTGGTGTGCCGCGAGGAAGCCAAGCAGGCCAGCCCGGATCGCGGACACCGGATGGCCCGAGACGCCGGCGTCCGGTAGCCAACAGATGAGGGCGACGCACATTCCGAAGGTGGCCCCGAGCGCTGCTGCCGCCCCGCCCGTCCACACCGCGCTCATCCATACCGAGCGACCCACCACGTCAGGGACGCCGCGCATGAGGTCGTCGGCGGCGTCCTTCGGGCGGGTCACCAGCCCAGGCTGACAAACGGCGGGCGCGATCTTTGGCAGGCTCGCCGGGACGTGATGATCGTCAGCCGCCGTACGGGCCAGCGCGCGGCGGATAGCCCGGCTGGTCCGGCGGCGTTTGTTCGCCAGGCGGTGGCGGGTAGGACGAGCGAATGTCCGGCTGGCCCGGCGGGTAAGGCGGCTCGTTGGGGGTCTGCTGCTGCTCCGGCTGATGGCTCGGCGCAGGAGGCGATGTCGGCTGAGGGTAGACCGCGGGTGGGTAGGGCTGATACGGCGGACGAGGCGGATACCCCCCGGCGCCGGGATACGGCGGCACGAACGGCAGGGGCTGCGACGGCAGGTCGGCTGCGTGGGCCGGGTAGTTGTACGGCGCGGCGGCCCAGGGCGGTGCGGGGTATGGCGCGTTCACCGGATGCTGCATGATCTTGCCTTTGGCCTGCAGCCAGCCGAGCACGAACATCACCGCCTGGAACAGCGCAGTGACCAGCTCGAGGATCAGCCCGACCTTGGCGTCCTCGCCCGACGGCTTGCCGACGAGCAGACCCGCCGTCACGAGCACGGCCGCGACCGAGGCCGCCGCGGGCACGATCGTGCCCCTTGCCTCGCGGTCCAGGAGCGCAAAGGCCGCTGCCGCGGCCGCGAGCACTGACAGGCCGATCGCCCCGGCGCCCGTCGTGGCGAAGCCCTTGTAGGTGAAGCTGCCGCTCGACCCGTACCAGTCGAGGAAGCCCCACACGATCGACAGGACGCCGAGCACGATGCCGATCAGGTCGAACACCGGCGCGGTCGAGCCGGTGTTCGCCGCCGGACGCGGCGGTGGCGCGCTGGAATAGGCGGACGGCGGCCCGTATCCGGTCATCGGCCCTCTCCTGCCCCTCGCCCTCGCATGGGTGTCTTTCGGAAGCGCCTGGACCTACGGTCGGCGCACTCACCGACTGACTACGGCTTGGCCTCCCATGGCAGCTTGCCGCCCGTGGCCCGCAGCCGCAGGAACGACAGCACGAGCCCAGCGACGATGACGATCAGGCTCAGATAGAACCCGACTCCCCGACCAGTGTCGATGCCGCGGACCCCACCCCCGACGCTGCCGGGAGTGACGATCCACGCCAGCAGCACACAGACCGTGGCCAGTGCGAAGCCAGCCAAACACAGCAGCCGCACCGAATACGGGATGCGCACGTCCGGCACGAACAGCGCTACGGCGAGCACACTGGCCGACACTAGGGCAAGCAGTGCGGCGAACCAGCCGAAGAAGCCGTGCCACGCGCCGGCGCTGCCACTAACGGACGCGAAGCCGTGCACCGACGCGGTGTAGTAGCTGAAGAAGGAGAAGATCAAGGCCAGGAAGCCGCAGCCAAGGATGGCCCAGTCGAGTGGATTGACCGCCTTCGGGTCGAACCCCGGACGCGCCGGCCCCGGTGGCGGCGCTCCAGGGGCGCCATACGGCTGCTGAGCAAAGGGCTGCTGGCCGTACGGCTGCTGACCGTACGGCTGCTGACCGTAGCCGGGCGGTGCAGCTGGCGGCTGGGCGGGCCACTGGCCCTGCGACCCAGGCGGGGGGTAGCCGGGCGGTGGTGGCGCGGCCGGCGGGACGTACGGAGCGGCCGGCGGTTGGGATACCGGGGGCGGTGTGTAGGGCGGCTGGGGTGCCGCAGGCGGCGGCGCTGGAGGCTGTGGCGGCGGATTGTATGGAGGCTGTGGCGGTGGTTCACCAGGCGGCGGATTGACCGTCATGCTGTACTCCCGAGTCATGGCCCCGAGGGACCGACGGCCCGCGATGGACCGCCGGGTCAAAAGCTAGCGGGCCGTGAGCCCGCTGAGAACAACACGCCGAGGAATCAGCGGGCGAAATTTCCGAGGAACGGGGCGCACGTCAGGTAATCGGCTACTTCTCCCAGGGCAACTTGCCGCCGGTGGCCTTCAGCCGCACGTACGACAGGACCCCACCGGCGACGATGACGATCAAGCTGAGCCAGAAACCGACGCCTCGCCCGAAGCTCACCCCGCTAACACCGCCGCCAACTCCCGGAGTGACGAACGCGGCGATGATGATGCAGACCAGCGCCAGGGCAAATCCGGCCAACGCGATGAGCCGCGGCGGGAATGGCAACCTGACGTCCGGCGCGAAGATCGGCACCGCGAGCGACGCCGCTGCGAGCAATGCGACGAGTGCGGCGAACCAGCCGAAGAATCCATGCCAGGCGCTCTCGCTGACACTGAAGGGTCCGACACTGGCTGTGTAGTAGCCGAAGAACGAGAAGATCAGGGCCAGGAACCCACAGGCCAGGATTCCCCAATCCATCGGATTCACGGTCTTCGGATCGAACGAGGTCCCAGAGGTGGGCCGACTGTAGGCGTGCGACGTGGGCGGCGGCGGCGCAGCGGGCGGTTGGGGTACCTGCGGCGGATCGAATCGCGGATCGCCAGGCATGCTGCTCGTCATGAGACCATTCCCCCCTACATGGGCCACACGGGCCAACGGTCCACGATGGGCCGACGGGGGAAAGCTAGCGGCAAGACCCGTCGCTGAGAAACAACTCTGCGCCCAACTATGCCGCGCGTCTCAGTCCATAAGGGACAATTTACTGCTATCCCTGCGCTGCATCGCGCCCGCAGAAGCAACTCGCGACTGCGATGTGTAATACACTCCGTTGTATGACGACGCTTACGATTCGCACCGACCCGGAGGTCGAGCGCGCGCTCGCGGCGCTGACTCGCGAAGGGCAATCTCGCTCCGAGGCGGCACGCGCGGCGATCCTGGAGGCCGAGCGCGCGCACCGCCGGGCCCGGCTGAGGTCCGAGGCGGCGCAGCTGTGCAACGACCCCGAGGACGTGGCCGCCTCGCGGGCATTGGCGGCGGAGATGGACGCAATCCGTGCGTGGTGACCTCTACAGGCTCAAAGCCCCCAAGGATGTCCGGGGCCACGAGCAAGCCGGGGCACGCTACGCCGTCGTGGTGCAGTCCGACGACCTGCCGCTGTCCACGTGGATCATCGCGCCGACCTCCACCGGGCGGCGGGCGGCGTCTTTTCGACCGGAGATCGAGATAAGCGGCGCCAAGACCCGGGTCATGGTCGAACAGCTGACCGTGATCGACCCACAAGCACGCCTCGGCGAGTTCGCGGGCCGGCTGGAGCCCTCCGAGCTGCAGGCCGTCGACTCCGCACTGCAGGCAGTGCTGGGCCTGGATTAGCTCACCGCCACCGCGGAGCTAGCTATAGCTAGGTCAGCAGCTCCCGCATGACCCGAGCAGTCTCGCTCGGGGTCTTGCCCACCCGCACACCGGCGACCTCTAACGCTTCCTTCTTCGCCTGCGCCGTGCCGGACGAGCCCGAGACGATCGCGCCGGCGTGCCCCATCGTCTTGCCCTCCGGCGCCGTGAAGCCGGCCACGTATCCCACGACAGGCTTGGTGACATGCTGCTGGATGAAGTCCGCCGCCCGTTCCTCGGCGTCGCCGCCGATCTCGCCGATCATCACTACCGCGTCGGTCTCCGGGTCGGTCTCGAACGCCTCGAGGGCGTCGATGTGGGTGGTGCCGATGACCGGGTCGCCGCCGATGCCGATCGCGGTGGAGAAGCCGATGTCGCGCAGCTCGTACATCATCTGGTACGTGAGCGTGCCGGATTTGGAGACCAGGCCGATGCGACCTGGCCCGGTGATGTCGGCTGGGATGATGCCCGCGTTCGACTTGCCGGGGCTGATCACTCCTGGACAGTTGGGCCCGACGATCCGGGTCGCCTTTCCTTGTGCATATGCCCAGAAGTAGGCGCTGTCGTGGACCGGAATGCCTTCGGTGATCACCACGGCGAGCGGCAGCTGCGCGTCTATCGCCTCCATCACGGCATCCTTGGCAAACGCCGGCGGGACGAACAGCACCGAGACGTTCGCCCCCGTCTCGCTCATGGCCTCAGCCACCGTCCCGAACACCGGTAGCACCGTGCCGTCGTAGTCGACCTTCGTCCCGGCCTTGCGGGCATTGACGCCGCCCACGATCCGGGTGCCCGATGCCAGCATGCGCTTGGTGTGCTTGGTGCCCTCCGAGCCCGTCATGCCCTGGACGATGATCCTGGAGGCGTCATCGAGGAAGATTGCCACGTCAGGCCCCAGCCAGTTCGGCGGCCTTGTCGGCCGCACCGTCCATCGTGTCGGTCAGGGTGACCAACGGGTGGGCGGACTCGGTCAGGATGCGCCGCCCCTCGGCGACGTTGTTGCCGTCGAGGCGGACCACCAGCGGCTTGCTGTTGCCCTCCTCGCCGAGCATCGACAGCGCAGTGACGATGCCGTTGGCCACCTCGTCGCAGGCCGTGATGCCGCCGAAGACGTTCACGAACACCGACCGCACCGCCGGGTCGGTCAGGATGATGTCCAGGCCGTTGGCCATCACTTCGGCACTCGCGCCGCCGCCGATGTCCAGGAAGTTCGCAGGCTTGACGCCGCCATGTCGTTCGCCCGCATACGCCACGACGTCCAGGGTCGACATCACCAGCCCCGCGCCGTTGCCGATGACGCCGACCTCACCGTCGAGCTTGACGTAGTTGAGGTGCTTCTCTTTGGCCTTCTGCTCCCGCGGATCGGTCGACTCGACGTCGACGTAGTCCACGTTGCCCGGCTGCCGGAAGTTGGCGTTGTCGTCGAGCGTCACCTTGCCGTCCAGCGCCTTGATCGACCCATCCGCCAACTTGGCCAGCGGATTCACCTCGACCAGCGTCGCGTCCGAACCGACGAACGCCTGCCACAGCGTCACCAGCACGTCGGCGACCTGGGCGGCGACCTCCGGCGGGAATTTCGCCGCCGCGGCGATCTCGCGAGCCTTGGCGGCGTCGACGCCGTCGAGCGCGCCGATCGGCACCCTGGCCAGCGCCTCGGGTCGCTCGACCGCGAGCTGCTCGATCTCCATGCCGCCTTCGTAGGAGGCCATCGCGAGATACGTGCGGTTGGCCCGGTCAAGCAGGAAGGACACGTAGTATTCCTGCTCGATCTGCGCGCCCGGGTCGATCAGCACCCGGTGCACTGTGTGGCCTTTGATGTCCATGCCGAGGATCTGTTGCGCGATCTCCCCCGCTTCCTCCGGCGACTTCGCCACCTTGACACCGCCTGCCTTGCCGCGGCCGCCGGTTTTCACCTGCGCCTTGACGACGGTGATCCCACCGATTCGTCTCGCCACGTCGACCGCCTGCTGCGGTGTCGTCGCGACCTCGCCGAGGGCGACCGGCACGCTGTACTTGTCGAACAGCTGTTTGGCCTGGTACTCGAACAGATCCACGCTGGCGTCGTCCGTTTCGTTGAGTGCCGGATGTCGGTCGCTGAGCCTATGCCCGCAGGTCGTCTTGCCGCGCGCCGCTGAGACCGGATTCACCCACGTTCTCACGCACCCAGTCGACGATCCGCTCCATCGAGGTACCAGGGGTGAACACCGTGGCAACGCCCATCTTCAGGAGCTGGGGAATGTCGGCTTCCGGGATGATGCCGCCGCCGAAGACGACGACATCGGTGACGCCGTGGTCACGCAGCAGGTCCATCAGCCGGGCGAACAGGGTCATGTGAGCGCCGGAGAGAACGGAGAGCCCGACAGCGTCGGCATCCTCCTGGATTACGGTCTGCACGATCTGCTCGGGCGTCTGGTGCAGCCCGGTGTAGATGACCTCCATACCGGCGTCACGCAGTGCGCGGGCGACGACCTTGGCGCCGCGGTCATGCCCGTCCAGGCCCGGCTTTGCGATGACGACCCTGATCCGTTCGCTCACGCGCCCCTCCGCTCGGCGCTGCGGGACGCACGTCCGCGGCGCCGCCGCGGACGACCGACGCCCATCGTTCGCTCACTGCGTTCGCTCACGCGTGCATTGTCTCCCAGGTTTGGCCGGGTAGGCAGGCTCGGGTTACCGTTCGGTCCTGAATCACAGCGATGCTCGCGGTCCGTGGCGTCGGCGCCGGGCAACGCCGACCACCAGCGACGAGCCAGCAGGAGAGCATGCCGACTGTGCCGATCTCGGACATCACCGCCGATGTGCCTTCGCGGGTCGACGCTCCGCCGCCCCGCGCGTCCTCGCTGCTGGCGCTGCCCGTCGAGCTCACGCGGGGCAGCCGGGCAGTTGTGCTGCAGTGGCTGGCCACCCGCGCCGCCATGCTCTCGCTGCTCGTCATAGTCGAGGGATCCATGACCGGTGATGTCGGCTATTACGCAGGCAGCCTGCATTCGCTGGCGCACGGCGGTGGCATCCGCGACACCCTGCAGGAATACCCAATCCCGGTGCTGGGCATCATGCTCCCGCAGTACCTGATCGGGGGGCTGAACCAGACCGCGTTCACCATCTTGTTCGCGCTGTCGATGCTCGCGGTCGACGCGGTGTTCACCCGGCTGCTGTGGCGGGCCAGCGGCCGGACACAGGGCCCAGCCGTGACGTTCTGGCTGTGGTTCGTCGCCGTTCTCGGGCCGATCGCCTACTTCCGGTTCGACATCGTCCCGGCCACACTCGCGGGCGCCGCGCTGCTCGCGGCGATCCGCCGGCCGGTGATCTCCGGTGTGCTGACCGCGCTGGGGGCGGCGCTGAAGCTGTGGCCGGCGATCATGTTGCCGATCTTCCTGATCCGCCGGGTGCACCGGGCCGCCATCGTGGCCTCGTTCCTCGCGACCGGCGCGCTGCTGGCGCTCGTCAGCCTGCTGGTCGGCGGATTGCACCGTTCCGTTTCCCCGCTCCATTGGCAGTCCGGACGCGGCCTGCAGGTCGAGTCGATCGCGGCCGCGCCCGTGATGCTCGCTCGGATGGTGAACCCCGGCGGGCCGTGGAGCACTTCCTTGTCGGTCTACAAGGCGTACGAGATCACCGGGCCGGGGGTGCGCGCACTCATCACCGCTAGCACGGTGGCCACCGTCTTCGGCATCGTGGTCCTCGCCGTGCTCTGGCTGCGCGCGGTGCGGTTGCCCGATGCGTCGATCGAGGTCGTGGGCTGGTTGCTGATTGCGACCGCTGCGGTCATCACGATCACCAACAAGGTGCTCAGCCCGCAGTACATCCTGTGGCTGGGCGGCCCGCTCGCCGCGCTTGCGGTATTCCTGCCCGCCGACCGGGAAGTCCGTAGGGCCCTGGCGTTGCTCATGGCGATCGCGGTGCTCACCCATCTGGACTACCCACTGCTCTACCACTTCCTGGTCAGGGACTACGGGCCGATGCCGCTTGCGACCGTGGTGCTCGAGACCCGCAACGTCCTGCTGCTGCTGTTCACCGCCCGGGCATGCGTGCACGTCTGGCACCGCACCGCCCGTCGCGCCCGCGCCGTCGAATCCGCGCGATGACGACGGTCGCTCCGGTGGACCTGCGGTCCCGGGTCCGGCTTCGCGTGCCGGCCCACTGGGCGCTGTGGGCGCTGTGCGCAGGGACCTTCGCGATCTATTCGATCGTCGCGCTGCAGCGGCACCGGCAATTCGGCACCGCAGGCTACGACCTAGGCATCTTCGACCAAGCAGTCGCCCATTACTCCCACTTCAGAGCACCGATCGTGCCGCTCAAGGGCGTCGGCTACAACATCTTCGGCGACCACTTCCACCCGATCATCGCGCTCGGCTCCCCGCTCTACTGGCTTTGGGACAACCCGCAGACCCTGTTGCTCCTACAGGCCGCCCTCGTCGCGGCGTCAGTGCCGGTCGTCTACCGTTTCGCCAGGCGGCGTACGTCCAACGGCGCCGCGCTGGTCATCTGCTTCACCTACGCCGCGGGCTGGCCGTTCCAGACGCTGGTCAACTTCAGCTTCCACGAGGTGGCCTGGGGAGTTCCGATCCTTGCGCTGGCGATCGACGCCCTTGACCGCGCGGACGACCGGCAGCTGGTGATCTTCGCGGGGCTGCTACTGCTCGTGCGCGAGGACATGGGCATCCTGGTCGTGCTGCTCGGCGTCCTGCGCGCGCTGCGCCGGCCACGCCAGCTCTGGTCGCCGAGGCGCCTGGACTTACAGTCGGCGCGCCGCCCGCGGCTGGGCGGCGGCGTGGGCATCGGACTGGGGCTCGTCGCGGCGGGCGTCTTGGTCTACGAGCTGGCGACCGCGGTGATCCTGCCGCACTTCGCGCCCAATGGTCAGTTCGCCTACTGGCAATACACCGAGACGCTGGGGCCGAACCTGGGCAGTGCCGTGCGCAACGCCGTCATCCACCCGTGGCACGTCGGGCGGCTGTTCTTCACGCCATGGACCAAGACGCACACCCTGGCGCTGCTCGTCCTCCCCTTGCTACTGCTGCCGTTCCGCTCGCGCTACGCGATCCTCGCCCTGCCGCTGCTGGCCCAGCGGTTCTTCGAGCCGCCCGCCCGTTCGACTTTGTGGGGGCCAGGCTTCCACTACAACGCGCTGCCGTGGGTGATTCTGGTGCTGGCGATGATCGACGGCGCGGCCCGGCTGGGTGTGTGGTCGCGTCCGCGGCTTCGGGACACGGTGCTCGTGCTGCTCGCGGTGCTGCCGATTGCCGTCATCGCCTTCCAGCCGGACTCGGCGATCTTTCGCCGCCTAGTCAATGGAAAACTGTTCACGACCACCGACCACATGCGGGCCCAGCAGGCGGTGGTGAACCGGATCCCACGCAATGTCTGTGTGGAGGCGGACGACCGGCTGGCCGGACACCTGACCTACCGGGACTACGTCACGCTGCCCCCGATGCAGCACCACACGGCGGACTTCGTCGCGATCGACCTGACCCAGCCGGACGTGGGCAACTACGGCCCCCGGCCTGCCGCGGCGCTCGCGGATGCCGAGGCGGCCGGATACCTGCCGATCTTCGAGCGCGACTCGGTCGTGTTGCTGCTCTCGCCGTCGTTCACCGGTCCGTCGTCCCGGTGCGGTCCCCTCGGCACCGGCCACCCCGGCGCCGCCGGTTGATCTGATGTAACATTACATCATGTTGCGAACCCAGATTTCGCTTACTGCGGCGGAGCGTCGCGCGCTCGACGCCGAGTCTGCCCGGACCGGGCGATCGATCGCGGCGCTCATCCGGGACGCGGTCGACGCCGCGTACGGTTCGCAAGGCTCCGCAGACGAAGACCTCGATGCAATGCACAGTGCGTTCGGGTCCTGGCAGGCGCGTGACGTGGACGGTACCGAGTGGGTCGACCGGATGCGATCCGGAAGGCGGGTGCAGGACGTACGGTGAGCGTGCTTGTTGACACGGCCATCCTGATCGACCACCTGCGCGGCGACGAGCGCGCCGCGCGGCTCCTGGAGGTGCAGCGGACGGTCGGCCCACTGCATGCCAGCGAGATCACCCGGCTGGAGGTGCTGGCGGGAATGCGCCCCACTGAAGAAGAACCCACCCAGCTGTTGCTCTCCACCCTTATCTGGCATCCGGTCGACGCGGACGTCGCCGAACAGGCCGGAGCGCTCGGCCGGCACTGGCTGCCCCGTCACCACACCATCGACGGCGCCGACTTGGCGATTGCCGCCACTGCCATCGTGGCCGGCTGCGAGCTGCTGACGCTGAACGTGCGCCACTTCCCGATGTTCCCGCAGCTGCGCCGTCCCTACTGATCTCCAACCTCCCCGATGATCTTGAGACGCAACCGTCAGAGCTTCTCGAGGGACGCGTAGCGCAGGACAAGCCACTTCGTCCCCGTGCTGCCGAAGTCGATCTGCGCCTGCGTTTTGTCGCCCGCGCCGCGCGTGTCGACCACGGTGCCGAGCCCCCAGGCGTCGTGGGTTACCCGATCGCCGACCTCGAGGTCGAGGACTGCCCGATTGCCGATGCCACCGCGCAGGCCGGACCCGGCCAGCCTGCCCGCGGCCATCTGCTCCTGGGCCGACCGGGTCGGTACGCGGTAGCCGTGGTCGCCGTAGTGGGAGGGCCCGTCGTCCTCGTAGGACGGGACGAACGGCTGCCGATCAACGGCGCCGGTCCAAGTCGCGAGATCGCCAGGAATCTCGTCGAGGAACCGGGACGGCTGGTTCCACTGCGGCGCGCCCCACGCGCTGCGGCGCAGCGCCCGGGACAGGTACAGCCGCTCCCGGGCCCGGGTGATGCCCACGTAGGCCAGCCGACGCTCCTCGGCGAGCTCGGCCGGATCGTCGCGCGCCCGCAGGTGCGGGAAGACACCGTCCTCCATGCCGGTCAGGAACACCACCGGGAACTCCAAACCCTTCGCCGTATGCAAGGTCATCAGCGTGACGACTCCCCGGCTGGCGTCCGGGACCGTATCGGCGTCCGCTACGAGGGAAACCTGTTCGAGGAACGCGTCGAGATCGCCTGCTTCCGCGGTGCCCGAACGCTGCTCCTCGAACTCGCGGGCGACGCTGACGAGCTCGCGCAGGTTGTCGACACGCCCCTCGTCCTGTGGGTCGCGGCTGGCCTCGAGCTCGCGCAGATACCCGGTCTTGTCCAGCACGGCTTCGAGGATCTCGCTGGGTGTGCCGTTCACGGCAACCGAGCGGATCTCGGTCAGCATGATCAAGAAGTCCTGGATGGCGTTCAGCGAACGGGGGTTCATGCCCGGGGCAACGTCCGCGCGGTCAAGCGCCGCCCCGAACGAGATGCCCTCTCGCTCGGCCAGCGTCCCTACGCACGCTTCGGCGCGGTCGCCGATACCGCGGCGCGGGGTGTTCAGAATGCGGCGCAGGCTCACCACGTCGTCAGGGTTGGCGATCACCCGCAGGTAGGCCAACGCGTCGCGGATCTCCTTGCGCTCGTAGAAGCGCACCGCGCCGACCACCTTGTACGGCAGGCCGACGCGGATGAACACCTCCTCGAACACCCGCGACTGCGCGTTCGTCCGGTAGAAGACCGCCACGTCGGACGGGGCCGCGACGTCGTGCTCGATGCGCTGCGCCACCCAGGCGGCCTCGTCGTGCTCGTTCTCCGCGACGTAACCGGTGATCGGCTCGCCCGCCCCCGCCTCGGACCACAGGTTCTTCGGTTTGCGATCGGGATTGCGGGCGATGACCGAGTTGGCGGCGGTCAGAATCGTCTGCGTAGAACGGTAATTCTGCTCAAGGAGGATCGTGGTGGTGTCCGGGTAGTCACGTTCGAACTCGAGAATGTTGCGGATCGTGGCCCCACGGAACGCGTAGATCGACTGGTCCGCGTCGCCCACCACGGCGAGCTCGGTGTTTGCCGAGGCGCCTGGACTTACAGTCGGCGCGCCGCCTACCAGCTCACGCACCAGGACGTACTGCGCGTGGTTGGTGTCCTGGTACTCGTCCACCAGCACGTGCCGGAACCGCCGGCGATATCGCTCGGCCACGTCGTGGTGCTGCTGCAGCAGGCGCACAGTAGTCATGATCAGGTCGTCGAAGTCGAGTGCGTGCGCCTCAGCCAGCCGGTGCTGGTAGCGCGCGTAGGCCTCGGCCAGCACCTTCTCGCGGGCGCTTGTGGCTTGCTCGCTCCATTGCTCGGGCGTCACCAGCTCGTTCTTCAGATTGCTGAGCTGTGCCGACAGGCCACGCGCCGGGTACCGCTTGGGATCTAGGTCGAGCTCGCGCCCAACCAACGTCATCAGCCGCTTCGCGTCGTCGGCGTCGTAGATCGAGAACGACGACTTGAGCCCGAGCGCCTTGCCGTCGGCCCTCAGCATGCGTACGCACATCGAATGGAACGTGCCGACCCACATCGCCTTGGCGCGCGGCCCGACCAGCGCCGCGACCCGGTCCTTCATCTCGCCGGCGGCCTTGTTGGTAAACGTGATCGCCAGAATCTCGCCCGGCTGCGCCCCGCGTTCGGCCAGCAGGTAGGCGATCCGGTGGGTAAGCACCCGCGTCTTGCCGGAGCCGGCACCCGCGACGATCAGCAACGGGCTGCCTTCGTGGACGACAGCCGCGCGCTGCTGCGGGTTGAGCCCCGCGAGCAGGGTCGCAGGGTCGACCGCGATCTTCGCCCGGGGACGCCGCTCGGGCGGCGAATCGGGCGTCGTTACGAGGGTGTCGGCGTCGGTAGTCATCTATCGTCAGCCTACGGGCGGCCCGCCGACCCACCACCGCCGCTTGCCCCAACGGTGCCGGACGTGTCACCATCTAGCTGTGCGCAGTCACGCCTACGTGTTTTTCTACGGGTACCGCAGCTCGGTGCCCGTCGTTACTGGCTGACCACATCCCAACGACGCCCCGGGCCGCGAGCCTCGGGGCGTTTTCGTGTCCGGGGCCGGGCCGATACCCAGCGAAGGAACGCACCATGACCGGTACCGACACACTCGCCGAGATCGATGACGCAGACACGATCTCGACCCTGCGCGGCCAGATCGATTCGCTGGACCAGGCGATCGCCCGGCTTGTCGCCGAACGTGTCAGGCTATCGACCCGGGTGCAGATCGCCCGGCTGAACGCCGGGGGCACCCGGGTCGAGTTGGGCCGCGAACGGGTGATCCTGGACGGGTACCGCCGGGCCCTCGGGTCGGACGGCCCGCTTATCGGCGAGGCGGTACTGCGGGTGTGCCGCGGGGCCCGCTGAACGCGCTCCGCCCGCATCACTACAGCATGCGTCGATCGACGGCCCACCGGGTGAGCTGATGTCGGTTGGACAGCTGCAGCTTGCGCAGCACGTTGGAGGCATGCGTCTCGACGGTCTTGATCGAGATGAACAGCTGTGCCGCGATCTCCTTGTAGGCATAACCGCGCGCGAGCAGCCGCAGTACCTCGAGCTCACGTGGGGTGAGCTGGTCGAGCTCCGGGTCGACGGAGGGCGTCACCGGTGCGTCCCGGAACGCGTCGAGCACGAACCCGGCCAGCCGCGGGCTGAAGACCACGTCGCCGTCGGCGACCCGCCGGATCGCGTCCGCGAGCTCTGCGGCCGAGATCGTCTTGGTGACGTAGCCGCGGGCACCGGCGCGGATGATCTCGATGACGTCCTCTGCGGCATCGGACACCGACAGGGCCAGGAAGCGGGATTGCGTCTCCCCCACACCCGCGATCACGGCCAGCCCGCCGCCGTCGGGCATGTGCACGTCGAGCAACACGACGTCCGGACGCCTCGCCCCGATGCCTTCGATAGCCTCAGCGACCGTACCCGCCTCGCCGACCACGTCGACCCGGTCGCCCAGCTCGGCGCGCACCCCGGTGCGGAACATCGCGTGGTCGTCGACGAGGAACACCGTGCGGCTGGTCATCGCGCCATCCTGATCTCGACCTCGGTGCCGCTTCCCGCGGCCGTGCGGACGGTCACCTGGCCGCCGTGCCGCTCGACCCGGCCGATGATCGAGCCGCGAACGCCCTGCCGATCGCCGGCCACGTCGTCCAGGTCGAATCCGGTCCCCCGGTCGCGGACGTAGACCTCCACGGCGTCGTCTTCGACCTCGGCGTACAGCGAAACGGTATCCACCCCGGCGTGCTTGGCCGCGTTGACCAGCGCCTCGCGACTTGCTGCGACGACTGCGGCCAGGTTGGCGTCCATCGGCGCGTCGCCGACCACGACCACGTCGACCGTGATCGCGTAGTCGTCCTCGACCTCGCCGGCTGTGGTCTTCAGCCCGTCGGCCAGCTGGCCGGTGGGCGTACGCATGTCGTAGAGCAGGGTTCGTAGCTCCCGCTCCTGGCCGCGCGCCAGCCGGGCCACCTCACGCGGGGAAGCCGCGTTGCGCTGGATGAGCGCGAGGGTCTGCAGCACCGAGTCGTGCAGGTGCGCGGCGATCTCGGCGCGCTCCTGCGAGCGGATGCGCTCGCGGCGCTCCTCCCCGAGCTCGGTGACCATCCGCATCCACCAGGGCCCGGTGATCAGGGCCAGACCAATCACGGTCACCACGACAGCCACGAACGCGTCACGGACGGCGAAGATGTCCGTGCGCGGCAGCACCGCTACCGCGCCGATGACAACCAGGCCGACGCCCGCCAGCAGGCGGATCCGCCCTGTCCGCGCGTCCGCATCGGCGGACAGCGAGCTGCGCGACAGCCGCCACCAGTGGGCCCGCTGCGTCTCAGTGGCCTGTCGCCAGATCAGGGCCGCGCCAAAAACGGCGAACACGGACGGGATGAACAAGTTGCCCAGGGGCATCGTCCGGGCTAGCCCAAACAGGGCGCCGACGGCGACGATCGTGCCGATGACATAGCCCAACCATGCGGGTATCCGCGCCGACCCAGCCTGACCCTCGGGCGTGGGCAGCACGATCCAGAACACGCCGTAGAGCGGGATTCCGATGCCGCCCGCCACCGTGAGCAGGACGAAGACGAGGCGTACGGCAGCAGCCGAGACTTCGAGGTGGTCGGCGATCCCGCCCGCGACGCCGCCGATGATCCGCTTCTGGGCACGCCGGTACAGCCGGGGCGGTCCGACCGACGCAGTCGTTGGCGTCGATGCAGCCGTGGTCACGCCCCCATCTTCGCCGCCGGGACGTATCCCGCGCATCCGGCGGCACCCCGATCTCGCGGGGAGCCGCGATTCAGGGTGAGATCAGGGTCGTGCCCGATGCGCGGCGGGACGCCCGTCCAGCACAGTCGATCGCATGACGACTACTCCCGCCGGCCTCCTCCCTGCGCTCCTGTTGTGTGCTCGATCGGAGGCCGGCTCGTGACGACGATGACTGACGACCTGACGCCACCCACCACACCGCCGCGCGTGCTTCGGCGCAGTGACAGCGACCGGATGGTAGCCGGCGTTTCCGGCGGACTCGGCGAGTACTTCGGCGTCGACCCGGTGCTGTTTCGCGTGCTGTTCGGCGTGTCGGCCTTCTTCGGGGGCTTCGGCGTGCTGGCCTACCTGATCGCGTGGGCCATCATCCCCGAACGCGGCGCGCAGCACGCGGCAATCGATCGGCTGATCGCGGCCTTGCGCCGGCGCAACGTCCCGGTGTGGATCGCGTTCGGGGCGATCACCGTTGTCGCCTTGATCGTGCTGTTCGGCTGGCACCGGCCGTGGCCGTTCGCCCCGCTGATCCTGCTCGCGATCCTGCTGGTGATCGTGCTGGGCCGGCGCAGGCGCCCAACGGCGATGCCCGAAGCACCGGTCGACACGACCGCCAACTACTCGCTACCGCAAGCCACCACCGACACGCGGACGGAGCTCAATGCGTGGGTGGCCGAGTCACGGTCCGCCAGGCAGGCCCGGCGCTCGCGCAACCGGCCGATCCGCGTTGCCACGTGGAGCGTCCTGGTGCTGACGCTCATCGGGCTCGGGATCGCCGACGCGGTGACCGGGATCCGGATTCCTGTCTATTTCTGGACGATTGGCGGCATCGTCATCGCGGCGCTGATCGTCGGCGCGATCATCCGGCGTCCGGTGTGGGGCTTCGCGTTCCTGTTGCTCCCGGCCGCAATCGGCGTCATCGCCCTCGGCGGGACGACAGTGAGCCTGCACGATGGATCCGGGGACCGGCTGCTGACGCCGACGTCGTCCGGCCAGCTGCCGGCCGACTCCCGGATGGCGTTCGGACGCACCACGCTCGACCTTCGCCAGCTGCCGACGTCCGACACGGGCGGCGCCCGGATCGAACAAGCCACCGGCCAGGTCAAGATCATCGTGCCGCGATCGTCGGACGTCCGCGTCCATGCGGCGCTGCGCTTCGGCACGATCGAGGTCGACGGCGCCGAGCTGCACTCCGGCTACAACTTCGACCGCGACGTGGTGACCGGCACCGGCAACGCGATCACGATCAACGTCCGGCTGGAGGACGGCGCCGTCACGATCGAGCACGCCGGCTGAGCTTCGACTGCACCCTGCTTCGCTACAGCTGTGACCAGATTGCCGCGGCGAGAACGGTCACAGCCATAGCGAAGCGGGGTGGGCAGGCACTCAGCCAAGCTCGGCACCAGACCGTGAAGTAGCTCATTCCCACTCGATCGTGCCGGGTGGCTTTGACGTCAGGTCCAACACGACGCGATTCACCTCGCGGACCTCGTTAGTGATCCGGGTCGAGATCCGCTCGAGCACGTCGTACGGTACGCGCGCCCAGTCGGCAGTCATCGCGTCCTCGGATGAGACGGGGCGCAGCACCACCGGGTGGCCGTACGTCCGCCCGTCCCCTTGGACGCCGACCGACCGCACGTCGGCCAGCAGCACCACCGGGCACTGCCAGATCTCTCGGTCGAGCCCGGCGGCGGACAGCTCCGCCCGGACGATCGCGTCCGCCCGGCGCAGGACGTCCAGCCGCTTCGCGGTGATCGAGCCGACGATGCGAATCGCCAGGCCCGGCCCCGGAAACGGCTGCCGCCATACGATCTCGCGCGGCAAGCCCAGCTGCTCCCCGACCCGGCGCACCTCGTCCTTGAACAACGACCGCAGCGGCTCGACGAGCGCAAACTGCAGATCGTCCGGCAGCCCGCCGACATTGTGGTGGCTCTTGATGTTCGCGGTGCCGGCACCACCGCCGGACTCGACGACGTCGGGATACAACGTGCCCTGCACCAGGAAGTCGACGCTCTCGCCGTGCTCGCCCGCCTCGGCGACCACCTCGCGGGCGGCCGTCTCGAAGACCCGGATGAACTCCCGGCCGATGATCTTGCGCTTCTCCTCCGGATCCCTCACCCCGCGTAGCGCGTCGAGGAACTGCCCGGTGGCGTCCACGACCTCGAGCCGAACTCCCGTCGCGGCAACGAAATCGCGCTCGACCTGCTCGGCCTCGCCAGCGCGCAGCAGCCCATGATCGACGAACACACAGGTGAGCTGGTCACCAATCGCCCGCTGGACGAGCGCCGCGGCCACGGCCGAGTCGACGCCGCCGGACAGCCCGCAGATGGCGCGCTTGCCGCCGACCTGTGCGCGGATCGCCGAGACCTGCTCGTCGATGATGTTGGCCTCGGTCCACTGTGGCCGGACACCTGCTACCTCGGTCAAGAAGCGCTGGATGACGGTCTGCCCGTGCGCGGTATGCAGTACCTCGGGGTGGAACTGCACACCGGCCAGCCGCCGGGCGAGATCCTCGAACGCGGCCACCGGGGCGCCTGCCGAGCTCCCGGTGACGACGAAGCCGTCGGGGGCCCGGATGACCTCGTTGCCGTGGCTCATCCACACCTGCTGGGTTTCGGGCAGGCCGCGCAGCAGCACGCCCGGTGTCGTCACGTGCAGCGCCGTGCGCCCGAACTCGCTGCCGCCGGTGTCCGCGACATCGCCGCCCAGCGCCTGCGCCATCGCCTGAAAGCCGTAGCAGATCCCGAAGACCGGGACGCCGGCCGTGAACAAACCCGGATCCGCTTGCGGCGCACCGTCGGCGTACACCGACGAGGGCCCGCCCGACAGGATGATCGCCTTGGGTCGCCGCGCGATCAGATCAGCCACCGACGTCGTGTGCGGGACGATCTCGGAGTAGACGTGTGCCTCGCGCACCCGGCGGGCGATCAGCTGCGCGTACTGCGCGCCGTAGTCGACGACCAGCACCAGGTCCGGCTGCACATCGGCAGTCTACGGAAGCGTCATCGCCGCCACGGGTAACGCAGGCCGGTGAGCTCCTCGCTGACCTCCCACAGCCGCCGCGCGAGGGTCTCGTCCCGGGCCAGCGACGACATCCGCGCCGGCCCGATCGGCCCGCGGCTTTGGCCGAAGTGCTGCGGCCCGACGTAGCTGCCCGGCGCAGCGACAGTCGCGGCGTACACCGACGCGCGGGCGCCCACGGCCGCGGGCTGGGTAAACGCCTTGACCAGGACGGGCCCGATGGTGCGTACGAGCGAATTCACGCCGATCCCGTCCGGGTTGCGGACCAGTCCGGTCGACGCCAACCCGGGATGCGCGGCGGTCGAGGTGAGAGACAGGTCTCGCGCTGTAGCTCGGCGCTGCAGCTCGAGGGCGAACAGCAGGTTGGCGAGCTTGGAGTTGGCGTATGCGTGGCCGGGGCGGTATGGACCGATCGCATTCCCGTCGATGACATCGGCGCGTCCGTCGAAATGCGCGATCGAGGATACCGTCACCACCCGTGGCTGGGCCGCGCGCAGCAACGCGGGCACCAGCAGCCCGGTGAGCGCGAAGTGGCCCAGGTGGTTGGTGCCGAACTGCCGCTCGAAGCCGTCGGCGGTGAACGATCGTCGGGGCGGCGCTACGACGCCGGCGTTGTTCACCAGCAGGTCCAGCGGCTGGCCGTCCGCGCCGAGCGACACGGCGAAGTCGCGCACCGAGGCCATGTTGGCCAAATCCAGCTCGGCGACGTCGACATCGGCTCTCGAATGGGCAGCGCGGATGCGATCCGCGGCTTGTTTGCCCCGCTCGACGTCGCGGCAGGCCAGCGTCACGCGTGCGCCGAGCGCCGCGAGCTGTTTTGCCGTCTGCCAGCCGATGCCGGAGTTTGCTCCGGTGACCACCGCGACGCGCCCGGCCAGACTCGGAAACTGGTCGTCCTCCCGCCCTCCCATGTCTGACAAGCTACCCGTCACCGCGTGAACTGCACGTCGTGCGGGCACACTGGTCCACGTGACAGCGCACGACGTGCCGACCCGGGTGTGGCGCAATGGGACACTCGAGGGCGAGGGGTTCCCGTTCGAGCAGATCTCGGACTATTTGGAGCAGGACGATTGCCTGGTCTGGGCCGACCTCTGCGCTCCGCAGTCCGACCTGCTCCAGGCCCTCGCGGACGAGCTGAGCCTGGACCCGCTTGCGGTCGAGGACGCGGTGGAACGCCGGGAACGGCCTAAGGCCAGCAGGTACAAGACGCACACTTTTATCACCGCGTACGCAGTTGGCTTCGACGACGACTCCGGTGAACTGTCGGCTACCCAGGTGTCCGCATTCGTCGTACCGCGCGGGGTCTTCACGGTCCGGCAAAGCGAGGACTTCGACATCGCGCAGGTCGTCGAGCGGTGGGACGAGAACGCCGACCTGATCAAGTACGGCCCAAAGGCGCTCATCTACGGTCTGCTCGACGTCCTAGTCGACGGTCACTTCGTCGCGATCGAGTCGCTGGACGACCAGATCGAGCAGATCGAGGACATCCTGTTCGAGGAGACCCGAACCACTACCCGCGACGTGCAACGGCGATCGTTCACGCTGCGCAAGTCGCTCGTCGAGGCACGCCGAGTGATCCTGCCGATGCGCGAGGTCGTCAACATCGTCATGCGCGGGGTCGCCGACGTGCCCGAGTCGGCCGAGATGCAGCCCTACTTCGCCGACCTGTACGACCACGTGCTGCGGGCCGCCGAATGGACCGAGTCGCTGCGCGACATGATCACGACGATCTTCGAGACGAACCTCTCGCTGGCGGACTCGCGGCTGAACACGATCGTCAAGAAGCTCACGGGATGGGCGGCGATCATCGCGGTACCCACCGCGATCACCGGCTTCTACGGCCAGAACGTGCCCTACCCCGGCTTCGGTACGCACTGGGGCTTCTGGGTCAGTACGATCGTGACGCTCGTCATCGCCGGCGGCCTCTACATACTCTTCCGTCGCAAGGACTGGATCTAAGCGTCGCCCCTGAACCAGTTGTTCGACTGGCAACCTGTCGAAGTTTGCCCAGGGTCGAACAAGTTGGGGGTGGGCGTGATTATCGGTAGACGTCGCTGCGGCGGTCGATGTGTAGGACCTCGATGCGATGTGCCACCTCGATAACGGCGTAGACGATTCGGTAGTCGCCACGCCGTGCCGAGCGCAGGCCAACCAGCTCGTCTCGCAGCGGTTTGCCGACCCGCTGCGGGTTTTCAGCCAGCGGACCGAAGAGGAATGCGACGCAGGCGGCGGCGATCTTCTCCGGCAGGCGTTGGAGATCGCGGGCTGCGCGTGCGGTGATCTGAACCCGGTACGGCTCGCTCACACGAGCCCGTAGCGAGCCTTGATCTCGTCGTTGTCAACGAACCGGCCAGCCGCGGCGTCGGCCTTGCCCTCTGCGATCGCCTGCACCGCGCCAGGTGTGCCGAGGATTTCCAGGGTTTCCTCAAGAGAGGCCAGGTCGTCCGCGGAAATCAGCACGGCAGCCGGGTGGCCGTGTCGGGTAATCGTGACTCGTTCGTGGGTGCGCTCGACATCGGCGACATACTCCGAGAGCCGGTTCCTGGCCTCCCCCAGTGGTACAGCGGTCATGCACCAACTATAGCCAAAACTCTAGGCAAACACACCAGGGGCCGTCGACGGCCATGGCGAGCCTTATCGCTTCGGACCGGATCTAAGCGTCGTGCCGGCGCACCGTGACAAGTGCCACGGTGACCAGGATGGCGGCCAGTAGCACGAACAGGCCGGCCTCGATGAATTGGAATGTCCAGTACCTGTTGGCGGGCTGGTAGGTGACGACATACCGGTAGCCAAGACTCGCCAGGCACTGCCGCGGGTTCCCCGCCGCGACGCATTGCGAGGGCAACCGCAGCGCGCCAGAGACGACGTGGCCGTTGAACGCGAGGTTCTGGGTGAGCGTCCAGCCGCCGCCGGTTGGCACGGGCTGATCGAACGGCACGTTCGCGACTCGCGCAGCCTGGTAGTGCGGTCGCAGGTAGTTGACCACGATGATGCGGACGGCCACGTAGCCGACGACGGTCACCGCGAGGGCGGGCAGCAGGCGTCGCAACACCCCTCCCGCGGCAAGGCCGAGGCCGACCGCGAACAAGGAGTACGCGATCGGGGCGACGCCCTGGATGTCGAACTTGGACGGGGTGAATCGGTCCTGGTACAGCGAGTTCGTCGTGCCCGACCACCAGGTGACGAGCGCGGTGATCGCGCTTCCCCACCCCGTGGCGGCGAGCAGGACCAGAGCGATCTTCGACCTGAGCCAGTGACGCTTGCTGACACTCTGCGTCCAGACCAGGGTGTGCGTGCCGGCGTCGAGTTCGCGGCCGATCACGGTGGCGCCCCAGAATACCCCGAGCACGAGAGGCACGGCGACGCTCAGGTTGACCAGGTCGATGATCGCCCCGTAGCCCTGGAACAGGTTCAGGCTGTCGCAGGTGCCGTTGGCCCGGCAGGTACTCAGCGCGCTGCGATAGACGTCGGCCATGTGTACACCGGTGATCCACAGCGCGATCGCGAAGGCGGCGAGCGCGCCCGCTGCCACGGCACCCTGCAGGCGGTGCTGTCGCCAGAGCAACCACCTCATGCGGCACCGCTGGCCGCGACGAGCGTGGCGCGTGGCGTTCGGGTGTGGCCCATGTAGGCGAGCACGATCTCTTCCAGATCCAGCTCGTCGACCTGCCAGTTCGGGTCGTGCAGCGGCCCGTCGAGCCGCACCCAGAGGCTGGTCTGCCGAGAGGTTTGCTCGTGGCGCAGCACGGTGTGCTGCCGTTCAATCGCGGTGGTGTCACGTCGTGGCCCGGTGAGAAGCCGATGCGTCGCGAGTATCGAGTCCAGGTCGTCTGCGAGCACGGTGCGCGACGCGGCAAGCGCGATCACGTGGTCGCAGACCCGCTCCAGGTCGGTGACCAGGTGGCTGGACAGCACAACGGTGAGATCCCCCTCCGCGACGGCCTCGGCCAGGACGGCGAGGAACTCGCGCCGGGCCAACGGGTCCAGTGCGGCCACCGGCTCGTCCAGGAGCAACAGCCGGGGCCGTTTGCCCAGCGCCAAGGCGAGCGCGACCTGCGCGCGCTGACCGCCGGACAGCGTGCCGACCCGCTGGTCCAACGGGATGCCGAGCGACCGGATGCGGTCGATGGTAACGGCGTTGTCCCACGTCTGGTTCAGATGCGCGCCCATGTCCAGGTGGTCGGCTGCGGTCCACCGCCGATAAAGCGGTATCTCCTGGGCGAGGTAGCCGACCTGACGCAGGAACTCGGCCTGGTCAGTGGGCGTCTGCTCCAGTACCCGCGCCTCGCCGGCTGACGGTCGGCTCAGCCCGACGAGCAGCCGGAGCAGCGTGGTCTTGCCGGCTCCGTTGGCGCCGACCAGGCCGCAGATCCGGCCTTCCGATAGCTGCAGGGTGCAGTCGCGCAACGCCCACTTCGCGCCGAATCGCTTGCCGAGTCCGGACGTGCTCAGGGCGGCCGTCATGCGGGGCACCCGCCCACAGGCGAGCGGTTGCTCTGTTCATTGCGGGTGCTCATGCCGTCGCCTCCATCGAGTCGGCCAGCAGCGTCGACTGCAGCAGGCTCTCCATCCCAGCCGGGTCGAGGCCGGCCTCCCGGGCATTGGCCACCCAGCGGGCGAGGCTGCGCGCCAGGGCCGCCTGGGTGGCCGGGGGAGGGCCGTCCGGGCGGCGCAGCGCGAACGTGCCGATGCCCTGGCGCCCTTCGACCAGCCCCTCTCGTTCCAGCTCGCGGTAGGCCTTGAGCACCGTGTTCGGGTTGATCGCCAGATCGCCGACCACCTCCTTGACAGTCGGCAGCCGGTCGCCGGGACGCAATACGCCGGACAGCAGCGCCTGGCGGACCTGCTGCACGATCTGGACGTACACGGGGACGCTCGAGTGCGTCGACAGGTGCAGCCGCAGCATGGATAACTCCAGTTATCTAATCAGCTAGATAACCAGTAGACCTCGGCTGTGCCGAAAGGTCAAGCCCGGCGATCCGAGCCTGTTCGACTGCCAGCGCCTTGGGGCCGACCGAGGGTCGAACAACTCGGCGTGGGCGGCCGGTCCTCACCGGCCAGCGGTGAGGCTCCACCTCCGGTCCTCACCGGCCAGCGGTGAGGATCTACCTCCGGTCCTAACCGGCCAGCGGTGAGGATCAACTCCGCCCGCTGGAACTCCTTGACTGAGGAGTAACCGCATTTGCCCATGGCGCGGCGCACCGCGCCGAACAGGTTGCGCTCGCCGCTCGGGTCGCTGGTCGGGCCGACCAGCACCTCGGCCAGCGAAGGCCGCTCATCGGCGTCGTAGCCCAGCGGGACAACGGCCGAGCGGGGCACTCGCGGATGGGACGCGGTCGGGTCCCAGTACCGCCCGTTGCCTGGTACTTCGGCCGCGACGGCCAACGCCTCGCCGAGCATCACGGCGTCGGCGCCGCAGGCCAGCGCCTTGGCGATGTCGCCACCGGTCGACAGGTCGCCGTAGGCGATCAAATGCACATACCGCCCGCCCGTCTCGTCCAGGTAATCGCGCCGGGCGGCAGCGCCGTCGACGATCGCCGTCGCCATCGGGACGTCGATGCCGAGTGCCGCATGGGTGGTGGAGCCCATGTGCGCGCCATAGCCGACGATCACCCCGGCTGCTCCGGTGCGCATCAGGTGTAGGGCGGTCTGGTAGTTCGCGCAGCCGCCGACGATCACCGGCACATCCAGGTTCGCGATGAACGTCTTCAGATTGAGTGCGCTCGACGCTGCCTTCGCCGACGCGACGTGCTCGGCGGAGATCACCGTCCCCTGGATCACGAGCAGATCGACCCCGACTGCTAACGCGTGCGGCGCCAGTTCGACAGTGTGCTGCGGCGAGAGACGGACCGCCACGCGCACGCCCGAGTCGCGCAGTTCGCCGATCCGTTCGCGCAACAAGTCCGGAGACACCGGCTGGGCGTACACCTGCTGGAGCTGCGCGGTGTCGTTCGCCGAGGCGCCGAGGGCCGCCAGCCGCTTCTCCGCGTCGGCGTGCCGCGTCCACAGGCCCTCGCCATCGAGCACGGCCAACCCGCCGAGCCGCTCGATCTCGCGCGCGGTCTGCGGCGAGACGACCGCATCGGAGGGGGCGGCGACCAGCGGCAGCTCGAAGGTGTGCGCGTCTATCTGCCAGGACGTCGACACCACCGCCGATCCCCTTGTCCGGCGAGTGGGCACGAGCGCGATCTCGTCGAGGTGGTAGCTACGGCGCGCGTCGCGGCCGAGCCCGATCTCCACGGTCTCCGGCATGCTGCTGAGTCTGCCCTAACAGCGTGCGGTGGCTAGGAGGCCGCGATCTCTTCACCGAGATAGGCGGCGCGGACACGATCGTCGGCCAGCAGCTCCTGCCCGGTGCCGTCCAGGACGAGCTCACCCGTCTCTAGGACGTAGCCCCGGTTGGCCAGTGCCAATGCCTGAGCGGCATTCTGCTCGACCAGCAGCACGGTGACCCCGCGGGCGTTGATCGTGCGGATGATGTCGAAGATCTGCGCGACGATCAGCGGGGCGAGGCCCATCGAGGGTTCGTCGAGCAGGAGCAGCCGAGGCTGGCCCATCAGGGCCCGGCCGATGGCGAGCATCTGTTGTTCCCCGCCGGAGAGCGTCCCCCCCGGCTGCCGGTACCGGTCCTTGAGCAGTGGGAAGAGCGTCAACACCTCGTCCAGCTCGGCCTGGTCGACTCGCTTGAAGCGGAAGGCGCCCATTTCGAGGTTCTCGGCGACCGTCATGCGCGGGAAGACGTGGCGGCCCTCTGGAGCGTGACAGATCCCCAGCCGGATGAGCTCGTGCGCCGGTAGGCCGTCGATGCGCTGCCCGGCGAAGCGGATCGAACCCGCAGACGGGCGCATCATGCCGGAGATCGTCTTCTGAGTGGTGGTCTTACCCGCCCCGTTGGCGCCCAGCATGGCCACGATCTCGCCGGCGTGGACCTGGAACGAGATCCCCTTGATCGCTCGGATCGCTCCGTACCGGACCTCGAGGTCGTCGACCTGCAGGAGCGCGTCCTCGCTCACGACTGCGCTCCCTGTGTGCCCTCGCTCTGGGACGTCTCGCCGAGGTAGGCGGCGATCACGGTGGGATCGCGTTGGATCGCCTGCGGCGTTCCCTCGGCGATCTTTTCGCCGAAGTTCAGCACGATGATGCGGTCGGCCACCGACATCACCAGCTTCATGTCGTGCTCGATCAGCAGCACGGTGATGTCGCGCTCGGTGTTGATGCGTCGGATCAGTTGCGCCAGTTCGCGCTTCTCGACCGGGTTGGTACCAGCGGCCGGCTCGTCCAGCAGCAGCACGCCGGGGTCGGTGCCGAGCGCTCGGGCGATCTCCAGCCGCCGCTGCTCACCGTAGGCGAGCGAGCCCGCCAGGCTGTTGGCACGCGGGCCGAGACCCACGTCGGCCAGCAGCGCCAGCGCGATCTCGGTGCTCTGCTTGTCCTCCCGGCGCTGCCGCGGCAGGCCCAGCATGGCCGAGACCGGACCGGCGCGCTGACGACTCTCGACGCCGATCTTGACGTTCTCGAGCGCTGTCAGTGCCGGGAAGAGCCGGATGTTCTGAAAGGTGCGGGCGACCCCCAGGTGATTGATCGTGTGCGCCTTCACCCCGATGACGCTCGTCGTCGGGGCCCCAAGGCGGCCGGACACGGTGATGCGACCTTGCTGGGGGCGGTACACCCCGGTCAGCGAGTTGAACAAGGACGTCTTCCCGGCGCCGTTCGGGCCGATGATCGCCAGGATCTCGCCCCGCACGAGTTGCAGGGAGACATCGTTGAGGCCGACCACGCCGCCGAATCGCAGCGTCACATCGGCCACGTCGAACACGATGTCGCGCTCCACGGGGTCGTCCCGTTGGGCGGAGATGCCGGTCATTGCGGGACCTTCAGGTCTTCCGCCGCTCCCATCCCCTCGTCTGCGGCCACCGCGACCGTTTCGGCGGACGAGACGTCGCTCAAGCCCGCCATCTCGATCTTCCGGCGTCGCTCTGGGATGAGGCCGCCCGGTCGGAAGATCATCATGAGCAGCAACACCGCGCCGATCCACATCGTGCGGTCTGGCCCGGGCACCTGATCTTTGAGGAACTCCGGCAGCCAGGTCAGCAACGCGGCACCTGCCATGACCCCGGGGATGGATCCCATGCCACCGAATACTACGTAGGCCACGACGAGGATCGAGTTGACGAGCACGAAGTTGTCCGGGGTGAAGAACCCGATTTGGCTGGCGAAGAACACGCCGGCCACGCCGGACGTCGATGCTCCGATCGCGAACGCCAGCAGCTTGATGCGGAAGGTGTTGATGCCGCTGGCTTGCGCGGCGACCTCGTCCTCGCGGATGGCCGCCCAGGATCGGCCGATGCGGGAGTTCTCCAGCCGGCTGAACAGGATCACGACGATGAGGATAAACACCAACAACAGGTACCAGTATTGCAACTGGTTGAGGCCCCAGGTGATATGAACGGGCCCGAGGTTGATCACCGGGTGCGGAACCTGGGTGGGCGGACCCTGGCTGCCGTTCGTGACCTTGTCGGCGTTGACCGCGATAATGCGGATGATCTCGCCGAATCCCAGCGTGACGATGGCTAGGTAGTCACCGCGCAATCGCAGGGTCGGAGCGCCCAGGGCAAGCCCGGCGATGAGGCAGACGGCGATCGCGAATGGAATCGCGAGCAGCGGGCTCATGTGCAGCCATGACGGCGGCTGGACCGGCAGCGAGCCGACCAGGTAAGCCGTGGTGTAGGAGCCGATCGCGTAGAACGCGATGTAGCCGAGGTCGAGCAGGCCGGCCCAGCCGACCACGACGTTGAGGCCGATCGCCAGCAGCACGTAGATGCCGATCTCGCTGACCAGCACCTGCTGCCAGAAGCTGGTCATGGTCGGTGGATAGAACAACGCCACGGCGATCACGACCAGCATGAACGAGCGCGACGCCCCCGGCGCCCGCAAGAAGCGGCCCTCCGCTGACGACACGAGGGCTATTCCGTTGGCGGTAGTTGATACGCGCCGGGTGGTCGCGGCGACGAAGCCGCCCGAGGCCACCAGGAAGAACGCGATGGAGGCCAGCCACCCTCCGGTGCCGAGGTTCTGCCAGGTGCCGGTGGCGCCGTCGAAGTGCACGTTGGCACCCAGCTTGCTCATGTCGTGGATCGTGAGCAGACTAAGAATCACCGCGACCATACCGATGACCGCGGTGGCCCAGCCCAACCACCGCGACCGCAGGTAGGTGGCCGCACCGCCCGCGATGACCGTGACACCCAGTAGCACCCAACCCAGCCAGCTCAGATACTGGGCAGGAAGCGTGGCCAGTCCCGTGCCCTGAAAGAGCCGGTGGGTGTCGGCGAGGGTGGCGTTGCGGTTCTGCGGTGAGAACCAGCGCGCGTTCACGAATGCAAGCAGGCCGACCAGGAGCCCTACGGCAACCAACGGCAGTCCGGGTCGCCAGCCGAGAATGCGGTTGACGAACGCTCGGCTTTCGGCCACCTGCGCCTCGCTGAGGGCGACGATCAGCGCTGCGCCGGCCATCACCAGGTACCCGACGACAGCGGCGGCGGCGCCTAACGAATGGTCGATTCCGCCGCCCACGGATACGACATCGCGATGCGCGAGGTACGTGACGATCGCAGCGGCCACGCAGAGCCCGGCGGTGGCCCAGGCCAGCACGCGATTACGGAGGATGGCGGCGATGGCGCCCGCGGCGACCAACACGATCAGTTGCGTCCAGGCCAGCCAGGCGAAGAACGCCGTCGTCAGCGGGGACACGCCCGAGCTCGCCGCGACGGCCGACCGCACCGCGCCGAACTTCGCGTTGCCGATCGGGTCGTACCACCGCATGAGCGTCTGTGACGCCAGCACGGTGATGGCACCGGCGGCTAGCGGAAAGATGCCGGGCCGGGTCAGATAGGGCGCGACCCGCGGCCAGAAGCTGATCGCCAAGAAGAGCAGCACGCCGATCGCCAGGAACACGAAGACACGCGGCTTCAGCACCGACTGCCGGAAGGCGTACCCGTAGTCGGTCTGGCTGCCTTCCTGGGCCCCCCACATCATGGCCAGCACCAGCGAGCCGGCCAGGCACGCGAGCAGCCGCTTGAACGAAGCAGAACGGAGCAGTTCGTTCACGCCGCGCGCCCAAGACGTTCACCGAGGATGCCCGTCGGTCGGAAGATCAGCACGAGCACGAGAACCACGAAGGCCACGACGTCGGTCCACTCGATTCCGATCCAGGGGGAGCCGTTCCACGGCGCCGTGGGCACCAGGTTCTCGATCACGCCGAGCAGCAGGCCACCGATCATGGCTCCGCGGATGTTGCCGATGCCGCCAAGCACGGCCGCCGCGAACGCCTTTACGCCCGGCAGGAAGCCCATCGTGCTGCCGAAGCTGAAATTGATCCCGAACAGGAAACCGGCCGCACCGCCCAGCAAGCCACCGATCACGAAGGTGCGCGAGATCGTCTTGTCGATGTCGATGCCCATGAGAGCCGCGGTGGGCGCGTCCTCGGAGACGGCACGGATGCTGCGACCCAGCTTCGTCAACGAGACCAGCCGGTCGAGGAAGAACATCATCAGCAGCGCGGCGCCGATGATGACCACCTGCAACACCTTGACGTCGGCGCCGAACAGCCGAAAGAGGACCCGGTTGATGTCGAAGAATGACGGGAAGGCGTTGGACGTCAGTCGATTGAACAGCTTGCCGGCGAGCGCGGCCAGGAAGAACGACGCGCCGATCGCACTGATCAAGAACGCCAGTTTCGGGGCTCCCCGTTTACGCAGTGGGCGATACGCCACCCGCTCCAGGCACCACGCGATGCCCGCGGCCGTCAATGCCCCCGCCACGACGCCCATCAGCATGATCAGCGGCACCGCCCAGGCAGCGGTCTGCCTCCCGTCACCAACCACAGCGTGGATGACGAGATAGCTCCCGAACGCCCCCGACATGAACACCTCGCTGTGCGCGAAGTTGATCAACTGTAGGACGCCGTAAACCAAGGTGTAGCCGAGCGCGATCAGGGCGTACATCGAGCCACGTGTGAGACCGAGGACCAGGTAGTTCATGAAGTCGGCCATGCAGGGAAACCTCCGAGATCACGCGTCGCCGCACATGACGAGCTGGCATCTCAGGCGAGAGGCGAGGGGCGCGCCGGTCCGTACCCGGATCGGCGGCGCCCCTCGCCTCGCCTAACTGGCTTCCTTCACGATCAGGGCTGGTCTTTGATGTTGCCGAGTAGCTCGATGGCTCCGTTCTTCTGCTCGTAGAGGTTGACCGTCGCCGCCGCAACCTCGCCGCTAGGGACGAACTTCACCTCGGTGGTGATGCCCTTGTAGTCAAGGTCGGTGATCGCCTTGAGGACGGTCGCCCTGGTGGGTGTGCCCGCCTGCGCCGCGGCCTTGTAGGCCGCGATCATGGCGTTCGCGGCGTCGTAGCCCTCCGGCGAGTAGGTCGACGACGGTGTCTTGTACTTCGCCAGGTAGGCCGCGTTGAACGCCTTGGCTTCAGCGGAGGCCGCCGCCGAGCTGGCGTCCAGGCACCCGCACGCGAAGTAGTACCCGTTGCCTGCGGCACCCGCTCCCTTCGTGAAGACGCTGGACTTAACGCCGTTGCCCGACATCCGGAAGCCCTTGTAGCCCGCCGCAGTGAGCGCTTTGGTCAGCAACGCCGCCTGGGCGTCGTACCCGCCGTAGTACATGGCGTCGGCACCGGATGAGGCCACCGTCTGGGCGATCGCACCGTAGTCCTGGGTGTTCTGGGCGACTCCTTGCCGGAGGGTCGCGACTCCCTTGGCCTTCAGCTCCTTGTCGACGACATCGGCCACGCCCTTGCCGTACGTGGTCGTGTCGTCGATGACGTAGATCTTCTTGTACTTCTTGGCCAACCAGTCGGCGGTCGCCTTACCTTCTACGCCGTCGGTCGGGACGATCCGATGGAAAGTCGTGAAGCCGGAGCTGGTGAGCGTTTCGTTGGTGGCCGACGGGCTGATAAGTCCCATGCCGGCCTGGGCGTAGGTCTTGCCGGTGGCCTTGGTGGGCCCGGAGAAGATCGGCCCCGCGACTCCGAGCACGGCGGGATCCTGGACGAGTGCGGCGGCGGCCGCCGGTGCCTTCTCGGGCACGCCGCCGTCGTCTGACCTGAGCAGCTCGAGCTTGAACGGCAGGTCGCCCTTGGCGTTCGCCTGGTCGACGGCGAGTTGCTCCGCATTGACGATGTTGATACCCAATTGCTGGTTGTCACCAGACAAGGCGCCTTGGAAACCGATCTTGTACGTCTGCTTGGCCCCGGTGGCCGAAGAGGCCGAGCCGCCGCCGCCGAGGCCGCCGCCACTCGAGCTCTTGCTGCTGGAGCAGGCGGCCAGCACCATCGTGGCGGTCAGGCCAACCGCCACCGCCGTGATTGCCATCGTCTTGCGCACTAGTTGCCTCCTAACGGGGAGCTCGCGGGCCCCCACGATTCAGCTTCGTGCGCCGGAGGTTAGTCCAATCTGGAGGCGATGACACGGTGGTCGCCGAATCTGGCGTCGCGTCGTAATCAAATCTCTACCCCGCAGGGTCCAGGTGACCCGGCAGCGTTTCGCGTGCCGCGCCGGGCATCTAGACCGTCTAGACCGACTTGTCCGTGTGTCGCGTGCCGGGCCACCGCGACATATGCACAACGTAGTTGCGATCGATCAGAGCACCTTGGAGAGAAATGCCTTGGTGCGTTCGCGCTGCGGGTTGGCCAGCACCTCGCGGGGCGGGCCTGCCTCGACGATCACGCCGCCGTCCATGAAGACGAGTTGCTCGGCGACCTCGCGGGCGAAGCCCATTTCGTGCGTCACCACGATCATCGTCATGCCCTTCAGCGCCAGCTGCTTCATCGCGTCGAGAACCTCGCCGACCAGCTCGGGGTCCAGCGCTGAGGTGGGCTCGTCGAAGAGCATCAGCTTGGGCTCCATCGCCAAAGCCCGGGCGATGGCCACCCGCTGCTGCTGGCCGCCGGAAAGCTGAGCCGGATACATGTTCTCCTTGCCGGCCAGGCCAACCTGAT
Organism: uncultured Actinomycetota bacterium; assembly: GCA_963839175.1. GTDB lineage: Bacteria > Actinomycetota > Actinomycetes > Mycobacteriales > Jatrophihabitantaceae > CAWIUB01. The sequence continues at coordinate 80,380 of CAWIUB010000045.1, forward strand.
CCAGGAGCTTGCGCGCAGATTCGACCGCGTCGCTCTTGGATCGCCCCCGCACGCGTATTGGCGCCTCGACGACGTTCTCCAACGCGGTCATGTGTGCGAACAGGTTGAAGTGCTGAAAAACCATGCCGATGTCGCGCCGCTGCTTGGCCGCCTCGCGCGCGGGCAGCTCATGCAGTTTGGCGCCCTTCTCGACATACCCGACCAGAACTCCGTCGACGTAGAGCCGCCCGGCGTTCACCTGCTCCAGGTGGTTGATGCAGCGCAGGAAGGTGGACTTCCCGGACCCGGACGGGCCGATCATGCACAGGACCTCACCGGGCTGCACATCGAGTGTGACGCCGTTCAGCACCCGCACCGAGCCGAAGTCCTTGCAGACCTGCTCGGCGTGCACCATCGGAGTCTTCGCGGTCATCGGGCACCAGCTCCCCCCTCGATACGCATCTGCCCACGCGCCTGCGCGCGTAGTTGCCTCGCCGTGAGCCGCCGGGTAGACCCGCGCGCGAAGCGGCGCTCCAGGAAGTACTGCCCGATCATAAGCACGCTGGTGATTGCCAGATACCAGGTCGAGGCAACGAGCAGCAGCGGGACCGGCCGGAAGATCACACCGGAGATACCGCGCTGCGTCTCGTACAGGTCGAGGGTGTACGGCACGGCCGTGACCAGCGACGTGGTCTTGAGCATGCTGATCACCTCGTTGCCAGTCGGCGGGATGATCACCCGCATGGCCTGCGGCAGCACTACCCGCCGCATCGCGAGGCCCCAGGACATGCCCAGCGCAGTCGCCGCCTCGGTCTGCCCTTCACCCACCGATCCAATGCCGGCACGAACGATCTCCGCCATGTACGCTGCCTCGTTCAGCCCGAGGCCAAGCGCAGCAAAGAAGAAGGCGGCGTTGACGCCCTGGATGTTGAGATGTGCGAACTGATGCAGGAACGGTATGCCGAATGCGAGGTGGGGGTACAGCGAGGTGAACAACCCCCAGAACACCAGTTGCACGTACACGGGGGTGCCGCGGAAGATCCACAGGTATACCCAGGCCGACCACCTGAGCACGATGTTCGGTGACAGGCGCATCACCGCCAGCACCACGCCCAGGGAGACGCCAATCACCATGGCCCAGAACGTCAGCTGCAGGGTGTTCCACGCGGCGGTCGAGATCCGTTGGTCGAACAGGTACGCACGGTAGGTGTCCCAGTGGTAGTTCGAGTTGGTCGCCGCACCCCAGACGAACAGGACCAGCAGGATCAGCACGATGGCCGCGCCGATCCACCGGCCCGGATGGCGGAGCGGGACCGCCTTGATCGTCTCGGCCGGACGCGCCGGCTCGACGGATTTCTCTTCCAGCGAGGTCATTGCTACTGCCCACCTAGCTGACCGCGCCGTTGACGCTAGCGGTCTTGATCTCTCCCGCCTGGACGCCCCACTTCTTGGAGATCTGGTCGTACGCCCCGTTATCCATGAGCTGCTGGAGCGCCTTCTGCATGGCCTGGACGAGCGTGGAGCCCTTTGCGATCGGCCAGCCATACGGTGCTGCTTCGTAGATCTGGCCGACCTGCTGCAGCTTGCCGCCGGTCTGCTTGATGGCGTAGGCGGTCACCGGTGAGTCCGCCACCATGGCGTTCGCCCGGCCGAGCACAGCCGCGTTGGTGGCGTCATCCTGGTTCTCGTAGGGCTGAGGCTTGATGGCGGGCTTACCCGCCGCTTTGCATGCCTTGGTGAGGCCGGGGAGGTAGTCGGTCTCCTCTGTGGTGGTCGACTGCACGGCCACGGTGAGGCCGCAGGCGTTGTTCGGGTCGACCGTCTTGCCGACCGGTGCAGCCCACATGATGCCGGCTTTGAAGTAGTCGACGAAGTCGACGGTCTTCTCGCGCTCTTTGTTGTCGGTGAACGAGGACATGCCGATGTCGTAGGTGCCCGCCTCGATTGCCGGAATGATCTTGGAGAAGTCTGACTGCCGGTAGTCGGTCTTGAGGCCGAGCACCTGGGCCGTGGCATTGAGCAAATCGACGTCGAAGCCGACGATCTTGCCACTCGAGTCCTTGAACTCGTTGGGTGTGTACGGCACATTCACCCCGACGATCAGCTTGCCGGCGGACTTGATCTTCGCCGGCAGCAACGACACCAGCGCGGTGTTCTGGGTAACGGTAGGTGGTGCGCCGGTCGCGGTCGGGCCGCCCCCGGACTCCTTGTTGCTCGAGCATGCGGTGAGCGCGAGCGTTCCAGCCGCAACGGCGGCGAGCAGGACTCGGGCGGCGCGCATTGGCATATCCACGACGGGCCTCCAAACAAGGTGGACGATGAAGGACACCATAGACGCGTGTACTGCTGCTTGGCGGCACGCGACGAAACCGTTACGCGGCGTTGGTGTCACGGGTGAATGCGCCAGGGACGCTCGCCAATGGCTGCGCCGACGAGTCCTGATCGGGCAACGCTGCGGCAGTGATCAGCGCCCGGAGTAGTTCGGCGCCTCAACCGTCATCTGGATGTCGTGCGGGTGCGATTCTTTCAGGCCGGCCGCGGTGATCCGGATGAGGTGGCCGTGCTCTTGCAGCTGGGCGATGGTGGCTGCGCCAGCGAAGCCCATGCCGGCCTGCAGCCCGCCGACGAGCTGACGCGCCACGGCGGCGAGCGGGCCGCGATAGGGCACCTGGCCCTCGATGCCCTGCGGCACCAGGTCGCTGTCGTCGGCGACGTCGTGCAGGCCGTACCGGTCCTTGGAATACGACTTGTTCTCGCCGCGAGACTGCATAGCGCCGAGCGACCCCATGCCTCGGTAGGACTTGAACTGCTTTCCGTTGATGAAGATCAGCTCGCCGGGCGACTCCTCGCAGCCGGCCAGTAGCGAACCGAGCATGACCGTGTCGGCGCCCGCGACAATCGCCTTGGGAATGTCGCCGGAGTACTGCAGGCCGCCGTCGCCGATCACCGGCACGCCAGCGGGACGCGCCGCCGCCGCGGCTTCGTAGATCGCGGTCACCTGCGGCACGCCCACTCCGGCGACGACGCGGGTCGTACAGATCGAGCCGGGCCCGACGCCGACCTTGATCCCGTCGGCGCCCGCGTCGATCAGCGCCTGGGCACCGGCGCGGGTCGCCACGTTGCCGCCCACGACGTCGATCTGGTGTCTTTCTTCAGTCGGGCCACCATCTCGACCACGGCGGTCGAGTGCCCGTGTGCGGTGTCGACCACGACGAAGTCCGCGCCGGCCTCGATCAGGCCGAGAGCTCGCTTGTACGAGTCCTCGCCCACACCGACCGCGGCGCCGACGACGAGGCGTCCGTGTGCGTCCTTGGTGGCGTTCGGAAACTCCTCGCTCTTGGTGAAGTCCTTGACCGTGATCAGGCCCGTCAGTCGCCCGTCGCCGTCGACCAGCGGCAGCTTCTCGACCTTGTGCCGGGCCAGCAGCGCGAGCGCGTCGGCCTTGGCCACCCCCGCCGGTGCGGTCACCAGCGGCATCGGGGTCATGACGTCGCGGACCAGCCTGGTCTGATCGGTCTCGAAGCGCATGTCGCGGTTGGTGACGATGCCGAGCAGGACGCCGTTCGCGTCGACGACCGGCGCGCCGGAGATCCGGTACCGGGCGCAGAGCGCCTCGACGTCGGCCAGGCTCGCATCGGGCGAGCAGGTGACCGGGTTGGAGACCATGCCGGCCTCCGAGCGCTTGACCAGGTCGACCTGCGTCGCCTGCTCCTCTGCGGACAGGTTGCGGTGCAGCACGCCGACGCCGCCCTGCCGGGCCATCGCGACCGCCATCCGCGCCTCGGTCACGGTGTCCATGGCGGAGGAGAGCAGCGGGATGCGTGCGGTGATGTTGCGGGTGACCCGGGTGGTCGTGTCGGCGTCGCTGGGGATCACGTCCGACGCGCCCGGAAGCAACAGGACGTCGTCGAAGGTGAGGCCGAGGGGCGCGAACGTGGCGGGCAGACCCGCGGCCGCGGTCGAGTCGGTGGTCAAACGAACTCCCTGTGTACCCGGCGGGCGCCGGTACTTCATCTTACGGGGCCGCTCCGAACGACTCCGCATGCCGTGCCCTGGCGCACGTCAGCCAAATCGTCATACCGTGACCGTACGCTGACGCACACACGATGGCAGGAGACCAGGCGCATGCCGACAATCGATGAGCGGTTCCATCGCGTCGACCAACTGATCGACGCGATGGACGCCCGGCTGCGCGCGATCGCCGGGCAGAACGAGGCGCTGGCCGAAATGGTCCAGGTGCTCGGCGGATACGTCAACACCTCCCTCGAGTACCTGCAGGCGCATGTAGCCGACCCGAATGGTCATGAGCACCAGTAAGGCAGCGCACGCCGTCAATGGCTAGCTCCTGGTCGATCGAGGGCACGCGCCACTGGGCGTGCCGGCGTGGTCGGTCAGGTGCCGTGGATCAGGCGAGGTTTCGCCTCTAGGCCCTTGAGTCCGTTCCAGCCGAGGTTGACCAGGTGCGCCGCGACCTCCTCCCGCTTGGGTTTGCGCACCTCGAGCCACCACTGACCCGTCAGGGCGACCATGCCCACGAGCATCTGCGCGTACATGCCGGCCAGCTTCTCGTTCAGCCCGCGCCGGGAGAACTCGCGGGCCAGGATGTACTCGACCTGGCTGGCGATGTCGTTGAGCAGTGACGAGAACGTCCCCGATCCCGACACCACGGGAGAGTCCCGGGTTAGAACCCGGAACCCGTCCGGGTTGTCCTCGATGTATGTCAGCAGCGCGAGCGCCGCCTGCTCGACCAGCTCGCGCGCGTGGCCCGCGGTCAAGGCGGACGTGATGCGCTCGAGCAGAGCCTGCATCTCCCGGTCGACCACCACGGCGTACAGCCCCTCTTTGCCACCGAAGTGCTCGTACACGACCGGCTTGCTCACCCCGGCGCGCGCCGCGATTTCTTCGATGGAGGTGGCCTCGAAGCCCTTCTCGGCGAACAGCGACCGCCCGACGTTCAGCAGCTGGCCGCGCCGTTCCTTGCCGGTCATCCGCATCCGCGGACGGTTCTCCGTGTCACTCATCAGGAGATGATGGTGGCATGACGACGCCCGGAGCGGCTCCGGTCACGTACCGCAGCTACCTGCGACTGGACGATCTGCTCTCCTGCCAAGCCCCCCTGACCTCCGAGCACGACGAACTGCTGTTCGTGATCATCCATCAGGTGTACGAACTGTGGTTCAAGCAGATCTTGCACGAAACGGCGTTGCTGCAGCGCCGGCTGGAGGACGGCAACAGCACCGGCGCCCTGCATACCGCGCGGCGAATCGCCAAGATCCTCAAGACGATCGTGGGCCAACTCGACGTCCTCGAGACGATGACCCCGCGGCAGTTCGCGTCCTTCCGTCCCGAACTCGGCTCGGCGAGCGGCTTCCAGTCCGATCAGTTTCGCGAGCTAGAGGCGGTGCTGGGTCGGCGTGACTTCGGCACCGGCCTCGCCGACCAGCGGCTGTTCGCGGCGATCCACCGCCAGTCGGTGTTCGACTCGTTGCTGCGGTACCTGGCGACGGCTGGTTTTGGCGTCCCGGCCGCCGCCCTGACGCGCGACCCGAGTGCGCCATGGCCCGCCGATATGGACGTCCAGAGCGTGCTCGCCGACGTGTACGCCGACGAGAGCAGCCCGGCGGCAGAGGTGTGCGAGGCGCTCGTCGACATCGACGAGGGCATCCAGGAGTGGCGCTACCGACACGTCAAGATGGTCGAGCGGATCATCGGCGCGAAGGTCGGCACCGGCGGGTCCGCAGGCGCCGACTACCTGCGTTCGACGCTGTTCCGCCCGGCCTTCCCCGCGCTGTGGGAGGTGCGTGGTGTCCTCTAGCACACACGCGCTCGACTCGGCTGACCCGCTCGCTTTCGCGCGTGCGCGTTTTGCCGTGCCGGACGGTGTGATCTACCTCGACGGCAACTCGCTGGGCGCGCTTCCTCGTGCGGTGTCCGGCGCGGTCGACGACGCGGTCCGGCGGCAGTGGGGGCGGGACCTGATCACGTCCTGGAACGCGAACGGGTGGTGGACGCTGCCGAGCCGCGTCGGCGACCGCATCGGCGCGCTCGTCGGGGCCGCCCCCGGCCAGGTGATGTGCGGCGACTCGACGAGCATCCAGCTGTTCCAGGCGCTGACGGCCGCCGCGAGGCTGCGGCCGTCACGTCGAGTGCTCGTCACCAACCGGGGGGATTTCCCCACCGACCAGTACATAGCCGGTTCAGTGGGGCGGCTGCTCGGCCTGGACGTCCGCCGTGCAACACCGTCCGACCCGCTCGGCGAGGACGTGGGCGTGGTGGCGTTCAGCGCCGTCGACTACCGCACCGGCGAACTGTGGGACCTCGACACGATCACGCGTGCGGCACACCAGGCCGGCGCCGTTATGGTGTGGGACTTGTGCCATGCCGCGGGTGCGCTGCCGATCGAACTGGACCGGATCGCGGCCGACGCAGCCGTCGGCTGCTCGTACAAGTACCTCAACGGCGGGCCGGGCGCCCCGGCGTGGATCTACCTGGCACGCCGGCATCATTCTGCCGCTGACCTGCCGCTGACGGGGTGGCACGGCCACACGGACCCGTTCGCCATGGCCGAGACCTACACGGCCGCCGACGGCATCGCGAGAGCGCGCATCGGCACTCCGCCCCTGCTGTCGATGCTCGCGCTCGAGGCGGCGCTCGACGTGTGGGACGAGGTCGATCTCGCGGACGTGCGGGCCAAGTCGTTGGCCCTGACCGATCTGGCGATCGCCCGCGCCGACGCCCTCGGCGTCGAGGTCGTCACGCCGCGCGAACATCAGCGGCGCGGTTCGCAGGTCGGGCTGCGCGTGGCGCACGCGTACGAGGTGTGCCAAGCACTGATCGCCCGCGGGGTGATCGGTGACTTCCGGGCGCCGGACCTGCTACGGCTGGGCTTCGCCCCGCTGTACCTGAGCTACGCGCAGGTGTCGGATGCCATGGACGTCCTGGCCGAAGTCCTGGCAAGCGGCGCGTACCTGGCGCACGTTCGGGACGAGCGCGCCACCGTCACCTGACGGCGCCGCGGGTAGACGGCGTCCGGCCGGATCGACCCGACCACGGCGCAGAATTGGTGCCGACCCAGGAGGCCACCTTGCCCGAACGGCG
>CAWIUB010000046.1:0-100929 GCA_963839175.1 uncultured Actinomycetota bacterium
CAGATCGAGATGTCCATTGCGGTAATGATCAGCTCGACCGCTCCCACGAACTTCTGCACGTCGAAGGTGTCGTCGTCCCGCAGGAATTTCAGCAGGTTGAGCGACGCCAGGTTGCATGACGTGTTGTCGAGGCTCAGGTACTCCGAGCATGGGTTAGATGCGGTGATTCGTCCGGATTCCGGATTCGTGTGCCAGTCGTTAATCGTGTCGTCGTACTGGATACCGGGGTCGGCGCACTCCCATGCCGCCTGGGCGACGTTGCGGAACAGCGCCTTGGCATCGACGGTGTCGATGACCTCGTGCGTCTTGCGGGCCCCAGCCCGAACTGTCCGCCCTCCTCGACCGCCCGCATGAACTCGTCGGTCACCCGCACCGAGTTGTTGGCGTTCTGGTACTGGACCGAGGTGATGTCGTGCCCCCCGAGGTCCATGTCGAAACCGGCGTCGCGCAGGACCCGGATCTTGTCCTCTTCACGCGCCTTGGTCTCTATGAACTCCTCGATATCGGGGTGGTCGATGTCGAGAACGACCATCTTCGCGGCCCGCCGGGTGGCACCGCCGGACTTGATCGTGCCGGCCGACGCGTCGGCGCCGCGCATGAAGCTGACCGGGCCGGACGCCGTGCCGCCGGAGGAGAGCAGCTCCTTAGACGAGCGAATCCGCGACAGGTTCAGCCCGGCACCCGAGCCACCCTTGAAGATCAGACCTTCCTCGCGATACCAATTAAGTATCGAATCCATAGTGTCGTCGACGCTCAGGATGAAGCAGTTGTGCACACGCAGGCCGCCCGCGGACAGATACTCCCCGCTCTCGGTCTGGATGTCGTAGACGTCCATCTCGCCCCGCGACTCGATGTCTGCGATCTCCAGGCGCTTCACCGGCCGGGCTGCCAGACCGGGCAGATCGAACGACCGCTCGAGCTTCGCGGTCTTGATCTCGTCGACGAAGCCGATCTCGTCGGCGAAGATCCGTCGGTCGCCCGCGCTCTGGATGCGAACCCCCCACAGATCGTGCCGGTTGGCACGCTTCTCGGGCTTGCGCCCTACCCGGGCGAAGACGCCGAAGCGGCTCAGCAAGGCTTGCACGCCGCGCACCAGCTCCTCACCGATCATGTCGAGCCCGACGAGCGTCGATCGATCCCGTCGCGACACGTAGCCCTCGGCCTGGAACAGGCTGCGCAGGTAGGCGGCAACCACCGGCAGTGGTGCGGCGTACAGCTGTGCCGGCACGGTCTGCGCCACCGCGCAGACGCAGACTCCACTTGTCGACAAACGGCTCCAGCAACTGGCCGTACAAGCGTGTGCGCCGGCAGTCCAGGTCAGCGCGTTGCGTCGCCACCCGCCGCTCGTGGCGGTGCACATCGGGTAGCACGACGTCCAGGGCGGACGTCACCCAAGCCACTCGGCGTCATTGACCGTCATCGCCTCGATCGTGAGCGACTTATTCGTGCCGGTGTACTGGCGGACGAAACCGTCAGCCTGCAACCAGCCGGCCAGCGCCGCCTCGGCCACCTCGCGCGCATCGATCTCGGCCTCGCCGAATGCCGGGCGGCGATGCCATTCGAGCTGGTCGCCGATGGCCAGCTGTCCCGCGGGCAAGAACGATCCGGTGCCCGCACCGGAACTTCTCCACACGAGGTGGTCCGCCGTGACGTCGAGCGTATGACCCGCCTTCGTGGTGATGCGCAGGACCGGCTTGATGCCGTTGCGCTTCGTCGCGCGCACTGTCGTGACGCCGTGTGCGTCGAAAACCTTGGTGCCGACGGCGTCGTGCTCGACGAGTTGCCCGATCGGGACGAGTCCGGCCGACGTGCTGACCAAAGAGTCGTACGGCTGGCACGCCGAGACTTGCTGCGGGGAGCTGGTTCCGACGTTGAACCACACCGGCGAGTTGAAGCTGAACACCTGGTGCAGCAGCATCCAGGTCAGCTCCCGCTCGAACAGCTCGGCGTCCGCGGCTGATGCGAAGTAGCCGTTGAGCTCCCCGGCCGCCCGGTATTGGTGGACGACCCGGTCGATGAGCTGACGCAGCGACCATTCCCTGGTGTCGCTGCCCACCGCCCCGCGGAAGTACTTCGTGGTGACGATGTTGGCCGCGTTCACCGACCAGAAGCCCGGGAACTCCACGCCGCGCTGCTCGAAGTTGATCGAGCCGTCACGCCAGTTCGTCATGACGACGTCGCGGCGCTCCCAGGTCACCTCGTCGTAGGGATGCACATCCGGGGTCGTAAAGAGGCGGCGCACCTGCAACCCGTCCGCCGGAAAGTGTGGCTCGGGCACCCGCTGCTGCGGTTCGTGGGCACCCGTCTCGACGGCCTCGGTCATCGTGTGTTCTCCCTCTCCCTGGATGGCTGGTTCTTTCGGTGGTCGTTACGCAACTCGGTGATCGCCTTCTCGAAGTCGTCGGTCGAGCTGAAGCTCTGGTAGACGCTCGCGAACCGCAGATAGGCGACCTCGTCGAGTTCGCGGAGCGGGCCGAGGATGGCGAGTCCCACCTCGTCGCTCGGCACCTCGGCGACGCCGGCGGCACGCACGCTGTCTTCGACGGCCTGCGCGAGCTGCGCGAGCGCATCCTCGTCGACCGGCCGTCCTTGACAGGCCCGGCGTACCCCGTTGACCACCTTGCCCCGGCTGAACGGTTCGGTCACCCCGCTGCGCTTGATGACCGCGAGGGTGGCCTCCTCGACCGTGGTGAACCGCCGCCCGCACTGCGGGCAGCTGCGACGGCGGCGGATTACCTGGCCTTCGTCTTGCTCGCGGGAGTCGACGACGCGCGAGTCGGGATGACGGCAATACGGGCAGCGCATCGGATTCGCCTCCTTCGCGAGTGTCGCGGTGCCTCTGGTCGAGGTGCCCGTCACGGTTCGCCGGCTCGGGACGGTCCTGTGGGTATCTCTTCCGCTCTGTGGACCGCTAAACCCAATCTGTGGCGAACTTACACCAGTGTAACTACTAGATGTAGGGGTTGACAGTAGAACGACGTCCGTCTTTGCGCAAGACATGTTTCGGGCGTGTCGCCGCGCTCACGACCCATCAGTCAACCGGTCCGCAGTAGCTGACCGGGGACAAGCACCGGCGACCTGAGCTGGTTGATCCGCTCGAGGTCAGCAACGACCTGTCGGGGATCGCGCTCGGGTGCGACGGTCGCCGCGATCGACCAGAGGGTGTCCCCGCTGCGCACCGTGATCGAGTCCGGACGCCCGTCAACCGCGCTCACGGCCGGTGCCGAGAGGTGGGCGATCCACAGCAGCGCGCCCGCCAGCAGCGCGGTGAGTCCGGCGAGGGCGCCGACCCCCCGCCGGGTCAACCGCAATGGCGCTGGTGTAGCCGCGTCAGGAGCCGCATCCAGAGCGCCCGCGATGGCACGCAGATCGGGCCGTACCGCTGTCTCCTCGGATAACCGCGACGACACAGGCCGGACCGCGCGCGGTATCGCCAATCGCTCGGGTCGCGGGCGGAACGCCAGGATTGTCGCGCCCTGCTGCGCGACCGGACGCACAGGAACACCGCCCCGGGCTACCGGCGGAATCACTACGGCGGGCGGGAATTCGGTGGCTGCGAATAGGTGGGACATCTCGATCTACCTCGCTGACATTCGCGGAACAGACGATGGGACGACGCAGGCGATCCGCTAGTCGAACAATCGTTCTATCGAACGCCTGTGCGGTCAGGTGTACCACCGGCCACCGACAAGAACCATCGCCCCTCGGCGTGTCGTTCGAACAGATGTTTGAGATTATGGGCAGATCGGATTACCGTTCGAGTCAGCGGGTCTGCCGCGTCGGCCCAGTCCCAGTCGGCCCGGCGGATCAACGACAAGAACACGGACCAACGACAAGAACAGGAGATCCCCCGTGCCTCGAAAGCCGCAGCCGACCGTCTCGCGCCGTAAGGCCGCATCGACGGCCCGACCTACCGGCGCCGCCGGAAGGCCGCGATCCCCCGGCGCCGCCGTCACGCCATTGCCCATTGGAAGCCCCGGCGACGGGCTCACGGCCCGTCAGCGCGTCATCCTCGACGTCATCCGCGACGCGGTCGAGCGGCGCGGCTATCCGCCGAGCATCCGGGAGATCTGTGAGGCGGCGGGCCTGTCCTCCACCTCCAGCGTGGCGCATCAGCTCGCGGCCCTGGAGGCCAAGGGCTACCTGCGGCGCCACGCCGGCCAGCCCCGGGCCGTCACCGTGCAGGCATCCCACGCACAGCCAGCCAAGAGCCGACCGGGGCGCCGCAAGGCCCAAGCTGCCCCAGAGCACGCCTCGGCACCGGTGTACGTCCCCATGGTCGGCCGGATCGCCGCCGGCGGCCCCATCCTCGCGGAGGAAATGGTCGAGGACGTCCTCCCGCTGCCCCGCACGCTCGTCGGTGAGGGGACACTGTTCATGCTGCGGGTCGCCGGCGACTCGATGATCGACGCGGCGATCTCGGACGGCGACTGGGTGGTGGTCCGCCAGCAGCCGGTCGCGGAGAACGGCGACATCGTGGCGGCGATGATCGACGGCGAGGCCACCGTGAAGACGTGGCGGCGCCGCGACGGTCATGTCTGGCTGCTACCGCATAACGCCGCGTACTCGCCGATCCCCGGCGACGACGCGACCGTCCTCGGCCGAGTAGTCGCGGTCCTGCGGAAGGTCTGAGTCAGCCGGCGGCCGGGGGCTGCTGGTCGGGCTTCGGGGTCCGCGCCGTAACGGGCTGCGACTCACTTGCCGTTGGGGGCGGCGCGACGGCGGTCTGCTCGGACTGGGCGCCCTTCGGCCCGTCGCGCGTCGCGTCGTCGTCACCCATCCCCTTCATCTCGGTCTTGAAGATGCGCAGCGAGCGACCCACCGAGCGCGCCATGTCCGGCAGCTGCTTCCAGCCGAAGAACAGCACGGCGAACACGATTAGCAAGGGGATCAGGTGCCCAGGAGCGAACAAGTCCACGGCGAGCTCCCTTTCGGCTTCGGCTGCGCGGATACTGCTAGGAGCCTACGCCAAGAGCCGTGTCGTAGGGGGCGAGCGCGGCGGCGAGCTCGTCGTTCACCCGGGCATTGACCAGCGTGCCCTCGCCGGTGTGCTCGGTCGAGAGCACCTCGCCGTTACCATGGATTAGCGCAACCAGGTCGCCCCGGGTGTAGGGCACGAGTACGGTCAGCTCGACGTGTGGGCTGGGCAACTGCTCCTCGAGCACCGCCTGCAGCTTGTCGATCCCGTCGCCAGTCGTGGCCGAGACGTACAGCGCCGCCGGGGCCAACCGCCGCAACCGGAGCAGCATGTCCGGGTTCGCGGTATCGATCTTGTTGAACACCAGCTGCTCCGGCACGTCCAGCGCTCCGAGGTCGGCAAAGACCTCCCGCACCGCGCGGATCTGCACCTGCGGATCGGCGTCGGAGGCATCGACCACGTGCAGGATCAGGTCGGCGTCGGCTACTTCCTCGAGCGTCGAGCGGAACGCCTCGACGAGCTGGGTCGGCAGGTGCCTGACGAAGCCGACCGTGTCCGCGAGCGTGTACGGACGTCCGTCAGACGCCTGGCAACGGCGCACGGTGGGGTCCAGCGTTGCGAACAGCGTGTTGTCGACCAGGACACCGGCGTCAGTGAGGAGGTTGAGCAGCGAAGACTTGCCGGCGTTCGTGTAGCCGGCGATCACCACGCTCGGCACTTGGCGGTCGACCCGCTGCGCGCGCTTGACGTCTCGGGCTGTCTTCATGTGCGCGATCTGCTTGCGCAGCTTCGCCATCCGCGACTTGATCCTGCGCCGGTCGATCTCGATCTTGGTCTCGCCCGGGCCCCGGCCGCCGATACCTGCGCCGCCGGCGGCCCGGCCGCCTACCTGACGGGACAGCGACTCGCCCCAACCGCGCAGGCGTGGCAGCAGATACTGCATCTGGGCGAGCTCCACCTGCGCCTTGCCCTCCTTGGAGCGGGCGTGCTGGGCGAAGATGTCCAGGATCAGCGCGGTGCGGTCGACGACCTTGACCTTGACCACGTCCTCCAGCTGGCGCAGCTGACCGGGTGTCAGCTCGCCGTCGCAGATCACCGTGTCAGCCCCGGCGCCGTTCACGATGTCGCGCAGCTGCTTGGCCTTGCCGGATCCGATATAGGTCGCTGGATCGGGCTTGCCACGCCGTTGGATGAGGCCGTCCAGCACCTGCGAACCGGCCGTTTCAGCGAGCCGGGCCAGCTCGATGAGCGAGTTCTCGGCCTCGTCCAGGGAGCCCGCCGTCCAGACACCGACGAGCACCACACGCTCGAGGCGCAACTGGCGGTACTCAACCTCGCTGATATCGGCGAGCTCCGTCGACAGGCCCGCCACGCGGCGCAGCGCCTGGCGCTCTTCGAGTTCGTAGCCGCCCTGGTCGTCAAATGATTCGGTCATCGGTATCCATCGTTACATGGTGTGCCGACCAGGGCGAGGCGATTACCCTCCAGCCGCAGCCAGCCAGGCCGGGTCCAGTTCGATATCACCGACCAGCACGGCCGGGCCGGTCAGGGACATCGTGCCGTCCCGAAATCGCTCGACCTGCGTGGTACCGCCGGGCACGTCGACCCGCCAACCGCTGCCGGAGGTCGCGCCCGCAGCGGCCACTGCGGCGCAGATCCCCGTTCCGCACGATCGTGTCTCGCCGACGCCCCGCTCGTGCACCCGCATGACCAGATGCCGCTCACCGGCCCGTACCACGAACTCGACGTTCTGCCCTTCAGGAAAGGGCGGATCGACTTGCGGCGGGCTCGCGAGGTCGAGCGTGCCCAGCGTCTGCCCATCGGCAAGCGTGACCACCACATGCGGGTTGGGCACCCGGACGGCGACACCGGGCGTGTCGACAATCTGCGCGGAGACGCTTACCCGTGGGCGGACGTCCAGGATCGTGGCAGCGCCCATCTCGACCCTGATCTGACCCTCTCGGGTCAATTCCGCAGTCCGCACCCCGCCGCGGGTCGCGACCGCCGTCCTCTCGCCGACGAGGCCTTCTCGCCGCAGGTACCTGACGAAGACGCGCACCCCGTTTCCGCACATTTCGGCGACGGATCCGTCGGCATTGCGGTAGTCCATGAAGAACGGGGCACCCGGTGCGAACTCCTTGGCATCCGGGTCGTTCTCGCTGCGGACGACGCGCAGTACGCCATCCGCGCCGACGCCGGCGTGCCGATCGCACAGCGCACGGACCAGAGCAGGCGACAGATCAATGCGGCCGTCCAGATCGGGCAGCACGACGAAGTCGTTCCCCGTGCCGTGGCCCTTCACCACCCGCACACCGCTCACCTGCTCAGGGTATGCACGGTATGCGTGACGTCGTCGAGAAGGTTCGGCGACGCGGCGTCGAACCAGCGCACCCGCGGGTCTCGGCGGAACCAGGACCGCTGTCGGCGCACGAACCGGCGGGTGGCCCGGATGGTGATCGCGACGGCCTCGCTCAGGTCGCCGACCACGATGCCGTCGTCGCCCACGCAGCCCAGCAGCTGCGCGTAGCCCAGGGCTTTGCCCGCCGTCGGGCTCGTCCGCAGGCCCTTCGGAAGCAGCCGCCTGACCTCGTCCAGCAGGCCGCGGTCCATCATCCCGTGCACCCGTGCGGCCACCCGGTCGTCCAGGTCGTCACGATCCAGGCCGAGCTGCACGCAGTCATACACCGACTCGAACGCGGGCATGGTGGCCGCGAACGGCCGACCGGTCAGCTCGATCACCTCGAGTGCCCGGACGATACGCCGGCCGTTGGTCGGCAGGATCGACTTGGCCGCCTCGGGGTCGACGCTGTGCAGCCGGGAGTGCAGCGCGGGGGCGCCGATATGCGCCAGCTCGGCATCGAGGCGGCGGCGGATCGGCGGCGACTCACCGGGGAACTCCAGCCGGTCCAATGCGCCGCGCAGGTACAGACCGGACCCGCCGACCAGAATCGGCAGCTTGCCCCGGCCGTGGATCGCCGAGATCGAAGCCCGGGCCAGCTGCTGGTACTCGGCAACGGCCGCGGACTTGTCGATCGGCCAGATGTCGAGCAGGTGATGCGCGATGCCGCCGCGCTGCCCCGGCGTCAGCTTCGCCGTGCCGATGTCCATTCCGGCGTAGAGCTGCATCGAGTCGGCGTTGACGATCTCGGCGTCCTGTCGCTGGGCTAGTGCCACGGCCAGGTCGGACTTGCCGGTCGCGGTTGGTCCGACGAGGGCGATGACCCGACGGTCAGCCACGGCGGGCCCAGGCGGGATGCGACGCCGACCACGGAGGAGGTCGCCAGCGCCTCGTGCCGACGATCACGCAAGCCACGCTAACGCGGCTAACGGTCCTGCTACGACTGCCCCCCCGCGCCGGCGAATCGTGTCTAATGCAGAGTCATGAGCTCGGAGTGGGGCCGCATCGACGCCGACGGCACGGTCTACGTGCGCACCGACGGCGGCGAACGCGCGGTCGGTTCGTGGCAGGCAGGCGATGCCGCCGCGGGCCTTGCCTACTACGAACGGCGCTACGCGGACCTGGCCACCGAGGTCACCCTGCTCGAGCAACGGCTGCAGTCCGGGGCGGCCGATCCGTCCGCGACTCGCACGCAGGCAACTGACCTGCAGGCCCAGCTTCCCACCGCCTCGGTGGTCGGCGATCTGGTGGCCCTGAGTACACGCCTCGCAGTGCTCATGGCCGCGGCGGAGGACAAGATGGCCGCACGCGCCGCGGCCCGCGAGCAGGCGCGAGCCGATGCGATCGCTGCCAAAGAGGCCCTCCTCCATGAGGCAGAGAAGATCGCCGAGGTGGCCAGCTCGTGGAAGGCATCCGGCGACCGGCTGCGCGCCATCGTCGAGGAGTGGAAGCAGATCAAGGGCATCGATCGCAAGACCGACGACGCGTTGTGGAGGCGGTTCGCCGCGGCGCGGGACGCATTCGGCAAGCGGCGGGGCCAGCATTTCGCCCAGCTGGACGCCGAACACGCCACCGGCCGGGCCGCCAAGGAGAAGCTCGTCGAGCAGGCCGAACAGCTCGCGCAATCCTCGGACTGGAAACAGACCGCGGCCGCCATGCGCGAATTGGTGGGCGAGTGGAAGGCCGCCCCCCGCGGCAGCCGCGACGTCGAGAACGCGCTGTGGGCGCGGTTTCGCGCCGCCCAGGACACCTTCTTCGCTCGGCGCAGCGAGGTGTTCAGCGAGCGCGACGCCGAGCACACCGAGAACCTGCGCAAGAAGAACGAGCTGATCGGCCAGGCCGAGAAACTCGATCTGGCCGACCCCGCGGCAGCGCAGGCCGCACTTCGCCAGCTGCAAGCCGGTTACGACAAGATCGGACATATTCCGCGCGACGCCGTGCGACGCACCGACGAGCGGATGCGGGCCGCAGAGCAGCGGGTGCGCGACGCGGTCGACGCGCAGTGGCGGCGGGCAAGCGCCGCGTCGAACCCGTTCCTGGCCCAACTTCGTGAGCGGCTGACCGAAGCCGAGGGCAAGCTGCAACGAGCCCGGGCCAGCGGCGACCCGGCCCGCATTACCAAAGCCGAGGCCGAGGTGGCCGAACGTCGCGCGCTGATCCCCGACTGAGGACGGTCAGCCCGGAGCCGGTAGCCCCAGCGGGACGCGCGGCGTCGGCAACCCCAGCGGGACGCGCGGCGTCCGCACCACCAGCGCGGCGGGCGGGGTCCGCTCCCCCCGCCAACGGCGGTACGTCGTGATACCGCCGTCGGCGAGCAGGTGATGCGGCGCCGCGTGGGTGATCGTCGCGGTCAACAGATCCCCCGGCGCGATCTGTGCGCCGTGCGTGCAGACGTGCACCAGCCGTCCATCCCGGGCTCGTCCGGAGACTCGGCCCGTAGCAACGTCCTTGCGTCCCTCGCCGGCGCTGACCAGTACCTCGACCTCGCGGCCGACGAGTTCCCGGCTCTCGGCCCAGGAAATGGCCTCTTGCTCGGCGATCAGCCGGTCGTACCGCTCCTGCACGACGGCCTTGGGTACCTGGCCGTCCATTTCCGCCGCCGCAGTTCCGGGGCGTTTGGAGTACTGGAAGGTGAACGCACCGGCGAAGCGTGCCTCGCGCACCACGTGCAGGGTCTGCTCGAAGTCCTGCTCGGTCTCGCCGGGGAAGCCGACGATGATATCCGTGGTGATCGCCGCGCCCGGAATGGCCGAGCGGACCCGGGCGATGATGTCCAGGTAACGCGCCTGCCGGTAACTGCGTCGCATGGCTTTGAGGATCACGTCGGATCCGGACTGCATCGGCATGTGCAGCTGCGGGCAGACGTGGGGCGTCTGCGCCATCGCGTCGATCACGTCGTCGGTGAAGTCGCGCGGGTGCGGGCTGGTGAACCGCACGCGGTCCAGCCCGTCGATCTCGCCGCAGGCGCGCAGCAGCTTCCCGAACGCGAACCGGTCGCCGAACGAGCGTCCGTAGGAGTTCACGTTCTGTCCGAGCAGGGTGATCTCCACGACGCCGGATTGGACGAGCGCGCGGATCTCCCTTAGGACGTCATCGGGCGGCCGATCTGTCTCGATGCCGCGCAGCCTCGGGACGATGCAGAAGGTGCAGGTGTTGTCACAGCCGACCGAGATCGACACCCAGGCGGAGTAGGGGGATTCCCGTCGGGTGGGCAGGTCGGACGGGAAATTCTGCAGCGCCTCGACGATCTCGACCTGGGCATCGGCGTTGTGCCGCGCCCGTTCGAGCAGCACCGGCAGACTGGCCAGGTTGTGCGTGCCGAACACGACGTCGACCCAGGGGGCCTTCTCGACGATTCGGCCGCGGTCCTTCTGGGCCAGGCACCCGCCGACCGCGATCTGCATGCTGGGGGTGCGCTGTTTGGCCGGGTACAGCCGGCCCAGGTTGCCGTACAGCCGATTGTCGGCGTTCTCACGCACCGCGCAGGTGTTGAACACGACGAGATCGACCCCGTCGACGTCGTTCGGGTCGGCCCGAACGTAGCCCGCATCCTCCAGCAGTCCAGCGATCCGCTCCGAATCGTGGACGTTCATCTGACACCCGTAGGTGCGGATGTCGTAGGTGCGAGCGTTCATGACGCCGTCGAGCGTACGGCCCCGCACCGGATAGGCAAATGTCCCTGCACCTCCCGGACGAAAGACTTCCGGATCGGTCAATGCGCAATCTCGGTGGCCCGGGACTCTCGCACCACGGTGACCCGGATCTGGCCGGGGTAGGTCAGCTCGTCCTCGATCTGCTTGGCGATCTCGCGGGCGATGACCTGTGCGGCGAGGTCGTCGACCTCGGACGGCTGGACCATGACCCGCACCTCGCGGCCGGATTGCATCGCGAATACCTTCTCCACGCCGGTCTTGGCTGACGCGATCTCCTCGATACGGGCGAGCCGCTTGACGTAGGACTCGAGCGACTCTCGCCGTGCCCCGGGCCGGGCCGCCGAGCAGGTGTCGGCCGCCTGGGTGAGCACCGCCTCGATCGTGCGCGGCGCGACCTCGTTGTGGTGTGCCTCGACCGCGTGTGCCACGGCCTCGCTCTCGCCATACTTGCGCAGCAGGTCGGCACCGATGATCGCGTGGCTGCCTTCGACCTCGTGGGTGAGCGCCTTGCCGATGTCGTGCAAGAAGGCGCACCGCTTGATGAGGGTCGGTTCCAGGCCCAGCTCGGCCGCCATGATGCCGGCGATGTGGGCGGTCTCGATCAGGTGGCCAAGCACGTTCTGGCCGTAGCTGGTGCGGTATTTCAGCCGGCCCAGGGTCGGCAGCAGGTGCTGGTCGACGTCCCCGACACCGACCTCGGCCAGCGCGTCGCGAGCCGCCCGCAGGCAGAGCTGCTCGACCTCGACTTTGCTCGCCTCGTACACCTCCTCGATGCGATGGGGGTGGATGCGCCCGTCGAGGATCAGCTTCTCCAGGGTGAGCCGACCCATCTCGCGCCGGACCGGATCGAAGCAGGAGAGCAACACTGCTTCAGGCGTGTCGTCGATGATGACGTTGACGCCGGTCACGGACTCGAACGCCCGGATGTTGCGGCCTTCCCGGCCGATGATCCGGCCTTTCATTTCATCACCGGGCAGCTGTAGGACACTGACAACGGTTTCCGTGGTCTGCTCGCTGGCCACCCGTTGCACCGCCTCGACCACGATCGCGCGCGCCCGGTCGGTGCCTTCGGCGCGCGCCTCGTTTTCGATGGTGCGCACCAGTGCAGCGGCGTCCCGTCGCGCATGCGCCTCGACGCTGGCCATCAGCTCGGCCTTGGCCTGCCCAGCGGACAGCCCGGCGATGCGCTCCAGCTCGCGGGCGTGTTCGGTGCTGCGCGCGTCGAGTGCGCTGGCCCGTGCGGCCACCTCGGCCTCTAGCTTGTCGAGGTCGACTTGTCGTTCGCGCAGCTGCCGCAGGTCGGTGTCGAGCTCGGTCGCCTCCTGCTCCAGTCGGGAGGACTGTTGCTCGAGCCGCGTCTCGGTCTCGTCGAGCCGGCTTGCGTGCTGGGCGAGCTCGCGTTCGGTGACACGCAGGTTCTCGGTGAGTGCCGCGACCTCGGCGTCCGCCGTGCGGCGGGCCTCGGCGACGATCGCAGCCGCCTCCGCCTCGGCCTTGCGGCGAACGCCCTCCGCGCCGGCTGCGGCCGTGGCGGTATCAGAACGTGCCGCCCGGCGCAGTGCCTCTGACTCGGACTCGGCAGCCCGGCGGTTCGCGTCGGATTCGGTCTGCGCGAGCTGGCGGATCGACGCCGCCTCGGACTCGGCTACTCGCCTGGTCGACTCCGCGTAGTCATCGACCTCGCTGGCGGCGAGCGAAGCTGCCGCGTGCTGCGCCCTCGTCGGCTGACGGCCGCGTCGGCGGTAGGAGTCGACGAAGAACAACCCGATCAGGAAGAGGGCAGCTACCGCTGCGTACAGGACACCGATCATCACTGTCTCCTCTGCCCGTCGTGTCGCGCGGCACCAGGAGTACGCGAGTGAGAGTTCGATCACCTCGCGCCGATCGTTCGCGTCACCTCCGCTGACGGGGGCAACCACCCGGTCGACGGTACGGACCGAACGTGAAGAGTGTCCTCTCTGTGAGAATATCGACGATCGCTATATCCTCCTCCCCGAGGCCGAACGGGCGCTATTCGTCGCTATCCGTCGGATCCGGCGGCGAGGCCGTGACGTGCTCCTGATCCCCTGAGGCTAGGAACGCGATCAGAGTTGGTCAAGTATGCGTGCCTTTACGTGTCGCTTTCCGCCCGGCCATCTCCCCGTGCCGGGTAACCGCGCGCGTCCCCTACTGTCTGCCGGATGACTCGCATCGCGAGGTCGGGCGAGTACCCGCGGCGGAGGAGCAGGCCGTAGACGCGCCGCTGTCGCACCTTCTGATCCAGGGTGCCCAGCGAGCGGAGCTTGCGCTGCGCCAGCCGAACGGCGGCATCGCCCTCGCTGTCGGGATCGATCTGAGCGACCGCGGCCTGGACGGTCTGCTCGTCAATGCCGCGCTGGCGAAGTTTGACGGCGACGACGCGCCTCGACAGGCCCCGTTCACGGTGCTGACTAAACGCGAACGACGTCGCGAGACGGGCGTCGTCGATCAGACCGACCTCGGCGTACCTGCTCAGCACGGGGCCAGCCGCCTCGTCGGGCACGCCGCGGCTGGACAGCGCCTTGGCTAGCTCCCAGCGGGTCCGAGCCCGCTGGGTGAGCAGCCGTAGGCAAATGGTCCGGGCGACCGATTCGGGGTCGCCCGGTTCGTCTGGCTCGTCCTCAGGTGGAACGGCCGGTCGCCGCGTGGCCACGTCCGCTCCGGTCAGAAATCGACCGGGGCGGGCAGCGGCTCGATCGGGGCACCCTCGTCGACGTGCGCGCCCACGCCAAGCTTCTCTTTGATCTTCTTCTCGATCTCGTCGGCCAGGTCAGGGTTGTCGCGCAGGAAGCTGCGCACGTTTTCCTTACCCTGCCCGAGCTGGTCGCCCTCGTAGGTGTACCAGGCGCCGGACTTCTTGATCAGGCCCTGCTCGACACCGACGTCGATGAGCGAGCCCTCGCGGCTGATGCCCTGCCCGTACACGATGTCGAACTCGGCCTGCTTGAACGGCGGCGCGACCTTGTTCTTGACCACTTTCACCCGGGTCCGGTTGCCCACCGCGTCGGTGCCGTCTTTGAGCGTCTCGATCCGGCGTACGTCCAGCCGTACCGACGCGTAGAACTTCAGCGCCTTGCCACCTGTCGTTGTCTCAGGGCTGCCAAATAACACACCTATCTTTTCGCGCAACTGGTTGATGAAGATTGCGGTAGTGCCGGAGTTGTTCAGGGCTCCGGTGATCTTGCGCAGCGCCTGGCTCATCAGCCGGGCCTGCAGCCCGACGTGGCTGTCGCCCATCTCGCCTTCGATCTCGGCCCGTGGCACGAGTGCCGCCACCGAGTCGACGACTACGACATCCAGCGCTCCGGAGCGGATCAGCATGTCCATAATCTCGAGCGCCTGCTCCCCCGTGTCGGGCTGACTCACCAGCAGCGCATCGGTGTCGACGCCCAGCGCCCGGGCGTAGTCGGGGTCGAGGGCGTGCTCGGCGTCGATGAACGCCGCGACGCCACCCGCAGCCTGCGCGTTGGCCACCGCGTGCAACGCGACCGTGGTGTTGTGCGACACAATCCCGTTGGCCAAGAAGCTGTGTGTCCGCGGAAGCATCAGGTCGAAGGTCGGTTGCAGCCCGCCATCGGTTATCTCGACGACCGACTCGTAGGTAAGGCGGGCGTCCGCGAGAGCTTCGAGGTGCGCGAGCAATGCCACGCCGCTCGTGCTCAGGCGTGTTGATCTCTCACGGGCCCAGCCGATGATTGAGCGCAACCTGGTCCGCGAGCAGCCCAAGTCCAGATCCTTGCGGAACAGATCGCCCGCTATCCGGTCGAACTCGCGGTTCCCTCCGATGTCGTCGCGCAGATCGCGAATCAGGCCAGCGACGTGCGGAACGTTCTCGACCTGGGGATCGCGCAGCGAACGACGGAAGGATGCTTCGACCTGAGCTTGCCGCCGCGGCGAGCGAAAGCCGACCTCCTCCATGAACCGATGCGCATGGGCCGGGTTGATCGTGACCGACCAGTAGTTGCGCTGGTAGTCCTCGCGCCAAGTCGCCCGCACCGACGACGGGATGTGCAGCCCCAGCAAGAGCAGTTGGACCTGCTCGGCGAGCACGACACTGGCAGTACCTAATCCGACGGTCGAGCTGTTGTCGATCCAGCCGTCACCTTCGAACAACGCGGACAGAAAGGCTCGCTGAGCCTTGTGCCCGCCGATCCGCACGCAATGCGGAACAGACTTCTCGGCAGCATTCACATAGTCCAGGCCGTACTTCTCGGCGACCTGCCGCCGGAACGCGATACCGGAGATGTCGTACTCCTGCCCGTTGTAGCAGCGCACTTCGACACCGAACAACTGCTTGGCGATCCGCACATACTCGCCCGCCACGTCCGCATCGGTGTTGGTGAATCGCACGCGTTCGCGATAGCTGAGCGACCCCTCGGCCACCAGATAGCCAAGGAAAACCGCCTCGTCTTCGGATAGGCCATCCCCCGCGACGGCTTCGAGCGCACCGAAGGCCGCGGAAACCACCGTATCGCCGACCCGTACCTCTCCGGCGTTGCGCCAGACGACGAACCCACGCTCGCTGATCACGCGTACCGGATGGTTGTGCGTGGCCTCGATCGAGCGACCAGATGCGAGCTTCACCGTAACGACAGGCTTGCGGTTGTTGTGTGTCAGTGCCGCAATCTGTTCGAGTTCACCTCGCTCGTTCACCGCACGCAGGTCCAAACCACGGACATCGGACACTCGGGAAGTACACGATGGTGCGTGCCCGGCACGGGTAAACAGTTCGGCGATCGTCTCCAAGCCCTGATCGGTCCAGACATAAGTGCCTGCGGTCAGGCATTTGCCTGAACTCTCCGGTCCGTATATCTCGACGACCCGGCCACGCGGCAGGCCGCCGATGCCGAGCGCGACGTCGAGGGCGATCGACCCGGTGGGGATCACCTCGATCGGGGTGGCGGCTCGCTCGCCGAGGCGCATCACCGAGCCCTTGCCGAACTGCTTCTCGATCTGCGTCACCGCGACGTCGAGCGCCTTCTCGCGGTCGAATCCTGCTGGCATCGGGCCACCTTTCACATGAGTCCGCATAGGTCTTGGACGTTGTCGTGCGCGACGCTAAGGCCGACCACCGACAAATCCGGTGGCGCGAGGTGAAGTTGTGGACGAGCAAGCCCGTCGTCCACAGATTAGCCCGAACAATTGTTCGAGGTCGAAGAAATCAGGACGCGACACGCCGGGAACCTCGGCGCGAGCTAGCGCAGTGGACCGGGAACCTCGAACTCCTGGCAGACGGCCCGCCAGACATCCTTAGCCTCGACGCCACGGGCGAGCGCCTCGTCGACCGTCGAGCCCAGCGCCGGCAGCCGGTAGTCAGCTGCCACGCTGCGCGCGTACGCCACACCGAAACGGCGCTCCATCCGGTTCCAGAAATCCGTCAGCCGCACGCCGTTCAGCGTAGGAGGATCGTGCGATGACCGATCTCTGGTACGCGCTGCCCGTCCTGGCCGGCGAGAAGGTCCGGCTGGAACCGCTCACGGTCGAGCACGCGCCCGGCTACCTGGCCGCAGCGGGCCCGGCCGAGCAGGCCGACGAGATATTCCGGTGGCTGTCGGTCTACCCGCCGGCGACGCTCAGCGAGGCATGCGACCAGGTGCTCGCCGCCCTCGCGGCGCGGGCGAGGGGCGAGCGATTCGCCTACGCCCAGCTCGACGCCGCCACGGGCCAGTTCGCGGGCACGACCTCGCTCTACGAGGTGAACCCAGCGCTGCGCACGCTTGCGATCGGCCATACCTGGCTGGGGCAGCGCTGGTGGCGCACAGGGCACAACACCGAAGCCAAGCTGCTGCTACTTAGTCACGCGTTCGAGACGCTCGGGGCGGTTCGCGTCGTGTGGCACACCGACATCTACAACGTCCGCTCGCAAGCCGCGATCGAACGGCTCGAGGCGACAAAGGAAGGCGTCTTGCGCAAGCATCGCCTGCGTCGCGACGGCTCCTGGCGCGACACGGTGCAGTACGCGATGACCGACGACAACTGGCCAGCCGCCCGCAAACGGCTTATCGCACGCCTCGACGCCGGTTAGCGCAGTGCCCGGGTGCCCGGGTCGCCCGGCGAGTGCTGTCGGACCCTGCGGGCAGACTGGACGACGTGTCCAGGTTCTCTCCGGCAACTCAGGCATGGTTCGACGGCGCATTCGCCGCCGCCACGCCGTCGCAGCAGGGCGCCTGGGATGCCATCGCGCGCGGTGAGCACACCCTGGTGGTCGCGCCCACCGGGTCGGGCAAGACGCTCGCCGCGTTCCTCTCCGCCCTCGACCGGCTGGCTGGGCTGCCGCCGCCGGACGACCCGATGCGCCGTTGCCGGGTGTTGTACGTCAGCCCGCTCAAAGCGCTGGCGGCAGACGTCGAACGCAACCTGCGCTCGCCGCTCGCCGGAATCCGCCAGGCAGCGGTCCGTCTCGGCCTGCCGAGCCCTGACATCACCGTCGCCATGCGCTCCGGTGACACGCCTGCCGACGAGCGGCGGCTGTTCGCCCGGCGTCCGTCCGACATCCTGATCACCACCCCCGAGTCGTTGTTCCTGCTGCTGACCTCGGCGGCGCGCGAGGCTCTGCGTGGCATCGACACCGTCATCGTCGACGAGCTGCATGCCATCTGCGCCACCAAACGCGGCGCCCACCTGACCCTGTCACTCGAACGACTCGACGCACTGCTCGACGCCCCGGCGCAACGCATCGGCCTGTCGGCCACGGTCCGCCCGGTCGGCGAGGTCGCCACATTTCTGGCCGGCGGGCGCCCGGTCAGCGTCGTGCAGCCGCCAATCGACAAGAGCTTCGACCTGCAGGTCGTCGTCCCGATCGAGGACATGTCAGCGCTTGGCGAAGCGCCCGGCGATCTGAGCGGACCAGCGGCGGGCGCCGAGCGGCGCGCGTCGATATGGCCGCACGTCGAGGAGCGGGTGCTCGACCTGATCGAGGCCCACCGTTCCACGATCGTGTTCGCCAACTCCCGCCGGCTCGCCGAGCGGCTCACCGCAAGGCTCAACGAACTCGCCGACGAACGGCGCGATGAGCGCTCGCGCGAAGCGCGGGGTCCCCGCGAAATCGTGGAGCGATTTCGTGGGGTGCAAGTGCCCGCCGCCCGCGCGAGCGAAGCGAGCTTGCGGCGCGGATCGCAGGACGGCCCCGAGCGGAGCGAGCGGGTCGGACGAGATTCGCCAGCGGCGGTTGAAACGGTTGCCAGGGCCCACCACGGTTCGGTCTCGCGCGAACAGCGGGTGCTGGTCGAGGAGGAGCTCAAAGCGGGCCAGCTGCCGGCGGTCGTGGCCACGTCGTCGCTGGAGCTGGGCATCGACATGGGCGCCGTCGATCTGGTCGTGCAGGTCGAGTCACCGCCGTCCGTCGCGTCCGGCCTGCAGCGCGTGGGCCGCGCGGGTCATCAGGTCGGCGCGGTCTCTCGCGGCGTCATCTTTCCGAAGTACCGCGGCGACCTGGTCGAGTGCGCGGTCGTCGCCGAGCGGATGCGTGCCGGCGCGATCGAGTCGATGCGTTACCCACGCAATCCGCTGGACGTGCTGGCTCAGCAGATCGTGGCGATCGTGGCGATGGACCCCGTCACGGTCGACCAGATCGAGGATCTGGCTCGCCGTGCCGCGCCGTTCGCAGGGCTGCCGCGATCGGCGCTCGAGGCCGTGCTGGACATGCTGGCCGGCCGGTACCCGTCTGACGCGTTCGCCGAGCTGCGTCCTCGGCTGGTGTGGGATCGCGTAACTGGCGAGCTCACCACACGGCGGGGCGCCCAGCGGCTGGCGGTCACGAGTGGCGGCACGATCCCGGACCGCGGCCTGTTCGGCGTCTTCCTCATGGCCGGAGAAGGCCCACAACGGCGGGTGGGCGAACTGGACGAGGAGATGGTCTACGAGTCGCGGGTGGGCGACGTGTTCCTGCTCGGCTCGTCGTCCTGGCGGATCGAGGAGATCACGCACGACCGGGTCCTGGTCACGCCCGCACCTGGAGAGATCGGCCGGATGCCCTTCTGGAAGGGCGACTCGCCCGGCCGGCCGATCGAGCTGGGCCGAGCGCTGGGTGCCTTCCTGCGCGAGGTCGCTTCAGCGGACCCAGCCACCGCGGCCGCCCGGGCCCGGGCAGCCGGCCTCGACGAATGGGGCACCGCGAACCTGCTCGGGTACCTCGCCGAGCAGCGCGACGCCACCCGGCAGCTGCCCGACGACCGGACCGTGCTGGTCGAACGATTCCGCGACGAGTTGGGCGACTGGCGGCTGGTCGTGCACTCGCCGTTCGGCGCACCCGTCAACGCCCCGTGGGCACTCGCCATCGGGGCGCGACTGCGCGAGCGTTACGGGCTCGACGTGCAGTCGATGCACTCCGACGACGGCATCGTGCTGCGGCTGCCCGAGTCGGACGGCGAGCCTCCCGGTGCAGACCTCGCAATGTTCGAGGCCGATGAGATCGAGACACTGGTCACCACCGAGGTCGGCAGTTCGGCGCTGCTCGCGTCGCGGTTTCGCGAGTGCGCTGCCCGCTCGTTGCTGCTTCCCAAACGCGATCCCCGGCGCCGCGCTCCTCTGTGGCAGCAGCGCCAGCGAGCCAACCAGCTGTTGCAGGTGGCGAGCGAATACGGCGACTTCCCGGTCGTCCTGGAGTCCATGCGCGAATGCCTGCAGGACGTCTATGACATGGCTGGGCTGACGGGGCTGATGCGCGATCTGGCTAACCGGACGGTGCGGGTGGTCGAGGTCGAAACGCCCGCGCCGTCACCGTTCGCCCGCTCGCTGCTGTTCGGCTACGTCGGCATGTTCCTGTACGAGGGCGACGCGCCGCTGGCCGAACGCCGCGCCCAAGCGCTGTCCCTGGATGCGACGCTGCTCGCCGAACTTCTCGGGTCCACCGAGCTGCGGGAGCTCCTCGACGCCGACTCGGTGGCCAGCGTCGAGGCGGAGCTGCAGCGACTGCCCAGCCAGCGCCACGCGCACGGCCAGGACGCGATACACGACCTGCTGCGGACGCTGGGCGACCTCACCACGGCCGAGGCACTAGCTCGCGGAGCCACCGCGCACGAGCTGGTCGAGCTCGAGGCGCACCGCCGGCTGATCCGAGTCCGGATCGGCGGCGACGAGCGGTGGATCGCGATCGAAGACGCCGGCCGGCTACGCGACGCGCTGGGCACGGCCCTTCCGGTAGGCGTGCCGGAGGCGTTCACCGAGCCGGTGCGCGACCCGCTCGGGGACCTGGTGGCCCGCTTCGCCCGCACCCACGGCCCGTTCCGGGCCGAGGAGGTCGGGCACCGGCTGGGCCTCGGGGTCGCCGTTGTGGCGTCGGCACTGGACCGGTTGCGCACCACGGCACGCTTGGTGCAGGGCGAATTCCGGCCCGGCGCCGTCGGACTGGACTGGTGCGATGCCGAGGTGCTGCGGGCGATCCGACGGCGTTCGCTCGCCGCATTGCGTCGCGACGTCGAACCGGTGCCGCCGGACGCTTTGGTGCGCTTCGTCCTCGGCTGGCAGGGCTGCACACCAGCGTCCAGCGCAGGGCGAGGCGTCGACGGACTGCTCCGCGTCGTCGAGCAGCTGGCGGGCACGCCGTTGCCGGCGAGCGCGCTCGAGTCGCTGATCCTGCCCAGCCGAGTCATGGACTACGCCCCGGCGCTGCTCGACGAGCTGACCATCAGCGGCGAGGTGCTATGGGCCGGTGCCGGGGCGCTCGGCAGTTCGGACGGCTGGCTCGTGCTGGCGCCAGCGGGCGTGGCCGACGCGCTGTTGCCCGAGGTGGCCGAGGTCGGGCAGACCCCCGTGCACGCCGCGCTCCTCGATGCCCTCGACGGTGACCAGGGCCTATTCTTCCGCTCGCTGGCCGAACGGGCCGCGATCGGCGACAGCGACGAGCTGATCGCCGCCGCCATCTGGGACCTGATCTGGGCAGGCGCGGTTACCAACGACACGCTGGCTCCGGTGCGGGGGCTGCTGGACGGGCCGGGCCGGGGGGCGCACATTCGCCGTCCACGGCCGCCGCGGGCGCGATATGGCCGCTACGCCGGGCTGTCGCCCGTCCGCGCGGCGACCCGCAGCACGCCACGGACGATGACCGGACGCTGGTCACGGCCGCCGCAGCGGGCCACCGACGCCACCCGGCGCGCCGTGGCAGCCGCCGATGCGCTGCTCGACAGGTACGGCGTCGTCACCCGGGGGGTCGTGGCGGCCGAGCGAATCCCGGGGGGCTTCGCGGCCGTGTATCCAGTCCTCAAGGCAGCGGAGGAGTCTGGTCACGCCCGGCGGGGGTATTTCGTCGAAGGCCTCGGCGCAGCGCAGTTCGCGCTGCCGACAGCCGTGGATCGGCTGCGGAGCTACAGCCGCGGGGCGTCAGCCGATCCCACTGGCGGCGCACGTGCGCTCGTCCTGGCGGCCACCGACCCGGCGAATCCCTACGGCGCAGCCCTGCCGTGGCCCGAGCGCGATCCGGCCACCGAGGGCAGACGCGGACACCAGCCCGCGCGCAAGGCCGGCGCCCTGGTCGTTCTGTTTGACGGCGCGTGCGTCCTCTACGTAGAACGCGGCGGGCGGACCCTGCTCTCGTTCGCCGAGGATCCCGCGGTCCTGCAACCGGCCGCGGACGCCCTCGCCCTCGCCGTCCGGGACGGGGCGCTCGGCCGGCTCTCGGTCGAACGGGCGGACGGCAGTCCGGTGACAGGATCCGCGCTAGGCGACGCGCTTGCGGCTGCGGGCTTCCGTCCGACACCGCGTGGGCTACGAATGCGCGGCTGAGCCGACGCGGATCACCATGCCCGAAGGCGACATCGTCTGGCTCACGGTGCGCAGGCTGCATCACGCGCTGGCCGGCCGGGTGGTGACAAGGTTCGAACTGCGGGTACCGGCCCTCGTGCTTACCGACCTGCGGGGCCGCACGATGCGCGAGGTGGTTGCCCGTGGCAAACACATCCTCATGCGATTCGACAACGGCACGACGGTGCATACCCACCTACGCATGGACGGCGCGTGGCATTTGTCCGCGGCCGGATCCGCGCTGCGCGGCGGCCCACAGCACGCCATTCGAGCGTTCGTCGGCAACTCGGACTGGCTTGCCGTGGGCTACCGGGTGCATAACATTCGGCTCGTGCCGAGCGCAGAAGAAGATCGCCTGGTAGGACACCTTGGTCCGGACCTGCTTGGTCCAGATTGGGACCTCGACGAAGCGGTGCGCCGCCTGCTTCGAGACCGGCAGCGCCCGGTAGGTGAGGCGCTGGTCGACCAGACCAACCTGGCGGGTGTCGGCAACCTGTACAAGGCCGAGGCGCTTTTCCTGCGCCGAGTCAATCCGTGGACGCCCGTCGGTCAGGTCGCGAACCTGGCCGAGCTGGCCGACGTCGCGCGCCGGCTGCTATGGGCCAATCGTGAGCACCCTGAGCAGTCCACCACCGGTCTGACGCTACGAGGCAGCGAGCATTGGGTCTATCGGCGCGGTGGCCAGCCGTGCCGCAGATGTGGCACGCCGATCGCGGTAGCCGACCAGGGCGGGCCGCCGCGGCAGCGGGTTACCTGGTGGTGCCCAGGCTGTCAGCACAGCTGATCGGCTGACGCACGCTCAGGACTGCTCAGGGGTTCTGGCCGGTGCCTGTGTGGGGAGACCGGTCGTCGTCGGTGTCGGCGGTGCCGGCGCCGGGGCCGGGTTTTCGATCGCCGGAGCCGTGCTGCCTTCGACCGCCGCGGTCTCGGGCTGGTCGTGCCGCAACGATGCCCGGATCTCTTCCAGCCGCGCCGAACCCTCGAGATTGATTGTGGCCTTCTTGATCTCGATCATGCGCCCGGCAACCGAGTTCTTGGCCAGGTCTGCCTGGCCGAGCGCGTTCGCGTAGCGCTGTTCGATCTTGTCGCGGACCTCGTCAAGGGAGGGCACATTCGAGGGTGCCGCCATTTCGCTCATCTGCTGCAGTGAGGCCGAGACTGTCTCCTGCATCTTGGCCTGGTCGAGCTGGCTGAGCAGCTTGGTACGCTCGGCGAGCTTCTCTTGCAGCATCGTGGCGTTGTTGTCGACCGCCTCGCGGGCCTGTGCCGCGGCCTGGATCGCCTGGTCGTGAAGCCCCTTCATGTCCTCGGCGGACTGCTCGGCACTGACCAGCTGGTTGGCCAGCGCCTGGGCGGTCTCCTCGAAGTCCTCGGCCTTGGCCTCATTGCCCTCGGACCGCGCCTTGTCAGCCAGGACGAGGGCTTGCTTGGCCTGCGCCTGCAGGGTATCGACCTGGTTGAGCTGCCGGTCGAGCTTCATCTCGAGTTGTCGCTGGTTGCCGATGACGTTCGCTGCCTGGCGGGTCAGCTGCGCGTGCTGGTTTTGCGCCTCTTGGATCGCCTGCTGGATCTGGATCTTGGGGTCGGCCCGCTCGTCAACCTTGGCGCCGAACCAGGACATGAAGTATTTCCACGCCCGAATGAACGGATTAGGTTTGGCCATTTATGTCGCCCTCCAGGTGTGCTGACTGACACGATGTTGTCCGTCGCTGTACTCATCGTGTCACGAGCAGCGGCGAATATCTCAAGATCCTCTCCGGAACGATCGCCGTGCGCAACCGATCAGGCCGGGAGCGCCTGCCCGGCAGGTCCGGCTGGCAGCGTCGACGATGCAGCCGACGGCGAGGCAGCGGCCGACAAGCCGGCCAGCAGGATTTCCAGATCCGCGGCGATGGCGGGCGGCGCGGCAGGGGTGACCAGGTAGGAGGCGAGCCAGCGCAGCACCGTGTCCGTCCCGCGCCATCCTGCTGCCGTGAGCACCGCGTCGACGGCAGCGCGCGCGGTGCGCCACCCCTCGGCCGAGGCATCTATCCGCGACAGGGCAGCCAGCGTGGCCGGCTCGACGTCGGCCAGGGCGCTGCGTAGTGGGTGCTCGGACAGCGCCGTGGCAGCCTGGCCCAGAGCATCCGGCAGCGCTCGGTCGCGACCGCCGGCGATCAACGCCTCGATCTCGTTCGTGAGCAACGCGGCGAGCACGGCATCGCGGGTCCGGAAGTGGTTGTAGAGCGTCGCCTTGGCAACGCCTGCCGCCGCGGCCACCTGGGCCATGGTGATCCTGGTGCCGCTTACCTGGACCGCTCGGCGCGCCCCGTCGAGCAATGCGGCGCGTGTTCGGTCCATCGCATTGCCGGCGCGCGACCTGGTGCCTGCCGGACGCACGGGTGGCGCGGAGGCGATACGCGGCGGCTGCGCGGTGGATCGGAACAACGTGTCAAACAGCGGATCGCCCATGCTCGGCACGCTACCGCCAGGGTGGGCACATACCGTGGCGGCGCGCGGCAAGCTGATCGGGGCCGGGCGGCTCAGGCGGCGACGGTCGGCAATGCGCGCATCTGGGGGCCGGCACTCTCGCCGGAACCCGCTGGCGCCACCATCGTGCGTCCGCTGCCGGCTACTGCGCCCACGAGCTTCTCCTCGCGACGCAGCGTGTCGGTGACCTCACGAAACAGCTCGGACAGCTCGACATCGAGGGCGGAGCAGATCGCGGCGAGCAACTCGGACGAGGGCTCCTTCTGCCCACGCTCGACCTCGGAGAGGTAGCCGAGGCTCACCCGGGCGTTCGATGACACCTCGCGCAGCGTGCGCCGCTGGCGCAGCCGGATCCCCCGCAGGGTCTCGCCGACCACCTGTCGAAGCACAGCCATGGTGCGAAACCCCCTTCACGACAGTCCAGCACGGTCGCCCCGCTGGCGACCGGCATTCACGGTACCTGGCGCCTCGGACGCAGACCTGCGCTGCGACGCGCGTACGCTCACGGCGAACGTAACGCTGTAATCGCACGCCCGCATTCCCGTCTCAGCAAGTCCACGGTTGCCGCAACGGCCGCGGCGCGGATCGCGGCCCGGTCTCCGGTCAAGTCGCGCTCGGCGAGTGTCTCTTCGTCCGGCCCGGCAATCGCGATGTACACCCGGCCGACCGGCTGGTTGTCCTGTTCGTCGGGCCCAGCGACACCGGTGACGCCCACGCCGTACGTCGCCCCGAGTCGGCGCCGGACGCCGTCGGCGAGCGCCATCGCGACGTCGGGATCCACCGGTCCGCGTTCCCGCAGCAGTGCCTCGGGGACGCTGGCAAGGGTCGCCTTGAGATCCGTCGCATAGACGACCACGCCGCCGCGGATCGTGGAGCTCGCGCCAGGCGTGGCGGTCAGGGCTGCAGTGACCAAGCCGCCGGTGAGCGACTCCGCGACGGCCACCGTGGCGCCGAGCTCGCCGAGCTCGGCGTGCAGCGGCACCAGGGCGCGCGCGTAATCGGGCCCGGTCATGTCGGGCCGCTACTCATCGTGGCCGGGCGCGGCGCACGGCGCAGCCGCGTAGCACGTGCGATGTAGTCGACGCCGGTAACTACGGCCAGCGCGACGGCGATCCCCATGACGATCTCGGCAACCGTATGCAGCCAGCCGGACAGCGGTAGCACGTAGAGCCCGATGGCTACCGCCTGCAGCAGCGTCTTGAGCTTTCCGCCGCGGCTGGCCGGGATGACGCCGTGCCGAATCACCCAAAACCGCAGCAGGGTTACCCCGACTTCGCGCGTGAGCACGATCACGGTGATCCACCAGGGCAGTTCGCCGAGTGCCGACAGACCTACCAGCGCCGTCCCGATCAGTGCCTTGTCGGCAATCGGGTCGGCGAGCTTGCCGAACTCGGTAACGAGTCCGCGACGGCGGGCGATCTCCCCGTCGAGCCGATCGGTCAGTGACGCGACGGCGAAGACGACCCCGGCAGCGATTCGCCAGCTGGTCTGGTGACCTCCATGGGCGAAGAGAAGCAACGCAAAGACCGGGACAAGGAACAATCGCAGGACGGTGAGCGCGTTGGCGATGTTCCAGGCGGACGCGGGACCCGGCGGATCCGAGATCGGATCCGTTTGTGCTCGGCGCGACGAGGCCGGGCGGGTGGTCACCGCACGGCCCGCGCCGTCTGGTCTGCGCCGTCGGATGCAATCACGACGGCGGCGCAGAAGGATCCGGGACGCAGGTCCGCGAGGTCGCCCACGAGACAGGTGGCTGAGTCGGCGTCCGGACCCTGATGAGCGGCTCGGCCGACCACCACGTCGTCGTCCACCGCGTCCACCATCACCTCGACATGGTCGCCGACCCGGTCCTCGGCGCGCTGCGCCACCAACTCGTCGGCCAGCGCCGCGATCCGGGCAACCCGCTCGCGGATGACGTGGTCCGGGAGCTTGCCGCCGAGCGACGCGGCGACCGTCCCGTGCTCATCGGAGTAGCCGAACACACCGAGCGCGTCCAGCCGAGCTTCCGTCACGAAACGTTCGAGCTCCGCAACGTCGTCCTCCGTCTCACCCGGAAAGCCGACGATCACGTTGCTGCGCACCCCGGCGTCCGGAGCCACGTCTCGGATGCGCGCCAGCAGGTCGAGGAACGCCTCCGTCGAGCCGAATCGCTTCATCGCCCGCAGGATGGGCGGGCTCGCGTGTTGGAAGGACAGGTCGAAGTACGGCGCAACACGTGGGCTGCCGGCGATCGCAGCAAGCAGGCTGGGACGCAGCTCGGCAGGCTGAAGATACGTCAGCCGAACCCGCAGCACGCCGTCGATCGCGGCCAACTGCGCGAGCAGCTTCTCGAGTGCCCGCGTGTCGCCTAAGTCCTTTCCGTAGGACGTCGAGTTCTCGCTGACCAGCACCAGCTCGCGAACGCCTGTGTCGGCGAGCCAGCGCGCCTCCGCTAGCACCTCAGTCGGTGGCCTGGACACGAACGCGCCCCGGAAGGACGGGATGGCGCAGAACGCGCAGCGGCGATCGCATCCCGAGGCGAGCTTGAGGTACGCCGTCGGCGCGTCGTCGGTTCGGCGCCGGGCACTCGGCACCCACGCATGGCCGGGTACGGCGACATCCGCGGTCGCCGCCGGGCGATACACCGGGGTGACCGGCAGCAGGGTGCGGCGATCCCTTGGCCGGTGTGCCGCAATCGGGTAGCCGGCCGCGACAAGGTCCAGCCGGGCCGCGATGTCGGGGTACGCGTCGAAGCCGAGGACGGCCGCCACCTCGGGCAACGAGTCCGCGAGCTCGCTGCCGTAACGCTCGGCCAAGCAGCCGACCGCGACCACCTTCGCGCCGGTGTCGGCCGCGGCGAGCAGCGTGTCGATGGAGTCCTTCTTGGCCGCATCGATAAATCCGCAAGTGTTGACGACGATCAGGTCGGCCGCGGCCGAGTCGTCCACGAGGGTCCATCCGCCATACGCAAGCCGTCCGGCTAGCTCCTCGGAGTCGACCTCGTTGCGGGCGCAGCCCAAGGATACGAGCGTGACCGCGCGTGAGGGAGCCGCGCCGGCGACGTGGGATGGCACGTTGGCAGGTTACCCGCGGTGCACTGCCGATCGGCGATCGAAGCCGGCTGCTGCGGACCGGATACCGTGCCGCCGTGACGCTAATCGTTCGCCGCGCGAGGACCGCTGACGTGCCCACCATCAAGGCCCTGGTCGACCACTACGCGGGTTCTGGTCGCAAGCTGCTCGCCAAGGAGCTGGTCGGCCTCTATGAGGACATCGCCGACTTCCGCGTCGCCGTGCTCGACGGAATCGTCGTGGGCTGCGGCGCCCTGCACGTGCTGTGGGCGGATCTCGGCGAGATCCGCACCGTGGCCGTGCACCCGAACTACACCAAGCGCGGGATTGGCGGCGCCGTGCTCGCCGAGCTCCTGGTCAGCGCGCGGGAACTCGGCTTGTCCCGGCTGTTTGCCCTCACGTTCCAGACGTCGTTCTTCGCTCGGGCCGGGTTCGTGCCGATCGAGGGAACGCCGGTCGATCCGGACACCTACGATGCCCTGCGCCGGTCCTACGATCCTGGCGTCGCGGAGTTTCTGGGACTGGAGTACGTCAAGCCGAACACCCTGGGCAACACCCGGATGCTCCTGACCCTCTGACTGCGGCGCCCTCTGATCACGCCAGGTATCCCTCCAGTCACAAGGGACGCGACACGCCACATTGGCTTCTTCTACCTCATCAATAACATGAGTCCCACCGGTTACGGTTCGCTCGATCAGGAAGGACCGCCGATGAGCAAGCGCGAACGTCAATGACCGCGACGGACGGTACGAGTACGACCGACGCCATCGGCTGGTCCCGCCGGGTGGTTGGCTTCCGGGCTGAGCGACTCGGACGCCACCACAGCGGACTACGTGCGGTTCTCAGCTGGCGTCGGATGTGTTACCGGGCGCGCCACCGCCGATAGGGGCGGAGTCCAGACCGGGCGGCGAGGAATCCTCGGTTTCGATCAGATCGTCCGCGCTGCCGCCGTTTCGCAGCGCGGACATCAGCCCGGATAGCTCGTCGGGCTTCACCAGCACGTCGCGCGCCTTCGACCCTTCGGACGGGCCGACGATGGCTCGCGACTCCATCAGGTCCATCAGCCGGCCGGCCTTGGCGAAGCCGACGCGCAGCTTGCGCTGCAGCATCGAGGTGGAGCCAAACTGGGTCGATACCACCAGTTCGACCGCGGCCAGGAACAGGTCGAGGTCGTCGCCGATGTCCTCGTCGATCTCCCTGCGCGCGGCCTGCGCCGCGGTCACGTCGTCGCGATACGCTGGCTGCAGTTGGGACTTGCAGTGCTCGACGATGCGGCGGATCTCGGGATCCGTCACGAACGCGCCCTGGATGCGAGCCGGTTTGGACGCGCCCATCGGCAGGAACAGCGCGTCGCCCTTGCCGAGCAGCTTCTCGGCGCCGGGCTGGTCGAGGATCACCCGTGAATCGGCCAGGGACGAGGTCTTGAATCCCAGTCGTGACGGGACATTCGCCTTGATCAGACCGGTGACGACGTCGACCGACGGGCGCTGCGTGGCGATGATCAAGTGGATGCCAGCCGCACGGGCGAGCTGGGTGACCCGCACGACTGCGTCCTCCACGTCCCGCGGCGCGATCATCATCAGGTCGGCCAGCTCGTCGACGATCACCAGCAGGTATGGGTAGGTCGTGTACACACGCTCGGAGCCGGGCGGTGCGAGCAGCTCGCCGTTGCGGACCTTGCGGTTGAAATCGTCGATGTGCCGCACGCCCGAGGCCTCCATGTCCTCGTAACGCAGCTCCATCTCCCGCACCACCCAGCCGAGGGCGTCTGCCGCCTTCTTCGGGTTCGTGATCACTGGCGTAACCAGGTGCGGAATCCCTTGGTAAGCGGCGAATTCCACCCGCTTCGGATCGACGAGAACCATGCGCACCTGATCCGGCGTCGCGCGCGTGAGCACCGACAGGATCAGGGAGTTGATCCAGCTGGACTTGCCCGCGCCGGTGGCCCCCGCCACGAGCAGGTGCGGCATCCGGGTCAGATTGGCCATCACGAAGCCGCCCTCGACGTCCTTGCCGAGGGCGACGACCATCGGATGGTGATCGCGCTGGGCGATCGGTGCCCGCAGTACATCGCCGAGCATGACCACTTCGGGGTCGGCATTGGGGATCTCGATGCCAACCGCGCTCTTGCCCGGGATGGGGCTGATGATGCGCACGTCCGGGCTCTTGACGGCGTAGGCGATGTTGCGCGTCAGCTGGGTGATCCGCTCCACCTTGACGCCCGGCCCCAGCTCCACCTCGTAACGCGTCACGGTGGGGCCACGGCTGAAGCCGGTCACCGAGCAGTCGACAGCGAACTCAGCGAAGACCTGTTGCAGGGACGAGATGACCACGTCGTTGGCCTTGGTGTGCTGGTGGTGGGGGCTGCCTGAGGCGAGATCCTTCAGCGACGGCAGGGTGTACAGGCCCGCACCGCCACTTAGTTCGAGCTGGACGGGCGAGGTGATCGGCGGCAGATCCTCGTCCGCCGCAGGCTTGGCCACGCGCGGCTTGCGCGGGCCTGCACTCGGCTGCCCGTCGTCGGCGGCGTCCCGTGGCGTGCTGTCCCCGAGCTTCGGCAGGGCGGACGTCGTGGCGCCTTCCTCGGCGCCGGGTGCCACGGCTGAGCCTGCGCCGACGACCTGGCCGAGGTTCGCCGGAGGCTGTCCCCGCACCCCGCGATGGAACAGTGCCCAAACCTGGCGGGGCAGTTGGCGGAGGGGCGTCGCGGTCAGCACCAAGACACCGAACACCCCGAGCACGAACAGCAGCGGCACGGCCACGACGCCCGACAGCCCCCGCTCGAGCGGTGCGGCGACGCCCGCGCCGATCAGTCCCGCCGCGTGGGAACGGCTGTCAGCGGTGGACGGCGAGCCGGCGCCCAAGTGCACAAGGCCCAGCACGGCAACGGTCAGTGTTACCGCGCCGACCAGGATGCGGCCGCGTTGCTCGGGACGGGGCACCTGCCGCAGCATGTGCACGCCGGTCGCCAAGAGGACCACGGGCAGCACCAGCGCGCCGTTGCCCACCGCGAGACGGCACAGTGCGGTCAGCGCCCGACCCACGGGCCCCGCTGCATGGGCCCAGATAGCTGCCGAAATGATCAAGCCGACGACGAGGACGCTCAACCCAGCTGCATCCCGGCGATGCGCGGCGTCGATATCACGAGCGGTGGCCGCCTGCCGGCCCAGCGCCCTGGCGAGGTGCCCGACCAGCCGCGCCAGGCCATGCCAGATGGCCGCGATTGCCCGGCCGAGCACGGTCAGCGGGCCCGGTCGGGGTGCTCGCTTGACGCGTGCCGCTGGCCGTTTCGCGGGCCGACCGCGGCCACGCATCCCGGTAGCTCCAGCCACTGGACAACCGTAACGGTGATCTGCACGCTTGCCGGGCAACGCGCTGCTGTGTCGTCGACCCGATCGTTGTGCTAGAGCCCTGCGGCGACCAGGTCCTCACGCAGCTGCAAGATTTCGGGCTCGGTGGCGTCAACGAGCGGGGGGCGCACCGGCCCGACGTCCAGGCCACGCAGTCGCAATCCGGCCTTGACCAGGATCGTGCCCTGGGTGCGGAAGATCCCCTTGTAGATAGGCAGCAGCTGCTGGTGCAGCCGCAGCGCCTCGGCGACGTCGCCTCGTTCGTAGGCCTCGATCAGCCGCTTGGTCCCGACCCCCGTGAAGTGCGTCGACGTGCCGATCACTCCGACGCCGCCCACCGCGATCATCGGCAGGGTCAGCGCGTCCTCGCCGCAGTAGTATGCGAGGCCGGTCTCGGCGATCACCCGGGCGGACGCGGCCAGGTCGCCCTTTGCGTCCTTGACCCCGACGATCCGCGGATGCTCAGCCAGCTCCAACAGGGTCTCCGTGGCGATCGGCGTGCCGGTGCGCGTGGGAATGTCGTAGAGCAGCATCGGCAGCTCGGTGGCATCGGCCACCGAGCGGAAGTGGCGCAGCAGTCCGGGCTGCGGCGGCCTGGAGTAGTACGGGGTCACGACCAGCAGGCCGTGCGCACCGGACTTGGCCGCCTGCTCGGCCAGGTGGATCGTGTGAGCGGTGTCGAAGGTCCCGACCCCTGCAACCACCTGCGCACGATCGCCGACGACGTCGACCACCGCGCGGACCAGATCGGCCTTCTCCGCGTCGCTGGTGGTCGGCGCCTCGCCGGTGGTGCCGTTGATCACCAGCGCGTCGTTGTGCTGTTCGTCGACCAGATGCCTGGCAAGCTCGGCGGCTCGATCCAGATCGAGCTCACCGGCCGGCCCGAACGGGGTGACCATGGCGGTGAGCAGCCGCCCGAACGGGCGGGCACTGTCAGCTGGGGGCATGGGTCAAAACTACCCTGCGGGGCTATCCCTCGCTGACCAGCGGCGAGGACGCGACCTCGGTACCGTCGGGCAGCGTGGTGATCTCGAAGTCAGCGAACGCGTTCGGCGCGATGCGCTGCAATTCGCGCAGGCACGTCACGGCCAGCGCGCGGATCTCGATGTCGGCGTGTTCGGAGGCGCGCATCGCGACGAAGTGGCGCCAAGCACGGTAGTTGCCGGTAACCACCATGCGCGTCTCGGTGGCGTTCGGCAGCACCGCCCGGGCAGCCTGCCGGGCCTGCTTGCGGCGCAGCGTCGCCTGTTCCACGTCGGCGAACTTCTTCTCCAGGCCTTCGAGCAGTTCGGTGTATGCGCGGACCGCAGCCCCGGACGCGTCGACGAACTTGGCGTGCAACTCGGGATCGTCGGCGATCACGTGTGGCTCGACCATCGCTGCATCGCGCTCCGGGACGTACCGTTGCGACAACTGCGAGTAGGAGAAGTGCCGGTGGCGGATCAGCTCGTGGGTGAGCGAGCGGGAGATCCCGGTCAGGTAGAAGGTCACACTGCCGTGCTCGAGCACCGATAGGTGGCCCACTTCGAGAATGTGCCGCAGATAACCGGCGTTGGTCGCCGTCGAGGGATTGGGCTTCTTCCACGATTGGTAGCAAGCGCGACCCGCGAACTCGGCGAGCGCCTCGCCGCCTTCGGCGTCAGTGTCCCAGGGCACGCCAGGCGGGATCTCGAAGTGCGTCCACGCGATCGGCTGGACCTTGGGAGAGACGATCTCGGGCACGCGGGTTGCTCCTCGGGCACGCTGCCAATGCCCGGCCAGCCTAACCTTCCGGTCGGCCGCGGTCGCTCGCGGCACGCCGGCACAGCCTGATTCAGGGTCATGCCAAGTAGACGTTGCAGTGACGCTATTGGTGGTGTCATAATGGCGTCATGCAACTTCGCGAATACGTCCGGCAAGTGGAGGACCAACTGCGCGGCGCAGCTGCCCTCGGGGACGAGAGAACCCAGCAAGTCGCCGCGACCCTGACCGCGACAGCCGATGCGTCGGTGCGGCTGGCCGTCTTCAGCGCCGTGTCGGCTGCCGCTGACGAGATAACGACCGCGTTGCTCGACGCCGACGTGGCCGGCTCGCCGTCGGTCGGCGTGGCCCTGGACGGCGACGAAGTGCGAGTCCACGTTGCGCTGGTGCCTACCGAGCACGATGCGCAGCGCGACCACGCCGACGGCAGCGACGCCACGGCACGGATCTCGCTGCGCCTGCCCGAGACGCTCAAGGGCGACGTCGAACGTGCCGCGGCGCGCGATTCGGTGTCCGTCAACACCTGGCTGGTTCGCGCCGCAAGTTCCGCACTCAGCGGGCGCGGTGCCGCCGGTAGGCCGGGGTCGCCCACATCCACGGGCCGCGGAGCCCACCGCATTACCGGCTGGGTCACTGGATGACTCAGCCGCCACTCACTGAGGAGCGCTTCATGACCACCACCGACACCGTGACCCGTACCTTTCCGCTGTCCGGCCCCATCAATCTGGACTGCCGCCTCGGCCTCGGGTCGGTCGTCGTGCGAGCCCAGGATGACGTGAGCGAGGCCATCGTCGCGTTGACGCCGCGAACCCCGGGCTCCGACATCGCCGATCGGACGATCGCCGAGATGCGCGGCCGCACGCTCACCGTGCGTAGCCCCAAGCCGAAGTTCCTGGAACACGACGCCCTGGACGTCGAGATCACCGTCCCCTCCAGCACCGCACTGAAGATGAGTACGTACGGCGCCGACATCACGGTCATCGGCCGAAGCGGCGGTGCCGACGTCGCCTCCGGCGCCACCTCCATCGAGCTGGACCAGGTCGACGGCGATCTTCGGTTGCGTTACGGCAGCGGGCCCGCGCGGGTACACCGGGTCACCGGCGCGGCGGTCGTAAAGTCGGGATCGGGCAACGTCACGTTTGGCGAGGCCGGCCAGGTGACGATGGCTTGCGGCACCGGCGATCTGACGATCGACGTGGCGCACGGCCGCGTACACATGCGTGCCGGCACTGGCCAGGTGCACATCGGAGCGGCCGAGGACGACGTCGACCTGGTGAGTGGCTCCGGCGGTCTGGCGATTGGCCTTCGTCCCGGTCAGACGGCACGGCTGGACGTGACCACCGGAGCGGGACGGCTGCACTCCGACCTGCCGGTCGAGGACGCCGCACCGGCCACCGGCCAGCCGATCACGATCCGGGCCCGCACAGGCAGCGGCGACGTTCGGCTGTTCCGCGCGGATCAGGCCAGCTCACCGGACAGCGCGGCGTAACGGCCGCCGCTACTGCGCGCCTTCGAACGCCTTGGTGAGCGGCACGGCCAGATCACCTCGATCGGCGACCTCAACCCCGCCGAGCCCGAGCCAGCCGGCTATCTCGGTCAGCTCGGCGGCGAGCTCAGTGGCGACATACGCCAGGTCGACGCCCAGTTCGGCGAATGCCCCTTGCACCCGGAGGACCCCAGCTCGCCGGTCGGACTTCAGATCAACCCGGGCGACCAGCGACTCCCCCAGCAGGAACGGCAAGACGTAGTAGCCGTGCACCCGTTTGGCCGCTGGCGTGTAGATCTCGACGCGGTACCGGAAGCCGAACAGCCGCTCGGTGCGCTCCCGGAACCAGATCAGCGGATCGAACGGGCTGAGCAACGCCCGCGCCGTGACCCGCCGTGGGCGGCGCGCCGCCGGCCACAGATAGGCCGGTGCCCGCCAGCCGGCCACCTCCACCGGCACCAGCTCGCCGGCCTCTACCAGCTCCGCGACCCGCAGCTTCGACTCGGCGCGGGGTAGCCGGAAGTAGTCGCCGAGGTCGGGCTCGGTGCCGATACCGTAAGCCCGCGCGGCGATCCGCACCAGCTCTCGCTGCGCCTCGTCGACGGGGGGCGTGGGTACGTCGAGCACCTGCGCGGGCAGGACCCGCTCGGGCAGGTCGTAGTAGCGCTCGAAGTTGACCCGGCGAGCGGCGGTGACCCGCCCGGCCCAGAACAGGTACTCGAGCGCGACCTTGCCGTCGTGCCAGTTCCACATCTCGCCGGGTTTACGCGCCACCGGATCCGCTCCGGTGTCACCCGCTCGGATCGGGCCGTTGGCCCGGACCAGGTCGTACACCTCGGTCACCAGATGCGGGAAGTCGCGCGCCAGCTGCGACATCCGGCCCCAGGCGTCGACGTCGGCGCGCGCCATCCGCCACCGCAGGTAGGGCTGCAGCCGGACGGGGAGCAACGAGGCCTCGTGGGCCCAGTACTCGAAGTACTCCCGGCGCGGCGTCCCGGTCGTGTGCACGGCGAGCCGATCGAGCGCCTCCCGCGGGTACGGCCCGAGGCGAGCGAACACCGGCAGGTAGTGCGATCGGCTGAAGACGTTGACAGAGTCCAGCTGCAGCAGACCGATCCGGTCCAGGACCCGCCTGACATGGCGCGCGTCGACCCGGCCGGACGGACGGGGATCGGCGAAACCCTGGGCGGCGAGCGCAATCCGCCGCACGGCCGGCGGCGTGAGTCGCTCCGCCGCAGGCGGGGTCGGCGCTGCTGGCACGCTTGCGGACTCTACGGACCTGCCACGACAGCGCGTACCGGCCTGTTCGTGTCAAGATGCGAGGGTGTTCGAACAGGTCATGACCCGCATCGGCGATGCCGTCGGGTTATGGCTGTACCTCATCGCCGGAGGACTGGCCTTCGCAGAGGCCGCGATCCTGATCGGCATGGTGCTGCCCGGCGAGACCGCATTGCTGGTCGCCGGGGTCTTCTGCCAGCGCGACGTCCTGAATCTGTGGATCATGATCCCGATCGCCATCGCCTGCGCGATTGCGGGCGACACGGTCGGTTTCGAGTTCGGCCGCAAGTTCGGCCCTGCCTTGCGCGGGTCGAGCGTCGGCCGCCGGGTGGGCGACGGCCGTTGGTCGAGCGTCGACGGATTCTTGCATCGGCATGGCGGCAAGGCGATCTTCCTGGCGCGGCTGACCGCCCTGCTCCGCGCGCTGATGCCGTCACTGGCGGGGATGAGCGGAATGCATTACCCCACGTTCCTGCGGTGGAACGCCGCAGGCGGCATTGTCTGGGGCACCGGATGCGTGCTGCTCGGGTACGCGTTCTCGACCGCCCTGTCGACCGTCGGCAGCTACCTGACGTGGGCCCCGCTGGCGATCCTCGCGGTTCTCGTGGCGGGGTATGTGACCATGCACGTGCGTCGGCGGCGCCGTGACCGCGAAATGCCCGACAGCGTGTTGGCACGCTAGCGTGCGGCGAGGCCGACCCTGGTGCCGTCGACGGAGATCGTCACCGGCCGGGTCTCGTCGAGATTGGCGGGCTCCCGCACCACGCTGGTCGTCGGGCTCAGATCGGCCGTACAGCTGGGGCGTGTGCTGCTCAGGTACGTGACGGTCGTGATTGTCACCGTGTGCGGCCCGGTTCCGGTGACGACGTTGGGCAGCCGTGGGCAGCTGCCGCTCCCGTAAGTGACGATCAACAGCTGACCAGGCGGGCCCCATGCCGCGCGATCACCTGACGACGCGGTGGAGATGGCTGATGGCAGCCCGCGACCGAAGCTCAGCACCGCAGAGGGCGTCGGCAGTGGAGACGTCGATGGATTGAGCGCCTGGCTCGAGCATCCGGCGGTCAGAATCGCAATGGACCCGAGCACCCGCACGAGCCGACATGACATCTCCGGAGTATGACCCGCAAATCATGTTCTAGGGTCTGACGGTGGCAGACGTCAGTGTGCGACCGGCGCGGCCGCCGGACGTTGCGGAGATCGCACGCATCCAGGTAGAGACTTGGCGGATTGCCTACCCCGAGATCCTGCCCGAATCCGTGTTGACGAACCTGTCCGCTGACACAGCCGCGACAGCATGGGCGGCCGCGGTCGACTCGCCACCCACGCCGCACCATCACGTGCTGGTAGCACAGGAGCAGGAGTGGATCGTCGGCTTTGCCGCTCTCGGCCCGCTCGACGACCCCGAAGAGGACGTGCCCGATCCCACGTCGACGGCGAACCTCGGCCCGTTGCTGGTCGAGCCGCGTTGGGGGCGACGAGGCCACGGATCGCGCTTGCTGGCGGCTGCCGTCGACCACGCTCGACAGGATCGGATGCAGCGGATGATCAGCTGGATCCCGTCTGGCGACGGCGCCTCCCTCTCGTTCTTCCGGTCCGCCGGTTGGCAAACCGACGGGTACGCTCGCGCGCTCGACACCGGGGCCGGCGAGCTGCGTGAGTTGCGTCTGCACACATCGTTGGAGGAGAGCACCTGAGCATGACCACGATCAGCTTCACCGGCATCCCGGTCGAGGCGCTCGACTTCTACGAGGACCTCGAGATGGACAACAGCAAGGCTTTCTGGATGGCGCACCGGCACATCTACGAGCAGTGCGTCCGGGCACCGCTAGAGGCGCTCGCCGTCGAGCTCGCACCGGAGTTCGGCACCCCGAAGTTCTTTCGTCCGTACCGAGACATCCGCTTCAGCAAGGACAAGACGCCGTACAAGACGCACCAGGGCGTCTGGTTCGACGAGAGCGGTCGATACCTGCACGTGTCGGCGGCCGGCCTTTTCGTCGCGGGCGGCTACTGGGATACCGCACCGGACCAGGTCGACCGCCTGCGCCGAGCCGTGTCCGATGACATCGCGGGCGCGGCGCTCGAGCGCGCGCTGCAGACTGCAACGGCGGCCCGTTTCTCGGTGAGCGGGCAGCAGCTCACGCGCGTCCCTGCGGGCTATCCGAAAGACCACGCGCGGGCAGATCTGCTGCGGTACAAGTCGCTCACCGCGCATCGCGAGTTCGGCGCACCGGCATGGCTGGGGACACGCCGCGCGAAATCAGAAGTCGCCAAGGCGTGGCGCGCACTGCAGCCCCTCGTCGACTGGCTCGACACGCAGGTCGGACCGACGAATCAACCGCGCCGCTGATCAGCCGCGC
The DNA here is from genome assembly GCA_963839175.1 of uncultured Actinomycetota bacterium. Lineage (GTDB taxonomy): Bacteria > Actinomycetota > Actinomycetes > Mycobacteriales > Jatrophihabitantaceae > CAWIUB01. Next base: position 37,455 of record CAWIUB010000046.1, read on the forward strand.
CACGCAGTCAGCCCGGCGAGCGCCGGGACGAATTGCGCGGCGGCGACGGTTCCCCAGCCAGATGCCAGGTCGTAACCCGCGGTCGCTGCGAATCCCGCCACGCCACCGAAGGAATTGGCACCTGCCGTCACGTCGACCACGCCGTTGTGCTGCTGGCCGCGTCGGTAGAGCGCAGGGTTGACGTCGCCCAAGCGATGGCCAGCCAGCTGCGCCGCGAGGGCCACGACCCCTGCGAACAGCGGTGTGGACTCGCTGGTGCCGCCGACGATGCTCCAGCCCGTCTCGGCTGGATCGTAGGAGCTGTAGACGAGCGCGCCGCCGTCGACCGCTGCGGACATCCCAACGTCGGGAGTGCCCCGGTACGCGCCGACGACGTCGCGCACCCCGTCCTGGAAGGCCGGCCGGTCGAACAGCTCGCTGAGTCCCCCACCGCTGGCGCCATATCCGTCTTGCCAGACGGTGTCGTCGGAGACTCTGGCACCCGACCCGTCCAGGTGCAGCGCGGTGCCGCCGACGGCCGTGACGAGCGGATCGGTGGCGGGCCACGTAGCGGACGGTTGGGACGACAACGTGGTGAGGTCTGACTCGTAGCCGGTGGGACCGGTGTCGCCGGAGGACGCGAGCACGGTGATGCCGCTGGCCGCCGCCGCCTGGTAGGCGCCGCGCAGGTCGAGAATGCTCTGCCTACTGGGAAAGGTGTTCTCGGTGGCGCCGAAGCTCTGCGAGATCACGTCCGCCAGGTGGTGGTCGACGACGTACTGCTCGGCCCGCACGATCTCCGGAAATCCTTGTATTCCTTCGGTTTCCGAAACCGGCGTAGCCACCACGAGAATGCTCGCCCCGGGCGCCATGGCGTGCGCGTACTCGACGTCCAACGTTGTCTCGTAGGCCCAGCTGGACATCTCCGCGTTGGTGGGATCGAACGGCGGCGGAGTCCCGGCCGGCGTGATCGTGCGGATAGACGGCGGATCAGGCAACCCCTGCACGCGGTCGAAGGCAGCCAGATCCTGTTCGACCGTCGGCGAGCCGAACGACACGACCACGGCGATCGTCATGCCACGACCGTCGATTCCCTGGCGCGCTAGAGACGCGACACCGTACGCGGCGCGCAATTGCGCAGCGGAATAGCAGTCGACGCCGAGGATGGCGTTGCACTCGTGTGAGTTCGGCATCGAAACGAACTCGTGGTGTGACAGCCGGGCGAACACGCTGGCGGGAATCGGCTGGACGCCCGCCGGGCTGCGGGACGATTGCACGGTCGCGGATGCCACGGCCGCGACCGCCGCCGCGCATACGACGAGCGACCGGTTCATTCCCCGCTCCTGTCCAAGACCCGCCCGTTCGGGCTGTCTCACCAGCCCGCCCTCGCGGTGCCGAACGCGCAATCGCGGTCCGCAGGGCCGATCGTGCCCCGCGGCGATCACCGGCGACATCGCAGGCTCGCGCGAATCGATACCACCATGCCAGTCTTCGGGCGCTTTTTCGACCTCCTCCTTGGATTTCGCTCCATGCGCGAACGACGCCTCAGCCGCCGATCGGTGAACCAACAGCCGATTCATAGCCCCAGTAGCGCTTCTAGCCCTACCGTGAGCCCGGGCTGCGAGGCGATCTGGCGCACCGCGAGCAACACACCAGGCATGAACGACACCCGGTCGAGCGAGTCGTGGCGGAGGGTGAGTGTCTCACCCCGGGTGCCGAACACCACCTCCTGGTGGGCGACTAGGCCGGCCACGCGCAACGCGTGGACGTGGATGCCGTCCACCTCAGTGCCTCGTGCGCCGTCGCGGCATTGCGTCGTGGCGTCGGGTACTGCGCCGAGCCCCGCCTCGCCGCGGGCGGCGGCAATGATCTCGGCGGTACGCATGGCAGTGCCACTGGGAGCGTCGACTTTCTCTGGGTGATGAAGCTCGACGACCTCGGCCGATTCGTAGTATCGCGCGGCCAACCGGGCGAAATGCATCGTCAACACGGCACCGATGGCGAAGTTCGGCACGACGAGCACACCGAGCTCTGACGTGTCGTCGAGCCACTCGCGGATGATGTCGAGCCGCTCGGCGGTCAACCCGGTCGTCCCGACGACAGCGTGAATGCCTTGGTCGATGGCGAAGCGGATGTTGTCCATGACAACGTCGGGGTGGGTGAAGTCGACCAGCACCTGGGCGCCCGCGTCGGCCACGCTGAACAACCAGTCGCCCGCGTCGACCATGGCGACCAGATCCATGTCCTCCGCCGCGTCGACGGCAGCGCAGACCTGCTGGCCCATGCGTCCGCGTGCGCCGAGGACACCAACCCGGATTGGCTCGGTCACGGTTGCCTACTCCCTCTAGATCTCACCGTCTCCACATCGCACGTCTCTAGAACGCACCGTCTCTAGATCGCACCGTCGAAGTCATGCTGGCCGAACGGTCCGACGACCGCCAGGCAGCGAGGTTCGTGCAGCAGGTACGCAGAGATCTCGGCAACGGCATCCGGCGTGACAGCGTCGACCCGGGCGATCAGCTCGTCCACGCCGATCACGTCGCCGTAGCTCAGCTCGCTCTTGCCGAGGCGACTCATGCGCGACCCGGGGTCCTCCAGGCCAAGGACGATGCCGCCGCGCATCTGGCCCTTGCCTCGTTCGATCTCCGCGTCGGTGAGCCCGCGAGTCGCGACGTCGTCCAGATCCGAGACGATTAGGCCCAGTACTTCGTCGGCCTTGCCCGGTTGGCACCCCGCGTACACACCGAACTGCCCGGTGTCGGCGTAGCTGCTCGCAAACGTGTACACCGAATACGCCAGGCCGCGCTCTTCGCGGATGTGCTGGAACAGCCGCGAACTCATCCCGCCGCCGAGTGCGGCGGACAACACGCCTGCCGCGAACCTGCGCTCGTCGTGCCGGGAAATGCTGCGGCTGCCCAGCACGATGTTTGCTTGCTCGGTGTCGTCTTCGATGACGGTCACCCGACGCGGACGCGCGCGGGGTTCGTGATAGCTGCGAAGCGGCGGTACGTCGAGCGCTGGGTCGAGTCGGCCCGCGAAGGCCGCCGTAACCTGACGAACCAGTGCCCGATGATCGACGTTCCCAGCAACCGACACCACCATGCCCTCAGGCAGATAGCTTCGCCGGTAGTAACCGGCAATCTGCCGCCGGCTCAGGCCGCCGATGGACTCGACGGTGCCGAGGATAGGACGGCCAAGCGGGGTGTCGCCGAACAGCGCGCTCGCGAACTCGTCGTGAACCAGGTCCGTCGGGTCGTCGTCGCGCATCGCGATCTCTTCGAGCACGACACTGCGCTCGACGTCGACGTCGTGGCTGGAGACTGTCGCGTTCAGTACCACGTCGGTCACGATGTCGATCGCGAGTGGCAGGTCGCGGTCGAGAACGGTCGCGTAATAGCAGGTGTGTTCCTTTTCCGTGAACGCGTTGCATTCCCCACCCGCCGCGTCCATGGCGCTCGCGATGTCGAGTGCGGTGCGGCAAGTCGTCCCCTTGAACAGCAGGTGTTCGAGGAAGTGGCTTGCCCCGGCAACAGCCGGCGTTTCGTCGCGGCTGCCGACCGGTACCCAGACCCCGACGCTTGCGCTACGCACGCCCGGCATCGCCTCGGTGATGATGCGCACACCGCCCGGCAGCACCGTTCGGGTGATCTGCCCTCCGCCTGTCGCCGGAACCGTCCGGGTGCGCGCGCGGCGGCGCACCGAACGGATGCCTGCGGGCGAGGTCATCCGCTGATCTTACGGTGAAGCAGATCATGGACAGCCCGGCCAGGTCCTACGCAACCGCGGCGGCACTCGACGAGTCCCCAACTTGCTCGCGAAGTGTCGTCGGCAGGCCGATGGCGTTGGGCGCGGAGGAACGCCGATCCAGCAGTTTGATAGCGCCCCGACCCCAGCGGATGAATCGTCACGCCTTGGCGGTCATGCCGAATGGCGGACGTTCAACCCTGGCAGGTTCATGCGTCCGCACGCGAGTTCATCGAGCTATCCGCGTCTTGACTGGCACGTGTGTCGTGTGCCGTTTGACGTTCGCCTACCCGCCCGCGTCAGGCCGTCTGGTGCGCGATCAATCCCGGTAGCGCGTCGCTGGCTACTCGCTCCGATGGGGGCAGTCATTCGGGAGCAAGGCCGAGCTGGCGCAGGAGGCCGAGTTGGTCGAGTCGCCCCCACCGTTCCACGATCTTGTCGCCGTGGATGCGGAAGATGTTGATGCCGGGCATGACGAGGGTCTTGCCGGTGCCGGGTACGCCGAAGAGCTCGCCCTGGTGGGTGCCGCTGGCGGTGAACCGCTCGACGACGACGTCGTCCTCGGCGACAAGTTGCTCGACGTCACTGTGCCAATCCGGCAGCGCCCGGCGGATCGCGGTGGCGGCGTGGCGCCACCCGTCCCGCCCCTCCGGTGCACCGGGGAAGGGCGGGTCGTGATTGACACACGCAGGGTCGACGAAGCGATCAACGGCATCGAGGTCGCCAGCGGTGAACAACGCCTGGATGAACGCGTCGACGAGCTGCTTGTTGGCGGTGCGGCGGTCGGTGGTCACGGGATGGGTTGTCATGGCTCGAGCGTGCGGCCGCGCCCTGCAGCGCACCATCCCAACAAGTTGGGGTTTGCGCCGGGGTCGGCGCGGAGGACAGTGAAGTGGTGCCCGCGAGCACCCGCGCCCGCAGCGCCGAACAGCAGTTCGTGCGCGCCTGCCACGCCGGGCTCGACGCGCCGGAACTGCGACGTCGGCTGCTGCCGTTGCTGCGGCAGGTGATGACCGTCGACGCGGCGTTCTTCGCGACTGCCGATCCGGAGACGCTGCTGTTTACGTCGGCCTATCCCGAGGCGCCGCTCGACACCGCGTCCGCGCAGTTCCTCGACAACGAGTACGGCGGCATCGACGTGAACAGGTTCACCTCGCTCGCCGCATCGACGACACACGTGGCCTGGCTGGACGACGCGATCCATGACGATCGAATGTCGAGCCCGCGTTACCGCGACATCATGCGACCGCTCGGTCTGGGTGACGAGCTGCGCGCGGCCCTGATGGTCGACCGCAGATGCTGGGGCTACCTGTGCCTGCATCGCGAGGACCACCGGCTCGGCTTCACCGCTGCCGAGGCCGCGACCATCGCCCGGCTTGGCCCCCACATCGCCGCCGGGCTCCGCCAGGCCGTCCTGCTCCATACCGCCCACGACACCGGCACGCCGGCTCCGGGCGTAGTTCTGCTTGCAGACGACCTCAGCGTCCTCGCCGTCACCGCCGAGGCCGAGCAACTGCTGGCACTCCTTGAACCCGGTCGCTCGAACCGGCTCCCGCTGCCCGTGCCCGTCTACACGGTCGTCGCGGCGCTCACCGCAGTCGAACGCGGCACTCCCGGGTCGCTGCCACCGAGCATCCGGATCCCCACGCCGACCGGCCTCTGGTTGAACGTGCACGCATCCCGACTGTCCAGCTCGCCGGACCAAGCGAGCATCGCCGTGGTCGTGGAGGCCGCCACGGCCGCTGCGACCGCGTCAGTCCTGCTATCCGCCCATGGCCTCACCGGACGGGAGATCGACGTGGCCACGCTGGTACTGCGCGGCGCGTCGACCCGAGCCGTCTGCGACAGACTGCACCTGTCCCGGTACACCGTGCAAGACCACCTCAAAGCGGTCTTCGACAAGGTCGGTGTGCGCAGCCGCCGCGATCTCGTCGCACAACTGCTCGGCACGGGCGGATCACACCACTCGTAGCTGCGCAAGACGATTGGTTTGCAGTGTTCTTGATCTTGATGAACGACGTGACGGGCCAGGCTCCCGCAAGGGTCGCGCTCCCCGTACGCCGGTCGTCTACTCGGACGCCGCTGAAGGCGGATCGCGCGTCGCGCCACGGTGCAGCCCGCCATCCGCTTGCGGATACCCGGGTGAGGCCCACGCGCACGCCGGCTGTATATGCGCGCGGCCCGCGGCTGGGCAGCTCGCTCAGTTCGTTGATCTGTTCTGCGCCGATCCTGCGACTGGCACATTCCTGAACACGGGCCTGCTGAAGAGTTCACTCACCGGCGGTATGGGCAGCGCGCGCCGAGGGCGTCTGGCGGCCGACGATCGCTGGGGCCTGGTGGATGAGCTCGTCGTGCTGGAGGGCCTCGACCATGAACAGCGCGAAGTCCACGCGGCGCGTCAGGTTGCTTTCGAGAATGGGGTCGCCCACGTGCCGGCTCCACACAGGCAGGCCCTGACTGTCGCCCTCCTCGAGGTCGCTGCCGCGCACCACGGTCCACCGCGTGTCGCTGGCGAAAACGCGCCGGCACGCCTCCACCTGGTCGTCGAGGTCGGCAAAGCGAGCGAGTCGCGCGAGCGGCCCGACGACCTTCACGATCGCCTTGATCTTCCACGAATACACGTCCTGGCCGTCGAGGGTGATGTGCCACCCGCACGAGAAGACAAGGCGCGCGCCGGGAGGCGCGTGGTCGAGCACCGCCTGGGCCGTTCCCGTCGAGTACCCATGGACGCCTCGCGGGACCAGTACGACGAGCACCGCGTCACACCCTGAGACCGCCCTCTTGATGACCTCGGCGTCGTTCGTCGCCCCCGGAATCACGGTGATGCGTCCCTTGAAGGCATCGAGCTTCTCGACGCTGCGCTCGCGGCATACGCCAACCACCTCGTAGCCCCGATCCAGCGCGTGCTGCACCATGTATTGCCCGAGCTTTCCGGAGGCCCCGACGATGCAGACCCTCATCGCGGGTGTCCCGTAGCGCCCTCACCATCAGGTGAGCCGTACGTGCCTTGGACGATCGCTGTCATCGGATTCTCCTGTTCACGCCGCAGTAGATAACGGTTCCTCTACAGCAGGTGCACGCTAGCGGTCGGGGTGATCAACGGTGAACGCAGCGCTGTCTTCCGTAGTCCCCGCACCGGGCACACTATCGGCCGACATCGACTCGGGCCTGCCCAGATGACGGACGCAAGGACCGATCAGAACTCCTGAGCCACCCGCTTCGCCAGGCTCAGCGTGTCCTCTTGCCAGAGGACCAGTCGCACCAGAGCCGGGTGCGACGCCCCGTTCAGCACGCTGAGCGCTTGTCGTAGTGCGTCTACGATCGGCCAGCCGTAGATTCCCGACGAGATAAGGGGAAACGCGATTGACTCGACGCCGAGTTCCGCCGCGACGCGGAGCGATTCGCGGTAGCAAGAGCGGAGCGTCTCGCTGCGGTCGTCGGAGCGGGAGAAGACCGGCCCGACGGTGTGGATCACCCAGCGGGCCGGAAGGTTCCCGGCCGCGGTAGCGACGGCGGCGCCCGCCGGCAGGCCTTTGGAGTACCGGCCAGCACGCAGTTCTTGGCAGGCGGCGAGAACGGCCGGGCCGCCGCGACGGTGGATGGCGCCGTCCACGCCTCCGCCGCCAAGCAGCGATGAGTTTGCGGCGTTGACGATCGCGTCGACGTCCTGGTCGGTGATGTCGCCGCGAATCAGCTCGACTGGCATGTCCTGATGATGCCTGGTGTCACAGCAGCGCGACTACTTGGTCGGCAGCGCGGTCGAGCGGCTCGGTGGACGCATAGACACGGGAGAGCATCAGGCCGCCCTCGAGCGCAGTTAGGGCTGCCGTCGCAAGAATCGACGCCCGCTCCGCGTCGTATCCGCCGCGCTCGCACAGCAGCGTCGAGAGCTGGGCCGTCCAGCCGGAGAACGCGGTCCGGCACGCTGCGGTCAGCGCCGGCGACCCCGGCACCATCTCGAGGACGATCGTGGCGATCGGGCAGCCCGCCTCGAAGTCACTGTCCCGCAGCATCTTCGCGTCCTTGCCGAACCACCACCTGATCGCGTCGGCCGGATGCTCGTAACGCTCGAACGCCCGCTCGATGGTTCGACGAACGACGTCCGCAGCCAGCTCGATCGCCGCAACGCCGAGCTCCTCCTTGCCGCCCGGGAAATGGTGATAGGCCGAGCCCCATGGCGTACCGCCCTCGCTGACCAGTCGCCGCCAGGACGTCGAGTTATAGCCGGCGCGCTGGAACAACGCTGTCGCGGTGCGCACCATCTGCTCGCGGGTCGTCGGGGTGGTGGCCTGGGTCACCCCCACAGCATAACCAGTTGACTAGGACATCCGTCCTAGTCAACGCTTAGGCGAGTAGGACGAGCGTCCTAGCGATCGAGGTGTGGTCATGACCGGCTTCCTGCTCCGTACCGCAAGACCGGACGATCGAGCCGAGGTGCAGGCGATGCACCAGCGGTGTTCGTCTCGCTCGATGCGGCTGCGGTGGCACGGCCCGCGGCGCGACGTGCCCGAGCCCTACTTGACCGACGCCCTCCGCGGCCGCGACACCCACCTTGCGATGATCGCAGTCGCCGGCCGACAGGTCATCGCCCTGGCCAGCGCGACGTCGGCCGGCACCGGGACATGGGAGCTCGGCGTCCTGGTCGAGGACGCCTGGCAGCGCCATGGCGTAGGTGCCGCGCTGCTCGGCGAGCTCGTCCGCCGAGCCCGCGACCGCGGGGCGGAGCGGTTGACTGCCCAGGTCGTGCCCGAGCAGGCCACGATCCTGCAGGCGCTCGAGCAGGTCGGCCGATGTGTCTACGGGGCTGACAGCGACACGGTCACCGTGGTCGTCGCACTAGCGCGGCAGCCAGGCGTCCGGCGCCTCGACCATCCGGCGCACGTGCGGCGGCAGCTTCCCAGTCAGGACGTGCTGCAGCGTCGTTTCGTCCAGCACCCGGCGCAGACTCGCGCGTACCGCCACCCACACCTCGGGTAGGTGCTGGGCAACCCCGGTGTAGGTCGTCTCGTGCGGGCGCAGTCCGCGGACCTCGGCCAGTGGCCCGTCCACGGCGCGGATCACCTGCCCGAGCGTGATCTCAGTCGCTGAACGCGCCAACGCGTAGCCGCCCTCGGCACCACGTTGGCTGCGCACAATTCCTGCGCGACGCAGTTCTCCCAGGATCGCCTCGACGAACTTCCGGGGCAGTTCCTGCTGTGTGATGATCACGTCGACCTTGACCAGTTGCGGCGCGCGTTGTGCTAGGCCGAGCAGGGCACGTATCGCGTAGTCCGTCTTCGCCGAGATCTCCACGGTGTCTATCTTCGCATTGCATCTAGGAAATGCGCGGCAGCTAGGAAAACGCGGCAAGCGTCGACGCGTCGTGCGCGGGACGCAGCCACACGACGCGATCCTCGTGCAGGTCGAGCGCATCGGCCTGCCCACGGGTCAGCTGCACCCAGGGCTCGCTGTCGGATGAGGCCAGCTCGGCCCGGACCTCGAAGCCGACCCGCACCAGCCGGGTGACCCGCGCCTCGACGGCACCGCCGGAGGCGGTGGGCAGTACCTCGATGTCGTGCGGGCGCACCAGCCTGCCACCGAGCCGGGTCACCGGCCCGAGGAAGCTCATGACGAAGTCGTTCGCGGGATGGTCGTAGATCGTGTTCGGGCTGCCGACCTGTTCGATCCGGCCATGATTGATCACGACCAGCTCGTCGGAGACCTCGAGCGCCTCTTCCTGGTCGTGGGTCACGAAGATCGTGGTCACATGGACCTCGTCGTGCAGGCGGCGCAGCCAGCCGCGCAACTCCTTGCGTACCTTGGCGTCGAGGGCGCCGAACGGCTCGTCCAGCAGCAGCACCTTCGGTTCAACCGCGAGCGCCCGGGCCAGTGCCATCCGCTGACGTTGCCCACCGGACAGCTGCGACGGCAACCGGTCGGCGAACTGTTCGAGATGGACGAGCTCCAGCAACTCGTTCACCCGCCTGCTGATCTCCTCCTTCGGCCGGCGGCGGATCTCCAGGCCGAACGCGACGTTGCGGAACACCGACAGGTGCTTGAAGGCCGCGTAGTGCTGGAAGACGAAACCCACGTTGCGCCTCTGCGCCGGAACGCCCGTGGCCTCGGTGCCGTCGATCACGACACTGCCCGAATCCGGCTCCTCCAGGCCGCCGATGATGCGCAGCAGCGTCGACTTGCCGCCGCCACTCGGTCCCAGCAGGGCGGTCAGGCGTCCGGTGCCGACGGCCAGGTCGACATCGTCAAGCGCGACGAAGTCGCCGAGGCGCTTGGAGATTCCGTGTGCGGCGATACCCATGGCTAACGTTCTTCCTTTGGACGGGCGAGGGAGATGACGACGATGCACAGCGCCGCGGTGGCGATGAGCACGAGCGACAGCTGGTATGCGCCGGGCTCGAATTGCTCGGCCCGCTCGTCGACCACGAGCGTGAGCGTCTGAGTCTGGCCGGTGACGTTGCCGGACACGACACGCACCGCGCCGAATTCGCCGATCGCGCGCGCGATGCTCAGGACGACGCCGTACGCGAGGGCCCACTTTATCGTCGGCAGCGTAATGCGCAGGAAACGCTGCCAGGCGTTCGCGCCGAGGGAACGGGCGGCGTGCTCCTGGTCCAGGCCGGTCTCCTCGAGTACGGGCAGCACCTCCCGGACGACGAACGGCAGCGACACGAAGGCGGTGGCGAGCACCATCCCTGGCGTCGCGAAGATCACCTCGACGCCAGCGTGCTGCAGCGCCGAGCCGAACCACCCCGTCGTCCAGCCGAACACCAGGATCAGGGCCAGGCCCACGATTATCGGCGAGATGGCGATCGGCACGTCGATCGCCAGGTCAAGGGCGCGGCGTCCCGGGAAACGGTAGCGGGCGAGCAGGAGCGCCGCACCCACGCCAAAGACGGTGTTGATCAACACTGCCGAACCAGCGACGATGCCGGTGAGCTGGAACGCCTGAACGGCCTGCGGAGAGCTGATCGCATCCCAGAACGTCCCGGCACCCTGGCGGATGGTGCGCCAGACGACCACGCCCACGGGCAAAGCAACAAGCACTCCCACGTACGCGACGACGATCAAGCGCAGCGCGTACTTCGCTCGGCTGCTGCGGACGCGCCGACGTCGCACCGGGGTCGACCGGCCCGTGACAACGGCCGGCAGCAGTTCGCGGTCGAGCGTGGTCGAGTCAGTCACGTCGGGCTGCCCGTCGTTGCACGAAGCCCAGCGCCGCGATGACCAGGACGCTGATCAGCAGCAGAACCGTGGCCGTCGCGGCCGCATCGGACAGGTAGCCGCTTTCGATCTGCTGGTAGATGTACTGCGAGGCGACCTCGGTGCGCGGCAGCTGCCCTGAGATCAAGATGACCGACCCGTACTCCCCCAGGGCCCGGCCGAAGGCGAGGGCGGCGCCGGACACGATCGCGGGCAGGATCGACGGCAGCACGATGCGACGGAAGGTTGTCAGCGGCCCGGCCCCCAACGACGCGGCGGCCTCCTCCACGTCCGTCTCCAGGGAGAGCAGCACTGGCTCGACCGTGCGCACCACGAACGGCAGGGTCACGAACAGCAGCGCTACCAGGACGCCCGGCCGGCTGGCGTACCAGCTGACGCCGATCGGGCTGTGCGGGCCGTAGAAGGTGTTCAAGACCAGGCCGGCCACGATCGTCGGCAGCGCGAACGGGATGTCGATGAGGATCTCAATCACCCGCTTGCCCGGGAAATCGTCGCGCACCAACACCCACGCGATGACCGTGCCCATGATCGCGTTGACGAGGCCCACACCCAGGGAGCACAGCACCGTCAGCCGGATCGCGGCGATCGCCTCCGGCGTGGTGAAAGCGGCCCAGAAGCTCGACCAGCCCGCACCGAACGCCTTCGAGACGACGGCGCCGAGCGGCAACAGCACGAGCAGGCTCAGCCACAGCACGGCCATGCCGAGCCCCAGGCCGGAGAATGCACCCAGCGCGATGCGGTCCGAGGCGCGAGCGGCGCCCGCCCGTCTCGCGCCCGAGGCTACGACCGGGGCCGCCGCGGTCACCCCTGACCGCTCTCGATCTTGGTGATGATGCCGTCCGTCTTGTCGAAGAACCTCGTGTTCACGGCGCTCCAGCCGCCGAGGTCCGCGATCGTCTCCAGCTTCTTGACGGCGGGGAACGGGTTGGCCGGGTCGTTCGCCCCCTGGACCGTCCCCACCGTGACGCCGGACAGGACAGGCCGATAGCCGTGGCTGGCGAAGATCTTCTGGCCGGCGGCGCTCTCGACGAACGAGAGGAAGTCCTTCGCCGTATGCGGGGCGGTCTTGGTGACGGCCGCGGGGTTCTCGATCAGCAGCGATTCGTCCGGGACGACGTAGTCGAGCGCCTTGCCCTTCTGTCGGGCCGCGATCGCCTCGTTCTCGTAGGAGATCAGCACGTCGCCCGTGCCGTTGAGGAACGTCGTGGTCGCCGCCGATCCACTCGACGGCTTGCTGACGACGTTGGCGAAGAACTTCCTCAGATAGGTCCGCGCCTGCTCGTCGCTACCGCCGTTCTGCAGGACGTGGGCGTATGCGGCCAGGATGTTCCACTTCGCCGAGCCGGACGAACCGGGGTCCGGCGTGACGATCTTGACGCCCGGCTTGATCAGGTCGTCCCAGCCCTTGATGTTCTTGGGATTGCCCTTGCGCACAGCGATCGCCACCACCGAGTCGGAGACCAGCCCCTTGGTGGGTCCCGAGTTCCAGTCTGGGGCTACGAACTTGGGCACGATCTTGGTGAGGTCCGGCGTGAGCGAGAAGGCCACGTAGTCTGCCCGCTGGCCGTTCAGCACCGCCTGGGCCTGCGGGCCGCTGGCCCCGTATGAGGACGCCCAGGACGTGCCCTTGCCCTGGGCCGTCTCCGCGAACGCCGACTGCAGCGCGTCGTAGGCGGGCTTGGGGACCGAATAGGCGACCAGCGAGAGCTGGCCGGAGTCGCCGCTCTTGCCGCTCGATGAACACCCCGCCGCGCCGATCGCGGCCAGGGTTGCCACGGTCAGCCACGCGGCCAGCCAGCGGCCTCGGGCGAAATGGGGGATGTCCATCGAGTCGAGTCCTCCTGTCTTGTCGATCGGTGCCAGTTATTCCATCGGCTTACAAGACAATACCTGATGCCAAGGACCCGACGCAGAACTATGGGCTGGCCGAACGACATTGGACGGGAAGCCCGGAGCCCGGAGCTCCCCCGCCCAATTGCTGTGTCCGACTAGGCCTGCGCGCGCACCGCTCCGGTCGCGGGCTCGGCCGGCGCAGGGGCGTCGTCCTTGACCAGCACCAGGCTGATCTTGCCGCGCGCGTCGATATCGGCGATCTCGACCTGAAGCTTGTCGCCGACAGTGACGACGTCCTCGACCTTGTTGACCCGCTTGCCCTGCCCGAGCTTGCTGATGTGCACCAAGCCGTCCTTACCGGGCAAGAGCGAGACGAAGGCACCGAACGCCGCGGTCTTGACGACCGTACCGAGGAAGCGCTCCCCCACCTTGGGCATCTGCGGGTTCGCGATGGCGTTGATCCGGTCGACCGCGGCGGCCGCTGACGTGCCGTCGGAGGCGCCCACATAGATCGTGCCGTCGTCCTCGATGGTGATCTCGGCGCCGGTCTCGTCCTGGATCGAGTTGATGATCTGGCCCTTGGGGCCGATCACCGCGCCGATCTTGTCGACGGGGATCTTCACCACGGTGACCCGCGGTGCGTACGGGCTCATCTCGTCCGGGCCGTCGATAGCCTCGGCGATAACGTCCAGGATGTGCAGCCGGGCGTCGCGAGCCTGGGTGAGCGCGCCGGCCAGCACCTCGGACGGGATGCCGGAAAGCTTGGTGTCCAGTTGCAGTGCGGTGACGAACTCCCGCGTGCCAGCGACCTTGAAGTCCATGTCGCCGAACGCGTCCTCGGCGCCGAGGATGTCGGTGAGCGCGACGTACTCGGTCTGGCCATCGACTGTGTCCGACACCAGGCCCATCGCGATCCCCGCGACCGGCGCTTTGAGCGGCACGCCGGCGTTGAACAAGGCCAGCGTGGAAGCGCAGACCGAGCCCATCGACGTCGAGCCGTTGGAGCCCAGCGCCTCGGAGACCTGCCTGATCGCGTACGGGAACTCGTCACGACTGGGGAGCACCGGAATCAACGCCCGCTCGGCGAGCGCCCCGTGCCCGATCTCGCGGCGCTTCGGCGAACCGACCCGGCCCGTCTCGCCGGTCGAGTAGGGCGGGAAGTTGTAATTGTGCATGTAGCGCTTGGACTTCTCCGGCGAGAGCGTGTCGAGTTTCTGCTCCATGCCGAGCATGTTCAGCGTGGTGACGCCGAGAATCTGCGTCTCGCCACGCTCGAACAGCGCCGAGCCATGGACCCGTGGGACGACCTCGACCTCCGCCGACAGGGTGCGAATATCCGTTAGCCCGCGGCCGTCGATGCGCACCTTGTCGCGCAGAATGCGCTGCCGCACGAGGCTCTTGGTGAGCGACCGATAGGCCGGGCTGATCTCGTTCTCGCGACCCTCGAACTTCGGGCCAACCCGCTCCTTGGCCAGTATCTTGATGCGATCCAGCTCAGCCTCGCGCTGCTGCTTGTCGGCGATGGTCAGCGCCTGCCCGAGTGGCTCCTCGACCTCGGCCGTGACAGCTGCCAGCACGTCGTCCTGGTAGTCCAGGAAGACTGGGAACTCGGCCACCGGCTTGGCCGCCTTCGCGGCCAATTCGGATTGGGCGCGACACAGCTCGGCGATGAACGGCTTGGCCGCCTCGAGGCCTTCGGCGACGACCTGTTCGGTCGGCTTGGTGGCGCCGCCCGCGATCAGCTCGACGCTGCCCGCGGTGGCCTCGGCCTCGACCATCATGATCGCTATGCCGTCAGCGTCGCCGTTCCCCGTGACATGCCGCCCCGCGACGACCATGTCGAACGTGGCCGCTTCGAGCTGGCCGTGGGTCGGGAACGCGACCCACTGACCATCAATGAGCGCCACCCGGGTGCCCCCGACCGGGCCGCTGAACGGCAGGCCGGCCAGCTGCGTCGACGCGGACGCCGCGTTGATGGCGACCACGTCGTACAAGTGGTCGGGGTGCAGCGCCATGACCGTGACGACCACCTGGACCTCGTTGCGGAGACCCTTGACGAAGCTCGGACGCAGCGGCCGGTCGATGAGCCGGCAGGTGAGGATCGCGTCCTCGCTCGGCCGACCTTCGCGCCGGAAGAACGAACCGGGGATGCGTCCCGCGGCGTACATGCGCTCCTCGACGTCGACGGTCAGCGGAAAGAAGTCGAGCCCCTCGCGGGGCGACTTGCCCGCGGTGGTCGCCGACAGCAGCATCGTGTCGTCGTCGAGATAGGCGACGACGGATCCGGCGGCCTGGCGGGCGAGCCGGCCGGTCTCGAATCGGACGATATGGGTGCCGAACTTGCCGTTGTCAATGGTGGCGACAGTCTCGTGCACCGATGTTTCTACGGTCTCCGACATGGAGAACCCCTCTCGTACGGGCGGCAGGCCGATATGGGATGCAGCCTGCTGCGGTTGCGCCGGTGCGCGCGACGTACGAGCGATTCGCCATCTTTCGGCTCAGCGGTGCCGGTCTTCGATCGAAGCGGCTGGGCAGGTCTCCCGGCCGCCACTACCGAGGACCGGCGTCGGCTCACGTCATCGCTGGAATGTCCGGCGGTGGCTATTCGGTTGTGTAACAGATCGGGGAGCGACCGGTTGGGTAGCTCCCCACGATAGTTAGCGGCGCAGACCGAGCCGCTCGATAACCGAGCGGTACCGGCTGATGTCGGTCTTGGCCAGGTAGTTGAGCAGCCGGCGACGCTGGCCGACCAGCAGCAGCAGCCCGCGGCGGCTGTGGTGATCGTGCTTGTGCGCCTTGAGGTGCTCGGTCAGGTCGCTGATCCGCCTCGAGAGCAACGCCACCTGCACCTCGGCCGATCCAGTGTCACCGTCGGCCGTGCCGTATTCGGAGATGATCTGCTTCTTGACGTCGGTGGCCAGGGCCATCGGGCTCGACTCCTTCACTGCTGGTGCAGGCACGCCCCACCGGTCTGCATCACGGCGGGAAGGAACGGGCACTGCGAGCGGACGCGAGGACCGCGCATCACTGGGACTCAGGATATCAGCGTGGGCGCGGATGCGCCGAACCGGGCGAGATCACCCAAGCAAGGCCCGGGCCTGCTTCACGTCGTCGTGCATTTGCGCGACGAGGTCGTCGACCCGGTCGTAGTGCTCCATCCCGCGCAGCCGACGGACGAACTCGACGCCGAGCTTGTCGCCGTAGAGGTCGTCGTCGAAGTCCAGCACGAATGCCTCGACCCGCCGTTGCCGACCCTCGAATGTCGGATTCGTCCCGACCGAGATGGCGGCTGTCCCAAGCGGTTCGCGGGGAAGCGTACGTCCCCATTCGTCCAGCAGCACGGCCCGTCCGGCGTAGACGCCATCCGCCGGGACCGCGGTAAACGCGTCCATGCGCAGGTTGGCGGTCGGGAAACCCAGGCTGCGGCCGCGCTGATCCCCCCGCTCCACCAAGCCGTCCACCCGGTGCGGCCGGCCGAGTGCGTCCGCGGCGGCGGCCACGTCCCCGGCCTCGACGCACGAGCGCACGTAGGTTGCGCTGATGACCGTGTCGCCGTCGCTGAGCAGCGGCACATCGTGGGTCGAGAAGCCGAAGCTGTGCCCCAGCTCCGTCAGCGTGCCGAGGTCGCCGGCGGCCCGATGCCCGAACCGGAAGTTGTCGCCCACGATCACCGCGGCCGTGTGCAACCGGGCCACCAGCACCTCGTGGACGAACTCCGCAGGCGCCATCCGCGAGAACTCGAGCGTGAACGGCACTGCGCAGAAGACATCGATGCCGAGCTGTTCGACGAGCTCCGCCCGGCGCACCAGAGTCGTGAGCACCGGCGGGTGCGATCCCGGGCGGACCACCTCGGACGGGTGCGGCACGAAGGTGAGCAGCACGCTCGGCACGCCCTGGTCGGCAGCCACCGTGACCGCACTGCGGATGATCTCGGCATGGGCGCGGTGGACCCCGTCGAAGACGCCGATCGTCACTGCGCAGCGACCCCAACCGCCTGGGACGGCATCGAGTCCTCGCCAACGCTGCACGGCTGCCGAGACTACCGGCCCTTTCGTCCGCCGGTGACGGTACGAGAAGATCAGTGACGGTTCGGCAAGATCAATGACCGCCCAGACGCGGTCATTCGGTTACCTCGGCCGTTACTCGGCGACCGCCCATCACTCGGGGGCGTGGGAGGCAGGGGTGAACACGAGCACCGGTTTCGCCTGGTCGCCGTCCTCGCTCAGGAGCGCAACGACCGTACCGTCCGAAGTGAATGCCCCGTGGGTGGCCGCCATCCCGGCCGCGGCGATCGGCCGACCGTAGGAGAGTTCGCGTGCCTGATCGTCGGTGATCTCGCGCGCGGGCATCGTCCGCCGGACGGCCTCGGCAAGCGGGAGCACCACCGGATCCTCGAGCGCGGCGAGCTCGTCGAGCGTGCGGGCCTCGTCGAGGCTGAACGGGCCCACCCTGGTGCGCCGCAGTGTCGTCAGGTGCCCACCCACGCCGAGCGCGGCGCCAAGGTCTCGGGCCAGGGCGCGCACATATGTGCCGGACGAACAGTCGACCTCGACCTCGACGTCCAGCACGTCGCCAACCCGGGTGAACGTCAGGGCATCGAAGCGGAACACGGTGACCGATCGCGGCTCGAGTCGCACGGACTCGCCGGCACGCACGCGTTGGTAGGCCCGCTGACCGTCCAGCTTGATCGCCGACACGGCGCTCGGCACCTGCGCGATCCCACCGGTGAGCGACTGCATCGCGGCGCGCACCGCGTCGGCCGTCAACCCGGCCGCTGAGCCAGCCGAAATCACCTCGCCCGTTGAGTCGTCGGTCGTCGTCGATTCACCCAGCCGGATCGTGGCTGTGTACGCCTTGTCCGCGAGGACGAGGTGATGCAGCAGCCGGGTTGCCTTGCCGACGCCCAGCACGAGCACTCCGGTGGCCATCGGGTCCAGCGTGCCGGAGTGGCCGACGCGGCGGGTACGCGCCAGGCGCCGTATGCGGGCCACGACATCGTGCGACGTCCAGCCCGCCGGCTTGTCGACGATCACCAGCCCGTCCGTCACGCCCGGGTCTCCCCCACCACGACCCAGCGATCGCCACGCGTGCGCCACACCATGCCGACGAACCGCACGACGATGAACGCCGCGAGGCCGGCCCACACCCCGCCGATACCCCAATGCCAGTGCAGCGCCGCCAGGTTCAGCGGCGCGAACGCACCCACCGCGGCAACCAGCGTGATCGTGCGCAGGAACCCGACGTCACCGGCACCGATGAGCACCCCGTCCAGCGCGAAAACCACCCCGCCGAACGGCTGCATGCCGACGAACCATGGCCACAGGACGTGTGCCTGTGCGACGACATCCGACGACGAGGTGAACGCGCTGGGCAGTGCGAACCACCCGGCCGCGAGGATCAGCGCGAACACCGCTCCCGCCCACAGGCCGTACCGCGCGACCCGCCAGGCAGTGTGCCGGGCGATTGCCGGGTCGCTCGCCCCCAGCGCCGCGCCGACCAGAGACTGCGCCGCGATGGCGAACGAGTCGAGCAGCAGCGCGGTGAACTCCCATAGCTGCATGCCGATCTGGTGCGCAGCGATCTGCGCCGTCCCCATCCGCGCGGCCACCCCCGCCGCGGTCAGGAACGCGACCTGGAATCCGGCCGAGCGCAGCACCAAGTCGCGGCCGACGACGAGTTGCCGCCGAATCACCCCCCACTCGACGCGCAGCCGTCCGCCCTGCCCGCGCAAGGCACGGACGAACAGCAGACCGCCGACGGCCTGCCCGCACACATTCGCCACGGCCGACCCTGGCAGGCCCATCCCAGCCGCGTACACCAGGACCGGCGAGAGGATCGCCGAAACGCCGTTAGCCACCAGCACGATGACGACGGGACGCCGGGTGTCCTGCACACCGCGCATCCATCCGTTGCCCGCCAACACGAGCAGCACGCCGGGCACGCCGGTGACTGCGATCCGAAACCAGGTCTCGGCGGCGTGCTGTACCGCGCCCCCGCCGCCGGAAAGCAACCGAGTGCACGGGTCCGCGAGCAGCTGGCCCAGTACCACCACGAGCAGGCCGATGCCGACGGCCAGCAGCGAGGCCTGGGCGCCCTCGTTCACGGCTGCGTCCCGGCGGCCGGCGCCGAACCACCGTGCGGCACGGCTGGTCGTGCCGTACTCGAGGAACGTCCCGATCACCAGGACGAGGGTCATCAGCGCCGCGCCGATGCCGAGCGCAGCGAGGGGCGTCGGACCGAGATGCCCGACGACCGCGGTGTCGACCAACAGATACAGCGGCTCGGCGGCCAGCACGACGAACGCCGACGCGGCCAGTCCGAGCAGCCGTCGGGTCGAGACGTCGGCGGCCACGGTCACACGCTTATCTTGCCGTCCACGAGGGACTGGAAGAATCGGTTTCGTGGCGGCGCCCACCGACGACCGGCCCCGCAGCGCGCAGAGCTATGCCGAGCGGCGGCCGCTCACCGCGCTGTCCGAGCTGGTGTCTTCGGTATGGGTCCAGCAGACCTCGCTGGACGCAGAGCCCTACCGGCACCGGAACCTGCCGCACGGCGGGGTCGAGCTGGTCTGGCGACTCGGTTCGACCCCGCAGATCGTGGGGCCGCTGACCCGGCCAGTGGTCGACGTGCTGCCTCCGGGCGCGATCGTGCTCGGCATGCGGTTCCGGCCCGGAGCAGCCACTTCGGTGCTCGGCCTGCCTGCGAGCGAGCTTGTCGATCTGTCGGTGCCGACGAAGGAACTGTGGGGCTCGTCCACCGTGACGCTCGCCGAGCGGGCCGACAGCGTGGCACCGGACGATGCCCTGATCGGCCTGCAACAGCTCGTCGTCGGACGGTTGGCCGATGCCGTAGACACCGATCCGCTCGTCGGCGAAGCAGTGCGGCTGCTGATGCCCGGGCAGGCCGATGCGGTACGTCCGCTCACGACGTCGCTGAGCATCTCGGAGCGACAACTCCGCCGCCGATGCATCGCCTCGGTCGGCCTCGCCCCCAAGACGCTGCACCGAATCCTGCGGTTCCAGGGGTTTCTCGCCATGGTGCAGTTCGCCATGGCGCAGGGCAGAGCACCCACGGACGACCGGCTGGACCTGCTCGCGGCGGAGACCGGTTACGCCGACCAGTCGCACCTGACGCGCGAGTGCGTGCGGCTGACCGGGGTGTCGCCCCGCGTGTTTGTGGGGGACACGCAGCGCACCTGCGCCTGTGGGCACGATCATGCGGCGTCGTTCACGCCGATGCTCCGAGCCCGCGCGCGATCGGCATGAGCATGGCCGGTTTGTTCAAGAGTCGGGGCGCGTTCCAGCCCTAGATTCGGCACCGTGACGCTGGACTGGCCGACCCTACGTGGCGCGTTGCTTGGCGATGTCGTGCTGCCGGACGCTCCCGACTACGAGACGGTGCGCAAGCCGGCCGTCGCCCGGTTCCAGCACATCAGACCGCAGGCCGTCGCCCGCTGCGCCTGCCCGGAGGACGTCGCCGAGACGATCGCATTCACCGCCCGCCACGACCTGCGGGTCGCGATCCGCAGCGGGGGACATTGCTTCGCCGGGCACTCCTCGACAGATGGCCTGGTCATCGACGTGAGCCCGATGAACTCCGTGTCGCTGTCGGGCGATGTGGCGACGATTGGAGCGGGGACCAGGCTCGGCGAGCTCTACGCCGCACTGGGCCGGCACGGTCGTACCGTCGCCGCCGGCTGTGGCGACACGGTCGCCATCTCGGGACTCGCTCTCGGCGGCGGCATAGGGATCCTCGGGCGCCGGTACGGTTTGACGTCCGACCAGGTGCTTGCCGCGCAACTCGTTCTCGCCGACGGGCGGGTCGTCGAGTGCGACGACGAGCGCGATCCGGAGCTGTTCTGGGCGCTGCGTGGCGCAGGTGGCGGGAACTTCGGCGTAGTGACGTCCCTGGTCCTGCGAACCGTCCAGGCGCCCGCGGCGACCGCCTTCGCCGTTACGTGGCCGAACGCCGACGTCGTCGCGGTGGTCGCTGCGTGGCAGGCATGGGGGTCTACTGGGCCAGACGAGCTGGCCGCCAGCCTGGTGGTGCACGTCGAGGGTGGCGTGGGCGCCCCGACCCCGACCGTGTTCGGGGCCATGCAGGGCGTCGAGTCCGATGCCGCACAGCTGCTCGATGCGCTCGCCGTACGGGTGGGTACGGATCCGGACGCGGCGTCGTTCACGTACGCGCCGTTCCAGGACGCGAAGCGCGAGCTCGCTCGCCTCGGCGCTCGCCGCCAGGGGACGAACCCGGCCTACTCGCTCAGCAAGTCGGAGTTCTTCGGCCAGCCGCTGCCTGCCGGCGCGGTAACGGAGCTCGTCGCGCAACTCGGCCAAGCGGCCCCGGGTGAGTACCGCGAGCTGGACTTCAGCCCGTTGCGCGGCGCCTATGACCGCACGCCCGCCGATGCGACTGCATACGTCCATCGGCACGCGGACTTCCTGCTCAAGCACGCGGCGACGGTCGATGTCGACGCGCCGGCCGCGGCCCCCGAGGAGGCACAGAGCTGGTTGGCGCGATCCTGGAACACCACGCACTCGTGGGGCTCCGGGCACGCATACCAGAACTTCCCCGACCCCGACCTCGCCGACTGGCCGCAGGCGTACTACGGCGCCAACCTCGCCCGGCTGCGACGCGTCAAACACCGCTACGACCCGAACGGGTTCTTCCACTTCGCGCAATCACTGTGATTCGGAAAGGACGTGTCATGACCGAGCCTGCAGGCCTGCTGCCGCAAGGAGATCTTCGTTTGCTGCATGGTGCGGTCGCCCAGCGGCTTCTCGGCGCGAGCATCCCGGCCCGTTACGCGTACACGGCCTCGGACGGCACCCCGCGCATCGTCCCGAGCTGGTTCCACTGGACGGGCGACGAGCTCGTCATGCCCACGTTCATCGCGGCCCCGCACGTGCGGCACCCCGCTCGTCGCATCGATGCCCTCCGGGCGCGCCCCGACATCGCGGTGACCATCGACACCGAGACGTTCCCACCCGAGGCGCTGGTCATGCGTGGCCAGGCGACGGTCACCGAGGTGGACGGGGTTCCGGCCGAGTACGCGCAGGCGGCGGCCCGGTACCTCGGGTCCGAAGGCGCCGGCCAGTACCTGGCGCAGATCGACCAGCCCGGCACCCGCATGGCTCGCATCGGGCTGCGCCCGTCCTGGGTCGGCGTGCTCGACTTCCAGACCAGAATGCCGAGCGCGCTACAGGTCTGAACGTCAATCGTCATAGCGGGTGGTACATGATCAGCAGGTCGACCAGGCCCTGCTCCGGGTGCCGGAACCCCTGCGGCACCGTGCCGATCGTCGTGAACCCCAGGTCCTCGTAGAGCCGAATCGCGTACACGTTCGTCGCGGCGACGGCGTTGAACTGCATGCCGAGATATCCGGCCTCGGCGGCCCGGACGAGGGAGTGCTCGGCCAGCGCCCGTCCGACGCCGCGGCCTCTGGCCGCCCGGGCGACCATGTACGACCCATTTGCTATGTGCGCCCCCGGCCCGGGATGGTTGGGCTCCAGGTGGTACGCGCCGAGCGTCTGACCACCGTCAGCGAGCAGCCACATCTCGGCCGGCGGCGGTCCGAGCCACATCGCGCGTGCGCCGTCCGACGAGGTCGCCGGATCGTAGGTGTACGTGTCGCCCGCCGCGACGATGTCGTGCCAGATCGGCCAGATCGACGACCAGTCGGCGGACGTCGCCCGGCGGATCGTCCAGTCAGCCATCCGCGCCGTCGTCAGCCGACGGCGCTTTGCGGTACGGGTCGGCGTCCCCGGCCGGCCGGGCGCCCACCCGCGCCGCCTCGACCTCGGCATCGGCCCGTGCCGCCACCGCCAGCAGCTCGTCGATGTGCTTGGCGTTCTCCGGGAGCGAGTCGTGGACGAACCTCAGGGTCGGGGTGAACCGCACACCGGTCTGGCGCCCGACCTCACTGCGCAACACGCCCTTGGCGGACTCGATCGCCCTGGCTGATTCGGCACGCTCCTGCTCCGAGCCCAGGACCGTGTAGAAGATCGTCGCGTCGTGCAGGTCCCCGGTCAGCCGAACATCGGTGATCGTGACCATGCCCAGCCGGGGATCCTTGACGTGCATCTCGAGGTGAGAGGCGACGATCTGCTTGATCCGCCCGGAAAGGCGCCGGGCACGTCCTCGGTCGGCCATGACTCCCCTTCACTCCACATCGTCGTCGTCGACCAGCCGGTGCCGAGCTGCCAGCAGCTCGACCTCCGGGCGCCCGGCGACGAGCCGCTCACACCTGTCGAGAACCTCGACAGCATGCTCGTGCGTCGACGACACCACGGCCACGCCTATCTCGGCGCGCCGGTGCAGCTGCGTGCTGCCCGTCTCCGCCACGGCCACGTCGAACTTGCGCCGTAACTCCGCCACGATAGGACGCACCACGGACCGCTTCTCTTTCAGCGAGTGCACGTCGCCGAGCACGAGGTCCAGCCGCAGCGTCCCGATCACCATGTCCACCCCACTAGAAGCGCAATAGCAGCCAGACCCAGCGCGACCTCCGGTGCGATGAGCGCTCGCGCGAAGAGCCCGCGCCCGGCACGCCGAAGGCGCTTGCCGTGGCCCGTCGGATTCCACCCGAGCGAAGCGAGCGGTGGGAGCCGGCGGGCCAATTGGCGCGGTTAAGTTCGCGGCTTCTCGCGCAGCTCGAATGTCTCGATCACGTCGTCGACTTTGATGTCGTTGAACGACCCGAGCCCGATACCGCACTCGAAGCCCTCACGCACCTCCGTCGCGTCGTCCTTGAACCGCTTGAGCGAGTCCACGGTGAGGTGGTCGGCCACGACGACACCGTCACGGACGAGCCGGGCCTTGCTGTTGCGCCGGATCGTGCCCGAACGCACCAGCGAGCCCGCAATGTTGCCGACCCGGGGCACCCGAAAGACCTCCCGCACTTCGGCGGTACCAAGCTGCGCCTCCTCGAACTCGGGCTTCAGCATGCCCTTGAGCGCGGCCTCGATCTCGTCGATGGCCTGGTAAATCACGGTGTAGTAGCGGATGTCGACGCCCTCGCGGGTCGCCGCCTCACCAGCCTTTCCGGCCGGGCGCACGTTATAGCCGAGGATCACGGCATCCGAAGCGATCGCCAGGTTGATGTCGTTCTCGTTGATCGCGCCGACCCCGCGGCCGATCACCCGCAGCGACACCTCGTCCGCGCCTGAGCCGACGTCGATCTTCATCAACGCGTCCTCGAGCGCCTCGACGGAACCGGAGACGTCGCCCTTGATGATCAGGTTCAGCTGCTGCACCTCGCCGGCTGCGAACGCTTTGTCCAGGTCGTCAAGAGAGATCCGGCGACGGGTGGCCGCGAGCTGCGCGTTGCGCTCGCGGGCCTGGCGCCGGTCGGCGATCTGCCGGGCGATGCGGTCCTCGTCCACAACGAGGAACGAGTCGCCGGCGCCCGGGACGGAGGTGAGGCCTAGAACCTGCACCGGACGGGACGGTCCGGCGAACTCCACTGGGTCGCCGTTCTCGTCGAGCATGGCCCGCACCCGGCCGAAGGCGTCGCCCGCAACGACCGAGTCGCCGACGTTCAGCGCGCCGCGCTGTACCAGCAGCGTGGCCACCGGCCCCCGGCCCCGGTCGAGCCGCGCCTCGATGACAATGCCCTGCGCATCCTGGTCGGGGTTGGCCCGCAGATCCAATCCGGCGTCGGCGGTGAGCAGGATGCCCTCGAGCAGCCCGTCGATGTTGATGTTGGCCCGGGCCGACACGTTGATGAACATCGTGTCGCCGCCGTACTCCTCGGCGACCAGCCCGTACTCGGTCAGCTGCTGGCGCACCTTGTCCGGGTTCGCGCCTTCCTTGTCGATCTTGTTCACGGCGACCACGACCGGGACGTCCGCCGCCTGGGCGTGGTTGAGCGCTTCGATCGTCTGCGGCATCACCCCGTCGTCCGCGGCCACGACCAGCACCACGATGTCGGTCGTCGACGCGCCGCGGGCCCGCATGGCGGTGAACGCCTCGTGACCCGGGGTGTCGATGAAGGTGATCGCCCGGTCGACGCCCTCGTGCTCGACGTGCACCTGATAGGCGCCGATGTGCTGGGTGATCCCCCCAGCCTCGTCGCCCATGACGTTGGTCTTGCGGATCGCGTCCAGCAGGCGGGTCTTGCCGTGGTCGACGTGGCCCATGACCGTAACGACCGGAGGCCGGGCGATGAGGTCGCCTTCGGCTCCCTCGTCGGCGCCGAAGGACAAGTCGAAGGACTCGAGCAGCTCGCGGTCCTCGTCCTCGGGGCTGACCACCTGGACGCTGTAGTTCAGCTCGGCGCCCAGCAGCTGCAGGGTCTCCTCGTTCACCGACTGGGTGGCCGTCACCATCTCGCCGAGATGGAAGAGCACCGTGACGAGCGAGGCCGGGTTGGCGTCGATCTTCTCGGCGAAGTCGGTCAGCGAAGCGCCACGGGGCAGCCGCAGCACCTCGCCGTTGCCGCGCGGAACCTGCACGCCACCGATCGACGGGGCCTGCATGTTGTCGAATTCCTGACGCCGCTGCTTCTTGCTCTTGCGCCCCCGTGCCGGACGTCCACCCGCGCGGCCGAACGCACCCGCCGTGCCGGCGCCGCGACCGCCGCGACCACCGCCACTCGGCCGACCGGCGGGCCCACCACCGGCACCGCCGGGTCCACCACGGAATCCCGCACCACCGGGCGCGCCGCCCGGACCGCCTCGGTAGGCACCGCCAACACCAGGACGGCCAGCGCCGCCCGGACCGGCCGGGCGGGCGCCCGGCGCACCGGGACCGCCGCGCTGGCCGGGACCGAGGGCACCAGAACGTCCGGACATCATGCCGGGGGCCGGCCGCGGCGGCATCATGCCCGGGTTGGGGTTGGGGCCGCCAGCGCCACCCGCCCGTCCAGCGGACGGACGCGGCGGGATCGCGCCACCCGGCGGCCCACCACCTGGGCGTGGAGCCGGTGCCGCGCCGCCACCGACGCCGAACGGGTTGTTGCCGACGCGCGGCCCGGGGCGTGGGCCTGCCGGACGCGCTAACACCGGGCTCGATCCCGGTGGGGTCGCCGGGCGGTCGATGCTTGGGGTAGCCGCGACGAGCGATGGTGTCGTCTCGACGGGGGCCGGCGGCGCCTGCTCGATAGGCGGCGCGACATCGACCGCCGTGGGCGCAGCCTTCTTCGCGGGCGCCTTCTTCGGGGCTGCCTGGGTGGCCGTCGGGAACGCCTCCCGCAACCGGCGCGCGACCGGCGGCTCTACGGTGGAGGATGCGCTCTTGACGAATTCCCCCAGCTCGCTGAGCTTGCTGAGGACATCCTTGCTGGTGACACCGAGCTCCTTCGCGAGCTCGTGTACCCGGGCCTTGCCTGCCACTGGACTCCTTTACCGGAACCGGGCGGCGACCCACGCGGTCCCGTTAGACGGGGGACTTGCTCATTTCTGGCGCTTCATCGAGTGCCCATAGCTGATCTGCTCACCTTCACGAGACGAGCCGGGCGGCGTTTCGCCCTGCTCAGTTCGGTACCGCTCGTCGCACCGCTGCTCGACGTACTCGCGCACCCGGCTCGGGTCGACCGCGGCGGCGACCCGCAGGGCCCGCGCGAACGCCCGACGCCGCTGCGCGAGATCGACACACCGCAAGTCGGGATGCAGCCACGCGCCCCGGCCCGGTGCCCGACGCCGCGGATCCGGGACGATCGACACGACATCCGGCCCCGGGCCCTGGGACGGTGCCCCGGGCGCGGAGCGATCTGCCTTGTCGGCTGTCGCCGGCTCCACGACCACGCGGAGCAGCTCGGTGGCCACCGATCGCTTCCGGCAGCCGATGCAGGTCCGAACCGGTCCCGAACCCGGTTGGGGCTCAGGGACCTGGCTTCGGGCAGCACCGAATGCCGTCGTCGACTTGACGACCACCTGCGAGTCTACTCCTCGCGCCCGGGCGTGTCGCTCGCCCCGGGCACCGTGGATGCCGGACGGGCCAGGCCGTCGGCCGGCTCGGCGTCGCTGTGGATGTCGATGCGCCATCCGGTCAGCCGCGCGGCAAGCCGGGCATTCTGCCCTTCTCGCCCGATCGCCAACGAGAGCTGGAAGTCCGGGACCACGACGCGGACCGCCCGCTCAACCGGGTTGACGACGCTCGCTGCCACGACGTTCGCCGGTGACAGCGCGTTACCGACGTAGGTCGCCGGATCCTCGGCGAAGTCGATGATGTCGATCTTCTCCCCGTGCAGTTCGGCC
Source organism: uncultured Actinomycetota bacterium (assembly GCA_963839175.1). Classification (GTDB taxonomy): domain Bacteria; phylum Actinomycetota; class Actinomycetes; order Mycobacteriales; family Jatrophihabitantaceae; genus CAWIUB01. The sequence goes on from CAWIUB010000046.1 coordinate 64,427, forward strand.
ACCACGTTCCGGACCCGCTGCCCCATCGGGCCGATGCAGGCACCCTTGGCGTTGAGGCCCGGCACGGCGGTGCGAACGGCGATCTTGCTGCGGTGCCCGGCCTCGCGGGCCACCCCGACGATCTCGACGCTGCCATCGGCGATCTCGGGAACCTCGAGCGCGAACAACTTCTTGACCAGGCCCGGGTGGGTGCGGCTCACCGTCACCTGCGGCCCGCGGATCCCGCGCAGTACCGTGACGACGTAGCACTTGAGCCGGGTGCCGTGGGCGTACACCTCGCCCGGCACCTGCTCGGATTGCGGCAGGATCGCCTCGATCGTGCCGAGGTCGACGACCACGACTCCCCGGGCGGCCGCGTGTGCGTCAGCCTGGACCACCCCGGTGACGATGTCGCCCTCGCGACCGGAGTACTCGCCGTAGGTACGGTCGTGCTCGGCATCGCGCAGCCGCTGCAGAATGACCTGCCGGGCGGTCATCGCGGCGATCCTGCCGAAGTCGGTGGGAGTGTCGTCGTACTCCTCGACCAACTCGCCGTCCGGGCCGAACTCCTGCGCCCACACGACCACCTCGCCGGTCTTGCGATCGATCGCCACCCGCGCGTGCGGCATGGAGTGCGGGGTGTGCTTGTAGGCGGTGAGCAGGGCCGTCTCAAGGGCCTCGATGATCGTCTCGAAGGAGATCGCCTTCTCGCGCTCGATGCTGCGCAGCGCGGCGATATCGACGTGGACCATCGTCACTCACCACCCCGCGCGGCCTCGGCGGAATCCGGCCGGTTGAACTCAACCTGCACCCGTCCCGGCCCGAGCTGATCCCATGGCACCATCCGCTGGGCGCCGTCGTCGAGCCGCACGCCATCGTCGCCCGTTGCCGCCACCCGCGCCGTCAGCGTCTGCTCGCCGACGGTCACCTCCACCAGCCGACCGACCGCGCGCCGCCAATGTCGCTGATCGCGCAGCGGCCGCTCGACGCCGGGCGACGTCACCTCGAGCACGTACGGTCCAGCGAACGCCGAACCGCCGGGTGCATCGGCGTCCAGCGCGTCAGACACGACTCGGCTGACGACGGCGACGCCATCGAGATCGACACCTGCGTCGGTGTCGACGACCACGCGCACCACGCTGCGGCGGCCGGCCGCACTGACCGTGAGATCCTCGAGGTCGAACCCCGCGTCGGTCACCACGGGTGTGAGCAGGTCGAGCAGACGCTGCCGCGCAGCGGCGGCGCCGGACGTGTCGGCGGATCGACTGCCGGAAGCCTGGGGCATCTGTCGGTCCTCCTGACGTGTGCAGTTGTGGCGCCGCGAGAAATGTCTGCGAACACGTAGCCTATCGATCATTGTGACGCCGCCGCCCGCGATCTCGCGACGCGCCCTACTGGGCACCGGGGCGCTGCTGCTTGCCGGTGGTGCAGGCGTCGCGGTCGGGGTCCTTCGCCCCCCCGATCCACGCGGACGGCCGGGAGCGCCGCCGTGGCTGGTCGCCGCGGTCGAACGGGAGCAGTCGCTTCTCGCCGGCGTGGATTCCGCCCTCGCCGCTAGTGGCGGCGATCCCACACTCGGTGCCGTCCGCGCCGACCACGCGGCGCATGCCGAGACACTGCAGGCTGCGCTGGCGGTCTATCCCGCCGGCGGTTCGCCCAAGTCGGCCACCGTCGGCGGCACACCGACCCGGACCGAGTTGCGTGTCGCCGAGCAGACAGCCGCCCAGGCGGGTTCGGTGTTGTCCGCAACGCTGTCCGGCGCGGACGCAGCGCTGCTCGCGAGCATCGCCGCGTGCGAGGCCACCCACGCGGAGCTGCTCGCGTGACCGCGCCACATCGTCTTGATCGAGCGCCTGGCGCCGGGGTCGCGGCGGTATCGGGGTGAGCGCACCTGTCGTCGCAGTGTGGCAGCAGGCGTTGGCCGCCGAGCAGGCCGCCGTGCACGGGTACGGCATCGTCGGGCCGCGGGTGCCGGCGGACGAGCGGTCGCTAGCCCGCCGATGCGAACAGGAGCATGGCGAGCTGCGTGACCAGACCTCGGCCGGACTGCTCACCGCCGGCGAGGCACCGGTCGCCCCTGAGGCGAACTACCCGTTGCCGTTCCCGGTCGTCGACACCGCGAGCGCCCGGCGGCTGGCAGTGCGCCTGGAAACCGACGCGGCCGCAGCCTGGCGCTACCTGATCGCGCTCAGCGCACCCGGTGAGGCGGCGCGCAAGGCCGCCGCGCCGGCCCTCACCGCGAGTGCGCTGCGGGCCATGCGGTGGCGGCGCATGCTGACCCCGCAGACGCCGACGGTCCCGTTCCCCGGGCTCTGAGTCTGCCGCCCTCACCGCCAGGCGGTGATGACCTCGACCAAGTCGGCGAGCCGCTGGATGACGGCGTCGGGCTCGCCCTCGGCGGCGCCGCGCTGCCAGTGCGGGATGTCGCTGTGTGGTAGCAGCACGGCGCGCATCCCGACCGCCTTCGCCCCGTGGATGTCGTCGAACGGCCGGTCGCCGACGAATACCGCTTCCGCCGGATCGTCGACATCGACCGCGTCCAGCGCGGCGCGGAAGGCCTGCGGGTGTGGCTTGGTCCACTCGATCTCGGAGGTGTAGACGGCGCCGTCGATCAGTGCCAGCACCTCGTCGCGCGCGAAGATCCGGTCATGGTGCTCGCGGGTCCACAGCGTGTTGGACAGCACGCCGATGCGGAGCCCCCACTCGCGCAGCTGGGCGAAGAGGGCCGGCACGTCAGGATCGGTGTAGGTGTGTGGCGTCCACCAGTCATGATAGGCGTCCCGCAGCCCGGCCGGCGCCTCGATGCCCGCGGCAGCGAATACCTCCGCCAAGGTGGCACTGCGGTGCTCGTCGCGCGAACGCACCCACATCGCCTCCTCGGCCTCGCCGAGCCGGGCGGCGAGCTGCGGGTCCCCGGTGGCCGCGAGCCAGGCGTCGCGCGGGTCGACGGTGTGCCAGGGCGTGAGCGTGCCGCCCCAGTCGAAGATCACCGCCCGCACCGTCACGGTTAGCACGGTACGGGGGCGGGCACCGACGTCTTGCGCATTTTCGGCCGGGCACCCGGCCCGGTCCCTCCGCGGTCAGTTACGCGTCGCGTGGTCGTCCGCACCCGTCCACTCGGCACCCAAGTGGACTACGCGGCGGACGGGACGCCCGGCCGTATCAGGCCCGCGCGGTACCGCCTCCGACCGCCCAGGTAGGGGTGCGGACACCAGTGGAACGGGTCGCGCACCCACCGACAACCTGCCACGCCACGACGAGGGTCGGCTCATGACCGTGCTCAGTACCGCGCCCGGACGCGCCCGCGTCCGGGGTGAGGCCTCCTGCGCCAAGGGTTCGGCCGTCGTCGGGATCGCGGCAGCTGCGGTTGGCGTCATGCTGCTGCAGCTTCGCGACGTGGACCTCGGCGCGATCGTCGGCAACCTGCGAATCGGGTGGCTGATCGCCGCGGTCGGGGCCGCAGCCGCGTCGATCCTGGCGGCCGTGCACAACCTGTCGGCGTTCGCGCCGATCCGGCTGCGGATGCGGGATTCGATCCGCGCGCAGCTGGCGATTTGCGGGATCCGGGTGGTGACGCCGTCGGCGGTGAGCACACCGGCGGTCTGCGCACGCTTCTTGAACCGCAGCGGACTGGGGCCCGCCGAGTCGCTCGCGGTGGTCGGGGCGGCCCAGGTGGCCCAGCTCGTCATGACGGTCGTCGTCGTGGGGGCGATGGCGCTGGTCGGCTCCGACGGGCTCTCGGCGCCCGACCCGCGTTTGCTGTCGATCGTCGCCGGTGCCCTGGCGCTGCTTGTCGCGATTGCCGTGTTGGCCGCCCGCGTCGAGCGAGTGGGGAGCCCTCTCGCCACGGCGCGCCGCGCTCTCGCGCAGGTGATCGGCCACGTCCGCCGTCGGCCGGTAATGGCGCTAAGCGGCCTGGCCGCCTCCGCAGCGCTGACGCTCACCCACGTCGCGGCGTTCGCCTGCTGCGTCGCGGCAGTCGGCGGGCAGGTGCCACTGCTGACGGCGACCGCCATCTATCTGGGGGCTTCGAGTGCGGGATCCGTGGTGCCGACGCCCGGCGGGTTGGGGGCCGTCGAAGCGGCGATGATCGCCGGCCTGGCCGCCGCGGGCACGAGCGTCGTGACCGCCACCGCTGCCGCGCTGCTCGTGCGGCTGGTCATGACCTGGGCCCTTGTGCCGCCTGGGCTGCTGGCGCTGCGATCCCTGCGCCGGGGCGGGTTGCTCTAGCTCACCGAGACGGTGGGCGCGCCGGTCGCGGTCGTCTGCTCGGCCAGCCGCATGGCCTCCTCGATCAGCGTCTCGACGATCTGCGACTCGGGAACCGTCTTGATGACCTCGCCCTTGACGAAGATCTGCCCCTTCCCGTTGCCGGACGCCACCCCAAGGTCAGCCTCGCGCGCCTCGCCCGGCCCGTTGACGACGCAGCCCATGACCGCGACGCGCAGCGGCACTTCCATGCCCTCGAGGCCCGCGGTCACCCGGTCGGCGAGCGTGTAAACGTCCACCTGCGCGCGCCCGCACGACGGGCAGGACACGATCTCCAGCCGCCGCTGGCGGAGGTTGAGAGACTCGAGGATGGCGAGGCCGACCTTCACTTCCTCGACCGGCGGCGCGGACAGCGAGACCCGGATCGTGTCACCGATGCCCTTGGAGAGCAGGGCGCCGAAGGCGACCGACGACTTGATCGTGCCCTGGAAGGCTGGGCCCGCCTCGGTGACTCCGAGGTGCAGCGGGTAATCGCACTGCTGTGCCAGCAGCTCGTAGGCACGCACCATGACCACCGGGTCGTTGTGCTTGACCGAGATCTTGATGTCGCGAAAGTCGTGCTCCTCGAACAGGCTCGCCTCCCACAGCGCGGACTCGACGAGCGCCTCCGGGGTCGCCTTCCCGTGCTTGGCGAGCAGCCGCTTGTCCAGCGATCCGGCGTTGACGCCGATGCGGATCGGCGTTCCGGCGTCTTTCGCGGCCTTCGCGATCTCGCCGACCTTGTCGTCGAACGCCTTGATGTTGCCGGGGTTGACCCGAACCGCCGCGCAGCCTGCGTCGATCGCGGCGAAGACGTACTTCGGCTGGAAGTGGATGTCGGCGATGACGGGGATCTGCGAGTGTTTGGCGATCTGTGGCAAAGCCTCCGCGTCGTCCTGGGACGGCACGGCGACGCGCACGATGTCGCAGCCGGTGGCGGTGAGTTCGGCGATCTGCTGCAAGGTGGCGTTGACGTCCGCGGTGAGCGTGGTGGTCATCGACTGCACCGAAATCGGGGCATCGCCACCTACCAGCACCGAGCCGACCTTGATCTGCCGGGATTCGCGGCGCGGCGCAAGGACTGGCGGTGGGGCGGTCGGCATGCCGAGAGCGATCGGTGTGGTCACGTCGGCATTATCCGCCTCACCCGCCGATGCACGCGGAGCCGGGTCAGCTGCCAAGACGGATTGGATCGACGATATCGGCGTAGACGACGAGCAGCGTGATGACCACCAGGATCGAGGCGATGCCGTACATGATTGGCAGCATCTGCGCGGTGTCGACGTAGATCGGCTTGCGCTTCGGCGGCCGTTCGCCACCCGTCGAGACCGCGCCGACCCCCGCGACACGCCGCTCGCGCAACCGGGCCAGGCCGCGTTTGACCGCTTCGACGAGCGCCCCCGCGACGTGCCCACCATCGAGTGGCAGGAGCGGCAGCAGGTTGAAGAAGAACAACAGCAGGTTGACGCCGGCGAGCAGGCTAACGAGGAAGTACACCTTGTCCTGGGCATCCAGTTGCGAGCTCTGCGTGATATCTCCGCCCAGCCGGCCGATGCCGACCACGCCGATCGCACCGTTCACGTCCCGTGGCTTGCCTTCGAATACGGTGCCGAACAGGCTGCTGATCTTGCTCGGATAGCTGCCGATCGCGTGCAGGCCCTGGGCCACCTGGCTGACCAGCTGTCCGGGTACCTCACCGATCGCCAGCGGCTGATAGCGCAGCGCGGTGCCGATGCCGATGTATCCCGCGACCTTGGTCTTAGTGCCGGTGTCGTTGGCGTACTTCGTGTTCTCGACGGGGGTGACGGCGAGAGTCTGGTCCGCGCCGTTGCGCCGTACGGTAAGCGTCAGTGTCTTGTTCGCCGAGTTCTCGATGATCGAGACGGCCTGACTCCACTTCTGGACCGGCGTGCCGTTGATCGCCTCGATGACGTCGCCGGGCTGCAGGCCGGCCTTGGCGGCGGGCGAGCTCGGCGCGGTCGCCGGACAGGTATCGCTGCTCACGTCGGATGAATTCGCCGCGACGACGCACTGCGCGACCGACTGGACGGTGTTCGTCGGGTTCTTCTGGCCCAGCGTGGAGAGCAGGATCACGGTGAGCACGGCCCAGATGACTAGATTCATCGTCGGGCCGCCGAGCATGACGATCATCTTCTTGCCGGGCGTCAGCCGGTAGAACTGACGGGCTTCGTCTTCGGGCTTGACCTCGGCCCGGCTGACCGAGCGGAACTCCTCGACTGCGGTGGCCATACGTCGGGGCCAGCGCGACCGCTTGCCCTCTGCACGGGGCGGCACCATGCCGATCATCCGGATGTAGCCGCCGAGCGGCACGGCTTTGACCCCGTATTCCGTGTCGCCTTTCTTACGGGACCAGAGCGTCGTGCCGAAGCCGACCATGTACTGGGTCACCTTCACACCGAACTTCTTGGCCGGCACCATGTGCCCGATCTCGTGCAGCGCGATCGAGGCGAGCAGCCCGAACGCGAAGATCAGCACACCGACCGCGTAAAGCACGTCCTCCCCTAACCTGTGCGCTCGAGAACCGCTTGGACGCGCGCCCGCGCCCATCCCTGGGCGTCCTCGATGTCCTCGACGGTACCCGGCTGTGACGCGTCTGCGTGCTTGGTCGCCAGCCATTCGTGCAGCACCTGACCGGCGATGTCGACTATGCCCAGGAAATTCGTGCGTGCGCTGTGGAACGCGTCGACCAGTTCCTCGTTGGCCGCGTTGAACACCGCTGGCGCGCAACCACCGGCCTGGCCGGCGGTCCGGGCCAGCTCGATGGCTGGAAACGCGTCGTGGTCGACGGGCTCGAACGTCCAGTGCTGCGCGGTGCCCCAGTCGACGGCCGCCGCGGCATACGGCACTCGGTCCGGCCAGCCAAGCGCGAGCGCGATCGGCAGCCGCATGTCGGGCGGCGACACCTGGGCGAGCGTCGACCCGTCGGTGAACTCGACCATCGAATGCACCATCGACTGCGGATGCACCACCACCTCGATGCGGTCGTACGGCACATCGAACAGCAGCTGGGCCTCGATCAGCTCCAGGCCCTTGTTGACCAGGGTGGCCGAGTTGGTGGTGATCAGCTTGCCCATGTCCCACGTCGGGTGGGCCAGGGCCTCAGCCGGCGTCACGTGCGCCAGGTGGGCGCGGGTGCGGCCGCGGAACGGGCCTCCGCTGGCCGTCAGCACCAGCTTGCGGACCTCGGCCGCCGTGCCACCGCGCAGGCACTGCGCGATCGCCGAGTGCTCCGAGTCGACCGGGACGAGTTGGCCCGGTTTGGCCCGCCGGGTGACCAGCGGGCCGCCCGCGATCAGCGACTCCTTGTTGGCTAGGGCCACCGTCCGGCCCGCCTCGAGTGCGGCCAGCGTAGCTCGCAGTCCCTGCGCCCCGGCGACGGCGTTGAGCACGACGTCCGCATCGAAGCCGGCCAGCTGTTCGGTGGCGGTCGGCCCGACGAGCAACTCCGGCCGCGGCGTGTCGGCTGGCCAGATATCGGTCAGCCAGGCGCGCAGGTCCGCTGCGGCAGCCTCGCGGCTCAGCCCGACGGCCGCGACGCGCAGCTGAGCGGCCTGCCGCGCCAGTGCCGGCACGTCGCTGCCGCCTGCGGCGAGCGCGATCACCCGGAACCGATCCGGCGCCGCGAGTGCGACGTCGATCGCTTGAGTGCCGACCGACCCGGTCGAGCCGAGCACGACAACACTGCGCGCACCGATCACCGTCCCATTCTGTCGGACCGGAGCATCGGTGCCAGAATGGCGTTATCCGTCCCCGTCGACAGGGAGATGTGCAGTGGCCCTCAAGCCCGGCAGCGAGCAGCCGAACCTCGGCGCCCCGGAGGACTACGCCGCGGAGCACCCGACCGAGCATCCATCCGACTGGGGCTGGCACGGCGAATGGGGGCGGTGGACGCAGGTCGCCGGCTGGGTCGTCGTCGCCATCCTGCTCCTCATGACAAGCGCCACGCACTACAACGGCACCGGTACGGTCGCCCTCATCGCGACAGCGGTCACCCTGGTCATCGGCCTCGTCTGGGACATCCAGCGCCGGAGGACCTCCTGGCGCAGGTAGACAAAGTGGCCGGGTCGTCGCTCAGGACCGGGGTCGGCCGTCTAGCAGCGGACGACGCGGGTCCCAAGTCGTGCCGTCGGCCGTATCCCGCCGCCGACGGGCGATCCCGCTCAAGGCCTCGAGCACGACCCGGTTGGCCAGGAAGGACGTGACGTCTGCCTGGTCGTACGGCGGCGACACCTCGACCACGTCCATCCCGACCACCGGTAGCTCGTAGCCGACCCGGCGAACTGAATCCAGCAGCTCACGCGCCGTCAGCCCGCCGGGCTCGGGGGTGCCAGTACCCGGCGCGTGGCCTGGATCGCACACGTCGATGTCGACGGACAGGAAGACCCCGTCACAGTCGTCGACTGCGAGCGCGAAGGCCTCGGTCAAGCACTCGGACAGGCCACGCGTGCCGATCTCGGTCATCTCGTAGGAACGCATGCCCTGCTGTGCCATCCAGTCCAGCGTCTCGGGCTCGGGCCAGTAGCCGCGCAATCCGATCTGCAGAAACCGGTCACCGCGCACCGCACCGGACTCGATCAGGCGGCGCATCGGCTGGCCGTGCCCGATCAGCGACCCGAACTGGACATTGCCGGTATCGGCGTGCGCATCAAAATGCACCATCGAGATCCTGCCTTGACCGAGGTGCTGGGCGAGGCCCGAGGCGTCCGGCCAGGCGATCGTGTGGTCGCCGCCGAGGATCAGCGGGATCGCGCCTGTCCGCGCCACTCCGAACACGGCAGCCTGTAGGTCGCGCACTGAGCGCGCCGCGTCCCCCGAGAACATCTCTACGTCACCCGCGTCGTACACGCGCAGGTCCCGCAGCCCGTCCACCCGCATCGCGAGGGACGGACGGGAGCCGTCGTGCGCCAGGTAGCAGGTCTGGCGGATGTACTGCGGACCGAACCGGGTACCGGCCCGACTGGACGTCCCGCCGTCGAACGGCGCGCCGAGGATCACCACATCGGCGTCGGCATAGGTCGACGGGTCGGCCCAGTCGCAGCGCTCGACCCCGAGGAACGTGATGTCGGGACCGAACTGCGGCCCGTACCGCGCCATCACACCTTCCTACGCGACGCCAGCACCCCGTTCAGCACCGCAAGCAGCACGCCTCCCACGAAGATGATCGTGCCCATGACGTTGACCTGCGGTGGGACACCGACCCGACTGGCGCCGTAGACCCACAAGGGAAACGTGACCGTGGAGCCGGCGTTGAAGCTGGTGATGATGTAGTCGTCGATCGACAATGCAAAGGCCAACAGCGCGCCGGCCAGCACGCCCGGAAAGATCAGCGGCAGGGTCACCTTGCGGAACGTCGTGAACGGCCCGGCGCCGAGATCGCGGGCGGCGTCCTCCAGCGAGCGGTCGAGCGCACCCATCCGCGCGCGGACCGTGACCGCGACGTACGCCAGGTTGAACATCACGTGCGCGATCACGATGGTCCAGTACCCGCGCGGCACGCCCATCGTGAGGAACAGGCTGAGCAGCGAGGCACCGAGCACCACCTCCGGCGCCGCGATGTTGGCGAACATCAGCAGGTTGACCGAGCCCTGCCCCCGGAAGCGGTACTTGCCGAGCGCCAGGCCGAGCATCGTGCCCATGGCCGTTGCGAGCACCGTGCTGATCACCGCGATCGTCAGGGAGTTGACCAACGCGTCCGTCAGATCGGATATGGCGAACAGGTTCCGGTACCACCGCAGCGTGAAGCCCTGCCACTTGATGTTGAACTTGCCGGTGGTGTCGTTGAACCCAAAAACGATCATGACGATGATCGGCGTGATCAGCCACAGGATGACCAGCCACGAGAACGCCGGCAGGATGAACCGCGCCGGGCGCTTGCGCCCCCGCCGCGGCGGGGGCGATGCTCCCTCGCCGGCCAGTTCGATCGCCTCACCCGCGAGCGCTGTCATGAGCGAGCCTCCGTCCGAGCACACAGCAGGAGCGCAGGACGGAGGCGAGCGGGGAGCGCTGTCATGAGCGAGCCTCCGTCCGAGCACACAGCAGGAGCGCAGGACGGAGGCGAGCGGGGAGCACGGTCACGCCTTCGCCATATCGAGGACGTCCTCCGTACCCAGCGCTCGCGCGTAGGCGAAGACCCCGATCAGCAGCACTGCCATCAGCATGAACGACAGCGCCGCGGCCATCGGATAGTTGAGGTTGACGAAATACTGCGCCTGGATGACGTTCCCGATCATCGTGGTGTTCGTGCCCCCGAGGATCGATGCGTTGACGTAGTCGGAGGCCGCCGGAACGAAGGTCAGCAGGACGCCGGCGAAGACCCCCGGCATGGACAGTGGCAGCACCACCCGCGCGAAAGTCGAGATCCGCGCCGCGTACAGGTCGGACGACGCCTCGAGCAGCGCCGGGTCGACGCGCTCCAGCGCCACGTAGATCGGCAGCACCATGAACGGCAGGAAGTTGTACGTCAGCCCGCCGATGACGGCGACGGACGTTGCCAGGATGTGGAAATCCTCGCCGACCACGCCCCAGCTCTTCAACCGCGAGAGCACCATGCCGTTGTCGGACAGGATGAAGTTCCACGAGATCGTCCGGATCACGAACGACACGAAGAAAGGCAACAGCAGCAGGAACAGCAGGCTCGACTTGCGGCGGCCACCGTAGAACGCGATCCAGTACGCCACCGGGTAACCGATCAGCAGGCAAGACACCGTCGCGATCAGCCCGTACACAAGCGACCGGATGAACTGCTCATGGTAGAGCCGCCAGCCGTCGGTGTAGGTCTGCCAATGGAAGGTCTGGGTGAAGCCTTCGGTGATGCTGCCGGTCTGCGTCGACACGGAGAGCATGACCAACATCGGGACGACGAAGAAGATCACCAGCCAGAGCCAGCCGGGCAGCACCTGCAGGTAGGGCACTGCCGCCGCACGCAAGCGCCGGCGCCGTACCACCGGCGCGGACGAGACGGCGGTCACTGGTAGATGGGCTCGAACAGGCCGTTCCAGACTGTCTCCTCCTCGGCGCTCAGCACGCGGTAGCGGTGCAGCTTGGCGTAGTCGCTCTGCGTCGGGAAGACCAGCGGGCTGGTAGCGACGTCCTCCAGCGTGGTCTTGTCGTCGCCGGTCTTCGCCGCGGCGTCCTGCTTGATGACCTCGACCGATGCTGGGACCGGGGTGATGTAGTTGATGTACTCCGCGAGCATGGCGGCGATCTTCGGCTGGTAGACGAAGTCCATGTAGGTCATCGCGTCACGCGGATGCGCGGCATGCTTGGGGATGCACATGTTGTCCGTCCAGATCGGCGCCCCTTCGGACGGGACGACGAACTTGAGCGTCGCGCCCGACGCGTTGGCCTGGAACACGTCACCCGACCAGGCCATCGACGCCCACAGATCGCCCTTGGATAGCGGGTCGATATAGTCCTGCTCGTAGTACTTGCGCACAAGCGGCTTCTGCTGCTTGAGCCAGTCGGCGGCCTTCTTCCAGTCGTCCTGAGTGGACTTCTCCGGCGCGACGCCGATCGCGAGCAGCGCGGAGTTGGGCAGATCTTCGTTGTCGGCGAACATGCCGATCTTGCCCTTGAACTTCGCGTCGGCGAGGTCGGCCCAACTGGTGAGTTCGCGGCCGGTGCGCTTCGGGTCGTAGGCAATGCCGGTGATACCCGACTGCCAGGCCATCGTGTACTTGTTGCCAGGGTCGTAGCTCGGGCTCTTGAAGATGCTGCCGGCGTTCTGGTCGAAATTGGGCATCGCGGTGTGATCGAGCGCGATCAGATAGTCCAGCTCGATCAGCTTGTCGAGGCTGAGCCCGTTGGTGATGATCATCAAGTCATAGCCGGTGCCCTGCCCGGCCTGCAGTTGTGGCAGGATCTTGGCGACGTAGGAAGGGGAGTCCTGGATGACTTCCTTGTAGTTCACCTTGATGCCGGTCTGCTTGGTGAACAGCTCCAACGACGGCGACTTCTTGGTCTTGTCGTCGACGTCGATGTAGAGCGGCCAGCTGGCGAAGTTCAGGGTGCCGGTCTGCTTCTGGGCGGCCCAGAAGGTTTTGGTCGCGTCGGCAGCCGAGGACGCGTTGGCCCCCCCGCCGCTCTTCTTCGCGCCGGACACGCCGCACGCGGCCAACGCCATGGCGAGCGCGGATGCGCCGCCCAGCTGCAACGCACTGCGCCGGCTGATCCGCGGACTGGTCAGTCCACGAAGAATGTCGGCAGGGAGCGGACGGTTCGGGTCGGGCATGGGCAGGCTGGGCTGGTCAGGCATCGATCCTCCGTGATGGATGTGATTATTCGATTCACGTAGCCGAGGGGGCGAGCACGAGAGAGTGATCCGGCCGCCACGACAGCCACACGTCCGATCCGCGTTCCGCGACGTCGTGGGAGTCGGACGCGTTCTGCACGAACACCGACAAGTCCGCTCCGTCTGAGGTCGTCACCGCGTAGTGCGTGGAGGTCCCAAGGTAGACGACCTCGGTGACCCGGCCACGCAAGGCGCACCACCCCGGCGTGGGATAGTCCGCGATCACGATCTTCTCCGGGCGCACAGTGAGTTCCAACGGCTGTCCGACGGCCGCCCCGGCTTCGACGGCATCGGGAACCACCAACGACTCGTCGGCGCCCCGCTCCAGCACCGCGGTCGTCCCGTTGATTTCGCGAACGCGTCCGATCAGGACGTTCGACGTGCCGATGAAGCCCGCCACGAACCGGGTCCGTGGGTGCTCGTACACCTCGCGCGGTGCCCCCAGCTGCTCGATCCGCCCGGCGTTCATGACCACCAGTCGATCGGACATCGTCAGCGCTTCGTTCTGGTCGTGGGTGACGAACACGAAGGTGATGCCCACCTCGCGCTGGATGCGCTTGAGCTCGACCTGCATCGCCTGGCGCAGCTTGAGGTCGAGCGCGGCCAGCGGCTCGTCCAGCAGCAGCGCGCGGGGGCGATTGACAAGCGCCCTCGCCAGCGCCACGCGCTGCTGCTGGCCCCCCGAGAGTTCGCGCGGCCGCCGGTCGGACTTGCCTTCCAGCTGAACGAGCTCGAGCATCTCGCCGACCCGGCGCACCGTCTCGAACCTGGGCACCGACTTACGGCGCAGCCCGAACGCGACGTTCTCGAATACCGACATGTGCGGGAACAGGGCATACGACTGGAAGACCATGTTGACGTCACGATGGTTCGGCGGCACGCCGACGACGTTCTTGCCATGCAGCAAGATCTCGCCGGCAGTGGGGTCCTCGAAGCCGCCGATCATGCGCAGCGTGGTGGTCTTGCCGCACCCGGACGGGCCGAGCAGCGAGAAGAACTCACCCGCTCCGATGGCCAGGTCCACCTGCTCCACGGCCTTGACATCGCCCCGCCGGGAATGGAACGACTTCGCGATGGCGACCAGCTCGATCGCCGGCAGTGCGTCAGGCTCCGTCGTCGACCGCGCCGCGGCGGGGGAAGCCTGCGCGATCTGGTCGCCCGCGGTGGACGAGCTAACGGTCTCCATGATCCTCCACGACTGGGCCCCCAGGCCGATGGCGCTACGAGCAGCGATAGTGGCAGGCTAGAGATGGTCTCACAAGGGATTCCGCACAGAAGTCCGCCTCTCACAGCGGAATCGGTACACGAACGAAACATCCGGCCTGAGTCGGCATCATTCCTGCAACCTAACCTGCCGGAATGCACTGTCTAGAGTCCATTCTGCTGCGACTTCGGTCCTGCAGGTGCCCTTCCACAGCGGAATCAGCACGGTGCGCGCTTGCAAAACCTCCCGCGAAGCGCCAAGCTCACGTGCATGTCGCGCAACGGCTCCCGCGAATTGGTCGATGACATCAGTAAGGCGATCATCGCCCAGCTGCAGCAGGACGGGCGCCGCGCCTACGCCACGATCGGCAAGGCGGTCGGCCTGTCCGAGGCCGCCGTGCGCCAACGGGTGCAGAAGCTCGTCGACGCCGGCGTGATGCAGATCGTGGCCGTCACCGATCCGATGCAGCTGGGCTTCGATCGTCAAGTGATGATCGGCCTGGTTGTCGAGGGCGACACCGAGGCCGTCGCCGACAAGCTGGCCGCGATCCCCGAGGTCGATTACATCGTCGTGACCGCAGGGTCGTTCGACATCCTCGCCGAGCTCGTCGTCACCGACGACCACCATCTGTTGCGCGTTATCAACGCCCAGATCCGCTCCATACCCGGCATAAAGCGGACCGAGACGTTTCTCTATCTCAAGCTCACGAAGCAGACCTACAACTGGGGCGCACGATGAGCAACCCCAGCAAATCGCTCACTTCGTCCACGATTTCCTGGGGGCCCCGATGACTGCCACGCCCGTCCAGATCGAAGGCGCGCGAGGCTTCGACGCCGACTCCCTCGCGGCGCGTGCCCGTGATCACCTGTGGATGCACTTCACCCGTCAGTCGTCCTACGCCACATCACCCGTGCCGACGATCGTGCGTGGCGACGGCGCCTACGTCTACGACGTCAACGGCAAGCGGTACCTGGACGGGCTGGCCGGGCTGTTCGTAGTGCAGGTCGGCCACGGGCGCAGCGAGCTCGCCCAGGCGGCGTACAAGCAGGCCAGCGAGCTGGCGTTCTTCCCGCTGTGGTCCTACGCCCACCCGCCGGCGATCGAGCTGGCCGACCGGCTGGCCGACCTCGCACCAGGCGACCTGAACAAGGTGTTCTTTACGACGGGCGGCGGCGAGGCCGTCGAGACGGCCTGGAAGCTGGCCAAGCAGTACTTCAAGCTGGTCGGAAAACCGATGAAGCACAAGGTGATCAGCCGGTCGATCGCCTATCACGGCACCCCGCAGGGTGCCCTGTCGATCACCGGCATCCCGGACGCCAAGAAGTGGTTCGAACCGCTCGTCCCCGGCGCCCACAAGGTCGCCAACACCAACTTCTACCGCGCCCCCGAGCACGGCGACGACCTCGCGGCGTTCGGCCGATGGGCGGCCGACCAGATCGATATCGCCATCGAGATGGAGGGACCAGACACGGTCGCCTGCGTCTTCGTCGAGCCGGTGCAGAACTCCGGCGGCTGCTTCCCGCCGCCCCCCGGGTACTTCCAGCGGGTCCGCGAGATATGCGACCGGCACGACGTGCTGCTCGTTTCCGACGAGGTCATCTGCGCATTCGGCCGGCTCGGCACGATGTTCGCCAGCGACAAGTTCCGCTACGTCCCCGACGTCATCACCTGCGCCAAAGGGATGACCAGCGGATACTCGCCGATCGGCGCGTGCATCGTCAGCGACCGCATCGCCGAGCCGTTCTGGAACGGCGCGGACTACTTCCCGCACGGCTACACCTTCGGCGGGCATCCGGTGTCTGCCGCGGTCGCGATGGCCAACCTGGACATCTTCGAACGCGAAGGGCTCAACGAGCACGTGCTGACCAACCAGGGGACGTTCCGCCGCACGCTCGAGAAGCTGTGCGACCTGCCGATCGTCGGCGACGTCCGCGGTGACGGGTATTTCTACGGCATCGAGCTGGTCAAGGACAAGGCCACCAAAGAGACGTTCGACGACGACGAGTCGGAGCGGCTGCTGCGCGGATTCCTGTCCAAGGCGCTGTTCGAGGCGGGCCTCTACTGCCGGGCCGACGACCGCGGTGACCCGGTCGTGCAGCTAGCCCCGCCCCTGATCGTCGGACAGCCCGAGTTCGACGAGATGGAGCAGATCCTGCGTGCCGTGCTGACCGAGGCTTGGGCGAGAATCTAGCCACACGACTCCCCAACGGCTGTGGAGGCACACGGATGAAGGTCGGAATCCCGCGCGAGATCAAGAGCCAGGAGTATCGGGTGGCGATCACGCCGTCCGGCGTACACGAGCTGGTCCGCAACGGGCACGAGGTCTCGGTCGAACGCGACGCCGGCGTCGGCTCGTCCATCCCGGACACGGACTACGTCGCAGCGGGCGCGCGCATCGTCGACAGCGCCGACGACGTATGGGCCGTCGGCGAGTTGATCTTGAAGGTCAAGGAGCCGATCGCCGAGGAGTACAAGCGGATGCGCCGCGACCAGGTGCTGTTCACCTATCTGCATCTGGCCGCGTCCAAGGAGTGCATGGACGCGCTGCTGGCGGCGGGCACGACGTCGGTCGCGTACGAGACCGTGCAGCTGCCGGACGGCTCGCTGCCGCTGCTCGCCCCGATGTCCGAGGTCGCGGGCCGGCTCGCGCCGCAGGTCGGCGCCTACCACCTCATGCGCCAGGGCGGCGGCCGCGGTGTGCTGATGGGTGGTGTCCCCGGGGTGTACGCGGCCAAGGTCGTGGTGATTGGGGCCGGGGTGTCCGGGCAGAACGCGGCCGCCATCGCCTTGGGAATGCAGGCCGAGGTGCTGCTGCTCGACCGCAACGTGGCCCGGCTGAGGCAGATGGACGCCATTTACCAGGGGCACTGCCAGACGGTGGCATCCAACGCGTACGAGATCGAGCGGGCGGTGCTCGACGCCGACCTCGTCATCGGCGCGGTGCTCATCCCGGGCGCGAAGGCTCCGAAGCTGATCAGCAACGAGCTGGTGTCGCGGATGAGGCCGGGCTCCGTACTCGTCGACATCTCGATTGACCAGGGCGGCTGTTTCGAGGATTCCCGGCCGACGACGCACGCGGCGCCGACCTATCCCGTGCACAATTCGTTGTTCTACTGCGTAGCCAACATGCCTGGTGCCGTGCCGCACACGTCCACGTATGCGCTCACCAGCGTCACGCTCCCCTATGCGGTCGAGCTTGCCAACCGCGGCTGGCGCGACGCGCTGCGCGCCGACCCCGCGCTGGCGATGGGCCTCAATACCTACGAGGGCGCGGTCACCAACGCGCCCGTGGCCGAGGCTCACGGCTACCCGTCGCGCACCCTCGCCGAGGTGCTGGGCTGAGCGACTATCGAAGGTTGTCGCTCTGGCACGACACCGTGGGCGGCTCGCTCGAACCGCGCGCGTCGCTTGCCGGCGACACGGTCGTCGACGTGGCGATCGTAGGGGCGGGCTTCACTGGACTGTGGGCCGCGTACTACCTACTGGCGGCCCAGCCCATGCTGCGGGTGGCGGTGATCGAGGCCGAGATCGCGGGATTCGGCGCCTCGGGGCGCAATGGCGGCTGGTGTTCTGCACTGTTCCCGGTGACGCCGTCGACCCTGGCGGCCGAGGACGGGCGCGACGCAGCGGTCGCGCAGTACGGCGCGATGCGTGAGGCGGTCACCGAGGTCGTCCGGGTCGCGGAGGCGGAACGGATCGAGGCCGACATCGCGGTCGGCGGCACCGTCGTGGTCGCCCGGTCGAAGACGCAGTTGGCCCGAGCCCGCCGCGAGGTTGCCGACTCAGCTGAGTTCGGGCTGGGCATCGAGCCTGCTCGACTCGGCCGCCGCTCGGGCCCGGCTGGCCCCGACCTCCGTGATCGGCGGCACGTTCACCCCGCACTGTGCGGCGCTCCACCCGGGGAAGCTGGTGCGCGGGCTGGCCGATCGGGTCGAGGAACGAGGAGCCCGGATCTACGAACGCACCCCCGCCACAGGGATCGAACCCGGGGTGGTTCGCACCGATCACGGAAACGTCCGCGCCGAGGTCGTCATCCGCGCCACCGAGGGGTACACCGCCCGGCTGCCCGGGTTGCGCCGGGCGATCGCGCCCGTGTACTCGCTGGTCATCGCCACCGCGCCCTTGCCCCGTTCGACGTGGGAGCAGGTCGGGCTGGCGCAGCGTGAGACGTTCAGCGACTTCCGCCATCTGATCGTCTACGGGCAGCGCACTGCCGACGACCGGATGGTGTTCGGCGGCCGTGGCGCGCCATACCATTTCGCGTCACGGGTCACTTCGCACTACGACCAGGTGCCCCGGGTGTTCGGCGCCTTGCGCCGGGCGCTCGGGGCACTGTTCCCGGTGCTGCGCGACGCACCGATCACGCACCGCTGGGGTGGTCCGCTGGGACTCGCTCGCGACTGGCACGCGTCCGTCGGCCTGGATCGCACGACCGGGCTGGCCTGGGCGGGCGGCTATGTCGGCGACGGGGTGTCGACGACGAACCTCGCCGGACGCACCCTCGCCGACCTGATACTGCACCTGGAATCGCCGCTCACCCGGCTGCCTTGGGTAGGCCATCGGTCCCGCGCGTGGGAGCCCGAACCGCTGCGCTGGCTCGGCGCCAACGCAGCGCTGCGGGCGATGGCCTGGGCGGATGCCGCCGAAGCACGTGGGGACCGACCGTCCCGGCTGGCCGCGGCAGTCGAACGGACACTCGGCCGATGACCGACACCAGGCTCACCCGGCTGACCGGCAAGGCGTCGACCGACCGGGCAGCCCTCGACGCGTTGCTCGACACCGTCCATGTCGGGCACTTCGGGCTGATCACGGACGGCCATCCGGTGGTCCTGCCGACCGCCGTGGTCCGCGATGGCGACCGGATCCTGGCCCACGGCTCGACGGGATCCGGCTGGATGCGGCGGCTCGCAGCTGGGTCACCCACGGCGCTCGCAGTGACCGCGTTCGACGGGCTGGTGGTCGCCCGCTCAGCGTTCGAATCGTCCATGCACTACCGCAGTGCAGTGCTGTTCGGCTCTTGCACGCGGCTGGACGCCGCAGCGGTCGCTCACGCGATGGATGTGATCACCGAGGCGCTGATCCCGGGACGAACGGCTGAGGTGCGCCGGCCCACCGCCCGCGAACTGGCGGCGACCATGGTGCTCGCATTGCCGATCACGCGGTGGTCGCTGAAGGTGTCGGATGGCTGGCCAGAGGATCCGCCTGAGGACGTCGAGGCGTCCGCTTGGGCGGGCGTGATCCCGGCAGCGATCCGCTACGGACCGCCGCTCGCCGCGCTTGACCTGCGGGACGGTATCGCCGTGCCGCCATCCGTGTTAGGCGTCTGCGCACCCGGCGCGCCATAGCGCAGGCCGTCCATCAGCAGGGCCACCAGGCGGCGTGCTTGATCCTGCAACGACGCCTCGCCGACGGCCATACAGATTCCGCTCATCGCGCGCATGAGATCCTGCGGGTTGACATCGGCCCGAATGGCGCCGCTGTCCGCGGCGGCCGTGAGCAACGAGCTGATTGCGTCGTTTACGCGCTTGTGGGCGTAGGCGAACAGCTCCGAATCAGTGCCGACCGCCGATTTCAACGCCGCCGCCATGCCCCGTTTTGTCGCGGCGTACCCGACGAAGCGCTGCATCCACGTAGCCAGGGCGTCATCGGGCGCGGTGCGCCGCAACAGCTGCGGCGCGAGATCACAGATCTCCTCCAGCCCGCGCCGGTAGACGGCTTCGATCAGCGCGTCGCGGGTCGGAAAATGCCGATAGAGCGTGCCGATGCCGACGCGTGCTTTGCGGGCGATGTCTTCCAGTGACGTGTCGACACCTTGGCTCGCGAAGGCGTCACCCGCGGCGGTGAGGAGCCGGTCACGGTTGCGCTGGGCGTCGGCCCGCAGCGGCCTGCCGCGCCTAGCCGCCGAAGGCGGCGCGCCGACCGTAGGTCCAGGCGCTTCGGCAAGCCCCGCCGAAGGCGGCGCGCCGACCGTAGGTCCAGGCGCTTCGGCGGACTGCGCGGCAGGTGCCGATGGCTGCGCCACCCGAGTTGGGGACACCGCGGCACCTCCTCCGAAAATCCGCTTGCGAGACCGGAGGCTGCCTCCGTATAGTTACCGGAGGCGCCATCCGCTTATTCGATCGTACTACCACGAGGAGCTGTCCGCCGTGTCAGTCGAATCACCCCCAACGCTCGACAGGCCTACCCCTGTCTCGACCCGGACCCGCCTGCGCCACCTCGGCGCGCGCCGGCCCGGGCACCCGGCTCTCGTCCTCGCGATCATCCTGACGTCTCAGCTGATGGTCGTCCTGGACGCATCGATCGTGAACATCGCGCTGCCTGACATCAGGACCGCGCTGCACTTCTCGCCCGCTGCGCTGTCCTGGGTTGTCAACGCCTACACCTTGACGTTCGGCGGACTGCTGCTGCTCGGCGCCCGCGCCGGCGACATCCTTGGTCGGCGCCGGACGTTCATCGCCGGTCTGGTGCTGTTCACGGTTGCCTCGCTCGTCGGCGGATTCGCGGAATCGGCAGGCTTCCTGCTTGCCGCGCGCGCCGCGCAAGGCGTTGGCGGCGCCCTTGCCGCACCGTCTGCGTTGGCCCTGCTGATGACCATGTTCACCGATGGACGCGAACGGACCAGAGCGATCGGCTATTACACCGCCGTCTCGATCGGCGGCGCTGCGATTGGCCTGATCGCGGGCGGCATGCTTACGCAATGGCTGTCCTGGCGGTGGGTGCTGTTCGTGAACGTGCCGATCGGCGCGGTCGTGCTGCTGCTCGCCTGGGCTGTGCTGCCGGAGACTGCGCGAAATCGGGGCCGGTTCGACGTGTCCGGCGCGCTCACCTCGACGCTCGGGATGACCGCGCTCGTCTTCGGATTCGTGCATGCCGCGACTGATGGCTGGGCCGAGTCGGCCACGATCGCTGCCTTCGTCAGCGGCGTGGCGCTACTGGCCGCATTCGTCCTCATCGAACTGCGCGCACCCGCGCCGATCACGCCGCTGCGGCTGTTCGCCGACCGCAACCGTGTCGCCTCGTACGCGGCTCGGCTGCTGCTCGTGGCCGGGATGATGGGGATGTTCTTCTTTCTCACCCAGTTCATGCAGAACGTCCTCGGCTACAGCGCGCTCACATCCGGTCTGGCGTTCCTGCCGCTCACCGCGGCGCTATTCGCGGCCTCGCAGCTCAGTGCCCGCAGGCTGTCCGAACTGGTGACTGCCAAGACCCTCATGATCAGCGGGCTCACCCTGTCGACGAGCGGGTTGCTCTGGCTGACGCAGCTGTCGCCGACCAGCAGCTACCTGTCGGTGCTCGGGCCGCTGGTGCTGTTTGGCCTCGGGAACGGGACGGCCTTCGTGCCGCTGACCTCAATCGCGCTGGCCGGGGTCGACCCCGCCGACGCGGGCGCCGCATCCGGCCTGGTAAACGTCATGCAGCAGCTGGGCGGGGCGTTGGGGCTCGCGGTGCTCGTCACGGTCTTCAGCGCCGCCAGCCGCGACGCGGTGCACCACCCGGTTGCCGGCTTGACGGCGGCCCAGCAGGCGCACCATGCCTTCACCGCCGGGGCGGATGCTGGGTTCTGGACGGCGACGATCTTCCTTGCCGTCACGGTGCTGCTCATCGCCGCAACGGTGCGCACGCGTCGCCCCGCGGTCCTTGAGCCTGCGCTGGCCAGCTGACCGCAGCCGCCGCAGACTTCCGGCTACGGCCGTCGCGGACCGTCGCCGCGACCCCGTGGGCGGGGACCAGTCGAATCACTCGCCGATCGCGCCATCGAGGCCCGCGGCGAAGTCCATCTCGGCCACCCACATCGGCAGTACGTCCGGTCGTAGGCCGACCATTTGACGCTCGTGCGCCGGTGCAACTGGGCGATGTCGAGCAGATCTGTCACGGCGCCGCCGCGTCGGCCTGGGCTGCCTTGTCGGCCTCGATCTGCGCCAGCTCCTCGGTGGTCATCGCAAACGCCACCATCCAGCTCGGCTCGATCCTTACGTACGCGATGTCGCCGCCCCACTCCTGCGGGGATTGGCCATAGGTCCGGACGCAGTGCGCCTCCAGCTGCTCGAACGCCGATGAGCCGGGCTGCAGCAGCTCGGCGCTGCCGTGGGTGAAGACGCCGAACCCGTCCCGCGGGGTGTACGCGGCGCTCACCGCCGGCCGAGCGCGCAGCTGCCGGGCTTTCGGAGAGTCCGCGGCGGTCGTGAAATGCCACCGCCCGTGCAGGAAGTGGCCATCGAGCGCGCTGATCCGCGGTTCACCGCGGGCGGTCACCGTCGCGACGTTCAGGACGGCGATGCCGGTCAGCTCGCCCGTGAGCCGCCGCGCGTCCAACCGGCGCGCAGGCGTCATGATCGACAGCAGATGCTTGGACGACCGCGCGAAGCTGGCATCTAGTAGGGCCTGCAGCTCGTCCAGTTCCTGGCTGGTCTCGTCCATGCCTTCGAGACTGCCACGGCCTCAGTGGTCGAGGAAGGCGGAAAGCAGCAGATAGGCGACCGCGGCACACGGCAGCATCGAATCGAGCCGGTCCATGACCCCGCCGTGTCCAGGCAGCAACCGGCCCATGTCCTTCAGTCCGAGATCCCGCTTGATCATCGATTCGCCGAGATCGCCGAGCGTCGCGGTGAGGGCGATCGCCAGTCCGAACAGCGCGCCCTTCCACCACTCGTGGTGGAACGTCAGCATCATGACGAGGGCACCGCACAGGCAGCTGGCGAGCACCGAGCCGGCCAGCCCCTCCCAGGTCTTGCCCTTGCTGACCATCGGCGCCAGCGGGTGCTTGCCGAAGAGCACCCCGGTTGCGTATCCCCCGGTGTCGCTGCTGATTACCGCGCCGAGAAAGAGCAGGACCCGAGCCGCCCCGTCGTGCGGATGGGTGAGCAGTACCGCGAAGCCCGCAAGCAACGGCAGGTAGAGCAGGACGAGCACCCCCGAGGCGACATCGCGTTGATAGCCGGCCGCGCCGTCGGCCAGCCGCCACACGACCACCCCGCAAACCGTGACGAGGAACGCGACGACCAGCCCGTTGGGGCCGCGAAACCACGCGGCCGTATCCATCGCGACCGCGCCGACGAATAACGGGACGATGGGCGGACGCGCCTCGACGGTGCCGATGGCCGCGACCAGTTCGTAGCTGCCGTAGAGGACGGCGGCCAGGATGATGAACACGAAGCTCGGCCGGTACAGCAGCAGGCTGGCGAGGATAACCGCGCCGAGACCGGCGCCGACGGCGATCGCCGCCGGCAGGTTGCGGCCCGCCCGTGACGGCCGTGGCTTGATGGACGGCACCGCGGGCACGGCGGGGATGCGCTCGGTGCGGCTGTCGCTGGTGACCTGTGCGTGCTGGGTGCTGCGCAGCGACTCTGTCGGATAGGTGAGCGGCGCGTCGTCGGTGAGGTCGAGATCGGCGAGGCCGGGGAAATGGTGCCGCCCGGTCTGCACGGTGTCCTCGGCGGCGAGACCCGTGAGCCAGTCGACGTCCTGGCCGTCGTCGTCGGCGGCGTCTTCGGGATGCCGGTGCCGGCCGCGATTCGCGCTCATCGTGACACGGGGTATCCGGCCGGTCTCATCGGATGTCATCGGACCGGCACACCCGATCGCGAGACTGCGGGTCTCTCATACCTCAGACCTCGAGGAGCTCGGCTTCCTTGTGCTTGACGAGCTCGTCGACCTGCGCGGTGTACTTGCCGGTGGTCTTGTCCAGTTCGCCCTCGGCCCGGTGGACGTCGTCCTCGCCCACCTCGCCGTCCTTGGCAAGCCGGTCCAGGGCGTCCTTCGCGTGCCGGCGGACGGAGCGGATCGAGACCTTGGCATCCTCCCCCTTGCTCTTGGCTACCTTGACCAGTTCGCGGCGGCGCTCTTCGGTGAGCTGCGGGAACACGACGCGGATGAACGTGCCGTCGTTGGTGGGGTTGACGCCGAGGTCTGAGTTGCGGATCGCCTTTTCGATCGCGCCGAGCTGCGCGCCATCGTAGGGCTTGATGATCGCCATCCGGGCCTCGGGGATGTTCACCGACGCCATCTGCGGGATCGGCGTCGGCGCGCCGTAGTAGTCGACAACCAGCCGCGCGAAGCTGTTCGGCGTGGCCCGTCCGGTGCGCAGGCCGCCGAGCTCCTCACGCGCCACGTGCACCGCCTTCTCCATCTTCTCCTCGGCCTCGAACAGCGTTTCCTCGATCACGCCAGCCTCTCTTCTGCTCAGCCCGCGTTGCTCACGAGCGTGCCGATCTTCTCACCACGCACCACCCGGGCAATGTTCCCGTCGGCCAGGTCGAAGACGATGATCGGCATGGCGTTGTCGCGACACAGGCTGAACGCGGTCGCATCGGCGACGTTCAGGCCCCGTCGCAGCACCTCGTCGTAGCTGATGGTGTCGAACCTGACCGCGTCAGGATGCGTGTGCGGGTCGGCGTCGTAGACACCGTCGACACCGCTCTTGCCCATCAGCAGGACCTGGCAGCCGATCTCGAGTGCCCGCTGGGCGCCGGCCGTGTCGGTGGAGAAGTACGGCATCCCCACGCCCGCCGCGAAGATGACGACCCGGCCCTTCTCCAAGTGCCGCTCGGCCCGCCGCGGGATGTAGGGCTCGGCCACCTGTCCCATGGTGATGGCGCTCTGCACCCGGGTGGGAATGCCGGCCTTCTCCAAGTAGTCCTGCAACGCCAGGCAGTTCATGACAGTGCCGAGCATCGCCATGTAGTCGGCCCGGTCGCGCTCCATCCCCGCCTCGGACAGTTCCGAGCCGCGGAAGAAGTTTCCTCCGCCGATGACAACGGCCACCTGGGTGCCGAGCCGGACCACGTCGGCGATCTGCCGGGCGATCGAGCGGACCACGATCGGATCGACCCCCACGGCTCCGCCGCCGAACACTTCGCCGGAGAGCTTGAGCATCACCCGCTTGTAGACCGGCGGCGCAGGCAGCTCGTCAGTCATCGGCGTCCCTTCTCGGTGTGCGGTCGCCTCGATCTTGCCCCACGGTGCGGACGCCGTGTTAGCCGAGGCGCCTGGACCTACGGTCGGCGCGCCGCCTACGGCGGCCGCCGCTCAGCCCGCGCCGACCTCGAAGTGCGCGAAGCCGGTGACCGTCACACCCGCCTCGTCGAGGAGGGTCTTGACGGTCTTCTTGCTGTCCTGGACCGCGGGCTGCTCGAGCAGCACGTTGTCCTTGAAGAACCCGTTGAGCATGCCTTCGACGATCTTGGGGAGGGCCACCACGGGCTTGCCCTCTTCGCGGGCCTTGGCCTCGAGCACGCGGCGCTCGTTGTCGACAGACTCGGCCGGTACGTCGTGTCGGCTGACGTACTTCGGGCGCATGGCGGCGATCTGCATGGCGGCGCCCCGGGCGGCCTGCAGATCGTCCCCGGAGAACTGCACGAGCACGCCCACTTGCGGCGGCAGGTCGGACGCCTTCTTGTGCAGATAGGTGGCGACCTGCCCATCGAGCTTCACCGCGCGGCGCAGCTCGAGCTTTTCGCCGATGATCGCCGCCAGCGCGTCGATGTTCTCGGCCACCGTGCGCCCGTCTTTGAGCGTCTCGGCCAGCAAGGACGGCACGTCCGTGGCCGGCGACCCGGCGAAATGCGCGACGATATCGTTCGCCAAGGTCTGGAACTGTTCGTTCTTGGCGACGAAGTCCGTCTCGGAGGCGAGCTCGATCATCGCTCCCTCGGCCGCGGCCACCAGCCCGTTGGTGGCGCTGCGCTCGGCGCCGCGCTTCTGCACCTTGGCGCCGGCCTTGACCCGGAGGATCTCGACGGCCTTGTCGAGGTCGCCGCCGGCCTCGTCCAGGGCCTTCTTGCTGTCCATCATCCCGGCGCCGGTGGCGTCGCGGAGCCGCTTCACGTCAGCGGCGGTGACTGTTGGCATGGTGAGTCCCAGCTCTCTCGTGTTGCTTCGTCAGGACGTCGTCAGGACGTCGTCGGGGCGTCGGCGGCCTCGGCGACCGCGGCCACCTCGGCGGCGTCAGCGCCCGCGGTGTCACCGAGCGGTACCTCGGTAGCGCTCTGTTCGGAGGAGTCGGACTGCTGCGTGCCGGCTGGCTGGAGCAGGTCGCGCTCCCACTCCGGCAGCGGCTCGTCGGCGGCTACCCGACCAAGTTCGGGCTTCTCGTCCCGTCCTGCATTGGCGGCCGCGGCGGCACGGGCGATCAGCCCTTCGGCGACCGCGTCGGCGATCACCCGGGTGAGCAGCGCGGCGCTACGGATGGCATCGTCGTTACCCGGAATCTTGTAGTCGACCTCGTCGGGATCGCAGTTAGTGTCCAGGATGGCGATGACCGGGATACCGAGCTTGCGGGCCTCGCCGACGGCGATGTGCTCTTTCTTCGTGTCGACGATCCAGACCGTGCTGGGCACCCGGCTCATCTCGCGGATGCCGCCGAGAGTGCGCTCGAGCTTGTCCTTCTCCCGCGTCAGGATGAGCTGTTCCTTCTTGGTGGCCGTACCCTCCCAGGCGGCCTGCTCCATCGCCTCGAGCTCCTTGAGCCTCTGCAGCCGCTTGTAGACCGTGGCGAAGTTGGTGAGCATGCCGCCGAGCCAGCGCTGGTTGACGTAGGGCATACCGACGCGAGTCGCCTGCTCGGCGATGGCTTCCTGCGCCTGCTTCTTGGTGCCGACGAACAGCACGCTGCCCCCGTGGGCCACGGTCTCCTTGACGAACTCGTACGCGGTGTCTATGTAGGTCAGCGTCTGCTGCAGGTCGATGATGTAGATCCCGTTGCGCTCGGTGAGGATGAAGCGCTTCATCTTCGGGTTCCAGCGCCGGGTCTGATGCCCGAAGTGGACGCCCGAGTCGAGCATGTCTTTCATGGTGACGACGGCCATGCCGGTCGTCCTCCCGTCGTTCTCGTGCACATCGCGCGCCCGGCGCGGCTGTGCGGTCCTCGGTTGTCGCGGCGGCCCGGGTGGACTGCCGCCCTGGTGCCCGGTGTCGCGGCCAGCCGCCAGTTCCTGCGAACGGACCGAGATTGGCCGCCTACCCGACGCGGATCGTCGAGCGGACACGCGAAGTCACCCCGCGCACGACGGGGTGCGAAGGTCAGTCTACGCGAGCGACGCCCGCCGGACGAACCAGGGGGGCGCCGCCGGTTGCTCAGGAAGGTCGGTTCGTCTGGCGGGCAAGAGCGGCCGCCTCGGCGCGGCTGCTCACACCGAGCTTGGCCAGGATGTTGGAGACGTGGACGCTTACAGTCTTGGCGCTGATGTACAGCTGCTGGGAGATCTGCCGATTGGTTCGCCCGGCGACCAGCAGCGCGAGCACGTCTCGTTCGCGGCTGGTGAGCGACCCGGTGCCGGTCGCGGCAGCCTCTCGACTCGGGTTGCGGGACGTCCCGAGTACCCGCAGCTCGGCCAGCAGTGGTTCGGCGCCGAGCCGGCGCGCGACGTCCCGTGCCAACGTCGCCTGCTCGGCTGCTTCCGCGCCGCGTCCGGCCGCGCGCAGAACGGCGGCCAGCCGGGTGCGCGAACGGGCCTGCTCGTACACGTCGCCAAAGCCGAACGCCTCGACGGCGCGCCGCCAGAGCTCGACGTGGGTATCGACATCGGGGGGGTCGCTCCCCGCCAGCCAGCGCAGGCGGGACCACTCCGCTTCAAGCCGGGCCAGCCAGGCCACCGCCTCGATGCCTAGATGGCGCCCCGCAGGCTTGCCCCGCTCGGCGCTCGCCCGGCCGTCGTCAACGAGCACAGCGGCCCGGTCGACCCACTGCGCCCGACGCGAGGTCGGCAGCGCTGTGACGGCGGCGCCGGATGCAGCGACGGCCAGCGTGCCGAGCCGAATGCGCCCGAGATACCAGGGTTCCTGCCAGATCTCGGTGATCACGCCGTTGACCTCGTCGAGCAGCGCGAGGGCGCGCTCGGGTTGGTCGGCCTGGGAGTAGAGGTCGATGGCCGGGCCCGCGGTCAGGATGGCGATCATGCCGTCGCGCCGCCACCACGGGCGCAGCACAGGAAGCAGCTGCAACGCGCTGCGATCGCCGCGACCGGCTCGCACGGCCATCGCCGCCGCGGCAAGCGATGCCTCCGACAGCGGCGGCGGCGGACGGCCGCTGACTTCGGAGGTGCGCAGGCTCGCGTCCCAATCACCGTGGACGTATTGCACCAGCGAGAGCAAAATCGAGCAGCCCAGGCCGTACGCGGCCCATTGCCGGCCGGTCTCGACCGCGCGGTCCACGCCGGCTCGGAAGGCGTCTGAAGCGGCGTCCAGCTCGCCCATCTCGTAATGCAGACTGCCCAGGCTGTAGCGGCTGCGCAGCTCTGCGGTGATCTCGCCCGATCGTCGGGCGTCGTCGATAACCGCGTGCAAATCGCGCGCCGCAGCGCCCGGATCGCCAGCCTTGCGCTGCAGGACCGCCAGCGTCGTTCGTGCGTCAGCGGCAGCTTCCGGCTGGCCCAGCTCGTCAGCCATGTCGAGCGCGTCCTGGGCCCATCGCGCCGCTTCCACGTCGCGTCCCATGGCCGAATTGGTGCGGGCGTGCAGCGCGGCGACACGGGCCCGGAAGGTGCTCACCGGCTGCGCCGACATCAGCCCGACAGCTTCGGTCGTCCACTCGAGCGGATCGTCCGACTCGATGGTGAAGGTGTAGGTGGCGAGGTCGTACAGCAGCTTCGCCCGGTGCAATGCAGGCGTGTCCGGGGGGAGCTGGGCCAGCGCGTCACGGATCAGCTCCACCGCCCGTAACTGGTGCCCGGCCGCCGCTGCGGCCTCGGCCGCAGCCCGCACCAGCCAGCCGGGCTCGATGTCGTCGTCGACCGGGGCGTGCGCGCCCAGTTGCAGCGCCGCCTCGTAGTGCTGCATGGCCTCCTGGGGTGCCGCGACCCGCATGGCTTCGTCGCCAGCCCGCACGCTCGCGCGGTAGGCAGTAGGCAAATCGTGCGACTCGCGCGCGTGCCGGGCGAGCTCCGCCGCGGTGCCGTCGACGCCGCCCTTTGTCAGCGCGCTCGCGTAAGCGGCATGCAGCCTGGTCCGCTCGCCGGGCAGGAGGTCGTCGTACACCGCTTCGGCCAACAGCGCGTGCCGGAAGCCGTATCCGTCCTCCCCGCGCGGCTCGACGACGTGGGCGTCGATCGCATCACGCAGGGCGGCGTCCAGCTCACCGTCCGGCAGGTCGGCGACCGCGGAGAGCAGGCCATGGGTGACCCGGCGACCGGCCACTGCGGCGACCCGCACCACTTGGCGGGCGGCGGGCGAGAGCCGGTCGAGGCGGACCAGGAGCAGCTCGGCGAGCTCGGCCGGGACGGAGTCACTGGACTGCTCGGTGGCGGCGATCAGCTCCTCGGCGAAGAACGCATTGCCCTCGGCGCGATTGATGATCTGCGCGACACGCAGTTCCGGCATCGGTCCGGGATGCAGGCTGCCGATGAGGGCGCGCACGTCACCGGCGCCGAGCGGGGCCAGCTGCAGGCGCTCGACCTTCGACAGCCGGTTCCACTCCGCGACGGCTGGGCGTAGCGGATGCCGTCGGTGCAGGTCGTCACTGCGATACGACACGACCAGCGAGACCCGCTCGTCGCGCAGCCGGGTAAGCAAGAAGCCGAGCAGGTCGCGAGTCGATTGGTCGGCCCAGTGCGCGTCTTCCACCACCAACAGGACGGGCCCCTCGGCGGCTAACGACACCAGAGCTGCAAGCACGGCGTCGAATAGGTCGCGGCGCTCGATGCGGTTGTCCTCGGGGAGGTCTCCAGGCGCGCCCATGATGCGGCGCGTGGGCAGCAGCCGGCCGATGGCCGGGATCTCGGCCAGCAATGACTCCACCCGCTCCGGTTGTTCCCGAGCGAGCGTGCCGAACGCCTCGCTGAACGGAAGGTACGGTAGGCCCGGCTCGCCGAAGTCCAGGCAATGACCGACGAGGGTCTGTACGCCGCGCTCGGCGGCACGTTCGATCAGCTCCGCGAGCAGGCGGGTCTTGCCCACCCCGGCGTCGCCCGAGAGCACCAGTGAGTCGATCTGGCGGGACACGTCGTCGTCGAGCAGCTGCACCAGCCGGTCGAGTTCGGCACTTCGTCCGACCAGCGGAGTGCGGGGACGCGCCATACAGGTCATCTTGGCCGGACCCACTGACGTAGGTCGACCCGCCCCGGCTTTGCAGCTGGGGCGGGTCTTCGGTGCCTCTTACCGGATGCGCAAACGGCGTCACTCGCCGTCGTGCCGGAGGCGCCAGCGCCGCTCCTCGTGGGTGCGGACTGGGCGTCCGTGCCGCCCGGAGTTGCGAAACTGCTCGGCGATCCGATTGCGGCGATAGTCGGCCTCGATTTCGCTCAAATGCGAGTACACGGTGTCCTCCTTGATGGACCTTGCTGTGGTAGCTACGACATTGCTCGGCTAAGGACGGCCCCTGCATCGGAACAAGTCCCTAATTCGCGGGTCCGTGGGTTCCCCCACGACCCTTAGTGATCAAGCCAGTGATCTTGAGGCCGACCTTGACCTATAGAGCCTGTTGCATAATCGACGCGCGGCCGGGCCGTCTGCTGAGCGTGAAGCTCCCAAGTCGTCGCAGCCGACCGAATGCGATACGACCGACCAAATCTGCCTCGCCCCGACGGCGAACTCTCGGTCCCGCAGTCGGCGTTCGGCCATTTTGCAACAGGCTCTATAGGTCAATCTGCGCATCAAGATCGCTCAGGTCGCGGCGCGCGTCTTGAGGAAGCCAGTGATCTTGAGGCCGACCTTGACCTATGGAGCCTGTTGCAAGTTCGGCGTGGCATCCTGACGTTGTCTGTCGGGAATGTCATAATTGGTCTGGCTCGGGATTATCGACCGGTGGATCGTGATCAGCCGTTCCTGCTGCCGCCGGATATGCGGGATTGGCTGCCTGCCGATCATCTGGTGTGGTTCGTGATCGACGTGCTGCGGCTGCTGGACACGCGGCGTTTCCAGCAGCGGCGTGCGACTCGGTCGTGGACGGGACCGCGCCCGTATCACCCGGACATGCCGCTGGCGCTGCTGGTCTACGGCTACGCGCGGGGGCAGCGGTCCTCGCGGCGGGTCGAGGCGCTGTGCGAGGTGGACGTGGCGTTCCGGGTGGTCTGCGGCGGCGACCCGCCGGATCACAGCACGCTGGCCCGGTTCCGCCGCGCGAACCTGGCCGCGTTCACCGAGTTCTTCGGGCAGGTGCTGGGGTTGTGCGCGAAGGCCGGCATGGTCAAGCTGGGCACGGTCGCGATCGACGGCACGAAGATCGCCGCGAACGCCTCGCTGGGCGCGAACCGGTCCGAGGACTGGCTGCGCGAGCAAGTGGACCGGATCGTGGCCGAGGCCGAGGCCGCCGACGCCGCCGAGGACGACCTGTTCGGCCCGGACCGTCGCGGCGACGAACTGCCCGAAGACCTGCGCGACCCGGTGACCCGCGACCAGCGGATCCGCGCCGCCGCCGCCCGCGCCGCGGCCGACCGGGCCGAACGGCAAGCCCGCGCCGCCGCCGAGGACGCGTCCCGGGCCGACTACCTGGACCGGGTCCGCGCCGGCGACCCAACCGCCCCGTCTCAGCCTCCGGCCGGCCTCGACCCGGTCGAGCTGGCCGAGGCCCGGGTGCAGGGCCAGCGGCGCCGTGCCGAAGCCCGCCGCCGCGCCTGGCAGGCCAAAGCCGACCAGGCCGCCGCGCGAGGCCGCCGCCTGCCCGGCACCCCGCCCGACCCGCCAGAGCAGGCCCTGCCGGTCCTGCGCGCCGAACACGCCCTCGACACCGCCCGCGAGAACGCCGCGCTCGGGAACGCCGCACGCCAGAACCCGCCGACCGGGCCGCCGGGCAAGGCGGCAACACCGGGCAAGGCGAACCGGCACAACATCACCGACCCCGACAGCCGGATCATGCCCACCCGCAACGGCTGGGTCCAGGGCTACAACGCCCAGCTCGCAGTCACCGCCGACTGGCTCGTCCTCGGCGTCACCCTGACCCAGAACCCAGCCGACACCGAGCAGTTCACCCCGATGATGCACGCCGCCGTCGCCGCCGCCGAACGCCTCGCCCCGCACCGGCCGCCCAGCAACCAGCCCAGCAGCCCCGCCCAGCCCGCGGCGATCGGGCTCCTGCTCGCCGACGCCGGCTACCTGTCCACCGACAACCTCACCGCCCCCGGCCCGGACCGGCTCATCGCCGCCGGCAAACACCGCGACCTCGACCGCGCCGCCCGCGACAACCCCACCCACGGACCCCCACCCGACACCGCCGGGCCGATCGAACGAATGCGGCACCGGCTGCGAACCCCCGACGGCGCCACCGCCTACAAACAACGCGGCGCCACCGTCGAAACCGTCAACGCCCACATCAAAGACACCATCGGACTGCACCGCTTCAGCATGCGCGGCCTCACCGCCTGCACCGCCGAACTCAACCTCACCGCCGCCACAGCCAACCTGCTCAAACTCCACGGCAAACTGGCCACCACCGGATAACCAAGCGCCGGCCAGCCGCCACCCGGCTGCACCACCAGCACCAATCCCGAACCGACCCGCGATCGCACAAGCGCGCAGACACCAAGCCCGCACCCTTTCGCCGCGCTCATCACGAAGACCGATACCGAACCTGCAACAGGCTCTATGAGCCTGTTGCAAAATGGCCGAACGCCGACTGCGGGACCGAGAGTTCGCCGTTGGGGCGAGGCAGATTTGGTCGGTCGTATCGCATTCGGTCGGCTGCGACGACTTGGGAGCTTCACGCTCAGCAGACGGCCCGGCCGCGCGTCGATTACGCAACAGGCTCCTATAGGTCAATCTGGGCATCAGGATCGCTCAGGTCGCCGGGCTGTGGATACCCGGCGCGCTGTCCACAGATCCACCGGGCGGCTCGCGCCCTGGCAGGAGGCCCGGCGAGGATGTGCGAATGGCGGGAGCAGGCGCGGCAGGCTGGCGGCGGCCGGTGGGTGGTGCGGCGGTTCTGGCCGTCGCCCTCGCCGCGATCGTCACGTTCGGCGTTGCGACGAACGCCAGCGGCCGAGCCTCGGCGGCTGCCCACGACGCGGTGGCGTCACCGTCCGCCGCGGTCCGCTACCGGGCACCGGTTACCGGACGGCTGGTCGTGCTGCGCCCCTTCGAACGGCCGCCGACTCCGTACGCCGCCGGACACCGCGGCGTCGACCTGGCCGCCGCGACAGGTGGGCTCGTCCTGGCCGCGGGTGCGGGCCGGGTGAGCTTCGCGGGTCCTGTTGCCGGACGGGGCGTGGTGGTCGTCGTCCACCCGGGCGGGGTCAGCACCGAGTACGAGCCCATCATGCCGCTCGTGCACGCCGGTCAGCAGGTCGCGCGCGGGCAGCCCATCGGGCGGTTGCGCGGCAAGCACGGCAGCTGCACCGTCGACGCCTGCTTGCATTGGGGCGCGCGACGGGCAGGCGCGTACTTCGACCCGATGCTGCTGCTACGGCCGCTCGGCCCAGTCCGCCTGTTGCCATGGTGAGCGAACGCAGTGAGCGAACCAGTGTCATCAAGCCGCCCGCGGCCGGGCCGTGGACGGGAGGGCCGCAGCGCTGAGCGGAGGGCCTCGCCGAGCGAACGCAGTGAGTGAAACGGTCTGTTACGCGCGGGGGTGCGCGCGAGCATAGGTGTCGCACAGCCGCTGCACCGAGACATGGGTATAGATCTGCGTGGTGGCCACGCTCGCGTGGCCGAGCAGTTCCTGCACGGCGCGCAGGTCGGCCCCGCCTTCGAGCAGATGCGTGGCAGCCGTATGGCGTAGCCCGTGCGGGCCCATGTCCGGTGCGCCCGGCACCGCCCGCACGCACTCGTGTACGACTCGGCGGACGGTGCGCTGATCGATCCGTCGGCCGCGCGCGCCGAGCAAGAGCGCCGGCCCGCTGGCTGGCGTGGCGAGCTCGGGTCTGCCGACTTGCAACCAATCCTCCAGTGCGCGGTCGGCCGCGACGCCAAATGGAACGGTGCGTTCGTTGCCGCCCTTGCCCAGCACGCGCATCAGCCGCGTGCGCCGATCGACGCTGTCGATGTCGAGGCCGACCAGCTCAGCGACCCGAACCCCCGTGGCGTACAGGAGCTCAACGATCAGCCGGTTGCGCCGGGTCAGCGCGGTGATGGGGCCGTCCGCCGAGTGCTCCATCACCGCGGTCGCCTCGCTCTGGCCGAGCACCGGGGGCAGCGAACGGTGTGGCCGGGGGCTGGCCAGCAGCTGCCCGGGGTCGATCTCGCTGAGTCCGCTGGCCTTCGCCCAGGCGGTGAACGTACGGGCCGCGGCGGCGCGGCGAGCCAGCGTGCTGCGCGCCGCCCCGGAGGTGCGCTGCACGGCCAGCCAGCTGCGCAGCGTGCCGATGTCGAGGTCGCCGGGCGACCGCCCGCCGAGCTGAGCCAGATGCCCCAATAAGCTCGTGACGTCACCGACGTAGGCACGGACAGTGTGCGGCGAGCGGTTGCGCTCGAGCCGCAGGTACCGCTCGTAACCCTGCAGCGCTGTCACCAGTCCGGTCGACCGCTCATCGGACGTCGGCGTCGAATCCGGATGCGACGAGTCCGGCAGTCGGGCGGGCACGGATCGACCGTGCGCGGGTGGGAGACTCCCGTCAAGCCGCCACGCCACTACGTCCCCATTGTTCGACGTCCCGTTGTTCGACGTTCCGCGCTGATCGGCGCGACGCGGGATCGGCGCGACGCGGGATCGACGTGCCGTCCTTGATCGGCGTCGTCGCGGCCTACGCGTTGCGTGACCGGCGCAGCCTCCGGCGGTGGACCCATCCTGACCCTGGTGGCCCCTGCGCATGCCGCGTTCGGCCGTATAGTTCGTCGGCCAACCGGCGGTGCCGGTCTGCGATTATGTACTGGCCCAAGTACGGGTGCATGGTGTGCTCCTCAAGGCGTGCCTGCCTAACCGATGCTTCCCGGCTAAGGAGCTGGCGGGCATCGGGAGAACTCTCTATCTGCGATGCTCAACCAGCGGCTGAGACCAGGCGAGTTGGGTCAGCTGCCCGCAGAGCGCCCATCCGATGCGATCCGGTACCCCTCCTCACTCGTCTGCACCAGGCCGGCCAGGTGAAGTACTGGCAGGGCCCGAACGACCTCTATCGCGCTCACCCCGCTGCGCCACGCAAGCTCGTCCTCGCGCACCGGTCGTCGGGCCGGCAGGCCGTCGAAGACCCGTCGCGCGACGGGATCCAACCCGTCCAGGGCCGGTCTGCGCGCGTTCGGCCCACCGTGTCCCTCGTCCAGCTGCGGACCCGACGTCGCGGCGGGAGTCGTCTCGCCGATCGAGCCCACGATCTGCAGGACGTCGTCGACCCCGGTGACGAGCAGGGCCGCCGCGCCATCGCGCCGCAGCAGGCTGTGACAGCCCACGGACATCGCCGACGTAACCGGACCGGGTACGGCCATCAGGGGCCGGCCCAAGGTCCGGGTGTGTCGCGCCGTATTGAGCGCACCGGATCGTTGGGCGGCTTCGACCACGACGGTTCCAGTCGCCAGGGCGGCGATGAGCCGGTTGCGGGTGAGGAACCTGCCCCGATGAGGCGCCGACCCGGGTGGTCGCTCGGAAATGAGCAGACCTGACTCTGCGACACGTTCGTAGAGCGAGACATTGCCCGGCGGATATGGCCGGTCCAACCCACCCGCGGACACCAGAATCGTGCTGCCCTCGGCAGCCAGCGCGCTGCGATGGGCTGCCGCGTCGATGCCGTACGCACCGCCGGAGACCACTGTGACGCCACGACGCGCCAGGCCGTACGCCAGCTCAGCCGTGACGTGCTCGCCGTAGCTCGTCGCGGCCCGCGCACCGACGATCGCCACTGAGCGCACGGCCGCACTCGCCAAGTCGCCCACCCCTCGTATCCACAGCGCCAGCGGCGGCACCGGCTCGCCCCCGTCGTGGTGGGTCCGATCGCCGGCCCGGTACGTGGCCAGCCGTTTGCGACCAGTGGCCTCGAGCGCCGCCAGCGCGAAATGCGGCCAGTCCGGGCTCTCCGGGACGACCAGGCGGATGCCGTGCCGCTGCGCGGCGTCCAGGTCGTCGCGCGGGTCGACCGAGCAGCGCCGGGCGCTGGTCACCGCCGCAACGTCATCGTCGACGTCGCCGCGGCGGATCGACTCGGCCGCCAGCACAGGCCCGTGCCGGCGCACCCACGCCCAGAGCGGTATCGAACCGGGCTCTGCGACGCGGTTGAGGTACGCGTGCGCCAGCAGCACCTCGTCGTCGACGCCCGTGCTGACCGATTGGCCGCCGGCGTTCACGCCGCCCACGTGTCCGGCCTTCCATGCGGAAGTGCACCGCTTCGGTGACGTCGTCAGCGCGCGGGCTGGTCCGCCCGGCCAGGTCACTGATGGTCCAGGCCAGGCGCAGCACCCGGTCGAAACCGCGCGCAGTCAGTTCCCCGCGCTCGAGGTAACTCGCGGCGGGGGTGAGCACCGCGGCAGGCAGTCGCCACGGCGGGCGGCGGAGCGCAGCACCTGCCGCCTCACGGTTGGTGCGCCAGCCGAACCGCCGCCAGCGCTCCACCGCCGCCGCCCGCGCCTCGGCAACCCGCGCTGCCACGGCGGCCGTGCGTTCGCGGTCGCCCGGTTCGTCCAACAGCTGCGCCGAGGGCACCGGGGCGACGATCACCCGCAGATCGACGCGGTCGAGAAGCGGACCGGACAGCCGGTGCTGGTAACGGCGGCGCGCCTGAGCCGGGCAGATGCAGTCAGCCGGACGGCTGGCGCAGGGGCACGGGTTGGCGGCGAGCACGAGCAGGAACGCGGCCGGATAGCTGACCACCCCTCCGCCGCGGTGCAGCACGACCCGACCGCTCTCCAGCGGCTGCCGCAGGCCATCCAGCGCCCTCGTGTTGAACTCCGGCGCCTCGTCGCCGGAAGCAAATTGCA
>CAWIUB010000047.1:0-28102 GCA_963839175.1 uncultured Actinomycetota bacterium
GGCTCCGCTTCGACGCCTGTTGCGCCGGTGTCACGGATCCGTTGGCTCGGCGGCCGGTCGGTCGCTCGCGATGTTCGGGGTCGGCGGCGGCCGGGATTCATTTCCGGGCGGCCTAGGTGGCTGGTGTTTTTCGCGGCGTGGCGGTCCGCTGTCTTGTTGATCATTTCCGGGAGACTGTTCCTATGCCGCAGGGACGTGGTTGCCGGGGTGAGTCGTGACGTTGGGGCTGGCGCCGAGGCAGGCTGATTTGTTCCGGTCCACGGCCGGGTTCTGTGACGGCCGGGTCGGACCGGAGTCGATCTACGGGTTGCTGCACCGGGAGTGTCACCGGCTGTTCCCCGATGAGATGTTCGTCGACTTGTTCACCGATGTGGGCCGGTGCAGCGTGCCGCCTCAGATCGTGGCGGTGGTGATGGTGTTGCAGCGTCTGGAGGGCTGCAGCGACCGGGAGGCGGTGGACCGGTTCTGCTTCGACGCGCGGTGGAAGTATGCGGCGGGTGGGCTGGATTTCGACTACCCGGGGTTTGTGCACACGGTGCTGGTGGACATGCGCGCCCGGCTGGCCGCCTCGGCGGCGCCGGACCGGATCTTCGACACGGTGCTTGCGGTGGCCAGCTCGGCGGGGCTGGTGGGCCGGCGGCGGGTGCTGGACTCCACAGCGTTGTATGACGCGGTCGCCACGATGGACACCGTCACCCTGGTCCGCTCGGCGATCCGGGGGTTGCTCAAAGCCGCAGACAGCGAGCTGGCCGGCGAGCTCCGGGCGGTGCTGGGGCGTGATGACGACTACGTCGCTGCGGGCAAGCCGGTGTGTGACTACGACGACCCGGACGCGCGGGCCGAGCTGGTCGACGCGCTGGCCCGCGACGGCATGGCGCTGCTGGCGGTGCTGGACGGCAGAGAACTCACCGACGCGGTGGCCCAGGCCGCGGCGTTGCTGGCCACCGTGCTCGGCCAAGACCTCGACCGCGACGAGGCCGGGGTGTTCCGGATCGCCCGGCGGGTCGCCAAAGACCGGGTGATCTCCACCGTGGATCCCGAGACCCGGCACGGGCACAAGACCGCGGCGCGCGGTTTCGACGGCTACAAGGGGCATGTCGGCATCGACCCCGACACCGAGATCATCACCGCCACCACGGTGAGCGCCGGTAACGCCGGGGACGCCAGCGTCGCCGAAGACCTCATCGCAGACCTGCTCGACGAGCACGACACCGACCACGACACCGACACCGGCGAGGCCACCGACACCGGCACCGGCACCGATGGGGTTGCTGACGAGGTCGTCGAGGCATCCGATACCGCCGGCGAGGCCGCGCCGGGCAGCGACTCTGGGCAGGCCGGTGATGCCGGTAGACGCCGGCTCGGATCAGGCCAGTGTCTACGGCGATAACGCCTACGGCACTGGACAGTTCCACGACCGGCTGGACCAAGCCGGGATCGAGTCCAAGTGCAAGACCCAGCAGCCGGTCGCCGCGGGCGGGTTGTTCAGCAAGGACCGCTTCGACATCGACCTCGAACAGGACAGCGTGACCTGTCCCGCCGGGAACACCGCGCCGATCCGCCGCGGTGCCGACGGGGCCGGCACCGCCAGCTTCGGCCAGGCCTGCACCGGCTGCCCGCTGCGCGAGCAGTGCACCAAGGCCGCTGGCGGGCGCAGCATCGGCATCGGCCCGTATGAGCAGCAACTCGCCCACGCACGGCACCGGCAGCGTGACCCGGACTGGGTCGCCGACTACCGCGCCACCCGACCCAAAGTGGAACGCAAGATCGGGCACCTGATGCGCCGCCACCACGGCGGCAGGCGCGCCCGGGTCCGCGGACAGACCAAGGTCGCCGCCGACTTCGCCCTGCTCGCCGCCGCCGTCAACCTCGCACGCCTCGGCGTGCTCGCCGTGGCCAGCACGCCCGGCCGAGGATGGGCCACAGCGGCCGAGTAGACCAGCGCAGCGCCGGGATCCCTTACCCAGCAGCCGAAACGCTTACCACGACGCCACTATCACCCGCCGAGCACGCAGAAATCGATCACCGCCAGGCGCGCCCACCATCGGCACCGCCGTCGGCTCATCGCCGTTCCGGCACCAGTGGCGGTCCACCGACAGCCGTTCGACACCAGCCACCTAGGACGGCTCCAGCGCCGGTCAAATGCGGGCTGACCACGGCGTCTTTCTGGTGGTTCGCCTCGCTGTGGAGTGGTCGCCTCAGGTCGCCGGTGGAGCCGCACTCTTACCGTTGCTTGCCTTCTCGAAATTGCGCGATCGCCTTGTCGATGCGGCGTTGACGCGTGTCGGCGCTCTTCGCGCCGGTGATGTTGTCGAGTGGAAGCGCTGCATGCTATTGGACAGCCCTGCGAAAAACGATCGTGCTTGCTTATCAGCGGCAAGCGCGGCGGCGAAGTCGGCTGGACGCCGAGATCCCTCGGTGTATCCGCCACCGTCAGCGTGACAGGGAGCGGGTCGCCGCCCGTCAGTCCGGTTGCGCGTGAGCGCCGATGCGGCAATCCCTGTCACCGCGTGAGGACCGGTCGTTTGCGAGTTGAGCGTCACGGCAGGCGCACAGCGTGAGCAGCTAAGTTGGGTTCACTCAGCGTTGTCGGTGTCGGTGCTGCCATTTTGGGGGGTTCGTTCGTTGGGTGGTGTTGTCGACGCGTCGGTGAGTGGTCCGGCACGGCTGTACGACGCGCGGCGGGATGTGTACTACGAGAAGCCGCGCCTTCGTGGCTGGGCTCACCTGCTGTCCTTCGCGGTGTGTCTTGTGCTGGGCACGTTGCTCATTCCGACGGCGCAGGGCCGGGTCCAGACCGCGGTCGCTTCGGTGTACGCGGCGTCGGTGGCCGGGATGTTCGGTGCCAGCGCGCTGTACCACCGCGGCAACTGGAGCCCGACCGCGGCGTCATGGCTGCAGCGGCTCGACCATTTGATGATCTTCTTGGTGATCGCTGGGACGGCGACGCCGCCGCTGGCGATCTGCTTGCCGGCGCGGTACTCGCCGCTTGCCCTGGCGATCCTCTGGTGTCTGACGGTGGTTGCCGCGCTGGTGCGGCTGGTCTGGATGCGGGCTCCGGAGTGGCTGGCCGGGGCGATCTTCGTTGGCCTGGGTTGGGCCGCCGGCGCCGCGGTCCCGGCTGTCTGGGTGCACGCGGGCGCAGCGCCGGTCGTGCTGCTGGTCGTCGGTGGGGTGCTCTACACCGCCGGGGCGCTCATCTTTCACCGTCGCCGGCCGGACCCTTGGCCGGCCGTCTTCGGCTACCACGAGGTGTTCCACCTATTCGTGTGTGCGGCGGCCGCCTGCCAATACGTGGCCATCGCCTGCTTCCTGCTCTGACCGGTCGCCCGGTCGGGTTCGAGCTGCGGGATGCTGTACAGGTGACCGGGAGAGCGTGTCGCTGACGTAC
Organism: uncultured Actinomycetota bacterium; assembly: GCA_963839175.1. GTDB lineage: Bacteria > Actinomycetota > Actinomycetes > Mycobacteriales > Jatrophihabitantaceae > CAWIUB01. The sequence goes on from CAWIUB010000047.1 coordinate 3,392, forward strand.
TGGGGGTGGCTGCGTCGGGGCAGCCGACCGCCGGTGCACCGCGGCCCGACGAGAGCGCCACGCTGTACAGCCTCGGCGCCGGTGTCTGGACGCGCGACATGGGCGTCGCCTACCGGGCCGGACGGGAGATCCAGGCCGGCCGGGTGTGGACTAACTGCTACCACGACTACTCGGCACACGATCACCTGTCGTGCCACCCTCGACGTTCCCGCGAGCACCGTGTCCCAGGTGGCGCGCTGGCTGAGCGCGTACCGCAAGCTGCGCGCCAGCGCAGTAGCCGTCGCTCCAGCCTGGTGATCAGCCACTCGGCGACCAGAGCCACTACAGCCATGATCACCATTGCGGCCCAGACGCCGTTGGAGTCGAAGTTGCCCTGGGCTTGGCGGATCAAGTAGCGCCGGCCGCTGCGGCTGGCCACGACGACCACGGCCGACGGCCGGCACCGCGGGCTGGCCAACATGGCCACCAGGGCCGAGGACCTCGGCGGCGCGTTCACGATCCGCCGCTCAACGCTCGGCGGCATCCGCATCGAGGTCCGGGCGCCCCGCCCGGCAAGCCCGCGACGGCTGCCCTCGAAGGCGATGGGCTGACCGACATGACCAGGCCTGGACCGCCCGCCCGTGGTACCGACGAGCCCGCGGCCACGATTGACATCGTGTTGGTCGACGACCACGCGATCCTGCGCCAGGGACTGCGCTCGGTCCTCGAACGCGAGCCAGACCTGCGGGTCATTGGCGAGGCCACGACTCCCCGCGAGGCGATGGCCGTGGTCGCCACCACGCGCCCCAGAATCGTCCTGCTCGACCTGAAACTGTCCACCTCGACCGAGACCGCCGGTCTGGACCTGTGCGCCAAGCTCACCAGCGCCTATCCCGACGTAGCCGTCCTTGTGCTGACCACGGTGATCGACGACCACCTCGTGCTGCAGGCGATCCACAACGGGACTTGGTAGACCGAACGGATCGCTGTCCTCCTGCGATATCGCGCACCCGTACCTCGGGTGTTGTCTGGACCGTAGGCACCGCTACGCTGCAACACCGCTGCAAAAATGTGTGAAATTGCTAAGACGGCACGGCGGGTGCGGTCGTTGGCCGGCGTGGTGACCAACGGCCCTGGACGCCGCAGCCTGTCGCTGCTTGGCTGAGTCCGGACACTCAGGAGGATCGATCATGACGAAGCTCGCTCTTATCACCGGGTCACCGGACCGCGTCGCGTCGCTGCGCGATGTCTTTCAGGCGGGCGACATCGAAGCCCGCAGCCTGGCTGAGCTCGGACCCGCTGAGTTGGAACAGCTCACCGGGAAGGTCGACTACTACGTCCAGCTCGGGGTGCGGGTGCCCGCCCGCGGCGACACCGTCGTCCGCCGGGTGCATTCATTCCTCAGCGAGGGGCTACTTCACCGTTTCGTCATGGTCGAGGAAGTGATGCCGCTGCTCGCCGACCAGGCGACCGTGCTGCTCGTCGCCGGCAACCTGCCGGCCGAGGTCGCCGCGCCCGACGACCAAGCCGCCCGCCTGGCGCTGCTGCGGGTGCTTGCCCACGCAATGCGCGCCGACCTCGCTCCCAACCGGGCTCGGATCCGAGTCGTCACCGGCGACCGTACGGATGAGGAGATCGCGGCGTACGCGATCAGCGGTCAGAAGGACCCGCTGGCCGATCTGCCGCCCGACGAGGGTTCGGTGTTCGAACGGACCTACGAGGACTGGCGCATCAACGTGATGGGCCTGGTGCACGTCGAAGCCTGACGGTCGGCGCCATCCCGGTAGCGTGAGTCGAATGGCGGACCCGTGGACGGCTCAGGTCCAGGCCCTGGGGGCCTACATCCGGCATCAGCGGCAGCTCGCGAACCTGTCGCTGCGTCAGCTTGCCGAACTCACCACGCTGTCGAACCCATACCTCAGCCAGATCGAGCGCGGGCGACACCAGCCTTCCGTGCGGGTATTGAAGCTGATCGCCGATGCGCTCGGCGTATCCGCCGAGACCCTGCTGGCTCAGGCGGGCCTGGCCGATGAGGGTGACCACGAGCCGGCGGCCTCAGTCGAAGCGGCGATCCGCTCCGACGCCCGGCTCTCCGCCGAGCAACAGGCCGCGCTCATCGCCGTCTACCGCAGCATGGTCGACGCACATCGGCTGGATTCGCCCGAGTGAGGTTGGCCGAAATATCATTGACCCCCGGCTGGAGCCGGGGGTCAATGAGGCGAGGGCTACTTCTTCGGCAGCACTCCGGCGGTCGCTGCCACCACTTTCTCGGCGAACTGGCGCTGGCCTGCCAGCAGCTTCTCCGCGAAGTCGTACGCGTTGCTCACCAGCTCTTCGGTCTTCGGCAGCTTGTCGACGAACTCGGGCAGCGCCGGAACCTCCGGGGTGATCGACTTGATGGTCTCGGCCCAGGCGGTGATCGCGTCGATCACGGCTTCTTGGCTCTTGCGGATGGTGGCGAGGATTTGCTCTTGGACGTCCTTGCCGACGACGGGGCTGGACGACTTGGTTGCACTGGTCATGGCGGTCCTCCTTGGGACTATTGCAGGTGTCCTACTGGCACCCTTCCTGCTGACACGCTAAGCATATCACGCGTGTGCTTGGGATAGTTAGCAGATGCTGTGACGCCCATCACAACAGATCAGCCGTGCACGTACTCCCCCGGCGCGTCAGCCAGCGGCGGGTACGCCTCGCCGCCCATCGGCGGCGGCGCGACGAGGTCGCCAGCCCGCTCGCTGGACCAGTCGGTCCAGTTCTCCCACCACGAGCCGCTGTGCCGCTCTGCATCCGCGCGCCAATGTGCGGCCTCAGGCGGATTGTGGGTGCCGACCTCGTACCAGCCTTTCGGATTGGGCGGGTTCACGATGCCGGCGATATGACCGCCGCTGGAGAGCACGTAGTGGACCTTGCCGCCGAGCAGCTGGGTCGTGTGATACGAGGCCTCCCACGGCACGATGTGGTCGTTGATCGCGCCGACTACATAGATATCGCTGGTCACGGCCGGAAGCATCAGCCGCGTGCCGGCCAGGCTCATCTTGCCCTGGGCGAGCAGGTTCTTGCCGTACAGCGTCCGCAGGCAGAACGTGTGCATGGCGGCCGGCATGCGGGTGTTGTCGGCGTTCCACGCGAGGATGTCGAACGCGGGCGGTTGCTCGCCCATCAGCCAGTTGGAGACGACATAGTTGAAGATCAGGTCGTTGGGCCGCAGGATGTCGAAGGTCGTGGCCACGTGGGCACCTTCGAGGAAACCGGTGCGCGACATCTGCTTCTCCAGCCGGGCGATCGTCTGCTCGTCGGTGAAAACCCCCAGCGCACCGGGGTTGGTGTAGTCCAGCAGCGTGTTCAGCAGGGTGATCGCGCCGATCCGCTTGTCTGCGGTCTCGGCGAAGTAGGCCGCGGTCATCGCGGTCAACGCCCCGCCGAGACATAGCCCGACGATGTCGACGGTCGGTGATCCGGTGATCTCGCAGACCACGTCCATCGCGGTGTGCGGGCCGTGGATCAGATAGTCGTCCATGGTCACGTCGCGCATCGACGAGTCGGGGTTGCGATAGCTGATCGCGAAGACGGTGCGGCCGTGCTGCACGGCCCATTCGAAGAAGCTGCGCTGCGGCGCGAGATCCATAACGTAGTACTTGTTGATCCACGGCGGGCTGGCCAGCAGAGGTATCGCGTGGACCTGCTTCGTCTGCGGCGCGTACTGGATGAGCTCCATCAGGTCGTTGCGGTACACGACCTTGCCCGGCGTCGCCGCAAGGTTGCGGCCCACCTCGAAGGAGCTGGCGTCGACCTGGCGGGGCCGTCCGCCGTTCTCGAGCACGTCGTTGACGAAGTTGCCGATGCCGGCGGCGACACTCAGCCCGCCGGTCTCGGCCGCCCGGCGCAGCGCGGCGGGGTTGCTGAACAGGAAGTTGGTCGGCGCCATGGCGTCGACGAGGAAGTTCCAGGCGAGCCGCGCCTTGCCGTCGGTGATCGGGTCCTCAGCACCCGCGTCGAGCAGATCGCTGCCCAGCTTGGCGACGGCGAGATACGCCTGGCGCAGTGCGAAAAAGCCGGCGTTCTGCGACCACGCAGCATCGGCGAAGCGGCGGTCGTTGGCATCCACCGGCAGTGGCGGATCGCTCGGGTGCCCGATCATCCGGGCGAGGGTAGCTAGCCCCAGCTGGGCCATTGCGTTGGCGAAGGCGAGCCACGCGCCGGTGACCTCCGTCGGCCGTGCGGCCGCGCGGGCGAGCACCGTCAGGATCGACTTGCCGAAGTCGATCGGGTCGGCACTGGCGATCAGGTTGGCCTCCGGTCCCAATGCCGCAACGGCTTGCTCGGCGGCCTCCCACGCCTCTTCTTCACCAGCGGGCACGTTCGTCACCCTGTCACCTCTTGCCCATCGTACGGGCTGTGGTCACGACGTCGCCCGCGCGGGCAGGTGGTAACTGAGCAGCACCAGGTTGCGCGGATTGTCCAGGTAGTCGACCGCATGGTTGACCAGCCGTCCCTCGGTGCTGAAGCCGATCCGCTTGAAGATCAGCTGGCCGGCGGCCTGCTCCTCGACGACCTCGACGATCAACTTGTCCAGGGACATCTCCGCGGCGGCATCGAGCAACGCGCCCGCCAGCGCCGAGCCGACACCGCGGTGGCGGTAGTCGTCCCGGACTACCAAAGCGATGTCGCCGACGTGCCGCTTCCAGCCGGGGAGTTGACGCACGTTCGCGTAGCCGACGATCTGGGTGCCGTCCACGGCTACCAGCTGGCGCCAGTTGCGGGCCTCGACCGCGTTGATCAGCCGGATGATCGTGGCGTGCGTCTGCAGGTCGATGTCCAGGTACAGCCAGTCGTCTTGGGGCAGTGCGGCACCGAACGCGAGCAGGCCATCCAGGTCCTCTTCGCGCAGTCGCCGGATGATCACCTGCGAGCCGTCCGCGGGACCCACCTGCTCGCTCATGACGCTCCGATCGCACTGGGGACGCCGGCGTCGAGGACCGCCGTGACGCGTTCGGCGACCTCGGCCGGCTCGCCGCTGCCGTCGACCTCGAACACTGCGCCGGTCTCGCGGTAGAAATCGGCGAGCGGCCGGGTCTGCTGCTCGTACACGTCGAGTCGGTGCCGCGCGGTTTCCATGTTGTCGTCGCTGCGGTGTGCAAGTCGCCGCCGCACAGGTCGCAGACAGCCTCGACGCGGGTGGGGGAGAAGAAGATGTTGTACGGGGACTGGCAGATCCGGCAGGTCTGCCGGCCGATGATGCGCCGAAGCAGGGTCTGCCGCGGCGCGGTCAGCAGCACGACCGCGTCGATGCGCCGAGGCGGGTCGCCGCCGGACGAAGCGAGCTGCGCCGACAGCTCCCGCGCCTGTGGCACGGTGCGCGGGAAACCGTCGAGCAGCGTGCCGCCGGTTCCGTCTGGTCCGAGCATCCGGCCGAGCACCATGTCGGTGACGATCCGGTCCGGCACCAGCTCGCCCCGGTCGACGAATGCCTTCGCCATAAGCCCTAGCTCGGTCTCGTCGCGGATGTGCACCCGGAATAGGTCGCCGCTGGCCAGATGGGTCAGGCCGGTGCGTTCGCCGAGGACGACTGCCTGGGTTCCCTTCCCGACCCCGGGGGGCCCCATCAGCACGATGTCCATCGTGCCCTGCTTACATCCTCTCGATGGCCGCTGCGATGCCTTGCCCGCCGCCGATGCACATCGTCACCACGGCGTACCGGCCGCCGGTACGGCGCAGCTCGTACAGCGCCTTGACTGCGAGAATCGCGCCCGTGGCGCCGATCGGGTGGCCCATCGACACCCCGCTGCCGTTCGGATTAGTGCGCTCCGGTGGCAGGCCCAGCTCGCGGATGACCGCGAGCGCCTGCGCCGCGAACGCCTCGTTCACCTCGAACAGGTCGATTTCGTCGAGCTTCAGGCCGATCTTCTCGAGAAGCAGATTGACGGCCGGCACCGGGCCCATGCCCATGACCCGCGGTTCCACGCCGGCGTGGCTGTAGCCCACGAGCCGGCCCATCGGCGTGACGCCCTGCCGCTCCGCGTAGCCTGCCTCGGCGATCACCACGGCGGCCCCCGCATCATTGACACCAGAGGCGTTGCCCGCGGTCACGGTGCCGTCCTTGGCGAACGCCGGTCGCAGTTTGGCCAGGTCGTCGACGCTCACCCCCGGGCGGATGTGCTCATCGGTGGCGAACTCCACTGTGCCCTTCTTGGCGGGCACACTCACTGGCACGATCTGTTCGGCAAAGTAGCCGGCCTCCACCGCGGCGGCTGCCCGGCGGTGGCTCTCCGCGGCGAGCGCGTCCTGGTCTTCACGGCTCACCCCATAGTCGGTGGCCACGTTCTCCGCGGTGATGCCCATGTGGCAGGCGTCCCAGGGATCGTTGAGCGCGCCTACCATCGCGTCGACCACGACCCCGTCGCCCATCCGCTGCCCCCAGCGCATCCCGGGCACCCAGTACCCTGCGCGGCTCATCGACTCCACGCCGCCGGCGACGGCGACCTCGGCGTCGCCGAGCAGGATCGCCTGGGCGGCGGAGACGATCGCCTGCATCCCGCTGCCGCACAGCCGATTGACCGTGAATGCCGGGGTCTTCACCGGGAGGCCGCCGTTGATCGCGGCGACCCGGCTCACGTACATGTCCCGGGCCTCGGTGTGGATCACGTTCCCGAAGACCGCGTGCCCGAACTCTTCGGCGGGGACGTGGCTGCGCGCCACCGCCTCGCGGACCACCGTCGCCGCTACATCGCAGGGCGGCATGTCCTTCAGCCCACCGCCGTAGCGTCCGATGCCCGTGCGCACTCCTGAGAGGAAGACCACCTCGCGTGCCATCACATGTACCAGCCCTTCGTTGACGGTCAGCAGCTGACCGGTGACGTATGCGGTATACCTAGCCGTCGGAGGTGAGGAAGGCCACCGCCTGCGCAATCCGCGCGCGGACGCCATCGAACACCTTCTTCGAAACGGTTGCGACCATCTCGATCGCCATAAAGCTTGGTGTCACAGCATCGATCGTAACCCAGACCAGCTCCGCCCGATCGGGTAGTTGTGCCCCGCACGCGTGCGGACTATGGTCCCGCCGAGGGCAGGCCGATCAGCCGTGGCTGCTGATCGCGCGGGTGAGCACGATGGGAGGGCACCGCACGCCGGCCCAAGCAGTTGCGCACGGGGGCCGCAACAGAGGAAGACAGGGTCGGCGATGGCCGCAGCGCACCGCACACGTGTCGACAGCGAGCTCAACGAGGCCCACGCCGCGTTCGTCTAGACCGGCGTGGCCCCGCAGCTCGTGCGCGGCGTCGTGGCGGACTCGTGGCGCCGCTCGGCGCAGGCCGGTGTTGATGCCGAGACGGGTCTCGCGCCGATCGCCGTGCATTCCGACGAGCTGCTCGATATGCGCCGGTCCCATCCGCTGTCTCCGGTGTTCCCGGTGCTCTACGGCGTGCTCGGTCGCGCCGCCGGGGAGTGCGACAGCGTGATGGCGATTGCCGACGCGGAGGGCCGGCTGCTGTGGGTGTGCGGTCGACCTGGCGAACTGCGCCGCGCGGAGAACATCCACTTCGTCGAGGGCGCGATGTGGGACGAGCGACACGCCGGCACCAACGCGCCCGGCACGGCGCTTCGCTCGGACGCCGCCGTGCAGATCCACGCCGCCGAGCACTTCGCCGGGCAGGTCCATCCGTGGTCGTGCACCGCTGCGCCGATCCACGACCCGCAACCGCAGGTGATCCTCGGCATCGTCGACATCACCGGTGCCGACGCGGTCGCCTCGCCACGGGTGACGGGCATGGTTCGTGCGGCTGCGCGGATGGCCGAAGCGGAGCTGGGGCGGCTGCGGCTGCTGGGTCGGATCCCTGACGGACTCGGGTCGCTCGCCGTGGCTGGCTCCGCAGCCGACGCAGAGCTGCGTATCGACGGGTTGGGCCGGCCCGATTGTGAAGTGAACATCGGCGAGCGCAGCCTGCGGCTCAGCCGACGACACAGCGAGATCGCGGTCATTCTGGTCGACCACCCCGACGGGCTGTCCGCCGACCAGCTCGCGCTGGAACTGTACGAGCAGGACGCTACTTCCTCGACGATCCGCGCCGAGACAGCTCGGCTGCGCGCTGTGTTGGGCAGTGACGTGCTGGACTCCCGTCCGTACCGACTGCGCGTGCGGCCCGAGTTCGATTGGCTCGAGGTGACCGAACACCTGCGCGCGGGACGGATACGGGAGGCCGCGCGAGCGTATCGCGACCCGCTGTTGCCGCAGTCCGATGCTCCCGGCGTGATCACTCGGCGGGACCGGCTGGAACGCCAGCTCCGCGCGGCCATCATCGCCTCGAATGACGCCGACCTGATGGTGGCCTGGACGCAGACGCGGTGGGGTGGCGACGATCGGGAGATGTGGCGCCGCCAGGGGGTGACGCTGCCCCCCCTCGTCTCCGCTTCGGGCACTGGCCGTGGCCGAGGCCCGACGGCTGGACGCCGAGCTGGGCGTGGTCACGGCCGGCGACCATGCGCGGATGCCTGCGCCGCGTTACCGCGGCGCCGTCCCGCGGTTCCCCATCGCGCGCTGAGCCGGTCCCGTACCGATCGCTGCTAACGGCGTCCCGTCGCGCTGAGCACGGCAGCGCCGCGCCCGTCAGGGCTTAGCCAGGTTAGCTGTGAGTGTGCTAACATCAGCGAGTGAGCCCCGCCACGGGTGGTCCATCGAGCCTCATGAGGGCTGGCATCGAATCCACGCTCGGTTGGTACTGCGCGCTGGTGCGTGGCACGACGGACTACTGGGCGGGTGCAGTCAAGCGCCGAGCAACGGCGATCGACGTCTACCAAGACTTGCTGGACTGGTGGGCCACCGCCGGGGGGCGCGACAAACCGCAGTGGGCGAGTGAAAACCAGATCGTTGCCGAATGGTCGATCGCTCGGCTGCGGGACTTCTCCGCCAGGGATGCACCCGATGCAATCGCGACGTTGCTACTGCCGCCGCAGGCCGGTGGCGACTCCTGCATCGTTGACTTTGCCACGCATCAGAGTCAGGTTAAGACGGCACTGGACGCCGGGCTGCCGCGGGTGTTCGCCCTGGATTGGATCGGTGCCACCCGGGCCACGAAGGATGCCTCCATCGAGGACTACATCGCCGTGATCGATCAAGCGGTGGATCGGGTCGGCGGCCGGATAGACCTTGTGGGTGACTGCCAGGGCGGCTGGCTGGCAGCCATTTATGCCGCGCTGCGCCCGGAGTCGATCAATACCCTGACGGTCGCCGGGGCTCCGATCGATTTCCACGCCGGCGAGCTGCTGATTCACGACTGGCTAAAGGTCTTGCCGCGGACGCAAGTCATGGGTTTCTATCGCAGTATTGTGGCGGCAAATGGCGGCGTATTGCCCGGGTCGTTGCTGCTCGCGGGATTCATGGCGATCCACCCGCAGGATGAATTGGATCGTCAGCTCCAGCTACTCGCCCACATCCACGAAGCCGAACACGTCGAACGCTACCGACTGTTCGAGACGTGGTACCAGCACACTCAAGCAATCCCGGGCGCCTTCTCTCTCTGGATCGTCGAGCACCTGTTCCTCGATAACGAGCTCATCGCGGGCAGCCTCCGAGTCGGGAACGAGACCGTCGATCTCGGTCGCATCACTTGCCCGATCTACCTGCTAGCTGGTGCCGAGGACGACATCACACCGCCGCCGCAGGTGTACGCCCTCGCACAGTACGTGGGCACGCCACGGAAACAGATCGTCCAACGCCAGACCACGGGCGGCCACCTTGGCCTATTCACGGGCCACCAGGCCCTTCGCAATCATTGGGCGCCGCTGTTCGAACAGATCGCTACCCGTTGACCTCACTTTCTGGCCCCGTGGCGGATCGAGTGAGACCGCAAAGCGTTCTTGGCGCCATCGTTCGGCGACAGCGGAAACTCGCGGACCTGACGATGCGTGAGCTAGCCGCCGCCGTGGGGATTTCCAACCCCTACCTTTCCCAAATCGAACGCGGGCTGCGTGCCCCTTCGCACGCTGTTCTCCAGGCCATCGCCGACAGCCTGGACCTGTCCATCGAGTGGATGTACGCCGAAGCCGGCTTCGTCGAACCAACCACGGACGAGGAACGCGACACCCATGATTCCGTACTCCCGGCGATCAAGAACTCGGCCGACCTGACGGCAGCCCAACGGCGAGCGATGACCGAGGTCTACCGCGCATTCCTCGACGCCAACACCGTAAGGCGACGCAACGGCACCTGAGGCGTGTCCAGTCAGCTTTTCCTGCGTGCCTTTCGGCGCGCTCGTTCAGCCCGCTGACGCTCCTCCGCAACCAGGACTCCGTAGGTGAAACTGTCTTCACCACGCTCCGACGCATCGGACGCAAGGCGCCGCAGCAGCTCCTGCGCGCCGACGCTGTCTTGGAACTCTCCGAGTAGGTCCTGCAGCGCGGTGGCCGCCGCGACGAGCTGCGAATCGTCGGCAGCCGCCTCGGCCGCGTACCGCACCCGCTTGCCCGTCTTGCGGGCGCGATGCATGTCCTCGGGGGAACTCGAGGGTTCGGTCGCAAGCGTGAGCCGCTTGGCCAGCTTGCGTTCCATGCGATCGATGTCGTCGTGCAGCGTGGCCGCGGGACGCCCCGCCGCAGCGGTGAACGGCGGGTCGGCGCGCCAGTTTGCCACCCGGTCGAGCAGGTCGGCGTAGCGGTCTGCCTGCATGGCGTCCAGTACCTCCGCCCGCCGAACGGCTAGGTCGCTGGTCAATCGCGCCGAGATCTGCTCGGCGACCGGACCGACAACGAGGTCGTTGGGTAACTTGGCGACCTCTGCCTGAAGCCGGGCGAGCAGCACCTCACGGTCGCGGACCTCACCCAGCAGGGTGGCGTACCACTTCAGCTCGTCCTCCAACTCGACGGCCTGCTCGGCGTCGAAGCAGTTCGTGAACGAGCGCAGCGTGCTGCGCAGCCGACGGCTGGCCACCCGAGTCTGGTGTACCGAGTCCGGCGCATCCCGGGCGATGGCGAAGTGGCCGCTGACCATCGCGTCGCATTGCTGCGAGATGTAGTCGATGAGGACTGCCCCGGCGGACGTGCGCGGTGTGCCGACGCCCTCATTGCCGATGCCGAGCAGGGCGCGGGACAGCTTGGCCCGGCTCGTCGAGGGGTAGGCGCCCGCGGAGGTCAGCGCCGTGCCGATGTTCGCCAGCACCCCACGTGACCCGGTACCGAGCTCGACCTCCACCTCGTGCCAGCGCGGTGCGCGCACCTCGGCGCCGAGTCCAGTGGCCCGCACGTCGTCGTGTGCGACTTCGGCGACCAGCTCGTTCTCGGACGTGACGAGACGGTGCCGGGTACGGGTGACGTCCAGCCGTACGATCGGGGCGACCGCGGCGCCGCGGAGGAACGGCCGAAGCGCAGCTGCGGCCTCGTCGGGCAGCGCGTCGCTGTCGGCCGGCCAGTGCAGCTCGGTGCGCCCGTCAACGCCCGGGACCTTGAGCTGCCAGCCGGTGTCGACGTCGCCGAGCCGCCGGCGCAACGCAAGCCGAAAGCGCAGCAGATCACGCCCTTCGGTGTCGTGGTAAGTGCTCGACAGGCTGACCTGGTCGGCATCCACCCGGCCGTTCTTACCGGCGAAACGGGAAACGTCAGGCACCACGAAATCGGGCGCGACGTCGAACTTGGTCTCTACCTCGCGCTGGACGTCGGCCACCTGACCATTGTGCGGGCTAACGCGGATTTCCACGCAGCTTCTTCGGCCTCGTCAGCTGAATTCGAAGTGGAGGCGGCGGCCGTGCCACCAGGGCACGGTGGTGTCGGCGGGGAGGCTGGCTTGGCGTAGGACGGGTGAGTATGCGCGCCGGTCGATGCGGACGGTGATCTGGTCGCCGTTGATGTTGATGGTTCCGGAGCTGTCGAGGAAGCGCCGCTGGAGGGTGTCGGGGGTGGCGGTGGCGTAGCCGCCGCCGAGGCGGGCGCGGAACGCGGCGAGCAGGGCTTGGGCCAGGACGCAGAGCGTGATGTCGAGGTCGACGTTGAGGTTGACGGTGCTGGACAGGGCGTCGGCGCAGAACGCGCGGATGATCTCGGCGAGGCGCTGCTCGATGGTCATCCGCCGGGCGTAGCGCTCGATGAGCGCCTTGGTGGTGATGGCGTGGTCGTTGGTGATGAGGACGGTGGGTTGGTCGCGGCCGAGGCCGGTGATGATGAGTTGGCGAACGGTGCCGGGGTAGGAGGTCAGTGCCACGGCGGCGGACTCGGCGACCTTGGGCCGGTTGTGCGGGCCGGGCCGGTCCAGGGTGAGGGGCTTGTAGTCGGTGCTGGTCAGGGCGTTGATGTGCCTGACCAGGGCGGGTGAGCGCATCCGCAGGGTGGCGAACTTGACCCCGCGCTGGTCCAGTTCGCCGAGGACGTTCTGGGTGGTGACCTTCTGGTCCATGATCAGCATCGTGGGGTCTGATCCGGACACCTGCTTCCAGTGGTCGCAGAACGCGAGCACCTCACGGGCCTGGGTGGCCTTGGACAGGTCGGCGTTGGCGTAGACCAGGTTGTGGGTGCCGCTGTCTTGGGCGAAGAAGGTCAGCACGCTGCGGGCACGTTGGGACCGGGTGGGGACGTAGTGCTTTTCCAGCACCGGGTCACGGCCCCAGTGCATGACCGCGTGGAAGTCCAGGTCGAAGATCGCCTCGGCGCCGGCGGCGAGCCCGGAGGCGATCATCTTCTGGTCCAGCGCGGCCAGGAAGGCCCGCTGGTGGTCGTGGGAGAGCCGGTAGGAGTAGCTGGTGAGCGCGGACTTCTTCGGCAGGATCGCCAGCCCGGCGAACAGGGCGCTGGCCGGGTCGGTGAGCAGGTCATCGACGTGGGAGACCCGCCGGGTGCCGGTCAGCTTGAGGGCCAGCAGCGACAGCAACCAGGACACGGCGGGGATGACCTGCGTGCCGGGGTAGCCGGCCGCCCGCGCCAGGGCGGGCAGGTCCAAGCCGACCAGGTCCGGGATGGTCAGCAACAGCCCGGCCAGCCTGGTGTCGACACGGGCGGGCAAGGCGGCGAAGTCGAGGACCGAGGCCCGGGCCAGCCGGGTGTCGCGGCCCGCGGTGGCCGGGCTGGTGCTGGCCTCGGCGGCGGGGCCGCGCAGCAGCCGGCCGAAGCCCTCCTCGGCGAGGATCTCGCCGACGGAGGTGCGGTTGAGCGGGCGGCCTTCGGCGGCGAGCCGGGCACTGATCTCATACACCGACAGGCCCCGCCGGCGCAGCTCGATCACCCGGCCGCGGGCGGCGTCCTTGCGCGGCGCGCTCGTGCGGCCGGGCCTGCCCGGCTCGGCGAACAGCGCCAGCTTGCCGGCGCGGAAGTCGCGGACCAGGGAGGCCAGCGCCGAGCGGGTGTAGCCGAACCGGGCGGCGGCCTCACCGATCGGTGCACGCTCGTACAGGTAGGCGCGGATAGCCTCGTACCGACGCTGGTTCAGCTGGGTCGGGCGGGCGAACACCTCCCCACCGGATCGCGGGGCCGATTCCGCTGCCACATCGCATATCTACCATGTCAACTCTCACGCAGCCGGAAGGCTAGCGTCGCGTGTTGTAGTCCGGTCACTGCTGGAGATGACTTGATATCGCCGGGAATTGCTGCCTAGCACCGCGTATCTGAGTAAGGGCGGGCAGCTTGAGTCAGTCGTGCTAATCAGTTGACCGCTAGTCCAAGGAACAGCTTAATCAACCCTTGCCCTGAACCCGGCTGCACCAGCATCACGCCGCAATCGTCAACCGCATAGGCCCAAACCTCATAGCCAGGCGGAATGCCTCACGACACCGAAGGCCAAAAACGCTGCGCGGAAGGCCGCGCTAACCGATCGCGGCGGGAGTCGGTAGGCTGGACGACGAAGCCACTACCAGGGGGTGAATGGTCTCGACTCCGGACGTCGAGGCAGGAGAAGCGGGCCGAGGATCGCGTTGCCGCCCTCGTTAATCATGCGACGCACACAAAATAAGCGCCGACAATAGTCGCGCCGAGTTCGCTCTCGCTGCCTAAGCGAGACGACTCTGTCAGTCCGGGTTCGTCACCGGCCCGGTCGCTGGCATCAGCTAGGTGACTCACTCGCCGATCCGGTCGCGGGATCGACGAGGACAGCCAACAGCGACTGGACCCGTCACACCGGCCCGTGTGCATGACCGGTGGGGCCGAGTAGAGGCACCGCACACTGCGCCCGGAGAAGTCCTGTCGAAGCGACGGAGGACGCGGGTTCGATTCCCGCCACCTCCACACAGGCCGCTGACCTTCCCCCAGCACGAGGGGGTGGATGGTGAGCGGGGACTCGTGGGCCTGATCGTACGGCCGGGTCCGTGCGTGGTGAACTGATCGAAGTTGGGTAATCCGCTCATGGCTGCAGCGCGGCCAGGACGTCTGTGCGGCCGAAGTCGTCGCCCTTGTACAGCAGCGGCTTGCCGGTTGCCCGGGACAGCGCGTAGGCGAAGCAGTCGCCGAGGTTGAATCCAGCCGGGTGGCCGCTTCCCCTCCCGAAATCGCGGTAGGCGCGCCGGGCGATGTCGGCATGGCGCTTCGTGAGCGGTTCGACCTTGACGCCAGTCACCCCCAGCAGATCGTCGAGGCGGCCGCTGAGCACCGGGTCTCGGCTCGCATCGACGACGATGGCGGTCTCGACGTACGTTCCCGCCGAGACCAACGGCTCAGCCGCCCGGGCAAGCGCGTCCACGTAACGATCGGCATCCGGTTCCCCTCGCAGGATCGCGATGAACGCTGAGGTATCGACGATCAACGCGGCAACCCGGCCTCGTCGTAGAACAGATCCCCGTGATCAGCACTGCGGTACGGCTCGACCCACCGGGTAGCCGCATCCTAGTGCAGTGTCTCGGTTTTAACTGGCGATCGGTTGGAGGGCCACCCGCCCACGGCGCACCTTCTCCAGGATTTCGTCCGCGGTCGCGGTCCACACGAACGGCTTGGGCTCATCGTTGTTGGCTTGGAGGTAGGCCTCGATGGCGGCGATGAGGTCGGGGACGGAGTGGAACACGCCGCGACGGATGGCCTTGTCGGTGAGGTTGCGGAACCAGCGCTCCACCAGGTTCAGCCACGAGCTGGAGGTGGGCGTGAAGTGCAGGTGGAAGCGAGGGTGCTTGGCCAGCCAGGCGACGACGTTCGCGTGCTTGTGGGTGCCGTAGTTGTCGAGGATCAGGTGGACCTGCAGTCCCTTGGGGACCTCCCGGTCGATCACCCGGAGGAACTTGAGGAACTCGGTGTGCCGATGCCTGGGCAGGCACCGGCCGATGACCACTCCGGTGAGCACGTTCAGCGCGGCGAACAGTGTGGTGGTGCCGTTGCGCTTGTAGTCATGCGTCATCGTGCCGGCCCGGCCCTTCTTCATCGGCAGCGACGGCTGGGTGCGGTCCAGCGCCTGGATCTGGCTTTTCTCGTCCATGCACAACACCACCGCCTTCTCCGGCGGATTCAGATACAGCCCGACGACGTCGACGAGCTTGTCCTCGAACCGCTTGTCGTTGGACAGCTTGAAGGTCTCCACCCGGTGCGGCTGCAGTCCCCGCGCCTTCCAGATTCGCTGCACGGTCGCCTTGCTCACCCCCTGCGCTTTCGCCATCGACCGGCAGCTCCAGTGCGTCTCCCCGGGCGGCTTGTCGTGCAAGGTGGCATGCACGATCGCTTCCACCTGCTCCGCCGAGATCGACGGCTTGCGGCCCCGCCCCTCGCGTACCCGACCGAACTTCGCCAACCCGTCGGTGCCGAACCGGGTCCGCCAGCTGGTCACGCTGGCCGCGGACACCCCCAGCCGTGACGCGATCGCGGTGGTCGCCACACCCTGACCGGCCAGCAGCAACGCCTTCGCCCGGACCACCTCCCGATGCGGCGCCGTACGCGAACTCGCCAGGTCTTCCAGGATTTCGCGTTGACCGTCGGTCATCACCAAGGCAGCTGTCGGTGGGCGCATACAGGCACTCTACCGCAATCGTCTCCTAATTGCGAGACACTACACTAGCGATCTCGCGGATACGAGCGGCCCGACCCGCCGCTGCGTGTTCGTCGCGCTGTTGCAGACGATCGAGCCGCTCACGGACGGCCACCGTGACGGCCCGAGTCACACTCTCGCCGGCCGCCGCGGCGAGCTGACGAGCCAGCCGCTCGGCCTCGGGATTCTTGATGTTCAGGCTCATGGCAGAAGTCTACCTACATCAGACTTCCTTTCTGTATGAGTGTCTATGGCCTCCAAGATGCCCTGACCGCGTTCTCAGGGTTTCGCCAGCTGCCGGTTCGCTGATCACCTTCGATTCCGACATGATGCGCATGCCATCCCGGCCGTCGGAAGGACGCCATATGCACAACCACCTGAGCTGGCTCGAGGCGGGGGTCATCGGAGCCATGCAAGGGGTGGCTGAGCTGTTTCCGATATCCAGTCTGGGGCACAGCGTCCTCATCCCTGCCTGGGTGGGTGGCTCCTGGGCGCGCGACCTGAACGTCAGCAGGCCCGAGTCGCCCTATCTCGCGTTCATCGTGGGGCTGCACGTGGCTACCGCGCTGGCTCTGATCGTCTACTTCTGGCGCGATTGGGTGCGCATCGTCGGCGGGCTGGTGACCAGCATCGCCCGGCGTGAGGTGAAAGCAGCTGACCAGCGGCTGGCCTGGCTGCTCGTGCTCGCCACCATCCCGGTCGGGCTTGTTGGGCTGCTCGGCGAACACTGGTTCCGGACCACGGTCGCGCGCCCCGTCCCGACCGCAATCCTGCTCACTGTCAACGGGGTCGTGCTGCTGGTTGGGGAGCAGTTGCGCCGTCGCGAAGGCAGCCCGGATTCGGTCTACGTCGACGAACGGATCACCGGCCCGCAGTCCGACGCGCGGATCGCGCAGCAGCCGGTGGCCCAGGCCGTAGGGGTTGGCGCGGTGCAGATTCTGGCGCTGGCGCCGGGCATTTCCCGTTCGGGCGTGACGATGGTGGCGGGCATGGTCCGGGGGCTATCGCGCGAGGACGCCGCCCGCTTCGCCTTCCTGCTGGCGACACCGGTGATCCTCGCGGCGGGGGTGCTGAAGCTGCCCGATCTCAATGGGCATCTGGGCAACGGGATCCGCGGGCAGGTGCTGTTCGGCTCGCTGCTGTCGTTCGTCGGGGCGTACTTGTCGGTGCGCTTCCTCACCCGATACTTCGCGAACGGGTCGCTGCGGCCGTTCGGCGCTTATTGCATCGCTGCCGGAATCGCCAGCCTGGTGCTGTTCGCCGCGCGCTGACCTACGCTCGACGGGTGGTGCGCCGGTTCCGTTTCGCCTTCGCACCGCGCTGGATCGCGCTGCATGTGCTCGTCCTCGCGGCCTGCGTGGTGATGGTGCTGCTTGGCCGGTGGCAGTGGCACGTGGCGCACGTCCACCATGGCGACGTCCGCAACTACGCCTACGCGTTCCAGTGGTGGGCCTTCACCGGCTTCGCCCTGTTTATGTGGCTGCGCGTCCTGCACGATGCATCCACGCCCGATGTGCCTGCCCCAACCCCTGCCCAGTCGGAACCGCCGATGGCCTACCGTCGCTATGTGATGCCGCAGCACTCCACGTCGACGCCCGTTGCGACCGACGGCGAACACGCCCGCTACAACGCGTACCTCCGCGATCTCGCGCAGGCAGCCGAGACCTCGCAGCTGCCCGGTGAGCGCGGATGAGCCAGCAGACCGCAACGACGGTCCCGCGCATCCGGTACTCCGGCGCGCTGCTGCGCTACCGGGTGATGGCGTTCGTCACCGGCGTGATGCTGCTGCTGCTCGTCTTCGTGGCCATGCCGCTCAAGTACTTCGCCGACTCGCCGGGACCGGTGGCAGTCATCGGCACGGCGCATGGATTCCTGTTCATGGTGTATCTGGCCACGGCGCTGGACCTCGGCATCCGGCTGCGGTGGAACCCGGTGCGGCTCGTGCTGATCATGGCGGCCGGCACGATCCCGTTCATGTCGTTCGTCGCCGAACGCAGCGTCATGCGCGAGATTCGCGCCCGGCGCTGACGATCAGCCGCCGACGACCCGGGTCTGGCCGTCGTCACCCAACCCGTCGACCAGGTCTGCGCGCGCCCGGGCGACCCGCGATCGGACCGTGCCGACCGGGCAGCCGCAGACTTCCGCGGCCTCGCCGTAGGAGAGCCCGACCAGCTGGGTCAGGACGAAGGCTTCGCGGCGCGATGGGTCCAGGGATCCAAGCAGCGCGCGCAGTGCCACCGAATCAGCCGGATCGCTCTCGGTTCGCTCACCCGGCGGGCTAACCGCGCGCGCCCGGACGGCTGCCCGGACCGCGTCCGCGCAGGCGTGTCGAGCGATCGACAACAGCCAGGTGCGGGCCGACGAGCGGCCGGCGAAGCGGTGCAGAGACGCAAACGCGCGTGCGTACGTCTCCTGGGTGAGGTCGGCGGCGGCGGCGCGGTCAGCGAGGTTTGCGCACAGCCGCCAGACGTCGGCCTGGGTCGCCCGGACGAAAGCCGCGGCCGCGGCGATGTCACCGCGGCGAGCGCGCAGGGCTGCCTCGGTGATCGGATCGCTCTCGTCCATCCGCCCTTCCCGTTGTGATCGCAGCCACCCGCCGGGAACTATCGGGTCGGTTGCGGCGA
Organism: uncultured Actinomycetota bacterium; assembly: GCA_963839175.1. Lineage (GTDB taxonomy): Bacteria > Actinomycetota > Actinomycetes > Mycobacteriales > Jatrophihabitantaceae > CAWIUB01. Next base: position 21,902 of record CAWIUB010000047.1, read on the forward strand.
CTGTTCCAGACGTGAGATGCGATCGCTTCCGGGAGGCTGCCTCGGCGCGCCTCGACGGCGAGCCGATCGGCATGTCGGCTGTCACCCTCGACGACCATCTCGCGTCCTGCCCCGATTGTGCCCGATGGCTAGAACGTGCCACGCAGGTCACCCGTTCCGCACGGATCGGCAGTGCGGACCTGCCCGACCTGTCCGATCGCATCCTGGCTGATGTCGTGCTGCCTGCCCGGCGAGTATTGCGTCGCCGCATGTGGTTGCGAGCCGCATTGCTGGTACTCGGCGTCGCTCAGCTCGCGATCGCCCTGCCGTCGGTGTTCGGCGGCACCATCGATATGGCGATGTCGACGCATGCGGCCCATGAGGCGGCAGCGTGGAACCTGGCCTTAGGCGCCGCGTTCGTGGCAACCGCGTTCACCCCGCGCCGCGCGGCCGGCGTGCTGCCGCTGCTCACCGTGTTCGTGGGCGCGCTCGCGCTGCTCAGCGTCCGCGATCTGGTAGACGGCGCGGTTGCCGTTGGCCGGCTCGCTACCCACCTCGGGACGGTCGTGGGGCTCGTCCTGATCTTCGCGCTCAACCGGGCCGAATGGGCGCTGCCCCCGCAACGCGCGCCGGTCGCGGTCGATCCCGATGTCGACCGTAAGCACGGCGATGGCGGCCTGCGGGGCGCTGCATGAACAACGTCGGGAGTATTCGGTCCAGTAGGTGGACCAGATACTCGCGAAGTTTGGCTGTGCTGGTAGGGGGGCTGCTGGCTCTGCTGCTGGTCACGGCGCCCGCCGCCGCGGCGCACGCCACGGTCGTGTCATCCACTCCGGCAGACGGTGCCCGGCTGGCTGGTGCCCCGAGCACCGTCACGGTCACCTTCGACGAGGCGGTCGGCCTCAACGGCGTCGGCTACCTGCGCGTCGTCGACCAGACCGGGCGGGACGTGGACGCCGGCCCGGCCAGCCACCCCGGCGGCGACGCGACGCAGATCGCGACCACCCTGAAGACTGGCCTGGGCGACGGCACGTATACGGCTAGCTTCCGGGTGATCTCCGCAGATTCGCATCCGGTCGCCGGGGTGATCCGGTTCGTCGTCGGCACCGGGGCTTTGGTCGGCGGTGCGGGCGGAACGCCGAGCAGCGTGAACTCGACGACCAGTGCGGTCTTCGACGTGGTCCGTTGGCTGACATTCGCGGGACTGATACTGCTGGGTGGCGGTTGGCTGGTGGCTACCGTGTGGGTTGCTGGGCGCGAGGACTGGCGGGCTCGCACGATGCTGTGGGCCGGGTGGTGGACAGCGACGGTCGCAGCGGTGGCCGAGCTCGCGCTGCAGGGCCCGTACAGCGCCGGCCGCGGTCTTGGCACGCTTACTGACTGGAGCCTGCTCGACGCCACCTTACACACGACCTACGGCACTGCACACTCGATTCGCCTGTTACTGCTGGGGATTCTCGGTGTCACGTTGGCGTCGCTGCTGCGAATGGGCTGGCGTACCCAGCTGGCACAGATCGCCGCCGGCCTCGGTCTGGGCATCGCGTTGACGTACGCCGTCAGCGGGCACGCCAGCGCGCAGAACCCACGTTGGCTGGTCACGGCCAGCGACACCGTGCATCTGACCGCGATGGCATTGTGGATCGGCGGGCTGGCCTACCTGCTCGTCGCGATCCTGCCACGCCGGGAGCCAGACGAGCTGCGCACCGTGCTGCCCGTCTTCTCCCGCACCGCGTTCAGCTGCGTGATCGCGCTGGCAATCACCGGCACCTACCAGGCGTGGCTGGGCGTGGGCTCGCTCGACGCGCTCACCTCGACCCGATACGGCCAGCTGGTGCTCGTCAAAATCGGTCTGTTCCTCGTGCTCGTCGGACTTGGCAACCTGTCCCGTGTCGTTGTGCAGCGCCGGTACGTGCGTCCGGTCGCGTACGCGATGACGGAACAGATGACCGTCGCGCCGAAGGAAGTCGACGAGACCCGGCGGATGCGGCGATCGGTCTTCGCCGAGGTCGTCCTCGGTGTGACGGTGCTCGCCGTGACCGCGGTGCTAGTGGCCGAGCCACCCGGTCGCGCCGCGGTTGCCGCGGTTGCCGCCAAGCCACAAACGAGCCGTGTCGAGCTGGCGGGCAGCCGCACCGCGACGCTGACCGTCAGCCCTGGGCGACACGGAACTGTCAGCGTCTCGCTCACGCTCAGCGCTGGCGCGACGCCGATCGGGCTGATGCTCAACGCGGCGCTGCCCGCCAAGCAACTGGGCCCGATTCCGGTCAAGCTCGCTGGCACAGACGGCCGTAATTACACAGCGTCGAACGTCTTGCTGCCGGCGGCCGGCAAGTGGTCGTTCACGCTCGACATCCGCACCTCCGAGTTCGACGCGGTCACCGCAGACACGTCGATTCACCTCTCCTGAAAGGCGAAACCTGCATGCGACTCCGACTCGTCCCCGCGCTCGGGATAGCGATCACCTGTGGATCGGTAGCCTTCGCCGGCCCCGCGTCCGCACACGTCACGGTGAGCGCTCCCGAAGCGGTCCGCGGCGGCAGCGACACGATCATCACCTTCCGCGTCCCCACCGAGAGCGCGTCGGCCAGCACCACCGGGCTCAAGGTGCAGTTCCCGGTCGCCACCCCCATCGCCTCGGTGCTGGTGCAGCCGCAGCCGGGCTGGACCTACACCGCCAAGAGCACGAAGCTGACGACGCCGATCAAGACCGATGACGGCGACATCACCGAGGCGGTATCGGAGATCGACTGGTCCGCGACAAGCGCTGCCCAGGGCATCAAGCCGGGGGAGTTCGGCGAGTTCGTCGTTATCGCAGGACAGCTGCCGAACGTGCCGTCGATCACCTTCAAGGCGATCCAGGTCTACAGCGACGGCTCGCAGGTCGACTGGATCGACGTCCCCGCCCCCGGCAGCTCCGCCGAGCCAGAACACCCGGCACCAGTCCTGCAACTAGCGCCCGCGACCAGCTCGTCCAGCAGTCCGTCGGTGACGGTCTCCGCGGCGCCGGCCAAGAGCAGCAGTCAGACTGGACCGATGGTCCTGTCGGTGGTCGCGCTCGTCGTCGCTGCCGCGGCAGCCGTGCTCGGGGGCTTGGCGTTGAGCCGCGCCCGGGGGAGGCGCACGTGAGACGAGTCTCGATCACAGCCGTCTTAGCGGGGTTGGTAGCCGTGGTTGGTGTGGCCGGGCTGATCCGCGGCGCGATACCGCAATCGATCGCCGGTGGGGCGTCGCCGAGCACAGCTGCGACACAGCCGATCACGATCACCAACGCATACGTGCGAGAGCCTGCGTCACCGGGTCAGGCGGCGGCCTATCTCACCATCAACAACACCACCGGTTCTGACGACACGTTGCTCTCGGTGGTCAGCGGCGCGGGCGCCAAGACCGAGATCCACGCCGACTCGTCGATGACGCGATCCACGACCGGGCTGAAGATCCCGGCCCACAGCAGCGTCACACTGACCCCGGGTAAGAGTCACATCATGCTCGAGGAACTCTATGGCCCGCTGCTGCCGGGCCAGACCGTCAACCTCGAGCTGATCTTCGCCAACGCCGGAGGCATCGTGGTCGCGGCGCCTGTCATCGGGGTGACCGCTCCGGCCCCAACCGCCGGAGCCGCGCGGTGACTCGTCGGGTCGCCTGGGCGCTGGCCGCCGTGCTCGCCCTACTTCTCGTGGCGGGTTGCTCGTCGAGCAGCAAGCCGTCGGCACAGCGGTCCGCTTCGGACCTGAACGACCATCTCGGGACCGGGCCGTATCAGGGTTTCGGTCTGGTGCCACCGCTGCCGCGGCCGTCGTTCACCTTGACGGACACCGATGGCAGGCCGTTCGCGTTCGGTACGCGCACCGCCGGCCGTCCCACGCTGTTGTATTTCGGATACACCCGATGCCCGGACGTCTGCCCCACGACCATGCTCGACATCCGCAACGCGTTGCTCGGGCTGCCCGCTGAACTCCGGTCCACGGTGGACGTGGTTTTCGTCACCACCGACGTCAAGCACGACACCGCACCGCTGATCGCCGCCTGGCTCGGCAAGTTCGACACCGGGCTTCCGAACCGCTTCTTCGGGCTGCGCGGAAGCCAGGTCCAGATCGATGCGGCGCAAGCCGCGGCGCACGTTCAGCTGGCCGAGGACGAGGGCCAGCAGCACGCGGCGGAAGTCTTGCTCTACGGTTCGGACGACTACGCGCGCGTGGAGTTCCTGCAGAACACCAACCAGGCCGAGCAGATCGCCCACGATCTGCCGTTGGTTGCCAGGTGACCGATTCGATGCGAGGAGCAGTTCGTTCCGTGAGATGGACAACCATCCGCCCCTGGCTGGGGACCGTGGCCAGGCTGGTTCTGGGCGTGGTCTGGATCTGGGCCGCCTGGTCCAAGATGAGGAACCCGCTGGGCTTCGTGCAGGCCGTACGTGCCTATGACGCGACGCCGGAGTGGCTGTCCAAAGCGATCGGCTACGGCCTGCCGGTCCTCAAGCTGTGCATCGGCGCGCTGCTGATTGTCGGGGTTATCGTCCGGCTTGCAGCGATCCTTTCTACCGCCTTGTTCGCGGTCTTCCTGGTCGGCGTGCTGCAGGCCGCCGCGCGTGGGATCAAGGTGGAGTGCGGCTGCTTCGGTGGCGGCGGGACGACAACCTCGACCACTTACACCCTGGACGTGCTCCGCGACGTCGGCCTCATGGTGCTCGGGGTCTACCTGATCGTGTGGCCGCTGACCCGCTGGTCGGTAGACGAATACCTCGCCCGCAACGACTTCGTTGCCCCGCCGTCAGCCAAACGGATGCGCACCGGCCAGGACGCCCGAAAATACAACGCGATGCTCGAGGCGCGGCGCAAGGCTGCGCGGGAACGAACGCTGTACCTGTCGGCGGCGCTCTCCGTTCTCATCGTGCTGATCTCGATCGTCGGCATCGGCGTGCAAGCGAACCGGGCCAAGATCCAGGGTGACCTGACCGCGACGAACGCCACGGCTACTAACGGCGTCACCGTCGGCAAGGCGGCCAAGGTGACCGTGGACTTCTTCGAGGACTTCCAGTGCCCGATCTGTAACACGCTTGAGCAGAGCGTGGGCAGCGACGTCGCGGCTCAGATCGCCGCTGGCCGGATTCAGGCCAAGTACCACACGATGTCGTTCCTCGACTCGTCCTCGAACGGCAACAGATACTCCTCGCGTGCCGCGAACGCGGCGCTATGCGCGTCCGACGTGAGCGTGGCCGACTTCCAGAAGTACCACGCCATCCTCTACGGCAAGGACAGCAAGGGCCAGAACAACCAACCTGTCGAGAACAGCAATGGCCGGACCGACGCGCAGCTGGTCGAGTACGGCAAACAGGCAGGGATCAAGGGCGATGACCTGACGACGTTCCAGTCCTGCGTTACCGGCCAGCTGCACAAGGCGCTGGTCGCGGCCATCACGGACAACGCCAGCCAGCGCGGCGTGAGCGCCACCCCGACCATCTTCGTCAACGGCAAGCAGCTCAAGACCGCCAACAAGGCCGGCCTGGACGCGGCGATCGCGGCGATCGCGGGACCGGCACCAACGACCCCTCGCCCACGCCATCATCGTCGGCTTCGGTCTCGAAGTCCGTCGCGCCGTGATCTGTGCGCGCCAAGACGCAGGCCGGGCCGGCCCGCGGCACCTTTGACAGCTAACCCGGGTCGGCCCGGTCGCCGAGAACGGGTCTTACTTGTTGGCGGCTTCTTTCAGCGCGCTGCCGGCGGTGAGCTTGACGGCGTTCGCGGCGGGGATCTTGATGGTTGCTCCGGTGGCCGGGTTGCGGCCCTCGCGCGCGGCGCGGTGGTTGACCGAGAGCGCGAAGAAGCCAGGGACGCTGACCTTCTCCTTCTTGGCGGCGGCGTCCTCGAGCGTGGACTGCAGGCCCCGAAGGACGGCGTCGACGGTCTTCTGCTCGAGGTCCGCGGCGTCGGCTACGGCAGCCACGAGTTCCTTGCGGTTCACGTACATCTCCCTTGATCGGTGGTGTGTACCGCCTACCAGTATGGGTGACGGGCCCAGATACCCCGAATTTCGGGGCTTTCGGCGTGGCGTGACCACGGACCGCACGCTGGACTTGCCGCACGATTTCTGCCCAAGATGCACGCTGTAAGATGGCAAGTTGGTCCGCGGGGACCTGTTCCAGCATGATCTGGGGCTGTGGCGCAGCTGGTAGCGCACCACACTGGCAGTGTGGGGGTCAGGGGTTCGAGTCCCCTCAGCTCCACC
>CAWIUB010000048.1:0-71748 GCA_963839175.1 uncultured Actinomycetota bacterium
GCCGCCTGCGCGCCGACTGCGCGCGATGCTTCGCGTTGTGCTGCGTCGCGCCGGCGTTCGCGGCGTCGGCGGACTTCGCGATCGACAAGCCCGCCGGGCAGCCGTGCCCCAAGCTGCTGCCGGACTTCCGCTGCGCGATTCACGCTCACCTCGGGCAGCGCGGCTTCGCGGGATGCGCCGTCTACGACTGCTTCGGCGCGGGCCAGCAGGTTTCGCAGGTCACCTTCGGCGGCCGGTCCTGGCGCGACGCGCCGGACACGGCCAGCGCGATGTTCGACGTATTCACGGTCATGCGCCAGCTGCACGAACTGCTCTGGTATCTGAGCGAGGCCATGACGCTGCGGGCCGCGCGTGCGCTGTCCGCCGAGTTGCGCTGGGCCATGGCGGAGACCGGCCGCTTGACGCACCTTTCCGCCGACTCGCTTCTCGCGCTGGACGTGGCCGCGCACCGGCGGGACGTGAACACCCTGCTGCGGCGCGCCAGCGAGCTCGCCCGGGCGGACGCGCCGCGCCAGGTCGACCGCAGCGGCGCGGATCTCATCGGCGCGGACCTGCGCGGTGCCGACCTGCGCGGCGCGAGTCTGACGCGAGCCGACCTCACCGGGGCGAACCTGCGTGACGCCGACGTGCGCGGCGCCGACCTCGCCCGGAGCATCTTCCTCATCCAGTCGCAGCTCGACGGTTCCACGGGCGACGGCACGACGACGGTGCCGCCGTCGCTGCGCAGGCCCGAGCGCTGGCCCACCGCTCTACCCTGACGGATGCCTCCAGGCCCGATGACGGGTCGCGGTCGGGGATCGCGTTACTCGGCCACAACGCGCAGCTTGGCCAGGCGTTCCGGCTTCGGCCAATGCACATCGGTTGCCCAGCCCAGCTTCTCGAATGCCTGGATCACTCGTGCGGACGCGTCGAGCTGGCCGCGCAACACACCGTGCCGGGCCGCGGTCGGGTCGGCGTGATGGGTGTTGTGCCAGCTCTCGCCGAAGCTCAGCACCGCCAGCGGCCAGAAGTTCGTGCTCTTGTCCCGGGCCACGAAGGGACGCTCGCCGATCGTGTGGCAAATCGAGTTGATCGACCAGGTGACGTGGTGCAGCAGGCAGATCCGCACCAGCGACGCCCAGAAGAACGCCGTGACTGCGCCCGTCCACGACCAGGTGACGAGCCCACCGATCAGCGCCGGGGCGACAAGCGACACCGTCAGCAGCAGCGGGAACAGCTTGTCGACGAGCCGGATATCGGGGTCGCGCAGCAGGTCCGGCGTGTACTTCGCACGGTTCGTCAGCTCGACGTCGAACATCCAGCCGATGTGCGCGAAGAACAGCCCCTTCAACAGCGCGCCTGTGGTCGCGCCATAGCGCCATGGCGAGTGGGGATCCCCTTCGCGGTCGCTGAATGCATGATGCCGCCGGTGGTCGGCCACCCAGCGGATGACCGGACCCTCGATCGCAAGCGATCCGGCGACCGCGAGCGCGATGCGCAGCGCTCGCCGCGCCTTGAACCCACCGTGTGTGAAGTAGCGGTGGTAACCGACCGTGATGCCAAGACCGGAGACGACGTAGAACGCCGCGAAGATGATCACGTCGGTCCAGCTGAGTCCCCAGCCCCAGGCGACCGGGATCGCGGCCAGCACCGCCAGGAACGGCACGATCACGAACAGGTAGAGCGCGAACTGCTCGCCGCTGCGCTTCGTTCCCTCGGACAACGGTTTGGGCTCGGCCGGTTGGACGGTTGTGTGGACCGGTTGGGGGATGGCGCGATCGTCGAGCATCGTCATGGGAAGCGCCCTTCTGGCACGAAGTCAGTTACGCAAGCGTAACCTACGCTTGCGTAAGTTCGCGAGCGGAGACACGCCAGTAGGCTGGCTGCTGTCCAACTGGTCCCGATGGGGGATGGGGTAATCGGCAGCCCGCAGGCCTTTGGAGCCTTGCAGTCTCGGTTCGAGTCCGAGTCCCCCAGCAAGCCGCAAGGCGCCAACCCAGATGTTCGACGGTCGGCGCGGCCAGGCTCGACGCAGGTCGAACAGGACGGAGAGGGAGCAGCGTGAGTGAGCTATCGGTGATCGTCCTGGCCGCGGGCGAGGGCACCCGGATGAAGTCCGCCACGCTTCCCAAGGTGCTGCACGGCTTCTGCGGCCGCTCGATGCTCGAACATGTGCTCGTCGCCACCGGCCCGCTGGCCGCCAACCACACCCTGGTCGTGATCGGCCACCGTCGCGACGAGGTCCGTGCCCATCTCGACGACATCGGGCACCCGGTGATCCCGATCGTCCAGGATGAACAGCGCGGCACCGGCCATGCGGTGCGCCTCGCGCTGGACGCGCTGCCGCAAACAACCCCGCAGGCAACCGTCGTGGTGCTGCCGGGAGACGTCCCGCTGCTGCGGTCGGCCACTCTGCTCGCGCTCTACTACGCCCACCGCGATGCCGGCGCTGCCGCGACGCTGCTGACCAGCGTGGTCGACGACCCCACCGGATACGGACGGGTGATCCGCGAAGGCGACACGGTTCTGCGCGTCGTCGAGCACCGCGATACCACCCTCGAGCAGCGGGCGATCGCCGAGGTCGCCGCCGGCGTCTACGTGTTCGAGGCCGACGTGCTGCGTGACGCGATCGGCCGGCTCTCCAGCGCGAATGCGCAGGGGGAGCAGTACCTGCCCGACGTCGTCGAACTGCTCGTCCGAGACGGCTCGGTTGTCGCGGCGATGACCGCGCCCCAGGCCGAGACGGCGGGAGTGAACGACCGCGTGCAGCTGGCGGCTGCCCATCGCAGGTACAACGCCCGGCTGCTCGACGAGCACATGCGAAACGGCGTCACGGTCGTCGACCCGGCCACCACCTGGGTCGACGCCTGCGTCACGCTGGCATCGGACGTGACTCTGCTGCCCGGCACCGACCTGCGCGGCGGGACGACGGTGGCCGAGGGAGCCACGATCGGCCCGCAGACCACGCTCGTCGACACGTCCGTGGGCGCGGGCAGCACGATCGAGCGGGCTGTCTGCCGATCGTCAAGGGTCGGCGCCGACGTCACGATCGGCCCGTTCGCCTACCTGCGCCCAGGCACGGAACTCGCCGACGGGGTCCACATCGGCGCGTTCGTCGAGCTCAAAGCCAGCGACGTCGGAGCTGGCAGCAAGATCCCCCATCTGACCTACGTCGGCGACGCCACAATCGGCGAACAGTCGAACATCGGCGCCGCGACGGTGTTCGTCAATTACGACGGCGTAGCCAAGCACCATTCCACGATCGGCAGCCACGTTCGTACCGGCGCCGACAACATGTTCGTCGCCCCCGTCTCCATCGGCGACGGCGCATACACCGCGGCTGGATCGGTGATCGACCAGGACGTTCCCCCGGGCGCGTTGGGCGTGGCGCGCGCGAAACAGCGCAACGTGGCAGGCTGGGTAGCGCGCCGTCGGCCGGGAACCCCGGCAGCCGACGCCGCCGCCCGGGCCAGCGAACCGACTGCCGCCGATACCGACGGGACCACCGAATGAGCGAGCGAGCATCGCAGGCGCGCCAGCGCCGAGGAAGCGGAACGAGCGGCCGATGAGCGCTCGCGCGAAGAGGTTAGCCGAATGAGTGTCATACATCTGGCGGGCCGCAAGAGCCTGATGCTGCTATCGGGGCGCGCGTACCCCGAGCTGGCCGACGAGATCGCCGGCGAGCTGGGTGCCACCGTCACCTCCACCACCGCCCGCGAGTTCGCCAACGGCGAGACGTTCATCAAGCCGGACGAATCGGTGCGCGGCAGCGACGCGTTCGTCATCCAGAGCTATACGACGCCGATCAACCACTGGGTGATGGAGACGCTGATCCTCGTCGACGCGCTCAAACGCGCGTCGGCCAAGCGGATCACCCTCGTCACTCCGTTCTACCCGTACGCTCGGCAGGACAAGAAGCACCGCGGCCGCGAACCGATCTCCGCCCGGCTGATGGCCGACCTGTTCAAGACGGCCGGCGCGAACCGGCTGATGGCGATCGACCTGCACACCGCGCAGATCCAGGGCTTCTTCGACGGTCCCGTCGACCACCTGTTCGCCCTGCCGCTGCTTGCCGAGTACGTCCGGGCGACATACCCCACCGACGACCTGATCGTGGTGTCGCCCGACACCGGCCGGGTGCGCGTGGCCGAGCAGTGGGCCGACCGGCTCGGCGGCCTGCCGATCGCGTTCGTGCACAAGACGCGTGACCCGATCGTGCCGAACCAGGTGGTGGCCAACCGGGTCGTGGGCGAGGTGGCCGGCCGCACCTGCCTGCTGATCGACGACATGATCGCGACCGGCACCACCATCACCAAGGCCGCCGAGCTGCTCTTCGAGGCCGGGGCAGCCGAGGTGATCGTGGCCGCCACCCACGGCGAGCTGACACCACCGGCCACCGACCGGCTGAAGAACAGCCGGGTCACCGAGGTCATCGTCACCAACACCTTGCCGATACGGCCGGAGCAGAGCTTCGACAAGCTCACGGTGCTGTCTATCGCGCCGATGATCGCTCGGGCGATCAAGGAGGTATTCGAGGACGGCTCGGTCACCAGCCTCTTCGACGGCCGTTCCTGACGCCCTCTCGGACGCCGGCCGCTACAGTGGGCCCGATTCTGGCACGACGTCGGTTATAGCAGCGCATCCAGCGAGGTATCCCGCGTGACTGGTCAGCACTCCTACCGCAGCAACCGCCCGACCGTCCCCCCCGTTCCTGACTTTCTCGCCGAGTCCTTCCCGGAATCAGTCGAGGAGGACGAGGTCGCCACCGACGTCCCCCCGACCTCGGACCTGCCCCTCCCCAGCATCGGCGCGCTGCCACCGACGCCCCAGTCCGGCGCGACCTACGACTACCAGGACGCCGTCGCCGCCGCCCGCACCGAGACTCTTCCGGCCTACTCCCCAGGGCCCAACCCGCCCTACCCCGCAGTCCAGCCCGCCTCGGCCCAACCGCCGGCCACCTCGCCGGTGCCGCGGCCGGAGGACCTGCTACCGCCAGATCCTGCGGCGGTCGACGATCGGCCGGCGCAGTGGGGTTGGCGCGGGTGGGTGAACCGGGTGACGGGGGGTGCAGTCGCGATGCGACCCAGCTCGGTGGAGTCGGGGCAGCGGCTGGCCGCTGTCGATATCCAACGCGGCTTCTCTCGGCCGATGACCGTGGTCGTCATCCAGCCCAAGGGAGGTGCGGGCAAGACGCCGACGACGATCGGGTTGGCGTCTGCGCTCGGCTCGCACCGCGGCGGCTACATCGTCGGCTGGGACAACAACGAGACCCGCGGCACCTTGGCCGTTCGGATCACGAATTCCGACGGCCAGCGCACGACGACCTGGGATCTGCTCGCCCAGCTGCCCTCGTTCGAGCGAACCGACGCCCGCGTCGGCCACCTCAGTCCGTTCGTGCGTCCGCAGGGCGAAGCGCATTTCGACGCACTGGTCAGCGACGACAACCCGGCGAACATGGTCCAGCTCGACGAGGACGCGTTCCGCCGCGTCCACGCGGTTCTGCAGCGCTTCTACCGGCTGATCGTCATCGACACCGGCAACAACGTCCGCTCACCCAACTGGCAGGCGGCCGTCAATGCCGCGGACACCGTGGTCGTCGTGTCGACCTACCAGCGCGATGTCGGGTACAGCGGATCGTGGGTGCTCGACCACCTGGTGCAGACCGGTCGCGAGGAACTTGCCCGCAACGCCGTCACCGTCCTGACGGCCGCCGATCCGCGCATCGACGCCAAGGTGAGAGGCGAGCTGCTCACCCACTTCGCCGCGCGTACCCGGGCGGTCGTCGAGGTGCCGTTCGATCCGCTCATCGCGAGCGGCGGCCCCATCCGCTGGACGCAGCTGAGCCCGCGCAGCAGGCAAGCCTGGGTGCGGGCCGGCGCCACCGTGGTCACCGCGCTGGCGGCACGCGACCAGCGATAGCGATCCGGGCGTAGTCGGCGAGCTCGAGCGTCTCGCCACGTGCCGCCGAGTCGACGCCCGCGGCGCGGAGGATCGTCTCGGCTGCCGCTGCCGACCCGGCCCAGGACGCAAGCGCCGAGCGCAGCATCTTGCGGCGCTGGCCGAATGCCCGATCGACGACCTCGAAGACGTCCTGCCGGCTGACTCCCGCAGGCAGCAACGGCGGCGGGCGACGGGTCAGCCGGACCAGCCCGGAGTCGACGTTCGGGACGGGCCAGAACACGCTACGCGGCACCGCCCCGGCCCGTTCGGCCGCGGCGTACCAGGCCGTCTTGACGCTGGGCACGCCGTAGATCCGGGTTCCCGGGGGGGCGGCGAGGCGATCGGCCACCTCCGACTGCACCATGACGAGCCCGGTGCGAACCGTCGGCAACAGTTCGAGCAGATGCAGCACTACTGGAACAGCCACGTTGTACGGCAGATTGGCCACCAGCGCGCTCGGCTGAGGGTCGGCCACCCCGGTCAGCCGCACGGCGTCCGCCTCGACCACGGTGAGCCGGGCGCCGGCCTGCGGAGCATGGCTGCGCACGGTCGCGTCCAGCGCGCCGGCCAGGACCGGGTCGATCTCGACGGCCACCACCCGGGCGCCCGCGTCCAGCAGGCCGAGGGTGAGCGAGCCGAGCCCGGGGCCCACTTCGAGCACGACATCGTCGGCCGTCACCCCCGAAGTCCGCACGATGCGGCGGATGGTGTTCGAGTCGTGCACGAAGTTCTGGCCCAGCGCCTTGGTCGGGCGGATGCCCAGCTGCGCGGCCAGCCGCCGGATGTCGGCCGGGCCGAGCAGGCGGCCCGTCAGTACCAGCCTTGGGCCTGCCACGACGCCCAGGCCTGGCACGGCGTGCCGTACCGCCCCTGGATGTAGGCCAGGCCCCAGAGAATCTGCGTCTTCGGGTTGGTCTGCCAGTCGGCGCCGTAGGCGGCCATCTTGCTACCGGGCAGCGCCTGCGGGATGCCGTAGGCGCCGGTGCTGGAATTCTGCGCGTTCACCCGCCAGCCGCTCTCGTTGTCCCACATCTGCACGAGGCAGGAGAACTGGTCGTCGCCCATTCCGCGCTGGGCAAGCAGCGTCTTGGCGATGCCCTGCGCGGAGCTGGGGTCGACGTTAATCGGCGTGGCCGTCCCCGTCGTCGGCGCTGACTTGGTGCCCACCTTCTCGACCTGGTTCACCGGCTGGCGCACGACCTTGCGGGACAGCGAGGTCTTGCCGATGACCTTGCCGTCCAGGTACACCACTGCATACGTCACCGTGGCGAGGCCCGTCTTGCCCGGGGTGATAACCGTCGTCGTCCCGACCAGGGCCGTCGGATCGTCGTGCTTGGTGGTCTGGAACGGGATCGCCTGCTGCACGACGACCGTGCCCTTCCGCACGCGTTGCAGAACGATCCTGCCGCCCTCGCGCGGGGTGCTGCTCACGGCGACGGACAGCCGATCGCTCGCTCCGACCGTGATGCCCAGCTCGGTCAGCAGTTGACCCACGGTGGCATCGGTCGTGGTCACAGTCCGGGTCTTGCCGTCCGCGGTCACCGTGACCGCCTTCGGTGTCCGCAGCTCGATATCGGTAGGCGTGAGCGACAGACGTCTGTCCCGTGACACCGAGGAGAAGTCGGCGGCCGAGTAGCCCAGCTGGTTCAGCGCCTCGGCCACGGACGGCGTGGTCACCCAGACGTCCAGCCGCTTGCCGTCGACGATCAGATGCAGCAGCCGGCCGCGTTTGAGCACGATCTGGCTGCCATTGTGGATCTTCGCGGTGGCGGCGGGAGCGACGATGTCATGCGCGCCGATCGTGAGCTTGGCGTCCGCAAGCGCCCCCTGGACACTCGCCGCCGTCGTGTGCACGGTGCTGGTGTCGCCGTCGACGCGCAGGGTGACCGTCTTGTCGACTCTCGCCCAGGCCACCGTTGCGCCCACCACGCCAGTCACGACGACCGCGTACAGGCCGTACCTCACGGTGCGACGCACAAACAAGCTCCCATCACGGTCGCGTGTGGTGATGTCCCCGTACGAGCTCCTTGGTCACGAGACCATAACGTGCCCGTGACCGATTGGCCAAGCCCCCGCGCCGCTAAAGGTTCGCGCCGCACACCGGCCACGGCGACGACCCGGCCTTGTTGTACAGCGTCGTTGCCACCGCGATCTGCTGCTCGCGGGTCGCCAGGTTGGCTGTGGGGGCGTATGCGCCGCCACCGTTGGCGAGCCAGGTGCCCGAGTCGAACTGTAAGCCGCCGTAGTAGCCGTTGCCGGTGTTGATGCTCCAGTTCCCGCCGGACTCACACGCGGCGACCGCGTCCCAATTCAGCCCGTTGCCGCTGCTGACCGGCGGCGCCGTTTGGGTGGGCGAAGTCGTCGGCGTGGGAGCGGGAGCGGCCGGGCGGGCCTTGGTGCCGACCTTGGTCACCTGGGTGACGGGTGCCGTCAGCTGCTTGCTCGAGACCTTCGTCTTGCCGATCAGCTTGCCGTCGAGATAGACCGCGGCGTACGTGACCGAGTCGCTGCCTCGCTTGCCCGCGGTGACGACCGTGCTGTCGCCCTGGTACATCGACGAATCCTGCTGCTGGACGGAGCCGAAGTCGACCGGCTCGACCACGACGAGGTTCTTGTGGGTCACTCGCTGCAGCACGATCTTCTGCCCGTTGGCGAGCCCGGCCGAGACCTTGACGGACAGCCGGTCCTGCTTGCCGACGGTGATGCCCAGCTCGCGCAGCAGCTCACTGACCGTCGCATCGGTCGAGGTGACCGTCTGCGTCCGGCCGTCATGGACGATGGTGACCTTCTTGGGCGTGCGTAGCTCGATCTCGGTGGGTGTCAGCGGCAGGCGCTTGTCCCGCGACACGGAGGAGAAGTCCGCGCTCGAGTAGCCGAGTTCGGCGAGAGCGTCGGCCACCGTCGGCGTGGTCACCCATACGTCGACCTTCTTGCCGTCGACTACCAGGTGCAGCAGACGGCCGCGCTTGAGCACGATCTCGCTGCCGTCGTGGATCTTCACGTCCACCGCGGGGGCCACGATGTCGTGGGAACCGACCGAGAGCTTGGCGTCCTTCAGCGCGCCCCCGACGCTCGACGCGGTCGTCGTGATCTTCTGGGTGTCGCCGTCGACCCGCACGGTCACGGACGCGCCCGCGTTGGCTACGGCGGCGTAGGCGATGGCCCCGGCGGTGATCGCGACGGCTACGCCGCCCGCGATCGAGAACTTGATGCTGCGACGCACGAGAAAAACTCCCTGTTCGTATCGGCACGCCCCGTCGTGCTGGCGCGAAACAAAGTCACGGGACCATAACGCTGCGATGTATGGACGACAACCTGCGAGCGCGAGGTACTCGGGCTAGTGCGAGGAATGTCCGATGAAGTTCTTACCGAACACCCGGCGGCCGTTTTCCTCGATCGTGGCGCACAGGGCGGCGAGGTCCAGACCAGTCGCGGCGGCCAGGCGCAGCACGGTGTAGGGCAGCAGATACGGGGCATTGGGACGTCCGCGAAAGGGATGCGGGGCCAGGAAGGGCGCGTCCGTTTCAACCAGAATGTGCTCGGCCGGGGTGGCCGCCGCTGCGGCGCGCAGCGCTGGCGCGTTTGTGAACGTCACCACGCCGGGGAAAGACAGGACATATCCGGCGGCTACGCAGGCCCGCACCATGGTCTCGTCGCCGGAGAACGCGTGCAGCACGACCTGCGCCGGAGCGCCCTCCTCGTCGAGGATGCGCAGCACATCGGCGTGCGCGTCCCGGTCGTGGATCATCAGCGGCTTGCCCAGCCGCTTGGCCAGGTCGATGTGCCGGCGGAAGTGCTCCTGCTGGACCGCAGGCTGGGTGCGGTCCCAGTAGTAGTCCAGCCCCGTTTCGCCGATCGCGACGACCTTCTGCTTGCTCGCGAGTGATTCCAGCTCGGCATAGTCGTCGTCGGTCATCCCGGCAATCTCCGTGGGGTGGACGGCCACCGCGGCGTACACATCCGGGTGCTCGGCGGCGGCTTGCACACACCACGTGCTGGACGCGATCGTGTCGCCGACCGTGATCACGCGGGTCACGCCGGGGGCGCGCGCCTGGGCCAGCACGCCGGCGACGAACTCGCGGCTCGGCGCTACCCCGGCGCGCTGCGCCATCGCGTCCAGGTGGCAATGCGCGTCGAAGATGGGGCGCGGCAGAGGTTCAGGGGCGGGTGGCTCGTCCCCCGTCACGACTTGTTCGACCCTCCGGGCGTCCGGCCCCGCTGACGGTCGAACATGTCGGCGGAAGTGGGCTGGTTCATCCGCCGCTCTCGAGGCGGGCCAGCTCCTCGTCCACGATGGACGGGTCGAGCTTGGTGAACACCGGGGTGGGCGGGACGATCGGCCGTCCGGCCTCGAGCGGCACCGATTCCCAGGTCGCACCCGTGTCGTAGCGGCCGGTGAGCACCGCGTACGAGGGCGTGCCCACCGCGGTCGGCTCGTCGACCTCGACCAGTTCGGGCATGGGGGCCCATTCGCCGGTGCCGCCGAGCAAGGCATGTACGCGTGAAGACGATGACGGCAGGAACGGGGTGAGCAAGGTCTTGCAGTCGTCGACGGCCTGCAACGCGGTGTGCAGCACGGTGGCCATCCGGTCCGGGTCGGTGTTCCGCAGCGCCCACGGCGCGGTATCGGACAGGTACTTGTTGGCCTCGCCGACGACCTTCATGACCTCGGTGATCGCGGCCTTCTGCCGGGACCTGGCCAGCAGGCCGCCGACGGTGTCGAACGCTGCCTGCGTCGAGGAGAGCAGCGCGCGGTCCACGTCGGTGAGCGTGCCCGGGGCCGGGATCGAGCCGATGTCCTTCGCGGTCATCGACACCGTGCGGTTGACCAGGTTGCCCCACCCGGCGACCAGTTCGTCGTTGTTGCGACGCAGGAACTCGGCCCAGGTGAAGTCGGTGTCCTGATTCTCCGGGCCGGCAACCGTGAGGTAGTAGCGCAGCGCGTCCGGGTCGTAGCGCGAGAGCATGTCGCCCACGTAGATCACCACGTTGCGCGAGGAGGAGAACTTTCGCCCTTCCATCTGGAGGAACTCGCTCGACACGATCTCGTATGGGCGCTCGAGGGCCCCATACGCGCCAGGTGCCCCGTTCCGCGCGCCGATGCCCGAGTAGCCGAACAGGATCGCCGGCCAGATCTCGGCGTGGAAGACGATGTTGTCCTTGCCCATAAAGTAGTAACCCCGGGCATCATGGCTTTGCCAGAACGGCCGCCACGCGTCAGGGTCGCCCGTCCGCGTCGCCCATTCGATGGACGCCGACAGGTAGCCGATGACGGCGTCGAACCACACGTACAACCGTTTGTCGGTGCGGTCGCGCCAGCCGTCGAGCGGGACGGGCACCCCCCAGTCCAGGTCACGCGTGATGGCCCGCGGCTTGAGGTCGTCGAGCAGGTTGACCGCGAACTTGCGCACGTTCGGGCGCCAGTGCTTCTGCCCGGCCAGCCAGTCCCCGAGTGTTGCCGTGAAGGCCGGCAGGTCCAGGAAGTACTGATCCGTCTCGGCGAACCTCGGCGTCTCACCGTTGATCCGGCTGCGTGGGTTGATCAGATCGGTGGGGTCGAGCTGGTTGCCGCAGTTATCGCACTGATCGCCGCGCGCGTTGGGGTAGCCGCAGATGGGGCAGGTGCCCTCGATGTAGCGGTCGGGCAGGGTGCGCCCGGTCGACGGGCTGATCGCGCCGAGCTGCTTGCGGGCGAACACGTAGTCGTTCTTCAGCAGCCCGAGGAAGATCTCCTGGGTCACCGCGTAGTGGTTGCGCGTCGTGGTGCGGGTGAACAGGTCGTAGGAGAGGCCCAGCTTGCGCAGGTCCTCGGCGATCACCCGGCTGTAGCGGTCGGCCAGGTCGCGCGGCGACACCTCTTCTTTGTCGGCCTGGACGAGGATCGGGGTGCCGTGCTCGTCGGTGCCGCTGACCATGAGCACCTTGTTCCCGGCCATGCGCTGGTACCGGCTGAACACGTCGGACGGGACGCCGAAGCCGGCGACGTGGCCGATGTGCCGGGGGCCGTTGGCATAGGGCCAGGCCACCGCGGTCAGCACATGATCACTCATACGTGCCAGCCTAGTGAGGCCCGCCGCCTTCATTCCCCCGAGTGACTGGTCTGCCCACTCGAGTGACGGCTCCGTTCGCCGAGTGACGGCTCCGTTCGCCGAGTGACGGCTCCGTTCGCCGACCGTCACTCGGGCTTGGTGGCGACCACGGCGGAGTAGACGGTGCGCTTGGGGACATTGAGTTGCGCCGCCACCTCGCCGATGGCCTGCTTGCGGGACAAGCCCGCGGTTTCGCGTGCTGCGACGAGTTCGGCCAGCTCGCCGGCGTCCCGCGCGACGGCCGACCGCGGCGCTCCACCCACCACCAGGGTGATCTCGCCGCGCAGCCCGTCGGCCGCCCACGCAGCCAGCTCCCCGAGCGTTGCGCGGCGCACCTGCTCGTAAGTCTTGGTCAGCTCCCGGCAGACCACGGCCGGCCGATCGGCGCCGAACGCGTCCGCGAGGTCGCGCAACGCGGCCGCAAGCCGATGCGGCGCCTCGAAGAACACCAGTGTGCGCGGCTCACCGGACAGCGCCGCCAGCGCGCGCCGCCGCTCGCCGGCGCGGCGTGGCAGGAATCCCTCGAAACAAAAGCGGTCCACCGGCAGCCCGGAAACGGCCAGCGCCGCGGTCACTGCAGACGGGCCAGGCAGCACGCTGACGGTAAGGCTGGCGGCGATCGCCGCCGTGACCAGCCGATAACCCGGATCCGAGACGCACGGCATGCCCGCGTCGGTTACGAGCAGCACGTCCTCTCCAGCCCGAAGGGCGTCGAGCAGCGCGGGCACCCGGGATGCTTCGTTCGCGTCGAAGAACGAGACGACCCGACCGGACGGCGTCACGTCGAGGTCCGCACACAGCCGGCGCAGCCGCCGGGTGTCCTCCGCGGCGATCACCGCCGACGACCGCAGCGCCCCGACCAGCCGGGGGGAGGCGTCCCGCACGTTGCCCAACGGCGTGCTAGCAAGCAGCACGCGGCCCGGCGACGGCGACCCGCTCATGCGGAAACCCTACGATCGGCGGCGTGACGGCCACACTCGAGACGCGACCGGTGGCCGATGTGATCGGCGAGGCCGCGACCGAGCCGCCCGCCCCCGAGGGGCCCGTCCCTGTCGCGCTACGGCCGTGGAGCGACCCGTCGCCGCGCGTCGGCTGGCTGGTCGCCGGGCTGACAACGACCGTCGCGGCGTTCACCCGGCTGTGGGCGCTGGGCTGGCCGCCCGGCAAATCGTTCGACGAGATCTATTACGCCACCGAGTCACAGGAGCTGCTGCGCTTCGGGTACGAGGACAACCGCGGCTACATGTTCATCGTCCATCCACCGCTGGGCAAATGGCTCATCGCGCTCCCGCAGTGGATTCTCGACAGCGACAGCGACTTCGCTTTCCGGCTGGCTCCTGCCCTCGCCGGCATCGTCAGTGTGCTGCTGATCACCCGTATCGCCCGGCGGATCTTCCACTCAAACCTCTTCGGCGGCATCGCCGGGCTGCTGCTCGCCCTCGACGGCGTATCAGTCGTGCAGTCGCGCGTGGCGCTGCTTGACATCTTCCTGCAGCTGTTCATCCTCGCCGGCTTCGGCGCGCTCGTCCTGGACCGCGAGCAGGTTCGTGGACGTCTCGCGGCCCTGCTCGCCGACGGCGCCGACCTGATCGACGGCGCGCCGATGCTCGGCCCGCGCCCGTGGCGGCTTATCGCGGGCGTGATGTTCGGGTGCGCCTGCGCAGTGAAGTGGACGGCGCTGTCGTTCTTCGTGGCGTTCGTGTTGATGTCGTTGATCTGGGACCGCGGGGCGCTCAAGACGGCGGGCGTCCACGCGTCGTGGCGCAACGCCGCCCGCCGCTCGTGGCTGCCCGCGTTGGGTTCGCTGCTGCTCGCGCCAGTGGCGACCTACCTGCTGAGCTGGCTCGGCTGGTTCGCCGGCGAGAACTCCTGGGGACGGCACTGGGCGGAGTCGCACAGCGGCAGCACCACCCTTAACCTGCCCGTCGGCATCCACCTCCCGTTCAACTGGGGATTCCTGCCGAACGCGCTGCGCTCCCTCGGCTCCTACCACCTGCAGGCCTACCGCTTCCACGAGACGCTGTACACGCCGCACAGCTACGGCTCCAAGCCGTGGAGCTGGCTCATCCTCGGACGCCCGGTCAACTACTACTACGTTGGAGACGGCGTCCACGGCTGTGGCGCGGCCAGCTGCGTCCGGCAGGTGCTGCTGATCGGCACCCCGCTCGAGTGGTGGGCCTTCCTGCCTGCGCTGATCTGGCTCGCCTGGCACTGGCTGACGACCCGCGACTGGCGGGCCGCCGCCGTATGGGTGGCGTTCCTCGCGGGCTGGGTGTTTTGGCTGCGGGACATCCGCCGGACCATGTTCCTCTTCTACATGACGCCGCTGATGCCCTACCTGATCTTCGGCCTGACGCTTACGCTCGGCACGATCCTCGGCCCGGCGCTTCGCCGTGCACCCGGCGCGACCGGCGACGAGGTCGCGCAACGGCGGCGTATGTGGGGAATCGCCGGGGTGACCGGCTTTCTCGGCCTGGTGATCGTGGACTTCGCCTGGATGTGGCCGCTGTTCACCGGCGGCATGCTCAGCTACAACCAGTGGCACCTGCACATGTGGTTCCCGTCCTGGGTGTGACCTCTTCGAGAGCGAGGCCGTCATGTTCATTCCGCTGACCGTCCGTGACTTCATCGACCGCGCCGAAAGCGTGTACCCCGACCGGATCGCCGTCGTCGACGAGCCCGACCAGCCGGCGCGCAGCCTCGGCGAGCTGACCTATCGCGATCTCGCCGCGCGGGCGCGTGCGCAGGCGGCGAAGCTGGACCAGCTCGGCGTGCCGCCGGGCGGCCGGGTGGCGATCATCTCGCAGAACTCGGCCCGTCTGCTGCATTCGTTCTTCGGCGTCAGCGGCTATGGACGGATCCTGGTTCCCATCAACTTCCGGCTGGCGGTAGCGGAGATCGCCTATATCGTCGAGCATTCTGGCTCGCAGGTCGTCTACGCCGACCCATCGCTCAAGGACGTCTCCGACGCCCTCGATGTCCCGCACAAGTTCCTGCTCGGGGAGGATGACGATCTGTACCTGCCCAATGTCGAGCCGCGGCCATGGGACGAGCCCGACGAGGGCGCGACTGCCACGCTCAACTACACGTCGGGCACCACTGCCCGGCCAAAGGGCGTGCAGCTGACCCATCGCAATCTGTGGCTCAACGCAGTGGTTTTTGGGCTGCACACGACGATCAGCGACCGGGACGTGCTGTTGCACACGCTGCCGATGTTCCACTGCAACGGCTGGGGCATGCCCTATGGGATGACGGGCGTCGGAGGCGCGCACATCGTGCTGCGGCAGGTCGACGGTGCCGAGATCCTGCGCCGCATCGAGCAGCACGCGGTGACGCTAATGTGCGGTGCGCCGGCCGTGGTCAACGCCGCGCTCGACGCCGCAGCCGGCTGGGACGGCCCGATTCCCGGACGGGATCGCGTCCGCATCGTCGTGGCAGGCGCCCCGCCGCCGACCCGCACCATCGAGCGGGTGCTCACCGATCTGGGCTGGGAGTTCATCCAGATCTACGGGCTCACCGAGACCGCCCCGCTGCTGACGATCAACCGGCAGCGCCCCGAGTGGGACGAGCTGGCGCCGCACGAGCGCGCGCGCAAGCTGGCCCGGGCGGGGGCACCGGCCCTCGGTGTCCGGCTGCAGGTCGACGACGTCGGCGAGGTGCTCGCGCAAACGAACCACAATCTCGAGGGCTACTGGCGCGAACCCGAGGCCACCGCCGATGCCATCCATCCCGTTGAGGCCTCACCAGGCGACTGGTTCTACACCGGCGATGGCGGCTACCTGGACGACGAAGGCCACCTCGTCATCACGGACCGAAAGAAGGACATGATCATCTCTGGCGGCGAGAACGTGAGCTCGATCGAGGTCGAGGACGTGCTCAACAGTCACTCGGCGGTGCGCGAGGTGGCCGTCATCGGCATCCCGGACGACAAGTGGGGCGAGCTGGTGACGGCGTTCGTCGTCACGGACGGCTCCGCGGTCACGGCCGAGGAGCTGATCGCGCACTGCCGTACGTCGCTGGCCGGGTACAAGTGCCCGAAGAAGGTGCAGTTCGTCGACGTGTTGTCCCGCACGGCCACCGGCAAGCTGCAGAAGTTCAAACTGCGTGAGCCGTTCTGGGCGGGGCACGAGCGCCAGGTGCACTGACTGGGTGCATTGAGTGGTGCATTGACTGGGTGCACCGCGACGATGTCGGTCCGCCCGCATAGCGTTCGCGAGGTGATGGTTCGACAAGTGCTGCGCCGACGGCTGCTGGCCCAGCAGATCTCGGCACCCCGCCATGCCAACGCCGCCGACGTGGTCGGCGAACTCGGCGCGGTCCAAGCGCAAGACTGGCCGGGCGCGCAGTGGGCCGTCGC
Organism: uncultured Actinomycetota bacterium; assembly: GCA_963839175.1. Classification (GTDB taxonomy): domain Bacteria; phylum Actinomycetota; class Actinomycetes; order Mycobacteriales; family Jatrophihabitantaceae; genus CAWIUB01. Next base: position 16,366 of record CAWIUB010000048.1, read on the forward strand.
GCTGCGGACGACGGGTGGGACAGCGCAGGCACTGGATCGCGCGATCGCCTCGGCGACGGTGGTGCGCACGTGGCCGATGCGTGGCACGTTGCACCTGGTCGCCGCCGCGGACGTGCGCTGGATGCTGCAGCTGCTCAGTCCACGGCCGCTCGCCACCATGCGCGGCCGGCTGCAGCAGTTGCAGCTGTCCGATGCGGACCTGCAACGCGGACGCGAGGCGGTCTGCGCTGCGCTCGCCGGCGGTCGCCGACTCACCCGACCCGAGCTGTATTCAGTCCTGTCCACCGCCGGCGTCGACCCGATCGGGCAGCGCGGCATCCACGTGCTCGGCTGGCTGGCTCACCATGCGGTGATCTGCCACGGGCCGGCGGCCGGAAAGCAGCCAACGTTCGTGTTGCTCGACGAGTGGGTCGCGCCCGAACCGCCAGTCAATCGCGCCGACGCGTTGACCCGTCTTGCCCTGCGGTACTTCACCGGCCACGGGCCGGCGACGGTGCACGATCTCGCTTGGTGGTCCGGGCTCGCGATGGCAGACGCCCGCGCGGCTGTGTCGCAGGCGCGAGGCGGGCTGACCCACCTGTGTGTCGGTGACGTCGAGTACTGGTCAGGACCCGACCTACCGCCCCCCGTCCGCACGCCGCGCGTCCAGCTGCTGCCCGGATTCGACGAGTACCTGCTCGGCTATCGCGACCGCAGCGCGATGCTCGGACCGGAACACGCGCAGCGCATCGTGCCCGGGAACAACGGCATGTTCCTGCCCATGATCGTCCTCGACGGCCGGGTGGCCGGACGCTGGCGCCGGGTCCAGGGCGATCAGGCGGCCGGGGTCGGGCTGGAGTGGTTCAGCGCGCCGACCGGAGTGGCGCGGGCTGCCGCAGTGGCGGCGGCACGGCGTTATGCGCGATTCGCCGGGCTGCCACTCAAGCTGACTTCGACGTCGGACAACGGATGACCTTCATGCGATCACCACGTCGGCGACGGGCACCGCGTGCAGGCGCCGATCAGTAGTGATGAGCGACAGACCAGAAATACAGCCAACCCGACATACAGCGCATCGGCCAGGCGTCGCGCACCAGCCATGCAAGGCATGCCCTGCAATGTGAGGCACTCGAGCAGACCGTGTGCTGCTGAGCGTGGCTAGCCAACCGTCGATGGCCTGGTCAGCTCGAGGTCAGTGGCGCACCCGTGGCGGCCAGCACGACCCACGCTGCACCCGGGGCGAGGGTTATCGGCTGACCGTTCGTGTCCCGCAGTGTGGTGCCCGATGTCAGGTTGGCCCGCGACCATGAGCCGTCGATGCGGTGCCCGTTGCGGAACACGGCGACCCGGCCGCGCCCGATCGAGTGCGTGTACTGCGACGGATTGCCCTCGACATCCACATCGGCGGGGTTCACGGTGACCTGGCAGAACTGCACGATGACATTGGGGGTCGCGATCGGCGCGCCGTCGGCAGCGCTCTGCCGGACGCCGTCGATCACCCGCGTGTACCGGTTGAGCTGCGCGTTCCACCCGAATCCCACCGGCGTGCCGCCGACCTGCGTCTGCACGGAGGTTGCCGTGCGAGTGGCGGACAGCCCCGCGGGGTTCGCCGCCCACTGAAAGCCGATGCTCTTGGCCGAATCAGCCTGCACGGCGGAGCTGACCGCGGCCAGGTTCGACATCAGGTTGTACGGCGCGCTTCGGGAGCCGTCACGGGAGAACCCAGGTCCGCCGCGGTCCATCGTGACCCCGTGCAGGATCGACCTGTCCAAGGTCGGCATCGAGTCCCCGCCGCCGCCGGACGCGACGAGGATGATGCGACCGTACTGGCTGAGCAGTTCCGGGTCGCTGGCCCGCACGCTGCGCACCGGCGCGACCGTCGGTTTGTTGGTCGCGAACACGGCCAGTAGCCGGGTCAGTCCGCCTTCCGCCTGTTCTACGTAGACGATGTCGGCCTTGTCGACCCCCAGCTGGGGACGTCCGTTCGCGGTGTCGTCGATCTTCACCCCGATGACCGGACCCGTGGGTGGCGCCCCGACTCCGGTCAGCGGATTCACCGTATTTACCGGACTCGGCGTCGGCGTCCGCGGCGTGGCGCTCGCCAGCGGTTTCGTCTTGGAGTTACCGCCGGTAAGCGCGATGCTCAGGCCGGCCACGCCACCACCGACCACGACCACGATGACCGCGGCTGCGATCGCCTTCTGCTTCGTACTCCATTGACCGATTCGGTCCGTCAAGTTCACGGGGCGGGCCTCCTTGCGCGTCGGGTCGGGCTGGTGGTTGTGAGAATCCGACACGCAAGCCGGGTTCCCGCGCTGTTCGCCCAGGGCGGACGTTTGGGCATCCTCACGTCGGGAACAACTGTGGCACCGCTCTGCTTGAGTGGGTAGCACTCAACTCTTGGAGATTTCACTGATGGCCATAGCAAAGCTGCCCGTTCTTTCCGTTCCTGACCTGGTCGTGCTGCCGGGCATGGTGGTGCCGGTCGAGCTGGACGAGACCGCTCAGGCGGCCGTCGACGCGGCCCGCGCCGGTGCCGAAGGCCAGCTGTTGCTGGCGCCTCGGCTGGCCGACCGCTACCCGAGCTACGGCGTGGTGGCGACCATCGAGCAGCTGGGCCGGCTGCCCGGCGGCTCGCCCGCAGCCGTGCTGCGCGCGGGGGTACGGGCGCGCATCGGCTCCGGCGTCACCGGACCGGGGGCGGCGCTGTGGGTGGAGACCGAGCCGGTCGAGGAGCAGCCGGTCACCGAGCAGGTCCGCGCGCTCGCCAGCGAGTACAAGTCCCTCGTCGTTGCCACCTTGCAACGACGCGACGCCTGGCAGCTAGTCGACGCCGTGCAGCGGCTGACCGACCCGTCAGCGATCGCCGACACTGCGGGATACGCGTCCTACCTGTCCGCCGAGCAGAAGCGGCAGCTGCTGGAGACCCCGGACGTCGAGCAGCGGCTGGCCCAGGTCATCGAATGGGCCCGCGAGCATCTGGCCGAGGTCGAAGTTGCCGACAAGATCCGCGACGACGTCCGCGACGGCATGGAGAAGAGCCAGCGCGAATTCCTGCTGCGTCAGCAACTTGCCGCGATCCGCAAGGAGCTGGGTGAAGGCGAGCCCGACGGAGCGGACGACTACCGCTCCCGGGTCGAGGGGGCCGACCTGCCGGACAAGGTGCGCGAGGCGGCGTTGCGCGAAGTCGGCCGGCTGGAGCGGGCCAGTGACCAGAGCCCCGAGTCGGGATGGATCCGCACCTGGCTCGACACCGTGCTCGAGCTTCCTTGGGCGACCCGCACAACCGACAGCACCGACGTCGAGGCGGCGCGCCGGGTGCTCGACGCCGACCACCATGGCCTCGCGGACGTCAAGGACCGCATCGAGGAGTACTTGGCAGTGCGGGCCCGCCGGGCCGCCCGCGGACTGCAGGTCGTCGGCGGACGCGGCTCTGGTGCGGTCCTCGCCCTGGTTGGCCCGCCCGGGGTGGGCAAGACGTCGCTCGGCGAGAGCGTCGCCCGTGCGCTCGGCCGCAAATTCGTCCGCGTCTCACTGGGCGGGGTACGCGACGAGGCGGAGATCCGCGGTCACCGCCGCACTTATGTCGGCGCGCTGCCCGGCCGCATCGTCCGAGCAATCGGCGAGGCCGGCTCGATGAACCCGGTCATGCTGCTTGACGAGATCGACAAGGTCGGCTCGGACTACCGCGGCGATCCGGCCGCGGCACTGCTCGAGGTCCTCGACCCGGCGCAGAACCACACGTTCCGCGACCACTACCTGGAGATCGACCTGGACCTATCCGACGTGCTGTTCATCGCAACGGCGAACGTCGTGGACACGATCCCGCCGGCACTGCTGGACCGCATGGAGCTCGTCAGCCTGGACGGCTACACCGAGGACGACAAGGTCGTGATCGCGCGAGAGCACCTGCTGCCCCGGCAGCGCGAGCGCGCCGCGATCGGACCGGACGAGGTGAGCGTGACCGACGAGGCGTTGCGGCTGATCGCGTCCGACTACACCCGCGAGGCGGGGGTACGTCAGCTCGAGCGGTCGCTGGCGCGGGTACTGCGCAAGATCGCCACCAAGCTCGCTTCCGGTGTCGAGCCGCCCATCAGTGTCGGCGCCGAGGACCTGCGCGAGTACCTGGGCCGGCCGCGCTTCACGCCCGAAACGGCCGAGCGCACGGCGGTGCCGGGCGTCGCCACCGGCCTCGCCGTGACCGGCACCGGCGGTGACGTGCTGTTCATTGAGGCCACCGCGATGGACGGCAAGCCCGGCTTGACCCTGACCGGCCAGCTCGGGGACGTGATGAAGGAGTCCGCACAGATCGCGCTGTCCTACCTGCGCTCGCACGCGGACGCGCTCGGCATCGAGCCGTCGCGACTGGATCGCGCGCTGCACCTGCACGTGCCGGCCGGCGCCGTCCCGAAGGACGGGCCGTCCGCGGGCGTGACGATGACGACCGCGCTCGCCTCGCTGGCCCTCGGCCGGCCGGCGCGGTCCGACGTCGGAATGACCGGCGAGGTGACCCTGAACGGACGGGTGCTGCCGATCGGCGGGGTCAAGCAGAAGCTGCTGGCCGCCCAGCGGGCCGGGCTCACCACGGTGTTCCTGCCGGCTCGCAACGAGCCTGACCTGGACGACGTGCCGGCCGACGTGCTGGCGGGGCTCGACGTCCGGCTGGTCGCCGACGTGGCAGACATCGTCCGCGCCACGATCGAGATCGCCGAGCAGCAGCGCGCCGCCTGAGCGGGCTACCTCGCGATGGTCGGGTCGGTCGGTCGCGGTTCGCGGAAGAACTCCTCGCGCACGATTTCTCGATACCAGTCGAGCCCGTAGCCGCTCACCAGCGGCTCGCTCTGGCTGTGTTGGGCGCGCAGCGCGCGAACCTTGCGGTCGAGCAGCTCGCCTTCGCAGGTTAGCCAGATCGCCATCTCCTCCGTCGGTACGCCCTCGGGCAGCATGCCGTCCACCATCATTACTCGGGCAGGGTCAAGACGGCTGAAGACCGTCGCGTTCCACTCGGGCGACTTGGTGGCATACAGGAGCCTCGGCGCTGGCGACGACCGGGCGCAGGCCAGCGTCGACCACCGGCACACCGCGATGTGATCGAGGTGGCCGGTAGCGCCGTCAGGTCCGAACGTGAGCACAGTGTCGGGCTGAACGTCGGCGATGAGACCGGCAATCACGTCGACGGCGTCCCCGTCAGGCACGTCGGCGCAGCGGCCATCGCCGTACCCCAGCCAGTGGTGTTCGGTGACACCGAGCTCGGCCAGGCTCGCCGCCATCTCGGCCTGCCGGACAGCGACCCGCGCATCGATCGACCGAGCGTCGTCGTCAGGGAAGCCAGCCTCTCCCGCGGTCGCCGTGACGCACACGACCCGCCGCCCAGCATCGACGGCGAGCGCCATCAGGCCGGCCGACAGATATGCCTCGTCGTCGGGGTGGCCCCACACGCCGAGGAGACTGCCGACATCGCCGATCGTGTCGGGACTAATGGCCGTCTCCCCTCGCCCGCGATTCCCCTCAGGGCACCACACCGAGAGCGAGCTGCGGGCATGCCGAGGGTAGCGTGACGCCGTGCCGTCGAGCGGACCAGTGGAGCGGCCGGACGCCCAGATCGGGTATACGCGCGTCGATGCGCACCCCGACACCGCGCTACTGATCCAAGGCATGGAGCAGACTGCCCAGTGGCCGGCGGTCCGCCAGCTGCGGGCCTGGGAGCGCGGGCAGCTCGCCCTGCAGCCCGGCGAACGACTGGTTGATGTCGGCTGCGGGCTCGGCGACGTGGCCATCGCGCTGGCCGCAGACGTCGGCCCGTCGGGCTCGGTGGTCGCGATCGATGCCAGCGAAGCCATGCTCGCCGTCGGGCGTCAGCGTTCGGCCGAGGCTGGGATTTCGGTGGATTTTCGGGTTGGTGACGCGCAGGCCCTGCCGTTCGACGATGGATCGATCGACGCATGCCGGTCGGAGCGGGCGCTGCAGTGGGTGCCCGACGTCGGGCGTGCCCTGGCCGAAATGGTCCGTGTGCTGCGACCGGGGGGTCGTTTGTCGGTGATCGACACCGACTGGCGGACTCTGACGTTCGACCTGCCGGACCGAGCAGCCGGCGAGGCTATCAGCGAGGCGATGTGGGCGCTGCGAGGGCCGGCGTTCGACCTGGGTGGGCGGCTGCTGAACCTCGCTCGCGACTTCGGCGTGCAGGATCTGGACGTCACCGGCGCGGTCCACATATGGAACCGTTGGGATCCCGGCACGGAGCCGGCACCTCCCGGGCTGTTCCCGATCCGTCCCGTCGTGGACCAGCTGGTCGAGCTCGGGTACCTCACGGCGTTGATGGCCGAACGATTTGTCACCGGCGTGGAGGACGCGGCCCGCCGCGACCGGCTCTACGTTGCGCTGTCCATGCTGGCGGTGTGTGGCAGCCGCTAAGCGTTCACGGCAGCGCGGCGCACCGCGTCGATGGCTCGCCGCACGTCGTCATCATCGGTCGACCAGTTGCTGACCGAGATGCGCAGCACGTCCTGACCGCGCCACCGCGGTCCGGGATTCGCTCCCGACTTGGCCAACTGCCGGCCGCGCTGCGTCGATCTTGAGGCTCACATCGAGTCCCCCGACTAGACGTGCGCCTCAAGATCACCAGGTTGGAGCCGGCCGGACGCTCGCGCTCGGAACTCCGGCGTCGCGCTCAGAGGGCGGACTCATCCGTTGTGGTCCACCCGCCGTTGCGCGACGTGGAAGCGGCGACCGCTGATCCCGTCGGGCACGAGGCGCACGTATCGCGCCTTCGGGGCCGTGCTCCATGGGTACAGCGGGAACGCCGTCTCCTCGAGCAAGTCGTGCATCTCGATCTCCTCGGCGTGCGCTTTGACCACGACGCTCCACGCGTCACCGGAATCGGCCTGATAGCCGTCCGTCTCGAACGCGACAGCGCGGCCGATGAACGCCGCCGCGAGCTTCGTCCCTTCGGCTGTGCAGAACACAATCGTGTCGTCGTCGTTGACCACGTAGTTGACCGGAAAGATGTCAGGGTGATCGGCGACGTACACCGCGAGTCGCCCGACCTCCTCGGAACGCAGCAGCTGCAAGCACGCGTCGGAGCCGAGGATCGTCATGCCGGAGCGCGGGTCCGTGGCCATAGATCAAGTATCACCGATTGCCCGCCGCACGCGTAGGGCGGTAGGTCCCCTCGGCGTGGCGCCGCGGTCTGCGGGACACCATCAGGATGTCCCCTGGCGTTGCGTCCGGGGCGAGGAAGGCCAGCAACCGTTGGCCCTCCCGGCAGACCTCGTCCTCCTGGGGCGGCGACAGCCCAGGTGTCGCGTGCACGGTGAGGTCGCCGTGTCGCCGGGCGTGGTGAGCTGCCAGGTCGCACGGAACTCACCGTCGACGAGGACGGTCCCGACCCGTGCGCCGTCGCCAGGCAGGAGCGGCAATGGGGCGTCGGGCGGCCTCCCCGGTACAACCATCGCAAGTACGCGTCGTACCGCCGGACCATGCACCCTGCCCTGAAGCACTTGATGGGGCAGTTCTATGTCTTGAACCGAAGCTAGCTGGCCACCGTAGCAGGAGGAGGGTCGGCATTTGATTGGGCCGAGCGCAGGGTAAGAAGAGGCACCAACGTCCGTACGTCCATCAATCAGGAGGCTATTGTGCCGGACTTTCCACCCATGACCCACGTCGCGGTAACCGTGACGGATCTTGAGCGAAGCACTCGCTGGTACAGCGAGCTGTTCGCCGCCGCGCCCGTGCTCGACGAGGACGAACAGACCGGCGGCTTCCACCACACGGTGTTCGCGCTGGACGGCGGGCAGCTGTTCGGTTTGCATACCCACGCTCAGGGCGCAGGTGACCGATTCGACGAGCATCGCACCGGTCTGGATCATGTCGCCTTCGCCTGCCGGGACCGTGGCGAGCTGCAGAAGCGGGCGGCGCGCCTGGACGAGCTCGGCATTGCCCACGGCGGAATCAAGGACGCCCATTACGGCTCGGGCGTCTCCTTCCGCGACCCGGACGGGATTGCGCTCGAGTTCTTCGCACCGCCGGCCTGACAACAGGCTCGCGACCCGTAGCGTTCAACAGGGGGACGAATGACGGCGTCACAGGCGCTGGCGGCGTGGGGGGCGTACAGCCGGGACGACCCGTTCCCGGTGTTCGCCGAGGTCCGTGAGCTAGGCGCGGTGCACGAGGTGACGCTGGTCGACGGGCACCGCGCCTGGCTGGTGGTCCGCTACGACGAGACGCGCGCCGCTCTGAACGACCCGCGACTGTCGAAGGACATGCATGCGGCGCTCGCCATGGACGCCGATCTTGTGGCAGAGGGGCTTCCCGGACCGGCGTTCGCGCGGCATATGCTCAGCGTCGACCCGCCCGATCACACCCGGCTGCGCCGCCTTGTATCGGCCGCCTTCTCTCCCCGCCGCGTCGAAGGGTTGCGGCCGCGGGTGCAGACGATCGTTGACGACCTGCTCGATGAGCTCGCCGTGCAAGGACCCGACAGCCGTGTCGATCTCATCGCGGCGTTCGCCTTCCCCTTGCCGTTCACGGTCATCTGCGAACTGCTCGGCGTGCCCGAGCCCGACCGGGCTTCGCTAGGTCGAGGCCTCACCGCGTTGCTCGTCCCCACATCCAGTCCGGCGCAGTATGCGCGGGCCAAGGAGGCGTCGGATGCCGTTGTGGGAATGTTGGGCGCGCTCGTCCAGGCCAAGCAGGACGTGCCCGGCGACGACCTGGTAAGCGGGTTGATCAGCGCTCGGGACGGCGACGAGCGTCTCGACAGCCAAGAGTTGCTCTCGACGATCTTCCAGTTGATCGTTGCGGGACACGACACGACCACAAGCCTCATCGGCAACAGCGTCGTCGCCCTGTTCCGCAACCCAGCGCAACTCGCTCAGCTGCGCTCGGACCCCGGCAAGATCGCGGCAGCGGTCGAGGAGTTCCTGCGCTACGACCCCCCGGTCCCCCACTCGACGTTTCGGTACGCGATCGAGCCGGTGGAGATCGGCGACGTGACAATCCCCGCCGGGGCTCAAGTCATCATCAGCTTGGCGGCCGCCAACCGGGATGCGGGTCGGTACACCAGCCCGGAGCTGCTCGACATCGACCGGGCCGAGGCTCGTCACCTGGCGTTCGGCCACGGCATCCACCACTGCCTTGGCGCGGTGCTGGCCCGCATGGAGGGCCAGCTTGCCCTCGGATCGTTGCTGCGCCGCTTCCCCCAGCTCCGCCTCGCCGTCCCTGGCGACGACCTGCACTGGGGGCACGGCGACGGGCTCGTGCTACGCGGCCTGTCCGAGCTGCCCGTCATTCCGGGCCCCGCGCTTCCGGCTCACGTGATCAGTGCCGCTGGCTGCAAGTGGCCAGCGCCGCGGTGACGAACGCGGCGAGCGTCGCCAGCAGCCCCAAGACACGAAACGGGCGGCGGACCACGCCGGAGTCGGTGTACACGAGTGACATGCCTGAACAGAGTCACCAAAGCGGCGCCGTGATGCGGTGGACGACGAAATGAATCGCGCCACGACCGGCCCTGGCCAGCAACAACGCTGGGATGATTGGCTCGGGTGGTCCAATCGGGGTAGGAAGTAGACCTAAAGGGAGTCCGATGACCATGACGAGTCCGGGCGCTCGCCGCGGCAGCGCGGGCAGGCGACCGTCGACGGCGGCGGGTGCCACGGTTCACGGCTCGGCCCAACAGGCGAGTGAGGCGACCCCGGACGCCTCCGCGACCGCACGTCGAGCAGCCGACAGCGCCGCCTGGACCGAGCCGGTTGCGAAGCCCAGCATCACCGCGATCCTGTCCGCCGCCGCTGGCACGGTCACTCAGGGCAGGGCGGTGGCGCGGGAAGCTGGCCACCTGACCCGCGAACTGCTGCGGATTGCGAACGGCTCCTCCTCGGTGGCGGCGGCCAAAGGGGACTGGCGATTCGCCGACCCGACGTGGACCGAGAACCCGCTCTACCGGCGGGTCGGGCAGGCCTATCTGGCGTTCACGGGGTCGATGGACCGGCTCGTCGATGAACTGGAGAAGTCGGGAAAGGACTCGGATCAGGCCCGGCTTGCCGTCACCGTGATGACCAGCGCGCTGGCACCCACGAATTTCCTGCTCGGGAACCCAGCGGCGATCAAGAAAACGTTTGAGACTGGCGGCGCCAATCTCGCCCGCGGGCTGCGCAACTGGGCCGACGATGTCCGGCACAACGGCGGCCTGCCCTCGATGGCCGATCGGCAGGCCCTGCAAGTCGGCCGCGACCTGGCCCTCACCCCCGGATCGGTCGTCGAGCGGGACGGGGTCGCCGAGCTGATCCAGTACACGCCAACCACCGACGCCGTCCACCAGCGGCCGGTGCTCATCGTGCCGCCGCCGATCGGCCGGTTCTACTTCGCCGACCTGCGCCCGGGCCGCAGCTTCGTCGAATACTCGGTATCGCGCGGGCTGCAGGTCTTCTTGCTCAGTTGGCGTAACCCAGGCAAGGCGCAAGCGGACTGGGATTTCGACACCTACGCGGCTCGGGTGCTGCACGCCATCGACGCCGTCCGCGATGTCACGGGTTCAGACGATGTGAACACCATCGGGTTCTGCGCCGGCGGCATCATCGCCGCTGGTGTCCTCAACCACCTCGCTGCGACCGGAGATCCGCGAGTCCATTCCGCATCCTTCGCGGTGACCATGCTGGACTTCGGCCAGCGGGCACCGATCCAGGCTTTCTCCAACGCGAACCTGCTGTCCGTTGCCCGCGCACGGACCCGCCGTGCCGGCGGCATCTCAGCCCGCGACATGGGCGCCGCGTTCACCCTCATGCGGCCCAACGATCTGATCTGGAACTTCTGGGTCAACAACTACCTGCTGGGCCAAGCCCCGCCCGTCTTCGACATCCTGTCCTGGAACGCCGACGGCACGAACCTGCCCGCCGCCCTGCACCTTCAGTTCCTCGACATGTTCGAAGCCAACACACTCTGCCAGCCAGGCGCGGTCAAGGTGCTGGACACGCCGGTCGACCTGTCCACCATCAAGGTCCCCACCTTCGTCACCGGCGCGGTCACCGACCACCTGACGCCGTGGAAGGGCTGCTACCGCACCACCCAGTTGTTGTCCGGACCGATGACATTCGTACTCAGCAGCAGCGGCCACATCCAAAGCCTCGTCAACCCCCCAGGCAACCCGAAAGCCGCCTACTACACGAGCCCGCAAACCGGGTCCGACCCCGACCAGTGGCTGGCGAACGCCACCAAACACACCGGGTCGTGGTGGCAGGAATGGGCAGACTGGATCATCGCGTACTCCGGCGGCCAACGCCCTGCCCCGCAAACCCTCGGCAGCCCTACCTTTCAACCGATCACCGCGGCCCCTGGGGACTACGTCCGTCAACCACCCGGAGCATGACCGAGCACTCGGAGCAAGCTGTCGCTGGACGGTCGGACGTACGGGTTGCTTCGCGGTTCAGCCAAGGGCTGCGCGTTCTGTTAGCTGATCGGCTCGAAGGTGGCGGTGAAGTGGCGTAAGGCTGGGGGTTCGTCGACGATGCGGTAGCCGGTGAGTTCGCCGGCGCGCCGGGCGACGTGCTCGCAGACTTCGATCACGTAGTCGATGTGGCTTTGAGTGTATGTACGGCGTGGAATGGCCAGGCGCACCAGATCGAGTGGTGCGGGTTTCTCTGACCCGTCTGGCTGGCGGCCGAACATTACGGTGCCGATTTCGCAGCTGCGCACCCCGCCGGCCTCGTAAAGTGCGAGCGCGAGTGCCTGGCCGGGGTATTGCGCGGGTGGGATGTGTGGCAGCAGGGCTCGGGCGTCCAGATAGACGGCGTGCCCGCCGATCGGGCTCAGTACTGGCACTCCGGCGCGCTGCAGCGCTTTGCCGAGGTACCCGGTCGAGCGGATCCGGTATCGGAGGTATTCATGATCGACGACCTCGCGCAGTCCTTGCGCCACTGCCTCGAGGTCGCGCCCGGCCAACCCACCGTAGGTAGGGAACCCTTCGGTGAGGATCAGCACGCTGCGGCACTTATTCGCCAGGCCGTCGTCGTTCATGGCGAGCCATCCGCCGATGTTGCCCATCGGGTCCTTCTTCGCGCTCATCGTCATGCCGTCGGCCAGCACGGCGATGTCGCGCACGATGTCGGTCACGTCGCGGCCGGACTGCCCGGGCTCGCGCTCGCGGATGAACCAGGCGTTCTCTGCGAAGCGGCAGGCGTCGAGGAACAGCGGCTTGCCGTACGCGTCGCACACATCGCGGATCGCGCGCAGATTCGCCAGCGAGACGGGCTGCCCACCACCGCTGTTGTTGGTGATCGTCACGAACACGACTGGTACGTCCTCGCCCCGCGCACGCAGCAACGCCTCGAGTGCCTCAACATCCATGTTGCCCTTGAACGGGTGCTCGGCCTTCGGGTCGCGACCCTCGGCGATGACGAGATCGACAGCCTCCGCCCCGGAGTGCTCGACGTTGGCCCGGGTCGTATCGAAGTGGGTGTTGTTCGGCACCACCTTGCCAGGCCCTCCGAGGACACTGAAGATGATCTTCTCGGCGGCCCGGCCCTGGTGAGTGGGGATCACGTGCTCGAACGGGAACAGGTCGCGCACGGCGTCACGGAACACGTAATAGGACGGCGACCCGGCATAGGACTCGTCCCCATGCTGGATCGCGGCCCACTGATCGCGACTCATCGCGCCGGTGCCTGAGTCGGTGAGCAGGTCGATCAGTACGTCCCGGGCCTTCACTTTGAACAGGTTGTAGCCGGCCTCGCCCATGGCTACCTGGCGCTGCCGCCACGTCGTCATCCGCAGCGGCTCCACCGAGTGGATGCGGAACGGCTCGATGATCGTGCGGAACGCAGGCGCACTCATGCTGTGGATCGTGCTCCGCGGCTGGGACCCGGTAAACAGCAGTCCAGCACCTAGCGATCGGTCTGCACCTCGCGGCCCCCTTGATGATCTTCGGCTCGGCGGGCCACTCCTCGATGCTGACCGGTCGCTAGGCGAGCGCGACCCTCCGCCCGGTGCCACCGGAGGGGTCGTTCACCACGGCACCGACACTCGGAGTCTTGATCCGAAGATCGCGAGCGACGCCACGGGTGGACCCGGGCACGCGTAGGTCGCGGCACGTAGCCGGCGGTTGCGACACCGGACGGACGCGCGCGCGCCGCTGGCGTCGTAGCGTTCCGATCGTGGTGCGCGCGACCTGCACGACAGCGTCGCGCACGCGATGCCGCCGGTCAACGTGCAGGCCGGTGCTGCTGCGTACGTGGTGCAGCGCCGCCCGGCGGCGAAGGACGCGCTGGCCGCGATCCAGCGTGCCGGCGGCGATGTGCTCGACGAGCTGACCGCGATGCTGACGCTGCTGCGCGGAGGAACGAGGTCGGCGCGCTGCTCGTCGCGGCCGGACTGGGCACCGCATCTCACGTAGGCCTATTAGGTGACCGCCGAGGATCGCCGATTACGTATCGCACACGCTGCGTAGATTCTCCCAGGGCGACCGCTGTTATACGCGTCGAGTGATCAGCAATCACCCTGGATTTTTCCGGGACTGCGGTACCTGACGTTGCGGATTTGCGAACTACGTCTGCGGCGCCGGTAGTAGGCGACGGTGACGGCGCCGAGCAGTGGGCCCCACACCAGTAGCGGCGCGTAGCAGGCGGCCATGACAAAGCCAGCCAGACCGTGCGGCGCGTCCGGGTCGCCGTTGTTCTCCGGCCCGAACCACATGGCAGCACCAGTCCAGTTGATGACGGTAACGGCGACGGCGCCGGCTCCGGCCACCAAGACGACGGCTGCGGCGGGCAGGCGCCGACCGCCGACCATGGGCAGCGACGCAGGCAACCGTTCCCCCCAAGGCCGGACCAGGCCGAGGGTCAGCAGCGCGAGTGCCTCGGCGAGCAGGCCGAGGACGATGACGTACAAGGTGATCCAGCCTGGTGCCGCGTACAGCTCTGCCAGCTCGCCGGTGAACCCGACCGGTATGCCGACGCCGAGCGCGATCCGCCACAGCCCGGACGGCAGCGCCGTGAGCGGAACGAGATGCGCGGCGGCGTGGGCCCAGCGGGGGACGCCGGGCGAAGGTGCGGTTGAGTGGTGGAGGAATCTCACGGTGACTGCTCCTCGCGTCGAGTCTTCAACCTCGTCACCATCTTGGGCGCCGACTGGCGGGCGCACATCGGGCCTCTCCCCGAGTTCAACCCTGAACACGGTTGAGCCCGCCGAGCAGGGCTCCGTTTCAAACGCAGGGTCGGTGCACGCCACAGCAATGCGAGGCGAGGGGACCCGGCGCCTACAGCACCGAGGCCGAATAACTCATAGGCCGGCCACGCGCAGACGGCTCGGGAGCGCTGCACGACTGCGTACCCACTGTGCGCGGTACGGAAGCGCACTCAGGCAGCCGAGTGAAGATGATGTTTGCCGATCATGTATCGCTGCACGCGCTGGGCGTCCCGTCGGCGGAGCTTCGATATGCGTGCTCCATCGGCACGAATGGCGGCCTATGTTGCTGGATCGGCGTCGGCGTGTCTTGGTGCTCAGCTCAGCTCAGCTCAGCTCAGCTCAGCTCAGCTCAGCTCAGCTCAGCTCCGTTCAGTTCGGGTCGTGCGGTGCTGCTCTAATTGGATCAGGTTTCCACAGGTGTCCTCGAGCACGGCGGTGATGGCCGGCCCCAGGTCGGTCGGCTCTTGGGTGAAGGTGACGCCGAGTGCGCGCAGCCGCTCGTGCACGGCCTGCAGGTCGTCGACCGCGAAGGTCGTCCATGGGATACCGTCCGCCACGAGTGCGGCCTTGAATGGTGCGGCGGCTGGGTGTGCGTCCGGCTCGAGCAGCAGCTGAACGCCCTCCGGGTCCTGAGGATCGACGACTGTAAGCCACCGGTGTTCCGAACGGGATCCGGCGCTATGCCCGTTGCAGGGGCGACGTCGATGCTATGGGCCGGCCAGATTGACAGCAGCCATCAAGTGAGGACTGTGGCCGCTACGGAGGGTGAGGGTCGCCGGGGTGCTCCACCCTGGCAGTCGGCGACGGATCGATTCGGCGCGCTCTGGGCTTGAGCGAGCCGGTGTCGGGGACCGACGTTCTGTGCGTGCAGGTTCGGCTCCGCCATCGCGTTTGGTTGGTTGACTCAGGGTCGTGCGGTCGGGTATGGAGGCGTTAGGGGTGATCTGCGCTGGGGGTGTCGACGTCGATGCAGAGCACTTGTCCGGTGCGGTCGGCGATGAGCGCGTCGACCTGGTCGAAGCCGCGCCAGTGCTGGCCGACGATGAACAGGGTGCGCCCGTGCGGGCCGCCGAGGGCGTAGGAGAAACCGGGCCGGTCGAACTCGATGCGGTCGAGGATCTGGCCGCCTTCGCGGACGCGCAGGGCGGCGCCGCCGGGGTCGGTGTCGCGGCCGGTCATGGCGCGCACGTCGGCGGCACCGGTCCAGATGGCGCCTTCGGCGTCGATGCAGATGCCGTCCGGGCCGATGCCTTCGGCCCAGATCCGCCGGTTGGTGAGCGAGCCGTCCGGTTGGATGTCGAATGCGGTGAGCCGTCCGGCGACGGACTCGGCGACGACGAGGGTGGAGCCGTCCGGGGTGATGACCATGCCGTTGGGGAAGTGGATGTCTTCGGCGACGCGTCGGGCGGTGTCGTCGGCTGCGACGAGGGCGATCATGCCGGGTTCGGGGAATTGGCCGGCAAGCAGGTTGGAGGTATCGGCGCCGTTGAGGTAGAGGTTGCCGCGCTGGTGGTCGACGACGATCTCGTTCCAGTTGTGCCGCGCCACCCCGGTCAGGTCGGCGTGCGGTACGAATGAGCCGTCGGGCTCCTGCCGCAGCAGCGACTCGCCGGTGACCAGCAGCCGCCCGTCGGGCAGCCAGTCGATCGACCAGCCCAGCGCCTGACGCCCGGGCGCCATCACCTGGCTGTGCCCGTCGAGGTCGGTCGCGATGATCTCGCCGACAGCCCAGTGTGCGAACCACAGCCGGCCGTCGTGCCAGCGGGCGGACTCCACGAAGGCCAACCCGTCCAGCACGACGCGCGGTCCGCGGACGCTCGCGTTGGGATTCATCTCGACCCACCTCCATCCGAGAACTAGACCGGACGGTACAGTTCCTCAGACTGGACTGTCCAGTATGATTCGGCGCTGTGACGTCCGCTGCGCCAGGCGAGCCCACCGATGAGCGCCGTTCGGACCGCAAGCGCCGCGCCATCATCGAGGCCGCGAACGCGGCGTTTCTCGACCACGGCTACCGCGGCACCAGCATGGACGCGGTCGCTGCCGCCGCCGGGGTGTCCAAGCAGACGGTCTACCAGCACTTCGGGGACAAGCAGCGGCTGTTCCGCGAGCTGATCGCCGCCACCGTGCAGTCGGCCAGCGACCCGGTCTATGACGAGGTGCGCCGGCTGGCCGACAGCGGCAGCCTGGACAACGACCTACGTGATCTCGCCCGCCGGCTGCTCACCCTGGTGCTGCAACCGACCATGATGCGGCTGCGACGCCTGGTCATCGCCGAGGCCCGCGCGTTCCCCGACCTCGGGCGCGTCTTCTACGACCTGGGCCCCGGGCGCACGATCGCAGCGCTCGCCGACACCTTCGCCGACCTGACCCGGCAGGGCCGACTCAACGCGCCCGACGCGACACTCGCCGCCGCCCAGTTCAACTGGCTCGTCATGTCCGCCCCGCTCAACCAAGCGATGCTGCTCGGCCACGACGACCCGCCGACAACTCGCGAGATCAACAGATGGGCCGACGGCGGCGTGCGCACCTTCCTCGCCGCCTACGCCGACCATCCCTCGGCAGGGCAGGCCGCAAAGCAGCGGTGACGCCCTCCCAGTCGGCAATCACCGATCGCCACCGGATCGGTCGGCGCGATCCTCCCTGCCGATTCGGTGCGGCCTTCCATCCGCATGCTCGGCTCGGCGCGGGATCGTTATGCGCGCTCGACGCCTAAAAGACTTCCTATTGGCGGGCGGGCGCTGATCGGGCAGATTCGGAAGCGTTCGGGCTGGCGGGTGGTATCGGAGGTCAGGGGTGGCTGGCGTATCGGGCCGGGGTGCCGGCCTGCGTTCGGGGTTGTGGCTGCCGCTGTTCGACGAGCTCGCCGACCCCCTCGTGGTCGCGCGTCTGGCGGCGCGGGCGGAGGAGGCGGGCTGGCACGGGGTGTTCGTGTGGGATCACGTGCGCTGGGGGCCGCCGGTGCGGCAGGTGGCGGACCCGTGGATCACGCTGGCGGCCGTTGCGGTGGCTACCGAACGAGTGCGGCTCGGCCCGATGGTCACGCCGCTGCCCCGGCGCCGCCCGGTGAAGGTCGCTCGGGAGACGGCGACGCTCGACGTGCTCAGCGGGGGTCGGCTCGTCCTCGGTGTCGGCTTGGGCGGCGATGCGTTCGGCGGCGAACTGTCCAAGACCGGTGAGCAGCTCGATGACCGGCTGCGGGGGCAGATGCTCGACGAGTCGTTGGAGATCCTCACCGCTGCCTGGTCCGGTGCGCCGGTGCGGCATCACGGCCGGCACTACCTGGTGGACGGCATCCAGTTCCTGCCCACGCCGGTGCAGCGGCCCAGCATGCCGGTGTGGACGGCCGGGTTCCCGGGCAACGTGAAGCCGCTGCGCCGGGCCGCCCGCTACCAGGGATTCGTTCCGGTCAACCTCGACCACCCCGATCGGCTCGCCGAGGCGGTCGCCACGATTTCCGGTCTGCGCAGCGATCCGGCGGCCCCCCACGACGTCGCGATCGGCCTGCCGCCGGGCACCGATCCGGTGCCCTATGCCGAGGTGGGTGCCACCTGGTGGCTGACCGACTTCGACCCCCGGACGCTGTCGCTGGACCGAGTCCGTGGCGTGCTGCGCGACGGCCCGGCACCACGATGAGGCACTGATGCTAGCGGGAGTTTCCGGCCTTCGTAGTTGATCAGTGCGACACGCCCTTGTGGTGCTTGGGATTCGTGGCTCGAGAGTGTATTACCTATATATGGCTTCTATTGTGGGGAAGCGGCAGGGCAGCCAGACGTACTACTACCTGGTCGAGTCGGCGCGGGTGGGCGGCAAGCCCCGGATCGTGTCCCAGCAGTACCTGGGCAGCGCGGAGGAGGTCGCGGCCAAGTTGTCCGGCGCGCCGACGGGACAGCCGGTCCGCACCCAGCACAAACGTTTCGGGGACCTGGCCGCGGTGTGGTCGACGCTCGATCGGCTGGGCGTGGCGGCGGTGATCGACCGGGTGGCGCCGCGGCACGCGAACGCCACGGTGCCGGTGGGCACCTACATCGCGTTGGCGACCGCGAACCGGATCGTGGCGCCCTGCTCGAAGCTGGCCTTCGCCGACTGGTGGGTCAGCACCGCCGGGCCACGGTTCACCCGCCTGTGCAGGGCCGCGACCGATCACCGCCGGTTCTGGGACGCGATGGACCGCCTCGACGCGCCCGATCTTCAGCTCATCGAGGCCGAGCTGGGCCGGCGCATGGTCAGCGAGTTCGGGCTGGACCTATCCGGGCTGATGCTGGACATGACCAACTTCGCCACCTACATCGACACGGCCAACCCGAAGGCGCCGATCGCCCAACGCGGCAAGGCGAAGCAGAAACGCACCGACCTGCGCCTGGTCGGACTCGCGTTGGTCGTCACCGCCGACGGCGCGATACCGCTGCTCTCGCACGCCTACGCCGGCGACCGGCCCGACGTCACCCAGTTCGGCACCGTCATCACCGAACTGAGCACCCGCTACCGGCAACTGGTCGCGGGCCTGGAGTCGCTGACCGTGGTCTATGACGCCGGACAGAACTCCCAGGACAACCAGGAAATCATCGAAGCCTCCGGGCTGGGGTTCGTCGGCTCGCTACCGCCCTCGCAGCACCCCGAACTGCTCGCCATCCCGGCCAGCGACTACCGACCCGTCGACCGGCAGCGCTACCCCGGGCTGGGCTGCGTGGACACCACCGTCACCGCGCTCGGGGTGACCCGCCGCGCGGTGCTGACCCACTCACCGACCCTGCACGCCAAACAGTCGGCCGGTTTCGACCAGACCCTGGCCAAAACCCGCGCCCGCCTCGGCGAGTTGCAGGCCCGCCTGGCCCGCGGCCACACCCGCCGCGACAAGGCCGCCGTCCAGGCCGAGATCGCGACGATCTGCAAACCCCGCTGGGTCAACCAAGTCATCACCACCACCCTCACCGGCACCGAGCCCGCCGAGTTGCGCCTGTCCTGGCGCACCGATACCCGCGCCCGCCGACGCCTCGAGGATCGCCTGTTCGGCAAACGGATCCTGTTCACCAACCGCGAGCACTGGACCACCGCCGACGTCGTGGCCGGCTACCGCTCCCAGAACGGCGTCGAATCCGGGTTCCGGCAACTCAAAGACCCACACGTCGTCTCCTTCGCACCGATGCACCACTGGACCGAGCAGAAGATCCGCGTGCACGTGTTCTACTGCGTGCTCGCCCTGACCATCGCCCACCTGATGCGCCGGCAGGCCGAGCACGCCGGCCTCCACATGTCAGTACGCGAACTACTGGCCACCCTCGCCGGCATCGAAGAGACCGTGCTGCTCTACCACGACGGCGGCAAGGGACGCCCCCGCGCGCAACGCATACTCACCGACATCGACCCGGTCCAGCAGCAACTCGCCGAGATCTTCGACACCGCCCGCTACGCCCCCACCCGCTGACCACCCCAGCCAGCCGACTTAGGTAATACACCAGCCACGCCCGAAACCCCAACCCGTAAGGCGAAACAGTCAAACGATCAAGAAAGCCCGGAAACTCCCGCTAGGAGGCCGCTGAATTAGGGCAGTTCTGGGGCTGGTCGCGGGACGGGCCGAGGGGTGAAATTGGTGGCAGCCTGCACGCGAGGTCCGGGTCGGTGCGCGGCGGAGCGGTCCGGGCTGTGCGAGAGCGCCTGGGGGTGGCCGGTGCGGGGCCAGGCGCGGCCCGGTGAGGGCCGATAGAGCTCTGATCGGCGGCTTGTCAGGTGGTCTGGGCCGCCAGAACCCAGACTCCTGCCGTACGAGTGAGTCCACGGCCGGCGAGGTTGCGCAGGTTGAGTCCGGCGGTACGGCGTGTGAGCCAGGCGTTGTTCTTGGTGGTGCCGCGGTAGCGGAGTTTCAGGCGGCGACCACCGCGGCTGGCGATCTGAGAGATGACACGCTCCACGTTGGGCCGGAACTTCCGGTACTTCTCACGTAGCTCGGGCTTTTCAGCCCAGTCACGGCGGGCTTGGCGCAGCAGGTCGTCTCGTGGGTGCAGAACGATTTTGCGGCCGGTCTTGGAAGTGGTGCACCGCTCGCGCAGGGGGCAGTCGCGGCACAGTGCGCCAAAGGTCGCCACTCGGGTCTTCTCGCTGATCGGCCGGGTGTTGCCGGCCGGGCAGCCGGCCGTGCCCGCTTGCTCGTCGACGGTGAAGTCGTCGACGGTGAACCCGCCCTCAACCGGCGCTTGCAGCGGCTTCGGCTTGATCACGGCCTCGTCGGCGCCGGTGTCGTCGATCGCCCCACGCAGATCCCCTGTGCCATAAGCGGAATCTCCGTACCACTCGCACGTGTCCTCCTCGCGGTCGAGGAACTTCTCCGCCACTGCTGGATCGGAGTTCTCTGTCCCGGCGGCCTTGGTGAGCGCCTCGTCGGTGATGATCCCGGTCTCCGGTTCGGCCGCCACGTGCGCCCGGTACCCGTCCCGGCGGTTCTCCGGCGACTTGCGGGTGTGCCGTGCATCCGGGTCCACAGTGGACACCACTCGGTCCGGGGCGACCCTGCGGGCGATCCGCCACCGTCCATCGGTACCGTCAGACCCCTCGGCGGGCTCGACATCCTGACCGGCGAGCAGCGCCAGCAACGCCACCGCGAACTCCGCGTCGCCGTCCAGTTCGGCATCGGCCAACGCCGCCACCAGGGCGTGGGCGTCGTTGACCAGCGCCGACACCAGCGCATCCTTGGCGTCCGGATCCTCCCAGTCGATGCTCGGTTTACCCGGCTGGCTGTAGTCATGGCCGGTGCAGACTGTCGCGATCTGCTCCGCCGCGCCGGGCACCTGCCGGCGCACCCGCCGGATCGCCGAGATCAGCTGAGTGACGGTGTCCTGGGTAGCGACCGCGTCAGCCAGGATCGTGGAATCCACCGCGCGTTTCCGGCGACCGCGCAGCACCCCGGTCTGCTCGATGACATCCTTGACCGCATCGTTGACCCGGTGCGGCCGCTGCGATGTCGCCAGCCGTCGCCGCCAATACACCAGCGTCGACGCATCAAAACCCGCATCGTCCAGCGCCATCCCGGTCGCGACCTTCCATCGCAGATCACACCGCGCCGCCTCGGCGGTCTCCCGGTCCGAGAGATCATGCAAGCTCTGCAGCACCAGGATCGACGCCATCACCGACGCCGGGATCGATGGCCTGCCCTTACCCGAAGGGAAAAGGTCCTCGAACACCACATCAGGGAACAGATCCTGCCGATGCTCGGCCAAGAACTCGAACATGCTGCCCTCAGCGACCAGATGACCCACCAGAGCCTGCGCGTCCAGCAGCTCCCGGTCCGTAGCCTCCACACCCTGCACCGGAAGATCATCCAAGCCGAACCGGCGCACACCGCACACGACGCGCCGATTATTCAGCGGCCTCCTAGGCAAGCAGGCCGAGCTGTTCGACTTCGACGCCGCGATGTTGGCCCGCGCCCGCCGAGTTAGCCGCGAGCAGGGCCTGACCAACGTCAGCTTCCTGCGCGCCGACGCCCAGACCCACCACTTCCGGCCTGAGGGCTTCGATCTGGGCGTGAGCCGGTTCGGGACGATGTTCTTCACCGACCCGCTCGCCGCGTTCACCAACATCGCCCGCGCGTTGCGGCCGGGCGCACGACTGGCGCAGCTGGTCTGGCAACACAGCGACCGGCAGCAGTGGAGCGAGGTGATCCGCGACGTGTTTGGCCACGACCCGGCGCCCACCCCGGCCGCCGACCCGTTCTCGCTGGCCGACCCGGCCACCGTCGTCGCGATCATGACAGCCGCCGGCTTCACCGACGTGGACCTCATCGATGTGCGCGAGCCGGTCTACTACGGCCCCGACACCGAAACTGCGCTCGATGCCGTGCGCACCCTGCACATGACCAAGAACCTCCTCGCACCGCTGGACGCCAGCCACGCCGCATCGGCGCTGAACCAGCTGCGCACCGCCTTGGCGGCGCGCCAGAGCAGCGGCGGCGTGTTCTTCGATTCGTGCGCCTGGCTCATCACCGCCCATCGGGAATGAAGCCCGCCCGCTCCGCGCAGGCGGCGGAGGGATGAGTCCGCCGCGGAACAGGCGTGACCCCTGGCCACCAGAGGCATTCACCCACTGCCATCAGGCAGAGCGGCGCGAGCGCCGATTACGTCTGCGGTCTGCGCGGAAGGTCGACGCTGCAGGAGTGGTTGTTCGGCGCGGAGATCAAGTGCCTGGGATGGCGTGTAATCATGACTCGGGTGGGTCAGCGGACTGGGACGGCGATTCGATTCACGGCCAGGCTCGACACCATCAATACGTTGGCCTTGATCCGCTTGCCGGAGGAGGCGAGCCGCTACCTGCCATCACGCGGACAGGTGGCAGTCCAAGGATCGATCAACGGCCATGAGTTCCGGACCGTGCTGGAGCCGGACGGCTTGAAGGGCCACTGGATGAGGGTTGATCCAGAGCTCCAACACGTCGCTGATATTGGTCTCGGCGACATGATCAGCCTCGCCATCGAGGCATCACCGGACTGGCCGGAGCCGGACGTGCCATCAGATCTAGCAACGGCGTTGGCGTCCGCGCCGCAGAAGATCCAAGACATGTGGAGCGACATCACACCGATGGCGCGGTGGGAATGGGTGCGCTGGGTCAGCGCGACCGCGAACCCCGCAACGCGCCAGCGGCGAGTCGAAGTGAGTATCTCCAAGATGGACAACGGCAAGCGGCGGCCGTGCTGCTTTGACCTTTCCGCATGCACCGACCCAGCGGTGTCAAAGAACGGCAAGCTTCGCGGCGCAACCTGATCCACATTCGCGGACTGTTGCTGGTCACGATGCGGTTCGCGGATGGGGGCGGTCGTGGCGAACGTGGGCAGCGGCGCTCGGCGGCACCGACGTGCCCATTTGGATCACCGGCAGTAACGCGTATCGCGTTAGGCCGGTGCCCAAACACGGTGTGCGTGATCCGGCAGGTACGCCGCGTTGATCGGGGACGTAGCCCTGTCGAGGGCACCGGGGCAGGGAGGAAGCATGCGGGGACCGCGGTACGCGCCTGTAGGAGGGTGCTCTGCCGGGGCTGGCTGTTCCTGATCGGCGAGACCTACCCCTCGGGGTTCGGGCTCTGGGAAACCAAGGGCGTGCTGCCGATCGCGACCTACCCGGACGGCTTACGCGGCTGGGATCTGGTCGTCGACACTTCCTCCGGCTCGGCGACCGGCCCTACCGTCGGCGCTGCAGCGTGATAATCACAGCGGTCGCCTCGCGGGCTGACCACCACCGGTCCACTCGTTCGTCGCCCGCGATTACCCACTGGCCACCGCTGTGAGCGCCGATCCCGTCGTCGCGGGTCCGACCCCGTCCGGCCAACCTCAGGACAAAGTCGAGGTCGACGCTGCCTGCGCCGCGATCTCGCTGTGGCTCCGTGAGGTAAGCACCGACGCGATGTGACTACACGCTCTTGATCATAGAGACGAGCGCGAGCGCCGAATACGCGCCGGCGCGCAGGGGGGTCGAGGGCGCCGGGTCCGAAGCTCGCCTCGACCCGCCTGCGGACCTCGTCGAGGTCGATGCCTAGGGTGGGCAGCGCGTCGGCGTCGCTGTCACGGCTGCCGGGCGATAACAGGCCGCCGCGGCCCACCAGTTGGCTTAGGGCCGCGCGGCAGGCGTCCAGGTTGACGCCAAGCTCGGTCAGCACGCTGAGCCCGGGCTCCTCTGGCTGCGCGAGGATGCCGAGCACCAGATGCTCGGTGCCGAGCCAAGGATGCCGGAAAGTGCGCGCCTCTTGCTGGCCGCGCATGACGACCTGGCGCGCCGCCGGCGTGTACCGCTCGAACATCGTCACCTCCGCCCGTGCTTCTTGTGCACGGCCTGCTTGCTCACCCCGAGCGCCTGACCGATCTGCTGCCAGGACCAGCCGGACCGCCTGGCGTTGTCCACCTGGAGTGCCTCCAGGCGCTCGACGAGCTGCCGCATCGCCGCCACCGCGCGCAGTCCGGCGTCGGGATCTTGGCTTGTTGCTTCCGTCGCCGCATCGACCGCTTCAATCATGCCGTCAACTTACGTTGACGTGTGCCCGCTGTCAACGTAGGTTGACGTGCAGTCTAGTGTAGTGTCTCGCAATTAGGAGACGATTGCGGTAGAGTGCCTGTATGCGCCCACCGACAGCTGCCTTGGTGATGACCGACGGTCAACGCGAAATCCTGGAAGACCTGGCGAGTTCGCGTACGGCGCCGCATCGGGAGGTGGTCCGGGCGAAGGCGTTGCTGCTGGCCGGTCAGGGTGTGGCGACACCGCGATCGCGTCACGGCTGGGGGTGTCCGCGGCCAGCGTGACCAGCTGGCGGACCCGGTTCGGCACCGACGGGTTGGCGAAGTTCGGTCGGGTACGCGAGGGGCGGGGCCGCAAGCCGTCGATCTCGGCGGAGCAGGTGGAAGCGATCGTGCATGCCACCTTGCACGACAAGCCGCCCGGGGAGACGCACTGGAGCTGCCGGTCGATGGCGAAAGCGCAGGGGGTGAGCAAGGCGACCGTGCAGCGAATCTGGAAGGCGCGGGGACTGCAGCCGCACCGGGTGGAGACCTTCAAGCTGTCCAACGACAAGCGGTTCGAGGACAAGCTCGTCGACGTCGTCGGGCTGTATCTGAATCCGCCGGAGAAGGCGGTGGTGTTGTGCATGGACGAGAAAAGCCAGATCCAGGCGCTGGACCGCACCCAGCCGTCGCTGCCGATGAAGAAGGGCCGGGCCGGCACGATGACGCATGACTACAAGCGCAACGGCACCACCACACTGTTCGCCGCGCTGAACGTGCTCACCGGAGTGGTCATCGGCCGGTGCCTGCCCAGGCATCGGCACACCGAGTTCCTCAAGTTCCTCCGGGTGATCGACCGGGAGGTCCCCAAGGGACTGCAGGTCCACCTGATCCTCGACAACTACGGCACCCACAAGCACGCGAACGTCGTCGCCTGGCTGGCCAAGCACCCTCGCTTCCACCTGCACTTCACGCCCACCTCCAGCTCGTGGCTGAACCTGGTGGAGCGCTGGTTCCGCAACCTCACCGACAAGGCCATCCGTCGCGGCGTGTTCCACTCCGTCCCCGACCTCATCGCCGCCATCGAGGCCTACCTCCAAGCCAACAACGATGAGCCCAAGCCGTTCGTGTGGACCGCGACCGCGGACGAAATCCTGGAGAAGGTGCGCCGTGGGCGGGTGGCCCTCCAACCGATCGCCAGTTAAAACCGAGACACTGCACTAGGCCTCCGAACGAAACGGAAGACCGCTCTTCGGCCACTACGCGCCGTGGCCGGCTGCGAGGCTCGGCTCACACAGAAATGATCAGGATTGCCGAGTATGCAGCGACGTAGAGGCGGCGGTGCCTGACGACCGCCTGACGCTGGCGAGCGCCGTGGGGTGGAAGGGATCCACTGTGCCGGCTTGAGTCGGGCCGTCGTGCGACAGCGTCTCTGTTGGCCGGAGGTGGGGTCGTCGGGCAACGGCGCGCTGCCGGGCCGGGTATCAGTTGCGGTCGGAGCAGCTGCAGCTGCCGCTGCTGGGGTGGTAGGAGATGATCGCGCCGAGCCGGTCGACTTGCACGGCGCAGCAGTCGGTCAGCAGTTGCTTGAGCTGGCGGCGGGCCCGCTGGACCCGGGACTTCATCCCTGACGTTGAGATACCCAGCGCGGAGCCGGCGGTGTGATGGCTCTGCCCGGCGAGGTCGACCCGGTCGAGCGCCTCCCGATAGATCTCGGGTAGCTGAGCGAGCAGTGGTCGCAGGCAGCCGGCGAGATCGCGGGTGGCCTGGTTCGGCCGGTCGTCGACGGGCGCAGGCTCTGGCCACAGTTCGGCGGCGACCTGGTCCAGCGGCTCGTGGATGTGCCGGGTGCGGTAGTGGTCGATGACGGCGTTGCGCGCCGACCGGTATAGCCACGCGGCCGGGTTGTCGACATGCTGCAGGGCACCGGCGGCGACGCTGCGTACCAGCACGTCTTGGGCAATGTCGGCGGCAACGTCGTCGTTGCCCACCCGTACGGCAATGAAGGATCGAAGCCGCGCGAACGTCTCGTCCCAGCTGGAATCGATCTGTTCCGTGGTCGGCCGGTTCTCGTCGACGTGCATGGCTGCGCTCCTCGTCCCGACCATAGTGACGAACCAGGCCGGCGAGGGACGCATCGGTCGCCGGCCGTGCGTCCGGTGAGCTCTTCATTCGTCTGCTATGCCGAATCGCCGGGAACGGCCCGGCGACGACATACGGAGCACATCGTGATGACCACTAGTCGCGTCCAGCTCGCGCTCAACGTCGCCGACATCGACGCCGCGACGAGCTTCTACCGGGACCTGTTCGGCGTCGAGCCGGCGAAGCAGCGACCGGGTTACGCCAACTTCGAGATCCCCGACCCGCCACTGAAGCTGGTGCTGTTCCACAACCCGGACGCCACGTCACCGCTCAACCACCTCGGTGTCGAGGTCACCACCTCGGCTCAGGTCGTCGAAGCGGCGGGCCGGTTCGCCGCCTCCGGGCTCGCGCACACGAGGACCGAGGCCGACCGCTGCTGCCATGCCGTGCAGGACAAGGTGTGGGTCGAGGCCCCGGATGTGCCCCTGGGCGCATGGGAGTTCTACACCGTCCTCGGCGACGACCCCATCGAGAGCGCGGCGGGTGCGACCGGTGCGTGTTGTGCGACGACCTCGACCGACGGTGTGCCGTGCTGCGGTGCAGGCGTTCAGGAATCGTGACATGTCCGCCGGTGCTGTCGTCGTCGACGAGGTCGAGGTCGTACTCGGAGCCACCCGCGCGTTGGACGTCGTCGGGCTGCGCGTCGCGCCGGGTACGACGCTCGGGGTGCTGGGCCACGACGGCGCCGGCAAGACCACCTTGATCGGCGTACGCACCACGTTGATCCGCCCCGAGCGGGGCCGCGTGCTGATCGACGGGATCGACGCGCTCGCCAAGCCCGGCGAGATCCGCCGCCGCATCGGCGTCACCGGCCAGTACGCCGGCCTCGATGACTTCCTCACGACGTCGGAGAACCTCGAGCTGATCGGCCGCCTGGCCGGGCTGCGCACCGCGGCCCGGGGTCGGGCCCGCGGCCTCATCGACCGCTTCGAGCTGCATGCCATCGCCTCCCGCCGGGTCGGTGAGCTGTCGGGGCGGTCAGTGCGTAGGAAGCGTTGTGGGCGAACTTCCCCATGGCCCTCCCACGGGAGGATGCATGATCCGCCCGAAGCGATGAGTGGCGCGGGATTCTTAGCGTCGTGAGCGTTCCACGAGCCGGGAGGTGGCACGATGTCCCGCCAGCACATTGAGACCCTGATCGTCGGAGCCGGGCAGGCTGGCCTTGCGACCGGCTATCACTTGCAGCGGCTGGGGCGGCCGTTCCTCATCGTTGACAGCAACGAACGCGTCGGGGACAACTGGCGGCAGCAGTGGGACACGCTGCGGCTGTACACGCCCGCCAAGTACGACGGGCTGCCGGGGCTGCCATTCCCGGGCGATGCCCGGTCCTTCCCTGGGAAGGACGGGGTGGCCGATTACCTGGAGAGCTACGCACTGCACTGGGATCTGCCGGTGCGGATGAGCACCCGCATTGACGCGCTCGAGGCGGGGACGGAGGGCGGCTTCGCCGCGTCCGTCGGGGCGGACACGATCGCCTGCGACAACGTGGTGGTGGCCACCGGCACGTTCGGGCGTACCCCTACATCCCGGACTTCGCGGCAGAGCTGGACCCGTCGCTGCGTCAGCTGCACTCCAGCGAGTACCGCCGGCCCAGCCAGCTGCAACCGGGCAAGGTGCTGGTCGTCGGCGCCTCGCACTCCGGAACGGATATCGCCTACGAGGTAGCCCTCACGCATCAGACCGTGCTCTGCGGGCGGGACTGCGGGCAGATCCCGGTCCGGCTCGAGTCCCGCCGGGCGAGGGCAGCCCTGCCGGTACTGGTGTTCCTGGCCCGGCATGTGATCACCCGGCGTACGCCGATCGGGCGGAAGGCGATGGAGGAGATCCGCTTCCATGGCGCTCCGATGTTACGAGTCAAGCGGGAGGACCTGGCCGAGCGCGGCGTCGAGCGGGAGCTGTCGCGGGTGACAGGTGTGGCCGACGGGCAGCCGATGCTCGACGACGAGCGGGTCGTGGACGCGGCCAACGTCGTGTGGTGTACCGGCTTCCGGCAGGTCTTCGACTGGATCAAGCTGCCGATCATGCAGGAGGACGGCTGGCCGGCGGAGTTCCGTGGCGTGGTCGACACTGCGCCTGGGCTGTTCTTCTGCGGGCTGGCGTTCCAGTACGCGTTCAGCTCGATGGTCCTGCCCGGGATCGGCCGCGACGCGGACTACTTGGCCCGTCGCATCGCCGCCCGAACCCCGGCGCCGGTCATGGCCTGACGTCGAGGCTTGCGCCGCGGCTATCGTGCGGGCGGGGGCGGTGCGGACGGGCGTGGTCTAGGACCTGAAACGGGCGCGGGCGGCCTTCGACCGCAACGAATGGGTGGCGGCGTACGAAGCGGTCGGATGCTGGTCCAGACCTACCGCGCCGGCCTCGGCTCGCGGGCTGGGCACGATCTCACGATCGAGGTGGCGTCGTGGCGGGGGACCGCAGCCGTCGGTGCGGACGCGGCCGCCTCGTCCGTCGTCGTGACCGTGGACGTCGAATCGTTGGAGGTGCGCGAAGGGCGCGGCGGTGTGAAGCCGCTCACCGACACGGACCTTGCCGATATCCGCAAGACCATCCAGGAGAAGGTGCTCGACACCGTGCGCTACCCCGTCATCGCGTTCCGCTCCACCGCGGTACGCGGTTCACCGCAAGACCTGTCGGTCGACGGGCAGCTGACGATCCGTGACGTCACGCACCCGATAACGGTGCGCGGCAGCCTCGAGGAATCCTCGGATGAGCCGCATCTGCAAGCGACGGCTCAGGTGGTGCAAAGCGAGTGGGGCATCAAGCCGTACTCGGCACTCCTCGGTGCGCTGAGGTAACGCGACGCCGTGGACATCAACATCGACGCCACCCTCGTGCCGACAGGCCAACCCGGCTGAGATGTCAAGCGGGCGCGCCTGGGGGCTTAGGGCTTCGGCGGGACGCGTGGCACTGGAAGCGGGGCAGGAGGCGCCGCGCTTCCAGTGCGGTCACTCGTACACGTAGGTGCCGGGAGCCGTCCCGAGCGGTGGGTATTGGCGGTTGCCGAGGGTGGTGCGCGCCTGCCGCTCATTGCCGGAGCGGGCGATCAGCCATTCGGTCCACGGCCGCCACCATGAGCCGTGCTCCACGGTGGCCGTCTTGAGCCACTCGTCAGCATCCGTCGGCGTGGCCGGCGCGTACCAGCGGTCATAACGCGTGCTGTCCGCCGGGTAGACGACCGACTGGATGTGACCGGAGTGAACGAGGGTCATCTCCTTCTCAGCACCGCCGACCAAATGGGCGGTGTCGTAGCAGGCCCGCCACGCTGTGATGTGGTCGGTGTCACCGCCGACGTGATAGCTGTCGCAGGTGACCTTGCTGAAGTCGGTCTTGACGCCGAGCACTGTCGGCCCGTTGCCGTCCCATCCGTCCAGGGCCAGCCGGGTGGACTCGAGCGCGAATTTCGCCGTCGTCCGGGTGGCATCGTCGTTCCACGCCAGGACATCGAACGGGGCGGGCGACTTGCCCATGAGCCATCCGCTGACCAGGTAGTTGTAGACCAGGTCGTTCGGCCGCAGCATGGCGAACAGGCTGCGCAGAGCGGTCCCGGGGACGATCTGTTCCGCCGCGGCGGCGTGTTCGAGCACGGTGCGCGCCTGGCCGGTGTCGAGCATGCCCACGACGTTCGGTTTCTCACCGGTCAGCATGGTGACTACGAAGGTCGACGACCTGACCGAGTCGTCGCCGATCGCCGCGAGGTGGGCGAGCACGTACGAGACCGTGATGCCGCCGGCGCACAGACCGAGGAAATTCAGCTGGTCGGTGCGGGCAATCTTCCTGACCACCTCACTGGCTCGTTCCGTCGCGGCCAGGTAGTCGTCCAGTCCCCACTTCCCGTGCCCGAGACGGGAGCTCGGGTTCCGCCAGACGATCACGAACACCTGGATGCCCTGGCTGACGGCGAATTCGACCAGCGACCGCCCCGGCGACAGGTCCAGGATGTAGTGGCGGTTGATCTGCGGCGGGACCATCAGCAGCGGGGTGGCGCGGACCTTCGGCGTGGTCGGTTGGTATTGCAACAGCTCGAACATCTCGTCCCGGTACACCACGGCACCCGGCGTGCAGCCAATATTCTCGCCGACGGTGAACTTCTTGCGGTCGGCCATGGCGGGCATCCCGCCGCGGGCCAGATCCTTCAGCATGTTCTGGGCGCCATTCACGAGCGATAGGCCGCCGGTCTCGACGGCCTCCCGAAGGGCGGCGGGGTTGGTGCCCAGGTAGTTGGTCGGAGACACCGCGGCCGAGATGACGTCAGCCGCGAAGCGGGCGCGCGCCTTGTTCTGCCAGGTGCCGTCCACGGACTCGTACATCCGGTCCATCCACAGCTCAAACAGCCGGTAGGACTGGCCGAGGACGCGGAGGTGGGGGATGGTTCGCCATGCCTCGTCGGTGAAGCGCTGGTCCCGCTTGTCGAACGAGATATCCGACTGGCCGAGCGCGATCTTGGTCAGCTCTCCGGCCAGCCACGGCATCTCCTTCGCGACCGCGGCGGGGTCGACAAGGTCGGTAATCGCGTTGACCATGTCCAGCGGCAGCATGCCGGCCGCTGCTTCGGTCGCCTCTGACATAACGTCCATGACATCGGCGGATGCTGCCTTCTTGTCCATGACCTCTCCTCGTGCGCATACGAGGCAGGCGAAAGCGTCGACCTGCCCTCCGTGAACTCACTGTAGATCTCACTGTGCCAAACCGCCCCCGGACCGGACAAGACCAGGATGTCCCGGCCTGAAGGGACCAAGGCCACTAGACCCGGGACCTATGGCTGATTGTCCGCGAATACCGGGACTGTTAGCGTGCGGAACGACCTGTGATGCGGTGTATGTCCGAAGCCACCGCCAGGTGTCGGCGCGCTCCTGCGATCGCCCCACCGATGGGAGCTTCGTCGTCTCCAGGCAGCTCGCTACCCTTCGCGGAACTGGACACCGAAGCCGCCGCGGGGGTAGTGCCATTTCAGGGCACCGGGGGGGGCGACAGCGAGGCAGGCTCCGCATTCGAGGCACGCGGCGTACTCGACGGAGATCGTCCCGTCGGGTTCCTCGGTGTAGACGTGGGCCGCGCAGCAGGCGACGATGTCCTTCCCGCTTCCGGTGGCCCTGACGATGTCCTGGTTGACCTCGATGTGGCTTTCTTGCTCGTCGGTGTTAAAACGGTTCTTCGCCAGGCGTTCCGGGATAGACAGCGGTCTCATAGTGCGCGTGCCCCCGCAATGCCGTCGCTGACCAACTGCCTCATCTTCAGCGGTGACTGCGCAAGCGCCTTGCGTGCGACGCTCAGCAGATGCCGACGGGGCGCGGTGTCGAGGTTGAAGGCGCCGTACAGGACGTTCGCGAGCAGTTCGCCGTAGTGGTTGTACAGGCGGTCGAGCTCGAGGAAGGCGGGTGCCTTGGCGTACGTCTTCATATCCCTGCCGGCGTAGGAGGCAGAGAATCGTTCCCGATATCCGGCCAGGCCGGATTTGGACGTGTCGTCATGGTCCAGAGCGGAGAGGATGCCCTCCGCGGCAGCGACCGCCGAGGCGACCGCCAGGTCCATTCCACGCACGGTCAGGCCGGTGTTGAGCGTGAGCCCGGCGGCGTCACCTACGACGACCATGCCGTCCATGGTGATCTCGCCGACCATGCCCAGGCCGCCTTCGGCCACCAGGTGACACCCGTACTCGGCCACTTCGCCGCCCTCGAGGTAGGGGGCGATGAATCGGTGTTCGAGGAAGTGGTCGAAGACGTCGGT
Source organism: uncultured Actinomycetota bacterium (assembly GCA_963839175.1). GTDB lineage: Bacteria > Actinomycetota > Actinomycetes > Mycobacteriales > Jatrophihabitantaceae > CAWIUB01. The sequence goes on from CAWIUB010000048.1 coordinate 48,356, forward strand.
GACGGCCTTCTTCTTCGCGGTGAGGTCGTCCAGGCGCACGACCACGCCGACGGAGATGGAGTCGATGTTGGTGTAGACGAAACCGCCACCCCCAACTCCCTCGGTGCAGTCACCGACGACGGCGATGGCGGCACCCTCGTCGCCGGTCAGGTTGAATCGTGCCTCGATGGTCTGCCTGGGCAGGGAGACCACGCACTTCGCACTCGTGGCGAGGTGGTTCAGCGGCTCCTTCTTGCGTAGTCCGACCTCCCGGGCGATGAAGGAGTTGACGCCGTCCGCGGCGACGACCACGCGGGAACGCAGCTCGTCAGTGCCTGCCTGGACTCCGACGACCCGTTTGCCGGCGGCGCCGTCCTCGGTGAGCACACGGTCCACCCTCACCGAGGGCATGATAAAGACCCCGGCGTCCTCGCACTTCTGGGCCAGCCACGCGTCGAGCTTGGCGCGTAGCACGGTGACGGCGTTGACCGGGTCCGCTAGCCGGGTGTCCCTGTAGTCGATTGCCACCGAGCTCTCGGCGTTGAGAAAGTTGATGTAGTTGCGCGTTATGCGACGCTCGATCGGAGCCTCGTCGTGGAACTCGGGAAAGACCTGCTGTATGCCACGCGAGTACAGCACTCCACCGGAGAGGTTCTTCGAGCCGGGAGACTCGCCTCGCTCAATTAGGAGGACCGAGCGGCCTGCCCGGGCCAGTTGGTAGGCCGTGACGCAGCCAGCGACACCGGCGCCGACAACGATGACCTCGAAGTCGGATTCAGCCGTTTCTGGCATGTCGCACCGTCATCTCAACGCGTCGGTGATCGCCGGCACGATCTTATACAGGTCGCCGACGATGCCATAGTCGGTGTCCTTGAACACCGGGGCATCCGGGTCGGAGTTGATCGTCACGATCGTCTCCGCCCCCCGAACGCCGGCCATGTGCTGCAGCTGGCCCGAGATCCCGATGGCGAAGTACAGCTGGGGAGCGATGTGCAGGCCGGAGACCCCGACGTAGCGGTCCTTTCCCAGCCAGTTCAAGCCCTCGGCCAGAGGTCGTGAGCATGCGACCTCGGCCTTGGCGGCCTTGGCGAAGGCCTCGATCATGACGAGGTCTTCCTGGGCTCGCAGGCCGCGACCGATGGCGACCACGCGGGGAGCTATGCCGACGTCGACCTGCTCGAATTCGGACGTCTTGGTCTCGATCACCCTCATGGTCAGCGGGATGGCTGCGACCTCCTCAACGGGCGCGGTACCGCCTGCCGGCGGGACCCGCCCGCTGTCGAGCACAAGGGCTACCGGGCCGGAGACGGCGACGGTCTCCTCGGCGATACCGCCGAAGATCGAGTGAGCCACGATGACATCACCGCCTTCCGCTGAGACCGAGCGGGCACCGGTGAGGACCGGTACCTGCAGCCGGGCCGCGGCGGCACCGAGCAGCGCCCGCTCGCTCGGGTGGCGGCCACCGAGCAGGACGCCGGGGTCGGCTGCGATAGCGTCCGCAACCGCCGTGGCGTACGCCTCCACGGGCGCGTCACCTTGCGCGCTGAACCAGACGACCTTGTCCACGCCGCTTGTCGCCACCGTCTCGGCCACAGACCGCGGTCCGGCGACGACCGCCGCGACCTGCCCGCCCAAAGAGCGGCCGACCGCGATCAGGTTGCCGATCGCCGGGTTATCGCCGACGACAATCCAGGCATTCACGCTCACTGTCGAGCCTCCACTGTTGTCCCGGGGCTTGTCATAGGGATCCGGCGCCGCGCAGGGCGGTGATGAGCGCAGCGGCTGCGGCAGCGGCGTCGGTGGCGTCGATCATCTGAACCTTGCGGGCCTTCAGGTCCGGGCGCGAGACGCCCTTGACGCTCACGGCCACGCTCATGGCGGGCACGTCCAAGGCGGAAATCTCGAGGTGCTCCACCGGCTTCTTGCCCGCCGCGAGGATGTCTTTCATGCCGGGCACGCGCACCACTGCGGCATCCGCGGACGCAGCCAGGACGGCGGGACCGGAGATCTCGACAACCTGCGCGCCACCGGGAACCGCGCGCTCGACGCGCAGCGTGCCAGCCTGGCCTGACACGGCGGTGACCTCGGCGACAGCCGGCCAGCCGAGCTGGCCGGCCAGGACTGTCGGCACCATCTGCGCGCCCACGTCCACTGACGAGTCACCGGTGATGACAAGGTCCACGTCGCCGATGTGACGCACCGCGCCCGCGAGGACCGCGGCCAGCTCGGTCGTTCCGGCTCCCTCGAGGGAGCTGTCCTCGACGATCACCGCTCGATCCAGGCCACGCGAGAGGGCGGCCTTGCAGGCGACGGCCGCACCGACACCCAGCGGCCCCGCACTCAGACCGATCAACTCGCCACCCGTGGCCTGAGCGAGGTCGCGCCCCAGCTCCACTGCCACAAGGTCGTACTCGCTGAGGCCGGGCCTCGCCCGGCTCCAGTCCACAGTGCCGTCAACACCTACCACGGCCTCCTGCGGGTCCGACGCCCACTTATAGGCAACCACGATCCTCATGACGACCCTCCTGACCGCGGCCACGTCGATAGACGGACGCGACGCCTGCTCGATAATACGGGACGTACCGTCTCGCACCCCGGCCTACGGACCCACTTCTTGACCACCGCTCTACCGTCGACGACCACCTCGCCGCGTTGATCCGTCCGCCTCCGGGATCGCCTCGGCAAACGATGCGTCGGCTCCGATCTTGATCTCGGAATTGAATATCTCAAGCACAATTCACTGCTCGTCAATATATGTACGGCGTATTCCTTCGGCATTTCCCTATGGACAATAATTCTCACCGCAGACGGCTTCCCGCGATGACCATACGTTGTACCTCGGAGGTTCCTTCATAAATCTCCGTGATCTTGGCGTCACGATAAGCTCTCTCCACTGGATAGCTCTCCATATAGCCGGCTCCCCCGTGGATCTGGATCGCCTTGCCCGCCACCCGCGTGGCAGTCTCCGAGGCGAATAGCTTCGCCATCGCCCCTTCCGCGGAATAGGGGCGGCCGTTGTCGTGGCATGATGCGGCACGATAGACCAAGAGGCGCGCGGCTTCGATGTCTGTAACCATATCCGCGATCATCCACTGAATAGCCTGCAGACTCGCGAGCGGCTTGCCGAACTGGAAACGTTCCTTCGAGTACGCAATAGACGCATCAAGCGCCCCCTGGGCTATGCCCAGCGCCTGCGCACTGATCCCGATTCGCCCGCCATCGAGCGTCTGCATGGCCACTTTGAACCCGTTGCCCTCCCCGCCGAGAAGCGCATCCTTGTGAACGCGGCAGTCAGCGAAGTAGAGGGGTGGCGTGCTGGATGCGCGAATCCCCAACTTCCGCTCCCCCTCACCGACGGTGAACCCAGGGGCGCCCCTTTCGACGACGAAGGCGCTGATCCCTCTTGCCCCCTTGGTCGGATCGGTCTTCGCCGTGACGATGAACACATCCGCGTACCCGCCGTTGGTGATGAAGATCTTCGATCCATTGAGGACGTACTCGTCGCCGCTCAGCACTGCCGTGGCGGTGCCCGCAGCAGCATCCGTTCCCGCGCCGGGCTCGGTCAGAGCGAAGGCCGACAAGCGACGGCCGGTGATCAGATCAGGAAGGTACCGGTCCTTCTGAGCCTGGGTGCCGAACGCGTAGACCGGCCACGTGCCAAGGGAGGTATGAACCGACACTATGAGGGAGGTGGTCGCACATACTCTCGCCAGCTCCTCAAGCGCGATGACGTAGCTCACGTGGTCCGCTCCCGCACCACCCAGCTCCTCGGGATAAGGGATACCCATGAGGTTCAGGTCGGCCATCTTCGGAAGCAGCTCTGCGGGGAAGCGGTGCTCACGGTCGATCTCAGCCGCGATCGGCGCCACCTCGGCTGCGGCGAACTCCCTTACCATGCCTCGGATCAGCTCTTGCTCATCAGTGAGGTCGAAGTTCATGGTGGGGGCACCTTCCCTAATGTCGGCCGTCAGGGTCTCGTTGAAATATCTGGCGTCCCCACGGCCAGATCGTCGGGTACTGCCTTGTAGCACAGCCATTCTTCGCCCACAAACTAGCCCACCTCCACGAGACCTTCGGTGGTGCTCCTAGTTAGTTGCGACGTTCGAGGCGTGGGCCGACGAATGTCTCGAGGACGACTTTCGATCGGGGATCCGGCTTCTCCCGTGCGATGTCGGAGTTCATCACGCTAGCGTGTTTCAGGTGGTTTCTACCAGTAGGCTGTCGGGAATCGGTCGCCGAAGCTCGGCGACCGCCGACACCAGCAGTCTAGATCCGTCATCGCGCCCCCGGGGAACCCGTCGCGGTGGGTGCCATCGTGGCAGAAACGTTGTGGCCTTCTCCGTGCCAGACCGACACGACGACGTGAAAGGCCACCGCCACGTTCGGCACCGAGCGGCTCGCCGCCGGGCCTGGCAGCACGCCGAAGACCGGCAGACTGACGGGCGAGGCAGCGACACCCGCCGGTCCCGGCAACGGCTGCGCCGCCCTTGCCGCGCGTGAAGACCCCACCAATCGCGAACAAGCTGCGGACCATCATCATCCCCGACCAGTTGGACCAGCTCCACAGCGCGCTGCCCACCGACGGACCCGTCAACGGCGTCGACACCGCAACGCGTTCACCGACGACTACTTCGCCCAGCCGCGGGCCAGATCCCGCCCAGTTCGGGCGGCCGACCCAGGACGACGGCTCCCCTGACGACCCGCTGCTGTCCGACCGGTCCTGGGCGATCAGCACCTATGGCCTCGACGTCGCGGCACTCGGCGCGGCGCCGACACGCGTCTTGATCGCCGTCGGTGAGGAGTCCCTGGGCACCTTCACCGGACGCACAGCGGTAGCCACCGCCGAACTGCTCCGTCAGCAGGCCACCGTGTTCCCCGAGCCACCACGGCGGCTTGCTCGGTGGCGAGTTCGGATACCCGGGCCAAACCCGAAGCCTTGGCCCGCAGACTGCGCGACGTCCTCGACGACCACACCTGATACCGGGCACGGGACCACGATCGCTATCAAGCGCGGACGAAGTGCGCCTCGACGGTGCCGCGTGCCATCTTCGATGCCATGCCCAGTGGGCTCCATGTCATGTCGAACAGGGTCCGGTCGACGACGATCTGCGCGACCAGGGTGACCCCGGGATCGGATACATCGTGGAGTTCCGCGTTGAACTGGATGGGTGCGACATGTCCGGCCGCGTCGAGGGTCCCTTCGCAGACCAACCTCGTGCGACCGGCTGGCTTGGCGGCGGTAACCGTCACGACCGCGTACGGGTGGCGGTCAGCGTCGAAGAAGTCGGCCGAGCGGAGATGCCGGTCGCGCCTGCTGTTCTTGGTGCCCAGCGAGGCGGCGTCCATGGTCAGCCGGCCGGTTACCATCCCATCCGCGCCGACCGTGCCCTCACCGGTGATCTGGGCGAAGGAGCCGTGCACGGTGATCGCCCCCCAGAAGTGTTTGACGTGGAACTGGACTCGCGACCGCGCTGGGTCGAGTACCCAGCGGCCGGTTGCGGTTCCGCCCGCGAGGAGGGCTGCGACGTCGACCTGCCCCGAAGACTGCTGTTCATCGCCGTTGGTGCTCACTGCGACTCCTGTTCCGGCGGCGCATCAAATCGTCCACCATGACACGATGTGTTGCCTCGTGCACTCCCGATATCACGGGCAATATCTGCTCCACCTCGGCCGGAGTTCTTCTCCCCGTCGACACATCCCATTCAGGGCAGCGGATCAGGCAGATCACCCGCGACGCCGAGGCTACCGCGCGCCACCGGTCACGTTGCTTCACGCAGACCGGCGGGCCGCTGCCGGCCATCAATAATCGTGGGCTTCTCCAACGTTCCCAACGGATTCTGCACCGGTCGGATCAAGACAGCGCAACGAAAGTGCGGATGACGCCGACCATTGGTGGGTGGCACGCACGCCGTCGCCGGCCAGCAAGTCCGGCCTTATCAGCGTTGGCGAATCAACGCCCGGACCCGAGTGCGTTCGGCTGTTAATCAGACCCGATTCCACGAATAGTCGGGTGATCGTCGGCGTGTGAGATGCAGAAAGTGCCTGCTCTGCAAGGAGAATCGAGGTTGCTAAGGCCTTGGATTCGCCGGGCAGGGAGGCACCTTCTTGGTTGCCAGGATACGTGATGGGAAGCGGCGGGCAAAGCGGGTGCGGGTCGGCGCGCCGGATCCGTCGTTGACGCCGATGGCGGGCCTGACGGTTGTGGACGAGTTGGTGGACCGGCTCGGCGTGGTCGCCGAGATTTGACGCCGCGGTGGGGCCGATCAAGGTGCGGGCGCGGGGTCACGGCCTGGGCGGTGTACTGGTCGGGATGGCGGCCGCGCAGCTGGCCGGGCAGGAGTTCCTGGTCGGTCTGGACCGGGTTCGGGCCGATGTCGCGGGGCAGGCGTTGTCGCCGGTGCCGGGGCTGGCGACCGGTACGGCGTGTGGGCTGGCACGGCGCGTCAGCCCGGCCCAGTGGGCCGCGGTCGAGGTCGGGCTGGCCGCGGTGCAGCAGCGGATGCTGGACCTGCTGCCCGCGGCGCGCCGGTCGGTCTTGTGTGAGGCGGTGACGATCGATATTGATGCCACCGACGTGGAGGTCTACGGGCGTAAGAAACGCGGTGTGGCCTACAACTACGCCGGGCAGCGCTGCGGGCGTCCGGACGTGGCCAGTTGGGCGCAGGCCGAGACCGTGCTGGCCGCGGACCTGCTCGCTGGCGATCAGGACCCGCGTTCGAGCGTGGTCGCCCTGCTTCATCGGGCGCTGGGCGCGCTACCGGCCCCGGCGCGGGCCGGGGCCGTCGCGGTGCGCGTCGATGCCGGCTACTTCGCCGGGGACCTGGCCCGCGCCGCGGCCGCCGAGGACGTCCGGTTCGCCATCGGCGCCCAACGCATCGCCCCGCTGTGGCGGCTGCTGGACGGCATCGACGAGCACGCCTGGACCGACGCGATCGACATGGAAGGCGCCCAGGTCACGGTGGCCGACTACAAACCCGCCGACTGGCCGGCCGGTACCCGGCTGCTGATCCGCCGGGTCCGCCTCGCCCCGGAGCAGGTCTCGGCCGATGCGCGTTCGCGCCGCCGGCGGACCCTGCACCCGGACCAGCGGGCACTGCCGATCGCCGAACTGGCCGAACTGGACGAGATCTACGGCTACTCGTTCATCCTGACCGACCTGGACGTGTCCACGCCCGAGCGGGCCGTCAGCGTCGAGCACTGGTACCGGCACCGCACCAGCGTGGAGAACATCTTCCGCGACGGTAAGCACGGCGCGGCGCTATGTCATTTGCCCTCCGGGCACCCCGAGATCAACCGTGCCTGGATGTGGGCCGCGCTGCTCGCGGTCAGCATCGCCGGCTGGCTGCACCAGCTCACCGGCACCCCGCTGCCCGACGGCACGCTGGCCGGACACGGGGTCCGCGACGGCAAAGCCATCATCGCCACCCTGCGGTGGCGGCTGATCCACATCCCGGCCCGGCTGATCCGCCACGCCGGACAAGTCACCCTTCGACCACCACCGGCCCACCGCGACCTGCTCGCCGAGGTCCTCGCCCGAGTGCGCGCGCTGCCCACCCCAGCCTGACCATCCCGGCCGCGCCGGCCCCGACACCTCCGCAGACCCGCCACCCGAAGCGACACTCGGGCCATCGACGTACCCAAGAACCCGGCGCACACCACTTCAAGATCGACATCTGATCAGGAGATCAACATCGCGGCTTACTCGTGGAATCGGGTCAGTTCAACCCTCAGGCGGCAAGACCGCTGCGCAAGTCGTCGCTCGACAATTAGTGCCGTTCCGCTGGGACATGGGACTCCGCCCCAGCAAATCTTGGGAAGCAGGGCGTCGCGGGGTGAACTCGGTTGGGCCGTGCCGGGTTAACCACCAGGCAGCAAGTGACGCCTTCCGCGTCGGCAGGCGAGGCGTGCTCGTCCTCGAGGCCATCGGTGCACGACCCTGGAGGGCATCCCGGTAGGTGCACCCTATCCGCCGTTACCTCCAGCGATCCGAACGGTGTCCGGTCGGCTGCGGTGAGGTTCATGATTTCCCGACGTTGACCGGCGAAGCGACGATGACGCTTTGCGGGCCGGCGAGCGGGTGGTGCGATTCGAAACGCCAGCCGGTCTCCCCCAGCCACGCGCGCGCCTCGGCGACGCTGTAGACGTCGCCGTCACGCATGTGCACCGCGAACTCGCCGGCCATCAACGCTGCATGAACCGGCTCGGTATGGGTGGGGTCGGTCCAGAAGTCGGCCAGCAGCAGGCGGGCATTGGCCGGGGCGACCGCCCGAATGCGGCGCAGCAGGTCGCGGTTGGTTTCCGGCGAGAAGTAGTGCACGAGGTTTGCCATGAGGAACGTGTCGTATCCGACTGGCAGCGCGTCGGCGAGCACGTCGGCTGCGAGTACGTCGATCCGATCGGCCAGACCGGCATCCGCGACGCGCCCGCTCGCCATGGCCGCGACGGCAGGTAGGTCGAGCACGGTGGCCCGGACATCCGCGTGCCGTTGCGCGGCGGCGATCGACCAGGACCCTGTTCCGCCTCCGATGTCGAGCATGCGCCGCCCGGTGAGCTCGATGATCTCGGGCAGCGTTTGGGAGGGACCGGCGAGAATGGCTTCGATGCCGGCCGAGGCGATGGCCTGTCCTTCGGCGTCCAGGTCGAAGATCTGCTGCGGCGGCCCGCTGGCCAGCGCCTCGGCCAGCGCCGTCCACGCGGGATAGCTGATCCGGTCCCAGAACTTCAGGAACGGGCGCAGATCAGCCGGACCGCTGCCGGCGAGGAACGTGGCAGTTACCGGGGTGTTGCGGTAGAGGTCACCGTCGCGCTCGAGCAGGCCGAGTGCGACCATCGCGTCGGCGCCGATCCGGGCCGCGCGGTGCGGCAGTCCAGTTCGCGCGGCCAGCGCGGGCAGGGCCGCCGGTGAGTCGGCGAGGGCCTCGAACAGGCCGAGTTCGTTCGCCGCGAACAGATGCTTGGCTGCCATGAACCCTGACGCAATCGTCATGATCGGTGCGGGCGAGATGGCGTCGCTCGGCCCAACGGTCGGCTCGCGTTCGGTCGTTGTTGTGATGGTCATGAGGTGCTCCCGTCGTTGGTGTACGACGAGCCTCGGACCGACCGGCCGTGCGGGCGATCCCACGATGCTGGGTAGTTCTTCGCGCAGTACCCCAGGATTCTGGGACTGACTGCGCGCCAGCGGGCCACCTAGGTGGCTGGTGTTTTTCGTCGCGTGGCGGTGCCGCGTCTTGTTGATCATCTCTGGGAGCATGTGCCTATGCCGCAGGGACGTGGTTGCCGGGGTGAGTCGTGACGTTGGGGCTGGCGCCGAGGCAGGCTGATTTGTTCCGGTCCACGGCCGGGTTCTGTGACGGCCGGGTCGGACCGGAGTCGATCTACGGGCTGCTGCACCGGGAGTGTCACCGGCTGTTCCCCGATGAGATGTTCGCCGACCTGTTCACCGATGTGGGCCGACGCAGCGTGCCGCCTCAGATCGTGGCGGTGGTGATGGTGTTGCAACGCATCGAGGGCTGCAGCGACCGGGAGGCGGCCGACCGGTTCTGCTTCGACGCGCGGTGGAAGTACGCGGCGGGCGGGCTGGATTTCGACTACCCGGGGTTCGTGCACACAGTGCTGGTGGACATGCGCGCCCGGCTGGCCGCCTCGGCCGCGCCGGACCGGATCTTCGACATGGTGCTCGAGGTGGCCAAGGCGGCCGGGCTGGTGGGCCGGCGGCGGGTGCTGGACTCCACAGCGTTGTATGACGCGGTCGCCACGATGGACACCGTCACCCTGGTCCGCTCGGCGATCCGGGGGTTGCTCAAAGCCGCAGACAGCGAGCTGGCCGGCGAGCTCCGGGCGGTGCTGGGGCGTGATGACGACTACGTCGCTGCGGGCAAGCCGGTGTGTGACTACGACGACCCGGACGCGCGGGCCGAGCTGGTCGACGCGCTGGCCCGCGACGGCATGGCGCTGCTGGCGGTGCTGGACGGCAGAGAACTCACCGACGCGGTGGCCCAGGCCGCGGCGTTGCTGGCCACCGTGCTCGGCCAAGACCTCGACCGCGACGAGGCCGGGGTGTTCCGGATCGCCCGGCGGGTCGCCAAAGACCGGGTGATCTCCACCGTGGATCCCGAGACCCGGCACGGGCACAAGACCGCGGCGCGCGGTTTCGACGGCTACAAGGGGCATGTCGGCATCGACCCCGACACCGAGATCATCACCGCCACCACGGTGAGCGCCGGTAACGCCGGGGACGCCAGCGTCGCCGAAGACCTCATCGCAGACCTGCTCGACGAGCACGACACCGACCACGACACCGACACCGGCGAGGCCACCGACACCGGCACCGGCACCGATGGGGTTGCTGACGAGGTCGTCGAGGCATCCGATACCGCCGGCGAGGCCGCGCCGGGCAGCGACTCTGGGCAGGCCGGTGATGCCGGTAGCGACGCCGGCTCGGATCAGGCCAGTGTCTACGGCGATAACGCCTACGGCACTGGACAGTTCCACGACCGGCTGGACCAAGCCGGGATCGAGTCCAAGTGCAAGACCCAGCAGCCGGTCGCCGCGGGCGGGTTGTTCAGCAAGGACCGCTTCGACATCGACCTCGAACAGGACAGCGTGACCTGTCCCGCCGGGAACACCGCGCCGATCCGCCGCGGTGCCGACGGGGCCGGCACCGCCAGCTTCGGCCAGGCCTGCACCGGCTGCCCGCTGCGCGAGCAGTGCACCAAGGCCGCTGGCGGGCGCAGCATCGGCATCGGCCCGTATGAGCAGCAACTCGCCCACGCACGGCACCGGCAGCGTGACCCGGACTGGGTCGCCGACTACCGCGCCACCCGACCCAAAGTGGAACGCAAGATCGGGCACCTGATGCGCCGCCACCACGGCGGCAGGCGCGCCCGGGTCCGCGGACAGACCAAGGTCGCCGCCGACTTCGCCCTGCTCGCCGCCGCCGTCAACCTCGCACGCCTGGCCGCGCTCGCCGTGGCCGGCACGCCGAACCAAGGATGGGCCACAGCGGCCGGATAGGCCGATCCAGGCAGCACAACGCCGTACCCGGCAGCCACAAGCGGCCGCCACCACCTCACCGCCACCGCAAATCGCTCACAGCAGCACCGATCGCAGGTCGCGCTCAACTCGACCCAGGCGCCGCGACACCGGCCCACCGGCACTCCGCCGTCAGCGGTCACCCCCTCAGACAGCCGTTCGACACCAGCCACCTAGGATGAGCCGGTGGACGCCGACCGAGCGCGTCGCTTAGCAGCGCAGATCCGCGGCCTGGCTTCGGACGGCCTGGGCTGGGTCAGCTACGCCAGCGCTGTCGATGACGCGTTGCGCCGCGTTGTCAGGTTCGACCGCAGCTGCTGGCACAGCGTGGATCCCGGCACCGTCCTGTTCACCGGCAGCCTCAACCGAGACGTCGGCTGCTCCGGATCCTGGCTGGCCGAGCACGAATACGTCATCGAGGACGTCAACAAGTGGGCGTTCCTCGCCCATAGCGGGCGCTGTGCCGGAGCGACCAGCATCGCTACCCACGGCGACCTCTCGCGCAGCGCCCGGCACCGCTCGCACACGGCGTACGGCATCGGCGACGAACTGCGCGCCGCCTTCGTCGCCGACGACGTCTACTGGGCCGCAGCCGGGTTTCTCCGCAATGAGGGCGAGCCGTGGTTCACCGAGGACGACGTCCGCCTGCTTGCCGAGTTGACCCGTGCCATCGCCACCGGAGCCCGGCGGACGCTGGTCATCAACCAAGTCGAGGACCTCGTGCCTGCCGTCGACGGCCCAGGCGTCGTCGTGTTCGACCCAGCGGGGCGACCGGAGTTCCTCTCCCCAGCCGCGGAACGCTGGATCGACGAACTCATCGAGGAACCGCGGCCAGCCGCACCAGGCGAGTCGAAGATCGTGCATGCCGTCGCCGCGCGCGCCCGCGCCGGCGCCGCGGACGCGGACCCACTGCAGCTGGCGGCCCGGTCGCGCGTCCGGACCCGCAGCGGTTCGTGGCTGTTGCTGTACGGCAGCCTCCTGTCCGGCGGGCACCCCGGACGCACAGCGGTCGTCATCCAACCCTCATCGGCGAGCGACGTGGCGCCGGTCGTGGCGCTCGCCTACGGCCTGTCCGCTCGAGAATGCGCGGTAACGAGCCTGTGCATCGAAGGCCGCCCCACCAAGGACATCGCCGAGCGGCTGCACCTGTCGATCTACACCGTGCAGGACCACCTCAAGTCGATCTTCGACAAGACCGGCGTGCGAAGTCGGGGCGAGCTCGTGGGGCAGGTCTTCCTCCAGCACTACCTGCCCAGATGGGAAGACCTCAGCCAGCCACCGGCAGGCTGGCATGGTTACGCCGAGCGCTGAGTGCCACTCGTCGACGACCATCCGAGTCCCTGCCAGTCTCGTCTTGCGCAGACGATCCACGAGGCGAACCGGTGGGTGGCGGCGCCGCGATCCGGCTGGAGGTCGACGCATACATCGACCGAGCTGGCCGTGCTCGATGTCCCTGTCGATTCGGCGATGGTCTCAGCGCGGCCCTGAACACGCCGTCCTCGGACACGAGCTCGGCAACCACCCCTGCCGTATCCAATGGCGTGCATTGACGACCCACCCTGACGGCCCGCCCCACCCGCACACATCGCCGAGCCGTTACCCACGGCGCGAGCCTGTACGACGCGCGCCGAATCGCGAGCGGTCTCGGCCACGCCGCTGCAAGCAGAAATCCCGTGCGTGACGTCCTACCAGACGCCTCACGCCTCTGCGGTTGCCGTGGTTCACCGCGATGGCGCGTCGGGCGGTGTCCTCGCGGCCAATCCACGGAGTCGGAGCCCTGCCGCGGTGAGGCCGGCCGCCAGACAGGCACCGGTCCCTTCGCCGGAGCGCATCCTCAGGTCCAGCAACGGCCCGAGGCCGAGATGATCGAGGACGGCGAGATGCTAGGCCACGTCAGCGTCGAGCACGGCGCGGATCTGCGGCCAGAACGGCTTGGATCGCCACCTGGCTCACATCCGCTGTGACAGGCTCGGGACGTGATCGTTCATCTCGTCGACGGGACCTACGAGATCTTTCGGCAGTACTACGCACCGCGACCGGGACATCTCGACGGCGCCGGCATCGAGATCGGCGCGACCCGCGGCGTCGTCCAGTCCGTCTTCGTGATGCTGCAGGACGGCGCAACCCACGTCGGGGTCGCGACCGACCACGTCATCGAGTCGTTCCGCAACGACATTTGGCCGACGTACAAGTCCAGCGCCGGCATGGACCCGCTGCTGCTAGCGCAGTTCGAGCCGCTCGAGGACGCGCTGCGGGCACTGGGCGTCGCGGTCTGGCCGATGGTCGACGTCGAGGCGGACGACGGCCTGGCCAGCGCAGCCGCAGTCGCCGCTGCCGACCCACGGGTCGAGCAGGTGATCATCTGCACGCCCGACAAGGACCTCGGGCAATGCATCGGCGGCAAGGTCATCCAGTGGGACCGTCGTCAGGACAAGCTGATCAACGCCGACGGAGTCATCGCGAAGTTCGGCGTCCGGGCCGAGTCGATCCCCGACTGGCTGGCCCTCGTCGGCGACAGTGCCGACGGTTTCCCTGGCTTGCCAGGCTTCGGCGCGAAGTCCGCAGCGACACTGCTCGCCCGGTACCGGCATCTGGAAGACATCCCGACCGACGCCAAGGACTGGGACGTCACGGTGCGTGGCGCGGCCACGTTGGCGGCGACGCTCGTTTCCCAGCGTGCCGATGCCGAGACGTTCAAGCTGTTGGCCACCGTGCGAACAGACGCCGCCGTCGGCACAGTCGACGAGTGGGAGTGGACCGGCCCGACCGAGGACTTCCCTGTCTGGTGCGAGCGATTCGGCTGGCCGCGTCTGGCCAACGACGCCGCCGCCTTGGCCGTCGCCCGCAAACCGTGAAGCGGCGGTCCGCTGCCTCACCACGTCAGCGTTCTGCCCCCGGGCACACGCCGGGGCGGCCGCTGCGACGGTGTCCTGCCGTGGAGGGCCGCGGTTAAGCGGCGCGGCCGGTCTTGAGTGCGGCCGCGGTGTCGACGGCGCGGCGGGCCTGGTAGCGGGCCGCTTCCAAGACCACGTCGTCGGGCGGGCCGTCGCCGGCCACGTGGGAGGTGCCGTAGGGATTGCCTGACTTGAACTGGACGGGGTCGGTGTAGCCCGGGGGCACGATGATGCCGCCCCAGTGGTAGAAGGTATTGCCCAGCGCCAGGAGGGTGGACTCCTGTCCGCCGTGGGTGGTATTACTGGCGGTGAAGGCCGAGTACACCTTGCCGGCGAGTCCGCCCTGTAGCCACAGGGGGCCGGTGCTGTCGATGAACGCTCTGAGCTGGCTGGCCGGGTTGCCGAAACGGGTCGGCGTGCCGAACAGCACCGTGTCGGCCCAGTCCAGGTCGTCGAGGCTGGCCTCGGCGACGTCGGCGGTGTCCTGGAGGTGTTGGCCCCAGGCCGGGTTGGCGTTGATCGCCCCCGGCGGAGCCAGTTCGGCAACCTTGCGCAGCCGCACCTGTGCGCCGGCCTTTTCCGCGCCCTCGGCGGCGGCTCTCGCCAAGGCGTGCACGGTGCCGGTGGAGCTGTAGTAGATGATTGCGGCGTTCACGGGTTCCATGATCGGTTTCCTTCCGTAGCGGGTTCTCTCTATTTCTGGTGATGCCGATGGCTGCCGCCGGAGCCGGGGCTGCAGCGGACCGCTGATGTGCTTCTCACCAGTACGACGACACAACCCCTCGGGATGTCAGGCGACGTGACCTGCGTTGGCGTCGCCGTGCTCGCCGGTTTCGCGCCTGAGGTCGCGTCCCGGCTGCTTCCGCTCGCCGTGGCGCTCGAGGTCGCTGCTTTCCTTGTCGTGGACGGCCGCCACATCGGCGACGGCGCCGCCCCTGAGCGAGGCTCAGGCTGCCGCCTGCCGGGCTTGATGGGTGGCGGACTCGACCCATTTGCCGCTGACCTGCCTGGTGGCTGCCATGAGACGATTCCACGCATTGATCTCCGCGATCGAAATCACGAGCGCGGCGAGTTGCGGCTCCTCGTAGTGGCGTGCGGCGTCCTCCCAGACCTCGTCGGGGACGGGGTCTGGACGGTCTGCGAGCCGGGTTGCAGCCTCGGTCAGCGCCAGCGCTGCGCGTTCGGCATCCGTGAAGTACGGCGCTTCCCGCCACGCCGCGACGCCGGAGATCCGCTCAATCGGCTCGCCGGCGTGTCCGAGCTCTCGGGAGTGGATGTCGACGCACACGCTGCAGCCATTGATCTGGCTCGCGCGCAGCCAGACGAGGTAGTGCGTTGTCATGGGAATGTCGGCGTTGATCGCCGCGGCGCCGAGCCGCTCCATCGCCTCGAGAGCGCCCGGAACGGACATCGCCGGGTTCTTGATCCGTGCTTTCATGATCGCTGATTCTCCTTCCAGTGTGCCGCCGGTGTCGGGCTGCGGCAGGCGGGCGTGCCGCCTAACTTGGTCTTCTCAGCAGTACGACGACACGACCGCTCGGAATGTGAGGCGACGCGCCAACGTCACAGTTCGGTGCGCTGCCTCGTCGAACTGGTGAGTGCAGATGCGACCAAGGGAGTCGGCGACACCATGACCACCCATTCCGAGGCAGGACACGGCCGGCCCGATCCGAGCCTGAGCGCGATCGTGAGCGAGCGGCGTCGGCTGATCAATGTCGCGTACCGACTGCTCGGCTCCCTGGCCGAGGCTGAGGATGTCGTACAAGAGACGTACGCCCGCTGGTACGGCATGTCCCGACAGCAGCGGGAAGCCATTGAATCCCCCGGAGGCTGGTTGACGACGGTCGCCAGTCGCATCTGCCTCGACCTGCTCGGCTCGGCACGTGCCCGGCGGGAGCGCTATGTGGGCGAGTGGATCCCCGAGCCGCTGCCCGACGGTACGGAGTGGATCAACGGGCGCTCGGGCGGCACCACTGTCGACCCGGCCGACCGAGTCACGCTCGACGAGTCGATCAACATGGCCTTCCTCGTCGTGCTCGAATCGATGACCCCGGCCGAGCGTGTCGCGTTCATCCTTCACGATGTCTTCCGCTACTCCTTCGCCGAAGTGGCCGAGATCGTCGGCCGTACGCCGGCGGCATGTCGCCAGTTGGCCTCATCGGCCCGCCGCCGCATCAGCGCGTCGCAGGCTCCCGCGACTCCTGCAGCCCAGCGCGCCGGCATCGTCAGGGACTTCAAGCAGGCATGGGAAGCCAAGGACATCAACGCCCTGATCGGCCTGCTCGACCCCGACGCCACGACGATCGCCGACGGCGGCGGCCTCGTCAGCGCTGCGCTGCGCCCAATCGAAGGCCGCGAGCAGATCGCGCGCGCCCTCATCGATATCGCCAGCAAGACACCCGACCTGACGATGCTGGAACGTACGGTCAACGGTCAGCCCGGTCTAGTGACTCAGGAAGACGGCGTCACCGTGACCGTGATGGCGTTCGACGTCGCCGGCGACCGGATCAAGCACATCTGGGCAGTACGCAACCCCGACAAGCTACGCCCTTGGACGACGAGCTGACGCGTCTCCGACACCTCCCCTGCCAAGGGCTTCTTTTCGCGGGTGACTCAACTGACCTGCCGCCGCATCCGCGCACAGAACGCCGATGCTTGGGCCTTACCGCACCGCGCGGGATCGGTGTCGACGGCAGAGGCGTGCGAGACGGCCGTCTTGCCAGTCGCGAGAACCCACCACCGACGTGCCGGCGCGGCGCTGCTGACAGTGCCTCTTCGGTCCGCGGATCTCGCCGCTGCGGCGTTTGGTGACCGGGGTTACGGGAGCAGGGCGGCGATGAGGGCGTCGCCGACGAACTGGCCGTATCGGTTGATCGTCCATCCGGACTTGATGACGAGGAGCTCGTAGAGCTCGGCCGAGCTGTAGGTCCAGAGGATGTCGGTCGCTTGAGCGAGGGTGACGCCGGGGCGCAGCCAGCCGCGGCGGTGCAGGCGGCGCGCGTTGTGGCGCATGCGGGTGCGGCGTTGGTCGTCGGACTCGGCCAGCAGGGCGGCCATCTCCGGGTCGGTTGCGGCCGCTGCGCGGATGAGCAGCATGATCGGCGCGCCCAGGGGCGCGAGCTCGGTGGTGAACTGTCCCCAGCCGCGCAGCACGGCGACGGGGTCGGTCTCGGTCGCGCTGAGTGCATCCGAGCGCACCGGAGCCGGCACTGTCCCGCGGCCGGCCAGTCCGCGCTGCCAGAGCGCTCGAACCAGTCCGGGCTTGCCGCCGAAGGCCTTGTACACCGTCTCGACCGAGGTGCCGGCCGCGGTGGCGATGCTGGCAACGGTGGTCGCCGCGTAGCCGTCTTCGAGGAACTGCAGGCGCGCCACGTCGAGGATCGCACCGCGGGTTCGGGCGGCCTGCTCGCGGCGGCGACTGGAGTCGTAGCGCCGTCGAGTCTTGACTTCCGGCATATTCCGTTCCATAGTTCTGTATCGAATTCACTGGAGTGTACCTACAGCCCGGGGGTTACCGATGGTGGACGCGCTGGGGATTGTCGAGCGGCTCGTGGCCGTGACGAACGCGCACGATCTCGAGGCACTGGTGGACTGCTTCGCGCCCGACTATGTGAACGAGACACCGGCGCACCCGGCGCGCGGTTTCCGCGGGCGTGAGCAGGTGCGCCGCAACTGGACGACGATCTTCGACGCCGTGCCGGACATCACGACCCGGGTGATCGCCGCCGCCGCGGACGGTGACCGGGTGTGGAGCGAGTGGGAGATGACTGGCACCCGCCGCGACGGCACGCCGCACGCGATGGCCGGGGTGATCATCTTCTGTGCCGCAGGCAACCAGATCGTCTCGGCGCGCTTCTATCTCGAGACAGCCGAGACGGCCAGCGGTGACGTCGACGCGGCGATCGGCCGCCTGACGACCCGCACCGCGCCGTGATCCTGCTCGCCGGCGGCACCGGCACCCTCGGCCGCGAGGTCCTCACGCGGCTCAGCGCAGCCGGTCACGCCGTACGGGTGCTGACCCGCGACGCCGCCCACGCCGAAGGGCTGCCCGCGGACGTCGCGATCGGCGACCTGCGCGACCCGGCCGCGTTGGCCGCCGCCGTCGCCGGATGCTCCACTGTCGTCTCGGCTGCTCACGGCTTTCTCGGTGGACGCGGCGCCGGGCCGAAGGCGATCGACGATCGCGGCAACGCCCACCTCATCCACGCAGCCGCCGAGGCTGGGGTGCACCAGTTCGTGTTGTTGTCGGTGCTCGCAGCTCGCCCCGATCACCCGATGTCGCTGCACCGCGCCAAGTACGCCGCGGAGCGGCACCTGTACGCGAGCGGTCTGGATTGGACGGTGCTCCGGCCCGCCGCGTACCTCGAGACCTGGGCCGGTGTCATCGGCGGCAAGCTGTCCGCCGGCGGCCCCGCCGTGGTGTTCGGCCAGGGCACCAACCCGATCAACTTCGTCTCGGCCCGCGACGTCGCCATGCTCGTCGAGCGAGCGATCACCGACCCGACGCTGCGCAACCAGGCAATCGACATCGCTGGACCGGACAACCTCACCATGGTCCAGTTCGCCCAGCTGTTCGACGCCACCAAGATCCAGCACATCCCGCGCGGTGCCCTTCGATTCCTCGCCAAAGCAGCGGCACCGCTCGCCCCGGCATTCGCGCGGCAAGCCTCCGCGGCGATCGTCATGGACACCACCGACATGACCGCCGACCCTGACACGCTGCACCACCGGTTCCCAGACATCACCTGGCACCGACCGACCGGCATCCTCGGCCGATCCGCTGCCCGCCGGAGCAACCTGTGACCCAAGCGTCCTGCGCAGCCCGCGCTACCGATCACGCCACCTTCCTCGCAGCCGTCGACGAGGTGTGCGCAGCGCACGCCGGTCACTCATTCCACGTGCCGGGGCTCGACCTCGAACACCCCGATCCGAGCCAACTGCCCGCCGTCGCGAACTACTTCACGCACAGCGGACTCCCCGGGGCGAGGTTCTGCTCCGGAGCCGGAGGATGGGCAGCGGTTACCGGGCTAGTGGGTCCCAGCCGCGCAGGTGCGTGACGGACTGGCGGTACTCCCACTCGATGATGTCCTTGAGCAGGTGGGCCAGCCGGCCGCCGCTGGTGATTCCGGCGATCTCGGCGACCCCGCGGCGGGTCCCGACCGAGACGACGAACCCCTTGTCATGGAAGGTGAACGCCTCCAGTGGCCGGCCCTCCAGCTCCGCGTCCAGGTTGCGGGCCACCGTCTCGCCCTCCTCCAGCGCCAGCTGCGCCAGCGGCGGCAGCACGTGCCCTGTGCGCGGATCGGTCACCGACGCGAGGTCGCCGGCGACATAGACCTCCGGGTGGTCCAGCACGCGCAGGTACCGGTCGACCTTGACGCGGCCGTTGTGGCCGATCGGCAACCCCGAACCCACCACCAGCTCGGGCGCCTTCACCCCACCCGCCCAGACGAACACGCCGCCCTCCACCAGCTGGCCGCCCTTGAGCCGGAAGCCCTCCTCGGTCGCGGCAGCGACCATCGCGTTGGTGCGGACCTGCACGCCCAGGTCAGAAAGGATCCTGGTCGCATTGTCGATCAGCTGCGGCGAGGAGCCGGCCAGGATGGTGGGGCCAGCCTCAACAAGCAGCACGGCGGGCCGGTCGGGCGCCAGGCCGTGGCCGCTGGCCACCTCGGGGAGCATCTCGGCCAGCTCGCCGGCCAGCTCAACCCCGGTGGCGCCGCCGCCGCCGACCACCACGGTCGCCAGGCGGCGCTGTCGCTCGGGGTCGGCGGCGGCCGCGGCGTCGTCGAGCGCCTTGTTGACCGCCGCCCACACCCGCTCAGCGTCGCTGGCCGAGTACAGCGACAGGGCGCGCTGGGCCAGGCCGGGGATGGCGAAGTCGTTGGGCCGGCTGCCCAGCGCCAGCACCAGCCGGCTCCAGCCGATTGGCCCAGCCCCGGTGAGCAGCCGCTGGCCGGGCCAGTCAAAACGGCTGATCTCGGTCTGGACGAAGCGGACCCGCTTGGCCAGCACGTCCTGCAGCGGGATGCGCACCGCGTCGGCGGCGCGGGTGCCGCCGGCGACGCGGGGCAGCTCGGTGAGCACCTGGTGGTAGTCGTGCCGGTCGACCAGGGTCAGCTCAACCACGGGGTTGTTGCGCAGCTTGGCCGTCAGGCGCAAGGTGACGTGCAACCCTGCGTAGCCCGCCCCGGCGACCACGATCCGGCCACCCCTCCCGGCGGTGGATGCGCTCACAGCGTCCTCCAAACGTCCTGCCCCTGCTGGCGAAGGAGGCGTCCAGCCAGTCGCATATCTCCTGCGCCAGCCGAGTCGGGTTGCTGACCTGGCAGCGTCGACCCCGGGCAACCCGGACGGCCACGCACCTGAAACCGGCGATCCATCCGCACCTTCACGATCGTCTTGGCTTGCTCAGCTCGGTGTTCGAGATCCTCACCTTCATTACCCTCCGCCTGGGATTCCACGCCAGCGCCACCTGAGCGTTACGTGCACAACTTCACGTAGGCCGCTTAGGGCAATGGGCACACGTGGCGCGGCACGGGCTCGCGCGGTGCTAGCTGATCGCGCACGGCCGGGCGGGTGCATTCGTTGAGGTGGCTGGCCGCGCCGCGGGTCGCGGAGGTGACCATCGCACTAGAAGATGATCTTGGTGGGGCCCGGTCGTGATCCTCGATCGTTCGATTCATCTATGTAGGCCACCGGGCGCACAGCCCCTCTCCTGCCAGCTCGGCGTAGAGCCGGCTCCAGCTCGACGCGTCCGCAAACGCTCCGTGAACGAGAATGATGGTTGGGTCAGCCATGATCAGCATCCGCCGCTCCGGTCGATTCGTACAGCGACGGTAGGTGCGGCGGCATCTGCGTCAGCAGTGGTCTGCGGGCTTACTGGACTCGTTGACCTCATTCGTGGCGCCTCGCAGACGCCTCGTCCGTAGGGCCGATCCTATTCCGCGCAGGGAGGCCTGACCAGGATCGCCGGATCGGCCCAGAAACAGGCAGAGCTGCCGCGCCGCCCAGCGCTTCTTGCTTCGCTCCTCGGCTGCTACCTGCGAGGGCGGTCGATCAGCTGGCGCACGGTCCGTCGGCGAAGGATTGCTCCAGCGCGCTGCCCGCGGGCAAGCGGCCGTATACCCGACTCCACATCACCGGCTGGAGGCGGCGAGCACTGGCGCGGTCGGCCGTTTCTTGCGCTGCAACAGGAGATGACCGGGGCCCGGCAACTCCAACCCGAAGGCGATCAATGACAATGGCGTCGTCATTGTCGCCAAGGCCAACGACGCCGAACGTTGCTCGCGATCAGCGCTTCGTAATGATGGTCGTGGCCGGCAGCCTGAACCGGCGCTCGGCCCGGTGGGGCAGGTCGGCCCGGAGCCAGCGCGAGACGTGCCGGGGCAGCGTGGCCATGATGATCTCGTCGAACGCATGATCGCTGAACACCTTGTCCATGGCCTCGAGAGGATCGGGACTGCCGAGATCACCCTCGACGGGGACTCCCAGCCCATCGAGGTCAGCCAGCATCTCGTCGAGCCGTTGCCGGGCCTGCGCGCTCGCCTGCTCGTCGCTGGCGGGACGGCGGTAGTCCGTCATCCACCACGTCATGCTCGGCTGGAGGGCCTCAGCCGCGGCCGCGGGCTCCGGATAGTTCGCCGCGGTGGTGTTCGGGACGAGCACGTAGAAGGAGCTTGGTCCCGCCTCAATCCGCTTGCGGAGCGCTTCCCGTAGCTCCGCACGCTGCAGGGTCTGGTTCGCGACGACAAGATATCTACGCATGACGGCCACCTGCTTGGTCCTGGCCGGCGCTGGACGTCCGGTGCCAACTCAATGTATCCCGCGATGCGGACCTAGGTCTGTGCGAACTAGAGCTTTCCGGCGCAGCTGTCCTAGGTGGTGTCAGACAGGCCGCACGTCGGCAATGCCACTCACCTGGGATGCAATGCCACCGACCCAAACTCCGTCGACGCGTAACCGTGCACAAATTCAGGCTTGGCGCGGTTGGCTGACCAGCTCGGCAAGCAATGCTGGGTCGACGTTGCCGCCGGAGACGACGGCGACCGTAGGACCGGCGGGCAAGCCAGGGTCAGCTCGGACACCTGGGCGCGCATTCCGTCGGCGATGGTGGCGTACCGCTGCTCGCCCATGTAGGCCGCGATGCGACCCGCGGCAAGGGAATCGCGGGCGTCCGGCGCCAGGTCGGGCTCCAGGAACTTGACGTGCCATCCGCCCCGACTGTCAAGCCGAGATCCGAGGCGAACGCGGCAGAATGCACCCTGCTCTTGTCAAGCAACCTCTTTCTCATCGTCGTCAGTGGCGGTGCCAAGCCTTTCGAGCCTTGTATGGTCGCATCCACTCTTCCCGATTGCGCTGGCAGTTCTCTACTTCGTTAATGAACTTGTCGGCCTCGAATCAATCGGGCAGCACGAGTCGAGGAGTTAGGTGCGGTTAGACTCGTCGGCCGGCGAGATGATCGCAGCGTCCCGCCGTCCAACCGAAGGAGCACCATGACTACGCCCATGCCCGCGCAATCTCCCGCCCCGTCCGACGAGGATCTCACCGACCTCCTGAGCGAAATCCGCCTGCTGTTGCCCGGCACCCTGATCCTAGTGGCCTTCCTGATAGCCCTCCCGTTCAATTCGGGCTATACCCGGATCAGTCGGCTAGACAACGCGGTGTACGTGGCGACGTTCATATGCGCGTTGATCAGCCTGTTGCTATTCATCGCCCCGGCGGCCCAGCACCGGCTCATGAGCCCCTTGCCCGACCGGGCGGCCTTCAAGCGATCGGTCAACCGCCAGGTCATCATGGGGCTGGTGCCACTCTCAGCTGCGATTACCCTGGGTACGTACTTCGTGATCTCCGACGTAGTAAGCGACCTGGCCGCCGGGATTGTGGCCGGCATCGTGGGTCTGGCCATTACCCTGCTGTGGTGGGTCATCCCTTTGAGCAAACGGCGGCGCTGAACTCCTGGTTCTGCGAGAGGCATGCGGATATGACAACGACGAGGATGGGTCGCGGGGTCCTCGATACCGCTTAGCCCTAAAGGAGCAGGGCTCGGTTCGGCCAGCTGGACTCGCGGCGCGTGAGCCTCGGTACAATTTCTGAGGTGAATCCCTTCCATATCGCGACTTGTCGGCTCCCATTCTGGGAGTATCTTCCTCTAGAGTTTCGAGTCCAATTATCGGCCTTATCTGTCACTTGTTGTGGCAAAGACCAGATGCGGCGAAAGGCGCCGAGCCGCATGTCATTCAAATCTGACGATATGGCTCGTGCCATAGCCTGCCATGCGAGCGACCAGTAGACACGACTGCCCACAAATCGATCGCGGAGGGATCTCCGTGGGGCTCTGGCCATTTTGTCCCGGCCGGATGCGCAGACCTCGAACCACGGGCGTCCGCCTCCGAGGCTCGGTTGTAACCGTAAGTCCGCGCCATTGCACTCGAAGCGCCTGGAAAGGAAGTCGCTGACGTGAGCTGCGTTACGCCACAGATTTCTTGA
>CAWIUB010000049.1:0-16925 GCA_963839175.1 uncultured Actinomycetota bacterium
AAATTAGGTGCGTGCTACTTCTGCAAGAGAATCGCGTTGGTGAGTAGGGGCGATCGTCCTGACGGGATGGGGCCATTGGGCCCGCGTTTTCCAGGACACCGTGGACGATCCTCGACGTTGACAGCGGTGGGTGAGGCGGTTTGTGGATGAGCCGCGGCCGGCGGTGCCGCGCGGGGACTGAAGAGGTGAGGGTCGTGTCCGAGGTCGGCTGGCAGGAGCTGACGAGGTCCGAGTGTTTGGGGCTGCTGTCCGGGCAGCAGCTGGGCCGGGTCGTGCTGGTCGATGACCGGGGGCCGATCGCGCTTCCGGTCAACTTCGTGCTGGACCGGCACACCGTGCTGTTTCGTACCGACGAGGGGACCAAGCTGGACGTTGCCGGCCGCGGCGCGCTTGTCGCATTCGAGGTCGACGGGGCCGAGGAGGCAACGCGAACGGGCTGGAGCGTACTGGTCCGGGGAGAGGCCACCGAGGTCACCGATCCGGATGACCTGGCACGTGTGCGCCGGCTGCCGCTGTACCCGTGGGCGCCCGGCGCCAAGACCCGCTACGTGCGGATCCTGTCGTCCTCGCTGACCGGGCGGCGTATCGCGGTGCCCGACGAAATGCCGTGGCAGTGGTGGGGCTAGCCGCTGCGCGAGTCAGGGTGAGGATCGGGGATGGGGAAGCGGATCGACCGGGATGCGTTTGATGAACCTGACTACGCGCGGTTCCGGAGCGGCTGCAGCAGTGCCTGCTGGCGCTCGGCGAGCTGCTCAACGGCCGGGTTTCGGAGTCGGCCCGGCCACGGTCGGTGCCGAACTGAGTTGTTCCTGGTCGACGGCGAGGCCCGGCCGCGGCCGCAAAACCAGCCGGTCCGCGCCGCGGCCGTCGATCCCCGGATCATCTTCGAGTTGGATCGCTTCAACCTGGAGCTGAATGCCTCCCCGACGCTGCTCGCCGGGAACCCGTTTACCGCTCTCGGCGGCGAGTTGACCCAGCTGCTCGGGCGTGTCGCGGACGCGGCCGGCGGTCGCGGCGGGCGGCCTGCTCTGGTCGGCGTCCTGCCCACGCTGCGACGCACCGACCTGCATCCCGGTGTGATAACCGACGGGCCGCGCTACCGGGCACTGAACGCAGGCCTGCGGCAGCTGCGCCACGACTCGTTCCAGATTCGGATCGCGGGCGACGATCCGCTGGAGCTGGCCAGCGGTGCCGTCGAAGGGGCGAATACCTCATTCCAGCTGCACCTGCGGGTGAATCCGGCCGACTTCACGCGCACCTACAACGCGGTCCAGTTCCGGATCGGCTGTCAAGTCCCTGGATCACCCGGGCCTGGCTTAGCCACTGAGATCGCCGAGTTCGCGTTGCCAGCTGTCCAGTCCCCGCCGCAACTGGGCGGCGCGGTGATCGGGATCACGATCGCGCGGAACGTCACCAGCAACAGCAAGAACGCCATCGTCGGCACGGCGGCGCGGGCTTCGGCAGCCGTGTCATGGTTGACGCCGTAGCTGCTCATGTCGACGACCCCCCTTCCACCGGTGTCGGTCATCCCACCCCGGACTCGGCCAGCCAGCCGAGCAGGCCGGGCGGGTCGGTGGGTACCTGCGCCCAATGCCAGCTGGCCGTCCTGTCAGGGTGGCGATTCCACACTCGAGCGTGCACGTTGCCGAGGCCATCCGATCTCGCTTCGTACCCGTAGGCTCGAAGGGTCACCACAGCCGACTGGCCGGTCATTGGCGCAACCCTTCTTGTCCGTGTCGGCTTTCCTCCGGGTCGAGCCGACGCACAGTGATCAGGCAGAGCCCCAGGTCGCGGATCTTGGTCAGCAGCCCGTGCAGCGCCGGCTGATCGGTGAACAAGCCGCAGATGACCGTCTGCCGGCGTTCGCTGGTGATCTGCAAGCCCTCGAACCAGGCCGCCCAACCGCGGTCGAAGACGCCCTCGACACGGATCTCGTACAGCGCGGGCGCCATTGCCGTCCTCCTCGCGGTAGCGTCTCTGTCGCCTGGAACGCTATGAACGATGGCGGGTCGAGGCGTCACCCGAAGGTGCACATCCGGTGGAATCTTCCGTGGCCAGCTTCCGGTATCGGGCACGAAGGTGCACCGGCGTGCTTCTCGTGCAAGATCTTCCCGGCCAGGCATTCCCGCTGCTGCAGCGGCTACACGCGGCGGCGGCCGGCCAACGCCGCGTCGGTAGCATCATCGAGCTGCGCGTGCAGGCGCTGGCCTCTCAGCCAGCGGTGACGACACCGCCGCGGTGGACGCCCTGGCCGACGCGCTCACCCTCGCCTGCCACAGGGCTACGTCCGGGTCTTCGCCGACGAGGGCGCGCCGATGCGGGCCTGCTCAGCAAGGTGATCGCGTCCCAGCGTGAGGAAACGGGCCGCGGCCCGGGCAGTCCCGCTCGACTACCTGGCCCGGCTGCTTCACGCGTTCGACGAGAAGCACACTGCCCCGGGCGTTCGGGGGCCGCGGCGCTGCCCGGTCTGGTCGAGCCGCTGACCGCCCGCGAGGTGGAGGTGGAGGTGCTGGGCCGGCTCGCCGAGGGGAAGTCGAACTCGCCGAGGGGAAGTCGAACCAGCGCATCACGGAAGAGGTATCGGCGGCCGGGAAGAAGCTGGTCCCGGATTCCCAACGGGGGATAGGAGACACTATCGACCGTAGGCGACTGGCCGACGGCGGCGCCAAAATCCTTTGGCCCGCGGCATGCGTCTCGTCATAGTCTGTCGCCCAACCCCATGCGTCGATGCGCATCTCGGGCTCGCTCGTCCGCCTTGCTCGCGCCGTAGCGGCGCAGCATCTGTGGGCTCTTCCAGCCCATGATGCGCATCAGGTCAGTCTCGCCGCCGCCTTCGGCCAGCCACCGGTGAGCTGCGGTATGCCGAAATTGGTGGGGGTGTAGACCTTCGATGCCGACTTCGCGACCGCGGCGCCGAACCATCAATCGCACTCCGTCCTCGCCTAGCGTTCCCTTGCCCTTCTCCGCAAGCCATAGATTCGGCAGATAGGCCGTGGCCGCTTTGTCCCGGCTCCGCAGGTAGCGGCCCAGCGCCAAGGCTGTGGCCTGGCCGAATGGCAGGGCGCGGCCGCGGCGACCCTTTCCGACGACGTGGCAGACACCGGCGTCGAAGTCCACGTCATCGACGGTCAGGGCGACGATCTCGCCCAGACGTCCGCCGGTGTCGATGAGGAGCCGCAGGATCGCGTTATCGCGGCGCTCGATGAGGCCGTTGCCCTTGCACGTATCCAGCAGCGCTCGCAGTTGCTGCACCTCCAGGACGGGCACCGGCTGCTCAGGGATGATCGGCGCCTCCGCGCCGTCCATCGGGTTCTGGCCGATCTCCTCCTCCCGCACCATCCACTTCCAGAACTGCTGCAGCGCCCGGTACTCGACGCTCACGGTGGCGGGCTTGATCGGCTTACCAGTGCGTCGGTGCGGGGTGTCCAACCGGTGCCGTAGATAGGCCTCGACGTCGCGGCGGGTGACCTCGGTCGGGGCCGGGTTGCGGTCCGTAGTGGACAGATAGTTCGCCAGGCCCACGACGCCGCGGTGGTAGACGATGAGAGTCTGCGGGGCGCAGTTGCGGGCTTTCAGATAGTTGCTGAAGTCCCTCGCGAACGGCTGCCAACGCGCATCCATGGGGGGTGAACTTACCGTGTCGCTGACCTCTGTGCCAACGCCTCGCTGGTGTGCCAGACCGTTCTACCCCCCAGAAACGCTGGGCTGGTGCCCCCGGCAGGAATCGAACCTGCGACCAAGTGCTTAGAAGGCACCTGCTCTATCCGCTGAGCTACGGGGGCAGATGTCGCAGCTTCGCGGTCCGGAGTCTAGTAGCGCGGGCGCATTCGGCGGTCCAGCGTGGGCGGCCCCTCCCGCGGGGCGCGGAACAACGACCATTCCGGGTCGCGGGAATCGGTGCCGAGCCCGGCGAGGCAAGCGAGCGCGAGCAGAACCATCAGCCCGAAGAATACGATGAGAACGATCATGGCAAACATTCTCCGACCGTATAGATACTGTCACCAGTGGCAGAAATGCCAGCCTCCGTTGATTTGCTGCCAAACTCGTGGGAGGCTCGATCCATGGCGATCAGATCAGTCGTAGCGATCGCCCTCCCCGGTGTCCAGCCGTTCGAACTGGGAGTCGCCTGCGAGGGGTTCGGCCTCGATCGCTCCGACGAAGGCGTGCCCGGCTACGACTTTGCGGTCGTCACTGTCGATGGCCGGCCGGTTCGCACCGCAATGGGCTGGACGCTGTCCAGCGAGCACCGGCTCGATCGCGCAGGTGAGGCCGATTTGGTCATCGTCCCAGCGAGCGGCACCGAGGTGGACGGCCACCCGCCTGCCGTCCTCGACACCCTGAGGCGCACGGTAGAGCGCGGCGCGCGAGTGATGAGCATCTGCTCGGGGGCGTTCGTCCTCGGCGCCGCCGGACTGCTCGACGGCCGCAACTGCACCACCCATTGGCGCCATGCGGCGGACCTCGCCGCGGCCTTCCCAGCTGCCCGGGTGAACCCGAGCGTGCTCTACGTATGCGACGGGCCGGTCCTGACGAGCGCGGGCACCGCGGCCGGCCTCGACCTGTGCCTCCACCTCATCCGCCAGGACTACGGCGAGCGCATCGCCAACATCGTCGCGCGCCGGATGGTGATGCCGGCCCATCGCGACGGAGGCCAGGCTCAATACGTCGCTGCGCCAGTACGGGCGCACCAGGCCGAGACGCTGGCACCCCTCCTGGACGAGCTCGCGGCCGACCTGGAGACCGACTACACAGTCGAGTCGATGGCTGCGCTGGCGGCGATGAGCGGCCGGACCTTCGCTCGCCGATTTATCGCCGAGACCGGCACCACGCCGCACACGTGGCTCACCCACCAGCGCATTCTGCGGGCGCGCACCTTCCTCGAAGCTGGCGACGATCCAATCGAAACGGTGGCCCGCCGATCAGGGTTCGGCAGTGCGGCCATGCTGCGCCACCACTTCGTGCGAGTGGTCGGCACATCGCCTAACGCGTATCGGCGGACGTTCCGCGGCTAACACCCGCTAGCGCACCACACCGACAGAATCTGCCGCCGTCGTCCACAGGTGGCCGCGTCGTCCACAGTTCGCACGCGCCCGTCGATTGCCGGGCGTGGTCCTGGTTGCCTGATGAGCACGCCCAGACGGGGCACCGGACGAACCGGAGACAGACAGGAGATGGCAATGAACGACACCTACCTCACGATCGTCGGCAACGTGGTCGGCGACCCGCGGCTGCGCACTACGAATTCCGGCGTGCCGGTGGCCAGCTTCCGCATCGCGTCGACGTCGCGGCGATTCGACCGCGAGACCGGCGAGTGGAGGGACAACGAGCGGCTGTTCGTCACCGTGACGTGCTGGCGCGGCATGGCCGAGAACGTCACCAAGTCGCTGCGCAAGGGGCAGCCGGTGGTGGCGACCGGGCGCTACTACTGCCACGAGTACGTGAAGGACGAGATCTCCCGGGCGAGCTACGAGATGGACGCGGTGGCGGTGGGTCAGGACCTGGCCCGTGGCGTGTCGTCGTTCACGAAGGTGACGCGCAACTACCCCGTCACGACGGTGCAGCTCGACGACGAGGGCATGCCGCCGGATCTCACCGACGAGCGGATCGAGCCTGCCGAGGCGCCCGTACTCGCCTCTGTCGGCTGACCCGGGTCGAGGCGCCGGCTCGTCAACCTCCCCGACGCCGTGGGGGTGGCGAGCCGGCCCGCGAGGACTGGGACAATGGAGGCAGGCAGGGCGTCGACGATCAGCACGGCGCCGCACAGGCGGAGTTCAGCGAGGACGGACAGTGGCTCAGTTCATTTACACAATGCGCAAGGTGCGCAAGGCGGTCGGCGACAAGCTGATCTTGGACGACGTGACGCTGTCATTCCTGCCGGGAGCGAAGATCGGCGTGCTCGGCCCGAACGGGGCAGGCAAGTCGACGGTGTTGAGGGTCATGGCCGGACTCGACCACCCCTCGAACGGCGATGCTGTGTTGTCGCCCGGCTACAGCGTCGGCCTGCTGCAGCAGGAGCCACCGTTGCAGGAAACCAAGACCGTGCGGGAAAACGTCGAGGATGCAGTCGCCGAACTGCGCGGCTGGCTGTCGCGATTCGAGGCGGTGTCAGCGGCGATGGGGGAGCCCGATGCCGACTTCGACACGCTGCTCGGCGAGCAGGGTGACCTGATGGAGAAGATCGAGCACGCGAACGGCTGGGAACTCGACAGCCGCATCGAGCAGGCCATGGACGCTCTGCGCTGCCCGCCCGGGGACGAACCTGTCGACCACCTGTCCGGAGGCGAGCGTCGCCGGGTGGCCTTGTGTCGGCTGCTGCTCGAACAGCCCGACCTGCTCCTGTTGGACGAGCCGACCAACCACCTCGACGCCGAGAGTGTGCAATGGCTCGAGCAGCACCTGGCCAAGTACCCGGGCACCATCCTCGCGGTCACCCACGACCGGTACTTCCTCGACAACGTGGCGGAATGGATCCTGGAACTCGACCGGGGTCGCGCATACCCGTACGAGGGCAACTACTCGACCTACCTCGAGAAGAAGGCCGAGCGGCTGGACGTGCAGGGGAAGAAGGACCAGAAGCTGCAGAAGCGGCTGCGTGACGAGCTGGACTGGGTGCGGCAGAACGCCAAGGGCCGTCAGGCGAAGAGCAAGGCACGCTTACAGCGCTACGAACAGATGGCCACCGAAGCGGATAAGACCCGCAAGCTCGATTTCGAGGAGATTCAGATCCCACCGGGCCCTCGGCTGGGATCGGTGGTGGTCGAGGTCAGCCACCTGGACAAGGGCTTCGATGGACGGATATTGATCAAGGACCTGTCCTTCTCGCTGCCGCGCGGCGGGATTGTCGGAATCATCGGGCCGAACGGGGTTGGCAAGACCACGCTGTTCAAGACGATCGTGGGCCTTGAGCAGCCCGACTCCGGTGAGGTCAAGGTCGGGGAAACGGTCAAGATCAGCTACGTGGACCAGGAACGTTCCCGGATCGATCCCGCCAAGAGCGTCTGGCAGGTCGTCTCCGACGGACTGGACCACATCCAGGTCGGTCACGTGGAAGTGCCGTCACGTGCGTACGTGTCGGCCTTCGGCTTCAAGGGTCCAGACCAGCAGAAGCCGGCCGGGGTGCTCTCGGGTGGCGAGCGAAATCGGCTCAACCTCGCGCTCACCCTCAAGGAGGGCGGCAATCTGCTGCTGCTTGACGAGCCGACGAACGACCTGGATGTCGAGACCTTGGGCTCGCTGGAGAACGCCCTGCTCGAGTTTCCCGGCTGCGCGGTGATTACCAGTCACGACCGGTGGTTCCTCGACCGGGTAGCTACACACATCCTGGCGTGGGAGGGCACGGACACGAATCCCGCCCAGTGGTTCTGGTTCGAGGGCAACTTCGACTCGTACGAGAGGAACAAGGTGGAGCGCCTAGGCGCCGAGGCGGCCCGGCCGCACGCCGTGACCTATCGCAAGCTGACCCGCGACTAAGGACAGGTGCCGGTTGGCCCGCTTCGTCGCCCGCTGCGCCATGCGGTGGTCGGACATGGACGCGTACGGGCACGTCAACAACGCGGCCTACCTCGCGTACCTGGAGCAGGCGCGGGTCGCGATGTTCTTCGACCGTTACGACGAGTCGTTCGATCGCGGCACAGTGGTAACACATCATGAGATCACGTACTTGCAACCGGTCGTGTACCACCCTGAACCGCTGCGAGTGGAGATGTGGGTCGACAACGTGCGGGCCGCGTCCTTCCGTGTGCTCTACGACGTGTTCGACGGCGATGCGCGAGCGGCCACCGCCAACACCACGCTGGTCACCTTCGACTTCCGCACCGACCGCCCCCGTCGGCTCACCCTGGACGAACGAGCCGTGCTCGCCGAGTACGCCGACGAGCCTGCCGGGAGCCCGCCTGCTGACGCGGATGCGCGACGCGCTGGCCGATCGTAAGAACGCGCCCAACGATCTGGCGCCCCTGCTGCGCCCTGCGCGTCAAACCTTGGCAGTCCGCCGCAGCCACACCCCGGTGTTGGCCGGCAGCACGCCGTCCTCACCGACCGGCGCCGAGGCAAGCACCACCTCGCCGGGTGGCAGCACTGCCGGGCGATCAGTGAAGTTCACCGCGACGATCAGGTCCGCGCCGCGACGAAACGCCAGGCTGCCATTCGGCCCCGCTATCCAGCCGAAGTCGCCGTCACGCACCTCGCTCCACGCCGCGCGCAGCGCGAGCGCCCGCCGGTACAGGACGAGCGTCGAACCGGGATCAGTCAGCTGCGCCTGGACGGTCAGCCGGGCCCAGGACTCCGGCATGGGCAGCCACGTCGACGCGCCCGACGTGAAGCCGAACGGCGGTCCGGAGCCAGACCACGGCAGGGGGACCCGCTCGCCGTCACGGCCGCGGTCAGTGTGGCCGCTGCGCTCCCAGGTCGGGTGCTGCAGCATCGAGTCGGGCAGATCGTCGACGTTGGGCAGCCCCAGCTCCTCGCCGTTGTACAGGTAGACAGCGCCGGGCAGCGCCAGCTTGAGCAACGCGGCCGCCCGAGCCCGGGCCAGCCCGACGGGTCCACCGCCGTAGCGGGTGACGTGCCGGGGGTTATCGTGGTTGGACAGAGCCCAGGTGCAGGGGGCCCCGACCTCGGCCATTCCGTCCAGTGAGCGGTCGATGGCCGACCGGAACTGCTCGGCGTTCCAGTCGGCTTTGATCAGCAGGAAGTTGAACGCCAGGTTCAACTCGTCCGGCCGCACATAGCGCGCGAGTCGTTTGGTGTCGGCGATATACGCCTCGCCAACGGCCATTCGATCCCCGTCATAGGCATCTAGTACGCGGCGGAAGCCGCGCAGGTAATCGTGCACGTGGTCTTGGTCAAAGCGAGGATCCCTGTCAGAATGCATGCCGCTTTCCGCGAGGTCGGCGAGCACTGCGCGGTCGATGTCAGGCAGTCCGGTGGGTTTGGCCATGGCGTTCGCGACGTCGACCCGGAAGCCGTCGACGCCGCGGTCGAGCCAGAACCGCATGATCCGGTCGAATTCAGCCGGCACTTCCGGGTTCTCCCAGTTCAGGTCCGGTTGCTCTGGAGCGAACAGGTGCAGATACCATTGGCCGGGCCGCCCGTCAGCCTCGACGATGCGGTGCCAGGCCGGCCCGCCGAACGCTGAGGGCCAGTTGTTCGGTGGCAGCTCGCCGTGCTCGCCGCGGCCTTCCCGAAAGATGAACCGCGCGCGTTCGGGGCTGCCCGGCGGGGTAGCAAGCGCCTCCCGAAACCACGCATGCTGGTCGCTGAAATGGTTGGGGACGATGTCGACGGTGATCCGCATGCCGCGGGCGTGCACGGCCTCGACCAGCCGGTCGAAGTCTGCCAGGGTCCCGAACATCGGGTCCACGTCACAGGGGTCCGCGACGTCGTACCCGCCGTCGGCCATCGGAGATCGGTAGAACGGGCTCAGCCACAACGCGTCCACCCCGAGGTCGGCCAGGTAGCCCAGCCGCGATGTCAGGCCCGTCAGGTCGCCGATGCCGTCGCCGTTCCCGTCGGCGAAGCTCCTGGGATAGACCTGATAGAAGACCGCAGATCGCCACCAAGGCGCGTCAACGTGCGGCGCGGAAACAGCACTCATCCGGTTACCTCTTCCGTGATTGTCGGCGTCGCAAGCGCTTGCAGGGGACGGCCGGGCAAAACGGTACGGGACGGCCGCTTGCGCAGCTATCCCGGGGTATTGCGCAGCGAGTCGGCGGCAGCCGTCAAGTAGCGCCACAGCTGTGCGTCGTACTGCGTGGGCAGTTCGAGCATGTCCAGCGCCGCACGCATGTGGCGCAGCCATGCGTCGCGGGCCGCGATGTTGACCGCGAACGGGGCGTGCCGCATCCGCAGCCGGGGATGGCCCCGCACCTGCGAGTAGGTGTTGGGGCCGCCCCAGTACTGGATGAGGAACATCCGCAGCCGCTCGGCGGCCGGGCCCAGGTCGTCCTCCGGGTAGATCGCACGAAGCACCGGGTCACTGGCGACGCCGGCGTAGAAGACGTCGATCAGCCGGCGGAACGTGGGCTCCCCGCCGATCGCGTCGTACAGGGTGGTGGGTGCGCCGGCGGGCTCGGACGATCCGGCGGCCTCGGTCGGCTGGGCATCTTGCGGCGGCACCCGGTCATTGTCCCGGTGCCCGGGCTGAGCCGCCAGCGAGCCAGGATTGCGGTGGTTTGACATAGCCCGGCGAAGGAGCGCGACACTCCCGGGCGCGGGATACCTGCTAACCACGTGCGCGCGAGCGCCGCGTCCGGTTGACTGATGTGCGAACCGGAGGTGGTCGACGTGTCGGGGGCGCTGGTACTCAACGCGACATACGAGCCGTTGTGCGTCGTCCCGCTGCGTCGTGCCGTCGTTCTGGTGCTGGCCGAGAAGGCCGTGGTGGTCGAAGCGGGCGACGAGGTGATGCGTTCGCAGAAGGCCGCGATCCAGGTGCCCACCGTCGTCCGGCTCGCGCACTACGTCCGGGTGCCGTACCACCGCGAGGTGCCGCTGACCCGGCGGGCCGTGCTGGACCGCGACGGCCACGTCTGCGTCTACTGCGGAGTGAAGGCCGACACGATCGACCACGTGCGACCGCGCTCGAGGGGCGGGCAGCACGTCTGGACGAACGTCGTCGCGGCGTGTGCCCGCTGCAACCATCGAAAAGGTGACCGGCTGATCAACGAACTCGGCTGGCACCTCGGGACTCATCCAAAGCAGCCACCAGCAACGGTGGCTGTCGTGCTCGGCTGGGCCAAACGCGATCCGGCGTGGCAGCGGTATCTCGCCCTGGACCGGCTGAACAGCCGGCTCGACGCTCAGGTCGTCCCGGCGTCCTGAGCGACGTGCCCTACCGTGCACGGCATGGGCGAGCTGCATGATCTGACGGCGCTCGAAGCCGCCGCCGCCGTCCGGCGCCGCGAGGTGAGTCCGGTCGAGTTGGTCGAGCACGTGCTCGACCGGGTGGCCCGCCTCGACGACCAGCTCGGCGCGTTCGTCACCGTCACGGCCGAGGCCGCCCGGGAGCAGGCCAAACAGGCCGAGCATGACCTCCTCAGCGCCGACGACCAGACACGGCTGCCGCCACTGCTTGGCGTGCCCACGGCGATCAAGGACCTCAACCTGACCAAGGGCGTGCCCACCAAACTCGGCTCGGCGCTATTCACGGAGTTCGTGCCCGAGATAGACGACTATGTGGTGGACCTGCTGCGCGCGGCGGGGACGATCAGCCTCGGCAAGACGGCCACCCCGGAGTTCGGCCTGCCCTGCTACACCGAGACAGATATCGGCCCGCCTGCCCGCACCCCGTGGGACATGACCAGGCTGGCGGGCGGTTCCAGCGGTGGGGCCGCCGCCGCTGTCGCGGCAGGGCTGGTCCCGATTGCGCAGGGCAGCGACGGTGGAGGATCCATCCGCATTCCCGCCAGCGTTTGTGGCCTGGTGGGCTTCAAGCCCCCGCGGGGCCGGGTATCGCGCGGCCCGCTGGATATCGACTCGTCCCGGCTCGGGGTGTACGGGCCACTGGCCCGCACGGTCCGCGACGCCGCGGCGTTCCTGGACGCGGTGGCCATCCCGCAGCCGGGTGACCCGGACCCGTTGCCGCCGCTGCCAGCTGGCGAAACGTTCCTCGGCTGGTGCGACCGCGAGCCCGGACGCCTGCGCATCGGCCGGTTCATCGACTCGCCGATCGAGAGCGAGATCGACCCGCAGGTGCGCGCAGCATGGGAACGGACGAGCGCGCTGCTCGCCGGGCTCGGCCATGAGGTCATCGACGTGACCGCCCCCATTCCGCCGGACGCGATCACCTTCTTCGAGTCGGTGTGGACGGTGGCGGCCTGCTCGATGCCGATCGACCCGGCGCGGGAACGCGAGCTGCGTCCGCTCACCCGCCACCTGCGCGCCCGGGGCGCGGCGGTGAGCGGACCCCAGTACGCGCAGGCCATCGGGATGCTCGGGCTCTACGCTCGGCAGGGCATCGCGGCGAGTGCGCACCTCGACGCGGTGTTGACACCGACCCTCGCCCAGCTGCCCCGTCCGATCGGCTGGTTCACGCAGGGCGGCGACCCGGCCGAGGACTTCGAGCGGCAGAAGCGATTCACCCCGTTCACCGCCATCTACAACGCGACCGGGCAACCGGCAGTGTCCCTGCCGCTGCACCAGAGCGAGGAAGGACTGCCGATCGGCATGATGCTCGTGGGCCGGCGAGCCGGTGACGCCCCGCTGCTGGCGCTCGCCGCCCAGGTCGAGGCCGCCGCACCGTGGCGGGACCGGCACCCCGAGATCTGGTCGCGGTAACGGCATGCCAACGACGCGGGACGATCGCCGGTTCGCTACCGTGTGCCGGGTGATCACAGCCCGCGGACCCAGAGGTTCGTGGCGGGAACGGACATCGGGAAGGCGGCCATGAGCATCGTCCAGACGGCTCTGGTCTTCGTCGGCATCCCGTTGGCCGTGTTCGCCGTCTTCGCGGCGGCCGTGTACGGGCGCGGCCAGCTGCATCAGCCCAATCGCTACCGACCCGGCCGCCCGTGGACGTATCCGGCGGTCTGGTACCTGCCGCATCCCGGCAGCATCGATTCCGGACACCCGGCCGGCAACCCGGCGATCGAGGCCGGCCCGGCTGCGGCGATCACCGCCGAAGGAGGTGCGAGCGGTGAGTGGTGACGTCAGCCTGCCGAGGCCGAACGGCCCCGATGCCGGGAAGATCGGCCATGGGCCCACTCCGCCCGACCGGGTGCAACCCGGCCCGTTCAACGCACGACAGCTGGCCCGTATCGACGAGGCGCTGACGCTGTCAAGCCGCGAGACCGGCCTGACCTTCTCGCTGTATGTGGGCGAGCTGGCAAATCCGTCGCGGGCGGCTGCCGAAGGCCTGTTCGGCAAGCTCGGCGGCTTGCGCGAGCCGGTGCTCGTCGCGATTTCGCCGGGTCAGCGAGTGCTGCACATTGTCACTGGGACGGACTCGGCACGGCGGCTGCCCAACCGGTCCTGCGCGCTAGCCGCGCTCGGCATGCGCGCGTCATTCGCGAGCGGCGATCTGACCGGCGGCATCGTCAACGGCCTGCGGATGCTGGCCGACTCCGCCGGAGGCAGGTAGCACCCAGGTGCGCAACGCCGCCGAGTTTCACGGTGGCTCGGGCGCGGCGGGCAGGCTTGCGGCGGCATCGGTGGCGCGGGCCTGCCGGGCCCGTGCCACGTCGGCCCGGCCCTCGCCGACCAGCCGCCGCAGCGCTGCCGGCAGGTCGGTCCGTGCCAGGAACCGGTCGGCCGCAGCCAGCGTCTCGGGCGTGATCGTCGACGTCCAGGTCGGGAACAAGCCGACCACCACGCTTTGCGCAACTTCACTCGACCGCCGCCGCCACACGTCCGGCACCGCGTCGAAGTAACGCTCGACGTAGGGCGTCAACAGCTCACCCTGGATCGAGTGGGCGAACCCGGCGATGATCGCCTCCTGCATCGCGTTGGGCAGCGAGTCGTCTTCGACGGCCCTCCGCCACGCTTCCGCCTTCGCCGCGGCGGTCGGCGCAAGCGCCCGGGCGGTGGCCGCGTGGCGCTGCCCGGCGGCCGACGGGTCGCGGGCGAGTTCCGCGGCAATCGCGTCGTCGTCGATCGCCCCGCGGGCGCAGAGCGCCTGGATGATCGCCCAGCGCAGCTCGGGATCCAGGCTCAGCCCCTCGACGACGTGTGTGCCGCCGAGCAGTCCGCGGATGACGGCGGTGTGCTCGTCGCTGCGGGCCGCGCCAAGGAAGGCATGCGTCCACGCCAGCTGGTGGTCCGAGCCGGGCTCGGCGGCGTGCAGCGCGGACAGCGCCTTCTGCGCAAGAGCCTGGTAGCCCTCGGGCGCCCACCCCGGGTCGGCGTAGATCTCCAAGGCCCGCAGCGCGTGCCGGTTGATCGACTGCAGCAGACCGACGTCCGTCTCGGCCTCGGCCCCGGACAGTAGTAAGGCCAGGTAGTCGCGCGTGGCAAGCACGCCGTCGCGCGTCATGTCCCACGCCGCCGACCAGCACAGCGCGCGCGGCAGCGAATCGGCCAGCCGGGCGATGCCGCCATCGCGCAGGGTGCGCAGGCTGCGCTCGTCCAGCCGCAGCTTGCAGTACGTGAGGTCTTCGTCGTTGACGAGCAGCAGGTCGGGCTGGCTCAAGCCGAGCATGTCCTCGACGGGTGTCCGCTCGCCGCTGACGTCCAGCTCGACGCGACCGGTACGGACCAGGCTCGTCCCGTCGACGCTGTACAACCCGATCGCTAGCCGATGCGGGCGCAGCGTGTTGGACGCCGCGACGTCGGTCGGTGCCGATTGCGTCAGCTCGAACGTCGCGTAGTGGCCGGCCTCGTCCAAGGCGAACTCGGGCCGGATGGTGTCGATACCAGCCGTCTCGAGCCACAGCTTGGACCACGAGCCCAACTCCCGCCCGGACGAACGCTCCAGGGCACCGAGCAGGTCGGCGAGCGTCGTGTTGGCGTAGGCGTACTCGGTGAAGTACTCGCGCAAACCCGCCAGGAATTGCTCGATGCCGACGTAGGCCGCGAGCTGCTTGAGCACGCTGGCCCCCTTGGCGTAGGTGATGCCGTCGAAGTTGACCTCGGCGGTCTGCACGTCGGGCGCGTCGATCGAGATCGGGTGAGTCGAGGGCAACTGGTCCTGGCGGTACCCCCAGGTCTTCTCGACGTTCGCGAACGTCGTCCAGGCGTTCGGCCAACGGGTGGCCGAGGCCTGGCACAACGTCGAGATGTAGGTGGCGAACGACTCGTTGAGCCACAGATCGTCCCACCACCGCATGGTGACCAGATCGCCGAACCACATGTGCGCCATCTCGTGCAGGATCGTCTCGCCGACCCGCTCCTTGGCGGCATCGGTGACCTTGCTACGGAACACGTACTGGTCGCGGAACGTCACGCAGCCGGCGTTCTCCATCGCCCCCGCGTTGAACTCGGGGACGAAGAGCTGGTCGTACTTGCCGAACGGGTACCGGACACCGAAGTTGGCGTGATACCAGTCGAATCCCTGCTTGGTGACCGTGAACAGTTCGCCCGTGTCGAGGTGCTCCGCCAAACTCTTGCGGCAGTAGAGACCGAGGTCGATGCCGTCATGGTGGTCGGTCGCCCGGTGGTACGGACCCGCGACGAACGCGGTCACGTACGTGCTGATGCGCGGCGTGGTCGCGAAGTGCACCGTCTTCCCGGCCGGCATATCGTCTGCCGAATTCACCCGCCCATTCGAGATCGCCTCCCAGGCGTGCGGCACGGTGGCGTGCAAGGTGAACGTCGCCTTCAGATCGGGCTGGTCGAAGCAGGCGTACATCCGCTTGGCGTCAGCGGTCTCGAACTGCGAATAGAGGTAGGTCTCGTTGTCCACCGGGTCGACGAACCTGTGCAGGCCCTCCCCGGTGTTCGTGTAGAACATGTCCGCCTCGACCACGACAACGTTCTCCCGGGCCAGGTCGGCGAGCACGATGCCGTTCTCCGGCTCGAAGTCGGCGACGTCGACGGGCGTGCCGTTCAGGGTGACCGAGTGGATGCGGTCGGGCACGATGTCCAGGAACGTCGAGGCACCGGATCGGCTCGCCGAGAACGTCACCGTGGTGGTCGACCGGTAGCCGCGATCCGAAGGCTGACCCCCGCCGTCGGTGAGGTCGAGGGCGACGTCGTAGGAGTCGACGTAGAGCAGTTCGGCGCGTACGCGGGCGTCGTCGCGGGTGAGGTTCGGCACAGACATCCGGCTAGTCTGTCATGCGCCGTACTGTCGGTTGTCGTGGGAATCCTCAAGACAGGTGACGAGGTACCCGATTTCGAGCTGCCCGACCAGGACGGCGTGCCGCGCCGGCTGAGCACGGTGCTTGCGGACGGGCCGGTGGTGCTGTTCTTCTACCCCGCGGCCTTGACCACGGGGTGTACCAAGGAGAGCTGTCATTTCCGCGATCTGGCTGCCGAGTTTGCCGCCTCCGGCGCGCAGCGGGTGGGCATCAGCGCCGACTCGGTTGCCAAGCAGAAGCAGTTCAGCGACCTGCACTCGTTCGACTACCCACTGCTGTCCGATGGGGACGGTTCGGTCGCCCGAGCGTTCGGTGTCAAGCGGCGCTTCGGGCCGATCCCCGTCAAGCGGAGCACGTTCGTGATCGGCCGCGATCGTCGGGCTATCGATGTGATCACCAGCGAGCTGAACATGGACGTGCATGCCGACAAGGCCCTGGCCGCGTTGCGGGCGCCGGCTCGCTGATACAGCGCTCACTCTAGGACCAGCTGAAGAATGCGCGTTCACTCGAACGCGCTAGGGCGGCGACGCGTCGGTGGTCTCGAGGCTCTTGATCCACAGATCGGCCTTGCACCCCAAGATCATCCCGGAGCGGGTAGCTCAACAGGCGACCGGCGCATGCTCTCGACCGCTCGACCTCGCCCCAGACCGAGCGGTGACCTCGATTCAGCATCTCCCGACCGATAGCTGTCGCTGCGGTGCTGACCGTCCGCGACGAGCTGCTGCCATGATTCGGGTATGCGCGTCTTTCTCGGAAGTGATCACGCAGGTTTCGAGCTCAAGTCCCGGCTGGTGCAACGGCTGGCCGAGCTCGGTCACGAGCCCGTGGACTGCGAAGCCCTGACCTTCGACCCGGACGACGACTATCCGCCGCCGTGCATCGACGCCGCGACCAGAACGGTCGCCGAGCCGGGCAGCCTCGGGGTCGTGATCGGTGGTTCGGGCAACGGTGAGCAGATCGCGGCGAACAAGGTACGGGGCGTGCGTGCCGCGCTTGCGTGGAACGACGAGACGGCCAGCCTCGCCCGTGAGCACAACAACGCCAACGTCGTGAGCATCGGCGCCCGCAACCACCCGATCGAGGAAGCGACGCGGCTCGTCGAAATCTTCTTGGCCACGCCGTTCTCGCAAGATCGCCGCCACGAACGGCGAATCGCGATGCTGGATCAGTACGAAGCGATCGGCCGAATCA
>CAWIUB010000050.1:0-370004 GCA_963839175.1 uncultured Actinomycetota bacterium
ACCTGGATCGGCGCAACCGAGCGTGGCGAGGGCCGCCGTCGACTCGAATTCGCCTGTGTACACGCCAAAGCAACCCGCGACGCGGTCCGTCGCGACTCTCGTCCTCGGTCGCGGCGCCGGCTCCGCATCTCTCGCTCGGCGATGGCAGACATCAGGCCGAGCAACGGGATTGTGCCGACCTACTGGCGGCGGATCCCTTAACCCGCAGGCGATCCAGCCTCAAGGTCGGCACAACCAAAAGGTCGGCACAATCGGCGTTGTGCCGACGTCGGCACAACGCCGAGTATGCGCCTACTACCAGGATTACAGCCTGACCGGGTGCGCGCGGTTATGCGCGAATGGCACGTCTGCCGGCTGACTTGGCCGACCCAGGCTCTACGGAGCGATTCGCAAGCTCGCCATGACCCGGCAGCGCGTTAGCAACTTCGACCTGAGTAAGTCCGAGCGCGTTGCACCGCCTCGATAGCCGCCCAGCGCACCAGCCGGGAGCCTTGCTTGGCAGAGTCTCAGTCCCCAGACTGATTACGCGGGTTCGATTCCCGTCGCCCGCTCTGGAGCACGGGACCGGCGTGGAGGGCGTATGTCGTGCTGGAGTGCGTTGCACGGCGGCTCGACGAACCGCGCCTGTCCTCGCGTGCCGGGTGCGGCGGCGTTGGACCGTTGCCCGTTACCATCGGGCGCTGCGGTGTGAGCGATGCGCAAGGTCGGATCCGCAGCGCTGCTCGTGGTGGCTGGGATCCTGCTGCTGATCGGGGTTCTGGCCGGGTGGGCCGGGAACACCGTGTACGACAGCAACACGTTCAGCGGACGCGCGACTGCGATCCTCGATTCCCCGGCGGTTCGTCAGGAAGTGGCGAAGACGCTGACGGTGCAGCTGGCGCACAGCGGGAACCAGCAGGCGATCAACTTTCGGCCCGCTCTGCAGCTCGCGATCGAATCGGCGATCGACACCGACACCTTCCGGTCGATCTTCCGGTCTGCGGTGCGCCGCATCCATGCCGCCGTCCTGTCGGGCCAGGGTGGCGGCTCCGGGCTCGACCTGCAGGATTCGGCCACGGTCCTCACCAGCACGCTGCAGCTGGGAAACACGTCGTCGGGCACTAGCAGCAGCTCGCAGAGCGGTCTGGGCGGCAGCCTGAACGGTATTACCAACCGGCTCGGTCAATGGGGCGTATGGCAGCTGGATAGCACCATCAGCTGGATTGCGATCGGGACCATCGTCGGGGCGCTCGCCGCCGCCCTCGGCGCCGTCGCGCTGGCCCGGGACCGGAATCGCATGGTCCGCCGGCTCGGCTGGGTGCTGCTCTTCGACGGCGTCGCGATCGTGGCCGTGCTGCTGATCGGCCAATGGTGGCTGCGGCATCTGGTGCGAGATCCCCAGCTGTCGAGGGCGGTAGGTGACGCCATCTGGCACGGCACGGCGGACCTGCGCACCATCGGCTTGTGGATCGCCGGGTACGGGCTGATCATCGCGGCGGCAGCGACCTCGGGTGAGAGTTACACGCCGGCGGTCGTGGCTCGCCGAGTCGGTGGCTGGATCCAGCGCCGGCGGCAGAGCACCCGCGGCACGATCGCGCTCGGCCTGATCGCGTTGCTGGCTGGTCTGCTCCTGATTCAGGACCCCACCGGGAACCTGGAGCTGATCGCCATGGCAGCTGGGCTCTGGCTCAGCTACCTGGGCGTGACCGAGCTGTTGCGGGTGCTGCGCTCGGCCACGATCGGAAACGTCCCAGGCCTGCGGTGGCGCAGGCTCCTGCTCGTCGGTGGAACAGTCGCCGTGCTGCTGGTCCTGGTGACCACGGCATTAACGATCACCACCCGACGCGCGGCAAACCGTGCCGATGCGGCAGGCAAACTGACCTGCAACGGCGCCGCCTCGCTGTGCGGGCTCCGCCTGGATCAGGTCATGTTCCCCGGCACACACAACGCCATGTCGTCATCCCTCTATCCCGGGTACCTGTTCGGTGAGCAGATCGAGACGATCCAGGGCCAGCTCGACTCCGGGGTTCGCGCGCTGCTCATCGACACGCACTACGCGGTGCCCTCCACGATGCGGCTGCCGGGATCGGAAACCCCGCTGATGCTCACGGATCGCACCGCGGAGCTCAACGTCCCGTCCGACGACGCGCCTGACCCAGCCCTAGCCGAACGCGCCAGCCGACTGGCCGCTCGAGCCCCTCGCGCCGCCGACGCCCGCCGCGGCATCTACCTCTGCCACAACTACTGCGAACTGGGCGCGGTCCCGTTCACGAAGGACCT
The DNA here is from genome assembly GCA_963839175.1 of uncultured Actinomycetota bacterium. Taxonomy (GTDB): domain Bacteria; phylum Actinomycetota; class Actinomycetes; order Mycobacteriales; family Jatrophihabitantaceae; genus CAWIUB01. The sequence goes on from CAWIUB010000050.1 coordinate 2,260, forward strand.
GTCCAACCTGAAGAACTTCCTGGACAGCAACCCAAACGAGGTAGTCATCACCATCATTCAAGACGCGACAACGCCAAAGGACACCGCGGCAGCGATCGAAGCGGCCGGACTGGGCAACCGAGTCGCGACGTTGCAGAAGGGCCAGCCGCTTCCCACGCTCGGCCAGCTGATCACCACCGGCCGAACCCTGCTGGTCTTCGCGGAGCAAGGCCTAAGCGGTGGACCAGCCTGGTATCACCCTGCGTACCAATGGTTCCAGGAGACGCCATTCCGGTACGGCTCAGCCGCCGACTTCTCCTGCCGCCCGAACCGGGGCAGCGCGAGCAACCCGCTGCTGCTCGTCAACCACTGGGTAACGCCCTCGACGCCCAGCACGGCCGCCAACGTGAACAACACCAAGGCCCTAGAACAGCGCATCGAAACCTGCATCGCTCAACGGGCCCTGCTACCCACGATCGTTGCCGTGGACTTTGTCGAGAAGGGCAATCTCGTATCGACGCTTCGAGACATCAACGCCGCGAAGGTACGTGAGGTCAACAAGGCACGGAACCGGGCGTTGCCACCCAAGGCGTCCATTTCAGTGGGACCACCACCGGCCGCCGGGAAGGCTTCACCCACCCCGAAGACTCGGCCCATGCCGACGGTCCCCCCAGGGACCACAATCACCACCCTGACCGGCGGCAATCCAGACCGGTTCTGCGCGATCTTGCCAACGGCGGTCCGCGAGATCGTCGCCTGGGCGCAAGCCATTCTCGGAGCGCCGCCGCGTGACGCCGGCGTCACAGATCTGGTCTACGCGCCAGCCCTGGCGCGTGATCTCGGCGAGTACGCTGACGCTGCCCCGATCGAAGTAGCCGAGCGCGTACGTCCGCTCCTCGCCCGGGCCGACGCAGCTATCGCCGCGCTGCACAACCTCGGGCTCAACGACGCCGCCGTGCAACGGCTTGCCGACGCCGCCACAACCGCGCTGCGCGCACCCGGCAATCCCGATGGGGTCACCGTTGCGAACCAGTTGGAAAGCACGCTCACGGAGCAGGTACCCAAAGCCCGGGTCGACAGCACCGCCGTGGTGTTCACCGCCGGCCAGAAAGACCCGGCAACCCTGCTCGACCTCGGCTACGTTCCCTCGACAGTTGCGCAAGCCGCCGGATACGGCGGCTGCCCCGACGTCATCGCGCAAATATGACGAGCCGGTCAGACCGAGGGCAGAATCGAGCCATGGCACCAGCTTGTGCCCGTGCCGCACCAGCTCCCGCCGATCCCGCACCGCAGCGCGATCCACACCTCGGGCAGTCGGCCCATTCGCAGCCGGTCCGCCAAATCGGCGGCATCGCGCGCATCGTTTCATCCGCCGAGAGGCGAAGCCCTGTACCCCGAGCGGATGCGTCAAATGCAACGACGACACCGCGGCCTGCAGCGGGTCCACCGCCCAGTAGTCGGGTAGCCGGGGCGCATTGCTGCGCCCCGGCCCTTTCAGAACCGGCTGTGCCGGCTTTCCGGGCAACCGGCTCAAGCAAGCCCTGAAGGCGTTCAGGCGGGAAGCTGTGTTGCTGGCGCGCCGCCGGGTGCCGTCTGGCTGGCGACCTCGGCAGTGGGTGTGGGTGAGTCGGACTGCGGTGCGTTCGTCGGCGTGCCGGGTCGCGTTTTGGCGATCGCCTGGCGGCGCATCGCCTTGCGGGTGGCTGTGCTCCACTGTTCCCATTCGTCGGGGTTTCGTGGTTCGTGTTCGGCCTGCAGCACCAGGTCACCGCAGCCTGGCCCGGTCGAGCGGGCGTCTCCCGCGGCGGCGGCGGGCCACCCAGTAGTCGGCCAGGGCCGGGTCGTCTGGGCGACTGCACTGGGTTCTCCATGCGCGGTATGAGCGGCTGAGAGCTGTGGCAGCAGGGTGGCTCGCTTATCCGGGCGCACCCGGGCGGCGAGGTGTGCATCTGCGAACTGCCGGCGCCGCGGCACTGCCGCCACGGACTTGCGCCGCTGAAAGCCGGCGCAGCGGGGCGGCGCGCTGAGAGGATGTCCCGCCCGTCGTTGAACTTCGGTGGCGGGCCCCGTTGTGATCAGGCTGCGATCACGGGCTCATTCTGACGTGCGGCACTGACATTTTTGGTGGCGACGTGCCGTTCGAGTGCGTCGCGCAGCGCGGGTAGGTGCAGGTGGCCGTTGACGCGGCGGAATTGCTTGCCGGCTTCGACCATCCCAGCCGCGCACCAGCGCAGCGCCATGGTCCCGTTCTGCCAGTTCTTGACGTTGCGGCTGTGGGCGCGGGCGATGGAGATCATCGACTCGATGCTGTTGGTGGAGCGCAGCGTGCGGGCCAGCGTCGGTGGGATACCCAGGCGCAGCACGGTGAGCGTCTCGGCCATGCCCTCGCGCAGCGACGCCGCGGCGCCCGGGTGGGTGCGGTCGAGTTCCTTGGCGAGGGCTTCGAGCTGGGCTTCGGCAACCAGCGCCGACTCGGCGTGGTAGGCGCGGCGCATCCGCTTGGCCACGGTGGAGGCGAGGTGATCGGGCAGCTTGTCACCCACGTTCCTGATCTTGTGCAGTTGACACCGACCGATCACCGGATGGTCGAACACCCTGATCACCGCGGCCCGTAGCGCCTTGCCGCCGTCGATACCGACGAAGATCGGCCGGGTGGTGTCCAGGCCCCGATCGCGCAGCCCGACCAGCAGGTCGGTGACCGTGCTGGTGTTCTCCGTCGACCCTTCGACCAGCGCGAGGGGATGCTTGGTGCCGTCGACGCCGATCCCCAGCGCCACCACGCACAGGTGCTCGCCGAAGTGCACGCCGTCGATCATCAACGCGACCAGGTCCAGCTCGTCCAGCGGCTGGGCGAGCAGCTCGCTCAGCGCGGTCTCGGTCGCGGCGACGAACCGGCGGCTGATCGCCGACTTGCTCGTCGACGTGGCCGCGCGTTCGGCACGCTGCCCGACCGGTTCCAGCCCGACCGGGTAGCGGCGGGTCGAGATCCCGGCGAGCATCTTGCCCATCGCCATGCGACCGAGGATCTCGGTCTGGCTGAACAGCTCGTAGGTCGCCACCGGCAACTCGGCAGCGCCGTCCGCGGTGCGCATCCGCGGCCGGCGCACCGGCACCCGACGACCGCCCAGGGTCACCGAGCCGTTCTGCTGGCCGTGGCGCACCGCGGCCCGGTTCGGGTCGTGCTTGCCCTTCGGCCCGCACGCCGCGGTCACGTTCTCCTCCATCAGCGTGTGCATCACCTGCAGCCCGGCGCCGACCGCGAGCGCGAGCAGCCCTTCCTGCATGTCGGCGGCGATCTCACCCATCGCCACGCGCACCGTCTGCGGCAGCGCGTACGTCGCGGCGCTCGAATCGAGCGTCCTGTTCTGGTAGTTGTTGGTCACGGCGGTCCCCTTCTTGTCGATGGTTCTTGGCGGAGCCCGACACCTACCACGCGGCAGGCATCGAGCGGGGGACCGCCACCTCAACTTCTACGACTCGCGGGACAACCTCGCGCGCTGAAGGCCGGGGCCTTAGTTAGAGCAAGCTCGCGACTATCAGCAGGGCCGCCGATCCGCTCAGCAGGAACGGGCAGATCTTGAACCAGACCACGGGGGTGCGCGCGCCAGTCAGCGACGTCAGCGCGCCCAAGGCAGCCAGAAACCCGGCAGCGACCCGGTAAACCCACACGCGGACATCGCCATCCGCTCCACCGCCGACCGCGGTCGCGACGATCACCATGGCGGCGATGCCCCACATCGTGAACGCTTCAGCCAGCCACTCCTGCAGGACGACGCGCCGATTGTCCATGGTGATCGGCTCCAAGCCAGCGAGAACCTGGGCGGTCGGGACCGCATGCGCCACCCCCCACAGGGCGACGATAATCCCGGCAACATAGGAGAGAATCACAGCCATATCGCCGATGATCATCGCGATCACGGCCGTCGGACAGGGTTGTTAGTCACCTGTCCGGACCTCCGATACAGCTGGGCACATAACATCCCGATATGCGCGGCACCGGGCGTTGACCTCCCGTAGTTGTCATCCGTGCAGATCGACGGAGATGCGCGCCAGCCAGTCGGTCACTCAGCGTGGTCGTCGCCGACGTGCAGGTCTGGCTCGCGAGCGCCGATTCGGGCGCACGGTTTCCGATCAACCCCAGGCGATGCGGGGCGTGGTTATGGGCGCGAGGTCAGGGCGCGGCGACGTGGCTGGTATGCCGTAAATGGATACCTGATTGGACACCACCGGCCGTCGGGGGACGCCGCGAACGCACAGACATGCCGCCGTGTGCGCCTTCACGAGGTCGTTCGACCCTGGTGCGCGTCGGTCGGCGCCAAGCAGCCTGGTGGAAGGGAGGTTCTGTCGTGACGACCACGACCGAAGGCAACCGCGTCGACCGGCTGTACCGCGCCGCTACGCCGAGGCCGCGGCTCGTGCAGGTACCCCCTCTCAGGTTCCTGTGCCTGGACGGACACGGCGACCCGAACACGAGCCCGGCGTACGCCGCCGCGGTCCAGGCGTTGTACTCGGTGTCCTATTCAGCCAAGTTCGCGGTCAAGAAGTCGGGCGGCCCGGACTTCAAGGTCTCCCCTCTGGAAGGACTCTGGTGGGCGGAGGACCTAAGCACGTTCCTGACCGGCGATAAGTCGGAGTGGGACTGGACCATGATGCTCCGCCAGCCGGACTCCGTCACCGATGCCCTGTTTGCACGTCTCGCGGACGAAGTGGCCGCCAACAAGTCGATGCCCGCAGCCAGGGAACTGAGGCTGATCACCTTCGCGGAGGGCGCCGCCGCGCAGGTCCTGCACGTCGGGCCATATCCCACCGAAGCTCCCACGATCGTGCGGCTGCATCAGTTCATTCGAAAGCAGGGGTTTGCCTTTGACGGCCATCGCCACAAGCACCACGAGATCTACCTCGGCGACCCACGCCGGTCGGCTCCGGAGAGGCTGCGCACCATCATCAGACAGCCGTACGCCGCATCGTGACTGGGTCAAGGCCGGAGGCCTTCATTAGCGCCGTTCTCATCTGCCGCCGAGCGTGCGGTCTCCCTCGTCCCAATGGACGTCGACCGCACTTCGTCGATGTCCGTGAGGGAAATCGCGACCGATGTTACGTCCTTGCCGCTGCCGGGAAGCCTGTGTAATAGACGTCCGGCACGCCCTGGACCGAGGCCGCAGTCAAACTGGAGCAAACGCTGGCGGTGCTGCACCCGGCCGACGACCTCGAATGGGGCGTCGGCACCCGGGGCGGATAACCAGACCAGCCCAGTCGATACCGAGCATCACCCACGAGCGCAGGAGAGATCATGGCTGACCATGCCGCGCGTCGGAATGTCGAAGTCAGTGACGGAGACCGCGTTGTCGCCTCGGCACAGGTAGACGCCTCGCCAGACACCCCGGACACAGCCCAGGCGTCGTTGCACGCCGAAGCAGGCCACCTACCGGTAGGGACCAGAGCGAGTCTGGTTGATGCAGTCCTAGACCTGCCCGAGCTTCAGGGCAGTACTCACCTTGAAGCGACCGTTCCGCTCGGCGACGCCGAGTCCCTGCAACGGCTCAGAGAACGCACCGACAACCTGACCACCCGGGCCGCCGGCGCCAGCGCGCTCATTGATGCCGATCTGCCCGACGATCAGTAAGCCCGAATCAACGCTACGTACGTAACGCCCCGCCCGCGGTCGTGCGTGGCCCCTGATGGGGTCCCATGTCTAGCCCGGGCGGAGCCGGCGTCGTCCGTCCTAACGTTCGAGCCGGTCAACGAGACCGTCGACATCGGCGACGGTAACTGTCAGCGCCGGATGACCCTTTCGCCGCAGTGGCGAAGGAACAGGTTCACGAAAATGGATGCAGACCCCTGCGGTCCGATTGGTTCCAAACGTTAGGCCGTTATCGGCGAGTGACCGTCTAGCGCCCGCAGCCGTCCACCAGCGGTAACTGCGGGTGACGTGGGCCTCGTCGATGTTGGCGAGCGGTGTCTCCAGTTTCAAAAACCCGAAGGTCGCCAGGAATGTGCCGGCGTCGGTGATGGTGACGCCATCCTTGCCCGCCCGAACGCCGAATGGCAGCCAAAATGCAGCGAGCCACTTATCCACGGCCAAGGCGAAGAACTCAGCCATGACATCTCCAACCCGAGCTAAGAGCGCGCCGAACAGTCGCCGAGCGTCCGCACCTCGTATCGCGGTTGCAGGTAGCTCCTGCGATCCACCGGGGCGGACCGATCCTGGCACAGCTCAGGCCCCACCACACCCAGCGTCAAAACGTCGTGGGTTGTGTCGGCCGACAAAGCGTGCGAATAGCTGAGACGACTCAGATTGGCTCGTGAAACTTCCTGCTCTGCATGTTATGTCGGTGATCTTCCTGGTCATTTCGACCACCCTCGTTGCGTTGGTCGTCTGACGAGAGGAGCCCGTCAATGTCTGCTGTCGATGCGCGTGTGATCCGCTCGCGGGATCCGTCCGGTGGTGTGGTGGTCCGGGTCGGGGTGCGCCTGGTCGATGGTTTCTGGAGTTCCTGGCCGGTCGGTGCCGGCCGAACACGGTGCTGGCTGCGGCCTACGACTTGAAGGTGTCTTTCGACCGGCCGGATCGGCCGCTCGAGGCCCCTCACCGGGGAAGCTCCGCCGGGCGGAGGCCTATTCGGGCATCCACTGCTTCCGCACCGAACTTTCGAGCAGATCCTCCCGCACGAAGGGATCGGCCGCGATGATGTCCTCCGCTTGCTCCAGCGAATCGGCCTCGAAGGTGATTAGGCCGCCCGACCGATCGGCGAACGGCCCGCCCAGGTACCCGGGCAGACCAAGGTCACGCCAGTACGCTGCGTGCTCCGGCGCGACCTTCCTCACCCGGTCGAGGTCGTCCTTCATCCAGTAGGAATACGCGATCTTCATCGCTCACACCCGGTCGATCCGGCCCCGCTGGTTGGGTGCCAGCCGGATGCTGGCGGGGCTTGGGGAATGTGGGCAGGCCGGGTCACAGGCGCCGTGTCACCCAGTCGTGAGCCGCGGGAAGGAGCACGATCGCGATCAGCGCCGTGCTGCCCAAGGTGTGCACCTACAGGTTGTCGTCCTGAACAGGAGCAGGCCGAGCGCCACGAGGTTCCTGAAGGTCCACATCGCCCCTCCCCTCGGCTGTAGATCCTCATCCCTGCCAGTTCTCCGCCCGTGCCTTGATCCCCTCGAGGACCCTTCGGATCATCCCGAAGTCGCCGAACTCGTGTGCCAACATCGGATCACCGGCGCCGCGACGAACAGTGGGACGCCGCTCAAGGCATCGACGACGGCTCGGCCGATCCTTCTCTCGCTCGTGGGCGCACCTCCGCTGCTCACGACCCGAACTGATGCTGACTCCCGGAATAGGAACGCGCAAGCAGCCCACGATCGACCAGCGCGCCCGGTGATGCATCGCTCGTGATGGGTGCTGCCGCGTGACAAGCGCGCGGCCGCGGCCAAGGCGGACCGCGGCGCCGCCCGCCCGCGGTGGCGACCGAGGTCCTGATCGCCGTTATCCCGCGCCGGCCGCAGATGGTTGAAGGGCTTGCGGTGCGGGTCCGATAGCGGCGCGACAGAGCTGGCGTGACAATAGTGGTCTGCCTGATTCCTGCAGAGGAGGTGACAAGCACCGGCATGCAAGGAGGAAGTGATTCGGCGAACGTCGAACGCGAGCCGGTCTGGCTCGATCGCGTGACCGCTCCGGATCTCATGCTGATCTGGCCGGAGGAGGAGGGCTGGCCCCAGTACATCGGGGCGCTTATCACCCTCGACGGCAGATCACTGTTCGACGCGGATGGCCGATTTCTGATCGAGCCGTTGCGCGAGGCGATCGGTCGAAGGCTGCACCTGGCCCCACGCTTTCGTCAGGTCCTGTACTGGCCCCGACCGGGGCTGGGGTGGCCGGTGTGGGCGGGTGCCCAATCGTTCGACATCGCCGAGCACGTCCGGGTGCACCCTGTGCCGCCTCCCGGCGACGAGCGACAACTCCTCCTGGCCTGCGAGACACTCCGCCGCCGCCCGTTGCACCGGGCCCGGCCGTTGTGGGAGATGTGGTTCCTGACCGGTCTGCCTGACCGCCGCGTGGGGTTGTTCATGAAGATGCACCACGCCATCGCCGACGGCGTCGCCGGTGTGGCCACGCTCGCCGCGTTCCTCGATCCCGTCCCCGGCCCGCCGGAGATTAGCGCGCCTCCGTGGTCGCCGTCCCCGCTGCCCTCGACGCGCGAACTCTTCCGGGACAACCTGCGCCGACGACGCCGGGAGCTCGACCGTGCGCTCTCGGCCCTTACCCAGCCCATCGTCACGGCTCGGCGGCTCCGCCGCTCATGGCCGGCGGCTCGAGAGCTTTTCGCGGAGGGACGGGCCCCCCGGACCAGCCTCAACCGCAGAATCGGATCGGACCGCCGGCTCGCGATCATCCGCGGTTCTCTCGACGTGGCCAAGAACATCGCCCACACCCACGGCGCCACGGTGAACGACGTCTTGTTGACGGCGGTTGCCGCCGGTTACGCGGAGCTGTTCCGAAGCCGCGGCGAACCCATTGAGGGTGTCGTCCTCCGCGCCTTCGTCCCGGTCTCGCTTCACCAAGAACAGCCGGGAGAGGCGCGCGGCAACGTCGACGCCGGGATGCTGGTGCCGCTTCCCATCGGGGAACGCGACGACATCCAACGGCTCGAGACGATTGCCGCAGAGACGGCGGAGCGCAAGAAGAAGAGCCGCCCACCCGCAGGAAGCATGTTCCGTACCGTGCTCCTGCAGCGCGCCTTCCTGCGGCTCATGCCCCGTCAGCGGTTCATGAACGCATACGTGGCCGACGTGCCCGGCCCCCCGATCCCGCTGTACTTCGCCGGCACCCCCCTTCTCGAGATCTTCCCGATCGTGCCCCTCACCGCGAACATCTCGATCGGCGTCGGTGCGCTCTCGTACGCGCGACAGTTCAACCTCGCGGTCGTCGCCGACCGTGATCTCTGCCCCGACCTCGAAGTGTTCGTCGATGGAGCGCGGCGTTCCCTTGAGGCGCTTGAACGCAGCGGGGTCTGATCACCGATCTCGCGCCAGACAACACCCCCTACAGGTACGTCGGGCGGCGAGGCGCGGCCGGCCGGAGGCCCAGGCGATCACGCGCGGTGCAGGTCGGCGTAGCCGCCCGGGGACGTGCTGGCGCATACGGCGAGCGCACCGGTCATCATGACGATACCTACTAAGAGAAGAGAACGTCCCTACCCACAAAGGGTCTTACGTTTCCCGCATACCACGCCCGCGCATTCCCGTCGGTGCTAACTCGGAGTCAATAGATGCCTGGCCGTGCCGGTCGGAGAGACCTGTGTGCGGTGCTGTCCGTGAGTGACCAAACAGCAATGCCAATGAGGGCGTTGATGATCGCGGTGCTGACCTTCGGCGCCATCTCTCCGCTAGCCGCGAACGGCGCCAGGGCGCCGAGCAGTGTGCCCAGTCCAAGAATCCACCCAAAGAAGGTGAACGGTGCGGGGGTGGACAGTAACAGCAGGTGCATCAGTGCGGTTGCAAACAGGCCGATCCCAAACGCGACCAAGGCGTAGGTCACTGTGTCCGCGTCGCCCCACGTACCCGACCTCTTTGGCGCCAGGACAGGGACATGGAAGATGCCGCGGGCGACAACGATGCCGACGATCGCAATCAGCGCAGCTACCACGGCCGTCGCGATCCCACCTGCCCACAGCCTGCCAGCGTCGACGGCCAAGCGCCTGTTTCCGCCGCGGCGGTGAGATGCCGGTGGCATCGGTTGTTCCGGTGGCCAGTCTGCGGTCATGGCACCTGCGCCCTTCGTGTTGACGTAGGACCCAGCATGAGCGAAGCCTTGGAATCCTCGCATCCATCCAGGTCGACAGCAACCTGCCGGCGAGTCGCGTCTGCCGGGCTCGGTGTCAGCGGATTGGCCAGACTAGCCACCGGCTGCGCATAACGCGGCTGGCGACCGTCTCGCCCGTAAGGCTTCCGATCTGCTGCGGCTGCGTCATCTGGCTGCAGGGCAGGGCTGGGCGATCAGTTCAGCGGATGGCAGCATCGACATGGCGACTCCTCACGGCCGCACTATGGCCACGGTGATGGACGCTACGAGGGCGGCGGGCGGTGCCGCTGTTCATCAGATGGATGCGCGGTGCGCGGTAGGGCTCGCACGTGCCCATTCGGTGCCTACCGCTAAGATTCCTCAGTAATAGCTGAAGATTCTCGCGCGCACCACATTTATGATCGGAGGAGATGAACGGGTGAGGCCAGGCGTCACCGTCGCTACGTCGTCCCCCCAGAGGCGGTACCAGTCGGCGATCACGCGCGGCGACGAGTCCGTGGACACCAACGCGCGGCTGCTCGAAACCGCGCGGTACGTCGCCGGTGCGGCCGCGACCGTGGCTGTCCGCGGGCGTCAGGTAGGACGAGATTGTCGTAGGCGGCGACGGTTCGCCGGCAGCCAAGTCAGCGCTGCGGCGGGAATCTCGACAGGCAGCGCCTGTCTTGCGGCCGAAGAATAGGCTCCGTGCGGGCGCGCGGAGGTCGGGTGATAGGTGTGTACCGCGTTGCGGGTCATCGATCGGCAGCCGCTCGGCCAAGATGCGCCGAGCGTCGACCTTCACTGTTGACAGGCTTGGGCCGCGTCAGCGGCCGCCCAGGCCCGTGAGGTGATCGCACGGTTGCTGGCGTGGGCCGATGCCGTCCAGCGCAGGCACGGGCTGCTCGGCTTTCCCTACGCCGTCATGAAGAAGTACGGCGATGACGACGGCGGCCGCCAGGCCGCGCTGATCACCTACTACGGCTTCCTCAGTATCTTCCCGCTGTTGCTCGTCGCTGTGTCGGTGCTGTCCAAGGTCCTCGTCGACCATCCGCCTTGCGTGCCGAGCTCATCGAGGCCCTGGTGCCACCGGAGCTGCAGTCCACCGTCGACCACGCGGTCATCACGATGCCCTCGTCAGGCCTTCCGTTGGTTGTCGGACTCATAGGTTTGCTGTCCGCAGGCACTGGTGTGGTCTTTTCGGCGTACGAGACGCTCAACCACCTCGGGGGTGTACCGAGGCGATCGAGATTCGGTTTCGTGCCGCGCTACGCGAGAGTGCTGCTGATGCTGGTTGTGGTAGTGGTCGGAGGCGTGGCGGCGGCCACGTTGACGGTCGCGTCGGGCGCCCTGCCCAATGTCAACGGGTTGCAACAGCTGGCCGCGGCGGTCGGGACAGCAGTCGTCGTTTTCGTGGTCCTCGAGCTCGCCGCGAAGGTGCTGATTGCCCGACCGGTCCCGCTGCGGGCGTCGTGGCCAGCGGCTGCGATCGGGGGCGGTTTCGGTAGCGGCGGTGCTCGCGGTTGGAACTAGGCTGCTCGCCGTCCTGGTGACCCGGTCCGGCGCGGTCTACGGCAGCTTCGCCACAGTCGTCGGAAGCTTCACCCTGCTGTACCTCGTAAGCCAGGTGCTGCTGTACTCCGCGGAGGCAGCGATCGTGCGGCGTGCGAGGTTGTGGCCGCGGGCACTCGACATCTCACGCCCGACCCCGGCCGACGTGCGCGTATTGACCTGCTTGGCGACTGAGCAGGAACGCCTTCCCTAGCGACTGAACTGGCGGAGCCGGTCCCGCTGTGGGAGACCTCCTCAGCTCGGACGCATCATCGACGGTATCAACCATTCGCGCTCGGGGCGCTTGCGCGTGCCTCGGGAGCTTGAGGAGGCCCGATGCCCATCGTAGGAGGATTGGACGTCCACCGGAAGCAGATCACCTTCGACTATCTCGACCTTGACACTGGTGAGTTGCAGCGTGGCCAGATCGCCCCGGCTGACCGGGCGCATCAGGCCGGCTGGCGTGGCGCGGCGTTTCGCCGGCCGGTGCGATGTCGAGTTCGCGGTGGAGGGGGAACACCCAATCAATCATCTTGTCCCCGGGCACCAAGCCCGCGGACCTAGGTAAGCCTGGCTGCCTCTTCGCCCCGCACCGACCGTCACGACCCAACCAGCAACAGGAAGGACGTCCCAGATGACCCGCCCGGTGAGGGTGTCGTGGACAGGTACCTCATACGGGACGGACCCGCACGCAATAGTGGACATGATCAGTCCGGGCTTCTCTCATCTCGCCCGCGCAGTCAGGAGCACGAGGCGCTCGACCGAGTACGAGAGAATATGCAAGTGGGCGCAATCGATGCGGCTGCGAAGCGGCGACCACCGGCAGTTCCGGAAACGACGGCGAAGCTCGGGGGCGGACAGAGAATTCTTCATCTGCGCGCCAGTCAGGGTCGCTGTTGCTATTCGTGATGCCGCGCATATCGACGGATCGGGAGCGCACATGTCCGCGGCGTGGTCGGACGCGAACGCGCCCTGACAGCGGCGGGTCCGTGCGTTTCAACATGGCCGATGACAGGCCGCCACGGCGCTTAGTTGGCGCCTGGCTGAAGACCGATCCTTCGTGGACCCTGCGTCAGGAGTGTTGCAAGTGCCGGGTTGTCGATGTCGTTGGCGAGAAGCCGCGCGGAGGAGAGTGCCGCCGCATCGCCCATTTGATAGCGATGCAGGTGGGCGCGGACCACGAGTTCGCGCATGTCGCATCTGGCAGCCAGCGTGGCCAGCGTCTCGACGAGCGCGGCGGCCCGGTCCAAGGTGCCGCGGTCCAGGTCGCTGGTGATCATCGTGTCGAGCACGTGGCCATGCACCCACTGGTAGCGGTCGGGCGGGCGAGTGCTGCGCGCGGCTGCTTCGGTGAGCCACTTGTCGGCATCGACGTGGTTGCCCCGTTTGGCGTTGAGCAGGCTCAGACCGCGGGCAGCCATGCCCTCCCAGCACGCATCGTTCAGCTGACGAGCGAGGTGCCAGGCCCGTTCGAGCGCGTCGGCGGCGAGGTCGCTCTGCCCGGCGGCGAGGTCCAGTTCGGCCAGCAGGGTCTGCGGCCAAGGCATGAACGCAAGCCATCGTTCTGCGTGGACGAGTTCGATGGAACGGGTGAGGGCGGCCACGGCCTGACTCCGCTCGCCGCGAAGCAGATGAGCGCGACCGATGAGCGACAACGACCACGCCTGCTGTCGACGATCGTCACAGCGCTCTGCGAGCAGGACCGATCGTTGGAGGTGGCGGAACGCACCCGGGTAGTCGCCCCGGTCGGAGCCGTTCATCCCGCGTACGCCGAGCACGGCGGCCAGCTCCTCCTCGGTCTGTGCGCAGCCCTCGGCTTTCGCCAGCCACGCCTCAGCGGTCTCCCGCCGGCCGGCCTGTACGTCGACGAACCCCAGTTCCCGGTAGGCCGTCACCACGGTGGCGCGGTCGTCGGCTTGTTCGGCAAGCTCGATCGCCTGCGTCAGCAGGATGGAGCCCTCTTCGTCCCTTCCTCGGGCGGCGTGGATCAAGGCACCCCCTAGCGCGCCGAGTGCCTTGCCCTTCAACAGCGTGTCGCCGCACCGGTGCGCTTCTGCCACGGCTCGGCGCAGGCACTGCAGGCCGGCTTCGACGGCTCCGGCCGCGACGGCGGCGGTGCCGGCATCGAGCTCGCTCGCGGCGGCCGCTCGCCCGCCGAGCGGCGCGATCATCGATGAGCCCGCTGCGACGGTCGCCGCGTCACGCAACGCAGGAGAGGGTTGAATGCCGAGCTCGCGTCGCAGCAGGTCCTCGCCCGAGGCGACCTGGCGTAGCGCTGCGGGGGAGTTACCGGACATTGCAAGACTGCGCACCAGCAGCTCGTGATTGCCTTCTTCGAGTGGGTTGAGAGCGAGGGCGCGCGCAGCGTAGGCGATCGCCTGGTCGGCCTGGCTGGTGGCCAACAGCGCAACGGCCGTTTGCCGCAGCCGTGCCTCGAGCGTCGCGGAGAGACGGTGTCGTTCCACGACCAGCCACGAGTCAAAGGACTGATACGCCGACAGGTCCAGGTCTTCGAGTAGGACGCCGTCTAGTTCGAGCAGGCGGGCCGGGTCGGCGGGGCTTGCGGTCAGCGAGTGGACGTCCACCACGACATCGGGCGCGACCGCGCAGGTGAGCGGATCCCCCTCGAGAAGGACCGCGTTGCCGACGCAACGCCGGATCTCGGCCAGCGTCCACCGCAGCGCGCCCAACGGATCGTCGGCGTCGCGGAAGAGCATCTCGGACAGGTGTCTGCGGCTCGGCGGTCGCTCCGCGAGCAGGAGGTAGCCCAGCAGCGCCCATGCCTTGCGGCCGCGAGGCGGGCGCAGTGCGCGGCCGTCTCGCAGGATTGCAGGAACCCCGAGCAGTCGGATCGTCATCATGAGCTCACCCCAGTGCTCAGATCCTGGCGGTGCTACGCCGTGCAGTACATAGTGGCGCCGTGGTGCCCGCCCCGGCTGCCCGGCTCGCCCCTTTGTGCGGGAGCCGAGCAGCCTTGCAGGCGATCCGGATCTCGCGGTCAGCTGGCCGCGGCGACGGGGCTGGTGCCGCGCACTGCGTGGACGTCGGCGGTAGTGAGCCGCTTTCCGCCGACTGCCCAATCGCCGCTGTGGACCTCGTCGAGCACCACCAGCGTGTAGTCGCGGACGGCCTCCCCCTCGACCGCGATGAGCGCCTCCGTGACGCCGTGGATCATCTCCGCCTTCTCCTCGGGCGTGAAGACGCCTTCGATCACCCGGATGTTGACGAACGGCATGGTCGTTCCTTTCTGTTGTCGTGACGTTGCCGTTCGTGACCATCCGGCCTGGCCGTGTGACGCAGCGTGTGAACATCGGTCGACTGGGTCGGGACGTGACCTAGTTCACCCGCGGCGGCATCGCCCGACTTGTCACACGCCCCATCACACGGCTCGTTCGCATGGTCGGAGTCATGACGAATCTTCACCTGTCTGCGTGGCCGTGCACAGACCAGGCCGGTGCCGTGCCGGCGCCGGATCGAGTCGTGATGCCGAGCGACATCGGCGTCGTGCTCGGGGTCTGGGCGCATCCGGACGACGAGGTGTACCTCAGCGCCGGACTGATGGCGGCCGTCCGCAGGGCGGGTCAGCGGGTCGTGGTGGCCAGCGCCACGAACGGCGAGCTCGGCACCGATGACCCCGACACCCTTCCGCCGGAACGACTCGCACTCCTCCGCGCACGGGAAGCGGCGGCGGCCCTGGCCAAGCTCGGCGTCCACGAGCACCGCTGGCTGGGGCACCGCGACGGCACCCTTGCCGATCAGGGCGCTCGCGGAGTCCAGCAAGTCCGAGCCCTCATCGAGACGGTACGGCCGGACACGATCGTGACCTTCGGACCGGAGGGGATGACCGGGCACGCCGACCACCGCGCAGTATCAGAGTGGGTGACGACCGCCTGGGACGAGTCCGGGCAGCACAGCCGCCTCTGGTACGCGACGCTCACCCCAGAGTTCCACCACAGGTGGGGTTCGCTGAACGAGGACGTCGGACTGTGGTTCGACGGCAGCACCCCACCCTGTGACGCCAGCAGTGAGCTGGCCTTCGAGCTGCGCTGCGACGAGGAACTGCTGGACCGCAAGTTTGCCGCGCTGAGCGCACACGCCTCGCAGACGAGCCACCTCATCAACAGGGTCGGTGTCCAGCGATACCGCCAGTGGTGGTCCACTGAGTTCTTCGCGGATGCCACCTCGCGCAGCGAGCCAGCGGCGCGGACGCACCTGCGGTACGACTCATGACCGCGACGGCAACCCGTTCGATCTCCGCCCGCGCGCCTACAGCATCGGCCGGGCGGACCCGGGAGGGCCGTCCTGATACGGCGACCTTCCTGCTCACGGGGCTCGGCGGCTTCCTGGTGTCGCTGGACGTCTCCATCGCCAACTCACTCCTGCCGGCTATAGGCGCAGGCTTCGACAATGCGCCGCGGGTCGACGTGTCGTGGATCATCACCGGATATGCAATCGTCTTCGCAGCTGCGCTCGTCCCCGCAGGACGGCTGGCAGACCGGGCCGGGCGGCTACGCACCTACCGCTACGGGCTGCTCGTCTTCGGCGTGGGCTCGGCGGTCTGCGGCTGTGCGGCTAACCTCCCGATGCTCGTCGGCGGGCGGCTGGTCCAGGGGGTCGGTGCCGCAGCGGCATCGCCTGCGTCACTGGGGTTGCTACTCGCGTCCACGCACGCACGGCACCGTTCGCTCTACACCGGGCGCTACACCGGCGTCGCGGCACTCGGCGTGTGTCTCGGACCATTGCTCGGCGGTGCGGTCACCGAGGCAGGAAGTTGGCGGTGGGCCTTCCTGGTCAACGTCCCGCTCGTTGTCGCGGCCGGTGCTCTAGCACCGCGGGTACTTCGAGAGACACCTCGCCACCCGAATCGCAGGCTCCCGGACCCGTTCGGCGCCGTCCTGCTCGCCGGCTCCGCCGCCACCTTGACCCTCGGTATCTCCGAAGCCACGACCTGGGGTCTCACGACCGCGGGCACCGTCGGTAGCCTATGTGTCGGAGCCGGGCTCGCGGCCGTCTTCATCAGACGGTGCCGGCCACCGCGCTCGGGCACATCGCCGTGCGCCGCCGCCGCACCGTCCGGTTCCTCCGCGCCGACCAGATGTTCCGCACCCTCAAAGCCGCCCGGCTGGACAACAGCGTCGAAGCCGAGATGCGCGCCCTCGCCCGCGTCGAAGTACTCATCCTCGACGACCTGGCACTGCAGGCGATGGACGCCGTCGAGACGTCGGACTTCTACCAGTTGATCGTCGAGCGGCACCAGAAGACCAGCACGATCGTCACCTCAAACAGGGACGCCAGTGAGTGGATCGCCGTCATGAGCGACCCGCTGCTCGCCCAGTCGGCCGTCGACCGGCTCGTGTCCACCAGCTACGAACTCGTCATCGAAGGAGACTCCTACCGCCGCCGACAACGACCCCAACACGCCAAGGGAACCACCCCGTGACCCCGCCGCGTGACGACGGCGTGACGATCACCCGCTGCCCGCTCTGCGCCACACCGTTCACACCCATCGGCCGGCAGCGGTTCTGCAGCCACGCCTGCCGGCAAGCCGCCTACCGTCGCCGGCAACCCATCACCGCGCCGGTCATCCCCGCGCCGCGCGCACGCCGCGACCTCACCGTCTACGAATGCCCCGACTGCGAACAGCGCTACCACGGCCAGCAATGGTGCCCAGACTGCAACCGGCCCTGCCGACGCATCGGCATCGGCGGCCCCTGCCCCCACTGCGATACACCGGTCGCCATCGAGGAACTGGCACAACCACCACCGAAAACGATCACCAACCACCCCCCACACGGCACGTCGGCTTGACCAACCAAGGAGAAAGAATGACCATCATCCTGCTGCTCTGGTGGCCCCTAGGTCATGGCAACCGGGTGGTCCCATCAAGCTGGCAGGCGACACAGCCGGTGACCTTAACCGCGCTGTTGTAAGGGTTTCTGGCTGTGGGCGTCTGCTGCAGTCTGTGGTTGCTCGCAGTGGTTGTCACGCAGTTGGTCACGCAGTGCCTGTGCGTGTGCGTGCAGCGCGGGCGTGTCGCGGTGGCGCGTCTCGGCAGACGCGCCCGGACGCTCCTGGACGGTCGGGAATGGCAGCGGAATGGCACCGCCTCCTTTCTGCGCACCAGCTGAGCGTTCGACGCTGCCGCGGCCCTGCGGATGGCGCTTCGTCGTCGCTGCGGTCTGTGACTGCACGCCGCGGTCATCGTCGTACCCGCCGTGCGAGCTGGCCGGAAGAAACCTCGGGGGGACGAACGAGCACCACCGCCGAACAGGAGTCGTCCGGAGTCGGGTCGGTGGCCCGGTGCGGCGCCGTGGTGGCAAGGGGCCGGTGACCGCTCTCGATCGCGTGGTCAGCGTGCACGACCCCGTGGCGTCAGGCGCCTCCGGACGCTCACCCACCATCGCGGGGCCGCTCGACGCCCGCTACGGGCATCTCTGTTTGCCAGAGGTGGGCATTCGACCCATCGAGCGTCGCAGCTGCGTGAGAGCGCGTCTCGTCGACCACGCCCGGGTGACGTCAGCCCAGACAGATCGCCGAATACGCTTGCCTGATCTCGCGTGAGATGTTCGCGGTCACGGGCGCGTTATGTATGCGTCGGCCATCTGTCGTCTGGCAACGGACGGCTATCGAGAAATCGAGGACGCGGCTGCACGAACCGTGCACTCACGTGCCGGGCGTCGGCTGCGGCGCGGGAGGCTTCGACATCGAACTCGCCCGCCGGTCAGACCGGGTCGACGCACTCGACTGCTCGCCTGTGATGATCGAGGCAGCCCGATGGGTGGTGTCGGGCAAACGTCAGGTGCATCCTCGCCGGCGTGCTTCGCGAGCGGTTGCCGGCCGAGGGGTACGACGCGATCGTCTCGATCAGCGCGCTGCACCGTCTGCCGCTCGAGGACGCGCTGCGTCGGCTGGCAACCGCCGTGCGCCCTGGCGGGGTGGTCGCGGCGGTGGTCCTGCCACAGCGCGACCTGCGACGTGAGCTGCCCGTCGAGCTGGCTGCCGCGATCACTCAGCGACTGTTCGGACACCGCCAGCCTTCGTGATCCCGCGTTCGGCCGACCACTGCAGCTGTTACGCCGCCGCAGAGCCACGATGTGATGCCGGTTGTCCGAACACCGAGGTGATACCACTGCTGCGCTCGAACTCGGCGAGGCGCGAGAGACCCTTCTCGAACTGGAACGCGCGTTCGTCTCGTCTCCGGCGCAGCGCCCGCTGCTCACGTGAGCGACTGCGGCCCGCAGCCTTACCCATCGGTACCTGCTCGGGTTTCCTCGCCGTGAAAATGCACGCCGGTATTCAAGCACTCCGGGCCACACCGGTCAGGGAGTGAACTGGATTCTCGCTAGACGCGCAGCTGAGCGGCGGCCGTGCATCTACGATCGGCGGCGACGGGAGCCCCGTCGGACCAGACTCGACGACGACCGCGCCACGAGGGCCAGCCATGAACGACCAGGATGAAGAATGGCGCCGGAAGGGCGCAACGTTCAGCGACAAGAGGGCGCGTGACGAGTTCGGGCTGACGCAGGATGAGTTGGTAGCGGCGATCGGGGCGGGCAAGCTCCACTACCGCCTCAACTCGACGCACGGGAATCCCTGGTTCAGGCTCCTTCGTCGGGAGGTCGAGGGTCTGGTCAAGACCAGGTACAACGAGCGATACCTCATCGAACGGCAAGCAAAGGCTGAGTTGGCGCGGGTCAACCGTGAGCTGAAACAGCTCCGGGCTCAGCTGGCCGCATTGGAGCAACGGCGATCCAAGCTCCTCGCCGACCTCGGGGAATGACGCCCCGCCCGGTTGCCGCCGCATCCTACGATCGCCGACTGTGCATGCCGCCGGCGTACCGGCTGCGCGTCATGTATGCACGTCGTGCTCGTGGATGTTGTTGCGCTTGCGCGGCTACTACGCCTGATCAGCAACAAGGTTCGGGCCCACGGCGCGTTCAGCTGACCGCGCGCCCGGGCGTGTCGGTCATCCGCCGGCACGAACGGCGGCAGCGAGCGTACGTATCGAGACGGCTCGGTGCGCGCGTGGCGACATGGATGCCGAGTCGAATGCTCCCGTAATGCGTCGGCCCGCGAGTGCCGAAGTCGTACTGGCTGGGCTGACCGAGGGCGTTGATCGGGACAGCTCAGGGTCGGTAGCCCAGCGGGATTCTCTGGCGTCCGGCGTAGAGGACGATGCCGGCGCGGAAGCGGTTCGTTGTTGCGTCGCGGAGCTGGGTGAGCGCGCGGCGGCTCGCGGTATCGAGTGAGGCGCTGGCGTTGATCTCGATCGCGGCGACGTCACCGGACCGGCTCTCCGGAACATGGTCGATCTCGTCGCGTCGGTCGCGATGGTGGTGCACGCGAGCATCGGTGTGTGCCCACTGCGCGTGTTTGACCCCGGGGGCGCCGGCCGGTGTCGATCTCGGCCCGCTTGCACCAGCCGCGCAGCGTGTCGGGCACCACCCGGACCCGCTGCGGTCAGCGACAGGCCCGGCTCCTGCTCGGGCGCCTGGAAGACCAGGCGCATCGAGCGCTCACGCAACGCGTTCGGATAGTTCCGCGGTGCTGACATGACCCCACCTTCGCGTGGAATCAGACCCCCATCCAACCCCGGGGCGGTTCACCCGGCGTCGTCCCGCGCGGGGGTAGCCTTCGCTGGTCCGCGGATCGGCCGAGGCTCTGCACGGAAGGATAGGCAGCGTGGGTGACCGGGGCTGGACCCCTGTCGGACGCGACGACGGGTACGAGTACTCCGTGACCACCCTGTCGGTCTTCTGGCCACGGAACGAGTACGAGAAGTTGCTCCTCCGCTGGCCGCACCTGTCCGCGCACGTGGGAGCCACCTGGGACGTGCACCGGCAGCAGGTCGAACGGCACTGCGCGCTGGTGGACAGAGCCGGTCACAAGGTGAACCAGCTGCCCGGAAGCGTCGCCGAGTTCGAGGTGTTCCTGAAAGGCGAGGGCATCACCGCCCCAGCCGCGGACGATCTGTTCGGCTATCCGGATCTGCGGACCGTCACCGCGGCCATGGCCTCTTGGCCACCGGCGCGGAACACCGTGTGCTGGTGCGGCTCCGGGCGCAAGTACAAGCAGTGTTGCCGCCCGCACGGCTTGGGCACCCTGGACTGACCTGATGTGGAAGCAGGTGGCCGCGCTGGAGAAGCAGGTCGACGAGCTCATGGCCCGGGCCAGTGCGGCCGGGAACGATCACGCCGGGCGGGCTGCCGCCTTGGAGGAGTATCTGCAGCTGGCCCGCGTCCATCAGGACGACGAGCAGTTCGAGGTCGGCGCGTGGAGCGAGGAGCTCGCCGACAGCTATCTCGCGCTCGGCCGGGTGGACGACGCGGTCCGCACCATCCGCAACGCCACCGAATGGGGCTATGGCGAGGGGGCCGAGATGCTGTGTGAGCTGGCCGAGAAGTTGATGCGCACCGGGTACGAGCGACAGGCCCGGCCGCTGTGGGAGCAGGCACGCGCCGACTACCCCGAGGACGTGTGGGTCTACGTCCAGGCCGGGATCGAGTACAGCGAACTCGGCGATCACGCCACGGCCCTGTCCTGGCTGACTCCTGGGCTGGAGCTGGCGCTGCGCACCGGTGGTGGTCCCGAGTCGGCGATCGAGCAGCTGCATCCGTTGCGAGTGTCCTGTCTGTCCGCGCTGGGGCAGGAGCCCGACGAGCTGCAGGCACGGGCAGCGGAGCAGCTATGAGTAGCCGTGCGAAATCCGCCCTGGACGCCCTGTCGGCAGCCGAGAAGGCGGCGGTGCTCGACGAGTTGCTCACCGACCGGCCCGACCTTCGGGAGCCGGCCGAAACCTACGCCGCGGCGCACCTGTCGACCGAAGATCGTTCGGCGGTCGCGGGTGATGTCGAGGACGCCTTGCTGGGGCTGGACATCGAGGAGCTCAACGGCCGGGCCGGACCACAGCCCGGCCGCGGGTACGTCCACCCGAGTGAGGCCGCCGACGAGATCCTGGATGAGGCCCTGCAACCGTTCCTCGACGACCTGGCCCGCCGCGCTGCGCTCGGCATGAGGTCCGCGGCGGCCGAGCTCGCCGCCGGTATCCTGTCGGGTCTGTACGAATGCCGCGGCGGTGCGTCCGGGACCCTGCTGGAGCAGTCCCCGGAATACCCCACCGTGCGGGCATCGGAGGTGTTGACCCAATGTCGGAAGCTCGGCATCGACCTGCCCGACGCCGAACTGGTCGATCTCATGCCCGAATGGGGCGCCCTGCTGCGCTGACGTCCGCGGCAAGGTCGACAGCGTCGAGATCAACTGCCGCCTCGAGGGTTCTCCCGGTGGGGCGCGGCCCAGCGCGTCTTCGCCCGATCGAGAAAAGCCGGCTCCTGGTTGGGCCCCGACGCGTTCACGACCTCCTCGAACCGGGGTAGGAAGCTCGTCTTGCGGCGATGGTCCGTGCGCACCTCGCCCACTACCCGCTGCCACTCGGCGGCCAGCCCCGCCCTCTCGTAGCATCGCCTAGCTCGCTCGAAGTCCCGGAGAGCGGCGTCGTAGTACTTACTCTTCTTCGCCTTGAGGATGCGCATACCTTGGGCACACCACAGCCGTGCCGCCTCGCCGACGTGGGACTTCTCCAACTTCTTCGCCGCCCTTTCTGCGACATAGTGGCTCACGGCCTCGAGCGCGTCGTGGTCGCTGCCGCGTGCGAGTTCTGCGAGGCGATCCATCTCCTTGGTGTGGAGCAGCAGCTCGATCAGCGAGGAGAGGTAGGTGGCACCCATCGCTGCTTCGATGGCCCTCTGGTGCCAGGCGAGGCGTTCGGTCTTCGGCACGAACTTCATCAGCTCGTCGTAGGAGTACCTGCTGGGATGCCGGCGATGCTCGTCCCAGGCCGCCGTGCGGGCGTCG
This sequence comes from uncultured Actinomycetota bacterium, assembly GCA_963839175.1. Lineage (GTDB taxonomy): Bacteria > Actinomycetota > Actinomycetes > Mycobacteriales > Jatrophihabitantaceae > CAWIUB01. The sequence goes on from CAWIUB010000050.1 coordinate 24,416, forward strand.
TGCTCGCGTCCCAGCTTCTCGAGCAGGCGGGGCCTCAGCTCGGCGAGGCTGCGGCCGGCAAACGACCCGTGCGGGGTCTCCGCGTCGAGGGCGATCCCGCGCTCCACCCAGGACAGCGCCTGGTCTGGCTTGCGCACGGCCAGCATCGTCGCGACAGCATGGCAGTCCTCCGCCGTGAGGCCGGTCTCCCTCGCGAGCCCGACGTAAGCGTCGACGTCCTTTTGCGCGAGATAGAGCGTGCGCAACACCGCACCCCACCGCCGACGGGCGTAGCGGCCTTGGTCACCCGGGACGCACTCACCGGGCGCCTGCGTCGCCTGTGTGGCCGCGTGCAGGCGTGCCTGGACTTGGTTCGTGAACGCCGCGAGCCCGGCCTTGTTGAGCACAGCCGCGGCGTCCTTCTCCAGCCGGTAGCAGAACCCGAAGGGGTCGTCGTCCATCCACGCGAGCAGGCGGGTCGCGGTCGCGTCGGCAGCGACGCCCGCCGCCTGGCCGGCCTTGATCCAGCCACAGACCAGGGTGGTGACGAACATGCCGAAGCTGCCGCTGGAGTCATCGACCTCGTCGGCCTTCTCGTAGCAGCCGGCCCGAAACGCCTCGTACAGCGCGATGGCCCGAGCCGGGGCGGCTTCGACGAGCTTCGCCACCTCGGCCTCGACCTCCTCGAGATCACCCACGAAGCCGAAGCAGGCGCCATCGGATACGAACCGGCCAGGATCGAGGGCGGCTTCGATCTCGCGCTCGAGCCGATCGGTCACCCGGCGAGACGCCCCGCTCACCGACGCCCCCGGGCGGCGCTCGTGGACGTCGGCTCCTGCGCGGCCCGCACCGCGCGAAAGCCCGAGTCGTCGCCGAGGTGGAAGAACAAATGCCCGCCAAGCGACCCGTCTTCGGTCAGCCCCGCCCAGCCGCGGCCGCTGACCTGGTCGCCCTCGTCCTCGCCCTCCCAGGTGAACTCGACGCACGCGCGTCCGTCGCGCTCGCCTTGCCGGCAGTCCATCCACCCGCGTACGGCGATGAAACCGAACTGGCCGGTCCCGTCCTGGCCGAACTCGATGAAGCCGGGCCCCATCAGGTCGATGTCCTCACGGTCCCACATGTCCATCTCCACGATCCGCCACCTGCCCGTCAGGCTCATCGCGTGCTCCTAGCCGGCGCGCGGACCCCGACGCGCAGCCCCGCAGCGTCTCCCGGCCGGTGCGCAGCACCCCGGTCATGGTCCCCGCGTCGAGGTCGCGGACCAATCGTGACATGGTGCAGGACGCTGCCAGAGCGAGCCGTTCCGCGCCGCGTCGGCGATCTCGCCGGCCAGTGAGGTCTGGTGATCGAGCATCGGATGCGCCCTGAACGTGACGGAGCGGCACCCCGGAGAGCGATCAAGGATCATATGATGACAACGATCAAAATATGGTAGAGATCCGTTGATGTGTGATGGGCTAGTGACGACGACCCAGGCTAAGGTCACGAGCAGTGGCCAGGTTTCGCTGCCCGCCGAAATCCGCCGTCGATGGGGCGTCGGTTCGGTACTCGTCGTCGATCGCGGCGACTACGCGATCGTGCGGCCGGTGCCCGCAGACACCATTGCGGCGCTGAAGGGCGTGCGCGGCGGACCAGGCCCCAGCGTCGAGCAGGCACGAGCCGATGAACGACATGCAGACGATGAGCGCGAACGTCACCGGGTCCGTTGACTGTCCTCGACGCCTTCGCCGTCGTCGCGTACCTGCGCGGTGAGCCGGCTGCCGACTCGGTTGCCGATCTGCTGCGGGAGCCGACCGCGCTCTCGGCGGCCAATGCCGCGGAGGTGATCGATCAACTCGTCCGGGTCTTCGGTCGCGACATGGATGACGTGCATTCTGACCTGGCCCTGCTGGCACACGCCGGAATGGAGATCGCGCCGGTCACTGCGGACCTCGGCATTTTCGCGGGGCAGCTGCGTGCGCGTCACTACCAGCGCAACACGATTTCCGTCAGCCCGGCGGACTGCATCGCAGCGGGCGTCTCGCTCACCCGTGCGCAGCCATTGGCCACCGCCGACCCGGCGCTCGCGAGCTTGACCCGCGCCGAGGGCGGAACCGTGCACGCCCTCCCCGACAGCCGCGGACGACTGCCCTGACCGTCCAAACCCGTGCTCGGCTCTGATCTGGCGGCCCGGCGGGCTGTCAGCCGATCTTCGTGTGAATCGGTCACTCTCGTCGATTACCCAGAGGCTGCGAGGCGAAAGACTCGATACGGCACCTCGCCGACGGCGGATCCCAGGTTTCCGGGCATCGAGGTTTGCGCGATCTGAGCTTGGGCGTCCCACGACACCTCGCCGACGCAGACGTCTGCGCGCACCGGGGCACCACTGCCGGACGCTCGGTAACGCCGAATCGCGCGCGGCCTCGGCCTTGTGCCGACGTGAGCGTCGGGTGTCATTCTGCGCGGCAGCAACGGCACCCGAGACGGGGTGCGCGCGATCGGCTGGCCGCGGCGACTGACGGGTCCGGGCCACGGTTGGCCTGACGGTTCTGGTGTTCTTCTGCGACCTGCTGGCTGGCAGCGCGTCAAGGGGTGAGGAGTGACCAGCACGTTGGCCTGTTGTTGCCAGCAGCGGCGAAGGGGCTTGCTCGCGGGTAACTTGCCGGGGAAGGCGATGGGGCCGGAGCTCGCCACCCGGGGGGAAGTGGCCTAGCTTAGCCATCACGTCGGCCCCATCGCCTTAGCTACCAGTAGACGCCCTCCACTGCGAACTGATGCAACAGTTCAGCAACTCTTGAGCCGGTCGGTGGCCCCTGTTGTGGCTGTAGTGAGCAGCGCGGCATGCGTGCGGACGTACGGCTCGTGAGCGATGGCGGTGGGCTGGGCGGTTGCCTCGTGGGCGTCCCCGGGTGTCGTCGTTCAGTTGCTGGGACAGGTGCCGGTGAGCAAGTGGGTCGGCGCTGGGGAATTCTTGAGCTGTCGGGCGCAGCCGGTCATCGTGAGCCGCCCGTCGTGGTAGCCGAACGTCTGCCAGTAGTCGTGACCCTGTGCGAAGTTCGGCAGGTAGTCGTTGCTGGTGCCGATGACGTCGAGGTAGCCGTCGCGGTTGAGGTCGGCGGCCCGCATCCCGAGCGTGTTGGTGATGGCCTCGGCGCGGGCCGGGTGCACCAACCGCTCGGCGCGCAGGATCAGCATCTCGGCTATGTCGGCATGCATGCCGAGGGTGTCAACGAGGTCGCAGTTGGTTTCCGGCCAGCCGGTCAGGCAGGTCAGTGAGCCGTTCCAGCCATCGCCGTGCGGCGAGATCCACCACCGCACGGCCACTTGGTCGCGCACCAGCTCGACGACCGGACGGCTGTGATAGTTCTGTTGGTCAGCACTGAGCCAGAGCCGCACGGTCCAGCCGTGCGTCAGGTGGACGGTTTGCCGTACCCGACAATCCGAGGCCTGGCAGCGTGCCGGGGGCGGCACAGGACTCGGCACGGGCGTGCTGGATGGTGCCGGGGCCTGAGTGTGCGTCGCTCCTACGCCGCCCTGTACCGAGCCACACCCGCCCACCGTCGCGACCAGCGCGGCGGTCAATACCCACCATGACGCGCGGCGATGCCGCCGGCCGCCATCCGACCTGAGGGCGTCCATCTACGGTCACCTTCTGCACCGTCTCGGCAACGTCGGTGTCCGACTACACCAGTGAACGCCGAAATCGGCAGCCGCGCGCCGTGTTCGACGGCGAATCCGGATGGGGTAGACGGACCGGTCCGGCGTTCGGGCGCCCAGCACGTGCAGCTCGAACCGGCGTGAGATGCCCCATCGTAGCGATCACCTCGCGTGATCATCACGACGAGCGCGACCCAATCGCGACCTCGCCCTCGGTGGCCGAACGGCTCCTATGTGCGGGCGCGGTGCCTGCGATCAGTCGTCCTGACGCTGCACGTATCAGACGGATCGTGGCCGGCCGGCGCGCCGCCGGTGAGGATCAGTGGTCCTGAGTCTGTGTCCCGCTCGAGTCCGTGGTCGGCGCCGTCTCCTCGCCGCGATGCCGGTGGATGAAGGGGAAGTGCCGGTGATGGGGCCGGTTGGCGTTCACGTCGCCGCGCGCGGCGGTCGCCGGGGCGGGCGCGACGGGCTGAGCGGCGACACGTTCGGCCGCCACGCTCTCGGCGGCGGCTGCCTCGCGGTGCCGAGCGGCTCGCACGTCACCGACGCTGCGGACCGACAGCCGGCCCAGCGCGAGCGCGGCGACGAGCAGGATTGCGGCACCGATCGCATCAAAGTAGAAGAGGCGTTCCAGCGCGATCACGCCGGTGCTGGTTGCGGTCGGCGTGCCGGTCGAACCGACGTCCAGGAACGTCGCCAACTGCGGGCCGATGATCAGCCACCCGCCGCCGGCGATGCCGAGCCACGCGCCCAGGCTGGTCACGGCGCGGTTGGCGCTGAAGAGCAGTAGCAGCCCGCCGAGGAAGGCCGCCGCGCCGGGCGCCACCTCGTACCAGCCACGCCCGGAGGTCCAGGTCCAGGTGCTGGTCGGCGTGTAGGAGAAGTTCAGGTAGTCGCCGATGAACGGCACGATTGCCGCCCAGGCCCCCAGGATGAGCAACAGCACGCCGCTGGCCATGCCACGGCTGCGCGCCATTCGCATCCGGCCGCCACTCAACGGATCTGTCGTGTGGTCGGACATGACACACCTCCGACGCGGCACACGCTTGTTCGCCGCGCTGCTCATGTTATCCCCGGCAACCGGCTCGCTGAATCGCCGACGAGCAGTTCCTGCCGGGCCTGGTCGAGGGCGTCGCCGCCGTTGCGGTGCGGGCTGTTCGCTGCTCTGAGGGCTTGCCGTTCCGCGGGCCATCGTGCCCGGTCGGCACGGCAGATGATTCGACCCGCACGCCGATCGAATCATCTGGGACGCCGCTGGCTGCTCCGCGCCGGACGACCCTGCAGACCAGACGGCTCCGATCGAGGATTGCGGACGGGCGTGGCCCGCAGGCCGCCGCGCTGCTCGGAGCCGTAGCGATCCTGGCCGCGGCGTTCAACGACGCCGTGCAGATCGTCGGCGACGCAGCTCGATGGGTGACTCGGCGTGCGCGCCGGGGGAGAGCACCTCACGTCGGTCCCATCATGGTGACCGTCGAGGATCGCCGATTTCGGAACGCTCGACCCGTGGGCGATTGGCACCGATGGGTCGGTGCTCTGCGGGTCGGATCGGCGCTGGCGGGCGGCCTTACGGCCCGTACGGCGACGCGATGCGCGCACGTCGACCGCGGCGCGGCACCGTACGCCGCTCGGCTGCGGGGCGCGGGTTGCACAATCCAGGTGTGCCCGAACGGTTCGTGCTGGGCGGCGCCGCCTGTGACGGGGAAGGAGGCTGCGCGGTCATCGCCTCCTCACGGGTTCTGGCCGGGTCGGTGGGCGTACACGACCCGATCGTGCGGAGCCCATCGTAAGTCAGCTGCCCCGCGCGTCCCCCGTGGCGAACCCCAAGAACTGCTCTTCTCACTGCACGATGCCGCAGCCCGCCTGTGCTGCGGAGTCCTGGTGCGGGCGCGCCGCCCACCGGCCCAGGCCTTCCTACCGCGCCGGACCGTTTCTCAGGAGAGCCGGCGGCGGATCGTCAGGAAAGCGATAGGTAAACAGCCGCGCCATGCGCCGATGATGGGACGAGTGGATCGCCGCCGCGCTGGCGGGACGAGACAGATGACCCCGGGCTCCGACGCAACGAAGGACGGCATCGCAGACGTCCCGGAGAAACCCATGCCGGAGTTCCAGCGGACGCTGCCGCCGTCGTTGATCACTGCGGTGGTTCTGGGCGCTCGCCGGGACCTGGCCGGGCAGGTCATCGAGGGGGCCTTCCCGAAGATGCTTGAGCGCCTGTGCCGGGTGCGGCTGACAACGCTCCAACTCGAACTCACCGCGTGAGGGCGCACACCTGCACACGGGGAGAGGCCCGCGCGTGCTGATCGGGCCCGACCGCGCGGCCTGGCATCTGCCCTACCGGCGGCCGGTGGTCGTCGCAACCCGACGCCCGCCGACGCGTGGGTTCCCGGTGGGAGACGCCCGAGAGCGGCCTGGTGACCGGGCTGCTTCCGGCCATTCGCGATCGGAAGAGCCTATGGATCGGCGCCGGCGGCGGCGAACTGCCGGTGCATGTCCGTGGAATGGATGTCGAGATCCGCGGCGTGGAGATAGACCGGGCGCGGTTGGACGGCTACTACGACGGGTTCGCGAACCGCACCCCGTGGCCGCTGCTGCACAACGCGACCACACCTTCGGTGTAAAAGACGTCGTGGTGGGAGGACTACCGCGACGTCAACTGGCGCTTCGCCGGCGCAGTCGCCGAGGTGCTCGATGACGACCGGCAGCAGGCGCGGATACACGACTACCACCTCATGCTGGTGCCCGGATTGGTCCGCAGGTGGCGGCCATCGCAACCGGTCGGCTTCTTCTTGCACGTGCCGTGGCCGGAACCGGACGTCTTCGCCCGGCCGGCCTGGCGGACACAACTGGTCCGCGGCCTGCTCGGCGCCGATGTGCTCACCTTCCAGACCCGAACGCTTCCGGGCCACTTCCTCCGCTCCTGCCGTCGCGACGTGCTCGCGGGCGAGATCGTCGTGCGCGGCCCACGCATCGAGTTGGCGAGCGGCCGATCGGTTCGTACCGCCGCGTCCCCGATCTCCATCGACCCGGCAGCGCTCGCCCGCGCGGCACGCTCGGCCGCGACAGATCGCGTGTCCGCCCAGTTGCGCAGCCGGTTCCGCGGCCGCACCGTCCTGCTCGGTGTCGATCGGCTCGACTACACGAAAGGCATCGTCGAGCGGCTGCTCGCCTACGAGGAGCTTCTGATCCGCAGGCCGGAGCTCCGGCACCGACTCTCGTTCGTGCAGATCGCGGTGCCCAGCCGCACGGATCTGCAGGAGTACCGGCAGATCCGTGCTCGCGTCGATGCCGCCGTCGCCCGAATCAATGAGCGTTTCGCCGACCCGGACGACGATCTCGCGGTCGATTTGGTCCACCGCCAGCTCAGCCGGGAACAGCTGGCCGCTTACTACGCGCGGGGCGATCTGCTGCTCGTCACCTCCCTTGCCGACGGGATGAACTTGGTGGCCAAGGAGTACGTCGCCGTCCAAGCTGCCGTCGGTGGCAGCGGTCGGCTGCTGCTCAGTCAATTCGCTGGCGCGGCCGCCGAGCTGCAGGAGGCGTGGTTGTGCAACCCGTACGACATCGCGGGCCTCTCACGCGCGATCGAGCGACTTCTCGACATCCCGCCCGAGACCAGTCGCGCCCGCATCGAATCCCTCGACGAGCGCATACGCTGCTGGGACGCCGCCAGCTGGGCCGCTGCCGAACTGGCCGCCATCGCAGCCGCAGCCGAGCCGGCACGGCAGGTGCGCGCCGGGTGATCGAGACGGTCATGTCCATCGGGTCGGCGCTGCGCTGCGGACCGGTCCGGCAGGAGGCCGCGAGGAGTATTATTGCTGAGAGCAATCGTTGCATGACCTACGGTTCGTGGGTGTTACCGCTGTCAGCGGAAGATCCAGGCGATACCACGGAAGCAATGCGAACCGCGCCGTTGCGACCCGGCGACGCTCTGCGAACCTGTTGTGAGTAGCGGTGGACGTGATCACTAACGCTTCGGAGCTTGCGCTGCGTCGCCCTGCCGTCGTGGTCGACGTCGAGGAGTCGGCGTCCGTTGGGGAGCGGACGAGGTTGCTGAGGTGGGCGGCACGGGATGCGCTGCGCCGCGGCCTGGATCTGCATCTGGCGCGTGTCTGGTGCCCCTGGCCGGTGCGGCTTGCCGAAGCGTTGGCGGCCGCACACGGGATGTGGTGGGCACTCGATGAAGAGTCCACGGATCTGACTGCCACCGGTTTGCTGTCGGCCTGCGTGCGAAATGTGCGCGCGGAATTCCCGGGCCTGTCGGTCCGTGCCACGATCCTGCACACCGGTCCGCGCACCGGCTTGACGACGGTCGCCGAAGGAGCTGACAGCATCGTGATCGGTGCATCGGCGGATGCGCGGTGGTCGGGGACCCGGATCAGCCGGCTGTGTTCCGCGGTGGCCGAAACCAGCGGGGTGCCCGTGGTGCAACATCGCGGGGCCGGTCGGGCGCGCCATCCTGTGCTGGCGGTTGCAGATCGTCTCTGCGAAACCGCGCCGCTGGTTCGGCGTGCGCTGGTGCGGGCAGCTGCCAATGCCGCGTCGGCACGCATCATGTTGCTCGCCCCCGCCGCGGCAGATGTCGATCAAGGTCCACCGATTGCTGCGCTTGAGGCGGAGTTGTTCGACCGGTTGGCAGCAGCTCGACGCGGGAACCCCGAAGTGCCGTTGAGCGGCACGGTCGCCAGCGCCGGCTGCGACCTTGTGCGCGCGGAACTGGCCGCGCCCACCTCGCTGCTGATGCTGGCCTGGCCGCGCGGACGAGACATCCACAGCCGGGTGCGGCGCGCTCGGCTGGGCCGGCTGGCCACTCGGACGCGCGCGCCCGTCGCACTCGTGCCGGTCGCTTCTTAAACTTCGCCCTCCGGCGGCGAGCGGATTCAGATGTCTCGCCGGCGACGGGCGTGGGTCCGCCTGCTGAGAGTGATCGACATCGCGCAACCGGCGATCGCGACGGTCTCAGCAAGCAAGGTGATGTCACGCAGGATTGGGGGCAAGGATCGAGCCGTGGTGGCGCGCGGGCGGTGGAGCGGCTCATTAGTCCTGGCCTGGGTCGCGGTGCTGTTCGGCGGTGCCGTGGTGGGCGCGGCGGTCGCGTTGTTCACCCCGGCGCACGTGCAGATCGCCGGTTCGGATGCCTCGATCCGAGTGCATCTAGGACGTGGCTACGATCGCGGTGCGCTGAGCGGCAACGTGCTGACCGCCAAACGGGCCACTGGGCGCAGTGTGCTCGGTGAGGCGATCGGTGTGTCGGTCGACCTCGAGCTCGATCCTGCAACGGTGACGAGCAGCGACGGGTCGTTCAACCCGAACGTCATCCCGGCCTACGTGCAGGCCTACAGCGACCCGCAGCAGTTGGGCAGCGACATCACGTGGGCGCTGATACGACACCTACTGGCGTGGACGATCATCGGCGCGGTTGCCGGGCTGCTGGCCTTCGCCGCACACCGGACCTATCGCCGGTGGCGCAAGCGGCACCTCAACAGGTTGCCCGTCGCGCAGCGCAACGCAGTCACCGGCATGTGGGCGCACCAGCGGGTGCTGCACTGGCGGGTCGCCGTACTGGGTCTCGCGACGGTCGTGCTCGGCATGATCCCCGGCGCCGAGCAACAGGTGCCCGCTCGGCCCGAGATCCACCCGGACCCGATCCTCGCGGACACGCCGCTGGCCGGGGCGCAGGTCGGTGGACTGCTCAAACCGGCGCTGTCGGCCATCACGAACTATGTGCGCACCTACGTCGCGGACACGAACGACTACTACGACCAGCTGCGCACCACCCTGCTCGCCGACCTCGACGCGCAGAGCGTCCAGCTACCCACCGGCGCGGACGTGCGCAGCTTCGTCTTCGTCACCGACCGGCACTGCAACATCGGGATGGATCGCGTCATCGTGGCCCTCGGCGAGCACTTCGACATCCACCTGCTGGTCAGCGGCGGCGACGACGCGTTCAGCGGCAGCTTCCCGTTCGAGGCAGCGTGCACCCAGAACCTGGCGTCCAGGTCGCAACGCGCCGGAATGACCGACATCTTCGTTGGCGGCAACCACGACTCACCGATGACCCTGCAGGACGAGGCGGCGCAACACATCAAGGTGCTCGACGGGCAGATCGTCAGTGCCGGCGGGTTGCGCTTTATCGGACTCCCGGACCCACGCAAGAGCCGGTACGGGCAAGGTATCCGGCCCGCTTCGTCCGCTGCGGCCAGGCAACTGGTGACCGAGCAGGGCATCGATGCGGGCCGGCTCGCCTGCCAGGCCGGCGGGCCGGTCATCGCCGTACTGCACGACCCACGCGCCGGCCAGGACGCGATCCGGAACGGCTGCGGCGCGGTCACCCTTGCACTCGACGGCCACACCCACCAACAGATCGGACCGGTGGCCGTCGACGCAGCGCAGCAGTTCGTCGGCGCCTCCACCGGCGGCGCCCCCGGCGAGGGCACGGTCGTGCGGACCTTCGCCTCACGACTGACCGTCGGACCCCTGAACCACGACGCGACGATCAACATCATCAGCGTCGACACCGCAACCGGCACGCTGCTCGCGGTCACGGTCTGCCACATCACGCCAGCGCAGGACATCACCTTCACCCAACTCAACACGGCCTAAGGCACTCGCCGCCGGACCGCCGGGCACAGCGCGTCAAGCATCCTGGACCGATCCACCCGCCTCGGACCGAGCATCGCAGCTCGACCCGCCGCCCGGAGCCCATAACGTGGGTCGATGCGATGGGTATCCCGGGCGCCACGGCCGCTGCGTGAACTGCTGACGCGCCCGCGCGTCGGGCGCGCCGGGCGGGTCCTACGCCGCGCAGTGCGCGAGCACCTCGACGACCACTGCCAGCAGCTCGCCGCCGCCATCTCCTACCACCTGCTGTTCTCGCTGTTCCCGCTCGCCATTGCCGCAGCCGGCATCCTCGGCCTCGTCACTTCCGACCCGGCACGCCGCGACACGGTCATCAACGCCATGCTCGATCACGTGCCTCTGAACGACAGCGGCCGCACTCAGTTGCACGATCTGCTGACCTCGGTCAACGGCCGAGCCGGTGCGCTCGGACTGGTCGGACTCATCGGCGTGTTGTACTCGGCCAGCGGCGTCATGGCAGCCCTGCGCACCGGCCTCAACCAGGCCTGGGACGCCAAGGGAAGCCGGCCGTTCCTGCGCGGCAAACTCCTCGACCTGGCCCTCGTCGCGGCCAGCTTCCCGGCCCTCGCCCTCGTCGTGGTCGTCACCTTGGTCGCACGCGTCGTGAGTCAGGGCAGCCATCATCTTCCGCAGCCCCTCGAGCTGCTCACCGCACCCGCGGCGGACCTGCTCGCCACCGCCGCCTCCGGTGCCGTCGCGTTCGCAGTGTTCGTGCTGCTCTACCGTTTCGTGCCCGCCACCAGCCCCCGGCTGCGTGACGTCTGACATGGTGGGATTGATCATGACGGGTCGGGGTGGTGTTTGACGCTGTAGGCGATGGTCAGATCGGTGCCGGGGTAGATCGTCTCGGTGGCGGTGAGTTCCTGGCAGAGCGCGGCCAGTGCTCGGCTGCGCCGGGGGGCGGTGGCCGGATCGAGTCGCACGTGCAGTTGGCCGTCGCGGACGTCGATGTCGCCGGAGAGGGTGAACGCCTCGCGGACCAGCGCGCGGGCTTCGTCGTCGGCGCGGGCGTAGTGGCCGTGCAGCATGCGGGCGAGGATCGATTCGGCGTTGTAGGCGCTCATCCGGATCGCGTGGGTGATCAGCTTGCGCTCCTCGTTGAGTAACCGCGCGTCGGGGCGCACCTGGCCCAGGGGTAGGTGAGTCGGTGTCGCCCGCGATTGTGCGTTGGCCCGGTCGAGTCGCTCTAGTGCGGTGGCCAGCCCGGTGGCGGCGGCCGGGTCGACGACGGCGCGTCCGCCTGCCTCGGGTCGTCCGGCCCGGACGGTGGCGTCGTCCACGGCGCTGGCCAGGTCTGCGTTCGCGGCCGCGAGGCCGGTGCGGGCACGTTCGACCGAGTCTCGGGTCTTCTTCTTCGCCGGGTTCGGCACCAGCCGCCGCGGGTCGTCGGGCGTGTCGGCGTAGGAGTCCAGGCCGTCGAGGGCGAAGTGCGCCCGCGCGTATTTGAAGTAGTTCTCTTGGCGCCAGCGTCGGGTCATTCGCCAGCACACCGCCGACGCGGCCAGGCGGGTGTTGGAGGTCAGGATCGGGACCTGAGCCCCGTCCTCGGCCAGCCGAGTCACCTGGCGCAGCGGCAACGTGTCGCCGCCGGGCAGTGGTAGCTCGACACTGGACTCGGCGAGCCGGTAGCGGTGGGCGACACCGTCGGGGGCCGTCCAGCCGATCGTGCGGAACGCCTGCTCGTCGACCGGGTCGAACGGGGCCTTGCGGTAGGTGAGGATGTGCAGCCCGGCGTCGATCATCGCTTTGAACACTGTTGGTGACCAGCCGCCCCGGTCGAAGATGACCGTGGGTTTGCGCCTGGGTCCGAGCACCGCGCGAAGCTGGGGTATCAGCCGGGTCAGTTCGCCGGCCAGCGACGCGCCGGGCAGGGCGGTGATGACGAACAGCGGGTCGGCCTCGGCGTCACCGATCCAGGTCTCCGCGCTGGCGTGGGCGGCCATGTGCAGGCGGGCGATGTGGGCCTTGGGCAGGTTACGGGTGCCGTAGTAGACGCGGGTGTGCCCGTCGACGTGCAAGAACCCCAGCGCTTCCGGTACGGCGGCGGCATGCGCCCTCGCCAGGCCGGCCTGCAGCTGCGCACCCCGGCGGCGGGCAGTCAGTTCGGCGAGTTTACGGCGGATCGTTTTCACCTCCGGCGCCCGATCCAGGCCGAGCAGCCGACCCAGATCGGCCGGTCGGATGCGGGTCGCGCCCTCGGCTCTCGGCTCGCGCAGCAACGCCAGGAACACCAGCATCAACACCGTCGCGCGTAGCCCGTAGAAGCCGTGACGCAGCCGGCCGTAGACGCCAGCGAACACCTCCACCAGGCGCAGGTGGGCCAGCGCCGGCAGCACCAGCAGCAGCCCGGCCAGCGGCAGGTGCGCGCCCGGCGTGAACACCACCGGCGCTTCCTCGAGCAGCCCGTACCGGGCCAACTCCCGTTCCGCGGTGCGCGGTTCCGGTGCCGGCAACACCGGCAGGTCATCGTCTCCATCGACGTTCTCGTCATCGTCCTCGCCGGGGACGGTGTTGTCGTTCTCCTCACCGGCCGTGTCGTCGTCGATAGTGGTGGTGCCGTGTCGGGCCTGCCAGCCCGCGCTGCCGGCCCGTCGCCCGAGCGCAACCCGCACCGTCGCGGTGTCCACCCCGACCTGCGCGCCGATCGCGGCCAGGCTGGCGCCGTCGGCGTGCAGCCGGCGGATGCGGGCCACCACCTGCTCGGTCAGTTTGCTCGGACCCTTCGGACCCGGCCGGTCCGGCACCAGGCCGGTCACCCCGTCGACGGCGACCGCCTGACGCCACCGTAACAATGTCCGCGTCGTCACCGCGAACGCTTCGGACACCTCGACCGCCGACGCTATGCCGGTCTCGACCAGCTGCACCGCGGCCAGGCGACGGCCCACCAGGTCACCGGAGTCGAAGGCGAACGCGGCCAGCCCGGCCACGAACACCACGCCGCCCTCCTCTGTCTCCACCAGCCCGGCGACCGGGCCGATCGGTGCCGCTTCGGCCGGGAGAAGCGGAAGAACCTGCTGCCTCACGCGCCCTACCCTGACAGCCCACACACCCCGATCAACCACGACAATGATTATCCCATAGTTTACGGTGCGTTCAGCGCATGACACGCCACGAATCACCCGCTACAACAAGGGAATCCGGCTCACGACCACCGCACTATGTCAGTAGTCCAGGGCCCGGCGCGCTACTCGCCGCAGCCGGATTCGAGATCCTGCAGTACGGGTTCTCCGCCTACCTGAGCAACTTCGCGAACTACAACCGGGTCTACGGATCGCTGGGCGCGGTGATCGCCGCCCTGTTCTTCGTCTACCTCAACGCGTCGGTGTTCCTGTTCGGGGCCGAGGTCGCCTCGGAGTACCCACCGCCGGCGACCCGCGCCGCGCCTCAGCCGGAGCGGACGGTATTCCGGCCCAGCGTCGCGGACCGACCCCGCGCGACCCCGGACAATTGATTGCCAGAGCAACAGACCCCACTATCCGCAAGCTTCCCCGATGTGTCGGATTGCCAGCCAACCGTCAGGTGCCGGCACGGCCGGGGATGTCAGGCTGGGAAGGTCGGCATCGTCGGTGTTTACGCAGGCAACGGTGATCATGCTCAATCTCACTGCTGACGCTGCGCTCGAGATACGCTGGCCGATCGGTCGAAACGACCCGACGCTGCGGGCTTGCGATTATGAATGACAGCCCGGGCTCCCTCAGGCTCAGTCTTGTCGCGCTGCCGGCGGAGCATGATTCGATAATCGACGCTCTTGGCGCGAGGATCTTCCTCGATCAGCACGCGGCGAGCGTTCTTGATGACAAGACCCTTGATGTCGCCACCGACGCCGACCGCCGCCACCACTTCGCGATCGCGGAGCAAGGAACGTAACCCCAGGCGGTTGCGCCGGTCTGCCAGACCATCCCGCGGCTCTGCCACGTCCATCTGTCGTGTACGAGTAACTGTCACGCGGGTCTCGGCAATGCGTCCGGAGCGAAGTGATCACTGTCCAGGGAGAGCGCCGCGTCAGAGACAGAACGGCCAGGGTCACAGCTACGAGCTGATCACGGGAAGGCTGCGGCGGTACGGTGAGTCCGTGCAGGCGGCACCGGCTGTGACGCGGGCGGCCGAGGCGCTCGCGGCCGGTGACTGGTCGGCGGCCCGAGCCGGCTTTGAGGCCGCGGTGGCCGAAGACGAGTCCCCGGAAGCGCTGTCCGGCCTCGGGACTGCGCTGTTCTGGCTCGGCGAGACCGACGCGGCAGTGGCGGCGACCGAGCGGGCGTACGCCGGCTTCCGCCGCAGGCGAGATCCGGCGTCGGCCGCGTTCGAAGCCATAGGCCTGTGCATGATCTACGGCGCCAGCCTGGGTAACCTGGCCGCCGCGAGTGGGTGGCTGGGCCGGCTGGCCCGGCTGGTGGACGAGTTCGATCTTGCTGCGCTGCGCGGGTGGGTGGCGTTGTGCCGGGCGAGCGAAGCCAACGCGAACGGCGATCCAAGCAGTGCGGAGAGGCACGCGAACGAGGCGTTGGAGTCGGCGCGGCGAGACAGCGATCCCGATCTTGAGTTGTGCGCGCTGAGCGAGTTGGGCTTCACCCTGGTTCAGTCCGGGCGGCTGGCCGAAGGGTTCGCCCTGTTGGACGAGGCGATGGCCGGGGCGCTGGGCGGTGAGGGGCACCGCCGCGAGACGGTGGTCTTCACCGGGTGCCGCGCGATCACGGGTTGCTGCCAGGCGTTGGAGTACGCCCGTGCGGTGCAGTGGATCCGCGCCGCGGACGGGTTCATGCGCCGCTTCGGAAATCTGCACTTGTACACCACCTGCCGAACCGAGTTCGGCTACGTGCTGTTCTGTCAGGGCCGTTGGGAGCAGGCTGAGCAGGAGCTGCGCGGCGCGATGGACATGGGCCGTACGGGCGAGCCCCTGCTGTTCGGCGAGGCGGTGGCGATCCTCGCCGAGCTGCGGGTGGCGCAGGGGCGGCTGCCCGAAGCAGCGCAGCTGCTCACCGGCTTCGAAGATCATCCGGCTGCGGTGCGGCCGCGGGCCCAGCTGCTGCTGCGCCGCGGCGAGGCCAAAATAGCGTCCGGACTGCTGCACCGGCGGCTGGAAAGCCTCGGGCCCGAGTGCACGCCGGCGGCAGCGCTGACCGAGTTGACGGTCGAGGCCGAGATCGACGCAGGAGACATCGACGCGGCGGTGGAACGCGCTCGGCACCTGGCCAAGATTGGCGAGCGCAGCGACTCGGAGGTGGTGCGCGCTCACGGCGTGCGGGCAGTCGGCCGCGCCTGCCTCGCAGCGGACGACGGCGAGGCTGCGGCGGGTGAACTGGCCCGGGCGACGGACATGTTCATTCGCCTCGGCATGCCCTTCGAGGTGGCCCGGACCCATCTTCTACGGGGGCGCGCCGTGCGCGACGTCGAGCCTGCCGGTGCCGTGGAGGAGGTCCAGGCCGCACTCGCCGGCTTCGCCAGCCTCGGAGCAGCCCGTGACGCCGACGAGGCGGCAGCATTGCTCCGCGAACTGGGTGTGCGAACCGCGCGTCGAGGCCCACGCGAGGTGCAGCCGCTGACCAGGCGTGAGCAGGAGGTCCTCGCGCTAATCAGCGATGGTCTGTCCAACACGCAGATCGCGCAGCGGCTGTTCCTCAGCCGCAAGACCGTCGAACACCACGTCCGCAGCCTGTTGACCAAGCTCGGCGTAAGTAATCGCACCGAGGCCGTCGCGTGCGCCTTGGGCCACAACGCGCCGACCAAGTAGGCCCGCCAGACCGAGCCCCGACGCGCGGCGCCGGCGCCGGGAGTTGCGCCACGAATTGAGGGTGTTCGTCGATGTCTCGCCATGCGCTGCGTCCGACCATGTCGACATCCAATCGAGGCACCGGCGCCACGCCGGCGGCGAACAGAGGAGGTCCGGATGACGACCACGGCGATCGACGAGACCAAGCTGGAGGCGTTTCTCGGGCGGGTGATCGGTGACTCGGGGGCCGCGCTGAGCGTGCTGCTGACCCACCTGGGCGACCGGCTCGGCCTGTACCGGGCGATGGCCGACGGCGTACCGCTCACCGCCGCCGAACTCGCCGACCGTACCGGAACCAACGCCCGTCTCGTACAGGAGTGGCTGTCCAACCAGGCGGCCGGCGGCTACGTCTACTACGACCCCGCCGAGGGACGCTTCCGGCTGCCCGCCGAGCAGGCATTCGCGCTGGCCGACGAGTCCAGCCCGGCCATGGCGCTGGGCGGCTTCGACTTCATCGCTGCCGCGTTCCAGAGCGTCGAAAAGGAACTGGCGGCGTTCCGCACGGGCGGCGGGCTCGCCTGGGGCGACCACCACCCGCTGCTGTTCGATGCCACCGAGCGGCTGTTCCGGCCGCCGTACCGGCACCACCTGGTGCAGGAATGGATTCCGGCCACGGACGGCGTGGCGGACAAGCTCGCGGCCGGGGCGCGGGTGGCCGATGTCGGCTGCGGCTACGGCACCTCCACGGTCGTGCTCGCCACCGCCTACCCCAACTCGACCTTCGTCGGCTACGACTACCACGAGCCGTCGGTGCGAGCCGCGCGCACGGCAGCAGCCCGGGCTGGCGTCGCTGACCGGGTCAGCTTCGAGGTCGCCGACGCCACCCAGATCCGCGGCCCGTACGACCTGATCGCGTTCTTCGACTGCTGGCACGACACCGCCGACCCACTCGGGACGGCCCGCGCCGCCCGCAACGCACTGGCCGACGGCGGATCGGTGCTGTTGGTCGAGCCGTTCGCCGAAGACCGGCTCGAAGACAACCTCACCCCACTCGGCCGGATGTCCTACGGCGCCTCGACGATCGCCTGCGTCCCGTGCTCGATCAGCGGCGGCGGGCCCGGCCTCGGCGCCCAGGCCGGCGAGAGCCGCACCCGCGAGCTGTTCACCCGGGCCGGGTTCGGCAGCTTCGACCGGGTCGCCGAGACACCGCTGAACATCGTCTACCAGGCCCGTCGCTGATGGCGCAGCAGACACTCGCCGACCCGCGCGAGGTCAACCGGACTGGCAATGTGCGCTCGACGCGCTGGTCCACCCTTGTGGTCGCGTCGGTGACGACGTACATGCTCTTCCTGGACCTGAGCGCAGTGTCCGTCGCGCTGCCCGCCATCCAGCGCTCGCTGCACGCGACACTGTCGGGCCTGCAGTGGGTCTTCGACGCTTACGCACTCAGCCTCGCGGCGTTCCTGGTCACGGCGGGCGCGATCGCCGATCGTCGAGGTCGCAGGCTGGTCTTCCTCGCCGGGCTCGTGATTTTCACCGCCGCGTCGATGGCCTGTGGCTTGGCCGGCGACGTGACCGCCCTCAGTGTCAGCCGCGGGGTGCAGGGGGTCGGCGCTGCGGTGCTGTTCGCGGTTGGCCCAGCACTATTGGGTAACGAGTTTCGCGGAAAGCAGCGGGCCACCGCGTTTGCCGTCTACGGTGCCACGGTCGGTCTCGCGGTGGCCACCGGCCCGATCGTCGGCGGAGCACTGAGTAGTGGCCCCGGCTGGCGATGGATCTTCTTGATGAACGGGCCGATCGGTGCCGGGATGGTTGCGATCGCGCTGATGGCGGGCGGGAGTCGAGGCTCGCCCGCGCCCAGGCGCCGGACGTCGCGGGCATGCTGTTGTTCACCGCATCGCTGGGCGCGCTGGTGCTGGCCATCATCCGCGGCAACGACAGCGGATGGCGCTCGGCAGGCAACGTCAGCCTCTACGTCCTTGCCGCGGCGAGTGGCGCCGGCTTCGTCGCCCTCGCTCATCACCGCCGCGGGCGGGCGATGTTCGACCTGCGCATGTTCGGCCATCGCACGTTCCTGAGCTCATGCCTGGTGACCATGCTGCTGGCGACCGGTGGCTTTCCGTTCGTCTTCCTCGGGACCAGCTATCTGCAGAACGTGGCAGGCAGCTCGCCGTGGCAGGCGGGTCTGCGTTTCGTGCCGATGACCGGCATGATCTTCCTGCTCGGCGGTGTGGTCGGCGAGCTGTCCAAGCGCGTGCCGTTCCGGGCACTGCTGACCCTCGCTGCGGCTGGATTCGTCGCCGGCCTGCTACTGGCAGAGCTGACCGACGCGAACTGGACGTCGACGGTCCCGGCCGCGACCGCCCTCGGTGTCGGGATCGGCGCCCTGATGCCCACCCGGGCGGCGCTGTCCATCGGCGCCTTCGAACCGCACCGAGCCGGCGTGGCGTCAGGGATGAGCGAAGCCTTCCAACAGGTGGGCTTTGCCCTCGGACTGGCGATCTCCGGAGCGGTGTTCCAGGCCCGGGTCACCGACGCGTTCAAAGCAACCGCGAGCGGCGCCGCCCTGGGCACGGACGCACCTGACGCTGGCGCGGCCATCAGCGCCGGGGCGATCCGTCAAGTCGCGCAGCACCTCGACGCCGGTGCGCGCCCACAGTTCCTCGACGACGCGCGCACGGCGTTCCTGACCGGCTTCCACCAGACAATGCTCGTCGGGGCGGTGATCGCGGCCGTGGCCCTGGTGATCGCCGCGACCGGCATCAGCAACCGAGACCTGCACGAGAGCGCCCTGTCCGGCGGCGTACCGCCGGAGGTGCCACAGCCGTGATCGGCAGGCAGGTCAGCCGGCGTGCAGGAGGTCGTGCACGGCGTCGCGGGCACGGTGCAGCAGCTGCGGGTCGTCGTGCAGGACGAAGGTGACGTTGGCACCAGCGAGGACGGCGCCCAGTTCGAACGCGAGCTGGACGGGGTCGGTGCCGGGCCGGAGTTGCCCGGCGTCGAGGGCGCGTTCGGCAACGCTGCGCAGCAGCCCGCTCCACTGCTGCTGGGAGGCGGCGATGGCGTCGTGGACCCGTCCGGTGCGGGGGCCGAACTCGACCGAGGCGGCCACGAAGAAGCAGCCGCCCGGAAAGACCCGCTGTTCGACGTAATCCAGGAACCCGTCACAGAGCGCCTCGAGTTGAGCAAGCGGCTCCGGCTGCTGGAACGCGGGCGTGACCACGCTGGCGATGAACACCTCGGTTGCTGCCCCGATGGTCGCCAACTGCAGGTCTTCCTTGGATGCAAAGTGCGCGTACAACCCGCTCTTGCTCATCCCCACCGCGTCCGCGAGATCGCCGATGGACAGCCCGGCCAACCCGCGAGTGCTGGCCAGCTCGGTGGCCGCCTTCAGGATCGCCGCGCGGGAGCGGACGCCGTCGGAGCGGGTGGCGCGGGTGCGCTGCGGCACGACGCCTCCATTCGCCTACGACTCGGGCCCCTTTGCACGAACCGTTGACAATCTAGCACGACCGGTCGTACGTTACTGATTACAAACGACCGATCGTGCGAAGTAGGAGGCAGTCATGGAACGCGCCCGCTCGCTCGTCGCCAACCGGCAGGCCCCGCTGCAGGCCGGCTACCGGAAAGATCCGGCGGCGGCGATCACCGTCAAGCATGTGCGCACCGTGCACGAGGCGGCCATCGATGCGTTGCACGGCGCGGTGGACGTGCTCGCCCCGGTGCCGCCGACCCGCTGGGAGTTCGGGCAGGACGCCAAGGGGGGCGGCTATGACGACCTGCCCAACTCCGGGCACCTGCTGTGCGCCGCGCTGGCGTCCTGCCAGGACAACATCATCCGGATGACTGCGTCACCCTCGACACGCTGCGCCGTGGCGTGCCGGTCACCCTGACCTACCCGCCGGTCCCGGCGCCCGCCGCGGCCGGCTAAGACGAACGACGCGGCCTCCTGCCGGCGTCGTGGTGCCGGGCGCACCGCGCACCGCGATGGGCGGCGTTGAGCCGCGCGCAGACCCCGAGGGGGAGAAGATGACAGACACGAAGATGTCGAGCGTGCTCGGCGAGCAGACGATCGGCGAGCTGCAGGCAGCCGCGCGCGGGCAGGTGATCCGGCCCGGCGATGGCGACTATGACCAGGCACGGGCGGTGTGGAACGCCGCGCAGGATAAGCGCCCCGCGCTCATCCTCCGGTGCACCGGAACCGCCGACGTCGTCACGGGCGTGCAGTTCGCCCGCAGCCAGGGGCTGCCGCTTGCGGTGCGCGGCGGGTCGCACAGCGTGGCCGGGTTCTCCACCTGCGACGACGGTGTCGTCCTGGACCTGTCGGCGATGCGTGCCGTCACCGTGGACCCGACCCGCCGCCGCGCCGTCGCGCAGGGCGGTGCCACCTGGGCGGACTTCGACCACGAGACGCAGGCGTTCGGGCTGGCCGTGACCGGCGGGCTCGTCTCGACGACCGGCCTGGGCGGGTTCACCCTGGGCGGCGGGGTCGGCTGGCTGCTGCGTCGGCATGGTCTGGCCTGCGACAGCCTGGTCGGCGCCGACGTGGTCACGGCCGACGGGCGCGTGGTGCATGCCAGCGCCGAGGAGAACAGCGACCTGTTCTGGGGGCTGCGCGGCGGTGGCGGCAACTTCGGCGTCGCCGCCGCGCTGGAGTACCAGCTGCACCAGGTCGGCCCGACCGTGCTAGGTGGGCTGCTGTTCTTCCCCGGCTCGGCGGCCCGCAAGGTGCTGACCGGCTGGCGCGAGCTGACCGGCGACATGCCCGACGAGCTGACCTCGCTGATCAACCTGACGACCGCACCACCGGTCCCGTTCCTGCCCCGGGACGTGCACGGCAGGCCGGTCGTGGTGGTCGGCGCGGTCTATTGCGGCCCGCTCGCGGCCGGCGAGGATGCCGTGCGACCGCTGCGCGCGCTCGCCGAGCCGATCCTCGACCATCTCGGACCGGTTCCCTACGCGGCGATGCAACAGGCGCTCGATCCGCTCTACCCGGCCGGCGCGCACAACTACTTCACCTCGGCGATGCTCGAGGGCCTGCCCGATGCTGCGATCGACGAGCTGATCGAGCGCTGGTCGGCCAAGCCGACCTCTACCAGCGAACTACACCTTCACCACGGCGGGGGCGCCATGGCGCGGGTGCCACAGGACGCGACGGCGTTTGCGCTACGCGGCTACCCGTTTCTGCTCAACGTCATCGCCCGCTCGATCGACGG
The DNA here is from genome assembly GCA_963839175.1 of uncultured Actinomycetota bacterium. Classification (GTDB taxonomy): domain Bacteria; phylum Actinomycetota; class Actinomycetes; order Mycobacteriales; family Jatrophihabitantaceae; genus CAWIUB01. The sequence goes on from CAWIUB010000050.1 coordinate 45,590, forward strand.
TGCCCACTTCGCTGAGGACACCGACTGGGCACGCGAAACCCGCACTGCGCTCGCCGAGTACGGACCGGACGCGATGTACGTCAACTTCACCGGTGAAACCGGCGAGGACAAGGTGCGCGCCTCCTACCCGCCACAGACCTATACGAGGCTGGTCGGGCTCAAGAACCGTTACGACCCGGGAAACCTGTTCCGCCTCAACCAGAACATCCCGCCCGCCGCCTGAAGCCGCTTCGAGCGGTGACGACAGGGCCTGCACGCCCGTCACCCGGCCGGCCGGCTCGGCCAGCCACGCCGCGGTCGACCGAGTTGATCGCGGCTGATATCAGCGTGTCGTTGGACCGCGCGAGCGACCGTGTACCAGTCCCCGCACGGTGGCCGGCATCCGACCAGCGACCGCACCGGCCGGTTCCCGCGCTGCAGACCCCCCAAGCGTGGGTGCATCTACCCATGCCGGCTCGAGCAGCGAATGGGCGTTTCGACCGACGCGGCCCGGTTGAGGCGAACGTAGCGTCGGGCTCTGCCGAACAACGCGAGGAGTCCGATGAGCACCCAACATGTCGAGACACTGGTTATCGGAGCGGGGCAGGCTGGGCTGGCCACCGCCTACCATCTCAACCGCCGGGGTCGTGAGTGCCTTGTCGTCGACGCGAGCGACCGCATCGGCAACAACTGGCGTAGCCACTACGACTCGCTGAGGCTGTACTCGCCGGCCAAGTACGACGGGCTGCCCGGCATGGCCTTCCCAGCCGCAAAGCGGCACTACCCGGGCAGGGACGAGGTCGCCGAGTTCCTGGAGAGCTACGCCGTCCGCTTCGACCTGCCGGTGCGGATGCGCACCCGCGTCGACCGGCTGGCGGCGGGGCACGACGGTGGCTTCGTCGCCGAGGTGGGTGAGGAGACCATCGCGTGTGACAACGTCGTGGTGGCCACCGGCACCTTCGGCCGTATGCCGTCGGTGCCCGACTTCGCGGAGCAACTCGATCCGCGGATCACGCAGCTGCATTCGTCGGAGTACAAGCGGCCGGCCCAACTGGCCGACGGGCATACCCTCGTGGTGGGTGCCGCCCATTCCGGTTGCGACATCGCGTACGAGATCGCCGAGACCCGGCCCACCACGCTGGTCGGGCGCGACTGCGGGCAGATCCCGATCCCGTGGGAGACCCGCCGGCTGTGGCGAACGCTGCCGCTCATCGTGTTCGCCTGGAAGCACGTGCTCACCCGGCGCACGCCCATGGGTCGCAAGATGCTGGCGAAGGTCCGCCACCACGGCGGGCCGATGCTGCGCGTGAAGCGCAGGCACCTGGCCCAGCGCGGGGTGCAGCGCAACCAGAGCCGGGTCGTGGGCGTCGCCGACGGCAAGCCCACTCTGGCTGACGGCACCGTCCTCGACGCGGCCAACGTGGTGTGGTGCACCGGGTTCCGGCCGCGCTTCGACTGGATCGATCTGCCGATCCTGGGCGAGGACGGATGGCCGGTGGAGTACCGCGGGGTCGTCGAGTCGGTGCCCGGGCTGTTCTTCTGCGGCTTGGCCTTCCAGTACGCGTTCGCCTCGATGGTGCTGCCGGGGATCGGCCGGGACGCGGCCCACGTCGCGGACAAGGTGGTGGCCCGGGCTCGGCAACTGGCCGAACGGCGGGCGAGCGAGTCGGCGATCGCCGCGGCCTGAGTGCCCCGAGGCCCGCTCGGGCTCTATGGTCGGGTCCAGGGGTGGTGCCGGTGGGCGTCGTCGAGGATCTGAACCGGGCGCGGGAGATCTACGAACGCCGCGAGTGGGTGGCTGCCTACGACGCGCTCTCGCACCTCGACGATGCCCACCTGCAGGTCGCCGACTTCGCCTCGCTGGCCACGAGCGCGTACCTGCTCGGCCGCAGCAACGACTGCATCCAGGCGCTGCAATGGGCCTTCCAGCTCAGTCTCGACGGCGGGGACGTGCTCGCCGCGGTGCGGGCCGGCTACTGGCTGGCCACCGTGCTGATCGCCGGCGGCGAGCACGCGATCGGCAATGCGTGGCTGAGCCGCGCTCAGGGCCTGCTCGCCGATGTCGACGAGGATGTCGTCGAGCGCGGCTTCCTACTGGAGAAGCAGGTCCTCGTGCACGTGGTGCGCGGCGAGTTCGGCGAGGCGTTCGCGACGGCTCCGCGGGTGGTCGACTACGGCCGCCGCTTCGCCGAACCCGACCTGACCGCGGTGGGCACCCACGCGATGGGGCGGCTGAGCATCTATTCCGGGCAGGTGGCCGACGGCCTGAAGCTGCTCGACGAGGCCATGACCGAGGTGATGACCGGACGGGTCTCGCCGATCATCGCCGGGATGGTGTACTGCTCGGTCATCGAGGCCTGCCAGGAGGTGTCGGACTTCGGCCGGGCCGGTCAGTGGACGCATGCGTTGTCCACCTGGTGCGGCGCCCAACCGGGACTGGTCGCCTACACCGGGCAGTGCGCTGTGCACCGCGGCCAGTTGATGCGCCTGCACGGGGCGTACGGTGATGCGCTGGCCGAGCTGGACCGCGCGGCGGCGCGCTACGGCGCGCTCGATCATGCTGACCCGGCGGTCGGCATGGTGTTCAACGAGCGCGGCGACGTGCTGCGGATCCGCGGCGATTTCGACGCAGCCGACGCTGCCTACGCCGAAGCGGTCAAGCATGGCCATCCGGCCCAGCCGGGACGCGCGCTGCTCTGGCTGGCCCGCGGTCGCGTCGATACTGCGGCGGCCGCGGTGCGGCGGCTGCTGGCCGAGCGGCAGGCAGCGGTGCAGCGCTGTGCGGTGCTGCCGGCTGCGATAGAGGTGCTGGTCGCCTGCGGCGAGCTCGACGCCGCCGAGCCGCTGGTTGCCGAACTGGACGAGATCGGTGAGTCGTTCGGGTGTACCGGTTTGCAGGCGTCCGGGCACTACGCCGGTGCCCGGCTGGCGCTCGCGCGGCAGGAGCCGGCCGACGCGCTCGCGGCGGCTCAGCGCGGCGCAGCGCTGTGGGCGCGGCTGTCCGCTCCGTACGAGCAGGCGCGGTGCCGGGTGGTGGCGGGCACGGCCATGCGGCAGCTCGGCGATGTCGAGTCGGCGGTCGCGGAGCTGTCCGCCGCCCGCACCGTCCTCGCCGAACTTGGTGCCCGTCCCGAGGAACGCGACGCCGCCGCGAAGCTGGCCGACAGGTCGGCCCCGGGTGGGCTCAGCCCCGCGTGAGGCGGAGGTGCTGCGGCTGGTCGCAGCTGGGAGGAGCAACCCGCAGATCGCCGCCGAACTGGTCCTGTCCGAGAAGACCGTGGCTCGCCATCTGAGCAACATCTTCACCAAGCTCGGCGTCGGTTCCCGCACTGCCGCGGCCGCCTTCGCCTACGAGCACGACCTCACATGACTGCCGAGGTGAGTCGGCAAGGTGGGTCGGCGAGGTTGCCGTCGTCGGGCCACGCGGCGAGCCCTGCCTCGAGCTCGGCTGGGAACGCCGGTCACCGCGCGTTCGCCCGCTGCGCTGCGGTCGGCGAATGGTGTGGGAGGCCGGCCGGTGGGCGGCTTATGCTGGCAGCGTGGGCACCGGTCGGGTGAGCACCTCCGCGGCCCAACAGGTTCGGTTCTGTCGCGGCCACGATGATGTTCGTCTTGCCTACGCGAGGCATGGCTCCGGTCCTCCGCTACTGATCAGCACCTGCTGGCTGAGCCATCTCGAGTACGACTGGCAGAGCCCGGTGTGGCGGCACTACCTCGCCGAGCTCGGGAACCACGTCTCGGTGGTGCGCTACGACGAACGTGGTTTCGGGATGTCGGACTGGGATGTCGAGGACTTCTCGCTCGAGGCCCGGTTCGCGGATCTCGAAGCGCGTGGTGCAGGCAGTCGGACTGGAACGGTTCGCGCTGATGGGACTGTCGGGTGGCGCACCCGTCGCGATCAAGTACGCAGCGACCTATCCGGAACGGGTGAGTCGGCTGGTGTTGCACGGCGCGGCCATGGTCGGGTGTTTCGGGGAGCCGACCGACGACGAGGCGGAGGAAGCGTTTCTGGCAAGCATCCGCGCCGGATGGGCGCGACCGGACAGCCTTTTTCGGCGGTTGTTCACAAATCTGTTCATCCCGGACGCGACCGAGGAGCAGCGCTCTGGCTGGACGAGCTGCAGCGCATGTCGACCTCGACGAAGAACGCGATCGCCGGACGTGTTGCACGACGCCGGATCGATGTCACGGCCGAGGTGTCGCGTATCCGGGCCGAGACGCTGATCCTGCACGCACGCGGCGATCGTGCGGCGCCGTATCGATGGGCTAGGGAACTCGCGGCGCGGGTCCCGCACGGGCGGCTGGTGGGGCTGGACTCGGTCAACCACATCCTGTTGGCGCACGAGCCTGCGTGGTCGGTGTTCCGAGACGAAGTGGTCGCCTTCCTCGCCGCCGACCGATTCATCACTGACCGGCCAGCGTGGACGCCGGAACACGCGCAGGGAGCGTTGTCGGCGCGCGAGCACGAAGTGCTCGCCGACGCGGCCGCTGGGTTCGGCAACGGCGAGATCGCCAGCCGGTTGGGACTGAGCACCCGAACCGTCGAGCGGCATCTCCAGAACGCCTATGTGAAGCTCGGCGTTTCGGGCAAGACCGCGCGTGCAGCTGCCGTAGCCAGATATCTGACCTCGCGCAGCAGCATCGGGATGCCTACGCACTGACCGCCACGCGAGAGCGCCACTGGCACACGCCATTGGGCGCTGCTGCCGATGTCCACCGACCGTGCCCGTGCCTAGCGTCGGTACACATCCAATTCAGGCAGCGAGGAGGAACAATGGCCACCACAGCGTCCACCGTCACGCAGTTCACCGACAACCCCGCGGCCGCGCGGACCCGCCCGGTTGTCTCGGCCGTTCTGGCGAACGGCCACGCCCGCATCTCCGGTGGACCGTTCAATTGGGACGCCGACCTGCCGCCGGTGGTTGGCGGGGGAAACCAGGCACCGAGCCCGACGGCCTACCTCCTCGGCGCGCTCGCTGGCTGCGCTGTCACCTTCATCAACGACACGCTCGCCCCCGAGTTCGACGTCCGCATCGACGACATCCGAGCGGACGCGAGCTGCCATGCAGATCTGGCCGGTCTCGTCGCCCTCGAAGGTCACGATCCGGCTCTCACCGATCTGCGTATCGATATCACGGTGTCCTCGCCGAGCGCGCGCGACCGCGTCTCGGCCCTGCAGCAGGCATGGGCGCAGCGGTGTCCGATCTACCTCGCCGTGCTGAGGCCCAACGAGGTCGCGCTCAACTTCACCTGACATATGCCGCTGTCGACCGGTCGGGTGCAGCTGCGTGCGACGCCGACGTCAAGGATGATTGGTGCTACCGCACCACAGCTTCCGACGCACCGACTTCGCCAGGATCCGGCCGCAAGTTCGCCGGACGATCTTCGAAGGACCGCAGCTCCTGCGGTCATGACACGGCGACCTGCGGAGCGGTGACAACCCGCGAGCCGAACCAAGCCGCGACCTGCATGCGGGCCGATCGCAAGTCAGCCGACAGCTACGAGGTCGTGCACACTCGTCAGACCCGAATCCACGATTAGCGGCGTCGGCTACGGCGTGTGAGATGGAGAAAGTGCCTGCCTTGTAAGGAGAATCGAGGTTGTCAAGGCCTTGGATTCACCGAGCAAGGAGGCACCTTCTTGGTTGCCAAGATACGCAAGCCGAAGCGGTTGGCCAAGCGGGTGCACATCGGCGCGCCGGATCCATCGCTGACCGCGGTCGCGGGCCTGGTCGCGGTGCGGGAGTTGACCGATCGGCTGGGTGTGATCGACGCGCTCGATGCGGCGGTGGGGCCGGTCAAGACCCGCGCCAGGGGATGCGGCGCCGGGGCTCTGCTGGTCGGGATCGCGTCGGCGCAGCTGGCCGGTGAGGATTTCTTGGTCGGGCTGGACCGCCGACGTGCCGACGCCGCGGGACAGGCATTGAGTCCGGTGCCGGGGCTGGCGACGAGCACCGCGTGCGGGCTGGCGAGGCGTATCGAGGACCCAGCCTGGCGACGGGTCGAGGCTGGGATCGGTGCGGTGAACGAGCGGATGCTCGCGCTGCTGCCCGCGGCCCGGCGCCAGGCGTTGTGTCAGGGCGCGACGATCGATCTGGATGCCACCGACGTGGAGGTCTACGGCCGTCGCAAGCGTGGGGTGGCCTATAACTACCAGGGTCAGCGGTGCGGGCGCCCGCACGTGGCGGGCTGGGCCGAGACCGGCACGGTGCTGGCCGCGGATCTGCTCGCCGGCGATCAAGACCCGCGTTCGCGCGCGAGCGCGCTGTTACGGCGGGCGGTAGCCGTCCTGCCTGCCGCGGTACGGCAAGCACCGCTATCGATGCGCGCCGACGCCGGCTACTTCGCCGGCGATCTGGCCCGTACCGCCCGCGAGCTGGACGTCCGGTTCGCGATCGGCGCCAAACGCATCACCACCGTGTGGCGCGCCCTGGACGGGATCGGCGAATGCGACTGGACCGACGCGAGAGACATGCCCGGCGCGCAGGTCGCCGTGTCGAACTACAAACCTGCCGACTGGCCCGAGGGCACGTCGATGCTGATCCGCAGGGTCGCGCTGGACGCCGCCGACATCTCGACCGATCCACGGGCACGGCGCCGGCGTACCATCCCCAAAGATCAACTGCAACTGGCCCTGGACGGGCAAGTCAGCACCGTCTACGGCTACAGCTTCATCCTCACCGATCTCGACGTGTCCACCGGCACGAAGGCTGTTTCGGTCGAGTACTGGTACCGGCACCGCACCGAGATCGAGGACCGTTTCCGCGACAGCAAACACGGCGCCGCGCTGCGCCACCTGCCCTCCGGCCACCCCGAGATCAACACCGCATGGATGTGGGGCGCGCTACTAGCCACGAGCCTGGCCGGCTGGCTGCACCAACTCACCGCCACCAGCGACGGCCACGGCCAGCTGGCCGGCTGGGGGACCCGCGGCGGCAAAGCCATGATCGCCACCCTGCGGCGCCGGCTGATCCGCGTCCCTGCCCGGCTGGTCACCCACGCTGGCGGACTCCTCCTGCGCCCGCCGCCCGGATACAGCCTGCTCGCCGAGATCCTCGCCCGCCTGCGCGCCCTACCCACCCTGACCTGATCACCCCGGCCCCGCGCCGCCGACCACCCGGAGACCCGCCACCCGAGGCGCCACTCGGGCCACCAACCTGCCCAGAACCCGAAACACCACCCAGAAAGATCAACAACCAGCACGGAAGATCAACTCAGCGGCCTATCCGTGGAATCGGGTCAGAGTCACCTCTCGGCGACAACCCGGGTCATGAGCGGTCCGGGCGGCAGCAAAGGGGTCTGGCGCGTAATACCTGCTCGCGTCGGCTCAGCGTGGTTTGCGCCAGATCACCTGGATCGGGTGGGTGCGACGTTCTTCGATGCTGCGCTTGGAGTTGCGTGCTTTGTCCAGCGCGTTGTCGCCGAGCAGGATGTGGATGCCTAGGCTGGGCAGCTCACCGCGTCCGGCGGTTTGCAGCATGGTGCTGTAGGCGGCGACGTATTTTGCGCCGGGGTGTTCGACGTCGATGTCGTTGAAGCCGGCTTTGTCGAGCGCGTCGACGGTTTGCTCGGGGGTTGCCAGCCATTCCCCGCTCCCGTCTTCGGACCACGGCAGCGGGTGGTATGGGCTGCCCGCGGGGCCGAGGCCGTGTTCGGTGAGCCCGAAGTAGGCGCCGGGTTTGAGCACGCGGGATGCCTCGGCGAAGAACTGCGCCCGGTCCGGGATGTTCATGGTGACGTGCTGGGTGTAGGCGCCGTCGAAGCTCTCGTCGTCGTAGGGCAGGTGCAGTGCGTCGCCTTTCGCGGTGCTGACCTGGCTGGTCATGCCGAGCAGCGCGGTCAGGTTGCTGGCCGCGTCGATGAAGGGGCCGGTGATGTCCACGCCGGTGACCCGGCAGCTGAACCGCTTCGCGAAGTACCGTGCCGGCCCGCCCAGCCCGCAGCCGATGTCGAGGACGTGATCGCCGGCCTTGATCGGCAGGCGATCGGCGAGGTCGATGGTTGCCGGGAACCCGCGGGCGTGGAAGTGGTCCACCGGGGCCAGATCCTCGACGGTCAGCGAGTCCAGCGACTTTCCGGCGTTCTGGAGTGCGTCGGTGATCAGCGCGTACACGTCGCCCTGCGCCCAGTGACTTTCGATCTGTGTTGTGTCGGACATGATCAACCTCCAATGCGTCCGATCTTCGACGTGAGCCGGTTTGTCGAGCCGAGGTTGTGATGGGCGGCCGGCCTCCAGTGTCGTCCGCCGCCACCCAACCTCTCGCAGCTGGTCAAGCCCGGCCTCGGTCAGCGTTTGTGTGGGGCGGCGATCGCCTGTCCGGTTCCGGCGCGCTCGCTCACCCGGTCGAGGATCTGGTCGAGGTCGAACCGGTCGCGGCTCTTGTCGAAGATCAACGCGTCGTTCAGGCTCACGCGGAACACGCCGCCGTGTCCGGGCTTCATCGCTAGGCCAGCGATCCGTTCGCCGTAGCGCGCCAGCACACGGTGTGCGACCTGTTCGGCCGCGCCGAGCAGCCCGCACGGCACGCAGTACTCGATCTCGAGCTCCACCGTTCCGGGTTCCTTTCGGCTGTCCGGTCATCGACGGTAAGCCGTCGAGTGGGCTCGAAGGTCAAGCACTGCCCCGTGGCTCGACGACCTCGCCGGGCTCGACTTGACCCTCCAGCCGGGTGCTCGACGAGCGGATCGCCGAGCTGGCCGCCGACATCGTCCCGCATTGGGAGGGCGCGGCGCGAGGTGCTGGCCGGCAGGTGCAGGATCGTCGCCATATTGCGAATCGCCGTGGCGCTGTAAAACGAGATCGCCCGGCTGGCCGGTGTCTTGGCGTCGTTATCTCTCACGCCGGCGATCTCGGCCCCGTGATGTTGAATGTGGCGATCGCGGGTGATGATCAGCCAGCCGGCGGCCGCGACCAGGGGTATCTACGTCGTGTCTGGCACTGCCGGCGAGGTGACCGGGCACGGTGGCCGCTCGCGATGCTTGATGATTGCTCTCAGGTCGCCGGGAAGTGTTACGTCAGCACGCAATGAGGCGAGCAACCTTGCGAGGCCAAGCAAGTTGGCGTCAACCTAGAACCGGACGTCGGCTGTTCTGGCCTGCCGCCTCACGCGGCGCGCACGGAGTTCTCGTATGCCAAAGCCCAGCGGACCTGTTGCGGCTTGAGATCGAAGGTCTGTGCCACTTCATCGACGCTCCAGCCCGATTCCGACTGTTCCCGCAATGCCTCGGTACTGATGCCCCCGACCGCGGGACGGCCGAAGCGGACGTCCAGATCGATGCGGACGGGTGACGAGGGGTCGGCGTGCCGCCGCCAGCCGACGGCGATGCCGTGCGCCCACGTCACGCAATGTACGAACTCGTCCGACGCCGGGGTCTGACCCGAATCCACGATTAGCGGCGTCGGCTACGGCGTGTGAGATGGAGAAAGTGCCTGCCTTGTAAGGAGAATCGAGGTTGTCAAGGCCTTGGATTCACCGAGCAAGGAGGCACCTTCTTGGTTGCCAAGATACGCAAGCCGAAGCGGTTGGCCAAGCGGGTGCACATCGGCGCGCCGGATCCATCGCTGACCGCGGTCGCGGGCCTGGTCGCGGTGCGGGAGTTGACCGATCGGCTGGGTGTGATCGACGCGCTCGATGCGGCGGTGGGGCCGGTCAAGACCCGCGCCAGGGGATGCGGCGCCGGGGCTCTGCTGGTCGGGATCGCGTCGGCGCAGCTGGCCGGTGAGGATTTCTTGGTCGGGCTGGACCGCCGACGTGCCGACGCCGCGGGACAGGCATTGAGTCCGGTGCCGGGGCTGGCGACGAGCACCGCGTGCGGGCTGGCGAGGCGTATCGAGGACCCAGCCTGGCGACGGGTCGAGGCTGGGATCGGTGCGGTGAACGAGCGGATGCTCGCGCTGCTGCCCGCGGCCCGGCGCCAGGCGTTGTGTCAGGGCGCGACGATCGATCTGGATGCCACCGACGTGGAGGTCTACGGCCGTCGCAAGCGTGGGGTGGCCTATAACTACCAGGGTCAGCGGTGCGGGCGCCCGCACGTGGCGGGCTGGGCCGAGACCGGCACGGTGCTGGCCGCGGATCTGCTCGCCGGCGATCAAGACCCGCGTTCGCGCGCGAGCGCGCTGTTACGGCGGGCGGTAGCCGTCCTGCCTGCCGCGGTACGGCAAGCACCGCTATCGATGCGCGCCGACGCCGGCTACTTCGCCGGCGATCTGGCCCGTACCGCCCGCGAGCTGGACGTCCGGTTCGCGATCGGCGCCAAACGCATCACCACCGTGTGGCGCGCCCTGGACGGGATCGGCGAATGCGACTGGACCGACGCGAGAGACATGCCCGGCGCGCAGGTCGCCGTGTCGAACTACAAACCTGCCGACTGGCCCGAGGGCACGTCGATGCTGATCCGCAGGGTCGCGCTGGACGCCGCCGACATCTCGACCGATCCACGGGCACGGCGCCGGCGTACCATCCCCAAAGATCAACTGCAACTGGCCCTGGACGGGCAAGTCAGCACCGTCTACGGCTACAGCTTCATCCTCACCGATCTCGACGTGTCCACCGGCACGAAGGCTGTTTCGGTCGAGTACTGGTACCGGCACCGCACCGAGATCGAGGACCGTTTCCGCGACAGCAAACACGGCACCGCGCTGCGCCACCTGCCCTCCGGCCACCCCGAGATCAACACCGCATGGATGTGGGGCGCGCTACTAGCCACGAGCCTGGCCGGCTGGCTGCACCAACTCACCGCCACCAGCGACGGCCACGGCCAGCTGGCCGGCTGGGGGACCCGCGGCGGCAAAGCCATGATCGCCACCCTGCGGCGCCGGCTGATCCGCGTCCCTGCCCGGCTGGTCACCCACGCTGGCGGACTCCTCCTGCGCCCGCCGCCCGGATACAGCCTGCTCGCCGAGATCCTCGCCCGCCTGCGCGCCCTACCCACCCTGACCTGATCACCCCGGCCCCGCGCCGCCGACCACCCGGAGACCCGCCACCCGAGGCGCCACTCGGGCCACCAACCTGCCCAGAACCCGAAACACCACCCAGAAAGATCAACAACCAGCACGGAAGATCAACTCAGCGGCCTATCCGTGGAATCGGGTCTGAAGCAGTTGGCCACTCGCGAACAACCGGTAACCAACGATGTTCGAACCGTGCGAATGCCTGCCCATGTGAAGGCGACGCACCAGCCGCGAAGCCGCCGGGGGGGTGTCCGAGTGGCGCATGAGGCGATAACGTCCGGGTGGGTCTGCACTCGAAGGGGGAAAATGATGGCTGCCGTCCCAGATTCTGCTGTCCGCGATCTCTCGACACGCTTCTCCGGGGACCTGGTTAGGCCCGGCGACGCGGGCTATGACGAGGCTCGCACGATCTTCAACGGCATGATCGACCGCCGGCCTGCGTTGATCGCCCGCGCCCGAAGCGCGGAGGACATCGCCGAGGCGGTCAAGTTCACGGCAGCGGAGGGGCTTCCGCTGGCGGTCCGCGGCGGCGGCCATAACGTCGCCGGGTACTCGATGATCGACGGTGCCGTCGTGGCCGACTGCTCGCTGATGACGGACGTGCACGTCGATCCCGATGCCATGACCATCGTGGCCGGGCCCGGATGCAAATGGAAGCACGTCGACCCGGCCGCCGGAGCGCACGGTCTGGGAACGGTGGGCGGGACGATATCGGGCACGGGTGTGGCCGGATTCACCCTCAACGGCGGCCTCGGGTACCTGTCGAGGCTCCACGGGCTGGCCTGCGACAACGTGGTGGACACCCAGGTGGTGCTCGCGAGCGGCGACATCGTGCGCGCGAAAGAGAGCGAGAATCCGGACCTGTTCTGGGCGATCCGTGGCGGGGGCGGGAACTTCGGCGTGGTCACGTCGTTCACGTTCCGGGCGCACCAGGTCCCAAACGTCACCTTCGCCGCCTACCTGTGGCCGGCCTCGGAGTGCGTGGACGTCATGCGCCTGTACCGGGACTACCTCCCGACGGCTCCGCCCGAGGCCTTGGCCATCTCGATGTACGCGTCGGCTCCGCCGCTGCCGTTCGTCCCGGCGGAGATAGTGGGATCGGACGTAGTCCTCGTCGGCGTCGTGTTCTTCGGCACGCCCGAGCAGGCGCAGCCTGTGTTGCGGCCCTTTGTCGACCGGTCTCCGGCCGCGTCCGCGGCGATGCCGCTCCCCTATCCGGTCATGCAGACCATGCTCGACGAAAGTGCGCCGGACGGCATCCGCAACTACTGGCGTTCGGCCTACATGGATACTCCGCCGGACGAGGCGCTGGAAGCCATCGCTGCGGCGGGACCGAATAAGGGCAGCCCGCTGACGATGATCCAGCTGATCAACGCCGGGCCGATGCCCGAGGTGGATAACGCATTCCCCAACCGAGAGTTCCCGTTCCTGTATCACGTGATCTCGGAGTGGACCGACCCGGCAGAGGACGAGCAGCACATCGCGTGGAGCAGGGGTCTGTCCCAGGATCTGGCGCCGTATTCAAGCGAGCGCGGATACCTGAACTTCGTTGGCGATGCCGACGCGGATCGGGTCCGGCTCACATTCGGCGACAAATATGCTCGCCTGGTCGAACTGAAGCGCAAGTACGACCCCACGAACCTGTTCCGGCACAATCAGAACATTGCCCCGTAGCAGCCCGCTTCGAAATCCTTTGGCCACTCCTCAGGCGGCGCGCTCGTCCTCGCGGCCGCGGCGCGCGGCGTGCCCACCGGAGGCGTGGTCGCCTACGAGCCGCCTTACACCCGCGGCGCGAACGCCGCGGTCGCCGACGAACTGGACGCCCTGGTCGCCGAGGGGCGACGCAGCGAGGCCTGTCAACGCTTCCTGTCCCTGTTCACCCCACCGCAGATCATCGACCAGATGACGTCCGCGCGATCCGGGCATCAAGGCCACCGTGTCGACACTCGTCGACGAAGCTGACGTCGATCGCACCGCAGCATGTCTGCTCGACCTCACCGCGCTCAAAAATCCGCGGCCTTGATCGCGAATCGACGTCCGCACTCGACCCGGGCCCCCGACCGAGTACCCTCGCGCGCGGTGGGGTTCGGTGTCATTCCGGCCGCACGCGTCACTCGCTGTCGTACTCGTCGTGGCGACGGAACCAGTTGAGAGGGTCGTCGTCGGTGCGGGCCTCGTTGCGACCGCGCGGTGCCCGGTCGAGCCACTGGTACATGCCCCACAGACCGTCCAGCCCACGCGCGTAGGCCGAGTAGGTGTGGTAGACGACGCCGTCGTCGAGCACGAACGCGCTCATGCCGGGAGCCTCCTGTGTATAGGTCGCCCAGTCCGTGCCGGTCGTGGCTGCCCACGCGGCCAGTGGCCCCTCGTCGTCGGCCTCCGCAGCCGACCTCAAGTCAAACGCGCGGAAGTTGTACTCGCCGACTCCCGACTCCTGCTGCTCCTCGCTGTAGCCGACCTGGAAGTGGTGGTTGAAGTCGCTGCCGTATGAGGACGCCCACGGAAAGCTCCAGCCCATCCGCTGCCTGTACGCCTGCAGCTTCGCCAGCGGAGCCCGCGACACCGCCCAGAACATCACGTCATGGCTGGCCAGGTGGACGACGAACCCGTTGAAGCCGTCCGCGATCGCCGAGCAGGCCGGGCAGCCGGCCGTGTACTCGGGTCCGAACATGAAGTGATAGACGAGCAGTTGCGAGCGCCCGCTGAACAGATCCGTGAGGGAGGCTGGGCCCTGGTCGGTGTCGAAGACGTACTCCTTGTCGATTCGAACCCAGGGCAGCTCCTGCCGCTGCCGGGCCAGTTCGTCGCTGCGCCGCGTCACCGCCTTCTCCGCCTCGAGCAGCTCCAGTCGGGCGGCAAGCCATTCTTCGCGTGTTCCAGTCTTGTGATCGGTCATTGATTGTCTCCTTCGTGTCGTTACATCGGTGGTGTGAGCCCGGGAACCGGCGAGGGCGCGATGATGATCAGGACGCCGAGGCCGACGATCGCCAACGCCAGCGGCATATCGAGGGCTGCTTTCGGGGGAAGGAGCTTCTGCGCGAACACGAGCACGGCGATCACAGCCATCCAAGTGACGCTCATGACGCCCAGCGCCACCAGCATCAGCATCAGCCCAATGCTCGAGCCGACGCAGCACAGCCCGAACTCGAATCCGGAGCGGACGCTCTTGCGGCAGCGCCGGCGGAAGTACCGCTTGAGCGGTGTGACCTCGTAGACCCCTGCCGCGATCACAACCGCGCCGGCGGCGGCGGACCCATGCGGCCGGTACACCACGTACACCGCAGCGCCCGCGAGCGCCCAGACAGCAAGGTAGGTCCCGACGAACAGCGGTACGGCGCGCATGCGACCGATGCGAGCGTGTCTGACGACTGCCGGGGCCGCGCCCGGCAGCATCATCGCCGCCATCATCGACACCCACACGGCGACGAAGAACCTGAACGAGCCGAGCTCGGTCGCCACGCCCATGTCCATCCCGTTCATCTGCCGGACGGCGACGGCCCACGATGCGGCCGCGAGCCCGAGCGTCGCCGTCAGCGCGGTGGCCGCAGGGGCCGTGCTGCCGCTCGTCATCGCGGCGGGGCGTGGAGCTGGCGCCGGGTCCGTCCGGTGCCGGGTTGCGACGGTGTAGCCCTCGATCTCTTTCGACCCGTCGAACGCTTCCGTCGGGTTCCGGTCCACGGCGAAATCGGAGGTGTCTCGGTGGTCAGCCATGATGTCCTCGGGCTTCCGCAAGTGGAGTTGTGGTGGGCTCGCGAGCAGAGCGGTCGAGGTGCTGCGTCAACGCCTCGAGCGGGCGGTCCCAGTCGCGCGCCAGCGCGGCGAGGAACTGCTGTGCCACCTGCATCGGCGCCGAACGCAGCCGGTACCGCACCCGGCGCCGCTCGCCGTGTTCGGGTGTCACCAGGCCGGCCTCGGCCAGCAGGGCCAGCTGCTTGGCGATTGCCTGTCGCGTGATCGGCAGACGATCGGCCAGGTCGGTGGCCGTCGCCGGGCCCCCGGAGGCCAGCGCGGCCAGGATGGCGCGGCGGGTCGGGTCGGCCAGCGCATTGAAGACCTGCTCGGCGATCGCCTCGATATCAGGCGGCATCGAGGTAGCTGACCAGTTCGCCCAGCTCGCTCGCCCAACCCTTGGTGTTGCCGTCGTACGCCGTGCGGTAGGCGTCCTCGGGCAGCTGGGCGAAACCGCTCTCGACCACCGTTAGCCGCGTGTCCCCACCGACCGGTTCGAGCGTGAACTCGACATAGGTTCGCCGCGGATCGTCCGCGGGCAGCCCGTAGATGTGCCAGGTGAACCCAAACACCGTCGGCTCCTCCACCCGTTCCACCCGCATGTTGGCCGTGAATCCGTCCGTCCAGCTCATCCGGGCCGACCCACCCGGGCGCAGGTCGATCGCCGCCTCGTCGCCGAACCAGGCGGCCAGCCCCTCGGCCGTGGTCAGCGCCGCCCACACCTTGCCCGGCGGGTGAGCGAGATCGACGGTCCGCTCGATGCGATCAGGAAAACCCATGACGACCTCCAGGGAGTAGCAACTGATCGGTTGCTACCATATTGCAACTGACTGGTTGCGTCAACAGCCCAGCTCGACAGGCGCTTGTGCTCGTGCGTGGGTATCTCTGACGCTGTCGGCGGCGTCGGCGACAATCGCGCGTCCTTCGAATAGTGAGGAGGTGGGATCACGCACTGACGGCGCACCGCAGCCCAGATCAGTCTGGGATCGCCAACAGGATGCGGTGGCGGGCACCGGCGTCGACGCGGTCGTGAGCCTCTGCTGCGTGCTCGAGGGGCAGCGCGGCCCGGCCCCGATGGCGATGGACAATGCACCGTCGCGCGCGGCTGCGGTCAGGTCCGCTGCGGCCTGCTGCTTCGCGACGCGCGGGAAGTCGTCGCTTCCGAGCAGACGGATGGTCACGTTGTCGAACAACATGGGCCAGAACGGGAAGTCGGGGCGGTCCTGCCGGCTCGCGTAGGCGGCGATGACCGTCTGGTTCTTGGCCACGGCGGCGTCGAGGTCGACGTTGTCGGAGAACGCGACCTCGACGATGCGGTCGACACCGCCGGGCGCGTGGGCCCGGATGGCGCCGGCCGGATCGGGTTGATCGAGGGCGACGGCGTGCGCGACGGCCGAGCCGATCACCCGTTCCAGATCGCCGCGCTGCCGCACTGTGCCGATGACGGTCGCGCCGCCCCAATGCGCGAGCTGCGCGGCCAGTGCCCCGACACCGCCAAGCACTCCCTGTACCAGGACGGTCATGCCAGCGACCGGGCCGTCGGCGAAAACCGCCCGGTGGGCAGTGATCCCCGGGATACCCAGACATGCGCCGACGTCGTCGCTGACGCCGTCGGGCAGCTCGACCGCCTGCTGTGCGGGGACCACCGCCAGTTGCGCGGCTGTGCCGAACGGCCGGTAGGACTGGGCGCCGAACACCCACACCCGCTGGCCGACCGTGCCCGGGTCGACACCCTCGCCGACCGAGTCGACCACTCCGGCCCCGTCGCTGTGCGGGATGACCCGCGGGAACGGCATCGCAGACCCCAACCAGCCGCGGCGCTTTTTCGTGTCGCCGGGATTCACCCCCGAGCGCGTGACCCGGACACGGACCTCGCCCGGACCCGGCTCGGGTGCCGGCAGCTCGCCGACCTGAAGCACCTCACCCGCAGGACCTTGCCGCTCATACCAGACTGCGCGCACAGATTCCTACCCTTCTCTACCTTCCGGATCGGTGGTCGATGCCTGAGTGCAGCACCCGGGCAGCTCTGGCTCGACGATGAAATGTTCGCCTCGGTCTCCCTTGTTCGCGGACCCACGACGCGGGATCTGACGCCTCGCTTGCCATCGTTGCCGGTAGCGGACGGGACCGGGGTACAAGTTGGCCGTTTAGGCGAGCGCGCGTCCACCATCAACGACGATCCGCTGGCCGGTCAGAAAACCGGCGCCTTCGGACGCGAGGAAGCTAACGGTGTGGGCGAGGTCGTCCGGGGTGCCGAGTCTGCCCATGGGCACCGAGGCCAGGTAAGTGTCTTTCGTCGCGTCCGATACGTCGGCGTGCCGCTCGACGGGGATAAACCCGGGAGCGACGGTGTTGACGGTTATGCCCCAGGGTGCCAGTTCACGCGCCCAAGCCAAAGTGAGGCCGATCTGAGCGGCCTTCGCGGTGGCGTAGGCCGATCGCCCGGGCGGTGGGCGATGAGCAACTTCGGAGTCGATGTTGATGATGCGGCCGAACCGCCTGGCTCGCATCCCGTCGACCGCAGCGCGGGCAAGCAGCACTGGACTTTTCACGAAGTACGTCAGCTGGTCCAGATGTTCCTGCCAGCCGACGTCCATGAACGGTGCCTCGGGCTGAGGACCGGTGGCATTCAGGACCAGGATGTCGACCGGACCAAGCTGGGCAGAAACCGCGTCCAACAGCCCGGCTACTTCCGCCTCCATCGTGACGTCCGCTACAAAGGCCTCCGCCCGACCACCGCGAACCCGGATCGCCGCGGCGACCGCGCTTGCCGCGGCATCACCCGAGGCTGAGTTGACCGCAACGCAGATGCCATCACTCGCCAGACGCTCCGCAATGGCCCTACCCAAACCACGTGAACTACCCGTGACAAGCGCCACCCGCGATCGACCGTTCGAATGACGCGCCTCAGACACGTGCTTCGCTCCTCTCCCCTTCAGTCGCACACAGAACCCGAAATTTGGCCTGCGTTCGGGATCGTCCTATGTCCTACATCAGGACACCGCGCACACGCCATCGGCAGACCAGCCAGGAATCGAACAACGCCAACGGATAGTGACGGGTCTGCCGAACTACACACAACCACCTACCCCGCTGACTGAAGCGACAGCATCGTCAGCGGTGCGCCGGTGGCCCGGGCGTTGAACGCGGTCAGGTACAGCCCGACGTGTTCGCGGGTGTCCGGCAGCGCAGCACCTGCCCGGCATCGCGGCGGGCCTTGGTCAACATCGCCCCGGCGTAACGCCACCCGCGGATGTGACCGGGCCAACCTGTACGAGGGCCTCGCGCAGATTCCCGTGGTGGTAGACGCGCGCGTCGCCGGCGTGGTCGGGCGCTCCAGGAACCATGTTGACACTGTCCACAACGCATGGCATCCTCGTCACGTGGATGTTGTCACCGTCAACATCCTTACGGATTGGAGCTCGCCGTGACTGAACTGACTTCACGCCGCCGGTTGCTCGTGCTGGCGACCGTGTGCTTGGCGGTCTTCGCCATCAACCTGGATACGACGATCGTGAACGTCGCCCTGCCCGACCTCGGGCGCCAGCTGGACGCGACGACACGGGACCTGCAGTGGATCGTCGACGGCTATAACCTGGCCTTCGCCGCGCTGGTGCTGACCGCCGGCTCGCTGGGCGACCGGTTCGGCCGCAGGCCGGCGCTGCTGGTCGGGCTGGGCGGGTTCGCGCTGTCCAGCGGGATCGGCGCGGCGATGACCTCGGCGTCGGCCCTGGTGGCGGTTCGCTTCGTGATGGGCGCGAGCGCGGCCGTCATCTTTCCGACCACGCTGTCGATCATCACGAACGCGTTCCCGGACCGTAGCGAGCGGGCGAAGGCGATTGGGCTGTGGGGCGCGGTGACGGGGCTCGGTGTCGCCGTCGGGCCGGTCACCGGCGGGCTGCTACTCGCACACTTCGGGTGGCCGTCGGTGTTCGTCGCGCTCGTCCCGGTCGCGCTGCTCGCGCTGGCGGCGACGTGGGCCTGGGTGCCCGAGTCGAGCGATCCTTCCGCGGCGCGTCTCGACCCGCCCGGCCTGCTCCTGTCGTCTGCAGCGATCGGCGTGCTCGTCTACACGATCATCGAGGCACCCGCACGCGGCTGGAGCAGCCCGGCCAGCCTGGCCGGCTTCGTCGCCGCGGCCGCGCTGGTCGCCGGGTTCGTCGCCGTCGAGCGTCGCCGCGCCCGCCCGATGATCGACCTCACGCTGTTCCGCACACCCGCCTTCTCGGCCGCCAGCGCGTCGGTGACGGTCGCCTTCTTCGCCCTGTTCGGGTTCATCTTCCTGGTCACCCAGTACTTCCAGTTCATGCGCGGCTTCGGCACGCTATCCACCGGGGTGCGTATCCTTCCGGTGGCGATCACGATCGCCATCGGCTCCGTTACCGGCGTCATCCTCGCCGGCCGCATCGGAACCCGCAGCGTCGTCACCACCGGGCTGATCCTGCTCGGCTCGTCATTCGGGTGGATCGCGCTGTCGCCGACGTTCATGCCTTACGACCGCATCGTCGGGCAGATGGTGCTCATGGGGCTGGGCCTCGGACTCACCACCGCACCCGCCACCGAGTCGATCCTCAGCGTCCTGCCCCCGGCCAAGGCAGGAGTCGGGTCCGCGGTCAACGACGCCACCCGCGAAGCCGGCGGCACACTCGGCGTGGCCGTGCTGGGCAGCATCTTCACCAGCCTGTTCGCCCACCACCTGAGCACGACGGCGTTCAGTAGCCTGCCGACCCACATCGTCTCGACCGCGCAGAACTCGGTTGCCACAGCCCTGGCCACCGTCGGCCACGCAGGCGGCACTGCCGCACAACGGCAGCTGCTCGACGCAGTACACACCTCGTTCATGACCGGCTTCCACACCGCCTGCGTGGTCGCCGCCGGCATCAGCCTCGCCGGCGCAGCCGGCGCCCTGCTGCTGCCCGGCCGCACCCGCCCAGCCACCGTCCGGGCCCCGGCCCCGCAAGCCGAAGCCGTCCCCGCCTGACCCGAACGGAGAAAGCAAATGCAGACCCCAGCAGTGACCTACACCGAAACAGCCCTTGTCGCATCGATCGAGCGCCTCGCTGGCCATGACCTGACCGCGCTGACGCAGGAGCAGTGGGATCGGTTCGACCAGTTCCACAGCGGCGGAGCCGATGCCGTCGACCGGCTACTGCCCAGCCTGCACCTCGCACCCGGGATGACCGTGCTGGACGTCGGCTCCGGACTCGGCGGACCGGCACGGCAGGTCGCCCGCAGCACCGGCTGCGCCGTCGTCGGCGTCGACATCACACCCGCCTACGTCGACGCGGCCCAGGCCCTGACCCACACCGCAGGGCTATCCGAGCAGGCCAGGTTCGTCTGCAGCGACATCGCCACCTTCGACCGGACCACGTTCGACGCCGCCTACACCATGCACGTCCAGATGAACGTCGCGGACAAGAAGACCTACTTCACCGAGATCGCCCACCGCCTCCGGCCAGGAGCGCACTTCGCGACCTTCGAGGTCTGTCGCAGCGGCGACGCCCAACCAACCCCACCGCTGCCCTGGTCACTCGACGGCACCGACAGCTTCCTGGCCACCGTCGACGAATTGCGCGACACGATCCGGTCCAGCGGGTTCAAGCTCGTCGAGTGGGTCGACGAGACCGCTTGGGTGCGTCAATGGTTCGAGGACCTCGCAGCCAGCCTCTCGTTCGGCGCAAGCCAAGCCGCCCTCCCCGCACTCTTGACCGACGGGCCGACGCGCATGCTGAACTTCGCGGTCGCCCTGGCCACGGGCGTCGTGGCAGTCCACCGCGGCTCGTTCATCCTCGCACCGTGACTTCGCGCAACTGCACGCGAGGCCACCTTTGCCGAGCAATTCGCCGCGGACGCGGGCGATCTCGCCATCGTCGGACCCCGGGACGGTCAGGCAACCTCGCTGTATGAGCTGCTCGTCCACAGATCGTCCCGGTTACGGCACGCCGACGACCGCAGCTACGACGTGCCATCCATGCGGGAAGCACTGATCGTCGCGATCCGGGCCTGGCGGAGACCAGTATGAGGCGCTGGCGTTCACCCGAATGGTCTAGAGGCCGACGCGGGGCAGTGCGAGAATCGTGAATCTCCAACACCCAGGAGGCCGCGATGCCTGGCCACGTATACCGCGTCACCGAGATCGTCGGGACGTCCGCCGACGGCGTCGACGACGCCATCAAGGGCGCCATTGCCCGCGCCGCGCAGACACTACGTGGGCTGGACTGGTTCGAGGTGACCGAGGTGCGCGGCCACATCGAGGACGGCGCCATGGACCACGTGCAGGTCGTCCTCAAGGTGGGCTTCCGGATCGACGAGGCAGAGTAGCGCGGTTCGGCCTCGGCCAGCCGAAACTTCAGCCCGGACTAGCCGACCGTTCCGCGGCTGGTCCGATGATCGATGTGCCGACGCCGGGTGACCGAGGTAGTGACCGCCAGCCGGACGACGAAATCCTACGCGCGACGGACCTGGACGTCAGGATCAGGCGAGGTCGAACCGGTCGAGGCTCATCACCTTGTCCCACGCCGCGACGAAGTCGTGCACGAACTTCTCCTGCGAGTCGTCGCTCGCGTAGACCTCCGCGAGTGCACGCAGCTCGGAGTTCGAGCCGAAGACGAGGTCGACGCGGCTGCCGGTCCACTTGAGCTCGCCCGTGGCGAGGTCGCGGCCCTCGAAGGTCGCAGAGTTCCCAGTGTCCTCAGTCGCCTGCCACGTCGTGCCCAAGTCGAGCAGGTTCACGAAGAAGTTATTGGTCAGCGACTCGGGCGTCGAGGTGAAGACGCCGAGCCGGGCCTGCTGGAAGTTCGCGCCAAGGACGCGCAGGCCACCCACGAGGACGGTCATCTCGGGGGCACTCAGGGTCAGCAGGTTCGCGCGGTCGAGCAGGAGGTACTCAGCCGGCAGCCGGTTGCCCTTCCCGAGGTAGTTGCGGAACCCGTCCGCGGTCGGCTCGAGCACGGCGAAGGACTCCACGTCGGTCTGCTCCTGCGACGCATCCGTGCGTCCCGGGGTGAAGGCGACCTGGACGTCGTGCCCAGCGTTCTTGGCAGCCAGCTCGACGCCCGCACACCCGCCGAGCACGATCAGATCGGCGAGCGAGACCCTCTTCCCGCCGGGCTGGGCACTGTTGAAGGCCTGCTGGATCCCCTCCAGGGTGCGCAGCACCGTGGCCAGCTCGTCGGGGTCGTTGACCTCCCACCCTCGCTGGGGCTCGAGGCGGATGCGTGCCCCGTTCGCTCCGCCGCGCTTGTCGCTGCCGCGGAACGTCGAGGCCGACGCCCATGCGGTGGAGACGAGCTGAGAGACGGACAGCCCCGAGGCGAGGAGCTGGGCCTTGAGGGCGGCGACGTCCTCCGCCCCGATGAGCTCATGCGTCACCGCGGGGAGGGGATCCTGCCAGAGCAGTTTCTCGGTCGGGACCTCCGGCCCGAGGTAGCGCGCGATCGGCCCCATGTCGCGGTGGGTCAGCTTGAACCACGCCCGGGCGAATGCGTCCGCGAGCTCCTCCGGGTGCTCGAGGAAGCGCCGCGAGATCGGCTCGTACACTGGGTCCACCCGGAGCGAGAGGTCCGTCGTGAGCATGGTCGGGGGCCGCGTCAGCGAGCCGTCCTCAGGGTCCGGCACGGTGTTTGCCCCGGCGCCGTCCTTCGGCTGCCACTGGTAGGCCCCAGCGGGGCTCTTGGTCAGCTCCCACTCGTAGCCGAACAGGTTCTCGAAGAAGCTGTTGTCCCACCTCGTCGGCGTGGCCGTCCAGGTGACTTCGAGGCCGCTGGTGATCGCGTCCCGGCCCTTGCCGGTGCCGAAGGTGTTCTTCCAGCCGAGGCCCTGTTCCTCGAGGGGGGCAGCCTCGGGCTCCGGACCTACGTACTTCTTCGCGTCGGCGGCACCGTGGGTCTTGCCGAACGTGTGCCCGCCCGCGATCAGCGCGACCGTCTCCTCGTCGTTCATCGCCATCCGGCGGAACGTCTCGCGGATGTCTCTGGCCGCGGCGAGCGGGTCCGGGACGCCGTTCGGCCCTTCGGGGTTCACGTAGATGAGGCCCATCTGGACCGCGGCCAGCGGGTTCTCGAGCTCCCGGTCGCCGGTGTAGCGCTCGTCGCCGAGCCAGGTGGACTCGGGACCCCAGTAGACGTCCTCGTCGGGCTCCCAGACGTCCTCCCGACCGCCGCCGAAGCCGAAGGTCTTGAAGCCCATCGACTCCAGGGCGACGTTGCCGGCGAGGATCATCAGGTCCGCCCACGACAGCTTCCGGCCATACTTCTTTTTGACCGGCCACAGCAGCCGGCGTGCCTTGTCGAGGCTCACGTTGTCCGGCCAGCTGTTGATGGGCGCGAAGCGCTGCTGGCCGGCTCCGGCACCTCCGCGGCCGTCGCTGATGCGGTACGTGCCCGCGCCGTGCCACGCCATCCGGATAATGAGCGACCCGTAGTGGCCGAAGTCGGCTGGCCACCAGTCCTGCGAGATCGTCAACACCTCCTCGATGTCCCGCTTCACGGCGGACAGGTCGAGGGTCTTGAACTCCTCGGCGTAGTTGAACTGCTCACCCATGGGGTTGGCCACGGCGGGGTGCTTACGGAGGATCGTCAGGTTGAGCTGGTTCGGCCACCAGACGCGGTTCCCCGCGCCCTCGGTCGGGCGGTTGGGGCGCCCAGCGGCAACCGGGCACCCCCCTCCACTGTCCTCGTTCGTCTCTCCAACGACTGCATCAGGACTGTCAGACACGGGAATCCTTTCGGGACAACAGGGTGTGATCAGGAACGGGTGCGGTGGAGCAGTCGAGGCACAGGCCCCAGTAGACGACCTCGGCCTCGTCGATCTCGAAGCCGTTGTCGTCCGACGCGGTCAAGCAGGGCGTTGTGCCGACGGCACAATCGACATCGGCAATGACACCGCACGACCGGCACACGACGTGGTGATGGTTGTCCCCGACCCGCGACTCATAGCGCGCCACGGAGCCCGACGGCTGGATACGCCGCACCAGACCCGCCGCAGTTAGCGCTCGCAGCACGTCGTACACGGCCTGGTGGGACACGTCAGGGAGCCCCCTACGTACTTCACCGATGATCGAGTCCGTGTCGGCGTGCGGATGCGCGTACACCGCGTTCAGCACCGCCACCCGAGGACGGGTCACCCGCAAAGCGGCCTCGCGCAGCATGTGCTCGAAATCCAGGGCCGTGGCCACCCCCACACTGTGGCCTATTCTCTGGAATCAGTCAAGAATCCAGAGTGGACGTCACCGCGCTGACGGGCCATCTGCGCGGCCGTCTCGGCCGCGCGTAGTCGGGTGCACGATGAAGCGATGAGCACGGACGAGATGCGCGAGGGCGTTGGGCTCACGAACCTCGATCAAGAGTTGTTCGACGGCGCTGGGGCGAGCAAACGAGATCTCGTTGACTATCTCGATGCGGTCGGTGAGCGAATGATCCTCCAGCTGCGGGACCGGCCGTTGTCGGTGATGCGCGTCCTGCTCGGCCAGGCGCCGTTCATGCAGAAGAACGTTCCGAAGTACACCCCGGACTGGGTGACGACCGTGCAGCTGTGGGCGGAGACCTCGAAGCGTCAGATCTCCTATGCGCTGTGCAACGACCGCAGAACGCTGCTCTGGTTCGCCAACCAACGCGCCGTCGAGTACCACCCGACGCTGTTCCGAGTCGATCAGCGGGACCGCCCAACGCACCTGGTACTCGATATTGATCCGCCGGATGCGAATGCGTTCCAGCTCGCTGCCGGAGCTGCCCGGCTGGTGCATCAGGCGCTCGCAGATGCAGGCTTGGCGAGCGTGATCAAGACCAGCGGAGCCAAGGGTCTGCACATCTTCGTGCCGGTTACTTCCGCGACGACCGACGAAGTGGCCGCCGCGACTCGGGCCCTCGCCGCTCGCGCCGCGCGCCTCGATCCCACGCTCGCCACTACTGCGTTCGTTCGCGAGGAACGCGAGGGAAAAGTGTTCCTCGATTCGACGCGCTCCGGCGGCGCCACGGTGGTGGCGGCATACAGCCCGCGGCTGCGCGCAGGAGTGCCAGTCTCCTATCCGCTGGCCTGGGACGAACTCGACGAGGCCGGACCAGGCGACTTCACGCTGCACACGGCCGGGATCCTGTTGTCCGGCAGGGACCGCTGGTCCGACCTGATGCCGGAGCCTCAGCAGCTGAACGCGGAACTGGTTGCCGAGGGCCGACTGATCCCAGTGGCGCGGGTCCAGGCGATGCATGAAGGCAAACGGCGGGCACGCGCTCGTCGGCAGACCGACGAGACCGGCAATGACGTCCGCTAGTCCCGGCTAGTCCCAATGCCGGGGAGTTAAGGCTGCGCCGGAGGGGTCAAGTACTGGTTGAGGGTGTGTCGTGGCCGGGAGAGCGAACGGAGGCCCGGTGGGACGGAATCGACCAAGATCACCGTCTGTGAGGACCTCCGTTGCGCGCCCAGTCTGCCATTGGTTCTGCCGTCGCGGCCATCACCAGCACGATTACGGTGGCGGCGGGGGTGTTCGCGCCCGGGCACCTGGGTGAGCTGACCCGGGTCGTGCCGTTCGAGTTGGTCGATGCGGTGGTGGCCGATCACCGCGCCGGGCAGCGGCGGCTGCGGCTGCTGCCCTCGCGGGTGGGGGTTTACTTCGTGCTGGCGCTGTGCTTGTTCCCCGGCACCGGGTACCTGGGGGTGTGGGCGAAGCTGACCGCGGCCCTGGACGGGCTGGGTCTGGCGGTGCCCTCGTCGCGGGCGCTGCGGGACCTGCGTCGCCGGCTGGGGCCGGGCCCGTTCCGGGCGTTGTTCGAGGTGCTGGCTGGCCCGCTGGGTCGCCCGTCCACGCCGGGGGTGATGTTCGGCCGGTACCGGACGGTGGCCTTCGATGGATGCCGCTCGATCAAGGTTCCAGACACCGCCGGGAACCGGGGCTGGCTGGGCAAGCTGAACGCCGCCCTCGGGCAGACCGGCTACCCGGTGATCCAGCTGATGACCCTGTGC
Source organism: uncultured Actinomycetota bacterium (assembly GCA_963839175.1). Classification (GTDB taxonomy): domain Bacteria; phylum Actinomycetota; class Actinomycetes; order Mycobacteriales; family Jatrophihabitantaceae; genus CAWIUB01. The sequence continues at coordinate 71,204 of CAWIUB010000050.1, forward strand.
GAGACCGGCACCCGCGCGCTACTCGGCGCGAGCTTCGGCACGCCGGGCGAGGGCGAACTGGCCTGGGCCCGTCAGCTGCTGCACCACCTGGACCAGACGATGCTGGTGTTGATGGACCGCGGCTTTGACGCCGCCGAGTTCCTGCGCGAGGTGCACGCCACCGGGGCGGCGTTGCTGGTCCGGCTGCGGTCCACCCGCTGCCCGCCGGTTCTCAAGCGCTTCCCGGACGGGTCGTACCTGTCGCTGATCGGCGGTGTGCAGGTGCGGATCATCACCGCCGAGGTGAGCCTCACCTGCCACGACGGCACCCGCTACGGCGACAGCTACCGGATCGCCACCACCCTGCTCGATCACCGCGCCTGGCCCGCCGAGGCGCTGATCGGGCTCTACCACGAGCGGTGGGAACACGAAATCACCTACCTCGCCCTGCGGCACACCCTGCTGCACGGTCGGGTGCTGCGTTCGGCCGACCCGGCCGGCCTGCAGCAGGAGATGTGGGCCCTGCTTACCGTCTACCAGGCGCTGCGCATCGCCATCACCGACGCCGTGGCCACCATCGGCGGCATCGACCCCGACCGGGCCAGCTACCAGATCGCCGTGCAGACCGCCGCGGACCTGGTCACCGGCGCCCGCAACATCCTCACCGGCGCGACCGACCTGACCGGCCAGATCGGCCGCGCCGTGCTGGCCAACCTGCACCGGCCGCGCCGGCCCCGCGTCTGCGCCCGCAGGGTCAAATCCCCGCTCTCGCGCTGGAACAAGCACCCGCTCGGCAAACCCACCACCAGCCTGCAAGTCACAAGATCACACCGCGACGGCCAGACACAGCGGGAAAGATGAGATTTGAAAGGGAGTTAATTGGATGCGGCTAGTCCCGCTTCGTGAAGCCGCGGACGCTCGCCGAGCGCCGCTCCAGACGCCGCGCACAGCGCACGGTCGTGTCACGGCCAAGATCACCGCCGCGAGATGAGTCCTGACCGGGTAGCCGCAGCAGCGTGCCGCAGGCTCATACTGGAAGCCTCAACCCCAGGTGGTCAACGGTGAGCGATTATCAGCCCAAGCCGGACCGGCCCCGCCAACCCGCCGGCGACCTTGAATACGACCTCGCGCACGAAGCCAGCACCGACGATGTGGCTGCGGGCCTTGCGGATACGGAGCAACAAGTCACCATCGTCACCCGGACAGCCGAGTACGACGGCGACTACTCCTACGATCTGGCGCACGATATCCCAGGTCGCTGATCGCCCTGTCGCCACGGGTGCGCACAGTCGTCCATATATGCGCGTCCATATATGCGCGGTGACCTGACGCTGGTGCCGAAGGCGGCAGCAGATGAATGACGGCGTTGCCTAAGGCGTTAGTGCACGCGCCCCCGGTACCGTACGGCACGTACGGCTGGCAGGAAACGCGTGTAACGAGTTGAGGACAGCGGAAGGCGACGTGGCGTGATGCCCACCCTCTACCTGGAGAGATTCTCGTGGCCGGCTCGGTCAACCAGCTAAGCCCGCGGGATGACCCGAATGTGGCCCTCGCGGTGCAGGTGCTGCGGGCTGGCGGCGCTCGCGGTGACGCGCTGCGCGTGCTGATGGACTTCGACGAGCCGCCCCCTGTCGTCTCCACGCTGGCGGCGGTGGCGACCTTCATCGGTGGGCGCTACTACGGCAGCACGGGCGCGTTCATGGAGGCGTTGGAGGTGTGGCAGCGGACCGGTGAGCTGCCGGAGCCGTCGACGCCCAACTACCTGCCGCGCCTTTTTCACGACCTTCCCGATATCGACGATCTGTCAGGTAGACATCGGGCGCGGCTGTGAAGCCACTCTTCGCAGGCAAGGCGTTGCCCGAGCCGTCGGTCCCACCGACCACGCGAACATCCAGGACTACGTCGCCAAGACCCTCGCCCTGCACGGCCGGTTCCTCAAGCAGGCGAGCCTGCTGGTCAGGCAGAGCGGCGACAAGGCCGAGCTGACCAGCAAGTTCCTCACGCCCGACTCTGGCGAGTCGCGCTGACGCTGCACTGAAGTAGGCGGCTGCGGCATACAGAGCCATGAGGCGCCTTCAGGTGAGCCCAACGCGGCGTCACCGGCCAGCACGTATGACAGCAACGACAGAGCGCCCAGGCGGCATCCTCGGGGGCGGGAGTCGCCAGTCACCGCGAGGCCCGTCCTCGCCAGTGCGCGAGCCGGATATCTCAACCCGGCACGCTACGCGACGGTGCCGTGACGTCAGGTGAAGAAGTTGCCTGGCAGCAAGTGGCCGCCTCCGCGCGCCCGGCTAGCCGTTCACGCGTTCGACTGGCAAGGTTCTTACCCATCCGTCGTCCCCACAGTCCTGACGTCCAACGGGGGACGCCAAGCCTCCGGGGGCGGCGGCCGTAGGCTGGGGTGCGTCAGTCCCGCTTGCGCCGGGCGTTGCGTGACTGCGAACGCTTGGCGTTGCGCTGCCGCCGGTGTGCGTGTGCGGTGGCCGTCTCGCGCCTCTTGTCCGCCGCGAGTTGCTTGCGATTGCGGGACAAGATCGTCAGGCCTGCAGCAACCAGCAGGACAGCCAGGCCGCTAAAGATGATGACATAGAAGACCACGCCTGACCCCACCACGATTCTCGCCTCGGGCGGATCCTCCCGATCGGGTGACATCGCGTTTCCCGCTGAGAACGCGGTGAGGATCAGCATCCAACGGCGACCTCGTCCGGGACGAAGGTGCTCTTATGCGCCACGAACATGAATGTCCGGCAAAAGAGGGTCATCATGAACAATGACACGACCTTCGACGCCGCCCGGTTGCTCCGGCCGGGCGCGCCTACCAGCTGGTGAGCGCTGCGTCGATGGCTGCCGGTCGCGGTTCGGCGGCACGCGCCGTCGCCGACTTGTGCTTGCTCACCCCCGCCGACCAGGTCGTCGACATTGGCTGTGGTTCGGGCGCCGCCGTCGCTTCCCACCGTCGGCGGCTCAGTACACCGGCGTCGGCGGGATCGCCCTCCTCGCCCGTACCGCCTCGACGACCGCGTCGGCGTCGGATGCGCGGTACTCCTCGCCGTAGACTGCGCCGGATCGGCGCGGCGCCTCCATGACGGCGCACTCGTCGATGCCGGCCAGGTGCACCGGAACGTAACCGGCGGCGGCGACCAGCTCGGCCACCGTGGCGACCGCTGCGGTGTCGTCGCCGGCGATCCACTGCACGACCCGCTCGTCGCCGGTCCGCATCGCCGCCGCGGCCTGGAAGCCGGCCGTCAACGTGTTGAAGCATTTCGTGTACCGGGCGCCCGGCATCCGATCGGCGTTGTGCCGGGCGGCTGTGCGACCGCCCAGCCCGGCGACGCCACCCGCACCGAACTGGTTGGTCGTGTCGATCACGATTCGTCCCGCGAGCGAGCCGGCCTGGGCGAGCGCCTCGTCGATCACCCGCCACGGGACCGACAGCACCACGACCTCCGCGGCAGCGGCCTCGCCAGGCGTGCCGACGTTCGCATCAACCTCGCCGGCCAGCGCGGTGAGCTTGGATTCGTCGCGCGCGAACGACACGATGACTGCGTGTCCCGCGAGCGCCAGTCGGCGCGCCATGTGCCCGCCGATGTGGCCAGCTCCGATGATTCCGACGTCCATCAGCGCCCCACCGCCTCGATGATCAGTTGCGCGGTCTCGCCGCCGCTGAAGTTCTGCTGGCCAGTGACCAGGTTGCCGTCACGGATTGCGAATCCCTTCCACAGGCCGGCCTGGACGTAATTCGCGTCGAGCTTGGTCAGCTCGTCCTCGATCCGCCACGGCGAGACGTGCCGGTCCTTCGGCAGCGCGCCGGCGTCCCACACCCACTGGTCGGCGAAATCCTCTTCGACGTTCGCGAATCCGGTCACCGTCTTGCCCGTCACCAGCGGCTCGCCGGTGCTCAGCCGGGCGTAGCGCAGGATGGCCGTGCCGTGACACATCGCCGCGATGACCTTGCCTGCCTCGTAGAACTCGGTGAACTTCCGGTGCAGGCCCTCCGCCTTCTCGAAGGTGAACATCGGACCTTGGCCGCCGATGACCACGATCGCGTCGAACCGATCCACCCCGATCTCGTCGACGGGATTCGTCTCCTCCAGCAGCGCCATGAAGTCACGATCATGCTTGTAGCCGCGGGAGATGACGTCCTCTGCCTGCCACTTGCTCGCATCTTCCGGGTCGCTGAGCGGGTCGGCTTCGCACTTGCCACCGTCGGGGCTGAACACCTGGACGGCGTAACCGACCTCGGTGAAGTGGAAGTATGGGTGGGTCAGCTCGGCCCACCAGAATCCGGCTGGCCAACCGGTCGTGGTCGAGACGGCGGGGTTAGAGACAACGATCGCGACGCGTTTCTGCGCGTCCGGGTTCACTGGGTTCAGGTTCTTGCGACTCACGCTTCCTCCGCAACGTTGTGGATGACCGCGGTGGGTTCGTCGGCGGTCAGCCGGCGAGGACGAGTAGTGCCGCGGCCAGGCCGTCCGGGTCCGAGAGCATCGGCAGGTGCCTGGTCGCCAGGCTTCTGGTGGCCTCGACGCCTCCGCCGGCTCGGCGCCGCCGTCCTCGCCGTGCCCGGGCGGATCGGGGTGCGGCAACCGAATGGCCGCCGGCACGCAGCCGATCCGCGACCCGCGCCCAGGCAGCGGCATCTGACCACGCCCCATGGACCAGAACGAACCGAGCCATGACTCTCCCTATGTCAACGGCGGGGACCCATCCCGCAATCTAGCTTGGGCCCAAACTATATTCAAGATGCTTGTACCCAAACCTTCGATGAAGTACTACCTAATGACATGGAAGTGCCCCGCGCGCCCGACGACCATGTGAGCCGCCTCATCGCGGAGTGGCGCAAGGAGCGGCCCGACCTGCCGGTGGAGCCAGTAGCGGTCGTCTACCGGATCGCCCGCCTGGCGGCCCACTTCACGGCGGAGGTCGAGCGACTGTTCGTGGAGTCGCGCATCTCCGGTGCCGACTTCGCACTGCTGGCCAATCTGCGACGGTCGGGCGCCCCGTACCAGCTCAGCCAGCGACAGCTTATGGACGCGCTGCGGCTCACCAGCGGAACCATCAGCGTCCGCGTCGAGCGGCTTTGCACGCGTGACCTCGTGCGCCGCGAAGCCGATCCCGACGACGGCCGCGGAGTCCTGGTGTCTCTCACCGACCGGGGCGAGCGGTTCGTCGACGAGGTCGCGCCGAAGCACCTCGCCAACGAGGCCAGGCTCGTCGCAGCCCTCAGCCGGGATGACCAGGCCCAACTCGCCCGCCTGTTGCAGATCTTGCTCGTCGAATTCGAAGGTCCCGCCGATCCGCCCGGCGCGCAGCTCGGGTTCACCGTCGCGCCCGCGCACATCGGCCAACAACGGCGCTCGGCCGTCGGCCTATCCCCCACGGTCGGCCTGCTCGTCGACCAGGTCAGCCACGGCGGGCCGGCTGCCGCCGCCGGGCTACTACCCGGCGACCTCCTCGTGCGATCCGGCGATACTGCACTCCGCTCACTCACCTGCCTCGCCAACGCCATCGACGCCAGCACGGACCAGATCACCTTCCGAGTCCGCAGAGCCGACCGGGCCCTGACGGTGGCCATCGCGCGCGATCACCCCCGCCGGCAGCGCGCGCCTCGAAGCCTGCGATGAGGTCAAGCCCGGCGGGCTTCCACGCGGTCGCGCAACTGCCGGACGGCACCGACGCCCGCGTCGTCGTCACCCGAGCCTGGGCGCTGGGCGTAAGCATTTGCCCAGGGGGTGAGCGAAGTACTCCCGAACCCATATCGCAGCTGCCGGCGGGTCCGTGTGCCTCTGCGGCCGGTCGATCGAACTCCCGCCGGACCAGCTACACAGCAGCGCGGGCGAACTGAGCGCTGGCAGGCATCCGCAGCCAGAGCGACAGAGACCGTGCCCCTTCGGGACCGTGTCCCTGCCACCGCCGTTTCGCGACGAGCGGGGGGGTCTCGCGCAGGCAGGCACCCTAGTATGCGCTCAGTGCCGGCTCCGGCCACCATCGAGCGGCCCGCGGTGGTTGCGTGTCCGCGCTCGCCGCTGGCGCAGATATTTGGGTAGTGGGTTATCCATCTGACTGCCGGCTCCTCCAAGCACCGCCCGTCTGCCGCTACCGCTTGTGCTCCGACGGTGCGACAAGCACAACTTCTGCCTCGGATGGCAGTGAAATGGATAACCCACATTTGGGTATTTGGGCCTCTCCTCGCCATGCGAAGCGTGTCGTCGGTCGGCGGTCTCGCGATCGCTCGGCGCTGCCGTGGGGGGCTCAGTCTGTCGCGGCCGCCGATGGCAATCCGACGGGTACGGTATGTGGGACGACGACGTCGTCGGCCTGCTCCCCGGCGCCGGGATAGAGGACGAGGACGAGCACGATCCCGACAGCGGCCCCGAGCAGCTGCATGAGCACGAAGGCCGGGGTCGAGCTGGGAGCGATCCCGGCGAACGTGTCGGAGAACATCCGCCCGATGGTCACGGCCGGGTTGGCGAACGAGGTGGAGCCGGTGAACCAGTAGGCGGCGCCGATGTAGGCACCGACGGCAGGCGCGGCCAACGCTCCCCGGTGCGTCCGAGCCAGAGCGAAGATCAGCGCGAGCAGCCCGGCCGTGGCGACGACCTCTCCGACCAGATGGCCGCTGGTGACGCGGTGTTTGGTCGAGAAGTGCGTGCCCACCTGAAACATGACGTTGGCCAGCAGCGCCCCACCGATTCCCCCGACGCATTGAGCCAGGCTGTAGGCCGCCACCTCGCGCAGCGTCAGGCCAACTCCGGCGCGCCGGCCGAGGAACCAGTCCGCCAGCGACACGACCGGGTTGAAATGCGCCCCAGACACCGGCCCCAACATCAGGATCAACACCGCCAGACCGAACGCCGTGGCGGTGCTGTTCTCCAACAGCTGGATGCCGATGTCGCTAGGTGACAGCTGCTGCGCCGCGATGCCCGAGCCGACGACCACCGCGACCAGCAGGCCGGTGCCCAGGAACTCGGCGAACAGCCGCCGTCCCAACGGTGCAGGGCGCGCCCGGGGCGGCGGGGACGGTGCGATCACCTCGGCATCTTGACGGAGTTCAATAGGTCAGTCAATATTGAGGCAATGGCCACTGAGCGAACGACAGAGCTCGGGCGCCGTGCCGCCGTGCACGCCGCGCTGGCCGACCCGGCCCGACTGCGGATCGTCGATATCCTCAGTGTTGGGGACGCGTCCCCTTCCGAGCTGTCGGCGATGCTGGCCATGCCCTCCAACCTGCTGGCCCACCACCTCAAGGTGCTCGAGCACGAGGGCATCGTCGTGCGGACGCGGTCTGAGGGTGACCGGCGGCGGGCCTACCTGCGTCTCGTCCCCGGCGCCCTCGACACCCTGCGGCCCGCGACAGTCTGGGCAGCGCACCGAGTGCTGTTCGTCTGCACCGCCAACTCCGCCCGCTCGCAACTCGCGGCAGCGCTCTGGGGCCGCGCCAGTCCCGTTCCCGTGGCCTGCGCGGGCACCCACCCCGCCGCGCGGATTGACCCTCGCGCAATCGCCGCTGCCGCCCGGCATCACCTGCCCCTGCGTCGACTGCGGCCCCGCCGTATCGACGAGGTGCACGCCGGCGGCGATCTGGTCATCACCGTTTGCGACCTCGCTCACGAAGAGCTCGGCCAGCTCGCCGACCTGCACTGGTCGGTCCCGGACCCGGTCCGGGTCGGCAGCAGTAGCGCTTTCGACCGGGCCGTTACCGAACTGACCTGGCGGGTCGGCGATCTCGCCCCTCGCCTCGCCGCATCCTGATTTGGAGGCACCCAGATGACCCAGACCTACCCGCGGCCGGACATCACCCTGGACCAGCAGGTCGCCCTCAAGAGCGCCGCCACCCGGCTGGGCCGAGACTTCGTCGACACCTTCGGGGTGGAAACGATCGAACGGTTCCTCTACTCGTCTTATGACCAGTTCGCCGGCCGGGCCACCGTCGCCAACTTCCTGCCCCTCCTCGCCGAACGCTTCGCCCGCCAACGGCTGCAGGCACTGGCCCGGGTCGAGGGCCGGCAGCACGACGGCAAACCCGTCGTGCTCTTCCTGTGCACGCACAATGCGGGCCGTTCCCAGATGGCGTTGGGATTCTTCCAGCGCTACGCCGGCGACGCCGCGATCGCCTGGTCCGGCGGGTCGGAACCCCGCGACCAGGTCAACCCCGCCGCCATCGCCGCGATGGCCGAACGCGGTATCGACATCGCTGGCGAGTATCCCAAGCCCTGGACCGACGAAGTCGTCCGGGCCGCCGACGTCGTCATCACCATGGGCTGCGGCGACGCCTGCCCCGTCTTCCCCGGCAAACGCTACGAAGAGTGGGTCCTCGACGACCCAGCCGGTCTCGACGTGGCCGCCACCCGACCGATCCGCGACGAGGTCGAACGACGAGTGCTCACCCTGCTTGATCAGCTCGGTGTCCCCGCGCATCGGCCGGGCCAGCCGTGACAGGTTTAGTGGCCCGAATGATCGCAGCGTGCATGCCGGGTGCGGCCTCGTGGGTAAAGGTCACCGCGGCATCGACGAACCCAGCTGCTGTGAGACCGTCCAGGTACTCCTGCCGGGACAGCGCGCCCGCGATGCAGCCGACGTAACTGCCCCGTTCGGCCCGATCGTCCGTGCTGAGGCTGTCTTCGGCGACCACGTCGGAGACGCCGACCCGCCCACCTGGCGCGAGCACCCGGAACATCTCCGCGAGCACTGCTGGCTTGTCGACGGACAGGTTGATCACACAGTTGGAGATCACCACATCGACCGCACCGTCGGGCAGCGGAATGTCCTCGATTGTGCCCCGCCGGAACTCGACATTCTGGGCGCCGGCCTTCGTCGCGTTGGCCCGGGCCAGCGCAAGCATTTCGTCGGTCATGTCCACGCCGTACGCGAATCCGCTCGCGCCGACTCGGCGGGCTGACAGCAATACGTCGATGCCTCCGCCTGACCCCAGGTCCAGCACGCGCTCGCCCTCGTGCAGGTCGGCGACCGCCACCGGGTTGCCGCATCCGAGGCTGGCCAGCACCGCCTCCGCGGGCAGCTCACCGCGCTCCGTCTCGTCGTAGAGGGTTGAGCCGAACGAGTCGTCCAACTCGCTGGCGCAGCACGACCCGGACTCCGCCGGCGCGCAACACGCCTGCTCAGCCGAGCTTGCTTCGCAGCCGCAGCCCTGCCCCGAACGAACCGCGGTCGCCGCCACGGCGTACCGTTCCCGGACCTGCTCCCGCAGCTGGTCCTCCGTGATGCTCACCCAGATCACACCTTCCATTGACTGACGTCTATGCGACTACACTGCCTGACGCATCGATATTTGTCAATGCATGTGGCAGACTGGATTCATGGCCACCACCGCACCAGCCCGCCACGGCAGTCTGGCCCTCGTCGCGGCGGAATGCTGCTCTCCGCTCACCGCTGCGCCGTTGTCCGCGGCCGAAGCAGGCCAGCTCGCGCACGTGTTCAAAGCCGTCGCCGACCCGGCCCGGCTGCGGTTACTGTCCCTGGTGGCCGCCCACGACGGCGGCGAGGCGTGCATCTGCGATCTCACCGACCCGGTGGCCTTGACGCAGCCGACCGTGTCGCATCACATGAAAGTCCTCGTCGACGCGGGGCTACTCACCCGCGAGCAACGCGGCAAATGGGCGTACTACCGGATCGTGCCCGGCGCCCTCGACGCCCTCGCCAGCGTCCTCGGCCAGCCCCCTCTGGTCCGCGCGCCAAGGTGGCCAGCTAGCGCTCCCGCTCAACGACGTTAAGGATTTTCAGTCAAACGGCGTCGCCGGCGACAGGGCGACCGACGGTGAGCTGCTCTCGCAGCGGCGGATCGAACGAAGCGCCAAGCTGGGCGTCCGTCTGGACTCCGAGCGCATCGAGGACCTTGGCGAAGAAACTGCGCGCGGCAGCCGCGAACACCACGTCCGCGATGTCGGCGTCGGTCAAGCCGTGCTCGCGAAGATGATCGACGTCGCCCTGGGTGATCGCCGCCGCATCGGTGGCCACGCGTGCGGCAAACTGCATAACGGCGCGGTCGGTCGCGTCGAGTGTCGCGCCGGTCGGGTCGGCGGCCATGGCGCGCATCGTCGCGTCGTCGTCACAAATATCTCGCAGGAATTTCGAATGAGCGACCGTGCAGTAGGTGGAACGCAGCGCGCGGGCTGCGGCGATGGTTGCGATCTCGAAGCGCCGGCGCTGCATGCCGCCGCGAATCGTGGTGTTGAGGGCGTGCCATGCCTGGGCAACGTCCGGCCTGGTGGCGAACGCAGCCGCGTAGTTAGGCAGGTATCCCGATGGCGCGCGCTGCTGCTCAAACCATGCGCTGACCTTGCTGTCAGCCGTCTGCTCGTCGACGGTTGCGATGAACATGGCACTCCCTCGTCGTGTGGCCCGCCGCGGCTGCGCTGGCAGCGCACGGCCCTCCCGCGCGACCGCCCCGCCGCCGAGAGGTAACGTACGCGCCGCTCAGCTGGCAAGGGCGCGGGGCGGCTCGCTGACGACGCGGCCGCCGATCCTGGCCCACCCGTCGCCATCCCATCTCGTGTGAATGCGTGATCCCCGGCCTTGGGTGATATCGAGATCGCGCCGTTGGAGCGCCGTCAGGGCGATCGCCGCCGCACCCGTGGCCTCGTCCTCGACGATCCCCATCGTCGGCGCGAACATCCGTGACCGGAGGATCCCCGCCGTTTCGTCGACCCAGGCCCAGACGTAGTGCTGGCCGCTGGTCCAGCTCGACGGGTCGGCTGCCTGGACCGCCGTCGCGTCGGCTATCTCGTGCCAGGTGAACTGCGGCGTCCAGCCGGCGTGCGCCCGGATCCACGTGAGCACGCCATCGCGGGTGACCTCGAGCGAACCCGCAGGCGTGAGCAACCGCTCGGCGTCGTAGCCCTGTTGCCGCAGCCACCACGCAGTACCAACCGTCGGATGGCCGGCGAACGGTAGCTCCACCGCCGGCGTGTATATCTGCACCCGCCCCGCGACCGGGTCGTCGATGAAGACCGTCTCGGAGAAGCCGATCGCTGCTGCGACCCGCTGCCGTTCGTCCGGCGGCACGACGGAGCCGTCGACGATGCCGAGCAGGTTGCCGAACTCGCCGGCCTCGTTGGTGAAGACCCGAACCACGGTGGTGTTTGCCTGAGACGCTGCCACCCGGACAACGCTAACCGCTCAACGCTGCACCCCATTCGGCGCAGCTATCGACGCGGACGCCGCGCAGTCGTAGCGTGCCGGGTAACGGCCATGTTGCCAACACCATCCGGCGAAGGGGGTTCACGGTGTTCGTTCAGGTGATTCAGGGACAGGTGTCAAACGCGGAGGCGGCGCACGCCGCGCTCGACCGGTGGGTGCAGGAGGTAGCACCCGGTGCCACGGGTTGGCTTGGCTCGACCGCCGGGGTGACGGAGGACGGCCGGTTCATCGGGTTGGCCCGGTTTGAGTCGGAGGAGGACGCCCGGCGCAACAGCGATCGGCCCGAGCAGGACGCGTGGTGGACGGAGACCTCCAAGCTGTTCACCGGCGAGGCCACCTTCCGCGACAGCAACGACGTCACGGTAGACGTGAACGGCGATCCGGACAGCGCAGGCTTCGTCCAGGTCATGCAGGGCCGCGGCAGCGACCCAGACCGCGCCAAACAGCTCATGGCGCAGGACGCGGACAAGTGGGCTGCGTTCCGCCCGGACGTTGTAGGCAGCGTCGCGGTCGGACACGAGGGCGGCGCCTACACCATGGCGATGTACTTCACCTCCGAGGCGGACGCCCGCGAAGGCGAGCGCAAGGAGCCACCGCCAGAGCTGAAGGCACAGATGGACGAGATGAATGAGCTGACCATCGGGGCGCCGGAATTTTTCGACCTGAAGCAGCCCTGGCTCTACTCCCCACGGTGAGCCGAGCGGGCTAGCCGCCGTGTGGCCCGCCCGGGCGACGGCCTTTCTGCCCAGCCGCAATGGCTTCCACTTCCGCAATGCCTTCGCAGACGAGCCGGTTGTCACCGTGCTGCGCCGCTGGCGCATCGGACGCGCGGGCAACGGGCTGTGTGGCGGGATGGTGTTCGCCGCCCGAGACTTCTTCGAGGCCGGCAGGGCCGTCCCGCCGGACGAGGGGCCGCCGGAAGCCGGATCGCGGCTCTATCGCTATGTCGTCCGGCGGCTGATCGCCGCTTTCAATCTGCCGACCGGAGTCATTCGCTACGGCTGCTGGATGCTGCTGTCCGACGACGCGGTGCGGGCGCGAACCTGGCATACCCAGTGGCCGCGGGTAAGGACGGTCATCGACGAAGGCCACCCGTGCCCGATGGGCATCGTCACCGTCCGCGGCCGCAACCCGGCCCAGATGCGGCACAATCACGTCGTCCTCGCCTACGCCTACTCGTGCGACGAAGGCAGCCTGACGATCCGCGTCTACGACCCCAACATCGGCCCGGCGGACGACGTGCGGATCGAGATGAGCCGGACAGCTATCACGAGCAACATCGACGTGGGCCACCGAGTGCGCGGATTCTTTCCGCTCCGCTACCGCCCGCGCACGATGGCTACCCGAACGTGGTAAGAGGGCGGCTACTCGTTCTTCTCGATACCCGCGACCATCGCACCGGCTATCTGCTCCAGTTGGCTGACCTGCTCGGGGCTCAGCAGGCCGATCATGTTGGCACGCACCGCCGCGACGTGACCCGGGGCAGCGGCCGCCAGCGCCGCGAAGCCAGCGTCGGTCAACTCGGCGACCTGGCCACGCTTGTCCGTCGCGCATTCGAACCTCCGGACCCAGCCGCGCTCCTCGAGCCGAGCGACCGCGTGCGACAGCCGGCTGCGCGAGGACCGGGCGGCATCAGCCAGGACGCTCATCCGCAACTGGCGATCGGGGGCCTCGGAGAGCCGGACCAGGATCTCGTAGTAGGTGTGCGGGATTCCGGCATCGCGCTGCAACTGTCGGTCGAGCGCATCGAACAGCAGCATGGTCGCCTCCAGATAGGCGCGCCATGCTCGTTGCTCGGCGGCGGTCAGCCACCTCGTCTTAGGCACAAGACGAGGATAGGTGAGCAGAGGTCAATTTCGATGATTGAGCATTCAACTTCATGCTAGCATTGAAGAAGGAGGTCGTCATGGCAATTCACCGGCTCAACCACGCGGTGCTGTACGTACGCGACGTGGCGCGCAGCGTCGAGTTCTACGAGACGGTGCTCGGGTTCCGCCGGATCACCGAATACGGGGTCATACCCGGCGCCGCGTTCCTGCGCGCCCCAGGCTCCACGAACGACCACGACCTGGGCCTGTTCCAGATCGGCGCACAAGCCGGTGATTCCGGTGCCGGGCGGACCAGTGTCGGCCTATACCACCTGGCCTGGGAGGTCGACACACTGGAGGACCTGGAGCAGCTGGCGAAACGGCTCGCCGAGGCCGGTGCGCTCGTCGGGGCGTCCGACCACGGGACGACGAAGTCCCTGTACGGCACGGACCCGGACGGGCTGGAGTTCGAGCTCGCCTGGATCATCCCGGCCGACCTACTGGACGACGCGGCGCGCCAGTCTATGGGTGTGCGTCCCCTCGACCTAGCCAAGGAGAAGGCCCGGTACGGCGCGACGACGTTGGGAGGCATCGGCATCAGCCGCCCGCTGGCCACCGCCTGAGCGGTCGTGACGAAATCGCCGCCCTCCCGGCATCTAGAATTGGCTGGGCGGTCGCTCATGGGCCCCGTCGACAGAAGTTGCTAGCGAAGGACGTCACGTGCCCGACACCCCCTTGCGTGTGCTGCTGATCGAGCAGATCCATCCCGACGCGGCGGGCATTCTGCGCTCCAGCGGCTTCGAGGTGCGCACCCTCGAGCGTGCCCTGGACGAGAACGAGCTCATCGAGCAGCTCGCGGATGTGTCGCTTCTCGGCATCCGCTCCAAGACCCACGTCACGCAACGCGTGCTCGACGCCGCTCCGGAACTGATCGCGATCGGCGCGTTCTGCATCGGCACGAACCAGATCGACCTGGACGGGGCCGCCGAGCGCGGCGTCACGGTGTTCAACGCCCCGTACTCCAACACCCGCAGCGTCGTCGAGCTGGCGATCAGCGAGATCGTCGCCTTGACCAGACGGCTCGCGGAGAAGAACCTGCTCATGCATGCCGGCGTGTGGGACAAGTCGGCCAAGGGCGCCCACGAAGTGCGCGGCCGGACGCTGGGCATCGTCGGCTACGGCAACATCGGCACCCAGCTGTCGGTGCTTGCCGAAAGCCTCGGCATGCGGGTGGTGTTCTTCGATACTGCCGACCGGTTGGCTCTCGGCAACGCTCGGCGGTGCGACTCACTCCCCGAGCTGCTGGGGCAGTCCGACGTTGTGACACTGCACGTCGACGGCCGCACGTCCAACAACAACTTCTTCGGACAGGACGAGTTCGCCGCTATGCCTGCCGGCAGCCTGTTCCTCAACCTCTCGCGCGGATTCGTCGTCGACTACGCGGCGCTGCGCCGGTACATCGAGTCCGGGTACATCGCCGGCGCCGCGGTCGACGTCTTCCCGGACGAGCCGAAGCGGCGCGGTGACGAGTTCGTCTCCGAGCTGCGCGGCCTGCCGAACGTGATCCTCACCCCGCACATCGGCGGGTCGACCGAGGAGGCGCAGCAGGATATCGGCCGGTTCGTCGCTGGCAAGTTCCGCGACTTCGTTCTGGAGGGGTCGACGGCGATGAGCGTCAACCTCCCAGCGATCGTGCTGCCCCAGATGCCAGGCACGCACCGGCTGCTCCTCATGCACCGCAACGTCCCCGGTGCCCTCGCCACGATCAACGGGGTGCTCGCTGACCACAAGGTGAACATCGAGTCCGAGTTGCTGGGGACGCGCGGCGCGGTCGGCTACGTGGTCACCGACACCGGGTCGCCGTACACCGAGGAGATGCTCGGCGAGCTGCGCGCGCTGCCGGAGTCGATCCGGATGCGGGTGCTGTCCTGACAGCGCCGATCATGTCTTCCCCGCCATTCGACGTTGTCGGGCGCCGTCAGCGACCAAACCCCGGGGCAACGTGATCAACCACCGACTGGCGGGCGGCACAGCAGGTGCGCGACGAGCGCGGTCCAGCCGGTCTGGTGGCTGGCGCCCAGGCCCTCCCCGGTGTCGCCGTCGAAGTACTCGCTGAAGGTGACGTGGTCACGCCACACCGGCGAATCCGATGCTTCGATGCGTGTGCCGTCGGACGGCCGTCGTCCCGAAGCGTCGCGGCGGAACAGCGTGACCAGCCGTTGATCGATCTCGTCCGCGGCCCGGGCGAGCGATACGTGAGTCCCGGAGCCCGCCGGGATCTCGACCGTCTCCTTGGTCATGTAGCCGGCGTAGGTCCGCAACGCGTCCGCCAGTAGGACGTTGACGGGGATCCAGATCGGCCCGCGCCAGTTCGAATTGCCGCCGAACAGGCCACTACGGGACTCCCCCGGCTCGTAGTCGATGGTCATCGACTGCCCGTTGACGTCGGTCGTGTACGAGTCGCGGTACGCAGCAGACAGCGAACGAATCCCATATGGAGAAAGGAATTCCGCGTTGTCGAACATGCGCGGTAGCAAGCGGCGCAGCTTGTCCGGGTCGATCAGGGACAGCAAGATGTGGTGACCGTCAGGGCCGGAACGCTGCAGCAGTCCGCCCAGCAGGTCGGGACGCCGTTCTTGCAACCAGGTAAGCCGGGCGGTGAAGTCGGGCAGCTGGTCGAAGACGTCGTCGGGTGGTGCGCCGGCTGCGAGCAGCGGCAACAGGCCGACCATCGACCGCACCCGCAGCCGCTGGTACGTCCCGTCGGGCCGGATCAGCACGTCATAGTAGAAGCCATCGTCCTCGTCCCAGAGCGTGACGTTCTGCGAGCCGAACTGCTGCATCGCGTGTGCGATCGCCAGGAAGTGCTCGAGGAACTTGGTGGCGAGGTCGTCCCAGGCGTCGACGGTGCTGCCGAGTTCGATGCAGATCTGCAACAGCTGCAGGCAGTAGAAGGCCATCCAACTCGTCGCATCGGACTGCTCCAGGCGATATCCAGCCGGGGGTGGGGCGGAGCGGTCGAATAGCCCGATGTTGTCCATGCCGAGGAAGCCACCCTCGAACAGGTTCGAGCCGTCGGGATCCTTGCGGTTCACCCACCAACCGAAGTTAAGCAGCAGCTTGGTGCACATCCGCAACAGGAAGTCGGTGTCGTGCCGTCCGTCGACGAGGTACACGTGCCACGCGGCCCAGGCATGCACCGGAGGGTTGACGTCGCCGAACGCCCATTCGTATGCAGGCAATTGGCCGTCGGGGTGCATCGCCCACTCGCGCCAGAGCAACAGCAGCTGCTCCTTGGCGAAGTCGGGGTCGACGTGCGCCAGCGCCACGCAGTGGAAGGCCAGGTCCCAAGCCGCGAACCACGGGTACTCCCACTCATCCGGCATGGAGATAACGTCCGCCAACGCGAGATGACGCCAGGAGCAGTTGCGTGCGCGCCGCCGCTGGGGTGGCGGCGACGGCTCGGCCGGGTCGCCGTCAAGCCACTCCTCGACGCCGTAGCGGTACAGCTGCTTCCCCCACAGCAGCCCGGCAAACGCGCGCCGCGCGATGGCGCGCTCCTCGTCGTCAAGGTGCTCCGGTAGGACGTCCGCGTAGAACTCGTCTGCCTCATCGCGGCGGTTGTCGAGGACCGCAGCGAAGCCTGGGCCGAACGTCTCCTCGTCCGGCTCGCTCTGCGACAGCCGCAGCCGGATCGTCACTGTCGCACCAGCGGCCACGGACTCGAACCGGTACCAGAACGCGGCCTTGGTACCCGGCCCATCGGTGTCCACAGCGGATTCGTCGCCGTGCACGACGCGATCGTTGATGCCGTCCTTGGTGTAGCGGGTCGTGTTCTGCCCAGTGCCGAACAGTGCGACCGCGTTCGTCTCGTTCTCGCAGACGAGAACCTGCGGCGACCCCTCGGCGGCGAGCACGTACCGGCCAAGGAATTCGTGCTCGGACTCCACCGCGTCACAGTTCACCGCCGCCAGGTGTTGCGGGTCAAAGCGGCGCAGCGACGGACGCCGATCGTCGCGACCCCATACCCAGGTGTTGCGAAACCACAGCTGCGGTAACACATCCAGCGGGGCCGCGTCTGGGCCGTGGTTGGTCACCGCGATCACTATGCAGATGTCGTCGGGCGCGGCCTTGGCATAGGTGATCGTGACGTCGAAGAACCGATCGTCGGCCAGCACGCCAGTGTCTGCCAGCTCGTATTCGCGTTCGTCCTTGCTCCGCCGGGCATTCTCGTCCCGCAGCTGCTGATACGGGAACGCCGCTTGCGGGTAGCGGTACAGCCAGGTCATCCACGAATGCGTCGGCGTGCCGTCGATAGGCCACCAGTACTCCTTGACGTCTTCGCCGTGGTTGCCCTCGCCGTTGGTCAGCCCGAACAGCCGTTCCTTGAGCACCGGATCGTGGCCGTTCCACAGCGCGACGCCGACGTTCAGGAAGCCGAACCGGTCGCAGATCCCGCCCAGCCCATCCTCGCCCCACCGGTAGGCACGGGCATGCGAGTGCTCGAACGGGAAGTAGGACCACGCGTCCCCGTCAGCCGAGTAATCCTCCCGGACGGTGCCCCATTGCCGCCCCGCCAGATACGGTCCCCACATCCGCCACGGGGTGGTCGATCCGGGGGACTCAGCCAGCCGCGCCCGCTCGACACCGTGGTGGAACGCGGCGCCGTCGGCAGCGTGGCGCGGCGTCAAGTCGTCTCCGCGTCTCGCTGGCGGGCCGCACCCTTCAGTTTGTCGATCTGGATCTTGCGGCGCCGACGCGACCAGACCAGGAACCACAGGAAACAGGCGAACCCAACCGCGCAGATCGCGCCGATCAGGGACGCTCCGCGAAACGCTGGCGCGTCGACGTCGAGGATGCGCTGACCGGCGTGCGCGGCGTTGCCGCTGCCGAGCACGATGCCGAGGGTCATCAGGTTCGGGGCGGCGACGAGCAGGGCGGCGACGACGATCACGATCCGGACCGGGATGCTCCACCGTCTGCGGACGGCCTGCCAGGCGATCAGCAGCGGCACGAGCGTGAAGATGATGCCGTAGAACAACCCCCACCAGATACCGCCCGCGAAGCTGCGGCCGACCTGCGATCCGACCCGCTGGGCCCACCACCGCGGCAGGAAGGCCCGGACGATGAAGAAACCGATCACGAGCAGGACCACGGCGGCACCGCCGACCATGAATCGGCGCTTCCAGTTGACCGGCGGTGCCTGCTTAGCCGCTGCGGCCTGTGGTTCGCTCACCCTCGAAGCATGGCAGGCGTCGGACGAAGGTCAACAGCAGCTGGTCCGGAATCCGGTTGCCGCCGCCGGTAACGTTGAATAATCGTGAGCGAGCGAGCATCGCACGCGGCGGATGGGCGCCGCAGGAGACACGGGAGCGGAACGAGCGGCCGATCGCGGGGGCCCCGCGAAATCGTGCGATTGCAGCGTCTTCCAGCGGGTGCATGTGCGCGTGCGTGAAGGGGTTATTCTGAGCGACGATCCGGTGCTCCTCGAGGAACGTGCCCATCTCGACTTTGCGGCGCAATGCCTGGACGCCATGCGCCAGCGCGCCGCAGGCATCGCCGACTACGGCGTCGATGCGCTGGCAAGCGAGAGCCTCGGCACGCTGCGCGCCCAACGGCTGAAGGCGCTTGCGGCCGACCCCGATGCTCCGGCGTTCTTCGGTCGCACCGACCGGGACGCGGAGACGTTTCACATCGGCCGTCGGCACATTCGCGATCCGCACGGTGATCCCGTCGTCATCGACTGGCGGGCGCCGATCGCGCGGGCGTTCTACCGGGCCACGCAGGCCGACCGGATGGGGGTGCGGCTACGCCGGCGGTTCGGCTTCCATGCCGGGATCCTGTCCAGCTTCGAGGACGAGCATCTCGACCGTGGCGAGGTGCTCGGTTTGCGGTCGGGGCTGCTGCGCGAGGAGATCGAGCGTCCCCGGGTGGGGCCGATGCGCGACATCGTGGCCACCATCCAGCCGGACCAGGACGAGTTGGTGCGCGCCGACCTGGACACGTCGCTGTGCATCCAGGGTGCGCCGGGTACCGGAAAGACCGCGGTCGGCCTGCATCGTGCGGCGTATCTGCTCTACACCTATCCCGAGCGGTTGCGGCGCTCCGGCGTGCTGGTAATCGGGCCGAACAAGGCCTTCCTGCACTACATCGGCCAGGTGCTCCCGGCGCTCGGCGAGGGCGGCATCGAGCAGACCACCGTGGAAGGGCTCGTCGCGCACGTTCCGGTGCGCGCGAGCGAGTCCGCCGAGGTAGCGACTCTCAAGGGCGATGCCCGGATGGCCGATGTGCTGCGCCGGGCCGTACAGTCACACGTCCGGCGCCCGGTCGAAGACGTCGTGTCGATCGTAGGGACGACGCGCTACCGCGTGCCTGAGCACCGGCTGCGGCGCTACGTCGATGACACGCGCCGTGCCGGGATCCGGTGGACGATCGCTCGCGATCGGTTGCGTCAGCAGCTGGCCGAGGACGTCCGCCGCCAGCGCGAGGATTCGGGCGGCGCGCCGAGCGACGCAGAAACCGCGCAGGTGGCCCGGTCGACCGCCGTGCGCGAGTTCGTCGACACCGTCTGGCCGCCACTGAACGCGGCCGCGCTGCTGGCCCGGCTGTACACCGATGAGCAGTTCTTGCGGCGCTGCTCGGCGACGACCATGAACGACGAAGAGCGGGCCCTGCTGCACTGGCCGATCACGCCACGCTCGGTGCGAACGGCCCACTGGACGGGGGCCGACACCGTCCTGATCGACGAGCTGGTCGGCATGCTCGACGGCACACCCTCGTACGTGCACGCCGTGGTGGACGAGGCGCAGGACTTGTCACCCATGCAATGCCGGGCCGTTGCCCGGCGATGCCCGCTAGGCTCGGTGACCGTGCTGGGAGATCTGGCGCAGGCCACCACCCCGTGGGCGCCCGGCTCGTGGCCGGTGACCCTGCGCCACCTCGGTCACGACGGCGCCGAGGTGCGGCCGCTGACCGTCGGCTATCGGGTGCCGGGCGAGGTGCTCGAGGCAGCCAACCGGCTGCTGCCGCACGTGGCCGCCGACCTCCCGCCCGCCAGGTCCGTGCGCGGCGGCGCGGGGGCCTTGCGATTCGTCGCCGCGGCCGAGCTGGTCGCGACGGTGCGCGCCTTCGCGGCGATCGAGGGTTCGCTCGGGGTGATCGTCCCGGACGACGCTGCGGCCGCCGTCCTGCGCGAGCTCGCCATGGCGGGCATCTCCGCTGAGCCGATCGAGCGCGGCGACGACCCGCAGATCGCGGTCGTTGCGGCGTCCGAGGCCAAGGGCCTGGAGTTCGACTCCGTGGTCTTGGTCGAGCCCGCACAGATCGTCGCGGCCGAGCCGACCCGCGCCGCCGGTCTGCGCCGCCTCTACGTCACGCTCACCCGCGCCGTATCGCGGCTGGCCGTCGTCCACGACGAACCGCTCCCCGACGAACTCGCTGTCTGAGGCACAGGCGCCACGACCCGGATATGGTAGGAACCCCTGGGTAGTTCGGCGGTACACCACCCCTGTACCTACGAGTAGCCAGCATGTCGCCTGAGGACGCGCGGTGTGGCAACCCCACTCCAGCGGCCGTGACGCGAGGAGTGTTATGAGCGAGCGAGCATCGCACGCGGCGGATCGCCGCCGCTGGAAACACGGAGCGGAACGAGCGGTCGATGAGCGCTTGCGCGAAGAGTTTGGACAATGAGCGCTGCCAGCGAGGCGGCGCCGGCGCACGCGGCTGCGGCCGTCGAGCCCGAGCCGGACACCAAGGGCGTGGAGCCCGAGCGGGACATGGTGCAGCTCCTGACGCCAGAGGGCGTACGCGTCGAGCACCCGGACTATCCGCTGGACATCAGCGACGACGAGATCGCCGGGCTATACCGAGACCTGGTGCGGGCGAGACGAGTCGACACGGAAGCGGTGGCCCTGCAGCGGCAGGGCGAACTGGGACTGTGGGCCTCCCTGCTCGGCCAGGAAGGGGCTCAGGTCGGCGCCGGGCGGGCACTGCGCAAGCAGGACATGGCCTTCCCCACCTACCGCGAGCACGGGGTGGCGCTGTGCCGCGACGTCGACCCGCTGGTCCTGCTGGGACTGTTTCGCGGCACGAACCTCGGCGGGTGGAACCCCAACGACAACAACTTCAACCTCTACACCATCGTCATCGGCGCGCAGACCCTGCACGCCGCGGGTTACGCGATGGGCGTCGTGCGCGACGGCGCGGTCGGCACGGGCGATCCGGAACGCGACACCGCCGTGCTGGCGTTCTTCGGTGACGGCGCATCCAGTCAGGGTGATGTGAACGAGTCCTTCGTCTGGGCCTCGGCCGACAACCTGCCGGTCGTCTACTTCTGCCAGAACAACCAGTGGGCCATCTCGGCACCCGTCACCACCCAGACCCGAGTGCCGCTCTATCAGCGCGCACGCGGCTTCGGGTTCCCCGGCGTCCGCATCGACGGCAACGACGTGCTGGCCAGCCTCGCGGTCACCCGCAAGTCGCTCGATCTCGCCCGCAGCGGCCAGGGGCCGACGCTGATCGAAGCATTCACCTACCGGATGGGGGCGCACACCACGTCCGACGATCCGACGCGGTACCGGCTCGGCGCCGAGCTCGAGACGTGGAAACTCCGGGACCCCATCGCCCGAGTGCGCGCCTACCTCACGCGGCACGCCAACGTGGGCAGCGACTTCTTCGACAAGGTCGATGACGACTCCGAGGCGCTGGCCGAGCACCTGCGGGCCGGCTGCCGGGCGCTGCCCGACCCCGGACCGCTCTCGGTCTTCGATCACGTCCATGTCGAACTGACCGAGGAGCTGCGTGAGCAGCGTGATGCGTTCGCCGCCTACCTCGACACGTTCGAGGAGGCGTCATGACCTGCCGCCTCGCTGCCTCCCTTCGCATGTTGTTCGATCGCCAGGGCGCCTGGGCCCATCCCAGGTCGAACAAGTCGGTTGACGGGGGCGTTGCGGGGTCGGCGGCGGGGCAGCGATGAGCGCGCCGGTGACGCTGGCCAAGGCGCTGAACGAGGGGCTGCGCATGACGCTCGAGGACGACCCCAAGGTCCTCATCATGGGCGAGGACGTCGGCAAGCTCGGCGGGGTCTTCCGCATCACCGACGGTCTGCAGAAGGACTTCGGCGAGGACCGGGTCTTCGATACCCCGCTGGCCGAGGCCGGCATCATCGGCACCGCGGTAGGGCTGGCCATCCGGGGTTACCGGCCGGTCTGCGAGATCCAGTTCGACGGCTTCGTCTTCCCCGGCTTCGACCAGATCGTCAACCAGGTCGCCAAGATGCACAATCGCTCGGCGGGAGCGCTGCGCATGCCGATCACCATCCGCATCCCGTTCGGGGGTGGTATCGGGGCGGTCGAGCACCATTCCGAGTCGCCCGAGGCGTACTTCGCGCACACGGCCGGGTTGAAGGTCGTGGCCTGCTCCAACCCGTCCGACGCCTACTGGATGATCCGCCAGGCGGTGGCCGCCGACGATCCGGTCGTGTTCTTCGAGCCGAAACGCCGGTACTGGGTCAAGGGCGAGATCGCCGAGTCGCCGATGCCGTTGCACCAGGCTCGCATCGTCCGTCCGGGCCGGGACGTGACCGTCGTGGCCTACGGCCCGCTCGTGACGACCGCGCTCGAATCCGCAACAGCCGCCGCGGAGGACGGCCACGAGCTGGAGGTCATCGATCTGCGATCGCTCTCGCCGCTGGACACCACGACGGTCCTCGAGTCGGTGCAGCGCACCGGACGCCTGGTGGTCGTGCACGAGGCCGCCGTCAGTTTCGGCGTCGGCGCGGAGCTGGCAGCGCGGGTCCAGGAGAAGGCGTTCTACTCACTCGAGGCGCCGGTACTGCGCGTCGGTGGCTTCGACACGCCCTACCCGCCGAGCCGCCTCGAGGACGAGTGGTTGCCCAACGTCGACCGGATCCTCGACGCCGTCGAACGGACGATGGAGTACTGATGCTCAAGCAGTTCACGCTGCCCGACGTCGGTGAGGGGCTCACCGAGGCCGACATCGTCAGGTGGACGGTTGCGCCGGGCGACACCGTTGCCGTCAACCAGGTGCTGGTCGAGATCGAGACGGCCAAAGCCGTGGTCGAGCTACCGTCGCCGTTCGCCGGTGTGGTGTCGACCCTGCACGTCAAGGAAGGCGACACCGTCGAAGTCGGCGCTCCCATCATTAGCATCAACGTCGCGGCTGCGGCCGAAATCGGCGACGCCACCGAGGAACCGGCGGCGCAGGCGGACGGCGAACGGCAGCCGGTGCTCGTCGGCTACGGCCCACGGTCCGTGGCCACCACCCGGCGGGCCCGCAAGAGCCACCCGCCGGTGGCAGCCGTCGATGCTCCGTCGGCCAACCCGGCGTTCAACGTTTCGCCGCCGCAGGCCCAGCCACTGGCCGACGGGAGTGAGCGACACCGGGTGCCCGCCAAGCCGCCAGTGCGCAAACTGGCCAAGACGCTCGGAGTCGACCTCGGCTCGGTTCTGGCGACCGGGCCGCACGGCACAGTGTCCCGCGCGGATGTCGAGCAGGCGGCCGAGGGCGCGGGGGTAGCCGAGCGGCCCGGGGCGCGGGAGACCCGTATCCCGATCAAGGGGGTGCGTAAGCACACCGCGGCGGCAATGGTGGCGTCCGCGTTCACCGCGCCGCACGTGACCGAGTTCGTCACGGTCGACGTCACGCCGATGATGGAGCTGCGCGACCGGGTCGCCGTGCGGCCGGAGTTCAGGGACGTCAAGGCGTCGCCGCTCGTGTTCGTGGCCCGGGCGGTCATCCTCGCCGCCAAGCGCACCCCCGAGATCAACGCGACCTGGGACGAGCAGGCCGGGGAGGTGGTGCTCAAGCACTACGTCAACCTCGGCATCGCCGCGGCGACCGACCGCGGGCTGATCGTCCCCAATATCAAGGACGCCGACCAGTTGTCGCTGGTCGATCTGGCGAGGGCAATCGGCGAGCTCACCGAGACGGCTCGCGCCGGCAAGGGCACGCCTGGCGACATGTCCGGCGGCACGATCACCATCACCAATGTCGGGGTATTCGGGATCGACGCCGGCACGCCCATCCTGAACCCGGGGGAATCCGCGATCGTCGCGTTCGGCGCGGTCCGCCGGATGCCATGGGTGGTCGACGAGGCGATCGTGCCCCGCTGGGTCACCCAACTGGCCGTGTCGTTCGACCATCGGCTGGTCGACGGGCAGCAAGGCTCGCAGTTCCTCGCTGATGTAGCGGGGGTACTTGCCGACCCGGGTCTCGCGCTGCTCTGATCGTTCGGGGTTGGGCGCCGGGAATTTCCTGTTGCATGTCGGCCTTATGGTTGAGAAAGCCGAGAGCAAATGGCCAGCGTTGGAGCGAAGTGAAGCACAACCTGAGGACCAGGATGCGGCAGCGGCGCAACTCGCGCGAGTTCGAGCGGACGCTGTCGAGTGCGTCGCCGAGCATGCGCCAGGAGCTGATCGCGCTCGCACAGCGCAGCAATTTCGTGCGCTGACCCACCCGTAGCCAAGGAGCCCGGCCATCATGGCCGGGCTCCTCGCTTTCTCAATCTTGATACTGGCGGCTTTGCCGGTAACAGCCGTGCTCTCGACTTGCCTCAGGCCGTCACCGACAGGCAAAGCGCAACTGACGTCACGGCGCCACCAGGGCGCGCAGCAACGCGGCCGCCTCCTCGTCGGCCCAGCCGTGTGAACGCAGCCAGGCTGACGTGCCGCCGTACCCGGTGTCGATCTCCGCCAGCAGCCGCTGCATGGTCGCCGGCTGCGGCATGTGCCGGTCCGGGGTCAAGGTGTCGATGTCGCCCACGTAGGTTGGGCTCGATGCGAGCCGACGCAGGAGCGGGCCGAGCCGTTCGCCGGTCCGGACGAAATCCTCGACGATCGCGGCCCGGTCGACGCCCACCTCGTCCAGCGCGAGGGCGACCACCACACCGGTACGGTCCTTGCCCGCCGCGCAGTGCACGATTGTCGCCCCGTTCGCACGACAGATGAGGCGTAGCGCCCGGACGATCGAGTCCGGCCGATCCTCGAGGTAGCGCAGGTAGGTGCCCACCGCGCTGCGTCGCTCGCGAACCGGGGTGGCGGTGTCCTGCCAGGGCAGTACGACCGGGCCGTCGTTGTCCGCCGCGGTCAGGTCGGTGTTGTGCCCGGCCTCGGAGAACAGCGACAGGTGATGCACGGTGACGCGCGGATCCCGGCTCAACGGTCCGGGTCCTTCGCTGTCGACCTCGACCTGGGTACGCAGATCGACCACGGTGGTCACCCGCCGCTGCACGACGAGTTCGTGCACGTCGTCCCTGGTCAAATCCTGCAGATTGTCCGACCGGATCAGCTTGCCCGGGCGCACTCGCTGCCCGTTCCGGGTCGGCAGATCGCCCAGGTCGCGAGCATTGACCGCGCCCGCCAACGGGATCCACCCTGATCGCGTAGCCACCGCCCGACCATACCCATCGCACTTCGGGAGGTTCTGGCTCGGCAGCCGACCCGGAAACTCCCGAAGTTGGTTAGAAGGCAGCTTCGGACAGGTCCATCAGGGCGTTGTCGGTCGACTCGACGACGGCGCGGCGGGCGGCGAGCTCCGGAAGCACCGTCAGCGCGAAGAATCGGGCGACGGCGGGCTTGCCCTCGTAGAAGGCACGATCGGCGGCCGGTAGCCCGTTCTCGTCGAGCTTGTCGAGCGCGACAGAAGCCTGGCGCAGCAGCAGGTACCCGACCAGCAGGTCGCCTGCAGACAGCAGCAGCCGAGTGGTGTTCTGGCCGACCTTGTAGAGGTTGCGGATGTCCTCCTGCGAGCTGGTCAGCTGCCCGACCATGGCGGCCACCATGCCGCCGAAGTTCTCCAGCGCCCGTTGGACCGCCTCGCGCTCCTCCTTCAGCCGGCCTTCGCCCGCGATCGACTCCAGGAAGGCGGCGATCTCGGCACACAGCGCGCCCAGCGCGACGCCGTTGTTCCGGACGATCTTGCGGAAGAAGAAGTCCTGACCCTGAATGGCCGTGGTGCCCTCGTACAGCGTGTCGATCTTCGCGTCGCGAACGTACTGCTCCAACGGGTAGTCCTGCAGGTAACCAGAACCGCCGAACGTCTGCAGCGCCTGGGCAAGCTGGTCGTAGGAGCGTTCGGAACCGGCGCCCTTTACGACGGGCAGCAGCAGGTCGTTCACGGCTACGGCGAGGCTGACATCGCTGCCCTCGTGCCGGCCAACGATGATCTTGTCCTGCCAGCTGGCGGTGTAGAGCACGAGCGCCCGCAGTCCCTCGGCGTAGGCCTTGTTGAGCATCAGGCTGCGCCGGACGTCGGGGTGGTGGATGATCGTCACCCGCGGGGCGGTCTTGTCCGTGGCCCGGATGAGATCCGCGGACTGGATGCGGCTCTTGGCGAAATCGAGTGCGTTGAGGTAGCCGGTCGACAGGGTGGCGATCGCCTTGGTGCCGACCATCATCCGGGCGTGCTCGATCACCTGGAACATCTGCGCGATCCCGTCGTGGACGTCGCCGACCAGCCAGCCAACGGCGGGCTGCTTCTCGCCGAAACGCAGCTCGCACGTGGTGGACGCCTTGAGGCCCATCTTGTGCTCGAGGTTGGTGACGTAGACGCCGTTACGCTCACCCAACTCGCCCGTCTCGACGTCGAAGTGGAATTTCGGCACCACGAACAGCGACAGCCCCTTCGTGCCGGCGCCGGCGCCCTCGGGCCGCGCCAGCACCAGATGGACGATGTTCTCGGTCAGATCCTGCTCGGCGGAGGTGATGAACCGCTTGACGCCCTCGATGTGCCACGACCCATCGGGCTGCTGGATCGCCTTGGTGCGCCCCGCGCCCACGTCGGACCCTGCATCCGGTTCGGTGAGCACCATCGTGGAGCCCCAGCCGCGGTCGATCATTCGCTGGGCCATCTTGCGTTGGGTCTCGTTGCCGTTGCGGTACAGGATGGCGGCAAACGGTGCGCCTGCCATGTACATGTGCAGCGCCGGGTTGGCGCCCAGGACCTGCTCCGCCGCGGCCCAGATCAGCGGCCGCGGGACGAGCTGACCACCGAGCTCGGGCAGGGTCTCCAGGCGCCACCACTCGGCGTGGTACAGCGCCTTGAAGGATTTCTTGACCGACTCGGGCAGGGTGACCGAGTGGGTCGTCGGGTCGAACACGGGCGGGTGGCGGTCGCCATCGGCAAACGACTCGGCGAGTGGCCCTTCGGCGAGCCTGGCGACCTCGGCGATCATCCCGCGCGCTGTCGGCTCGTCAATGTCCTGGTACGGACCGGTACCGAGCAGCTGGTCCGTCCCGAGCACCTCGAACAGGTTGAAGGTGATGTCGCGCGTGTTGCTCTTGAAATGGCCCACGGCGGGTCTCCTCGGTCACCCTAGTTACTGAGCAGTAACATGAGTTTACTGTGACCATCCCGGCGGCGGCAAGCGCGGAACTAGAACGTGCCTGAGTGGCACGCCTGGCAACGGAGCTCATCGCATTGCCGCCGGAGCTCACCAGCCTTCACGCGCGGCTAAACACCATCTGCACCGACCAAGCAGCGCTCGAACTGGTCGCCGATCCAGCGAGGTACTCCCTGGCCGATCTCATCATCAATGACGCGTCGGACCTGATCGTACGGGCCACCATCGAGCGGCTGAACTGCGATCCGAAGGCCACGGGCAAAGCGTGCGACAAGGCAACCCAGAACAGCACTGCCGCGACAAGATGCGGGAGCATGCGAGGGCATTTAGCATGCTGGGGCGCCAACCACTCGAGTCTTAGCAAGCGCCTAATCTTGCGCTACGGCCTGCGGCACACTGAGCGCCGATACACAAGAGGGGATTATGAGGATCGTCATGGCCGCACTGTCGGCCGTCGTATTCGCTCTGGCCGCCTGCTCGTCGGCCGCCCATCATCCCGCCGCATCATCGACTGCGAGCACGGCGCCGAAGCCGACGCCTACAGCATCAACGCGGACGTTCGGACCGACCCAGGGCGGCAGCGGGTTCGGCAATCCTGGCGGGGTCGCGGGCAACCCTGTCGATCTGCTGCACACGCTGCCCGGCTGCAAGACCAAGGACCGCCAGGGGCAACCCGCGCCAGACGGGCTTAGCCGGTACGCCAACGGCTGGTGGGGCGTGGACTACTGGAGCCCGTCCACCGATCCCAACACTGGGAAGCTCACGTGGGGCCAAGGCATTACAGTGTGGACTTACCCGAGCCAGTACATGGCCACGCTGGCACTGCGGGACGTCACACCCCGCGACCATATGGCCGTGCTGGTCGGCGGCCCATGGCTGGTCGAGCTGCAGGCCGGCAGCACGGACACGTTCGACCCCTCGCCGCAGACGGTCGCCGGCCAGCTCGGTGGGAAGGTCTCGAAGGTGTGGCCGTGATCAAGACCATCGCCGCTGTGCTGGCCGCGTC
Source organism: uncultured Actinomycetota bacterium (assembly GCA_963839175.1). Lineage (GTDB taxonomy): Bacteria > Actinomycetota > Actinomycetes > Mycobacteriales > Jatrophihabitantaceae > CAWIUB01. Next base: position 99,513 of record CAWIUB010000050.1, read on the forward strand.
GCTGCTGGCGGCCTGCTCGCCGGCCGCCCGTCATCCGGCCAAGCCAACTACATCGGCCCGACGACGATGACATCGGAGCAACTAGAGCAGTCGCAGTCGGCGGCCTTGTCGTCGGAGACGGGCTTCGTCCCGGAGACATCGTCTGCCGTGGTCGCGCAGACGGTCTGGCTCGGCGGTACCGCTCACGTCATCGACGACTCTTGCGAGTGGACCATTCGTTCGACATGGCGGTCGTGCGGCCGCTCGCCGTGGTGAAGCGGGACAACGGAGACAGTCGTTACTTGTTCCGCTCAATAGCGATGATCACGAGATCCGACCTTGGTCGGCATGTGCCGCTCTCGCAGTGTGACGATTATGGGGACTAGGTGATGGCTGAGGCGACAGCGCTGGTCGGCGCGGTGCTCGCTCGGGCACCGGCCGCCGCGTCGTGCCGGCCTGGCCGAGCTGCGAACGATCTAACAGATCGACCACCCTTATGCCTCATCGAGATCGCGAAGGACCGACGCCCATCCGCGAAGATGAACGTGACAACGAACTGCTTGCTGCCGGAGCCTGGGCGGGATATCCATGGTTGCAACCGAGGTTTCAAAGGCAGCACTGTCGCTATCAAGCCGATCTGCCGCTTCAATAGTTGGCTTGGTGTTCCATGCTTCGATTTCACTCTGCCGGCACCGCACCGAATGTCTCATTAATGCCTGATAGTCCAGGCGAGCTGGGTTTTGGCCGAGACATTCGGCGCAATGGCAAACCACAAGATCGGGATCAGTTCGCCAGAACAGCAGTGCCAGGTCCTGACTCACATACCGATGGACCCTCGGGAGGTAGTACCGGGCGGGCGGCGGGCCCGACTGCGGAAGCTCGACCCAATCACGCCACTCGCCATAGCCGATCCCGTGCGATGAGCCCAGCAGACCGTATCTCGCCATCAGAACGGAGAAGAATCCGCCATACAGCGCGAAGAGAGCTAAGCGCTGGGAGGACGCCTGAATTGCACGACCATAACTCGTGAGCGCAGCTAGACCAGAAGGCGTGGCATCGAGTTCGTCCAGCCGAGATGCCCAGATGGCAACTTCGCTTCCTGACGCAGAGGCGAGAAGGGACTCGAGCGCCGCCGCATTCTCAGCTGCGACAACTTGCACAAGCGGCGCAACGGACATGCTCGCCGCCTGACGGACCGAAGATCGCCACAGGCTTGTCGACACCTGCCACCAGGGATCGTCAACACCTCGGGCGACAGTGTACGGCGGCAGGACATTTGCAGGGTTGGAGGTATTCTCCGGAATAACTGCCTCGCCGAGTCGCTCAGCGTACTTGGCGAAGTGCTTACTGCTAACGTTCCTATAGCCCGAATTGAACTGAAGCCAATTCAGCGCAAGCTGATCAATTCTCTCAGGGGTGAAATCGTCAGGTCTTGGGGACGTATCGTTGCGCACAAGGCGGGCATCGCCGAGGCACGAAGCAAGCGATATGTGGGACTTCTTAGGATTTTCCAACCGCTGTTGAAAGAGTGGAAATCGAGGGTCTATCACATAGGGTGTGTTACGGCTCGCCGCCGACAGCGTTAGAACGAAGCCTCTGGTGCCATCGGCCTGGAACGCTGCGACGGTACCCGGAACCAGGAGGCCATCGTAAGACTTTGTCAAATCACGTGCCGTTTGCTGATCTGTCGCACCATAGCTCAGATAGTGCGAGAAACGTTCAAACATGAGTGCTCCCTAGCGAGCGCATCTTGATCACTAGCCGCCTGCGAAGCACGGGGTCGTTTCGCTCCGAAGGGGCGGGTATCAAGATCCGGGCGAAAGAAGATGTCACGCTGATGACGCCTATCCGGTGTCGTCGAGCCAGTTCCAGGTTCGACGGGCCTGGGATCGCGCCGACTACCATCCAACTTCGGTCGAAACTCAACTGGTTGTAGACCGCCTGCTCCATAACACGGCCGAAGCTGCCCAGCTTCAGTTCATAGGCGCTCAGGACATCACTCGCGCTCAAGGTAGCAAGATCGACGCGGCGCCCGTGCCAGGGAAGCTCCGTAGCCAGCACCGCCCCGGGGCGCAATCGACCGCTCCTGCGAAGCATGGCAAGCAAGCGTGGCATCATGCGCTGCTCGCCTTGCGCTTGCTGCGGATCAGGCATCTTCGCCACTCCCGGAGGTCGCACCTAGCGACTGTCGACCCATAATCTCGGCATCGGCAAGCCGCCAGTTCAAGTAGATGTACGAACAGCCCATGCCCATGCCCGCCACGACCGAGGCTCCGATGATAATCAACCCGGCGATGGTCGGGTCCGCGTGGCGCCACCACCCGACAAAGTCCGCGCTCGCAAGTGCCACGCCGACCAGATAGACGCCCGCGATCACTGGCGTCAGCTCGCACAACCTCAGGAGGCATCGAAACCTGCGCCGGAGGAAACCGCGCGACCTCAGCAGCTTTTGGATGAGGCCCGATGCGTTCGCGAGCGGGCCCGGGTCTGCAATGACTGAAGACGGGGAAAATGGCGTCCCAGGGTTGCGTAACGTTCCGGCATCCACGGTTCCGAGTAGCGCATCAGTCTGCGATTGAAGCTGACGGAGCGCGGAGACGGCTCGTTCGGTAAGGGCCGCATAAGCCACATCGACTCGATCCGCCCATTTATCATGAACGTCGCCACGTAGGCTAGCAGATCTCCATAATGCACCGAGCCCGAACAGCAGCAGAGTGGCAAATAAGGCAAGCGCACCTGAGTCGATCTTCAGGGGGGCGTGCGCGGAAAGCGTGAACGGAATCATCCGCCCAGAATGTCGTCTCGAATCACGGACGCTGTCGTCAGGGCTCCGGCAAAGTCAGGTGATGCCGAGAATCTGTAGTGATCTTGCGGGATCGCGGGCGGTCCAGCGGATCGCGGAGGCGATGTTGGTGTGACCGTTCAGGCGCAGCGCGCTGATGGCGAGGTTGCGCAGGCTGGCCATCAGGCGGGGGCCGGTGCCGGTGCGTACCTGGGAGCGGTCCTCGTCGTAGGTCACGTCGCGGACCCAGTGCAGTGCGTTCTCTATCCTCCAGTGGCCGCGGGTGTACCAGGACAGCTGTTCGGCGCCGGCGTGCGTGGTGGGCAGGCTGGTGATGCCGTAGGCAATCTCCTTGCGCACGCGTTGCCCGTCCAGTCCGCCGGTGTCGCGTCGCACGCGGAATACCTGTGCCGCGTAGGGGAAATCGATCTCGTCACCGGGCGTGATCGTCTTGACGCGGCAGGAGCGCTGTTCGGTGCGCCCGTGCCCACGGTCGACCTCGACGTGTTCGGGTGCGAACTGGCTCGGCATCCCGGACATCGCTTCGGCGACGGCGGCGAGCAGTTTGGGCTGGTTGGCCTTGACGGTGAACACGTAGTGCGCGCCCCGCTCGCCGACCAGGTGCTCGGCGGTGGCCCGCTGGGTATGCAGCGCGTCGGCGCTGACGACCACCCCGTCGAGGTCCAGGTCGGCCAGCAGCGGGGCGAGTTCGGGGATTTCGTTGGTCTTGGCCGCGATCTCGCGTTGGGCGAGCACCAGGCCGCTGCCGTGGCTGATCGCAGACAGCAGATGCACCTGCGACCCGTCGGCGCGCCAAGCGCCGCGCACCGTCTTGCCATCCACGGCCACCGCTGGCAGCAACCCGGACCCGTCACCGGCATCGTCGTCGGGTTGCGCGCCCTCCGCGGCCCTTTCGGCGAGCCAGGCGTTGATCACCTGATCGAACTGCGCACCGTTCACAGCGCAGATCGTGCGTCGCACCGTGGCCTCATGAGGGGCGATGAACCGCCCGTAGAGCGGATGCCAGCGGGCACCCAAGGCCGCGAGCACCCACTGCGGCGCGTCCGCGGCCCACTCGCCAATCGCGGTGAACGAACGGGCTCCGCACACCACCGCGGCCGCCGCGATCGCCAAGATCGTGGAGACCCGATGACGGATCCCGCGCAGCCGGCGCGGATCGGGAACCGCTGCAAAGCGGGCCAACAAGTCCTGGCACGATTGCTCGGTCAACGGCGGGCACGGCATGACAGACTGAACAGGCAACGAGGCTCCCAGGGCTGCGGTGATCTTGGATGACCACCACCTCCTACCGGGGCCTCGTTGCTTCTCCGGCCGGACACGCCGCCACCACACAAGTCACATCAGTCACACCAGTCACGACTTTGCCGGAGCCCTGACGCTGTCGTGAAGTCGGTGTATCTCTGATACACGTACCGGATCAGTTGCCGGAGAGGCAGCGTGGCGAAGCGATCTTTGAACGTCGACAGCTCCTCGATCGCCCCCTCCGGCAGCCGAGCCACTAGCGCGTTGTAGTAGCGCCAACCGCGTTCGGTGAGTTCGAAATCTCGGGTGCTATACGGATCGGAGCCCCCAGGCACCTCGCCGATAACATTGCCGAGTTCCCATGTGTCCTCGGAGCTGTCCGCGACTGCTCCGGAATCGGTGACGATATTCGCCGCAGAAAGCAGATCGACTGCTTGGTAGATCTTGGACGAGAAGGGGCCGAAGTTATGCGGCGCGAACTCCGCCTTCTCGGTGAGCCAGACCTTCGCGGAGGTCTCCCGCTCAAGGAGGAAGATCAACTTCTCGAGGCGTGTAATGCCTTCGAGCCTTCCGTGCAGTGATGACACCCGCGCTGGCGCGCCGAGCAGGAGCACCACGGCGTCATCGATCTCGAGCGACGTGTCCGTATTCGACATGCGCTGCTCCTTCCAGATGGATCTGGTCCGGAGCATAGGACGTTCGGGCGACGTTTTCCGGCGTATGCGTCCGACGCGCGGGGTTTGGCTGAGTCGGTGCGGCCAGGCCTTCTGCTGCCTGATGAGTGTTGATCAAGCGCAGACATGGCTATGCACGTCCGGCTGTTGATCACATGGCTGGGGGGTTGTGGTGGCCAAGCTGCGGGCATAGCGTCACAGTTGCCTTTGGCCCAGCTGTGAGCGTTGGGTGAGGTCGATCGGGGGGTTGACATGGCAGGCAAGCCGTTTCGGCATGCACTCGTCGCGATCAGCGTGGAGCTCTGGCGGTACCGCTCCTGGCAGGCACGGCCGAGGCCGCACCGCGACCACAGCCCGGACACGTCGTGGTGGTATCGGGGCTGAACAATCCGCGGCAGCTGTCGCTCGTCGACGGCGTCCAGCTGCTCATCGCCGAGGCGGGCAAGGGCGGCCCGACCGAGACCTCGGGCCCGGAGGGTTCGTTCTTCGTCGGGACGAGCGGCTCGGTCAGCGCGGTGTGGTTCCCGCAGCGCGCGCAGGGCCAGTCGCCGCGCCGGATCGTCACGGGTCTGGCGTCCGGCGCCGAGGCTCCCGACGGCTCGTTCGCGGTCGGCTCGGACGGTGTCTCGGCGCGCGGCGTCGGCGCGCCGGTGTACATCCAGGAGACAATCTTGCCGCCGGAGGCGCTGCCCCCGGCGAATCAACAACAGAACGGGAAGCTGCTCAAGCTGCGCCATGACTCCCTGTCGGCCGTTGCCGACATCACCGGCTTCGAGAACGCGAACGACCCGGACGGCCAGGGCGTCGTCTCAAACCCGTACGCCGTGCTCGTGGTGCCGGGTGGTGAGCTCGTCGCCGATGCCGCCGCCAACGACGTGCTGTTCGTCGACATGCGCGGCCACATCCGCGTGTTCCACGTGTTCCCGAACGTGACAACCGGCGCCTGCGCCGGCCAGTCCGACCCGTCGCCCGCGTTCCCGGGCTGCAACTTCGTCCCGACGTCACTGGCGACCGACCGGCGGGGCAACGTCTATGTCGGCGGGTTGTCGTCGCTGACGTCGGGCGAGGCGCAGGTGGTGAAGCTCGACCCGAGCGGTCACGTGCTGCGCGTGTGGCGTGGCTTCACCGCGGTGTCGGGCCTTGCGGTCGGGCCCGACGGCTCGCTGTACGTCAGCCAGCTGTTCGCCGACGAGGTGGCGCCGGTCGCTCCCGGGGCCCAGGGCGTCCTGACCAAGATCAGCCGAACCGGTGACCGCACCGACATGGACGTGCCGTTCCCGGCCGGGCTCGCGGTCGACCATGCCAACAACGTCTATGTGTCCGCGCTCTCGATCGCCCCAGAGCAGGGGCTGGGCGTGCCGGGCGTCGACTCGTCCGGTCAGGTCTGGCGGGTGCGCTTCTGAAACAGCGTGACTACGATCGTGGCACACGCGTAGCATGATTGTATGAGTGGTAAGCAACGGCTCTCGGCTTCCGTGGAGGCCGAATTGATTCGGACGGCTCAGCAGGCAGTCGCCGAGGGCCAGGTGGAGAGTGTCAGCGCGTGGGTGAATGACGCGCTGCGCCTGAAGGCTGATCACGACCGGCGGCTAGCCGCGCTCGACGCGTTCCTCAGCGCCCACGAGGCTGAGCACGGCGAGATCACCGAGCAGGAAATTGGTGAGGCGGTTCACCGCACCCGGGGCCGGGCCGTGGTAGTCCGCGGCAACCCGCGAGCGGGGAAGCCCAGCTCGGGTGGTCGTGGGCGCGGCGCCGCCTGATGCTCGTACTGGATGCCGGTGCTTTCGTTGCAGCGGAACGCGCTGACCGTGACCTGGTGGCCTTGGTCAAGCGCGAGCGCCTGGCCGGTCACTCGCCGGTCACGAGCGGAGGAGTGGTCGCTCAGGTCTGGCGCGGCGGTTACGGTCGGCAAGCCGGACTCGCCCGGCTGCTTGCCGGCGTTGACGTGGTGCCCATCGACGACAACCTGGGACGCAGAGCAGGCATGCTGCTTGCTCGCAGCGGCACAACCGACGCAATAGACGCCACGGTCGTGTGCCTTGCTGGAGACGGCGATGACATCCTCACCTCCGATCCGGGCGATCTTCACGCACTGTCGCAAGCCGCCGGGGTGCACGTCGAACTGATCCCCATGTAGGCAGGCGACTGGGGCATGCCGCGGCGTTGCGCCCACGCAAGTAGGTTCAGGCCGGCAGCGCTTACGACGCCTGGCTGACCGTCGACATGTTGAAGTCGGGCACCCGTACCGGTGGCATCGCGGTGTGAGTGAAGTAGTCACTCCACTCGCGTGCCAGGGTCCGCTCCGTGCGTCCTACCTCGCTGATCCGGCCGAGCAGCCCGATGGGCGACTCGTTGAAGCGGAAGTTGTTGACCGCGCCGGTCACGACACCGTTCTCGACCAGGTATACGCCGTCGCGGGTCAGCCCGGTGAGCAGCAGGGTCTGCGGATCGACCTCGCGGATGTACCAGAGGCAGGTCAGCAGCAGGCCCCGTTCGGTGCCGGCGACCATGTCGTCCAGGGACGCGCTGCCGCCGCCGTCGAGCACCAGGTTGCCGATAAACGGGCGCGGCTGTGCCGCCGTCTTGGCCGCCCAAGCCCGGGTGCGGACCAGATTGGTCAGCGTGCCCGTGGAGATCCAGTCGGCTGCGGACAGCGGCGCACCGTTGTCGAACACGGACTGCAGGCCGCCCTCGGACTCGGTCACTACGTCGAACGGCACGCACGATAGGCCCGGCTCGGCCGGGTCCGAGCGGAGCGTCAGCGGCAGCGACGAGAGCTGCGTGCCGATGGGGTTCTTGGCGAAGACGTTGCGCCCCTCCTCTGCATCGCGTGCAGACGCGGTCCAGTAGGCGTAGATCATCAGGTCGGCGACGGCGGACGGCGGCAGGATCGTCTCGTACCGGCCGGCGGGCAACTCGACCCGGTTGGCCGCCGAACCCAACCGGGTGTGCAACTGGTCGGTGATAGCCGGGACGTCGATGTCGGCGAAGTCGAGGGTCTGCCGGCCGACCCAGGCCGAGCGTTCGCGGTCGGCCGACTTGCCGTTGACCTCCAGTCGGCCGGACGGCTGGTCGTGGCGGCGGCGCAGCCCGGTAGACGAGCCGACGAACGTCGACGTCATCTCGTGCTCGGCAAAGCCGAAAAGCAGTTCGTCGGCTGCCCGGGCCCGGGCAAATGCGGCCCCCAGATCTGGGGCGAACCGACCGAATATCGCGACGCTGGTCCGGGCGGGCTCGGCCGACCAGTCATCCGCGTTCGGGTACGGCTCGACGAGCGGTGCGGCATCGTCGGCCGGCGAGCCGGCCTGGGCGGCGGCGTCGCTGGCCCGGACGAGGGCCAGGACCTCGTCGCGGGTGGTGACGGAGCGGCTGATCACGCCTGCGGCGGTTCCCTCGGGCTTGCCGACCGTGGAGATCACCGTGACCGATCGCGACGCCATCTGGCCGTTCGTGGTCAGGTTGTTGTTGGCGAAGCGCACGTTGGTCTCGGTGTGCTCGGCCGCCACGACGATGCAGCCGTCTGCGGTGGACGCGCTCAGTGCCTGCTCGACGAGCTCTTGGACGGCGATCACGATTTGCCCTCGGCGACGGTGTTCAGCACGTTGACTCCTCGGAAGAGCGCGGCCGGGCAGCCGTGCGAGACCGCGGCCACTTGTCCTGGTTGGCCCTTGCCGCAGTTGAACGCCCCGCCCAGCAGGTACGTCTGCGGGCCTCCGACCGCCTCCATCGAACCCCAGAAGTCGGTGGTCGTGGCCTGGTACGCGACATCGCGGAGTTGGCCCGCGAGCCGCCCGTTCTCAATCTTGAAGAACCGCTGGCCGGTGAACTGGAAGTTGTAGCGCTGCATGTCGATCGACCACGACCGGTCGCCGAGGATGTAGATACCTCGCTGGACGCCGCTGATGAGCTCGGCGGTGGTAGGGCCGTCCGGTGCGGCGTGCAGGGACACGTTCGCCATCCGCTGCAGGGGAATGTGCCCGGACGAGTCGGCGAACGCGCAGCCGTTGGAGCGGCCTTCGTTGACCGGGTTCTCGGCCGCCATCTGCCGGTTCAGCTGGTACCCGACAAGCGTGCCGTCCCGCACGATGTCGAACCGCTGGGTGGCGACGCCCTCGTCGTCGTACCCGATCGTGGCCAGGCCGTGCTCGACGACGCGGTCGCCGGTCACGGTCATCACCGGGCTGCCGTAGCGCAGCGAGCCGAGCTTGTCGAGCGTGGCGAACGAGGTTCCCGCGTAGGCGGCCTCGTAGCCGAGCGCCCGGTCGAGCTCGGTGGCGTGGCCGATCGACTCATGGATGGTCAGCCACAGGTTCGTCGGGTCGATGACCAAGTCGTAGCTGCCCGCCTCGACGCTCGGCGCCCTGACATGCTCGGCCAGCAGCCCGGGCAGCTCGGCGATCTCGGCGTCGAAGTCCCACCCTGTGCCGGTGAGGTACTCCCAGCCACGGCCAGCCGGCGGAGCCAGCGTGCGCATGGACGAAAAGCTGCCCGCCCCGCGATCCACGTTGACCGCAGTGAACTGCGGCTGCGTCCGTACCCGCTGCTGGCTGGTCGCCGTGCCAGCCGTGTCGGCATAGAACTTGTTCTCCATCACGTGCATCAGATGCGCGTCGACGTGGTCGACCCCATCCGAGCTCAGCAGCCGTCCGGACAGTTCCGCGAGCCGGCCCACCCGATCAGCCTCCGGCACGTCGAACGGGTTGATGTCATACGCGGAGATCCACGTCGCGTCGCTGTATACCGGCTCAGGAGCGAGGACCACTGGACGTTCGCTGAGCACTCGGCTGATCTTGGCTGTGGCGACGGCCTGCTCGGCGAGCCGGGCCGCTCCGTCCGGGGTGCGTTCTATGCCGCTGGCGAATCCCCAGGCTCCGCGGTGGATCACCCGCACCGACAGGCCCAGGTCCTCGGTGTCGGCGCTCGAATCCAGCTGGCCGTCGCGCAGGCTGAGAGTTGCGGTACGGATACGTTCCAGCCGGAAGTCGGCGTGCTCAGCGCCGAGCTCGCGGGCCCTGTCGAGCGCAGCGTCGGCAAGGGCATGGGTCGGCAGCGCAAGGAAGGTCGGGTCGATCTCGGGCATGCAGCCGAACCTACCGGCGCCCGCGAGTAGTTTGCGCAGGTGTTCCCCGGTGAGGTGCGTGCAGCGACCTCGACGACCTCGACGGGATCGCCCATTGCAGGACGAACTCCTGGCGTGAGGCGTATGCCCGCCAATCAGCATCTCAGCGCATGGCGCCGGGCTCCTGATCACCTGGCAAGCGCCCGGCCCTGCGTGCCGCGTATCAAGAGCCACGCAGCCAGTGCTCCGAGCCTGTTGCGTAATTGACCACTCATCGAGGCGTAATCGATCGCGTATCAGGGCCCAATCGATGGCTGATCAAGAGAGCATTTTGGTCGGCGAGCGACAGAAACGCTCTCTTGATCACGCCGGGGCAGCGGTGGCGACGAAATGGGCGGGCCTGGCCGGCTTCCAAACAAAACCGGATCGGGAACGATTATTAGTAAGGTGAGACAGGTGAGCAGCGAGCGACATCGGACGACCCGGCAGGGCGGTGCGGTGCGCGACGCGCTGGCCGAGGCGGGTGGCTTCCGAAGTGCCCAGGACGTGTACGCGGCGCTGCGTTCGGAGGGCGACACCGTAGGCCTGTCGACCGTGTACCGGCACCTGCAGGCGTTCGCCGACCAGGGACTGGTCGACGTGATCCACACCCCGGAGGGTGAGAGCACCTACCGCTATTGCGGCGAGGCGACGCAGAGTCATCACCATCATCTGGTGTGCCGCCGCTGCGGGCACGCCGAGGAGATCGAAGGACGCGCCATCGAGCGGTGGGCGAGCACGGTTGCCGACAAGTACGGTTACACCGACGTCGACCATACGGTCGAGGTCTTCGGCCTGTGCGCCAACTGCTCCCGCTGACGTTCCCCAGGTTCGGTCGCCGCTCTCTGCCGCAATGTCGATCAAGCGCGACCCACCGAGCGCCACCGCTGGGCACCGGGATCTTGATCGCGCAGTGACGGCTTCTGCTCAAACGCCGTGCGGATCCCGGCTCACATGCGCTAGAGTGGGGCTCTAATGGGAACGGTTCCCGTATTCAATTCGGTGTCAGGAGAGTCATGCGCCGGTTGGCAGCAGCGGTCGGTGCAGCGGCGTTGGCGATCAGCGGCTGCTCGAGCGCCTCGTCCGGCGGCGGGAACAACCTGCCGACGGACGGGTCGACCTCTCCGGTGGGCGCCGGACGCGTCAGCGTGGTGGCGGCGGAGAACTTCTGGGGCGACATCGCCAAGCAGATCGGTGGCGATCGTGTTGCGGTCAGCTCGATCATCAGTGATCCCGACGCCGATCCGCACACCTACGAGACGAACGCGTCCACGGCAGCCGAGATCACGAAGGCCAGCTTCGTGATCGTGAACGGCGCCGGCTACGACGACTTCGTCAGCAAGCTGCTCGACACGAACCCCAACGCCAAGCGGGCGGTTGTCACGGTCGCCGACGTGGTCGGTGCCAGCTCAGGCGACGCCAACCCCCACCTCTGGTACAACCCCGACTACGTCGGCAAGGTGGCGACGGCGATCGAGACGCAGCTAGCGACCGTGGACCCGAGCGGCGCGAACAACTTCCAGGCGAACCTCCGGACGTTCCTCACCGAGTACCAGGACCAGGTCGTCTCGGTCATCGAACAGATCAAGAGCAAGTACGCAGGGACGAAAATCGCTTATACAGAAAGGGTTCCGGGATACCTGATCTCTGCGGCCGGGCTCGAGCTCGGCACGCCAGCGTCCTTCTCGCAAGCGATCGAGGCCGGCAACGACCCGAGCCCGGGAGACACGGCAGCCTTCCAAACGGCGCTGCAGCACCACACGGTCAAGGTGCTGCTGTACAACTCGCAGGTCACCAGCCCGACGACGCAGCGCCTGCGGGATCTCGCCACGAGCGCTAGCGTCCCGGTCGTGGGGGTCAGCGAGACGTTGCCGCCGAAGGAGAAGAGCTTCCAGACCTGGCAGGCCGATCACGCCAAGGCGCTGCTGGCCGCATTGGGCGGCTGACGGTGGACGGCGAACCGACGGTCCGGCTGCACAGTGCGAGCCTGCGCTTCGGCACACGCGAGCTATGGCGTGGCCTGGACCTCGACGTCGCGCCCGGCGAGTTCCTGGCGGTCTTGGGGCCGAACGGCAGCGGCAAGACCAGCCTGCTCAAGGTGCTGCTCGGCCTGCTCCCGCTCTCGGCGGGCACGGTCGAAGTGTGCGGCCGGACCCCGCGTCGCGGCAGCGATCTTGTCGGCTACGTTCCGCAGCAGAGGTCCTTCGACCGCGACATTCCCTTGCGAGGACGAGATCTGGTGCGGCTCGGCCTGGACGGGCACCGGTGGGGCTTCCCCGTCCCGAACCGCGCCGCCCGCGCCCGGGTGGACGCGGCTATCGCAGCGGTGGACGCCAGCGGTTACGCCGGGGCCCCGCTCGGGCGGCTGTCCGGTGGCGAGCAGCAGCGGCTGCGCATCGCCCAGGCGTTGCTCGGCGACCCGCGGGTCCTGCTGTGCGACGAGCCGCTGCTGAGCCTGGACCTCAACCACCAGCAAGCCACCAGCGCGCTCATCGACGCTCGGCGGCGAACGGCCGGCAGCTCGGTGGTGTTCGTGACGCACGAGATCAACCCGATCCTGCCCCTGGTCGACCGGGTGCTCTATCTGGTCGGCGGGCGCTGGGCAGTCGGCACGCCGGACGAAATCATGACCAGCCGTACCCTCTCGGCCCTTTACGGAACCCCGGTCGACGTGCTGCGGGTGCGCGATCGGGTCGTGGTTGTCGGCGCCCCCGACAGCGCCGACAGCGATCTCGGCGGTGGGCATCACCACACGCACGACCACGCCCATACCGACTCCGCAGACGAACCAACCGCCTCGACATGGGCCTGACCGACTATCTGCAGCTGGACTTCGTCCAGCACGCGCTGATCGCGGCGGTCCTCGTGGCGGTGATCTGCGGGATGATCGGCCCGTTCGTCATCACCCGCCAGGCGGCCTTTGCCGTGCACGGGGCGGCCGAGTTGGCGTTCACCGGAGCCGCGGCGGGGCTGCTCGTCGCCGATAACGCCGTGGCGGGCGCACTAATCGGCAGTCTGGTCGTGGCGTCCGCGTTCGGGTTGCTGGGCGCGCGTGAGCGTGAACGCAACACCGCGATCGGCGTAGTGCTGGCGGCGGGCCTGGGCCTCGGCGTCTACCTACTGAGCTTCTACAAGGGCTTCGTGACCCAGGCCACCAACATCCTGTTTGGGTACATCTTCACCGTCACCTGGGGGCAGATTCAGCTGCTCGTAGGGATGGCGGTCGCGGTGTTCGTGGCGCTGGCCGTGATCTACCGGCCGCTGATGTTCGCATCAGTGGACCCCGAGGTGGCCGAGGGGCGCGGCGTGCGCGGCCGGCTGCTCGGTCTGGTGTTCCTGGTGATCCTCGCGCTTACCGTGACCGAGGCCGCGCAGATTGTCGGGACGATGCTCGTGCTCAGCTTGGCGATCACTCCCGCGGCCGCCGCGCACCGGCTGTCGGCCAATCCGGCCGTCGTCACCGGGTTGAGCGTCGGGTTCGCCCTGGTGGCAAGCGTCGGCGGACTGGTCGTCAGTCTGGAAACGGACGTCAAGGCCAGCGTCTGCATCACGTTTATCAGCTTCGGCTGCTATCTGGTGGCCCGCTTGGCCGGTACCAGGACGCTGGGCACGCGGCGGGCGCTGATTCGAACCTCCTGACCCGCGTGGTTCGGCTGGACGTCGGCTCAACGCCGATATCGTCGTTAGCCTAACAGCCCGATCGGACAGGATGTGCTCGTGAGTTCGCCACAGGGCCCGCCCGAGCCAACGACTCCGATCCTGTCCGACGCCGGCCACGACGCGGCCGAGAGCGTGACCTGGGTCGTGCGCGTCGCAGCGGCCTGGAGCTGGCGGTTGATCGTGGTCGCCGGCGCGGCGTATCTGATCTTCCGCGCGCTCTCGGCCGTATCGCTCGTCGCGTTTTCCCTCATCCTCGCACTGTTCTTGACCGCGGTCCTGCATCCGCTGGAGAGCCGGCTACGGACCTGGCTGCCGGGGCCGAAGTCGGTGCCGACCGCGTTGACGTTGCTGATCGGGATCGCCGTGCTCGGCGGCATCGGCTACTTCGTAGCCTGGCAGATCACCACCCACTCGACCCAACTCGGCACCCAGATCACTGACTTCGCGGACAAGGCCCGCGACTGGCTGCGAACTGGTCCGCTGCACCTCAAGCAAGCCGACATCGACAACCTCGTCAACAACATCACCAACACCATCAAGAACAATCAGGGCCGCGTGATCACCGGCGCGATCGACACGGTGCGAACGCTGGCCGAGGTCGCCGGCGCCCTCCTGCTGATCCTGCTGTCGACGTTCTTCATGCTGCGCGACGGCGAGCAGATCTGGCGCTGGCTGCTCGGGTTCTTCCCACGGGCTGCGCACCGGCGCGTCGACCGGGCCGTCCACATCGGCTGGGGCACGTTCGGCGGCTACATGCGCGGCGTGGTGCTTATCGCGTTGTTCCACGGCGTGACGGTGACCATCGTGCTGCTGATCCTGCGCGTGCCGCTGGCCGCGGCACTGGGTGTGTTGATCTTTCTGGGCTCCTTCATCCCGCTGCTGGGCCTCACCATCACCGGAGCGCTCGTCGTCGCGGTCGCGACACTCGAACACGGCATCACAGCCGGCATCGTCGTGGCGGTGTCGATCATTGTGCTATTCCAGATCGAAGGTCACGTGCTGCAGCCGGTGATCATGAGCCGCACCGTCGCGGTGCACCCGCTCGCCGTGGCTGTGTCGGTATTCGCCGGCACCGCGCTGCTGGGCATCCCCGGTGCGCTGATCGCTGTGCCGTTCGTGGCGTTCGTCAATACGACCGCGCGTGCGCTGCGCGCCCCATTGGACGAGCCCGAGGATCAGATCGAGGCCGACGCCGGCGTGCATGAGCAGGGCGCCGACGAGGCGCCCGAGGTGTGATCAGCTCGACGGCGACGGCGACGGCGACTCGGTCGACGACGACGGCGAATCGGTCGGACACATCGGCGTGGCTGTGCTGGTGGGGGTGGTCGTGCTCGTCGTACTGGGGCTATCCGTTGGGCAAGTCGGAGCAGCGGTCGTCGTGGTCGCGCGCGGCGAGGTCGTGGTTGCGCTCGGCGAGGTCGTGGTTGCGCGCGGCGAGGTCGTGGTTGCGCTCGGCGAGGTCGTGGTCGGCCTAGGCGACTCCGGCGTGGTGGTTGGGGACGTCGAGTTCGGCGCGTTGGCGGATGCGGCCGTTGTCGCGGCGGGTCGCGGCGTAGTCGATCTTGTCGTCGCCGCTGTCGTCGGGTGCCGACTTGGCGTCACGGAGGTGTGCGGCAACGCCGCTGGCGGGCCCGGGTTGACTGGCGGCAGGGTGGACGTCGCGCTGGGCGGCGGGCCGAACACCGGGATAGTCACGCCGGGCCTGCCTGCTGCGTAGGCGGCTTCGTAGGAGAGCACGATCGACAGGTAGCTGGTCGAGTCGTTGTAGGCCATGATGGCCCGCTGCTGGCCAGCCGAGGTGCTCAGGTCGCCACCGGCCGCGCACAGGTAGTCGGCGGCCGCAGCCGCTGCGTCGTAGATGTTGAACGGATCGGCGATGCCGTCACCGTTGCCGTCGACGCCCCAGCCAGCCCAGGTGGACGGGATGAACTGCATCGGGCCGACCGCCCGGTCGAAGGTGGTGTCACCGTCCAGTCGGCCACGGTCGGTGTCGGTGATGCGCGCAGTCCCGTTGCCGGTCAGTGCGATCCCGATGATCCGCGGGGTCGACTGCCCGTTGGCGTGCAGCGCGGCCCCACCGTACTGCCCGTGGTCGGACTCGATGCGTCCGATCCCGGCGAGCAGCGGCCACGGGATGTGGCAGCCGGGGTCCCGGGTCGTCTCGCGGGCGGCCGCGCGGCGGTACGCGTCCAAGGCGACCGATGGGATCCCGTCCGCGGTCACGGTCGAGAGGACGGGAGCCAGGGCCGCCGGAGGGAACGTCGGCCGCCCAGGCGCCGTGGTGGCGGGCGGTGGCTTGCTCGTGATCGTGCTGACCGGCGGCGGCACGGCCTGCGAGTCGATCCACGCCCGTGGCTGCGGCGTCCCGATCTGCGTGGCGACCGACCCGGGTTCCGGTACCGCGGCCACTGGCCGCGTGGTGGAACTGGCGCCAGCGAGTGTGGCCAGCGCGAGTGCCAGCAGGGCCACCACTCCGATGGCGCGCCAGCTGCTGGTGGACAGCTGCGGCATCCGCGGCCAGACCGTGGCGTGGGCAGGGTGCCGGCGCTCGACCGGCTTGTCGTTCTCGGGCGGCCGAGGCGAGTCGTTCGCCGGGGACATTCGAGGCGATTCCCCCCTCCACAGCGGATCAGGTCCACGGTAGCCCCGCTGCGCCTACCCGTCACTACGGGTAAGCAACACGATGGAAATCTCTCGTGGCGCGGCTGGCCGAGGGGGGCTTCCCAATCCCGGTCGTCGGCCCTAGGCTGCCTAACCAATCGGCCCCCATTCGCAGCGCAGCTGTGGGTTCCGGTCAGGCCCGGCGGACATAGCAACTCGAGCCCGCCGGGCCGCCCAATTCTCGCCCGGCTTGCGTGGCCTACAAGGGCCAGGATTACTCAGTACCAGTTGACGTCGAGTTCGTGCCCCCAGGCCCCGCAGGGCGTGCCGTAAACGCCGGCGATGTAGTCGAGACCCCAGGTGATCTGGGTGCGCGGGTTCGTCTGCCAGTCCGGCCCGGCCGACGCCATCTTGTCGCCCGGCAGCGACTGTGGGATGCCGTACGCCCCGCTGTCAGCGTTCTCGGCATCCACCCGCCAGCCGCTCTCGTGGTTCCAGAGCAGCGTCAGGCAGCTCATCTGGTCCGTTCCCCAGCCACGGGCCGCCACCAGCTGCGCGGCGATCTGCTGCGGGGTGACCGCGAGCGTCCCAACCTTGACCACCCGAGGCGTGGCGGGCTTGGCGACCTTGGTGCTGACGACGGTCCGGCCGGCGAGTTTGCCGTCGACGTACTCGAGGGCGTAGGTGATCTGCTTGGCGCCTGCGACGCCTTCGGTGACGACCTTGGAGGTGCCCACGTCCAGGGTGTTGTCCTGCTGCTGGCGCCTCGCGAACGGGATGGGCTCGATCTTGGTGACCCGAGTGGACCGCACCCGCCGCAGAACGATGGTCTGGCCTGCGGTGATCGCCGCCGTCGGCCGCGCGGAGAGCCGGTCGAGATCGCCCCGCTGGATGCCGGCGTCGGTCAGCAGTTGCCCGACGGTCGCGGCCGTGGTCGTCAGCCGCTCGGTGGTGCCGTCGTGTTTGACGCTGACCTGCTTGGGCGTTCGCACCTCGATGGCGGTCGGGGTCAGCGGCAGGCGCTGGTCGCGGGAGACCGAGACGAAGGTCTGCGGCGAGAGGCCGAGGTCGGCGAGTGCCGCGGCGACGGTCGGCTCGGTCGTCCACACCTGACGCTTCGCGCCGTCGACGGTCAACTGCAGCAGCCGGCCCCGGTGCAGCACGATTCGGCTGCCGTCGTGGATCGCGACGCCTGGCGCCGGTGCCACGATGTCGTGCGCCGCCACGGCATAGCCCCCGGCGGAGAGCGCGTCGTGGACGTGGCTGCCCAGGGTGTGCACCGTCTTCGGTTGGCCATCAACCTCGAGGTGGACGGTCTTGTCGACCGCGGTCCAGGCAAGCGTGCCGCCGGCAATGATCGCCAGTGCTGCCGCGTATGTAGTGATCTTCAAGCTGCGCCGCACCGAAGTGTTCTCAGTCCCCGTGTTTGTTTCGTGTGTGGTCAGAAGCGTTACGGCACGGTAACGATGACCTGAAGACGGGCCAAAATTGATCAAGCAGGGGCAGTGGGTGGGCCCAACCGACGGGTAGCTGCGAGCTCAAGCAATCCGGGCCGTGTGGCGCTGCGGGGTGACCTTGGTCACCCTGGCAGACTTGGCACGTCCAACTCCGCGACGACCGGCCGGTGGTCGCTCGCGACGTTCACATCGGGGGAGTCGACCGCTTCGGTCTCGCGCACGATCATCTCGGGGGCCGCGAAGATCGCGTCGATCCGCCGAGTGGGGGTCAGCGGCTGGTTGGTCATCGGATCGCCGATGCTCCGCACCGCGGCGGCGTCGACGCGCCGCTCGGTGAGCCGTGCCCACGCGGCGGACCCGGGCTGGTCATTGATGTCGCCGGCCACCAGGGCGGGCACGCCGGCGGGGGTGAACGCGTCGAGGACGCGATGCAGTTCGTCGATATGCCGCAGCCGCGGGGCCTCGACACCGTCCAGGTGGGTGCCGGCAACGGTGAACCGCGCGCCGTTCACCGTCACGTCAGCCATCGCTACGCCGCGCAGGTGGAGCCGGGAATCCTTGCTGAGCAGCACGTCGCGCGTCCCCTCGACGTGCACGGCAGGCGCTGCGAGCAGCAGATTGGCGGCCGCCGAACGCCCACCGCCGATGATCTTCATGCCGGATGCCCGCGCCAGCCAGCGGCACTTGCGCCGCCAGAACAGGAACCGTGGCGCTTCCTGGATGCACACGATCTGCGCGCGCAGCGCCGTGATCACCCGGACCACGGCCGTTTTGTCGTCGCGCAGCGAGCGAATGTTGTACGTGGCGACCCGAACCACAGCCATGCGCCGCATTGTCGCCGACTTCCCGCGATTGTCGTAACAGTGCGGGACGATGGGCGAGCCGTCCCGAGAGAGGTTCCAGTCGTGCAGCCGCTCGACCCGACACAGATCCCGTCGATCGGGCTGGTCGAGGCCGAACTCGACCGCGAAGAGAGGTCCTACCGCAACCGGGCGAACGGCATCGACACCAAGGCCGGGCTGATCCTCACCGCGGCCGGCGTGCTTGTCGTCCTGGTGGGCACCAGGCCTGGCGTCGCCGGGCTTGTGGGGCAGATCGTCGCCCTCGCGGCCGGCGTGGTCGGCGGGGGAGCTCTATATCCCCGCGTCGACAAGGGCATCAGCCCGCAGGAGCTGCGCGACCGGTATCTGAGCGTCGAAGCCTCCATCACCCGGATGGTGCTGCTCAACACCCGCATCGACCTGCACACACAGGACGAGCAACGGCTGATCACCAAGGCCCGGCGACTGAAGCTAGCGTCCGTGCTGCTGCTTTTGTCCGTTCTCGCGATCGTTGTCGGCGCTATAGTGAACGTGTCACGAGGCGTCTGAGAGCGAGCGAGCGATGAGCCCAGCAGCGGGTGACGGCCCCCGGCACCCCGTCGAGAAGCTTGACGCCGGTGCGCCGGATTGGGAGCTGCTGTATCCCGCCGACCCGGAGCTCATGACCAGCATCGAGGGCGATGCCTCCGGCCTGGCGCAGCTGAAGCGCCACGCCCGCGCCCGCATCGCCCGCGCCCGCCTCGGTTGAGTGCTCCCGGTCGCTGCGGCGAGACTGGTCGACTCAGGCCGTGAGGAGCCGGTCGAGGGTCGATGGATCCCCGCCAGCGATGTCGATCACTTTCGTTCGGCTGGACGTGCCCGTCACGAGCGTTACTGATCGGCGCCGAACGCCGAACGCCTCGGCCACTGCAGCCAACGCGGCCTGCGTCGCCTGGCCGTCCACGGCGCGAGCGGTCACCCGGACGATCAAAGCGCCATCGTGCTCGCCGCCCACGCTCGACCGGCTGGCTGCCGGCCTGACCCGAATTGTGACCCGCATCAGGCCAGTCTGCCGCCATCTCAGCTGTTGACGGGCGTGCGGCCCAGGGTGGCCGGCTCGATGGCAGTGAGCTGGCCCTTGTGCTCGACGGCCTTGCGTAGCGACACCGCGTGGTTGCGCAGCTCGATCGCGTCGTCCAGCGGCGTGAGATCCACCGAGCCGCCGAGTCTGCGTTCGAGCGCCATCCGGATCAGCTGGTCGGTCAGCCACGGGTTCTTCGGCAGCACCGGTCCATGCAGATAGGTGGCGTACACCCGGTCGCGTTTCGCGCCCTCGAGCCCGTCACGGCCGTTGTTGCCGCCGCCTGCCACGACACGTCCGAACGGCTCGGCACCGGCACCAAGTTCGGTGACGCCGCTGTGGTTCTCGAAGCCGACGACGGTCTGCGTCTCGCCGTCCAGGGTGACGTCGCACGCGGCGTGCTGCATGAACCGCTGCGGCCCGCCCCGCGTTTCTAGATCGAGGACTGCCGCCCCCTGCAAGGCCGGCCCCGAGGTCGGGATGTACCGGTGGCCGAACAGCTGCAGCCCGGCGCAGACGGCAAACATCAGCACCTGCGCATCGGCGGCCTCCCGCAGCGACGCGGCGTTGCGGTGCACGTCGGCCGCGACCACGCTCATCTCGACGTCCTGGCCGCCGTGCAGCAGCACGATGTCGAACGTGGTGTAGTCGATCTGCCCGTCCAGGCCGATGTTCTGCACGTCGGTCGGGATCCCGCGCCACGCGCACCGGCGCAGCAAGGCGGTCAGGTTGCCGCCGTCGCCGGCGACATTGAGGAGCGAGGGATACAGATGCGCGAACCGAAGCGTGGGAAATTCGGGCTGCTTCACTGCTTCCAGTACCTTTCTACCCAGCCGCGCCGCCGCATCTGCTCGCTGAACTGGATGGTGGGCGTGTAGCCGCTGATCACGCACAGCCGCTGTCCCGGCGGTACGGCACCCAGCGCCGCGTCCAGGGCGTCCGGCTGGTTGTCGACGACGACGATCTGCTTCGGATCGACGCCTGCATACTTCAGCCGGTTGGCCAGCTCGTCCGCGCGCAGCCCGGAAACCGTCACCCGATCCAGTTCAGGCGCCGCGGACTCGAAATCGACGTCCCACAGCCAGCCGAAGTCCTCGCCGTCGATCAGCGTGTTGCTGAACGCCGTAAGCAGATGCCTAGGCTCGCCGGCAGCGTGCAGCGTACGCAGCATCGCGTTGAACGAGGTCGGGTTCTTCGCGAACGCCAGCACGATCTCGTGCTCGCCTGCCTGGATCTGCTGCATACGGCCGAAGGCGGTGCGCACCTCGGCCAGGGATTGCGCCGCGTGCGGCACCGGTACCCCGAGCGCATAGCAGACGGCGATCGCGGCCGCGGCGTTGTAGGCGACGTGCACCCCCGCCTGGGGGATTCGCAGCGCGATCTCGCCGTCCGGTGTGCGGATCGTGCACGACGTGGCCGCGAGGCCCTCGATCTCGACGCTGGTGACCGCGACGAGCAGCGGCGGGCGGGCCAGCCCGCAATTGCCACAGTGATACGCCCCGAGGTGGCTGAGGTACACGTAGTCGTACTGCAGATCGACCCGGCAGCGGGGGCAGCGGATTGTGTCGGCCGCCGAAGTTATCTTGTCGAACGACTCCGGGACGTCGAAGCCGAACGTGATCCGCTTGCTCGCGCCGTCGGCCACCATCTGCGCGACCAACGGGTCGTCGGCGTTTACGACCAGCGTGGACGAGGACGGCAGCTTCGCGGCAACCGACTCGATCGCCCGGGCCACCGCGTAGATCTCACCGAAGCGGTCCAGCTGGTCGCGGAAGATGTCGAGCACCACGAGCACCCGGGGACGGATCTCCGGTGCCACCTGCAACAGCGCGCCCTCGTCTACCTCGGCCAGGAACATGCCGGCCGGCATCCTCGCCCCGAGCGTCGCCGAGTCGACGGCGAGCGTGGTGACGCCCTGCTGCAGGTTCGCGCCCGCCGCGTTGTGCACGAGCCGCACGCCTTCGCCGCGCAGCAGCGCGGCCGTGAAGCGGGCCGTGGTGGTCTTCCCGTTGCTGCCGGTGATGGCCACGGACGGGATGCCCGACTGGCCGACCAAGTCGGCCAGCACGCCCGGGTGGATACGGCGGGCGATCATGCCGGGCAGCGACGTGCCCCCGCCCCGGCCGAGCAGCCGGGATGCCGTGGCCGCGCTTTTGCCGGCCGCGACGGCGGCGATCAGCCGCGGCGACCGGCGGCGTCTGCCGGGCACCCTCGCGGGCTGTTCGTCCGGGCGCGTCACCCGCCAAATCCTAGTCGGGCCCGGCGACGGTCATCCCGATCGTCCGCCTGATGTGCGAGGCACCGCGATCAGCACGGATACGAGGGCCGTGAGCGAGCATCAGCGGTCCGAACAGGTCGAAGACAACCGGCCGAGACCACTAAGCCTGTCGCTGTCTACGGATGGAATGGGTGACTTCGGTGGCCAAGATCGCGACGACCGCGGCGGCAACGGCGATGAGTGCGATCGCCCAGCCGGGGATGCCGCCTGATGTTGTCTGGGTGATGGTGGGCAGCACCGAGGTCCCGCCCCGGGGCGCTGCGGGCTCGACGGGGTCGGGCGGCGGCACATGGGCGAGCGCGGTGCCAGCCGCGAGCATGAACATCGCGGCAGCTGAAGTAAGCACGGTGCAGAGTTGACGGACTGTCCGCATGGCGGGTCCTCCCTGGTGTTGACCGGCCGGCTCCTGGTGGTGCCGGCACAGACGGGTCTTGTGGTCGCAAGCGGCTCGGTGGCCGCTCGCCATCGACAGTCCCCGAGCGGAGCGTGGGCGTCGATACGACGTTCGGCGTATGACCGCAGACATGCCCGGGCGCCTAGCCTGGACCCGGCGGCCATCATGGCCGGTGGCCAGGTACGAAGGGGTGGGATCGTGTCTGCCCGGTTGAGTGTGACAACGAGCGACGTTCGCCGCTTGGTTGAGCTGTCCGACCCGCAACATCAGGACCGACCCGGCGAGTACCTGCCGAGGTCAGCGCTGGAGGCCGTGCGCAGCCTCGTCCCGTGCGACGAGGTGACCTTCCAGGTACAAGACGTCGCGCGGCGCACCGTGCTGGGCCTGCAGAGGCTGGAAGAGTACTCGAGCATGTCCGCCGATGACGAGGCTGCGCTGGACGAGCTGTACTGGGGCCACTTCTGGTCCAGCCAGTGCAGCTATCCGAATCGCACCGGCGACTACCGCACCGTCACCAGGGTGAGCGACTTCGAGTCCACCCGACAGCTCGCCACGAGCCATACCGGCGACGTGCTTCGCGCCAACGGGATGCGCCATGAGGCGCTGCTCCCACTCCCACCGCGTGGCCCACTGGACGAGCGGTTGCTGCTGTGGCGGCGTGACGGAAGTGACTTCTCCGAACGCGACGTGCTGCTGCTGGCCTTGGTGCGGGCGCACCTGGTGGCGTTGCGTGATGCGGTCGTGGCCCGCACTCACGAGCAAGCCGACCTCACCGGCCGCCAAGTTCAGCTACTGCAGCTGGTGGCCTCAGGCCTCACCAACCGGCAGATCGCGCGGCACCTCGGCCTGTCGGAGAATACGGTGCGCAAGCACCTGGAGAACATCTTCGAGCGGCTGCAGGTCACCAGCCGGGCCGCCGCCGTCGCCCGCGCCATGCCCTACGGACTCGTCGGTTGACTCCACCTGACGCTGCTTCGCTGAACGCTGGGCCGTCCGCGACGACCCCGGCATGATGCTCCAGCTGGGCGCCCTCACCCGACCCGAACCTGAGGGCTTCAGCCGATCCAGACGTCGAGCAACCAAGCTCCTTAAGGCGGGCGTAATCGTGCACCGTGCAGCGGCTTCGCGTGCGGCTCGTTAGCGTGTGCGCCATGGCGGATGTCAACAAGGATACCTGGGATGTCATCGTGGTCGGCGGTGGGCCGCCCGGCGAGAACGCGGCGGACTACGCGATCAAGGGCAGCGACCGGACCGCGGTAATCGTCGAGCACCAGCTCGTCGGCGGCGAGTGCTCGTACTGGGCGTGTATGCCGAGCAAGGCGCTGTTGCGGCCGGTCGAACTGCTAGCCGCGGCGCAGGCGATGCCGGGCGTGCGGGCCGAGCCGGACCTGGACGTTGCCGCCGTGCTGAAGCGCCGTGACGAGTTCGTGCACAACCACGACGACTCGTCGCAGGTGAAGTGGGCTACCGACAACCGCATCGACGTGGTGCGCGGGCACGGTCGGCTGGCGGGCGAGCGGGCCGTCGAGGTGACGGCTTCCGATGGGTCGACGCGCACGCTCCATGCCCGGCACGCCGTCGTCCTCGCCACCGGCACCACGGCGGCCGTCCCGCCGGTGCCGGGCATGCGTGAGGCGCGGCCGTGGATCTCACGCGACGTCACTAACCTGCACGAGATCCCGCGCCGGGTGGCGATCGTCGGCGGCGGTGTGGTGGCCTGCGAGGCGGCGGTCTGGCTGCACGGGCTGGGTGTCGAGTCGCTCACGATCATCGAGACGGTCGCCTCGCTGCTGGCGCGCAACGAGCCGTTCGCGGGGGACCTAGTCGGGCAGGCGTTCGAGCAGCGGGCCATCCAGGTGCACCTCGGCGTGTCGGTCGAGCGGGTCGAACGCGCGGACGTGCGCGACACCGGCGAAGGGCATGTGCACGGTGGCGAGGTCACGGTGACCTTCGGCGGGCAGACGATCACCGTCGACGAACTGGTGGTGGCCGTGGGGCGCACGCCGGCCAGCAGCGACCTTGGCCTGGAGACGATCGGCCTGCCCAGCAAGGGGTTCCTCAGCACCGACGACCAGCTGACCGTCCAGGGGATAACCGGCGATTGGCTCTATGCCGTCGGCGATATCACCGGCAAGGCCCTGCTCACACACATGGGCAAGTACCAGGCCCGGATCTGCGGCGCGGTGATCGCCGCCCGGGCCGAGGGGCGTCCGCTCGACGGGGACGGGTTCCGCGATCTCGCCGACCACGGGGTCGTCCCACAGGTGACGTTCACCGACCCGCAGGTCGCGTCCGTCGGCCTCACCGAGCAAGAGGCGCGCGACCGGGGTATCGACGTGCAGGCGGTCGAGTTCGACCTTGGATCGATCGCCGGTGCGTCGCTGTTACGTGACGGATACGCCGGCCGGGCGAAGCTGGTGATCGACCGAGGCACCGACACGCTGGTCGGGGCCACCTTCGTCGGCCCCGAAGTCGCCGAGCTGGTGCATGCGGCGACCGTTGCGGTGATCGGCAAGGTGCCGATCTCGACGCTGTGGCATGCGGTCCCGTCCTACCCGACGGTGAGCGAGATCTGGCTGCGGCTGCTGGAATCCCGCCCGTGAAGCTCCTGATCACCGGCGGCGCGGGGTTCGTCGGCAGCACGATCGCTTCGGCGTGCGAGGACGCGGGGCACACCCCGATCCTGCTCGACGATCTCAGCCGAGGCGTGCGCGCCTTCGCCGCGCGCTACGCGTTCTACCTGGGCGATGTCGCGGACGGCGACCTGATCCGGCGCATCTTCACGGAGCATCAGGACATCGCTGCGGTCGTGCATTGTGCCGCCTCTATCGTCGTGCCGGAGTCTGTGACCAGGCCGCTGCACTACTACCGCAACAACGTCGCGAAGACCGTCGAGCTGGTTCAGCATCTCGTCGCGGCCGGCTGCCGGCGGCTGCTGTTCAGCTCGTCAGCCGCGGTGTACGCGCCGAGCACCGACCTCACCGTGGACGAATCGTCTCCGGTCGAACCGGCCAGCCCGTACGCGCGCAGCAAGGCGATGGCCGAGCAGGTGCTGCGCGATGCTGCCGACGCCGGGCTGATCGACGCGATCTCGCTGCGCTACTTCAATCCCGTCGGCGCCGACCCGAAGCTGCGCACCGGGCTGCAGGTCGCCCGCCCCACCCACGCCTGGGGAAAGCTGATCGAGGCGTACACGACCGGAACTCCGTTCACGATCACCGGCGTGGACTGGCCCACCCGCGACGGCTCGGCTATCCGCGACTACCTACACGTGTGGGACGTCGCCCGGGCGCACGTCCAGGCCGTGGAGCGGTTCGACTCGGTGCTGCCAACAGGCGGGTACGACGTGGTCAACATCGGCACCGGGACGGGCACCACGGTGCGCGAACTCGTCGCGGCATTCGAGGACGCGGTCGGCACCACCCTAGAGGTGATCGAGGCACCGGCCCGCCCGGGCGACGGGATCGGCTGCTACGCCCGGGTCGACCGGGCCCGCCGCCTGTTCGATTGGCAGGCAGAATTGACGATTGCGCAAGCGTTCGCCGATGGGATCGCCTGGTCGCGCATCCGCGACGAGGTGCTCGGCCGCAGCTGATCCCCGACACCTTGAGCAGCTGATCCCCGACACCTTGAGTTGTTCGATGTTCGGCACGCCCTGGCTCCCCGCAGGTCGAACAACTCGCTCGAGACGGGTGCCTATCCGACGACCTTGGCCAGCGCGGTCACCACCTGATCCGCTTCGTCGTCAGTCATATCGGAATGGACGGGCAGGCAGATCTGCCTGGCGCACACGTCCTCGGCCACCGGCAGGGTGCCCGGCGACAGGTGCGCGAAGATCGGCTCGCGGTGCAATGGCGTCTGGTACACCTCACCGCTGAGCGCGACCCCGAACTCTGCCAGCCGTGAGCGCACCGAGGCGCGGTCGATGCCTGGATCGAGCAGCGCCACGTACTTGTAGTAGTTCGGGACGCACTCGTCCGGCAGCGGCAATGGGGTGACCCCGTCGAGGTCAGCAAGCGCCTCGTCATAGCGACGCGCGACGCGCGTTCGGACGGCGATGAACTCGTCCAACCAAGCGAACTGCACGGCCGCGATCGCCGCGTGCACCTCGCTCATCCGCCACGCGTAGCCGAGTCGCACGTGCGACCCGCCGTGAAACCCCGCCTTGCCCTGGTCGCGATACATCAGTGCCTCGTCGCGCAGCCGGTCGTCAGCGGTGATGATCATCCCACCCTCGCCAGCAGTGATGACCTTGGTGGGATAGAAGGAGAATGTGCCTGCCACACCGAAGGTTCCCGCTGGCTGCCCCCGGTAGGAACTGCCGTGCGCGTGCGCCGCGTCCTCGACGAAGAAGATCCTGCGACGGTTGCACAGGTCGCGGATCGCCACCACGTCCGGCGCGACCAGGCCAGCGATGTGCACCATCACCACGGCCGCCGTGTTCGCGGTCAATGCCGCCTCGACGGTCTC
Source organism: uncultured Actinomycetota bacterium (assembly GCA_963839175.1). Lineage (GTDB taxonomy): Bacteria > Actinomycetota > Actinomycetes > Mycobacteriales > Jatrophihabitantaceae > CAWIUB01. Next base: position 126,050 of record CAWIUB010000050.1, read on the forward strand.
GGCAGTCAGGGCGAGCGTCGTCGGCGACACGTCGGCGAAGCGCGGCACGCCGCCCGCGTGGGCGACCGCCGCCGCGGTGGCGAAGAACGTGTCGGCCGGCACGACCACCTCGCGCCCGGCGAGGTCGAGCGCCCGCAGCACGATCTCGATGGCGCTGGTGCCGCTGCTGACAGCGATCGCGTGTGGCGACCGGTGCCGCGCCGCGAACGCGGCCTCGAGCCGGCGAGTATGCGGGCCAAGGGTCAGCAAGCCCGAGCGCAGCGACTCGTCGATCAGGCGCAGGATCTCGGCGCGGTCCTCGTCGCAGAACACCAGGCGTGCGGCGGGGACGTTCAACGGGCTCCCCGGTGGTACCGCGGATACGGCTGGTGTTCGGCGGAAAGTGCTTCAGGCACCGGCTGGAAGGGTCTCACGAACCGGTCCGAGCGATGCGCCCCGCCGGCCGCGTGCCGGCTCCCGCGCGGAATGGCCGGGCCCTCGTTCTCGCCGCGGCGTGCCGTCGCAACCCGCGGCGCGCCGCCGGCCGAGACGGTGATGCGCGGGTTACCGGCCAGATGCCATAGCCCGAAGATCGCGGCAGCCAGCGCAACGCCGATTACCACGGATTCGTCACCGTCGAAGGTCACGTGCTCGCCGAAGAGGATGACGCCGACGAACGACGCTGCGATCGGCTCAACGACGGCGACGATGGGGAGCGACATTCGCAGGTTGCCGGATTGGTAGAGGCTCTGCACCAGCAGCACGGCCGGGATGCCGGCTGCGATCAGTGCCCACAGCGCCCAGTGACTCCACAGCGGGCCACCGTGGCGCAACTGCCGGGAGAACGCCTTGGTCAGCACGGCGACGAACGCGTTGGACAGGCCGGTGGCCAAACCCACCAGCGCCGCGCGACGGCGGCCGTAGCGCCTCGTCGACAGCCAGGCCAGCCCGCTCACCACCACGACGGCGCTGGCGCTGGTGACGGCCCACGCGGTTCCGTGCGGCGCCTGGGCGGTGTGCCCGTCCGGCGCGGCGAGCACGAGGAAGACCACGAGGCCCCCGACGACCGCGGCGACCGACCCCCACTCGGCGGCGCTGAGCCCGACCCGGGTGCGGATCGCAACCAGGGCCAGCGCGAAGATCAGCGTCGTCGCCATGACCGGCTGGACGATCACCAGGGACCCGTGGCGCAATGCGGCGATCTGCAGCACCAGCCCCATGCCGCTTGCGATCAGTCCCATCAGCCACAGCGGCCGGCGCGCGACACGTACCAGCAGGCTGACCTTCATCGCGTGGTCGTGGTGCACCTCGGCAGCCGCCCGCTCCTGGAGCGCGACGGACGCGCCGAAGGCCATCGCCGCGCACAGCGCGAGGACGAGCGTCTTGGTCACGGGCTCGTCCTCGCGCCATCCGAGGATGTGAAACAGCTGTGGTCGATCGCGTAATCGTCCCAGGCTGCATGCGATTGCACCAAGCGAACCCCCGCTGTGTCGCCCCGGCAACCGCGACCGGATGCCGCCATGGCCCCAAGGAGCTTTCCCTCGTTGGTCGTGATACTGCGCGGTATGTCCCGAAAAAGCAGGACATAGTCTACGTTACGGCTGGCCAGGAACGCCGAGTACCTCTGTTCGTCAGCGAACTTGCCATACCAGATGCTCTCTGGGAAGAACTCCGAGTCGAGCACCGCGCCGTCCCGGATCAGCTGGTACATGCCGACCTTGCCGTCTGCGGTATAGAGCACCCGGTAGGTGGCTCCAGGGTGGAACTCGGTGGCCCGGGCGAAGGCCGCCATCGTGTGGTCCGGCTGCCGCACTAGCGCGGCCCACGAGTACCCGGCGTCCAGGGGGGCCAGCAGGGCGACGTTCAGCAGCAGGGCGACCGCAGCGAGGACGGGCGGCAGCCAGCGGTGCCTGTCGCGGACCAGCACCATGGCCAGGATCGGCGGTAGCAGGACGAACGCCCGGATGAACACCGTGCCGACCAGCTGTCCAACCCTGGTAGCCGGCGAGCTCTCGGTGTACACCGGCGACTGCAGGATCGGCCAGATCGCCGGGACGGCGATGACCAGAGATAGCGCATAGCAGCCCAGCAGGGCCCGCCGGTCGGGCTCCCACCGCAGCCGCAGCATTACCAGCAGGGCCGCCAGCGGCAGCACGACCGCCACGTGGCACAGCTGCCCGACACCCGCGAACACCACCGCCCACCCACGATGGCCGCGCCGCCAGCAGCCGATGCCGACGACCAGCAGCGCGGACGCCCACAGGAATGGCAGCTGGCCGGACAACGGCGCCAAGACCAGGATCGGGTTCGCCAACACGACCACCGGCCACCAGCCGCGACGCCCCTCGGGAAACGCCCAGAAGGTCGCCGCAATCAGGCCCAGGACGCCGAGCACCAGCACCAGCGTGACGGCCCATTCGCCGAACAGCGGCCACAGCAGCGCCGATACGATCCACGGCAGGAATCCGTACGGGAAGGTGAGCGCCTCTCCGTGCCCGAGCATGGGCATGTGCCAGGGGATGCCGTGCCCGTGCCAGAGTTGGCTCTCGATCCACCACGAATGGGCGTAGTCGATAAGGCTGTCATGGGTGACGAAGACCCGGTGTGTCAGGGTGAGCGACAGGATCGTCGCCCATGCCGCTGTAGCAACCGCGAGGGCGATCGTGCCGCCGCGCAGCTGCCGGTCGTGACCCGGCTGGTTCGCGGGACGCGCCATGGCTAGCCCGACGTTCATCCGCGCACTGTCCGGCGTGGGGTTGGCGGCGTTCGTCCTGCCGCTGCTGGGGATTCTCGACGATCACTCCGCCACAGCCCTGGGCACGGCAGCTCCCGCCGGGGTGATCGCGATCGGGGTGGCCGTGCTGGTGCTGCGCCTGCGGTGCCGGCCATCGATCCGGGTAGTTGGCGGCGTGATCGTGGCGACCTGCGCCTGGCTGTTCTCACAGGCACGCGCCGGAGCGATCAACTGGTTGTTGGCGGCGTTGCTCGGTCTGGGCGTGGCGCTGTGCTGGACCGGCCGCCTGTGGGACAGGATCGTGCTCACCAGCGCGGCCGCAACCACCGCAGTCCTCCTCGTAGTGGCGACGGTGTGGGGTGCCGGTCCGGCCCGGGTCTGCGGCGCGGCGACCGGCCTCGCCCTGGTGCTGGCTGCGACGCTGGACCGGCGCGCGCACCCCGTTTCGCGCGGGGCAGGGTGGCTGGTGCCCGTCGCAGGCCTGCTGGGCGTCGTCCTGGTCGGCTCGTGGATCGGCGCCAACTCGCCGACCGCGCCCTGGTTCGGCCCGACGATCGCGCACGGCCCGCGGGACGAGCCGCAGGTCGCGATCACCTTCGACGACGGCCCCAACGCCGGCGCGACGATGGCGATCGCGCACATCCTGGACGCGCACGCAGCCAAGGGCACGTTCTTTTCGGTGGGCAAGGCCGTGGAGGCCCGACCGGACATCACCCGTGCCTTGATCGCGGACGGGCAGCTGGTCGGCAACCACTCCTTCCACCATGACGAGTGGCGCTGGCTGGATCCGCGTTACCCCGAGCTCATGCGCGCACAGCGGGCGATCTCTCGGCAGGCAGGTGTCTGCCCGGCGTTCTACCGCCCGCCGCACGGGCAGCACACTCCGCTCATGTCCTGGGTGCTGCACCGCAACGACGTCACGATGATCGGCTGGGACGTGTCGGCCGGAGACTGGGCGACGAACGATCCGCAGGTGATCGCCAATCGGGTGCTGTCGAAGGTACGCGATGGTTCGATCATCGACTTGCACGACGGCCTGGACGGGAAGGTTGACGCCAACCGTTCCGTGCTGGTGCGCGCTATGCCGCTGATCCTCGACGGCCTGGCGGCGCGGGATCTGCAGCCGGTCCGGCTGGACCAGCTGCTGGGCCGCTCCGGCTACACCGATCACTGCTGAGGCAGGGGAGGCTCGAGCGCAGGTTCGAGGAAGACCGGCGCCGGCTTGCGGTTGCGCGCCGCGCTGCGCCGGGCTGCCACCACGATCATCGTCGCGTCGATAACGGCATCACGCAGCCGGGTCCGCGAGCGGAATACCGGGACGGGCAGCACCACGTCGTTGCGTACTTTGTAGCCCAGCCGGCAGAGCACGACGGCCACCTCGACCGTCTCGGAGTATTGGTAGCCGCGGTAGTACTGCAACGCGTCGGCTAGGGCGCTGGCGCGGAAGACCCGGTAGCCGGACTCGACGTCGTAGAGGGGCGACCTCGCCCAGATCGCAGCCCATTTGCTCAGGACGGTGTTGCCGAGCCTCTTGTAGGCGGGATAGCCGGACAGGTCGCGCTGCACGAGCAGGGCGTCCAGCCGCTCGTCCGTGGTGACCCTGATGAGCTCGTCCAGCGAGTGCGGGTCGTGCTGACCGTCGGCGTCGATGGTGCAGATGAGCGTGTCAGGGTCTAGTTCCCTGGCCTTGACCCGGTCGGCGATCTCGGAAAAGGCCAGGTGATAAGCGGCGGACATTCCTTGGTTGACGTCGATCGTCAGCAACCGGGCCCGCTCGTGCCCTGGCAGCCAGTCCCGAATAACTCGGCGCGTGCCGTCAGTCGAACCGTCGTCGACCACCACCAGCTCGTCGACGAAGTCGTACAGCCGGTCGAGTACCTCCCGGACGGTCGGCTCCTCGTTGTAGGCGGGGACGACGGCGATGCGGATCGGGGTGGCGTCAGGGCGACCAGTCACCGCGAGAGCGTACCTAGCCGTCACCTAGGTCGGCGCCGCAGGCCGTGACTCCTGGGCCTCACGGACCGCGCTGTAGGACCGTCCCGGCCAATACGGCCACTCCTCGAAGTCGACGACCCGGCCGTCCGGGGCGAAGCGCAGCAGCCACAGGTCGAGATACTCCTGTTGCCTCGGCGCCGTGTAGTTCACCTGTATCCGCACGACCGCGCTGTCGCCGTCGACCGCGACCGGCTCGGCCCGCATGGTGAACTCCACGTCGTCGTCCTCGCGCCAAAACGCCCGGATCGCGGCATGCCCGACGCCGGACGGCTCGTACGGCGACCGGCGGTAGTGCACATCCGGGGTGAACAGGGTCTCGACGGCATCGAGATCCCTGGCGCGCCACCCAACCTCGTATCTGGCCGCCCACTGCATCACCCCGTCGCGATCCATGCCGCCAGCCTGCCAGGGGTTGGGCATCCGTCACAGGGCATCGTGGCGTTGTAGCCAATGCACCGCCAGCCAGCCAACTGGCACCGGCAGCCAGAACGTCCCGATCCGGTACAACAGCACGGCGCTGACGGCCGCGGCACCCGGCATGCCGGCAGCCGCCAGACCGGTCGAGAGCGCCGCCTCGACTGCGCCCAGCCCGCCCGGCGTCGGGGCCATGGAGCCGATCGCGCCGCCGGCGAGGTACACGACGGCCACCGCGACGAAGTCGACGGTCCCGTTGAACGCGCGCACCGCGCACCAGAGAGCCAGGATGTAGGCGGCGTTGAGCAGCAGCGTGCCGCCAATGGCCTCGGCCAACTTGGCGGGATTGCTCACCAGGTCCAGCAAGCGCGGCAACGCCTCACGGACAGGAGGCAGCACCTTCGCCAACACCCACCGGCGGGCGATCGGCAGGGCCAGTGGGAACAGGGCCAGCGCGGCAAGGCCCCCCAACGCGATGAACACCCAGCCGGGGATCGGCAGCCGGTGCCCCGCGGACGTGCCGGTGGCCGCCGCGAACACGATGAGCAACACGATGTGTGAGATCGCGTTGACGACCTGGTTGACGCCCACGCTGGTCGCGGCCGCGGTGGTCGACAGGCCGGACTTCTGCAGGAAGCGGACGTTTACCGCCAGGCCGCCCACCGCTGGCGGCATGACGAAGCTGGTGAACGACGCCGCGAGCTGGGCAAGCACCGTCCGGAAGAACGACAGCCGCTCGCGGACGTAGCCGATCAGCGAGATCGCCGCCGCCGGGTACGTGGCTGCGGAGGCGACGAGCAGCAGCGGCACCCACTGCCACTTGGCGTTGCGTAGCACGGTGGCCAGATCGAGCGAGCCGAGCTGGCCGATGAGCAGGTATGCGGCGACGATCAGCGCGACGAGGGTGATCACGGTCCGTGGACGGATACGCTCCAGCCGCGACAGCTCCGGCAACGGCATGCTGGTCTGACCCTGGATCTCGGCTCGCACGTCGTCGAGCAGCGATACCTCGCGTTTGAGTGCGCGACGGGTCTCGCGACTTAGCGCGATCGGCTGCAGCACGGGCAGGGTCGAGGCCAGGCCCTCGTCACCGATCGTGTCTCGGGCGATGCGTACGGCTGGCCCAGCACCGACGAGCTGTGCGCTCGTCACCAGCAGCTGGGCGCGGTCGAGGTTGATGCGTAGGTCGCCGGCGAACGCGTTGCCGTCCTCGAGGATCGGCAGCACGACGCGTCCGGCGCCGTCGAGGCGAATCCGTCGCGCGGTGAGCCCCGGGTGCGATATCCGGGCATGGTGCAGCCGCTCGACAGACGTCCAGAGGTCGCGCAGCTGGGCGTCAGTGGGTGGGGCATCCAGGTCGGCCAGCGGCGTCCCGGTGCGGCGCTCGTAAGCAAGCACGATTGTGTCGGGTCCGCACGGGACGCCGGCCAGAAATCGGGGCAACGCAGCGCCGGCGGCCTCGCCTGCGAAGGCCAGTAGCGAACGCCGTTCGGCGGCCCGTTCAATGCTCAGGTCGGGCCCGCGGGCCACCTCGGGCTGCACCCGGATGTTGCGGTAGATCCGGTAGAACCAGCCGGATGCGATCTCGTCGCGGTCAAGCACGTCCACGTCCAGGTCGCGGTGGTCGCGGGTGGTGGCGAGATAGACGCGATGGTCCACACGGGTGCGCGTCGTGCGTTCGAGCCGGGCGAGCGGGAAGCCCCGGTCGGCCAGAGCCGCCGCGATGCGAGCGCCGTCCGGACGGTCGTTGACCGACCCCGTCACGTAGCGCACCGCGACTCCGACGGTGACGCCGATCACCACACTGGCCACCAGCGACAGTAACGAGACCTGCGCCGCGGTGAACGCCGACAGCGCGTAGACCGTCACGGAGATCGCAAACAGATTGCGCCACAGCCGCTCCGTAGCGACGCCGGCCACAGTCCCGAGCGCCATCCACGCCGCGAGGTAGGGGTCGAGGGGCGCCGTTGCCCCAGACGGACGAGACAGGGTGAGCGCGTGGTACAGCGCGCTGTGTTTGGCGCTGTTGATGGCGAGGCTCAAGCCGACGACGACCACGATCGCCAGCAGGCCCGACAGCAGCGACTCGACGAGACGGCGCGATTGGCCGCGAATGATCTGCCGGACGATCAGGGCCATCGGCACGGCTAGCGCGGCGACTCCGCCGACCACGCTGAACGCGTCGACGAGCAGCCGCGGCAGGGCGCTGACCACTCGTGCCAAGTCGTCGTTCGCGCCCCGGCTGGTGTTGTTGGCCAGGGTCCCGAACGCCGTCAGCAGCAGCAGCACGACAACCAGTCCGACGAGTCGCAGGCCGTCGACAGACGATCGGATGCGGGTGGGCGAGTCGTCGACAATGACGGGCGGCGGCCCATCGGCGGCGGCCGGGGCCGAGCTCAATTGGTGCGGAAGAACGCGTTGGCCCTGGGCGAGTACAGCAACACCAGAATGACGAACCCGACGATCGCGCTGGCGATGCCCTGGCCGCGCAGGTTGCCGTGCTGGCTGACCGCTGCCCACAGCCCGGCACCGAGGCTGAGCAGGCTGATCAGTCCGACGATGAACCGGGCGAACCCGTTGCCGGTCGCGAGGCCGCGCGATACGAGCAGATAGATCACCCCGAGGGCCGCGCCGCCGATTCCTGCGCTGAGCAGGAAGTTCGTCGACCTGTGCGTTTCGCGCAACACGGTGGCGTTCTTGTGTCCGAGGATCAGGATGATCCCAGCGACGACCTGCAGAATGCCGCCCAGGACGATCAGGACGACGAGCAACGTCACGCCGACGGGCCGTCGCGCCGGTTGGGTCACGAGCCGACCTTCCAGCGCCGGGGTCCCCGCGAAATCGTGCAGCGATTTCGCGGGGTGGGACCACACTGCAGGAGCGCAGTGAGAAGGTTGGCGGGGGGCACCGTCATGAAGGGGACTGTAGCGAACCGGAGGCCGAATGGCGGTTGCCTCAGCCGGCGTTCGGCGCGTCCAGATGCCCGTTGCGCGCGGCGATGACGCCAGCCTGGAAGCGGCTGGTGGCACCCACCTGTGCCATGTAATCGGCGATGTGCCGCCGGCAGGTGCGAACCGAGACCGACAGCCGTCGGGAGATCGCCTCGTCCTTCTCCCCGTCGGCCATCAGCCGCAGGATGGCCGTTCGGGTATGGTCCATGGTCGCGTCCGAGTGCCGGGTGCCCAGCAGCTCCTCGAGCGGGGTGGCCTCGGCCCACAGCTGCTCGAAGGTCGCCGCGACCCAGGCGACGACGTTCGGCTCGCGCACGACCGCAAGTCCGCCTAGGGCGCCTGGATCGGGCCCGGGAATAGGCAGCAGAGCGGCTTCGCGGTCGATGACCAGGCTGCGTCCCGGGACCGACGACGCGACCCGGATGCGCGCGCCGTGGTCGGTCAGCTCGCGCAGGTAGGCGCGGCCGGCTCGGTCGCGCAGCGCCAGGTGCTGGTAGAGAGCCCGGGTGCGAACGCCGCGACCGAGGGAATACAGGTTGGCCATCCGGGTACGTGGGTCCATCCGGCTCGGCCCGCGTCCGGGCGCAACGGACAGCAACTCTTCCCGGCACCGGGCGGCGTAATGCATGATCACGTTGCCGATCTCGGTCGCCCCGCTGACCACCTCGACCGCGTTTCCGCTGGGGTTGTCGCGCACTACGTCGGCCCAGTCGGGGATCAGCGCGCGGATCGCCTCGCGGCGGGCCTCGACGGCGGCGCGTCGGGCGCTGAGCTCCAGCTCCTCAGCGCCGAGCTCGGTCACCTCCGCGAGTAGCGGGCTGACCGCGGTGAAGTGCTCCCCGTCGGAGGAGGTTGCCAGGCCCAGCTCGATCAGCGTTCCGGCCGGCTTGTCGAGCTCGTGGATGGGCCGCCCCAGCTCGGCCGCTATGTCCGACAGAGCCGCGCCTGGCTGGGCGACGAACGCTCGATACACAAGGATGTCGAGCTTGTCGAGTTCGGCGCCATTGCCCATGTCCCCGCCTGTTGCAGTTCGTGCCAGGCAGCTAGCTGCCAGTGCCAAGGTTTGAAACTGCGGTGCCCGCCGGTGAATCCTATGGGTATAGGAAGGGGTGTGCATTCCTCGCACCGTGGCGAGCATGACTAAGCGCCCGGCAAGGGGCGTGTTCGAAGGGGGAAACGTGTTAGTGCGACGCTTTGCAGCACCAATCCTCACGATCATCGCTTGTCTGGTATGTGCCGTGTGCGGAGCGACGTCAGCTGCGGCCGCTCCCGCGGCTACGGCCGCCTCGGCCGCTCCGACCGTCCAGCCCACCACCTCCGGTCTCGTCAGGCCCGACGACTGGTGGTGGTAGTGCGCCGGTCTGAACCCGGCGTCACCGAGTGTTGCGACCGCAGTCCTGGCGGCCGCAACGCGCAAGACCACATCCCGTCTGCGTGAGTTTCAGCCCGGCTCCCCCCACCGGCGCGCGCGTGGACGGGATGTGGTCTGTCGCGGTGGCCGGCAAGCCGTGGTGCGCCCAGACTTACCGTGGTGCGCCCCGACTTAAGAGCCGCGCGGGCTCTTAGCCCAGGGCGGCGGCGACGATGGCGCGGGCCTCGTCCTGAATCTGCGCCAGGTGGTCGGGGCCGCGGAAGGACTCGGCGTAGAGCTTGTAGACGTCCTCGGTCCCGGACGGGCGCGCCGCGAACCAGCCAGACGCGGTGGCCACCTTCAGCCCGCCGATCGGCGCGCCGTTGCCAGGGGCCGCCGTCAGCTTGGCCAAGATCGGCTCACCGGCGAGCTCGGCGGCGCGGACGTCGCCGGGAGCGAGGCGGCCCAGCCGGCTTTTCTGCTCACGGGTGGCCGGCGAGTCGACGCGGGCATATGCCGGCGCGCCGTAGCGGGTGGTCAGCTCGCCGTAGAGCTGCGACGGACTGCGTCCCGTGACGGCCGTGATCTCCGAGGCGAGCAGGCACAGGATTATGCCGTCCTTGTCGGTGGTCCAGACGGCGCCGTCCCGGCGCAGGAATGACGCGCCCGCGCTCTCCTCGCCTCCGAAGGCGACCGAGCCGTCGAGCAGGCCGGGGACGAACCACTTGAAGCCGACCGGGACCTCGAGCAGGGTCCGGCCGAGGCCCGCGGCGACCTTGTCGATCATCGACGAGCTCACCAGCGTCTTGCCCACCGCCGCACCGGCCGGCCAGGACGGGCGGTGGCCGAACAGGTACTCGATGGCCACCGCCAGGTAATGGTTGGGATTCAATAGTCCACCGTCCGGGGTGACGATGCCGTGCCGGTCGGAGTCGGTGTCGTTGCCCGTGGCGACGTCGAAGTCGTGCTGGCGGGCGATCAGCGCGGCCATCGCATACGGCGACGAGCAGTCCATGCGGATCTTGCCGTCCCAGTCGAGCGTCATGAACCGGAACGTCGGATCGGCCTGCGGGTTCACGACCGTCAGGTCGAGGCGGTGGCGTTCGGCGATCTCGCCCCAGTACCCGACACTCGCCCCGCCCAGTGGGTCGGCGCCGATGCGCACGCCAGCAGCGCGGATCGCGTCCAGGTCGACGACCTGCGGCAAGGCGTCCACGTACTCGCCGAGGAAGTCGTATCGGCCGGCGGCGGCCTTGGCCTGGCTATAAGGGACGCGGCGCACACCCTTGCCGTTGGCCGCCAGCAACTCATTGGCCCGGTCCTGGACCGACCCGGTGATCTCGGTTCCGGCCGGCCCGCCGTCCGGCGGGTTGTACTTGAATCCGCCGTCTGACGGGGGGTTGTGCGACGGTGTGACGACGACGCCGTCCGCCCGCCGGCCGGCGGTGGCGTTGTGCGTCAAGATGGCCAGGGATACCGCAGGGGTGGGCGTGTAGCCGTCGCGTGAATCGACCAGAACTGTGACGTCGTTGGCGCCGAAGACCTCGAGCGCCGATCTGGTGGCGGGTTCGCTGAGCGCGTGCGTATCGGCGCCGAGGAACAGCGGGCCGTCGATTCCCTGGGCCGCGCGATATTCACAGATCGCTTGCGACGTGGCGAGTATGTGGTCCTCGTTGAAGGTCGTCGACAGCGACGACCCACGATGCCCTGAGGTACCGAAGCTGACCCGCTGTTCGGGCACGGTCGGGTCGGGGTGTTGCTCGTAGTACGCGGCGACGAGTTTGTCGACGTCGACCAGGTCGGCTGAGGTGGCCGGCTGGCCCGCCCTGGGATTCGTCATGAGGAGCCGTCCTTCGCGGAGCATCGCAGGGCCCGCAGGGCCCGAGGAGGGTAGCGGAGGGCGGCGACGGGGGGCAGAGTCATGCCCCGAGTCTTGCCGATCCGGGAGTATTTGATCCAGGGGGTGAACCGATTACTCCCGAAGCGGCGGAACCCCGGCCCAGGTTCCAGTAGCCCTTGACATACATCTGCTCGTTCGTCAGCCCGTGTGCGTGGACGCGCGGGCGCAGCGCAACGACTGCGCGGCTCTCGCCGAGCAGGTAGGCCTGCCCTGTCCCGGACGGCGGCTTCAGCTGGTCGATCGCCTGGGCCAGCAGACCCGGCGGACCGGGGTCTGCGCCGTCCCGGTGCAGCCAGCGCAGCTGCACGTCGCGCGCCATCGGGATCTCGTCCGGCACCGCGCCGACCTCGACCAACGCGATCGCACGCTGGCTCGGCGGCAGGGCCTCGACGAGCGCCGAGATGGCGGGCATCGCCGACTCGTCGCCGACGAACAGGTGCCAATCGGCGTCCGTGAGCACGAGCCTGCCGCGCGGGCCGAAGAGGCTGACCCGATCTCCGGCGGTTGCCGTCTCGCCCCACCAGGCGCCAGGCCCGTGGCGGTGGAGCAGCACGTCGATGTCCCACTCGCCGCTGTCGGGTCGGGCATACCGGATCGTGTACCGCCGCTTGACCTTGCGCCCGGTCCCGTCCACCAGAACGAGCTCGACATCCTGCGCGGGACGTGGCTGCACCGTGGCAAAGGCGGGGCTCGTCACGGTGATCCGGCGCATCCGCGGGGTGAGGTCGCGAACGGCCGTAATCGTCGCCTGGTGCAGTGGCGTGCGCCGGACGATGGTCACCAGCCCACCGTATTCGCTGAGGGAGCGGATGATAGTCGCGTGGCCATCAGCGTGTTCGATCTGTTCTCGATCGGCATCGGCCCGTCCAGCTCGCACACAGTCGGGCCGATGCGGGCTGCTCGGACCTTCGCGACCGGGCTCGCCGACGATGGCGAGCTGGACGCGGTGACCCGGGTGCGGGCGGACTTATTCGGCTCGCTCGGCGCCACCGGTCACGGGCACGGCAGCGACCGGGCGGTCGTCCTCGGCCTCGAGGGCGAGCTGCCAGAGACCGTTGATACGGCGTCGATTGCATCCCGAGTGGCCGACGTACGGTCCTCGGGACGGATACGCCTGCTCGGCAAGCGCGACGTCGCCCTGTCCGAAGACGACCTGGTGCTGCACCGACGGACCAGCCTGCCGTTCCACCCCAACGGCATGCGCTTCTATGCGTACGCCGACGACGCGCTGATACGCGAACGCACCTACTACTCGGTCGGTGGTGGCTTCGTCGTGGACGATTCCGCCGCGGGCGTGGACCGCATCAAGCCGGACGACACGTCCCTGGCGTTTCCGTTCACGAGCGGCGCCGAGCTGATGGAGCGGTGCCGCGCATCGGGCCTGCCGGTGAGCGGAGTGATGCTGGCGAACGAGACGTCGTGGCGAACCGAGGACGAGATCCGCACCGGCCTGCTCAACATCTGGTCGGTCATGCAGCAATGCGTTCGCAACGGTTGCGCGAGCAGCGGCGTCCTGCCCGGTGGCTTGAAGGTGCCGCGTCGGGCGCCTGAGCTCTATCAGCGGCTGTGCGGCGAGCAGTCGTCGGCGACAGCCGACGGTGTCATGGGCTCGACCGACCCGTTGCGGGTCCTGGACTGGGTGGACCTGTTCGCGCTCGCCGTCAACGAGGAAAATGCCGCGGGCGGCCGGGTCGTCACCGCGCCGACCAATGGTGCGGCGGGCGTGCTGCCGGCCGTGCTGCACTACTACTGGCGGTTCGTCCCGGGCGCGTCCGAGGATGGGGTGGTGCGTTTCCTGCTCGCCGCCGCAGCGATTGGCGTGCTGTACAAGGAGAACGCGTCGATCTCGGGTGCCGAAGTGGGCTGCCAGGGTGAGGTCGGGTCGGCCTGCTCGATGGCCGCAGGCGCGCTGTGCGAGGTGCTCAGCGGCACGCCAAGTCAGGTCGAGAACGCCGCCGAGATCGGCATGGAGCACAACCTCGGCTTGACCTGCGACCCGGTCGGTGGGCTCGTCCAGGTGCCGTGCATCGAGCGCAACGCGATGGCCGCCGTGAAGGCCATCAACGCCGCACGCATCGCGTTACGCGGCGACGGACGGCACATCGTCAGCCTGGACAAGGTGATCAAGACGATGCGCGAGACCGGCGCGGACATGAAGGTCAAGTACAAGGAGACCGCCCGCGGCGGGCTCGCGGTGAACGTCATTGAATGCTGAGAGGGTCGCTCGCCGCGCGTGGCCGCGGGCTTGGGATCCAGCCCCTAAGCGACGGCGACTGCCTCGGCCGGCTCGTGCGGGATGTCGCTGCGCTTGACGTTGATCATCCAGGCGGCGACCACCACCGCCACCACGCCGAAGATTGCCGCGGTCAGAAAGCCCATGCTGGACGCGTGGGCCTGCACCACGTGAAAGGCATGCACCGCTTCTGGGTCCGCCAGAGCGGCAGGCGACGGCGGCTTGCCGGTTGACGCGCTGGCGGCGAGCTCCCCGAAGTGCAGCTTCGATGCCCCGCTCAGATCGGTCGCCTCGATCTTCGCGGCGTTGCGCGACGCCGTGGCTGCGACTGTCGCGAGCACTGCGAGACCGATCGCGCCGCCGACCTGTTGCCCGACGTTGAGCAACGCCGAGGCAAGCCCAGCGTCGGTAGGCGCGACTTTGGATACCGCGGTCGTCGTCAACGGCACGAAGATGAACGACATGCCGACCGCCATCAGCAGGATCATCGGCAACAGCTGGGTCCAGTAGCTGGTGTCTGCGCTTACCGTGGCGAACAGGAACAACGCGGCAGTCGCGAGCACACAGCCGACCGTGATCAAGATCTTCGGCCCGGTGCGCGGCAGGATCTGGGCCACTATGCCCGACCCGACGATGATGACGACGCAGAATGGCAAGAACGCCACGCCGGTCTTCAAGGGGCTGAATCCCATCACGCCCTGGACGAAGAAGGTCAGGAAGTAGAACATCCCGAACATCGCCGCGCCGAAGATCAGCATCACCAGGTACGAGGCGGACCGGCTGCGGTTGGCGAAGATCCGCAACGGCATCATGGCGATCGGTGTGCGCGACTCGTAGGCGACAAACATCAATAGCAGCAGTCCGCCCCCAATCAGGCAGACCAAAGTGACGCCATTGCTCCAGCCGTGGTTCGCGGCGTTGATGAAGCCGTAGACGATCGCGACCATACCGGCGACCGACATCGCGGCACCGAGGATGTCGAACTTGCCGGTCAGCCGCTCGGACGAATGGATGTAGAAGAAGCCACCGATCATCAACGCCACGCCGATCGGCACGTTGACGAACAGCACCCACCGCCAGGTGAAGTACTCGGTCAGCACGCCACCGGCGAGCAGGCCGAGCGCGGCGCCGGCTCCGGACACGCCGGCGTACACGGCGAAGGCCCGGTTGCGCTCCCGTCCCTCGGGGAAGGATGTCGTGATCAGCGACAAGGCTGTCGGCGACGCAATGGCCCCGCCGACGCCCTGCACGATGCGGCCCATGAGCAGCAACTCGAAGGTGTTGGCCAGGCCACCGAACAGGCTGCCCAGGGAGAACAGGCCCAGGCCCAGGATGAACATCTGCCGCCGGCCGAGAATGTCGCCCGCGCGGCCACCGAGGAGCAGCAACCCGCCGAAGGCCAGCGTGTAGGCGTTGATCACCCAGGTCATGTCGGTTTGCGTGCGGTCGAAGAAGTGGGCCATCGACGGAAGTGCGACGTTCACGATCGTGGCGTCCAGGATCACCATCAGCTGGGCGCCAGCGATGAGCAGCAACAGCAGCGCGGGGTGGGTCGTGCGGCGAGCGGTGCCGGTTGCCGGTGCGGTTGCCGTGCCGGCTTGGTCTGCGCGTGTCAAGAGAGGACTCCGTCCGATGTAGCAGTGGTTAGCAGCCAACTCGTAGGGGACGCTTACGTCTCTTAAGATGTACGGTAAAGCCGGCTGATACGGAACGCAAGCGTGCCTTATGCGTCAGCCAGATGAACTGATTCTGGATGAAGGGTCTGACAAAGGTGGCCGCAGCGCCAACGGATTTACGGATGCCCGCGCCACTACGCCACCGCAGGCGTGGCGCGGCGCTGGAGGACGCGATTCACGCCGCGGTCTTCGACGAGCTCACCGCCGTTGGCTACGCGGGGTTCACCATCGAGTCCGTCGCGGCTCGGGCCCAGACCGGCAAGGCCAGCATCTACCGGCGCTGGCAGACCAAGCAGGACCTGGTGCTCGAAGCGTTCTGTGCTCGCTTCGGCGGCTCAGACGAGATCGTCGAGGGCATGCTGAGCGACGAGGCCACCACCCGCGATCTGCTGCTGCAGCTCGGCCTGCGGATCAGCGAGTTGTCCGGGCAGGCCGCCGAAGCCGTTCGGGCCGTCGCCTGGGAGGTCACCCGGGACGCCGGCCTCGCAGCGGCCGTCGAAGAGCAGGTGCACTGCCCGAAGCGAGCCGCCTTGGTCGAGCTGCTGCGACGAGGCGTCGCACGGGGCGAGGTGCGTGCGGACGCGGCTTGTGAGCTGTACGCCGACGTCCTTCCGGCGCTCCTGACCTACCGGGTCATCTTGATGAACCAGCAGGTCACCGAGCAGGACGTGGTCGAGATGGTCGATTGCCTGGTCATGCCGCTGGTCGCCCCGGTTTGATTCCGCGCCTCCAGACGGTTTGGTCTGCTCCGAGAGCACCTTGTACGCTGACGGGTCGGTGGCCTGCGGCGGTTGCGATCTCAGCGGGACGCACTGGGAGGCTTCGCCTAGTCTGGTCTATGGCGCCGCACTGCTAATGCGGTTTGGGTCTAAAACCCATCCCGGGTTCGAATCCCGGAGCCTCCGCGGCCGCCGACCGGTCGCGCACAACTTCATAGCTCACGCATGCGCCCGTAGCTCAACGGATAGAGCACTTGACTACGGATCAAGAGGTTGGGGGTTCGAATCCCTTCGGGCGCGCCCTGAAACGCCCGTATTCATTGGCCTCCGGTCACTATTTCTCTACTCAGCTCGGTGGTGACCGCCGTCGTCACCGAGTCGAGCCAGTTCTGCGCGTCCACCTTCCGAGTGAAGTGCCGCGAGTGCTCCCTACCCGCGGCGTCCCGGTAGCGCGCACGCCAGCGTCTGTCCGGACGCTTCGCGATGTTGGCCATGGCCGTCTCCTGAGATGATCAAGGGGTCATCTACTCGGGAATAGCACCGACCCACGACATTCGCCAGCGCGGCAATCACCGCCACGCAGATCCAACAGCAATCAACTGCTGAGACGGATGCCGGACATCTGCGGCTAGCCTTGGTGCGTGGCCTTCGAACGGATCACGACGGACCCGGATGTCATGGGCGGCCTGCCCTGCATCCGTGGCCTTCGCATGCCCGTTGCGACGGTGGTCGCGATGGTTGCTGACGGCATGTCGGTGGCAGGGATCATCGATGACTTTCCATACCTGACTGCCGAGGACGTCGCCGAGGCGCTGCGCTACGCCGCCGAGGCAGTACGGGAACGCGAGTTGCCGCTTCGCCACCCGGCATGAGGTTTCTGCTTGACGAGAACCTGTCGCCGCGATTGGCCGAGGTGTTGCGAGCGTCTGGCCACGACGTTCAGCATGTCCACGACATCGGCCTCACGGGCGCGAGCGATCATCTTGTTCTCGAGCGGGCACGCGCGGACAGCCGGGTGTTGATCAGCGCTGACACCGATTTCGGTGCGATTCTTGTGCGCTCCCAAGCGATTACGCCCTCATTCCTCCTGTTGCGGCGTGCGGCGAATCGGCGTGTGATCGCTCAGGCAGCGGTCATCCTCGACAACCTCGACGCCGTGCACGCTGACCTCGATGCCGGCGCGGTGGTCGTTCTCAGCGAGACGACGTTGCGAATCCACCGCCTTCCCATCGGCAGCGACTGACACCCGCCAGCGCCGCTTCCCGATCATCCGTGAACCCTCTCTGAACCTTTCTGCGCACTACCGATGCGTCAGATCGCCGATGTCACCATTACTAACAACCAACGACAATCTACGTAACTCATCCCTTTGCCAATTAGCGGTACGCATACTAGTGGACTTTCGCACTCTTGGGTTCGGGTCATGCGGCGTAGGCGAGGGCGTCCAGTAGCGCCTCGGTGATTTTGCTGTTGTCGCGCTTGGGATATGACATTGCGGTAATTCGTTGTGACCACAGCGTGCGGCGTAGGGCTGCAAGGGCGTCGAGGAAGCTCGGTGTGTTCTTGTGCCGGTACCAGGGCCGGGGAATCCAGGTGTGTCCGGCCGGTTGGGTGTCGAGGTACCAGCATCAGATGAGTGCGTGCAGCCATAGCGACAGACAGGCTGCGCGTTCGGGGCCGTGTCGCTTCCAGGACTGGGGGTCTTGGCCGCCAAGGTCTTGCTTGACGTCGCGGAAGCACACCTCGATCGGCCAGCGTCCGGCGTAGCGGGTGGCGACCTCGGCGCCGCTGGCGGCCAGGTCGGTGGTGAAGAAGAAGTCGTCGTTCTGCACGCCGGCGGGGTCACGCACGACGACGAGGCGGACCAGTTCACGCTTGTTGACCTGGTACCAGAGCACGTCACGGGCGTGGACCAGCCGGGTCACGGTGTGCCCGCGCATGTCGATCTCGACCTCGCGCCAGTCGCGTTTGTGGGCTTGCGCGGCCAGTTCGGGTGGGGTGGGCAGCCGCTGGCCTTTCAGGCGTGGGCGGCCGCGTTTGCCGGTGCGCGGCGGGGCGGGTTCGAACAGCGCGGCGTCGCGGCGCATCCGCGAGGTCACGTGGGTGTTGGGCAGTTCGGCGCCGGCGAGGGTGGCGTAGGCGCCGTCGGCACACAGGTGCAGCTGCCGGCCGGGCAGCCAGCCGGCGGTCTCGGCCATCATCGCCGCGGCGTGGCCGGTCGTGGTGGTGCTGTCGTTCTTGTGGTGCAAGCGGACGTTGACCGGTACCGCGATCGGGCAGCCACCCCACGGCGGCTGCACCCGCAGGCAGATGACGACCAGGTTCAACCCGAGCGCGTAGACGACTCTAGCGACGGTGGAACGCACCGCGTCGCGGAAGATCCCCGCGCCCGCGACTCGACGGCCGGACTTGTGGTGCAGCGTGTCGTCGCAGACCAGCTCGATCACCCCGCTCGGTGCGCAACGCCCGACCGCGTAGGTGCACAGCACCCGCCACAGCCCGCTCATGGACCATGCGCCGTCGCGCAGGAACCGGTGGTAGGCGTCGTGCGCGCGACGCCCGGCCGGGTCGGCGACGGTGATCATGGCGGTGATGGTGCGCCGGCCAGGGGCACAAACCCAGCCGGTGAGCAGGTCGGTGAAGATCGCGAAGCTCGGCGCGGTGAACGCCGAGCGGAGGCTGCCGAGCAGCGCGATCCAGTTGCTCACCGGCCCCGACGGGTCAGCAACGCGTCCAGGCCGGCGTTGCCCGACTGTTCCACCCGGGCCAGCGCGGCCCGGTAACGAGCCACCGCGGCCCGCACCGCCGTGACCTCGCTCGCGGGCAGCATCACCGTGCGGTTGCGCCCGGCGGCCGAGTAGCTGAGCACGGTGGCCTCGTGCAGGGCCACCCCGTCGGTGCAATGGCAGTTCGTCTTGCCGCAGCGGCGCCGTTGCACCACGACCGAGCCGCGGATCATCCGTGGCAGCAGGCTCGAGCTCTGACCGGCCATCGTCTCATCCCCTATCTGCACGCGCTACGCGTGCAGATATAGAGTCTCACGACGCCCGATTTGGTTGATCAATTGGCGCGGCGTATCGCCAGGATGCGCGAAAGACGCCGCCACATCAGCCGCTCAAAGTGCGAAAGTCCACTACTACCGAGGTAGACGTAATTCGTCGTGACGAATCAGGTTTGCCGGCGAGGTGAGGGGACCATGACGCGACAACCACAGCGGCACGTCCTGGCGCGCGAGCGGGAGCGCCGCATCCGTGTAAGGACTGCCGGTTCGGTACCGCCGGGCTGCGAGAAAGCTCTCATGCGCGGCCGCGTCCCACGTCGCGACGGGACGCGGCGGGGACGTGCGGCTGGTGCCGCGGTCCGATCGACATAAGCGCGTGGGCCGAATCCCGAAGTGGTGCTCGGCGGCGTGCCGGCAACCAGCCTGGGAGCAATCCCGCGCCGCTGCCTCCGGCCGCGCCGCCGTGGAGATCGTCGAACGCGTGGTGCACGCGCCGGTCGAGCACGCCGAGCTCCCGCGCCATGGTGGCTGGCCCGACCTCCTGCGCGAACTCGCCACCCAGCTCGACTCAGGCCGTATCTACCTACGCGACCTGCCCGACGTCGGCGCGGCGCTCAGCGTCGCCCTCGCCGCCTACGAGCGCCACCCCAGTGCCTCGACCAGGGCATGAACCCCGGCCCCTCCCAGCCTTCCTCAACCCTCCTCGGATCTGCGCCACGCGTCTGGCGTCTACCCGATGGCTGATCTCGTCATGACGATAAGGCTGTCATTCGCAGCATTGCCCTAGGGATCCTTTGTGTACGACTCTTTGACGTTGATCTTGAGTTCTGGGTTGACGTTCGGCGTGGTGGCGAGCAGGGTTCCGGAAAGGACCGCATCTTGCTCCATTCCTTGATGCACAAGGCATCCATGTCGCGTAGGGCGACCGGCCCGGCTTGAACGAGTCGGGATTTCAGCGCAGTGAGGGCGGCCCCGACAACATGGGGCTGGGCAACCAGCCAGGAGGACCACGTCGCCAGCGCAGCGCGCGGCGATGTCGTCGTGCCCACTTACCGTGCGCTGCAGTGGGACCGAACCACGCGCTCGGCGGTCAGAGGCGGAGCCTCACTGGGTGGCTGGTGTCGAACGGCTGTCTGAGGGGGTGACCGCTGACGGCGGAGTGCCGGTGGGCCGGTGTCGCGGCGCCTGGGTCGAGTTGAGCGCGACCTGCGATCGGTGCTGCTGTGAGCGATTTGCGGTGGCGGTGAGGTGGTGGCGGCCGCTTGTGGCTGCCGGGTACGGCGTTGTGCTGCCTGGATCGGCCTATCCGGCCGCTGTGGCCCATCCTTGGTTCGGCGTGCCGGCCACGGCGAGCGCGGCCAGGCGTGCGAGGTTGACGGCGGCGGCGAGCAGGGCGAAGTCGGCGGCGACCTTGGTCTGTCCGCGGACCCGGGCGCGCCTGCCGCCGTGGTGGCGGCGCATCAGGTGCCCGATCTTGCGTTCCACTTTGGGTCGGGTGGCGCGGTAGTCGGCGACCCAGTCCGGGTCACGCTGCCGGTGCCGTGCGTGGGCGAGTTGCTGCTCATACGGGCCGATGCCGATGCTGCGCCCGCCAGCGGCCTTGGTGCACTGCTCGCGCAGCGGGCAGCCGGTGCAGGCCTGGCCGAAGCTGGCGGTGCCGGCCCCGTCGGCACCGCGGCGGATCGGCGCGGTGTTCCCGGCGGGACAGGTCACGCTGTCCTGTTCGAGGTCGATGTCGAAGCGGTCCTTGCTGAACAACCCGCCCGCGGCGACCGGCTGCTGGGTCTTGCACTTGGACTCGATCCCGGCTTGGTCCAGCCGGTCGTGGAACTGTCCAGTGCCGTAGGCGTTATCGCCGTAGACACTGGCCTGATCCGAGCCGGCGTCGCTACCGGCATCACCGGCCTGCCCAGAGTCGCTGCCCGGCGCGGCCTCGCCGGCGGTATCGGATGCCTCGACGACCTCGTCAGCAACCCCATCGGTGCCGGTGCCGGTGTCGGTGGCCTCGCCGGTGTCGGTGTCGTGGTCGGTGTCGTGCTCGTCGAGCAGGTCTGCGATGAGGTCTTCGGCGACGCTGGCGTCCCCGGCGTTACCGGCGCTCACCGTGGTGGCGGTGATGATCTCGGTGTCGGGGTCGATGCCGACATGCCCCTTGTAGCCGTCGAAACCGCGCGCCGCGGTCTTGTGCCCGTGCCGGGTCTCGGGATCCACGGTGGAGATCACCCGGTCTTTGGCGACCCGCCGGGCGATCCGGAACACCCCGGCCTCGTCGCGGTCGAGGTCTTGGCCGAGCACGGTGGCCAGCAACGCCGCGGCCTGGGCCACCGCGTCGGTGAGTTCTCTGCCGTCCAGCACCGCCAGCAGCGCCATGCCGTCGCGGGCCAGCGCGTCGACCAGCTCGGCCCGCGCGTCCGGGTCGTCGTAGTCACACACCGGCTTGCCCGCAGCGACGTAGTCGTCATCACGCCCCAGCACCGCCCGGAGCTCGCCGGCCAGCTCGCTGTCTGCGGCTTTGAGCAACCCCCGGATCGCCGAGCGGACCAGGGTGACGGTGTCCATCGTGGCGACCGCGTCATACAACGCTGTGGAGTCCAGCACCCGCCGCCGGCCCACCAGCCCGGCCGCCTTGGCCACCTCGAGCACCATGTCGAAGATCCGGTCCGGCGCGGCCGAGGCGGCCAGCCGGGCGCGCATGTCCACCAGCACTGTGTGCACGAACCCCGGGTAGTCGAAATCCAGCCCGCCCGCCGCGTACTTCCACCGCGCGTCGAAGCAGAACCGGTCGGCCGCCTCCCGGTCGCTGCAGCCCTCGATGCGTTGCAACACCATCACCACCGCCACGATCTGAGGCGGCACGCTGCGTCGGCCCACATCGGTGAACAGGTCGGCGAACATCTCATCGGGGAACAGCCGGTGACACTCCCGGTGCAGCAGCCCGTAGATCGACTCCGGTCCGACCCGGCCGTCACAGAACCCGGCCGTGGACCGGAACAAATCAGCCTGCCTCGGCGCCAGCCCCAACGTCACGACTCACCCCGGCAACCACGTCCCTGCGGCATAGGCACATGCTCCCAGAGATGATCAACAAGACGCGGCACCGCCACGCGACGAAAAACACCAGCCACCTAGAGGTCGCGGAACGCGGATATCCGAATCGCGCACCAAGGGCCGGACGGATCGCGTAGCGGGGCTGACCATCGTTTGCTTATAGCATCGAATGCATATACCGTGAGATACATGGCCGACCTGTACGCGGTGGAGGTCGAGTCAGAGGTCCGCGTATGGCTGGAGGCCCTGTCCGATCGGGACTTCGGTCGTGTCGACTTCCTGGTCGGCCTTCTCGCCGAGGAGGCTGAGACTCTCGGCGAGCCGTACACCCGCCACCTGAAGGGGAAGGTGCGTGAGCTGCGCTTCCACCTCCTGCGCCAGCAGACTCGCGTGACCTACTGGGTCGCGCCGGGGCGGCGGCTGGTGCTGCTCACCGTGTTCCACAAGACCCGCAGCGCCGAAACCGCCGAGGTCGCCCGCGCGGTGCGCGCCCAACAGACCTGCGAGCGCAGCCACGGTATCGCCCACAACAGCTTCGACCGAAACGGAGACACCCTATGAGCGGCAACCACCAGACCTACGAGGAGATCGCCCAGCCCCTCCGCGACAGCGCCGGCTACCGCGAGGGCTACGACGAGGCCCGCCGAGCGTTCCTGATCGGCCAGGCGGTGCGCGAGCGGCGCCTCGCCCTCGGCCTGTCCCAGACTGAACTCGCCAGCCGCGCCAGCATGACCCAACCCGCCCTGTCCCGCCTCGAGGCCGGCGGCGCCGTACCCACCATCCCCGTGCTCGACCGCATCGCCGCTGCCCTCGGCGCCGACCTGATCGTCACTCTGACCCCGCACGCAGCCTGACAAGCGGAGGCGGTACGCACAGCGCGCCCCCATGCCCCAACGGGCGTTGCATGAACTGGAAGCGCTGCATAGGTAAGCAGAAAAGGTCAGGTGACGCCGCCTTTCGACCATCGCCGCGAACGCCTGCAGCCAGCGCACCCGAGCTGTCTCGTTCTGCGTGCCGAGCGAAGCGTGACAGCACAACCCGTGCCTGGTGTATATCTCGATGATCGGCGCGGCAGCCGACGCTCGGTAGCGAAGTAGATGCGGCGGGACACCGATCCCATTCCGTTGACTTCGGCCTGTCCAATGTCGAATGAACATGACCTCAGGCGGATATCCACGCACTGTCGCAACTGACGCCATTCGGCATTGTCGTGCGTTCCGATCGCTGACGTTCGCGGCTGTCCATCGAAGATCGACTCCAGACCTTGATCAACTAATTGACCTTGGCTTGGTCCGCAACAAGTCCGCAAACAATCAGTCAGAGCCATCAGCAACCAACATCATCCGACCCTGCTCTAGCCCAGCAAATACAGGGCCTCCAGCGGCCTGAGCGAGCATTCGCCGCATAGATCAAGATCGGCTGAAATGGACTACGGATCAAGAGGTTGGGGGTTCGAATCCCTTCGGGCGCGCAAGCTACAGGCGCGCCGAACTGGTCGAGCGCGTCCCGGTGCATGCCGTCCACCACGTCGACGTAGATCAACTTCGTGGTGACCGGCGAAACCATGGCCGAGGATGTCCTGAATCTGTTCGAGCGGGACGCCGAGGCTGTACAGCAGCCCCGTAGCGCTACGGGCGCCGTCGCTCAGCGCGGCCGTACAGACTCATGACGCCGTGGCCGCGCACTGGTGCACCGGTGGAGTCACGCATAGCATGGCCTTCCTGTCCGGGGGTGATGCCATGCTTCAGCAATCGGCGAGTACGCACGCAATGGTCGCCGTGAAGGACCTCGACCGCGCGAAGGAGTTCTACTCGGGCACACTCGGGCTGGTGCTGTACGAGGAACGTCCTGGAGCCGGGATCCGGTACGAGACCCGGGGCGGGACCTGGTTCCTGGTCTACCGGTCCCGGTTTGCAGGCACAGCGCAGAGCACCTGTGTGAGGTTCGAGGTCGACAACCTAGACGCCACTGTCAAGGATCTGCGGGAGCGTGGCGTCGTGTTCGAGGAATACGACCTTCCCGAGGTGAAGACCGTCGACGGGATCGCCCGGCATCCCAGCGGCGCTCGCGGTGCGTGGTTTAAGGACCCAGACGGCAACATCCTGCAAATCGGTCAGTACCGCCCGTAGGTCGCTCGCGGCTCAACGTTGGTTCGTCGCGACCTACGGATCATAAGAGGGGTCACAAGACGCTGGCCGTGTGCCCGTGCTGCATGCAGCGGTCAAGCACGGTCACGCTCCGGGCAGCGGCGGACCCGAGAACATCGGCGAAACTGGGTCCGTGTCGCACTTCCAAGCTGATGGTCACTCGGAACCTGACCCCAGTGCGACCCCAACAGCGGGCCACAACGCCAGTCGCTCGCACGTCGGAACCTAGAGCGCGGCTCCTCTGTCTCGTGTGCCTGCGCTGCCCGTCGCGGTGCTCCTAGTGGCGTCAGTCACCGCAGGAGCCAGGGCGCCGTTGAGGACGAATGCGTCCGCGGCCTTCGCCTGTTCGTCGAAATCGACCCACGCTTGCACGTCACTCTTGTCGCCGCCCGTCGCGTCCGCGTCGGCCCACATCAGCATCAGATAACGCACATCCGCAACCTACGTCGAGGGTCAGACATCGCGCTGTCTAATTCCTGCAATGCGGCGGGTTACACGTGGGTGACGGTGGCGGGGATCTTGCGGCTGGTGATCAGGCGGCGGATGTCGGGCACGTCACTGGTCAGAACGGTGTCGTCCGCGTTCGCGAGTAGCGCGACGTGGCCGTCGATGACGTCGTTGGTGCGGGCGCGGGCAAGCAGTTCGCCGATGCGGCGGCCGGTGGGTTCGTCGAGGGGCCGTGTGTCGACGCCGGTGAGCGTGCGGGCGAGGTTGGCCTGGCGAGCTGCGCCACGCCAGGCTTGGGCGAGCGCGGCGGCGCTGGTGCGGACCGGGATGCGCTGTTGTTGGGCGGCTCGCAGCAGCGCCCCAATCGTGCGGTCGCGCCGGTCGATGCCGATCAGCGCACCCGTGTCGAGGATGAGCGTCATCAGCTGGCCTTGGCCCGCCGACGCGCCGGGGCGCGCACCTTAAGCACACGAGCGGCGGCCGCGAGCTCGGCGCCGGTGAATGCCCCGGCCTCGGCCTCCCAGGCATCGAGCGCGGCACCGAGTAGTTGGTTGCGGAGGTGGTCGGCGGCCGCGTCGCTGAGCCAGCGCGACACGCTCAGCCCGGATCGAGCTGCGGCCTGGCGCACCGCCTGCCCGAGTTCGGGGTCCATAGTCACCGAGAGTCGATCTACCTGCATGCATACGAGCGTAACGCATACGCCCGTATGCGTCAGATGGGCACGCTAGGTTTCGCCGCCGATGTCGGACTCGTACGCCTCGTAGATCAGGTCGGCGCCGCGCTGCTGATGGCGGGCAATGGTGGCGAGCAGTGTGGTGGCCCGGCTGCGGATCTCGTCGACCCGCTCGACGCAGTCGAGCTCTGCGGTCTGGGCGAGCAACGCCGCGACCTCGTCCCTGATCGTGACGTGTTCGAGGCCGAGCTGCTGCACCGCATGGGAAAGCCGCGGCGCCGTCTGCACGACGCTTTGGTGCAGGCCGCCCGGCGCCTCGGTGACCGCAATGTGCTCGCGCACGTCCTCCGAAAGCTCGAGCAGGGCGAAGTCCGCGCCGGCGACCCAGGCATCCTCCCGTCCGGTCGCGGGCGCGGCGAGTGCGCGACTTACCGCCGCCATCGACTCGAGCAGCTCCGCACGCATCTGCCGCACGGGCGTAAGCACCGGCTCAGCGGCTGACGTCTCACCGTTGCCGGGGTCGGGGGCCGGAATTTCGGCGGACGTCGTCATGGAGCCTCCCGGCGTCGGAACCATGACGAATGTCTCGCGCGGTGGCCGGATGCGTCAACCAGCAGGCAGCGGCGCACGGCGCGTCGCGCGTGCAGGTCATACCGCGCAGACCGGTCAGCTACGTCGAGCGTCCGGCGTGCCGCCCAGCCGCGCCGGTCGAAGCGGGGTGAGATGCATGCATGCTTGCTGGGGCCATGGCTCTGGTCGGCGTCGTGGTCGGCGCTGCTCTGTGCCTCGCAGCCAGCCTCGTCACCGACCGACGACGCGACCGCCGGCATGCCAGGCGCCGGGCGACCGAGGCCAAGCAGGCGTGTTACCAGCGCACACTGCAGGCGCTCGACCAGCTGCTCACAATGCGATCGGATCATCCCGATCTCGGGATGACCCTGCGCCGCATCACAGCCGACATCACCGAGCTGCGGCTGATCGCGCCGACGCCGATCGCCGAGCTCGCCGACATGTGTGTGCAGGCCGCACTTGCGCCGGGTGGCGACCCGACGCACACGCCCCAGCTGCGTGCCCGCTTCGTCGATTTGGTGCGGGCCGATCTGCTGGCCCAAACCACGCACATCGCCCGGATCTCGCTGCGGTCGCTACGCGCCGCTCCGTCCCGCCATGCCAGACATGCGAAACCACGGAGGGTCTGACACGTCTAACAGGTATCACACACAGTCACCGGTGCTCCGTCGCACTGTAGGGAGGGCCAGCTATGGAAAGCGAGCAGGCTGCGCAGCAGCCGCGGTGGGGCCCGCGGGCGCTTGCCGTCGCCATCGTCGCGATTGGCGCGGCGTGGCTCGGCACCGGCATCTCCGGCGCCACCTCGGCCCCAGCACACCGGTCAGCCGCCGACGTCCGTCCCTATGCCGCGGCCGGGGCTACTAGCCGACCGACTGAGATCAGCAACGCCAGCATCGAGGACGTGCAGCTAGGTCTGGGTGGTGGCACGCTCTTGCTCCTCGGCGTCGCTGGCACGCTGGTGGTCCGCGCCCGCCGCAGCTGACACGTCGGCGATCACGAACGACAGTGCGGCTGGCGCATGGGCCGGGACGACCGGATGGGCCGGAAACACCGGCTGGATCCGCCGGTACGGTGCGCCGAGCGCAGGACGCGCGTCGTCCTCGCCGCGGTTGGGCCACAGGGCCATGGCCCGCTCGGCCTGGGCGGTGATCGTGAGCGCCGGGTTGACGCCCAGGTTCGCGGTCAGCGCTGACCCGTCGACCACATGAACCCCCGGGTAGCCATACAGCCGGTGGTACGGGTCAATGACCCCGGTCGACGGTGAGTCGCCGATCGAGCAGCCGCCGATGAAGTGCGCCGTCATCGGCACGTTCAACAGATCGCCCCAGGCGCCGCCCGGCTCGCCCCCGACGTTCTTCGCCAACTGGCGAGCCGCCTGGTTGGCCGCCGGGATCCAGCTCGGGTTGGGTTCGCCCTCTCCCTGCGCGGACGTCAGCCGGCCCGATCGCTTGCGAGACACGGTGATCGAGTTGTCCAACGACTGCATCGCCAGCAGGATGATGATCCGCTCCGACCAATGACGCGGGATGATCGTCCCGAGGATAAGCCGTGGATTGCGCGCGGCGACGGAGACCCATTGCCGTAGCCGGTGGCGCCGGGTGCCGCCATCGGTGAGCGCGGTAGTCAGCAAGCCCATCGCATTGCTGCCCTTGCCGTACCGCACCGGCTCGATGTGCGTGTCCGGGTCCGGGTGCCAGGACGAGGTGATGGCCACGCCCTGCGTGTAGTCGGCCTGCGGGTTCTTGCAGATCGCCCCGACAAGCGACTCGGAGTTGGTCCTGGTGAGATGGCCGAGACGCGAGGAGATCCGTGGCAGGGTGCTCGCTCGCAGCCGGTGCAGCAGCGTCTGCGTGCCGTACGTGCCGGCTGCGAACACAACCTGATCGGCGGTGAACGTCCGGTCCGGCTTGCGCGTCCGCCACCGCCCCGTGCGGACGGTGTCGACGCCGTAACTGCCGTCGGCAAGCGGTCGCACACCGGTCACGGTGGTCAGCGGATACATTGCGGCGCCGGCAGTCTCGGCCAAGCCGAGGTAGTTCTGGTTGAGCGTGTTCTTGGCCCCAAAACGGCAGCCGGTCATGCACGAGCCGCACTCGATGCAGCCGGTGCGCGCCGGGCCCGCGCCGCCGAAATATGGGTCGGGCACGGTTGTGCCTGGCTCCTTGCGCCCGTCACGTCCGAAGAAGACGCCGACGGGAGTGAGGCGGAACGTGTCGCCCTTGCCGAACTGCTCGGCGAGCCGTTTCATCTCAACGTCCGAGCGAGTCGTCGTCGGATTGACTGTGACGCCGAGCATCCTCCGCGCCTGGCCGTAGAACGGGGCCAGCTCGTCGCGCCAGTCGGTGATGTGCCGCCATCGCGGGTCGTCGAAGTACGGCTGCGGCGGCTCATAGAGCGTGTTGGCGTAGTTGAGCGACCCGCCGCCAACGCCGGCGCCGGCCAGGATGACGACATTGCGGAGCAGGTGGATCCGCTGCATGCCGCGCAGTCCGAGCCGAGGCGCCCAGAGGAAGTTGCGCGCGTCCCAGGACGTCTTGGGGAGGTTGCGGTCGGTGAAACGCTGCCCAGCCTCCAGCACCCCGACGCGATAGCCCTTCTCGGTCAGCCGCAGCGCGGTGACGCTGCCCCCGAACCCAGAGCCGATCACGATGACGTCGAAGTCAGCCACGTTGCTCAGTCTGGGGCCTGCTGGAGCAAATCGGCAGCTGTGGCGAGCCGCCACGCTCAGGCTTGCGATGGCGCCAGTACGCGCTTCCCCGCCGCGACGAGGCGGTCGAAGGGAGCCGGCTCAGCCGAAGCGGCCCGAGATGTAGTCCTCGGTGCGCTGATCAGACGGGTTGGAGAAGATCTTCTCGGTCTCGTTCATCTCGACGAGCTGCCCAGGCTTGCCCAGGCCGGCCAGGTTGAAGAACGCCGTCCGCTCGCTCACCCGCGCCGCCTGCTGCATGTTGTGAGTGACGATCACGATCGTGTACTTCTCCTTAAGCGTCTGGATCAGGTCCTCGATCGCCAGCGTCGAGATCGGGTCCAGCGAGGAACATGGCTCGTCCATCAGCAGCACCTGCGGCTCGACGGCGATCGCCCGGGCAATGCACAGCCGCTGCTGCTGGCCGCCGGACAGCCCAGCTCCCGGCCTCTTGAGTCGGTCCTTGACCTCTTCCCAGAGGTTCGCGTTGCGCAGCGACTTCTCCACTACATTGTCGAGCTCGGCCTTCTTGATCCGGCCACCTTGCAACTTGAGCCCAGCAGCGACGTTGTCGTAGATCGACATGGTCGGGAACGGATTCGGCCGCTGGAACACCATGCCAATCGTGCGCCGCACGTCCACCGGGTCAACGCCATTGGCGTAGATGTTGTCGCCGTCGAGGTGCACCTCGCCCTGCACGTGCGCGCCGGGGATGACCTCGTGCAGGCGGTTGAGCGTGCGCAGCACGGTCGATTTGCCGCAGCCGGACGGCCCGATGAATGCGGTGACGCTGCGCGGCTCGATGGTGAAGGTGCAGTCGCTCACGGCGAGGAATTTGCCGTAATAGATGTTCAGGTTCTTGCCGTCGATGCGTTTGGCCATGATCGGTTCCTTCAGTTCGAGACCTTGCTGAACCGCCCGACGATGCGGGCGATCAGGTTCAATCCCATGACGATGATGATCAGCGTGAGTGCCGCGCCCCACATGCGATCCGCGGCGTAGTGGATGGTGGTGGCCTTCCCGTTCACGAGCACGTGCGTGTTCCCAAGGTTGCCGACCTGGTCGTAGATCATGCCTGGGAGCGAGCCCTGGAAACCGTTGAAGAGGTTGCCGTTCGTGTCCGGGGTGTACCCGACGAGTATCAGCAACGGCGCGGTCTCGCCAGCCACCCGCGCGATGCCAAGCACGATCCCGGTGATGATGCCGGTGAGTGCCGTCGGCAGCACGATGCGAACGATCGTCTTCCACTTGGGCACGCCGAGCGCGTAGGAGGCTTCGCGCAGCTCGTTGGGGACGAGTTTGAGCATCTCTTCGGTGGTACGGACGATCACCGGGATCATCAGCATCACCAGAGCCAGCGAAATCAGCCAGCCCGCCCGCTGACCGTGGAATGTCGTGATGAACACGGCGTAGATGAACAATGCCGCGACGATGGAGGGGATGCCGGTGAGGATGTCGACCATGAACGTCGTAGCGCGGGCCAGAGACCCACGGCCGTACTCGACGAGGTAAATGCCCACCAGCAAGGCGATCGGCACCGAGATAATCGAGCAGAGCAGGACCTGCTCGAGGGTGCCGAGGATCGCGTGCCACGCGCCGCCGCCCGAGTCGCGGTATGTAATTCCGCGCTGGCTCTGGGTGAACCAGCCATTGGCCGCTATTGCCTGGATGCCTTTGCTGACCACGGTCCAGAGCAGCCAGACAAGCGGGATCAGCGCGACGCCGAACGCTGCGGTGACGAGTACCGTGGCGAGGTTGTTTTTGGCCCTGCGCAGGCGATGGCCCTGCCCAGCGCTTAGAAACGTGGCGCTCATGCGAACTCCTTGCGCCGGCTGACAATGCCGCGTGCGGCGGCGTTCACGGCGAATGTGAGAATAAACAGCACCAGGCCGGCGGCGATGAATGCCCCTGTCTGCTTGGGGTTGTTGAACTCGGCAGCGTTATTCGCGATCTTGGACGCGAAGGTCTCCCCTCCGTTGAAGATCGAGAACGTGAACGGCGACCCGACGCCCGGCTTGGACAGGATCAGGGTCACCGCGATCGTCTCGCCCAGTGCCCGGCCCAGACCGAGCATCGCGCCGGAAATGACACCCGGTCGCCCGTACGGCAGAACCGCCATTCGGATCATCTCCCAGCGGGTCGCACCGAGTGCCCACGCCGCCTCGACGTTCTGCGGCGGCGTCCGCTCGAACACGTCGCGTCCGATCGCGGTGATGATCGGCAGGATCATCACCGCGAGCACGATGCCGCCATTGAAGATCGTGCCCTGCTCAACGTTCTTGTCCTCGAACAGGGTGAAGGCGCCGAGGTGGTAGAGGGTTCGCTGTACCGGCGCGAGCTTCGGCGCGAGCACCGTGATGCCCCAGATGCCGTAGATGATTGACGGGATGGCGGCGAGCAGGTCGACAACATAGGCCACCGGGCGGGCGACGCGCTTGGGTGCGTACTGCGTGATGAACAAAGCGATACCGATCGCGATCGGCACGGCGATCAGCATGGCCAGCAGCGAAACGACCACGGTAACCCAGAGCAGGTCGAGCACACCGAAGTGCAGCGTCGCGCTGTCGACACTCCAATCACGGGAGAACAGGAAGTTGGACTTGTCATCGGCGATCGCGGGTACCGCCTTCGCGACCAGGAAGATCGCCACCAGCAGGATGAGCAGGACGATGAACAGT
This sequence comes from uncultured Actinomycetota bacterium, assembly GCA_963839175.1. Classification (GTDB taxonomy): domain Bacteria; phylum Actinomycetota; class Actinomycetes; order Mycobacteriales; family Jatrophihabitantaceae; genus CAWIUB01. Next base: position 157,252 of record CAWIUB010000050.1, read on the forward strand.
CCTGATCCCGACGTCAGGATCGCGAAGACGCGGTCGCCGATCCGCGCCCGTCCGCGGCCGCCGAGCGAGACCGCCCCTGCCCCGAGGACGGGCGGCGTCTCCTCCAGCGTGCTGATAGCCGTCGGTTCGGCCGAGCCGACCGGCAACGCCGAACCCAGCCCTCGCTCAACCCAATCGACGGATTCACCACCGATAGATGGCGGCGGCGATTCAGCCGAGCCGCCCGGGTCGTCTCCCGAGGTGCGATGCGTCACCGTCTCCCGATCTGCCATCGATCCACTTCTCATCTTGTGGCGAAGAGCCCCGCTCGGACGCCTGTCGTCAGACCGGCGGCCCGGCGGGGCTTCCTCGTCATCGTCAATCCAAAGGGAGTGGTGCTGCCGCGTTAGCTGATCTTCGCCAGAGCAGCCTGGACCTTCGGCGTGATCTCCGGCGGCAGCGGCGCATAGCCGAGATCTGCCAGGCCGTTCTGGCCTTCCGTTGCCGCGTAGGTGAAGAACGACTTGACCAGCGCAGCGGTCTTCGGGTCGGAGTACTTCTCGCAGACCAACTCGTAGGTCACGCCGATGATCGGGTACGCCCCGGGGACCTTGGTCGCGTAGTCCAGGCTCAGCGACAGGTCGTCACCGGTCCCGACGACTTTCGCGGAGCTGACCGTCTTGCCCGCCGTGTCGGCGTTCATCTCGACCGCGCCGCCACCGTTGTCGATCTTCGCGCTGCTCAGGCCGCCGCTGACGACGAACGACCACTCGTTGTACCCGACGCCGCCGTCGACGGACTTGATGCCCTGCTGCACACCGTCGTTGCCCTTGCGTCCCTGGCCGACCTTCCCCGACCAGGTCTTGCCCGGCTTGGCGGTGTAGAGGCTGGGTGCGGACGCCGCGAGGTAGCTCTCGAAGTTGTACGTGGTGCCGGACTCGTCCGACCGGAAGAACACGGTGATCTTGGTGGACGGCAAGGTAGCACCGGAGTTGACCGCCTTGATGGCCGGGTCGTCCCAGGTGGTGATCTGGCCCTGGAAGATCTTGGCGACGAGGTCCGGCGTCAACGTCAGGTCCGTGACACCCTTGAGGTTGAAGGCGACCCCGATCGGGATGGTGACCATCGGCAGGTCAACCGCGGTGCCGCCGCACCGCTTGTTCGCCGACTCGACCTCGCCCTTCGACGGGTCGAGCGCCGCGTCCGAGCCGCCGAAGTCGACCTGTCCACCAGTGAACTGCTTGACACCGGCACCGGAGCCCGTGGCGTTGTAGGCGATCGTCGTGCCCGAGCACTTCGCCTGGTACTTCTGGATCCAGTCGTTCATCACGTTCTTCTGCGCGGTCGAGCCCTCGCCCTTGAGCGAGCCAGTGGCGCATTGGGTGGTCGAAGCGCTCGAGGAGGCGCTCGATGCGGACGTTGCCCCCCGCGCCGGCCGACGACGAGCTAGGAGTTCGAACTGGAGCTGCAGGCAGCGAGCGCCAGAGCGCCCGCCATCAAGCCGACTACCACGCCGATCCGGTACAGCTTCACGTGTTGTCCCTTCGGTCAAGACTGCATGCCGAGGGGGACGTTAAGTGCACGAGGTGGCGCGTCGGGGTGGCGCAGGTGAACGAGAGGTGAACGCCGCGCGGGCTGCACGCGGAGGACGTCACATCTCTTGGTTACGAATGGGTGAACCGGCGCGGCGCAGATACCGGATGTCGACGTCGTGGCGATGAAAGCCGGCTCGCTCGTACAGCCGCAGCGCGACCACGTTGTCGTCGTCGGAGTAGAGCAACACCGTCGGGCATCCCCGCTGGCGCAGATACCCGAGGCCGGCGTCGAGCAGGGCACGTCCGAGGTGCATGCCCTGGGCCTGCGGCGATACGCCGAGGACGTACACCTCGCCGAGCCCGTCGGAATGGACCTTCGTCCAGTGGAACCCGGCCAGCTTCCCGTCCTGCTCGGCGAGTAGGAATCCTGCCGCGTCGAACCACGCTTCCGCCTCGCGGGCCTGAAGGTCGCGCAGCGTCCAGCCGCCCTGCTCGGCGTGCTGCGCAAACGCCGCGGCGTTGACCGCGAGCCACGCCCGCTCGTCCTGACCCGCGATGAAGGCGCGAAGGGTTACACCCCCGGGCAAAGGGGTCGGAGCGGGCAGTTCGGCGAGTGGACGGCGCAGCTGCCAGAGCACCCGCTCACGCCGGTAGCCACGGGCCTCGAGCGCGGCGCGCAGCGGGCTGTGCTCACCGTGCGCCCATATTCGCAGCTGACGATTGCCGGCGAGGCGCTCAATCTCGGACAGCAGCTGGTCCTGGTGACCGAGCCGCACGGCCGCCTCGGCGACGGCGATCGCAGGCCGCAGCTCGAGCTGCGCGTACCCAAGCAACGTGTCGTCGTACACGAGAACGTGCAGCAGAGCGTCGTCCTTGACGCCGAGTCTCGAAAGGGTCTGATCGTTCAATTGCGGCGTGCCGTCGCGAGCCTCGAACTGGTCGGCCAGCGCGCGCACCCGCGCTTGATTATCGGCACTCAGCGGACGTTCGACGGTGACCGACGGCACGCGCCGAACGTTAGCGTCAGTCGGCGAAGATCGCGGTGTCGAGTTCTGCCGCCTCGGCGTGGCGCGCCTCAGCGGGGCGGACGAACTTGTAGCCGACGTTGCGGACGGTGCCGATCATCGCCTCGTGCTCGGGGCCGAGCTTGGCGCGCAGCCGGCGCACGTGGACGTCAACAGTTCGGGTGCCGCCGAAGTAGTCGTAGCCCCAGACCTCCTGCACCAGGTGAGCGCGGGAGAAGACCCGACCCGGATGCTGGGCCAGGAACTTGAGCAGCTCGAACTCCTTGTACGTCAGGTCCAGGGCCCGGCCGGACAGGCGTGCGCTGTAGGTGGTCTCGTCGATCGACAGATCACCGATGTTGACCCGCTCGGGCGTCGGATCCGACGTCTGCACCCGCTGATCGATGGCCAGTCGTAGCCGTGCGTCGAGCTCGGCGGGCCCAGCCGTGTCCAGAACGATGTCGTCGACGGTCCACTCCGCGGAAAGGGCGATCAGACCGCCCTCGGTGAGTACCGCAAGCACCGGCGTAGCGGTGCCGACCGCGGCGAGCACCCGGGTGAAACCGCGCGCCGTGGCCAGGTCGCGGCGGGCGTCGATGAGGATCGCGTCGCCGCCGGTGTGGTCGACGAGAGCCGCGGCGTCCATCGGAAGCACCGTGACTGCATGGGGCAGCAGGCTCAGCGCGGGCAACACTTCGGTGGTGGATTGGGCGGCGGAAGTGAGCAGAACCAGGTCCACGCGCGTCTCCTGAACTTCTCAGCGGTCCGGGTGGGCGGCGCTGCCCGTCATCGTGGTGACGCGCAACAGCCTACCAACACCCGCCGATCGAGCCTGTTACGGCGGTCACGGGTTCTCCACAGGGCGGTCTGCGACGATACGTGACCGTGAGCGAGCGAGCATCGCATGCGGCGTGGATGCGCCGCTGGCAGCACAGAGCGGAACGAGCCTCCGATGAGCGCTTGCGCGAAGAGGTTAGCCGATGAGCGACTACCCGGCGGACGCCCGACCGGTTCAGCCAGCGGTCACCCAGTCCCCGCCCGCGGCCGCGGAACACCTGACGAGTGCTGGCGTCGCGCTCATCGTCGGCGCCGGACTGGGCGTGGCGGCCACCATCGGGGCGGGCGCGTTGCTGATCGGCGTCGCCGTGACACAGGCGATCGTTATCGCCGCGTGGGTGTTCGGCACCGGCCTGCCCGGCCGCATCGGTGCACTCGCCATCGGCGGGCTTGCCGCGGCCGCCGCTGACCTCGTGGTGGTGCACTGGCCGCACGGGCAGCTGTCGCCGCTGCTTGCCGTGGTCGGCCTCGCACTGCCCGTCATGTTCGTCCATCAGCTCACCCGCGGCGTGGTGCGCGCGAGGGTCACGGAGTCGCTTTCGGACATTGCGCTGCTGGTTGTCTGCGTGGTGGCCCTAGCCGCGTTCATTCAGCTGCGTCACGAGACTGGCGGGGCGGCCATGGCCAGCGCCACTGTATTCGCGGCCTCCGGGGCCCTGGTCGTTGGGCATCTCGTCGACGCGCGGTGGCCGGTTGCCCGTTTCGACCCGACCGTTGCCCGAGGACTGACCGGCGTCGTGGCGGCAACCGCCGTCGCGGCGGTCATCGGCTACGTCCGGCTGCATGGCACCGTCGAGTTCTCGGCAGGGCGCTCGGCCTTTCTCGGCGCCGCCGTTGGGGCGGTGGTAAGCCTGCTCGCGGTCGGAATCGCGTTCGTACGGCCCAGTCCGTCCGCGCCAGCCGGCGCTCTGCGTCACCTCCGCCCGGTGTACGCGGTCGTCATCCCGCTCGCGCTTGTGGCCCCGATCGGATACCTGCTCTGCCTGGCCGTGCGGGGCTGAACGGCGGTTGGCTACCCGACGGCGCGGGGCCAAGGTCCTGCTCGGAATCTTGGTGGTTCTCGCGATCTTGCTGGTTGTCGCCGACCGCGTCGGCGTGCTCGTGGCACAGAGCGCCGCCGAATCCCGCCTTGCGCAGGACGCGCAGTTCGAGGGCAAGCCCTCGGTGACCGTGCACGGGGTGCCGTTCCTCACCCAGGCGTTGCGCGGGACATACCGCGACATCGCGGTAACCGGTCGACTGCGCCAGCTCGGCGACATCGGCGGTGCCGGCCTCGACGCCCACCTGCATGGCGCGCAGCTGCCGCTCGGCGAGGTACTGCGCCGGGACGTTCAGGAGATTCCCGTCGATCGGGTGCAGGGCTTCGTGACAGTTCCGTACAGCGAGCTGGCCCGGCTGTCCGGGATTCCTGGTCTGACGATCACGCCGAACGGCGGGAAGCTCGACGGGTCGGCGACGGTGACCCTGCCGGCGCTGGGCAACGACGTCAGGGTGACCGGCGAGGGTGTGCTCACCCTGGTCGGTGGCGAAATCCGCATTCAGCTGACCCAGCTCTCGGCGGGCTCGATCTCCGTGCCGGCGACGTCGCTGCCCTCGGTGTCCAACGCGGTGTCGGCGCTAATCCCCGTCCCGTCCCTGCCGTACGGGTTGCGGCTCGAGTCGATCGTGCCGGAGCCCGACGGCCTACGCGTACTCGGTTCCGCGAGCAACGTCGTCCTGAAGCGGCTGCCCTGAGCATCGAGCCTGCGACAACCGTTCGATCGGTCGCTTTGCCTGTGCAGCGCGGGCTACAACCTGTATCCCACACCGGTTCGACCGGCAAAGCGGTGGTCTAGGCGTGTGTCAACGCGGGGGATTCGCCTCGCGCAGCTTCGGCCGCTAGTCTGCATTCCATGGGCATCGCGCTCTGCGCTGTGAGCACTGCGCTCACATCCCGCCGCACGGTCGACCTGTGCCGTGTGGGCAGCTGCTTGTGTTTCCTGCACTGACCTGGCGATCGATCCTGCTCGCGCCGGCTCGTGCCGCGCGCTGACACCTCGCCAATCCGCCGGCTGGCTCGCGGCCGGCTGCCCGATGACCTTTGATCCCCATATCTCATAAAGGAGAACACTCATGAGCCGTGCCGACGTGCTCGTCTCGGCCGACTGGGCCGAAGAGAACCTGGACATCCCGGGAGTCGTCTTCGTCGAGGTCGACGAGGACACCTCCGCCTACGACGGTGGCCACATCGAGGGCGCCGTGAAGCTCGACTGGAAGACCGACCTGCAGGACCAGGTGCGCCGCGACTTCATCAGCAAGGAGCAGTTCGAGAAGCTGCTCGGCGCGCGGGGCATCAGCACCGATGACACCGTCGTCCTCTACGGCGGCAACAACAACTGGTTCGCGGCCTACGCGTACTGGTACTTCAAGCTGTACGGCCACGCTGCGGTGAAACTGCTCGACGGCGGTCGCAAGAAGTGGGAGCTGGACGGCCGCGAGCTGTCCAAGGACACTGTCTCCCGCCCAGCCACGACGTACACCGCGAAGGATCAGGACACGTCGATTCGGGCGTTCCGCGACGAGACGATCGCCGCGATCGGCACTCAGAACCTGGTCGACGTGCGCTCACCCGACGAGTTCGCCGGACGGCTGCTCGCCCCGGCCCACCTGCCGCAGGAGCAGGCGCAGCGTGCCGGCCACATCCCGGGGGCGCTGAACATCCCGTGGTCCAAGGCCGCGAACGAGGACGGCACATTCAAGTCCGATGAACAGTTGCGCGGCCTGTACGGGGAGGCGGGCCTGGATGACGCGAAGGACACGATCGCGTACTGCCGGATCGGTGAGCGTTCCAGCCATACGTGGTTCGCGCTGCACGAGCTGCTGGGCCATCAGAACGTCAAGAACTACGACGGTTCGTGGACCGAGTACGGCTCGCTCGTCGGTGTGCCGATCGAGAAGGATGTCTGATGAGCGAGCGAGCATCGCTTGCGGCGCGTCGCGCGGCGGGTAACACGGAGCGGAACGAGCGACGCGATGGCGGGGTCCCCGCGAAATCGAGTCAGCGATTTCGTGGGGTGCATGTGCGCTCGCGCGAAGAGCGGAGGGCATGATGTGCGGAGCACCTCCCCAGACCCCGACATTGCCGGCCAATGTGGACGTCACGCAGGAGACGGTGATCTATGGCACCGTCTGGCTGGCCGACGCCCCGGTGCCTGGCGCGTACGCCCGGCTGCTCGACGAGACCGGCGAGTTCGTCGCCGAGGTGGTGACCTCCGGGACCGGTGACTTCCGGTTCTTCGCGGCCCCGGGCAAGTGGACGATCTCGGTGCTGCACCGTGACGGCGCGGCCCGCAAGGACGTGGTCGCGTTGGAGCCCGGCCTGGTCGAGGCGCGACTCGTCCTGAGCTAGCCCATCTTGGCCCCAGAGCAGCGGCGACACGCCGTGCCGCACCCGGCTATGGGGCCAAGACTCAGCGCACGTCAGTAGACGAGGGCCTGCGTTCCGCCGCGCAGGGCCTCGTCCACGAAGCTGGCTGACCCGGCGATGCGCACGCCCGGCAGCACATCGGATTCGGTGATGTCGCGCCGGGCGGCGCACTGCGTGCAGACGCTCAGCGTTCCGCCGGCCAACACGGCGTCGCGCAGTTGTGCCAGCGGCGCCGAGTGCGGCAGCTCGAACGCCTCGGCACGACCGGGCAGGGCCAGCCAGGCTGCCTCGCCCGTCAGCCACAGCGAGACGTGCGCCCCAGCCGCGACGGCCGTGGCCGCCACCGTGAACGCCTGCGCGCAGCGTTCGGGTTCCTCGACGCCCGCGGTGCACTTCACGACCAGGCTTGGCATGCCACTATCCTGCCAAGCATGCAGGCGGCGTATCTCGCGGTGCTGGTCTTGACGTTCCTGGCGATTACCGCGGTGTCGGTCTTCATCCTGGTCAAGCTCTTCGCCGGGCAGCGGTGACAATTCCGCCGGACACCACCGATGTGCGTATCGGCGCGCCGATCAGTGACGCGCTGCTGGCGCTGCTGCCACTGGTCGGCGTGTGGGTGGGCACCGGAGCGGGCGAGGTGCCGTCCACGGGCGAGGCGTTCGCGTTCGGCCAACGGGTGACCTTTGCCCACGACGGACGGCCGTTTCTCGCCTACGAGTCGCGCAGTTGGCTGCTGGATCCGCACGGTGCGGTGATCCGCCCGGCGATGCGCGAAACCGGCTTTTGGCGGGTCGGCGAAGGCGATCAGGTCGAGGTGCAACTCGTCTCGATCACCGGCGTGGCCGAGACACTGACCGGGGTTTCTGGCGACCTGCGTTGGGACCTCGCGACCTCGACGATCACCTCGACTCCGACAGCGCGCGACGTGGCCGGTGAGCGCCGGCTTTACGCGCTGCGCGACGAGTGCCTCGTCTACGCCACGGAACTTGCCCTGCCCGGCCAGGACTTCGCTCCGCATCTGAACGCCACGCTGCGTCGCGTCACGCGCTGAACCAGTCAGCGGGCTGTCGTCGCATAAAACGGCCCCCGAACCTGGTCTGCGCCGCACGTACGACGTCAGGTCGGCTGGACGGGCCGACGGTTCGGGGGCCGGGTGGCTGTCGGGGTATTGCTGCCGCCGAAGCTGCGGCGCGCGGCTAGTACCTCGCGGTGTCCGTGGTTGTCAGGACGACTGCAGCGGCTAGCTGACAGCCACCTCACGTGTCCGAGACGTATTCAACTGCGGACCACCTCCTTTCCCGTGTACGACCACCCTAGAAGGGGACGTACGGGAGCGGCAACCGGATTCAGAAGCCAGCTAGGGAGCGAATCTCGGCGATGCGGTCGAGGTCGCGGTCGCGGCCCTTTCCGTCGAGCTCGACCACGTCGACCGGCCCGCGTCCGGAGCTGATGAGCCAGAGCGTGTCGGCCGCGTGCAGGTCGTCGATGCTCGCCGCGGTGGCCGCGGTCTGCCAGCCTGCGGCGGCGGCGCGCTCGAACAGACGCTGCTGGGTGGTACCCGCGAGGATGCCGGTGCTGCCCCGCGGCGTGGTGTGCAGGGTGCGGCCGGCAGCCCACACGACAGTCGCCGTCGGCGCCTCCAGCACCCGCCGGTCGGCGCTCACGAAGATCACGTCATCGGCACCGCGGCGTTCGGCCTCGCGCAACGCCGCCATGTTCACCGCATACGAGAGGGTCTTGACGCCACCGAGCAACCACGGCGCATCCGTGAACGCGTCGGCAAGGGTGCCGCGGGCGAGGGTGATGACGGTGATCCCGTCAGCGCGCTGGGCCGCATACGACGCCGGCGCGGGCTTGAGGGTGAGCAGCCCGGTCGGCGGCCCGTCGGGTGTGCGGCCGCGAGTAAGCAGCAGACGCATAACGGCCTCGCCCGGCATGGTCCAGGCGACGAGGGCCTCGGCGACCAGCGCGCGCCAGGCGGGCTCGTCGAACGGAATCTGCAGGGCAGTAGCCGAGCGGACGAACCGGGCGAGGTGCGCGTCCAACTTGTCAACCCGGCTCGTTCCGTCGGCGTCGGTCAGCACCCGGCAGCCCTCGAAACAGCCGTCGCCGCGGTCGACGCCGAGATCGTCAGCGGCGAGCACCGGCAACTTGGGGTCGACCAGTCCGGTACCGAGCAAGCCCACAAGGCACGTCGTCACGGTCCACAGGCTACCTAGACTGGGCTACGTGACCGCTGATGCCGACCTTGCTGCGCGGTTGCGCTCGCGCGGTCTGCGGATGACGACGCAGCGCGCCCGGGTCCTCGCTGCCGTGCGTTCGCTCGAACACGCGACGCCTGAGCAGATCAGTGAATCGGTGCCGGGCGTCGACGTCACCACGGTCTACCGCACGCTGGAACTGCTCGAGCAGATCGGCCTGGTGCGCCACACCCATCTCGGGCACGGGGCACCGTCGTTCAGGCCCGCTGAGGACGAGCACGTCCACGTCGTCTGCCACCGCTGCGGCCGGGTGGTCGATGCGCCGCAGGACCTCGTGGACGACCTGGCGCTGCGCCTACGCGACCAGAGCGGCTTCCTGCTCGACCGCTCACATTTCACCGCGTTCGGCCGCTGCCGCGATTGCAGCGAGCGGGAACAAACGCCCGCCGTCAGACGATGAGTCATGACGTGAACGTTGCTGTCGAAGCCACCGGGATCGATGCTGGCGTGCCGTGGCATTACGGCGACCCGATGCGTGAGCAGCGTGTCCTGACGAGTGCGGCCGGCTTGGTCGATCGGTCCAATCGCGGGGTGCTCGTCGTGCCGGGCGACGATCGGCTGTCCTGGCTGCACTCCATCTGCTCCCAGCACGTAAGCGACCTGCACGACGGTGAGTCGACCGAGGCGCTCGTCCTGTCGCCACACGGGCACGTCGAGCAGCACTGGCAGCTGACCGAGCTCACCCACACGGTGTGGCTGGACGTCGAGCCGTCCATGAACGCCGCTGCGTTGGATTACCTGGACAAGATGCGATTCCTCAAGCGGGTGGAGCCTGCGGACGTGTCGGCGGACTGGGCGGTGTGGAGCCTGGTCGGCCCGTCGGCGGACGCGGTGTTGGCCGCTGTTGACCTGCCCGTACCCGCTTCCGGGGCGGTCGGGCTGGCGGGTGGGGGGTTCGTCCGGCGCATGCCGTATGGCTTCGACCTGCTCGTTCCGCGTGCCTGGACCTTGCCCGACGCCGCGCGCGCCGCTGGTTGCGTACCGGTTGGGCTGTGGGCATTCGAGGCGTTGCGCGTCGAGGCTGGCCTGCCGCGCGTCGGGTTCGAGACTGACCACCGCACCATCCCGCACGAGGTCGGCTGGATCGGTTCCGCGGTCCACCTGGACAAGGGTTGCTACCGCGGACAGGAGACGGTGGCCCGGGTGCAGAACCTCGGCCGCCCGCCTCGTCGGCTGGTGCGGCTCTACCTGTCAGGTGACTCCGACGAGCTGCCACCCCCCGGCACACCAGTGGAACTCGACGGTCGGCCCGTCGGGTTCCTTGGCACGGCAGTACAGCACCACGAGCTCGGCCCCGTCGCGCTGGCGGTCGTCAAGCGGTCGCTTCCTGCCGACGCCGAGCTCCGCGTCGCGGGCCACCCCGTCTCGATCGGCTGACCGTTCGTCGTGACGGCGTCGCCCCGCGTGAGGCCGACTTCGGTTGCGGCCGTCGCTTCGATCACGTCTTCCCCGCGAATGGGCGTCGGCGTGGTTCGTCAGCGTCCAACTGCGGGGAAGACCTGATCGTGCGGGCGACCGGGTGCCGCGCCCCCCGCGCGGGCCGCGCCGCCTTGACGAGCCAGGGCCTACGTTCGAGCCAGCACCTTGTCGGGCTCGGGCTCCTCGCCGGCCTCGACCTCGTCCGGCGGCTCAACCGACACCTGTGGGGTGATCTTGTCCAGCCACTTCGGGTAGTACCAGTTGGCTTTGCCGAGCAGGTGCATCAGGGACGGCACCAGGATAGTGCGCAGTAGGAACGCGTCGAGGAACACGGCGCTGGCCAGGCCGATGCCGAATAGCTTGATGGCCCGCAGGTCGCCGAGCACGAAGCCGCCAAAGACGGCGATCATGATCAGCGCGGCGGCGGTGATGATGCCGCCGGTCTCGGCCTGGCCGATGGTGATGGAGCGGGCGTTGTCCTTGGTGTGGACCCATTCCTCGTGCATCCGGCTGACCAGGAACACCTGATAGTCCATCGACAGGCCGAACAGGATCGCGAAGAACATCACCGGCGCCCAGGCGTCGATCGGGCCACCCTTGCCGACGCCGAGCGCCTCGGAGCCCCAACCCCACTGGAAGATCGCTACGACGATGCCGAACGAGGCGCCGGCCGCGAGTAGGTTCATTATCGCCGCGGTGAGCGGGATGACGACACTGCGGAACGCGATCATCAGCAGCAGGAACGACAACCCGACGACCGCTGCGATGAACAGTGGCATCTTGGCGCCGAGCACCTTCGCGAAGTCGACCTGGATCGCGGTGTCGCCGTAGACGTAGACGTGGTTCGCCGTGCCGTTATAGATCGGCGGCAGGACGTCGCCTCGCAGCTGCTTAACCAGGTTGTAGGTCTTCACGTCCTGCGGCGAGGCCGTCGACTTGAACGACACCAGTGCGGCCGAGTTGTTCAGCGGAATCGGGTGCACACTGGCCGGGTCGACGCCGGGGGTAGCGGTCAGGGCCTGGCTTACCTTTTGCAGGTACGCGTTGTCCGTCGCTCCCGGGCCGTCGATCACGGCCTCCAGGGTGGAGTTGTAACCCACCCCGAAACCCTTCGCGATCAGGTCATAACCGGTGCGCGTGGTGGTACCGGACGGGTCGTTGCCCTGATCGCCCTGGCCGAGCCGCATCGAGAAGAATGGCACCGCGAGCGTCACGATCACCGCCGCGCCGGCCAAGCCCAGCACGATCTTGTGCGCGGCGACCAGCCGCGACCAGCGGGCCCAGAATCCGGTGGGGTGCACGTCGATGAACTCGCCGGCGCGCACGGCGCGCCGCTGCTTACGGGGCAGCACCTTGAGACCAAGCAGGGAGAGCAGCGCCGGCAACAAGGTCAGCGAGGCGGCCATCGTCAGGCCCACCGCCACCGCGGCACCCAGCGCCATCCCGTTGAAGAAACTGACACCCAGCGCGAGCAGCCCGAGGATCGCGATGCACACGGTCGTCCCGGCGAACAGCACCGCCCGGCCGGACGTGTTGATTGCGGCGACGATGGATTCCTGGATGCCCATGCCGCGGCGTAGGTTCCGCCGATGCCGCGTCACGATGAACAGCGCATAGTCCACCCCGACGCCCAGCACCATCAACTCGGTCAACTGCGGGGTGATGTTCGAGACGTTCATCGCGTGCGTCAGGATGCCGATCAGCCCCAGCCCGGCGCCCAGCGCGGCCACCGTGCTGGCCAGCGGCAACGCCGTCGCCCCCACCGTACGGAACACGATCAACAGAATGATCAGCGCGGCGATGAAGCCGAACGCGAAGGGCGGCACACCCCCGTTGCTCTGGCCGATGTTCTGGAACGCGTTGCCGGTGAACTCGACCTGCAAGTTGTCGCTACGCAGCTTCTTCAGATCATTGAAGACGTTGGTGAACAGCTTCTGGTCGTAGTGGTTCGACGTCCAGGCGATATTCACCAGGCCGGTCGTCGAGCCCTTGGCGGTGTTGAGCAGCTTCGGATCGCCCGAGGTGACGGCCCCATTCTTCGTGCAGTCGATCGCCTGCCATGGGGTGCGGATCGTGGCGACCTGGTTGCCCGATGTGCACAGCTTGGCGAGCGCTGGCTCGAGGCCCGACGGCTCGGACTGCAACGTCCCGGTTTTAGCCTTGAGCACCACGGTGCCGGTCGCACCGTTCTGGCTGTCCAGGCCAGCGTTCTTCAGGACCTTGGCCACCGCGGCGGTCTCGGTGTGCGGCAGGCTGAAGGTGTCCTTGTAGTTGGTCCCGCCCAGCGCGGTCGAGACCCCCTGCGCGAGCAAGATGAAGGCGACCCAGCCGGCGATGACCCACCAGCGGTGTTTGATGGCGAAGGTGGCGAGCGACTTCAACGAAGCGTCTCTCCTCAGGTAGCAGGTTCAAGGCAGGTAGCAGGTTCAGGGCTGAGCGGCGCGACTTCGTCCCAGAGTGCCGGGACGGTGGTTCGCCGTCGCGTCATTCTCAGGTGGCTAACAGCCTGGCTGGAGGGCCTGACAGCGTCCGCTAATACTGCTAGCTGGACGCTTGCGACTGCTAGCACCCCGATGCCACAATGGGGCCGTGAACGTCGACGGGCTCAAGGAGCAGGCCAAGCGCTCGGTCGCGATTGGCGAATTCATCCGCGAGCAGCGCGAGCAGGCCGAGGTCTCGCTACGGCAGCTCGCCCGAATGGCAGGCGTGTCCAATCCCTACCTGTCCCAGATCGAACGCGGGCTGCGCAAACCGAGCGCGGAAATCCTGCAGCAGATCGCCAAGGGACTGCGGATCTCCGCCGAGCAGCTCTACGTGCGGGCGGGGATCTTGGACAGCCGTGCGGGCGACCCGGATATGGTCGCGGCGATCCTTGCCGACACCGGCCTGGTCGAGCGGCAGAAGCAGGTGTTGATCGACATCTACGAGTCCTTCCGCCGCGAGAACGCAGCAGCACAACCCCCGACCACAAGCGAACCGCCACCAGAAGCGAGGAGTGATCCACATGTCGTTCTCTGACGACGTCAAGGCGTACACGGACGCGGCGCTCGAGCAGGGTAAGCGCGCCATCGACCAAGCGCAGGCCGTTCTCGCCGAGATGACTGGCGACGCCACCGAGTTCGCCGCACGGCTGCAGGAACGCGGTGAGTTGGTGTTCGTCAGCGTCCGCGCCGGCGACCCCAAAGGGCTGATCAATATCGCGAGGGGCGACCTGGAGTTGTTCCTGTCCACGGTCGAGCCGTACGTGGCGCAGGCCCTGAGCCTGCGCGCCGCGCTGATCGAGAAGACCGCGGAGTTCGTCGGCGACGTCCGCAAGGACCCGCGCGTTGCCAGGGCGTATGAGACGGCCGAGTCACTCACTGGCGCTGTCGTCGAGACCATGAACGAGCGGGTCGTCGCGCCAACAATGTCGATGATGGGTCGCAAGCCGGCCGCGCCGGCCGCGAAGGCCCCGGCGAAGGCCGCAGCCACCGCGAAGGCTGCCCCCATGAAGGCGCCGGCTGCCAAGGCTGCCGCCAAGAAGGCTCCCGCGCGTAAGGCAGCGGCCAAGAAATCGACCGCCGCCAAGAAGGCTCCGGCGAAGAAGTCGACCACGGTCTGAGCCACCGGGAAGCACGGTCCGACGAGGGTCAGCCGGTGCCCCACGGCCGCGAATCGTCGCCCGCAGGGATGGCGTCGCCCGGGCATTAGGCTCGAACGCATGTGGGTCCTCAACGAGGTCGAAACGTGGTTCGGCCGGGTGCTGTTCTGGGGACTCATCGCGCTACGCACCTGGGCGGTCGTCGATTGCGCACTGCGCAAGGCGGCTGCCTTCCCCGCAGCCGAGAAGCAGACCAAGGTCGTATGGCTTGCCGGCACCATTGCCGCGGCGTTGCTCGGTCCGTTCCTGCCGTTCCCGTTCGACGCGATCTCGGTCATCGTCGCGCTCGTGTACCTGGCCGACGTTCGCCCAGCCGTGCGCGAGATCTCCGGCGGTTCACGCTGGTAGCGCAGGTGCGCGGCCGGTGACGCTCCCTATCCAAGACGCGGCGGGGGATCAGCTCGTGATCAGCCAGGTCACCCGGCGCTATCCCGGCCAGCACCCGCATCGCGCCGCCCTGAGCGATGTCAGCCTGGCGGTCGACCGCGGCCGGTTCATCACCCTGCTCGGCCCCAGCGGCTGCGGCAAGTCGACGCTGCTGCGGCTGATCGCCGGACTCGACGCGCCCGCCGGCGGAGTCATCACGCTGTTCGGTGACACCCCGGACGCGGCTCGGCGGGACAAGGCGATCGGTCTCGTCGCGCAGAGCCCCGCGCTGCTGCCGTGGCTGTCGGTGCGCGACAACGTGACGCTGCCGCAGCGGGTGAACCGACGGCGCAGCACCAGCAATCCGCCTGACGCCGAGAAGATTCTGCGCGGCGTGGGCCTCGGTGACGTGCTGCGCCGCAAGCCGCACGAGCTTTCTGGAGGCATGCAGCAGCGGGTGGCGATCGCGCGCGCGTTCGCGCTGCGTCCTCGGGTGTTGCTGATGGACGAGCCGTTCGGCGCGCTCGACGAGTTCACCCGTGAGGCGTTGCAGTTGCAGCTGCTCGAGCTCTGGCAACAACTGCGCACCACCGTCGTCTTCGTCACCCACTCGATCCGGGAGGCGGCCCTGCTCAGCGATGCCGTGGCAGTGATGTCGGCACGCCCGGGGCGGATCGATGCCGTGCTGCCGATCGAGCTGCCCAGGCCGCGACACGCCGACCTGCTCGCCAGTGCCGAGTTGCACGCGTGTGAAGCCCAGCTGCGCGCCGCATTGCACGAGTCGTGGACCCTTGGCCCGTGATGGCCGATCTCGACACTCAGCGCGCGGCTCGGTCGTCGTGGCTGCGGCCTGCGGTGTGGTTACCGGCGACCGTGGCGCTCGTCGTACTCGGCCTGGTCTGGAACGTCGTTGCCGAGCACAACCCGTACGTACTGCCGAGGCTCGGCGCGGTGTGGGCGTCGCTGCGCGACGACCCGGCGTTCTACCTGCGTAATGCGGCAACCACGCTCGGCGAGGCGATGGCCGGGCTCGGGTGTGCCTTTGCGGGTGCGTGCCTGTTCGCCGTGCTCGCCGCGGAGTCGGTGCTGTTGCGCCGTGCGATCCTGCCGCTGGCGGTAGTTCTGAACGTGACGCCGGTAGTAGCAATCGCGCCGGCGTTGGTGGTGGCGTTTGGATTCGGATCGACGCCGAAGATCGTGGTGACCGCGGTCATCACCTTCTTCCCGCTCCTGATCAATCTGTTGGCGGGGCTGCGATCCGTCGATGGTTCGATGCTGGACGTCCTGCGGTCAGTGCACGCGTCGCGAGGAGAGGTCTTGTGGCACTTGCGGATTCCCAACAGCCTGCCGTTCTTGTTCGCCGCGCTACGCGTGTGCTTTCCGCTCAGCGTGGTGGGCGCCGTGGTCGCCGAGTTCGTCTCGGCCGGCTCGGCGAAGGGGCTCGGCACGGTGATCACTGTCGCGTCGTCCAACTCCAACCTGCCCGTGGTCTACGCGGCGATCGCCTGCCTCGCGGCGCTGGGCGTTCTGCTGTTGCTGGTGGTCACGCTGCTCGAACGGTGGGCTGTGGGCGCCCTGTACGGCGGGATTCCCGCATGACGCGTATGCCGCGGGCGATCGTGCTGGGTGCCGTCACATCCGTGATGCTGATCGCGGCCGGCTGTGCCAGCTCGGGCCGGCCTACGGCATCCAGCGCCGGCCCGTCGACCATTTCAGCTGCGCGATGCGCACAGAACAAGGCTGCCGGCACGATCGATTACCTGACCGGGTACCAGTTCCAGGCCTCGGCCAGCATCCTCGGTGTCGTGGCCGCCGACGGCCTCGGCTACTTCCGTGACCTGTGCCTGCAGGTAGCCGTCAAGCCTGGCACCGGCGACATCGGCGTCAACTCCCGGCTGGTCGCGGCCGGGACGGTGGCACTCTCCGATGTCGGCAGCGAGTCGGACCTGATGGTCGCCCGTTCGCACGGCGTCGACGTGGTCGGTGTGGCGACCTTCGGGCACGTGCCCATCGACACCCTGATGACGATGCCGACGATTACCGATCTCACCCAACTCGAGGGGAAGACCCTCGGCCAGAAGGGTGTGCTGCCCCCGTCGATTGACGCCATGCTCGTCAAGGCGAAGGTCGACGTCGCCAAGATCAAGCAAGTGAAGGTGGGCTTCGACCCGAGCGTCCTGCCGCGCGGCCAGGTCCAGGCGCTCACCGGGTACAAGTCGAACGAGCCGTTGACGCTGCGAGCACAGGGGGTGTCTGTGAGCGAGTGGAACCCGGAGAAGTACGGCATCGCCGGCTCGTTCGGCACCCTGATCGGCAACCCGGCGTTCATGTCGAAGCACCCGACCGCCGTGCAGGATTTCCTCCGCGCGGAACTCCACGCGTTCACCTACTGCCAGAGCAATGCGAGCCAGTGCGTGGGATTCGCCGCCAAGCGCTCGCCGGTCGGTTTCGACGAGACGCACAACCTGCAGGTGTGGCAGACCGAGACCGGCCTGGTACGCAACTCGCTCCCTGCGGCCACCCCGATCGGGGCGATCGACACGGCACTGACCTCGAGGGAGGCGAGCGTTCTCGTCGACACCGGCCAGTTGCCCGCGGCACCGCAACTGACCGGCGCCGTCGACCGTGCGCCGCTCGCCGCCATCTACCGCGGCACCCAGCTCATTTGGCCTGCTCCGTAACAGCACCGGGCTGCCCCCACCTGGAGGGCAGCCCGGTGCGGCGGGTCACTGACCGTTGGCGGCAAGCACCAGGTCAGGGATCAGGTTCGCCGCGTTCGGCGTGCCGAGGCCGGTGACCGGGTCCCAGCCGGTCGTCGCCGAGTAACCCCGGCACGGCCGGGTCGGCCTGGTTGTTGCCGGTGGTCACGTCGAAGAAATCGTTCGCATACAGGCTCGGGTCCGCACCGATCTTGTACACCGCCGGGTTGACCAGCCCCAGCCCACTGCCCTTGATCTGGTCGGCGATGGCAGCTTTGCGTTCAGTGGGGCGGGCCGCTACACGGTCGACGCCATCGGTGGGGATTGATGATGCCGCAGTCGCGCCGCCAGGCCGATCCAAGAAATGGCCACGATCAGGGCAACGACGCCCTGCACCGCCGCCTCGTGGCCCGCTGGATAGAACACGCCACGCACATAGGTGTTCAGAAAGCTGGCAGACAGCCTGTGCTGCCCGCCACGGGCCCGCAGCGCGTTCTGCCACGAGGTCAGCGGGCACTCCAGGCCCGCCGCGACGATCAGCACAGCCCAGGTGACGGTCGCCAGATGCAGCACGAAGGTGCGCGGCCACCGCCACGCGAGGTAGCCGCCGCCGACCAGATACGCCAGGTACCCGAAGTGCGCACCGGCAACCGCCGATGCGAGCCACCGGTACACCATCACGGCCTCCGCACCCAGCCTAGGACGAATTTGCGGGCTACCCCACGCTTCGCCGGGCTCGGAGCTACTGTGAAGTCGTGACCGCCATCGAGGGCGGGAGGCTGCTGTGGCCATTGTCGTTGGGCTGATCATCGCGTTGGGCGTTGCCGCCATCTGGCTCGGCCTGAGCGCCCGGGTCGTCAAGCAGTACGAGCGCGGGCTGGTCTTCCGGTTGGGTCGCGTGCTCGAGGGCACGCGAGGCCCCGGACTGGCGCTGATCGTGCCCGGAATCGACCGGCTGCATAAGGTGAACGTCCAGATCGTCACCATGCCGGTACCGGCACAGGACGGCATCACCCGCGACAACGTAACGGTCAAGGTCGACGCGGTCGTCTATTACAAAGTGATGGATCCGGTAGCCGCGATCGTGAACGTGCAGGATTACCGCTTCGCGGTGCTGCAGGTGGCGCAGACGTCGCTGCGTTCGATGATCGGCAAGAGCGAATTGGACGATCTGCTGTCCAACCGCGAGCGGCTCAACGAGGGTCTGGAGGTGATGATCGACAGCCCGGCTCTGGAATGGGGCATCCACATCGACCGGGTCGAGATCAAGGACGTGGCGCTGCCCGACACGATGAAGCGCTCGATGTCGCGGCAAGCCGAGGCGGAGCGGGAACGCCGCGCCCGGGTCATCTCCGCCGAGGGCGAGCTGCAGGCTTCGCAGAAGCTATCCGCAGCCGCGGCGACGATGGCTGATACGCCCGCCGCGCTTCAGCTACGGTTGCTGGAGACCGTCGTGCAGGTTGCGGCCGAGAAGAACTCGACCCTGGTCTTGCCCTTCCCCGTCGAGCTGCTCCGTTTTCTCGAGCACGCACCGAATAGCCCCGCCAAAGCTCCCAGCCAGCCGCTGCCCGCGAGCGTTGATCGCGAGACGTCCTGAGGCTTACCGCTGCCGACCGTGCTCGGGTGAATCGTCCGGGCTCACGAAGTAGGCCGAATCGGTGATGTCGTACTGGGCGTCTGGGTGAAGGGTTTGGACTTCGTCCGCAACGATTCGGCCGGTGTCCTTGGCTACCGTCAGCACCTGAAATGTCGCGTCGTTGTGCGGAACGGTGATTTCGGGTCCGTCGCCACTGCCGTGCCCACCGGTGCTGCCGCTGATCAGCTCGACGGTGGTGCCGAGATCGGTGGGGTACGTGATGGGCGGCTGAATCGCGTACTCGCGGCCGGTCAGCACGATCCTTGCGCAGCCGGTCTTGGCGATCGGGTCACCGATGGCGCGATCATGCACGGTGAAGATCGTCGGGCGGTCTTGGCACGCTTTGTCGATCATGTCGAAGGTGACGGTCTGGTCGGTAATCGCCGGGTCGCGCAGGTGCTCGACGCCGCCCACGCCGAACGGCGGCGTGACGAGCGGATCATTCGCTCCCAGAATTGTCACGCCAGCAATCGTGTGCGTCTGACCGTCGGCGACGGTTATGCCGGCCTCTCGCATAAGTTTGGCGATCGCCGGGGTGTCGTGTCGGCCGAGGTTAGCGAAGATCGGCACCTTGCCCGCGTAATAACGCAAGGTGTCGACGCTCGGCGTCTCCCATTCTGTACCGCTGAATGACGTGTCCCCACCAACGATGATCAGGCTGGCGCCGTACATTCGAGCGGCTTGGCCGACCAGTTGCTCCATACCGTTGACGCCCTGGAAATCATCAGCAAAAACGATGCGGGTCGTTCCGGTCGCGTGAGTGAGGCCGCCAGTCCCATGTCGCGCCGTGAACGCCGAATGCTGATTGTCGGATGCAGTCTTGTAGAACTTGTTTCGGCTCTCGATAATGTCACTGACCTGTGGCACCACTGCATCCACGACAAACTTCAGAGGTCCGTTCAGCTGGGAACCCTGCAGCGCCGTGCCGTCGAATACCGGGTCAGCCACGACCCTGTCGTCGCGATTCGAGAAAGGCAGCACCGTGTACGCGGCGTTGCCGACTAGAGCGAGAGCGACTGCAGCTACGATCAGTCGGAACACCCGTCCCGGTCGATGGACGAACTCTGCGATCACGGCCTGCTCTGGCACGGACCGCCGATCAAGCGCACGGCGGTAAAAGGTGCGTCCAATGAAGAACAGCGACTCGAAGCAGATGACCACGGCTACGGCGGCAAATCCCATCTTCTCGTAATGCGAAACGGCCGCCCGTTCCAGCTTCTTGACCTGCGGAGTGAGGTTAGACGCAGCCTGGCCAATGAGCTTTATCTTCGTTGTGTCGATCGCCCCAGCGCTATTGGTGAGTGTGACGTTGCCGATCGAACTACGTGCCTGGATACCGACTTGCTTGCCCAGGATCGAGAGGTGTCTCGGCACCGTGATCTGAACGCCGAGACCTGGATCGTAACGAACCGTGTCCCGCCCGTTGTGCAGCTTGACCGTCGTCGTTGCGTCACCAACCGGAAAGTTGGCGATAACCGCCGGCGGACCGTACTCGACGGCGGCGATGCCGGCAGAAAAGGCAGGCACGAGAAGCATGGCCCCCACTGCCGCACCCCTCGCCAGTCGCTTCCATAATTGGATATTCGGCCGCCGGCCATCGGGACCCGAATCATCACCCGATATCAAATTGCGGCCAACATCATCCGCCGCCTCGACATCAGCAACCCAGGACACATCAGGATTGTACGCTAGGTTCGAAATGTCCAGAGCTCGTCGAACGTCGAATGCCTTGACCCGATCCACCGCGCGGAGTGCGCGCGGCGTAGCCTGGCCAGCACGGATTCTCGGCGGGGTGCGGCATGACGGTTACCGGCGTCCACGGCGTCTCCGTCAGCTATCCCGACGGGACGATCGCCCTGCGCGAGCTAACACTGCTGGCCTTCCACGGGGAGCTGGTGGCGGTGATCGGCCCGTCCGGCAGCGGCAAGTCGACCCTGCTCAAGGCGATCGCCGGCCTGATCGGCGTCCAGGCAGGCGACGTCGTGATCGACGACGAGCCGGTGACCAGCCGACCCACGGAGCAACGCGACGTCGCGATGGTCTTCGAATACGACGCGCTGATGCCGTTCCTCAACGTGGCCGAGAACCTCGCGTTCGGCCTGACCGTGCGGCACACCCCGCAGCCCGAGATCGAGGCGCGGGTAGCCGAGCAGGCCCGGGGCCTGCGCATCACCAGACTGCTGGGTCGCAAACCGGCGACCCTGTCGGCCGGCGAGCACGGGCAGGTCGGCATCGGGCGCGCCCTGATGCGCGTTCCGGCGGTGTTCCTGCTCGACGAGCCGCTGGCCCACCACGACGCCGCGGACCGGCTGCAGATGCGGCAGCAGATCGCGAACACCGTCAAGACCCTGGGCGTCACGACGTTCTACGTCACCCACGACCGGACCGAGGCGCTGGCCATCGGCGACCGGATTGCCGTGCTGCATGACGGTGGCCTCGTGCAGCTCGCCGCACCGCGCGTCGTCTACGCGCAGCCGGCGGACATCTTCGTGGCCGACTTCACCGGCGCTGGCCCGCTCGGGCTGCTCCCGGCCCGGGTGGTGACCGCTGGCGACCAGGCGGCCTTCCAGGTCGCGGCCCGCACGTTGCCACTGTGGGGCCCGGTGCCCCCTGACCTGCGGCGCTACGTCGGACGCGACGTCGTCCTGGGTTTCCGGGAGGAGGACGTGCGGGACGCGGCGCTCGATCCCGATCCGGGCGCGGTGACGTTACCCGGCACCGTCGCGTGCGCCGAATACACCGGTTCGCACACGAACGTGAGCATCGATGTGGCGGCGCCCCAAGTCGCGCGTCCCGGCGAGGGCCGGCCGAGCCGAACCGCCAGCGCGCAGCTGCGGGCGCGCTTCCCGGGCAGGAGCCTGGTGCGGCAGGGTGCGCCGGTAGTGGTAAACGTCAACGCGGCCCGCGCCCACGTGTTCGACGCTGCGACTGGCCGGGCGGTGCACCATCCGGTCCCGCGCTGATTGGGGACTTGCCAAACCCACCCCCATCAGTCAGGGTAGGCATGCCTAACTTATGACGAATTCTGGGGACGCCGGGTGGATTTAGCCAGAACGTTGTTGCTCGGCTTCATCGCCGGGGCGACGATCGTCTTGGGTCTGCCGGTAGGCCGTATCCGGCGGCCGATGCCGACGCTGCGACTGTTCTTGAACGCGACCGCGGTCGGGGTGTTGCTGTTCCTGGTGTGGGACGTGCTCGCGCACGCCTGGGAGCCGATCGACAGCGCGCTGGGCAAGGTGCATGACCATTCGGGTGGCGTCGGGCCGGTGTTCGGATACGGCGCGTTGTTCGCCGGCGGGCTGAGCGTCGGGATGCTCTCCCTGGTCGCCTACGAGCGCCATGTGGCCCGGGTGACCCGCCCGCCGGTTGGCCTCGGCCCGGGCGCGATGTCCGTCGACGAGCTGCCGACGCGTTCTGCGAGTGGTATCGCTAGCTGGTCGCCCGCTCGCCGGCTGGCGCTGCTGATCGCGATCGGTATCGGACTGCACAACTTCGCCGAAGGACTGGCCATCGGCCAGTCCGCAGCTCGCAACGAGGTGGCCCTGGCCGCGATGCTGGTCATTGGCTTCGGCCTGCACAACGCCACCGAGGGATTCGGCATCGTCGCGCCGTTGGCCGGCGACCTGGATGCCGATGGGGTCAAGCGGCGGCCGAGCTGGCGGTTCCTGCTCACCCTTGGCCTGATCGGCGGCGGCCCGACGTTTCTCGGTACTGCGGTCGGCCATGGATTCACCAGCGAGGCGGTCAGCGTCCTGTTCCTGACCCTCGCCGCCGGATCGATCATCTACGTCGTCATACAGCTGCTGGGCGTCGCCGCGAAGGCCAAACGAGGCGACGTGGTCGCCTACGGCGTGCTGCTGGGTCTGCTCGCCGGTTTCGTCACCGACGCCATCGTCACCGCCGCCGGCGGGTGACCGAGCCGGGCCTCGAACCCGGCGCTACGAGCCCGTCACGTCGCCAACGTTGGTGGCGCTGCGGGTGCGTCCGCGGCGTGTCGACCCGCACGAGCGCCGCCGTTGCTGAAGATCACGGCGCGTGGTTCGCTAGCGCGATGACGCGCTACGGGCCGCCGCCATGTTGATCCTGGCGGAGGGCAGGATCCATCTCCCGCCCGTGACGGAGGAATACCTCGCTGCAATTCAAGCGTGGTTGGGGCCGATGGTCGACGCGGGGTTCTTGCTGAACGGCTACCTCGACGAAGCCGGACACCGATTGTGGATGCTCCTGTCCAGCCCGAGTCTCGAGGCCGCGGAGCAGCGACTGGGCGATCTGCCGACCGCCCGGGACGGTTCGGTGAGCTTCACGACTGTCGTTGTCACGGCGCTGCGGTTCCGCTGAGCATTCAGCGGCGGCGCGGGGACGGGCGGTGTAGGTGACTGCAGACCACTACGTGCGATTCGAGAAGGTCACGTCGGTAGACGAGACCGAACGTGGGCTGCTGGCGAACCTTGACGGCGAGCAGTTACGGATCGATCTCGTCCGGGACGATGTGGTGCGGGTCAAGTTCAGCCGTGGCGGGGTGTTCGACGAGTCGCCCACCTTCGCGGTCTGCGTCGATCCGTTGTCGCAGGGCGTCGAGTTCAGGATCGAGAGGGACAACGATGTGGTCCGGCTGCGCACCTCGGCCGCCGTGGTCTCGCTCTGGCTGGACCCGTTTCGGCTGGACGTGCACCGCCCTGACGGCAGTCCGGTCGTGGAAACCGCCCGGGATACCGATGGTCGTTACTGGGCCTATGCGTCGCTGAACGACGCGTTCACTATCCGCCGCCGATGTCGCCAGGAAGACGCGATCTACGGATTGGGCGAGAAGACCGGGCGGCACAACCGCAAGGGCCGCGACTTCACGCTGTGGAACACCGACGTGCTTGACCCGAACGCGACCGAGCAGTTCACCGCGGGGCGGCCGGGCGACGATCCGCGGGTCGATCCGACCAGTGCCCAGTTCGACCCGTACTACGTGTCGATCCCGTTCTTCTACCACCAGACCGATCCCACCGGGACCATAGCGGCGTCGTTCGTGGACAACGGATACCGCGGCAGCTACGAGTTCTCGCATCCCGAGGAATACCGCATTCACTTCTTCGGCGGGCAGTATACCGAGTACATCTTCGCCGGCCCGGATATGCCGGAGATTCTCGCTGCGTACACCTGGCTGACCGGGCGCATCGCGCCGCCGCCGCTCTGGTCGTTGGGGTATCACCAGTGCCGCTGGTTCGGCTACACCCAGGACGCCGTCGAGCAGCGCGCCCAGCGGCACCGCGACGACGAGATCCCGTGCGACAGCGTGTGGCTGGACATCGAATACATGGACGGCTACCGAGTGTTCACGTGGGATCCTGAAGCCTTCCCGGACGTCGCCGGCATGCTGGCCCGGCTGACGGCTATGGGTTTCCGGGTCATCACGATCATCGACCCGGGCGTCAAGTACGAGGTGGGGTACTGGGTCTTCGACCAGGCGCTGGAACGAGACGTGCTGTGCGAGACCGAAGGCGGCGGCGTCTACCTCGGGGAGGTCTGGCCGGGCACCACCGCGTTCCCGGACTTCGTCACCGAGGAAGCGCGCGCCTGGTGGGGTGAACTGAACGCGGCGCATGTCCAATCCGGGCTCGCCGGGATCTGGAACGACATGAACGAACCGGCCACCGGCGCGATCCCGCCCGACGCCATGCGCTTCGGCAACGGGCGATACTCGCACGCGCGCTACCACAACCAGTACGCATTGCTGATGGCGATGGCGACCACCGCCGGGCTGCTGGACGCCATGCCGAACCGCCGCACCTTCGTGCTCTCCCGCGCGGGGTTCGCCGGCATCCAGCGTTACGCGGCCAACTGGCTGGGCGACAACCAGTCGCGCTGGGAGCATCTGTGGCTGAGCATCCCGATGGCCACGGGCTTCGGGATCGCCGGCCAGCCGTTCGTCGGTGCGGACATCGGCGGCTTTCAGGGCAACTCCAACGCCGAACTCTTCCTGCGCTGGATGCAATGCGGCACGCTCACACCGTTCTGCCGCAACCACTCGGAGATCGGCTACGTCGACCAGTACGCATGGTCGTGGGGTGACGTCATCCAGGACCTGGTGCGCGAGGCTATCCGGCTGCGTTATCGGCTGATGCCGTATCTGTACGCCACGTTCTTGCGCGCGTCCGAGACCGGCGCTCCGGTGCAGCGGCCACTAGTCTTCGACTACCAGTACGACCCGACGGTGCGTGACATCGACGACGAATACCTGCTCGGGCCGGACCTTCTGGTCGCGCCGGTCTTCCATGCGGGTTCGACACATCGCCAGGTGTACCTGCCGGCGGGCAGTTGGTACGACTGGCACACCGGGGCGCTGGTCGGGGGCAGCCGATACCTGATCACTCCGACGCCGATGGATCGCATCCCGGTCTACGCCCGCGGCGGCGCGGTAGTCCCGATGTGGACCGAGGCTCCGGCCACCACCGCGGGGTATCGCCCGGCGGCGATAGAGCTGCACCTATTCGTGCCGGGGTCGGATGGCAGTTATAGCTCATTTCTGCAAGAGGACGACGGGCTCACCTTCGCCGTCCGGGACGGCGCTCGGCTTCGCACGACGTTCGAGCTCACTCGCAGCGGCGCGCGGGTGGCGCTGCACGCGCAGGTCGAGGGCGACGGCTACCCCGAATTTGCCCGGCAGGCGTTCCACCTGGTGATACGCGGAGCGGCACCAGAGACGGTGCGGCTCGGTGAAACAGATCTGCGGGCCTCCGGCCAGCATTTCGTGCTGCCGAACGCAGGAAGTGGATTCGTCATCGAATTCGACGTGTAGCCGTTCGGCAGGGCGGGTCGTCCTCGCCAACGCCAGCTGCCCGCGGTTGAAGTACTACGCCGTTTCTATCGCGGAGCGTCGTGCCAGGATCTTGGCCAACCGGTCGTCCTGTGCGAACTCGCGAGCCAGCCGCTCCCATTCAATTCGACGCTCGGCGTTCCGGACTCGCGTCAGTGCGGCGGCAAGGCTAGCCAGCCGCTGTTCAGTATCGGGCACCTGGCCCACGTTAGGTGCGTCTCCCGCGTTGTACCAGGCGCCCCGGCCGGTGCACAGCCATTCCTCAGCGGCGCTCGGCGACGGGAGCGGGGAACCCGGCACAGCAGGAGCCGGTACCCACAACTGGCCGTACTGGCAGCGAGAGCTGCACCGGGCCTGGCCGCTACTCGAACACCATCTCGGGATCGGCTGAGCCGGCTCGGTCGGCGAACTCGGCGCGCACGCCCAGCAGCCGCACCGGCCGGCGCTCAACGAATCGATCCAGGGCCGCCAGCGCACCCTGTTCGATCCTCTCCGCGTCGGTTGTCGGGGCGGCCAGCGGGTACCCGTGGGTGTGCGTGGTGAACGGCGCGTAGCGCACCTTCACCACGACGCGGGCCACCGGGCGCTGCTCAGCGGCAACATCGTCGGCCACCTGGCGCGCGACCCGCAGCACCTCGTCGCGCACTAGGCCCCAGTCCTCGAGATTGCGCTGAAAGGTGACTTCGCGGCTGCGGGAGCGCGCGACATACGGCGTCGCGCGGACCGGGGTGTGGTCCTGTCCGCGGGCGAGGCGGACCAGCCACGGCCCGGTCGCCGGGCCCACATGCGCGGCGAGCAGCTGCGGGTCCGTCGCCGCCAGCTGGCGGACCGTCTGGATGCCCAGGCCCGCCAGCCGCTTGGCGGTCTTGGCTCCGATCCCCCACAAGGCGTCGGTCGGCCGGTGGCTGAGCACCTCGAACCAGGTCTCATCGGTCAACCGGAAGACGCCCGCCGGCTTGCCGAAACCGGTGGCCAGCTTCGCCTGCAACTTGTTCTGCCCGATGCCGACGGTGCAGTCCAGGAGGGTCGACGCCCGCACGCGCGCCTGGATGTCGCGGGCCGCCTGCTCCGGATCGTCGGTGTCGACCGCCAGGAACGCCTCGTCCCAGCCGAATACCTCTACCACTGCGTCGCTCTGCCGCAGCGTCGCCATCACCTGGGCCGAGGCTGTCTCGTAGACCTCGCGATCGACTGGCAGGAAGACGGCGTCCGGGCATTGCCGCGCTGCGGTGCGAAGCGGCAGCCCGGAGCGCACCCCGTACGCGCGTGCCTCGTACGAGGCGGTGCTGACGACGCCCCGCTTGGTCGGGTCGCCGTCGCCGCCAACCACGACGGGACGTCCCCGCAGCTCGGGCCGGCGCAGCACCTCGACCGCGGCAAGGAACTGGTCGAGATCCACGTGCAACACCCAGCGGGTCACACCCAAGTGTCACCCACGATTGTGCAACTTCTGGCCGTCTGAGACGGGCGAAGGTTGCGCAATCGGGCACGCGAACGCTTGGCAGTGCGCGGCAACCAAACCGGCTGATTGTGACTGTCTTCGCGCTCGACGTTGCGCACCCATGCAGTAAACGATGATATGAGCCGAGCATTGCGTCACACCCGCGATGCGGTCGCCGCCCGGACCGAGGGCGAGGCCTGGGCGGTGCGCTACACCGTGCGGGTCGATGACCGCTGGCATGCTCGTAGAGCAACGGTCGTCGGGCGAACTGCACAGGGGCTACGCGAGGTCGACCTGCGCTCGGTCGAAGACGGACGGTAGGCAGGTCGACGGGGAGCATCGTCCCGAGCTCGACGGCTGCTTCGATGTCGATCTCGAGTCCTCGGCCTGCACGAACACCCTGCCTGTCCATCGGCTGGGCCTGCGCGTCGGCCAGCGCGCTACGGCACCTGACGTGTATGTCCGCGCATTGGACTTGTCGGTGATGCGCCTCGAGCAGGACAACTGGCGATTGGGCGGCGGCGGATCGCATCGATACTGGTATCGATCGCCTGCGTTTGACTTCGAAGGCGAGCTGGTGTTCGACGCCGCTGCCCTCACGGTCGAGTATCCCGGCATTGGGCATCGCGTGCTGTGAGCACAATCGCCTCGTCCGACGGTCAGGTTGCGTGCAGCCTTGATCGCCACAACGCCGCGCCGAGGAGCAGTCCCCAGGTCAGGACTGAGACGGGCGAAGGTTGCGCAATCGGGCACGAGCCCGGCCTGCACCAGCAGGCCGGCCGCGGTGAGCAGGCCGCCGTACCCCGTCAGCGCGATGGCGGCGAGCCAGGCGGTGACGCGAGCCGGCCGGCGCCACCGGGAACCTGCGGCCAATGGGCGGCTGTGGCGTTCCTCAGTGGGTGAGGTTGATCGGCGCGTGGCGGTGTGCGGCGCCGGGCACGTTACGGCTGCCACGTGCAGCGCTGCGCGTCGGCGGGACACGGTGCGCTCAGTGGTTCCGAGCTGTTCCGCGGTGTCGCGGGCGGACTTGCCGAGGTCGGTCAGCCAGCGGAGGACTTCATCCCGTTCGACGCGGGTCAAGTCAGGCGGCCGGCCCTCGTGGTATCCGGCGACGGCCCGAGGCTGTCCTTTCGGGGGCGTCCTCGCGATCGCTTTTGGGTCACGATCCGGCCGTCGTCGAAGATCTGGCCGCCCCACACGCCGGCCCGCTCCCGCCGGTGGACGGCGCCTGTCAGGCACCCCAGCATCGCCGGGCAGCCGGCGCAGAGCGCTTTCGCGCGCTCGAGATCGGCCGGGGCGTCGGCGAACCAGAGGTCGGGGTCGTGCCGCTGACAGGGCAGGTCGATGGGGGCGCGTCTGTCGATCGGGTCGCTGGAGGTCGCCGCCCCTGGCTGGGGGCGTACGCAGATCCGCCCGCTCGCCGGCGGGTCGGCGGTCCAGGTCGATGCGGTGGGCATGGCTCGCCCGATCCACGCCCCCGGCCAACAGAGCCTGCAGTGCGTGAGCTTCAGCGTCGAATCGATCGGCAATGGCCTCCCGATGCGGCCGCTGGCGCACGCCGTTCATGGTGTGCTGCACGTTGCTGCTTGGCGAACCGTCACCACGGTGCGAGCTGACGGCCAGCGTTGGGCGGCGTTGCCGGCTCGGCGTCGTCGCCCCCGTGCCGTCGCTTGCGGCGGCTCGCGCGGCACGGCGCTCGTTGGCGGCCTCGGCGATCAGTTCGTCGCGCCGGATGTCTGCGAGCTGCCCGATGACGTAGCTGTTCACGATGCGTCCTCTCGCTGTGGGTTGCTCGGCATTCAGCCTGTGCCGGGCGGGCGTTGCAGACATCGGCCAGGCGGCCGATGTCGGTCTGCCACGTCTCGGTGCGTTGCGGTCCCGGCTCCGTCGCGCAGCGGCGGTTCGAATGCCCCGCCGATCGTGCCCAGCGCGCTCACCTGCAGGTCGGACCGGCCCAGCCGCCGGGACAGCACACTGTCTGCACGTTCATCTGCTCATTCCCTCTCTGGTCATCGTGTGTTTCAGGATCGCGGGGATAACCATGTTCCAGGTCGCCGGTGGCAGCTCGTGGCCGGTCCGCACCAGCGGGAGCAGGCGGGCGCCGGGGATCTCCGTGACCAGTGCGAGCCCGTGGCCGTAGGGCAGGATGGGGTCCTCGGTGCCGTGGATGACGAGCGTCGGCGCGATCAGGTCTCGGAGTCGCTCCCGCCAACGGTCGGTCCCGTTGATGAGGTCGTGATTGGTCATGCTCGCGGCCATGCTGGCGGTGCGGTCGAAAACGCGGCCCCACAGATACCGCATGGCCGCTTCGTCGAAGGGGCGCGAGCGGCTGGCTGCGGCCCGGGCGAGGAACACCCCGTAGTCGATCACGGCGGACCGATCGGACCAGTCCGGCACCGTCGCGTCCATCAGGTCGGCAGCGGCCTGCTCGGCCATCGCCGGAAGGTCCGGGTCACCGCCGCCCGGGCTGGTGGAGATCAGGGTGAGCGATGCGACCCGGCGGGGATGGTCGAGGGCCACCAGCTGGCCGATGGCCCCGCCCATCGACATCCCCACCAGATGCGCTCTCGCCCGGTTGAAGACGTCAAGTAAACCGACGGCATCCGCGGCCAGATCACGCAGCGCGTACGCCGGAGCACCCGGCTGGTACGTGACCGACCGGCCGGTGTCGCGGTGGTCGTAGCGGATGACGAAGCGCCGCCCAGCGGCAAGACGAGCGCAGAACTTGTCCTCCCACCAGTCCATGGAGGCACCCGACCCCATGATGAGCAGGATGGCGGGGTCGGCCGGGTGACCGAAGGTCTCCACGCACAGGTCGACTCCGTTGGCGCGCACGTTCCTGGCGTGAGATTGCCCAGGCGAACCCACGCCACGCTGGTCGGGCGGGGCGGGCGGCCGGCGCGGGGGCCGGCCAGGACTGGTTGTCACCTCGGGCCGCATGCTGGACGCCGCCAATCAGGACGGTTGCAGCGCTGGTTCGCTGTACAGCAGCTGCCAGACGTGCCCATCGACGTCTTGGAAGCTGCCGAAGTACATTCCGCCGTCGTGGGTACTCGGCTGCCATAGCGTGCCGCCCGCTGCGAGCGCCAGACCTACCGTTTCGTCGACCTGCTCCTTGCTGTCGGCTGATAGGCAGGTCAGCACCTCGGTGGACGTGGTGCTGTCACGGATCTCGTCGTTGATGAAGCTGCGGAATCGCTGTTCGCCGAGCAGCATCAGGTAGATGTTCTCGTCGATCATCATGCACGCGCACTGTTCGTCGGAGAACAGGGGCTGGTAGTCGAAGCCCAGCCTGGTGAAGAACTGCCTGGAGTTGTCGACGTTCTTGACCGGCAGGCTCAGGTAGATCGTGCGCATCGGGTGTCGCCTCCTCTATCACGGTTCACGGGCTGCGGGTGGTCTTGTCGGCCCCGGGTGTGACCGGGGCCGGTTGTTGCGGGTTGAAGTAGGCGGCTTCGGTGTGGATGAGCAGGGGCAACTCGCCCCGATCGAGGTAGATGCCGCGGCAGTCGAGGCATTGGTCGATGGTGACGCCACTGCGCTCGTAGGTGTCCATCCGGCCGCGGCACTTCGGGCAGGTCAACGCTGCGGTCATCGGGCCGCTCGGGTGGGGTTGCGATCGGGTCCCGTTCGTTTGGGGGTGACGCGGCGCCGGGCGGCGGCCAGCCGGTCGCGGACCCGGTCGAGCAGCCGGCGCGGCCAGTGGTAGTCGACGGCCAGCACGGCCAGGCCGGCCGCGATGACCAGAAGGCCGGGCCCGGGAAGGACCAGCAGTGCCGCGCCGACAATCAGCAGCAGGCCGCCGGCGGCGGTGCGTGCGAGGCGTGGCAGCATCCCGGACCGGGTCCGCACCGGTTCGGTAGGAGGGGCCATGGCGTTCCTTCCAGTGAGGACGAGCTGGGTACTGCTAGAACCCAGTTTGGCTGCCGAACTCGCGCAGCGCAGGGCAGCTAACGGCAGAGATCTGCCGAGTCGCTTGCCGAATCTAGGAAAGCGCCGGGTCAGGCGGTGGGCCAGCGGAGCATGCAGCCGTTGCCCGGTGGTGTTACCGCGGCCGGGACGTAGGTGTCGAGGGAGCCAGCAGCGGGCCACATTGTTCTTGCCGAATCTCGGCAACTAACTCGGCTGATTGTGGCTGTCTTTGCCCTCGTCGCTGCGCACCCATGCAGTTGACGATGGCATGAGCCGGACGTTGCGTCACCCGGTTACGCGGTTGCCGCACCCGCGGAGGGAGGCGATGTCATGGTCGTGCCGCCGGCTGTGTGGCTGCTGACTGTCGCCGGTTTGGCTGCCCTTGTCGCGGTGGATGTCTGGCGGGCCCGCCGGCCGCACACGGTCGGCGTCCGGGAAGCGGCGGCCTGGTCGGCGGTGTATGTCGGGGTGGCCGGCCTGTTCGGGCTCGGGGTGTTGCTGTTCGCCGGCCCCGGCCCGGCGCTGGAATTCACCACCGGATACCTGGTCGAGAAGATGCTCTCGGTGGACAACCTGTTCGTGTTCGCCCTGGTGCTGGGCGCGTTCGCGGTGCCCGCCCGCCACCAGGCCAAGGTGCTGCTGATCGGCATCCTGGGCGCGCTCGGCATGCGGATCGTGTTCATCCTGGCCGGCGCGGCCGCGCTGAGCCGCTTCTCGGTGCTGTTCCTCGGATTCGGGGCGCTGCTCGTCTACACCGCCGTGCGGCTGCTGCGCAGCCACGGGACGCCGCCGGACGTGCGCAACGGGCGGGTGTTGCGCTGGGCGCGGCGCCACCTCCCGGTCGCCCCGGCAGATGCCCCGGACGGCGGCGGGGCGCTGCTGATCCGGGCCGGCCGCGGCCGGGCGATCACCGGGCTCGGGCTGGCCGTGCTCGCCGTGCTGTCCGTCGACATCGTGTTCGCGCTGGACTCCGTGCCGGCGATCTTCGGCATCACCCAGAACCTGTACCTGGTGCTGTGCACCAACGCCTTCGCGCTGCTCGGCCTGCGGGCGCTGTATTTCCTGCTCGTCGGACTGCTCGACCGGCTGGTGCACCTGCACTACGGGCTGGCGATCGTGCTGGCGGTGATCGGCGGCAAACTCACCCTGCACTACCTGCACACGCTCGCCCCCGCCCTTCCCGAGATCCCGACCGGCCTGTCACTGCTGCTCATCGCCACCACCCTGACGGTCACCACCGCGACCAGCCTGCGCGCCACCCGCCGACGCGCACCGGCCACCAAGCCGCCCGCCCGGGGACAAGCCGGCCGCAGGCCTCCTCGATCGGCGGCAAGCATTGATGCACGGAGGTGAAGATGGCTTGGTTCATCGTGGTTGTCGCCGGGCTGCTGGAGACCGGCTTCGCGATCTGCCTCAAACTCAGCCACGGGCTGACCCGCATCGGGCCCACCGTGCTGTTCGCCGTCTTCGCGCTCGGCAGCTTCGCCCTGCTCACCCTCGCCCTGAAGGATCTCCACGTCGGACCCGCCTACGCGGTATGGACCGGCATCGGCGCGGCCGGCACCGTCGTGGTCGGCATGGCATGGCTGAACGAACCGGTCACGGTGCTCAAGCTGGTCTCCGTCAGCCTCGTCCTCGCCGGCGTGATCGGCCTGCAACTCAGCGGCGGTGCCCATTGAACGACAGCCCAGCCAGCCGCTCCGGGTGCCGGGCAGTAACTAGCTGGGCTACCGCGCCGCCGGTGTCGTTGCCCACGAGGATCCCGTCGGGCAAGTCGAACGCGACGCCTCCAGGCCGACGGCAAGGTCGTGGCGATGGTCGGCGACGGCGTCAATGACGCGGCGGCCCTCGCTCAGGCAGATCTGGGCATTGCCATGGGAACGGGCACGGACGTCGCCATCGAAGCCAGCGACCTCACTCTGATCCGCGGCGACCTCACGGCTGCAGCAGATGCGATTCGCCTGTCCCGCCGCACCCTCGCGACCATCAAGGGAAACCTCGCCTGGGCGTTCGGCTACAACATCGCCGCGATCCCGCTGGCTGCGGCCGGGCTGCTCAACCCGTTGATCGCCGCAGCCGCGATGGCACTGTCCAGTCTGTTTGTCGTGTCCAACAGCCTGCGTCTGCGCCGGTTCGGTCACTGATCTTTCGCTCGCGTGGTGGTTGGCGGCGGGCACGTGGTGGAGTCTGTGCTGATCGTGGTAGAGGGTCCGGTGACTGACCCAACGGATCGGCCGGTCGGTACCGGCTCCGCTGCGCGTTCTCTCGCGGCAGCTGGTCGCGCCGATCGGGCAGCGGTGGACGCGGTGGTGCAGGCGGTGCGCCCCGTGCTGGCGCTGGGTCACCGACCCGGCGTGGCGCGACGTGCTGCGCGTCGTATCCCTGCGCAATCTGCCACCGCAGGACGCCCGCGCATACC
This sequence comes from uncultured Actinomycetota bacterium, assembly GCA_963839175.1. GTDB lineage: Bacteria > Actinomycetota > Actinomycetes > Mycobacteriales > Jatrophihabitantaceae > CAWIUB01. Next base: position 190,611 of record CAWIUB010000050.1, read on the forward strand.
TGAGCGCGGAAGGGGTGCCGCCGCCTTTGCACGAGAAGCTGCTGGCGCTCAGCCGTGGGCATCCGCTCACCCTCGCTCTCCTCGTCGACGCGGTCGGCCGTGGCGCGGATTCGGTGCCTGCTTCGCTTGCCGAGGTGCCCGACCTGGTCGGCACGCTGCTGACGAACCTTGTTGTAGCAGCGCCTAGCCCGAGGCACCGGGCGCCACTGGAGGTCGCCGCGCATGCGCGGTTCACCACGGAGGCTCTGCTACTGCGGTGCTGGGCGGCGACAATGCGTCCGAGCTGTTCGACTGGCTGCGGACGCTGTCCTTCATGGAGATCGGCAGGTACGGGCTGTTCCCACATGACCTGGCTCGTGACGTCCTCGATGCCGACCTGCGGTGGCGCGACCCAGACAGCTACGCCGTGTTGCACCGCAGCGTGCGCGGCTATCTGGTCGCCCAGATCAACACCGCCGGCAGCGTGGCGGAAAAACAACGGCGCGTCGGTGATGCGATCTTCGTCTCGCAGTTCCACCCTGCCCTGAGCGATGAGCACGCCGTTCGACCTCGTTCTCGGAGGCAAGACCTACGACGTCTTCGCCGCGTATTAGCCGCACGCTCCAGACGATGCCGGCGCCAAGCCTTTGAACGACGCCTCCAAGTACGTCGCGTCGCGCAGTCATCCCACGCTGAAGTGGCGCAACTCCGGCTGTGGGTGTTCGCTCTCGTCATCGGGTCGGGCAAGCGCCTGTTCGCGGAAGGCACCATCCCCGCCGGGCTGAAGCTCGTCGACAGCATGGTCTCCACCACTGGGGTCGTGATCGGTACGTACCAGCCAGCAGGCGAGATCGTCACATGATCGTTCGCGCTGGACTGACCGCGCCCCGCACACGATCGTCCGCGAGGGCTCGGCGAGCTCGTAGACAGTTCCAGGCCCGAGTGAGAGGCCCCGAGCACCATGATGAGGCCCGGTCGGCTTGACCGTAACAGCGGCCAGCATCACACCGACGCCGAACAAGATTCGGCCGTAGCGAACGAAATGTTGCCGCGGTTCGGCAAGGATGGGATGGTCGGTCGGGTGGCGACGCGGGGTGAGCGGGGCAGGGCCGAGCGGCTGTTGGCCGAGCTCGTCGAGCGGGCGTGCGCGCAGTCGCGGGGGGCGATGCCGCCGCAGCTGCTGGCCGGTTATCTCCCTGCGCTGCTTAAGGCGGCTGCTAACGGTCGGCGGGTGTCTGCCGCGGACCTTCGGCGGTGCCGGGAACTGGGGGGGCAGGCGGTTCGCGATGGGGTGGCGTTGCCGGCGATCGTAGACGCCTACCTGAGTGCGACGCGGTTTGCCTGGGCAGACCTGGCCACCCTGCTGCCCGCATTCGGGGCGCGGTCGGTGCCGGATCGCGCGCTCAGCGCTGCCGGTCAGACGGTGTTGCGGGCCGCTGATGATGCGCTGGCTGCGGTCGCCGAGGGGTATGTGGCGGCGGGCCGATCGCTGATCCGGGCCGAGGAGGCGCGGCGTCGCGAGTTTGTGGATGACCTGCTCGGCGGCGGTGCGGAGATACGCGGGTTGGTGTCGCGCGCGGAACGTTTCGGGTTGCGGCTGACCGCACCACACCTGGTGGCCGTTGTCCGGGCCGGCCGGGCGTTCCGGGATACGGGTGTCGCGGTTGGGTCGGTCGAACAGCATCTGCGGGCGCGGTGGCCCGGACATGAGGCGCTAGGTGGCTGGTGTTTTTCGTCGCGTGGCGGTGCCGCGTCTTGTTGATCATCTCTGGGAGCATGTGCCTATGCCGCAGGGACGTGGTTGCCGGGGTGAGTCGTGACGTTGGGGCTGGCGCCGAGGCAGGCTGATTTGTTCCGGTCCACGGCCGGGTTCTGTGACGGCCGGGTCGGACCGGAGTCGATCTACGGGCTGCTGCACCGGGAGTGTCACCGGCTGTTCCCCGATGAGATGTTCGCCGACCTGTTCACCGATGTGGGCCGACGCAGCGTGCCGCCTCAGATCGTGGCGGTGGTGATGGTGTTGCAACGCATCGAGGGCTGCAGCGACCGGGAGGCGGCCGACCGGTTCTGCTTCGACGCGCGGTGGAAGTACGCGGCGGGCGGGCTGGATTTCGACTACCCGGGGTTCGTGCACACAGTGCTGGTGGACATGCGCGCCCGGCTGGCCGCCTCGGCCGCGCCGGACCGGATCTTCGACATGGTGCTCGAGGTGGCCAAGGCGGCCGGGCTGGTGGGCCGGCGGCGGGTGCTGGACTCCACAGCGTTGTATGACGCGGTCGCCACGATGGACACCGTCACCCTGGTCCGCTCGGCGATCCGGGGGCTGCTCAAAGCCGCAGACAGCGAGCTGGCCGGCGAGCTCCGGGCGGTGCTGGGGCGTGATGACGACTACGTCGCTGCGGGCAAGCCGGTGTGTGACTACGACGACCCGGACGCGCGGGCCGAGCTGGTCGACGCGCTGGCCCGCGACGGCATGGCGCTGCTGGCGGTGCTGGACGGCAGAGAACTCACCGACGCGGTGGCCCAGGCCGCGGCGTTGCTGGCCACCGTGCTCGGCCAAGACCTCGACCGCGACGAGGCCGGGGTGTTCCGGATCGCCCGGCGGGTCGCCAAAGACCGGGTGATCTCCACCGTGGATCCCGAGACCCGGCACGGGCACAAGACCGCGGCGCGCGGTTTCGACGGCTACAAGGGGCATGTCGGCATCGACCCCGACACCGAGATCATCACCGCCACCACGGTGAGCGCCGGTAACGCCGGGGACGCCAGCGTCGCCGAAGACCTCATCGCAGACCTGCTCGACGAGCACGACACCGACCACGACACCGACACCGGCGAGGCCACCGACACCGGCACCGGCACCGATGGGGTTGCTGACGAGGTCGTCGAGGCATCCGATACCGCCGGCGAGGCCGCGCCGGGCAGCGACTCTGGGCAGGCCGGTGATGCCGGTAGCGACGCCGGCTCGGATCAGGCCAGTGTCTACGGCGATAACGCCTACGGCACTGGACAGTTCCACGACCGGCTGGACCAAGCCGGGATCGAGTCCAAGTGCAAGACCCAGCAGCCGGTCGCCGCGGGCGGGTTGTTCAGCAAGGACCGCTTCGACATCGACCTCGAACAGGACAGCGTGACCTGTCCCGCCGGGAACACCGCGCCGATCCGCCGCGGTGCCGACGGGGCCGGCACCGCCAGCTTCGGCCAGGCCTGCACCGGCTGCCCGCTGCGCGAGCAGTGCACCAAGGCCGCTGGCGGGCGCAGCATCGGCATCGGCCCGTATGAGCAGCAACTCGCCCACGCACGGCACCGGCAGCGTGACCCGGACTGGGTCGCCGACTACCGCGCCACCCGACCCAAAGTGGAACGCAAGATCGGGCACCTGATGCGCCGCCACCACGGCGGCAGGCGCGCCCGGGTCCGCGGACAGACCAAGGTCGCCGCCGACTTCGCCCTGCTCGCCGCCGCCGTCAACCTCGCACGCCTGGCCGCGCTCGCCGTGGCCGGCACGCCGAACCAAGGATGGGCCACAGCGGCCGGATAGGCCGATCCAGGCAGCACAACGCCGTACCCGGCAGCCACAAGCGGCCGCCACCACCTCACCGCCACCGCAAATCGCTCACAGCAGCACCGATCGCAGGTCGCGCTCAACTCGACCCAGGCGCCGCGACACCGGCCCACCGGCACTCCGCCGTCAGCGGTCACCCCCTCAGGCAGCCGTTCGACACCAGCCACTAGTGGCCACCAAGGACGGGCATCTGGTGTGCGTCGTGTCCGCCGCCGTCGATGCGCCGGGCCTGGCCGAACCGGACTGGCTGAGCGGGTTGGCCGATGGGGCCGTGGGCGAGATGGCGACCGGCGAGCACTGGCGGGCGGTGATTGGACGGGTCCAGGCCGGCCCGACCGGTATTGCGACGTCCTACCGCGAGGCACGCGAGGCCTTGGACCTAGCCGAGCGGATCGAGTGGCCAGAGCGGGTGATCAGCGTGCAGCGGCTCGCGGTGTACCGCGTGCTGCTGCGCGATGTCGACGCGATCACCGAGTTGGTCGACACTGTGCTCGGCCCACTGACCGGTGCGCGAGGCGGGGCCGAGCCGCTGCTGGATACACTGACCGCCTTCCTGGGCAGCGGCGCAGAGGCGACGACGACCGCGCGGCGGTTGCACCTGTCGGTACGTGCGGTGACCTACCGGCTGGCTCGCATCCGCACCTTGACCGGGTACAACCCCAGGGATCCAGCGGATTGGCTCGCCCTGCACGTCGCCGCCACTGGCGCCAGATTGCTCGGCTGGCCGCCGACCTGACCGCGTCAAAGCCTTGGTCCACGGTGCTTGCCGACCGTCGGCAAACAGTGATCGCGGTTCCTCGCCGACGTGATGCCATGTGCGCGAGGTCATCGCCGATGATGATGTTTGCACAGTTCGACCTCGCTGGCCGGCTGCGCTGTCGTGCCGCGCGATGCGGAGGCCGGTATGCCGACACCACTCACGGTCCGCTGCCCGTTCTGCGGACCTTCTGGTCGCAGTCAGCTGGCACGCGTAGATCAGATCCTGACGAACACGGAGGTCACCGGTGGCGGCAATCATCGCGGTCACCGTCTTCGCAGTCGGCTACCTGGCCATAGCTAGCGAGAGACTCAACCGCGCTGCCGTCGTGCTGGTCGGCGCGGGCGTGCTGCTGGCACTCAAGGTCGTCGACGCCCACGACGCGTTCCACTCCGAGCGGTTCGGCATTGACTGGAACGTCATCTTCCTGCTGCTCGGCATGATGGTGATCGTCGGGGCGATCCAGCAGACCGGCCTGTTCGACTATCTCGCCCTGCGCGCGGTCCACCTGACCGGCGGACGGCCGTACCGACTGCTGATCAGCCTCGTCCTGCTCACCGCCGCCGCGTCGGCCCTGGTCGACAACGTGACCACCGTGCTGCTGGTCGGGCCGATGACGATCGCGGTGACCCGCGAGCTCGGCCTGCACCCGGTGCCCTTCCTGGTCGCCGAGATCCTCGCCTCCAATATCGGCGGCGCCGCCACGCTGATCGGTGACCCGCCGAACATCATCATCGGCAGCCAGGCCGGACTGTCCTACCTCGACTTCCTCAGCAACCTGGCGCCACTCGTCGTCGTGCTGCTCGTCGCGCTCGCCGCGCTGTGCCGAATCATGTTCGGCAAGCACCTCCAACACGATCCCAACCTCGCCGCCAAAGCGATGGCGAGCGATCCACGCGACCGAATCCGCAACCGCCAACTGCTGACCTGGTCCCTGTCCGTGCTCGCCGCGGTGACTGTCGCCTTCGCGCTGCACGGCGTTCTGGATTACGAACCGTCGGTTGTGGCGCTGCTTGGCGCTGGCATGCTGATGCTCGCTGCTCGCGACGACCGGGCCTTGCTGCGCGAGGTCGAGTGGAGCACCCTGGCGTTCTTCGCCGGCTTGTTCATCATGGTCGGCGCCCTCGCCAAGACCGGCGTTATCGACACCATCGGCGACGCGCTCGCTGACACGATCGACGGCCGCATGTTTCTCGGTGCCACCGTCCTGATCGGCGTCTCCGCTGTGCTCTCGGCAATCGTGGACAACATTCCCTACGTGACCACGATGGCGCCGGTCGTGCACACAGTCGCGGCGGACCTGCCCGCCGGCACGGACCCTGATCCCCTGTGGTGGGCGCTCGCTCTCGGTGCCGACCTCGGCGGGAACGCCACCCCGATCGGCGCCAGTGCGAACATCGTCATGCTCGCCATCGCCGCCCGGCACGACCACCGCATCACGTTCATGCAGTTTCTGCGCTACGGCATCCCCACCACGCTGGTCACCATCACCGTATCCATCGGCTACCTATGGCTGCGCTACTTCGCCTTCCACTAGCGGCAGCTGCTCACCGCAACAGCCCGCACAGCGGTTAGCATGCAATGACCCCGATCGCGTCATAGTCTGGCAGGCGTTTGCGACACATCGACGGGTGCAGCGGAGTTCCGGGCAGACCACATGTCAGCTGGCGCGCAGGGCGAGGGTGAGGCACGCCGTCCCGCCGATCGCGGCGAGCGTCCGGACGTGGTTCCACGCCAGCCACGGTGTGACGAAGTGCGACCAGGTGTGGCCGCTCCGGCGGAGTTCGGGTCGATCTTCATCAGCGCTTCGTTGTGTGGGATGTGGTACACGATGGTCACCAGCACACTGAGCAGGTAGAGCGCGCAGCCGACGATCTGCCAGACGGCGGCCGGGTCGTCGCGGTGCTGGACCCCGGAGATGGCGAGCAGGATGCACACGATGCCGGTGCCGAACAGCGCCAGCATGAACAGCGGGTTGGGCGCCGCCTTGTTGATGGCGTTAATTGCCGCGATGCTCTGCGAGTGCGACAGCCGGCGCAGGCCGGTCATGACGAATGTGGAGAAGGCGAAGTACACCCCGGCGGTGATACCCGCGCCGATCGCGGCGGCCAGGGTCAGCCCGCGGGAGTAGCTGTCGATCATTGGGCGTCCTGGAGGCGGTCGGCGGCCCACACGCCGGTGGCCGCAGCGTCCCGGGCGTAGTCGGCGAAGTCGCGGGGCCGCCGGCCCAGCACCCGCTCGGCATCGTCGGTCAGGTACGCGTTGTGCCCGTCGAGCACGCGGGTGAACAGCTCGGTCAGCGGCTCGACCTCCTCGGCAGGGACGCCGGCCCGCATCGCCGCCGCGCCGTACTGCTCGGGGGTGACCGGCAGGTACCGCACCTCGCGCCCGGTCGCTCGGGTCAGTTCGTCGGCGACGTCGGCGAAGGTCAGCAGCCGGGGGCCGGTCAGCTCGTAGACCTGGCCGGCGTGCCCGTCCTGGGTCAGCGCGGCGACGGCCACGTCGGCGAGGTCGTCGACGTCGAGGAACGGCTCGGCGACGTCGGCCGCCGGCAGCGCGATCACGCCGTCGAGTACCGGCTCGAGCAGGAAGTGCTCGCTGAAGTTCTGCGCGAACCAGCTCGCCCGCAGCACGGTCCACTCCGCGCCCGAGCTGCGCACCCCGTCCTCGCTCGGCAGCGCGTCGGGCTCGCCGCGGCCGGATAGCAGCACCAGCCGACGCACACCGTGCGCGACCGCCGTACGCGCGAACGCGCCGATCCGGTCGGCCGCGCCGGGGAAGGACACGTCGGGGTAGTAGCTGATGTAGACCGCGTCGACGCCGTGCAGCGCCGCTGTCCAGGTGGGCTCGTGGTCCCAGTCGAAGGGGGGCTCGCCGGTGCGCGAGCCGATCCGCACCGACTTGCCGAGTCGCTGCAGCCGCGCCGCGACCCGGCTTCCGGTCTTGCCATTACCGCCAAGAACAAGTGTTGTCGTCATGGCGCTCAGTCAACCGACGCCACGCCAGACGGTACATAGCTGATTCGCTCGATTTCATTCGTCAGCGTCTACACTGCGCGGATGGACGCACTGGTCGGCTTCCTCAACGGTCCCCGCGCCCGCGGCGCCTTCCTGCTCCGCTCGGTAATGGACCCGCCCTGGTCGCTGCGCATCCAGGACCAGGCGCCGCTCACCGTCGTGGCAATGGTGCGCGGCACCGCCTGGGTCATGTTCGACGGCGCCGACCCGCAGCCGGTGCACCCCGGCGACGTCGCGGTGATCCGCGGGCCCGAGCCGTACACCGTCGCCGACACGCCGGCCACCGCGCCGCAGGTGATCATCCATCCGGGCCAGGTCTGCACGACGCTCGACGGGCGGAGCGTCGCTGCGGCGATGGACCAGGGGGTGCGCACCTGGGGCAACAGCGCTGACGGTGCTACGGTCGTGCTCACCGGCACCTACCAGGCCGACGGCGAGATCAGCCGGCGGCTGCTCGATGCGCTGCCGCAGCTGATCGTGCTGCGCGACGGCGAATGGCACTGCCCGGTCATCCCGCTACTCGCCGAAGAGATCGGCAAGGACGACGTCGGCCAGGAGGCGGTGCTCGACCGGCTGCTCGACCTGCTGGTGGTCGCCGTCCTGCGAGCCTGGTTCGCCCGCCCCGAAGCCAACGCCCCGGCCTGGTACGCGGCGCACACGGACCCGGTCGTCGGGCGCGCGCTACGCCTGCTGCACAACAACCCCGCACATCCCTGGACGGTGGGCAACCTGGCCGGTGACGTCGGCGTCTCCCGCGCTGCCCTGGCCCGGCGGTTCACCGGCCTGGTGGGCGAGCCGCCGATGGCGTTCCTCACCGGCTGGCGGCTGGCCCTCGCGTCCGACCTGCTGCTCGAGCCGGGCGCCACCGTCGGCGCCATCGCCCGCAAGGTCGGCTACGGCAGCCCGTTCACCTTCAGCACCGCGTTCAAGCGCCTCTACGGCCTCAGCCCGCAAGCACACCGCAACGCGACTCGACCTGCCGCCGGCGTGGCCACTCAGTCGGCCTGACCCGTCGCCGCGCACACGGGCTCGCGGCGGTGGCGCAGTTCGAGGCCGGGCAAGTGCGAAGGTGGCCAGCGCGATGTTGCCCAGGCTGTAGGACGCCAGGTCACTTCTCAGGGCGGCATGTCGTCCCGGTCAGGCGGCGCCGCCGTGCGCAACTACGGCATCACGATGCAGGGCCTTCTCATCGGCATCGTGAAATACCGCGAACGTAGCGGTTGGCTTCAGGCCGACCTGCCCGTCGTCGCAAGCGGCTCCGCTACCGGGCGGGGTACGGTCGTCTCGCTGGCCTGTGGCGTGGTGGCCTTGGCCGGACCGGTTGACCCGTTGAGGATCAGCCGTACGTGCACGGTGAGCAGGTCGGCACCCAGCACGCGAACGTTGATCGCGTTGAAGGCGCGTAGCGGGTGCCAGCGGATGATGCGCCGTTGGCGGGCCAGCGGGTCGTCGTCGGGCAGGATGGTGGCGAGGCCGGACACCCAGCGGTAGCGCAGGCCGGTACGCAGCCGCACCCGCACCCGCGGGTCGTGCTGGATGTTGCGCACGTATCCGGCACGCAGGCCGTGTTCGGCGATGATCCAGAACGCGTCACCGGTGCGGCCGTTGCCGACCGGTACCCGTCTGGGTTTGCCTGACGTGCGTCCGCGGGTCTCCAGGATCGCCAGGCCGAACGGGTTGATGCCGATCGCGAGCAGCAGGCGCATCAGCGGGTTGATGGTCCAGCGTTGGATTGTGCGGACGAGCAGGATCTTGACGCGCCGGCTTCGGGCGGTCAGGGCAAGCAGCCCTGCGTAGACCGCGGTCTGCACTCCAGAGGATATGAGGTTCCGCCCCGGGTCGATCGCGAACAGCCCCCAGACCAGGGCCATGGCCGCGAGGGTGCCGGTGAGGAGGCCTCGTGGAATCGTCATACGACTGTATGGTTTCATACGACTGTATGATGCTCACTCATGGCGCGAGAGTCAAGCCCAATACGGAAAGAGGCTGTCACCGAGGCGCTGCTGCACATCGTGGCCGAGCGCGGCCTGGACCAGGTGAGCATCCGCGAGGTCGCCACCGGCGCGAAGGTCTCCATCGGGACGGTCCAGCACTACTTCCCGACCAAGGACGGGATGCTGGCGGCCGCCTACGAGGAGGTCGTCAGGCGAATCCGATCGCGTCTTGAGGCCGTGAAGCCCGGCGCCGACGTCCGCCAGAACCTGACCGCGGTGCTCGCCGAACTGCTACCCCTCGACGAGCGGCGCGTGGTCGAGTCCCGCATTCATCTCGCGTTCGCGGCCCGCGCGGCGACGATGCCGGAACTCGCCCGCATCCAGCGCGACGCCCTCGCCGAGATCCACCAGGCCGTCACCCAGGCGTACATGACCGCGTGGGGCGATCACGCCTCGCCTGCCACCTGCGCGCTGGCGGCGCACGCCGCTATCGCCGTGGCCGACGGCCTCGCGCTGCACGCGGTCAGCTCAGGAGGTTGGCTACCACGGCGCCGGCAAACTGCGACACTCGAACTCGCTCTGGACGCGCTCATGTCCATCCGCGACCGCGAACGCCGGTAACCAAATGGCAGCGGTGTGCCGATCGTCAAGCCGGCCGTAAGAAGAACCCGCTCGGGCCAGCAGCGATCCGCGCCAACGCGGCGAGCAGCTGCCGTTCGCGGGCCGAGCTCAGGCCGGCGGATCTGGTCCGGTCGAGGCCCTGTTCGCGTTCCCAGACCAGCAGGTCGGTGAGCAGATCGGCTCGTGGGCGGTGGCGAAGGCCAGCTGCAGCGCCGGCAGCACCGCTGCGGGCCGAGAAGCCCAGCCAGTCCGGATCGGCCAGCCACATCGCCAGCGATTCGGGGCCCATGAACTCATTGACGCCCTGCTCGAGCAGTCAGGCCGGCTCGGCTCGGACCACCGGCCCGGTGTGGCCGCCGATCGCGCGAGACAGCTCAACCCAAGCGTCGAACGGGACGACCGGGCCAACCGCGTTGTAGGTGCCCGTCACGTGCGTCTGCGCGGCATCGAGCAGCCAGGCCGCGAGGTCGCGAACGTCGATGACCTGGGTTAGTGCTCGCGGTTGGTGAACAGGATCCGTTTGCCGAACAGGCGATCCTCGAGGCGTCGGCGGGCGCGGGTATCGGTGCGCCAGGACAGGCGCAACTCGGCGGGCTCGGTGCCGGTGAGGGTGGTGGTGATGACTTGGTTGACCCAGCGGGGTTTGCAGATCGTCGCGATCTCGGCCTGGACGGCGGCCTTGTCGCGGCGGGTGTGGCCGCGGGCCAGGCGGGCCTGCAACTCGCCGAGGCGGGCGCGGGTTTTGGCCAGGGTCTGGTCGAAACCGGCCGACTGTTTGGCGTGCAGGGTCGGTGAGTGGGTCAGCACCGCGCGGCGGGTCACCCCGAGCGCGGTGACGGTGGTGTCCACGCAGCCCAGCCCGGGGTAGCGCTGCCGGTCGACGGGTCGGTAGTCGCTGGCCGGGATGGCAGCAGTTCGGGGTGCTGTGAGGGCGGTAGCGAGCCGACGAACCCCAGCCCGGAGGCTTCGATGAGTTCCTGGTTGTCCTGGGAGTTCTGTCCGGCGTCATAGACCACGGTCAGCGACTCCAGGCCCGCGACCAGTTGCCGGTAGCGGGTGCTCAGTTCGGTGATGACGGTGCCGAACTGGGTGACGTCGGGCCGGTCGCCGGCGTAGGCGTGCGAGAGCAGCGGTATCGCGCCGTCGGCGGTGACGACCAACGCGAGTCCGACCAGGCGCAGGTCGGTGCGTTTCTGCTTCGCCTTGCCGCGTTGGGCGATCGGCGCCTTCGGGTTGGCCGTGTCGATGTAGGTGGCGAAGTTGGTCATGTCCAGCATCAGCCCGGATAGGTCCAGCCCGAACTCGCTGACCATGCGCCGGCCCAGCTCGGCCTCGATGAGCTGAAGATCGGGCGCGTCGAGGCGGTCCATCGCGTCCCAGAACCGGCGGTGATCGGTCGCGGCCCTGCACAGGCGGGTGAACCGTGGCCCGGCGGTGCTGACCCACCAGTCGGCGAAGGCCAGCTTCGAGCAGGGCGCCACGATCCGGTTCGCGGTCGCCAACGCGATGTAGGTGCCCACCGGCACCGTGGCGTTCGCGTGCCGCGGCGCCACCCGGTCGATCACCGCCGCCACGCCCAGCCGATCGAGCGTCGACCACACCGCGGCCAGGTCCCCGAAACGTTTGTGCTGGGTGCGGACCGGCTGTCCCGTCGGCGCGCCGGACAACTTGGCCGCGACCTCCTCCGCGCTGCCCAGGTACTGCTGGGACACGATCCGGGGCTTGCCGCCCACCCGCGCCGACTCGACCAGGTAGTAGTACGTCTGGTTGCCCTGCCGCTTCCCCACAATAGAAGCCATATATAGGTAATACACTCTCGAGCCACGAATCCCAAGCACCACAAGGGCGTGTCGCACTGATCAACTACGAAGGCCGGAAATCCCGCTAGGTCCGGGGAGTCCGGGACGAGCATCGGTGCAAGCGGCTCGCGCGCGGCCCGGGCGACCCAGTAGCCGCTCCGGCCGGTGTGGTCGCCAGGACCGCCGATCAATCCGGCTCGGGCCACCAGCAGCCGGTCGCCGACGAGCTGCGCCGACGCCTGCTCGCAAGCCACCTTCGCCTCGCCGTAATGCGCACGGTCGACTTCGTCCCGATCGGACGCAGGCAGCAGTGGCGCGGTCTCGTCAATGCCAGGCGTCGCATGGGAGGCGTACACGCTGCCGGACGAGACGCAGGTCCAGTGCGCCGCCAGCTCGCCCAGCGCCGCAAGGGCCGCCCGGACAAGGCCTGGCTGCCACGAGACCTCGATCACTGCGTCCCAATTCCGGTCGCGGACCGCGTCATAGCTGTCGGGACGGCGCCGGTCGGTCGCGATCAGCCGGGCGCCCTCAGCGACCGGCCCGCTCACCCCCCGCGCCAGGCAGGTCACGGCCTGCCCGCGGAGCACCGCCTGGTGCGCCAACTCCCGTCCCAGCCAGGCCGTGCCGCCGAGCACGAGAATCTCCATGAGCGGTAGTCCACCACCCCACCCGCCGGCCCCGCGCCGACGTTCACGATCGGCGTAACGGGCGAACGCTTGGCTGTGCGCCGCAGGTGCGGAAGGCTGAAGCGCCCGGTGCATGCGACGATGGCCGGGTGAAGCTCAAGCTCGACCTGCACGAGATCTACAACCACGGCGAAGGGATCGATCGGGCGCTTCGCGCGATCATCGACGAGGCCATCGCGAAGAAGGCGCCGCTCGTCGAGATCATTCCGGGCAAGGGCTCGGGGCAATTGAAGAAGCGGGTACTACGGTTCCTCGACCGACAGGACATCAGGCCGCTCTATCACCGAATCGAGAAGGACTCCGACAACTTCGGCCGGCTCTTCGTCCACTTCCGCTGGAAATGAGGTGAAGTGAGCGCACTGCCGTTGCTTACGGCCATCCTGATCGTGGTGGTGGCGGTCACCGCGATAGCGGTCGTTCGGCGTCGGCGCGACCTCGGCACCTCGGCCAACCGGGCGACGTTCGACATGCTGCACACGGCCAGCCTCGCCGCACCGAACCTGCGCGAGGGGCTCACCGAGCAGGGTGCCCAGCGCGCGGTAAAGCACCTCCGCGCCCTGTTGGGCACCGCTGCGGTCGCGCTCACCGACCGGTCCCGAACGCTCGCCCTGGACGGTGTGTCACACAACCACGCGAGCCGCGCCATCGCGCACGTCAGCGACGTGCTCGAGCACGGCCGCACAGCGGTGCTCGAGCCCAGCGCCGTGTCGTGCGGTGCACCGGACTGCCCGGCCCGGGCAGCGGTGGCTAGCCCGATCGTCGACGGCGAGGCGGTCGTCGGCGCCCTGGTCGCCTACGGCCGCGACGTCTCCGCGATGCTTGTCCGCGCCGTCGAGGAGGTCGCGACGTGGGTGTCCGGGCAGGTGGAGCTTGCCAGCGCCGACCGGCAGAGGATCCGGCTGATGGAGGCCGAACTGCGAGCGCTGCGTGCGCAGATCAGCCCGCACTTCATCTACAACTCGCTCACCGCGGTGGCCTCGTTTACGCGCACCGACCCGGAGCGCGCCCGCGAGCTGCTGCTGGAATTCGCTGACTTCACCCGGTATGCGCTGCGGCGTGGTGGCGAGTTCACCACCCTGGCCGAGGAACTGCGCAACATTGAGCGCTATTTGGTGCTCGAGCAGGCGCGCTTCGGCGACCGGCTCAGCGTGTCGTTGCGGGTGGCGCCCGAGGTGCTCCCGGCGGCCGTGCCGTTCCTCGTCGTCCAGCCGCTCGTGGAGAACGCCGTACGCCACGGACTGGAAGGGCACGCCGGCTCCGTTACTGTGTCGATCACGGTGGTCGACCAGGGCAACGACGCGCTCATCACCGTCGAAGACGACGGCGCCGGCTCCGACCCGGATGTGATCCGCAGAGCGCTCGGCCACGACGCCGGGTCGGCGTCGGTAGGCCTGGGCAACGTCGACTCGCGGCTGCGCCAGGTCTTTGGCGACTCATACGGTCTGGTTGTCGAGACCGCACCGACGGCCGGAACCAAGGTGAGCTTCCGCGTGCCGAAGTTCGCGCCCGGCGTGCACGCCGACGCGACGGCGTACGCCGCGGCCGATTGAGAGGGGTGGCCGATGGCAGCAGCGTGGCCGGCGTTGTGCCGTCTCCGAACGCTCAGCGCACGGTAGCCTCCGCAGCATGACGGGGGACGTGCCGGCGGGTCGTTCGGGTCGGCCGCGGTTGCGCGTCCTCGTGGTCGAGGACGAGGCTCCGGCCCGTGAGGAGCTGGCGTACCTGCTGCGGGCCGATCCTCGAGTCGGGCGGGTGCACAGCACGGCCAGCACGGAGCAGGCGTTGACGCTGCTGACCGAGCAGCCGGTTGACGTCGTCTTCTGCGACATCAAGATGCCGGGCTTGGACGGCATGGAGTTCGCCCGGGTCGTGGCCCGGTTCGCCGAGCGCCCGCAGATCGTGTTCGTGACGGCGTACGACGACCACGCCGTCGACGCTTTCGAGCTGCAAGCCACCGACTACGTCATGAAGCCGGTGCGGGAGGATCGGCTGGCCGAGGCGGTCCGCCGCGTGGTGAACGGGGGAGGGTCGACTGGCGTCGAGGGCGGCGACGAGACCATCTCGGTCGAGCTGGCGGGAGTGACTCGGTTCGTGCGGCGCTCGCAGGTGCGTTACGTCGAGGCGCAGGGTGACTACGCACGTCTGCATACCGCAACGGAGAGCCACCTGGTGCGGACGGCGCTGTCTACCCTCGAGGAGCGATGGGCGGACGCGGGGTTCGTGCGTATCCACCGCAGCACACTCGTCGCGTTGGCGCACGTGGACGAGCTGCGCCTGGTCGACGGGCACTGCAGCGTGCGCCTCGGCAGCGAGGAGCTGCCGGTGAGCCGCCGGCACACCCGGGAGTTGCGTGACCGCCTCGTCCGGCACGCCCCGGCTGGGTGGCGATGACAGAGCAGCCGGTGCGCCGGGTACGGATCACGCATCCCCGCACCGAGGCGGCGCGCCGGGTCCCGCAGCGACCGGCCACCCGCGAGATCGACGAGCAGACCGCGTTGGGCGAGGTCTACATGTCCTCGCTGATCCGCAGCCAGCGTCGCCTCGCCGGCGTGGTGTGCGCCTGTGCCGCAATCGTGCTGTTCGGCACCGCGCTGGTGGGCGCGTTCGTGCCTCGTTTCGCGCAACTGCGCCTGCTCGGGGTTCCGCTGCCATGGCTGGTGCTGGGCGTGCTGGTCTATCCGGCGCTGATTGGGGTCGCCGGCTATGCCGTTCGGCAGGCCGAGCGCAACGAGCGGGCATTCATCCAACTCGTCCGGCGCAGGTAGCGGACGCGATGGCTCTCGAACATGGCTACGCCATCGTGGCTGTCGCCGCGGTGAGCGTCGCGACGGTAACGGCCGGCGCGCTGGGGCTGCGCCGTGCCCGCACGACAGGCGACTTCTACGTCGCCTCGCGGGCAGTCACGCCCGGCTGGAATGCGGCTGCGATCGGCGGCGAGTACCTGTCGGCGGCGTCCTTCCTGGGCATCGCCGGGCTGATCCTCGCCTACGGATTCGACGTGCTCTGGTACCCGGTCGGCTACACCGCGGGCTATCTGGTGCTGCTCGCCCTGGTGGCCGCCCCGCTGCGCCGTTCCGGCGCATACACGCTGCCCGACTTCGCGGAGATCAGGCTGGGTTCGGCGCTGGTGCGCCAGATGGCGAGCGTGCTGGTCGTGCTGATCGGCTGGCTGTACCTGGTACCGCAGCTGCAGGGCGCGTCCCTCACGCTGACCACCCAGACCGGCGCGCCGCGGTTCGTCGGCGGCCTGGTCGTGTGTGCCGTCGTGCTGACCGCCGTCAGCGTCGGCGGCATGCGCTCGATCACGTTCGCGCAGGCGTTCCAGTTCTGGCTCAAGTTCACGGCCCTGCTCGTCCCGGCGATGATCGTCCTGATCGCCTGGCAGCACCGCGGCGATGGTGTCGCCTCCGGTTACCCGACGGCGCCCGCGCGGACCACGGTGAATGTCGCCGCCGACACCACCGTGTCGTTCCCGACGGCGGAGACGCTCACGATCACCGGCCGGGTGGACGGCGACGCCGTCGATGGCTCCGTGGCGCTCGGCGCCGGAAAGCACCGCATCGCCGCGCACAGCAACGTGGTCCTGCAGCGTGGTGACGTGGTACCGGTGATCGACTCGTTGCCGGCACAGCGCAACGCCGACTGGCTGCGGCCGCTCGGATCGGGCAAGGAGCACCCGCTATATGCCAGCCTGTCGCTGATCCTTGCCATCTGCTTAGGCACGATGGGACTGCCGCACGTGCTCGTCCGCTTCTACACCAACCCAGACGGGCGCGACGCTCGCCGCACCACGCTCGTGGTGATCGTGCTGCTGTCGTCGTTCTACTTGCTGCCGACCCTGTTCGGCGCGCTTGGCAGGCACTACGCGCCGGACCTGCTGCTCACCGGGAATACCGACGCGACCGTGTTGCTACTGCCCCAGCGGATGCTCGGCGGCTTTCCGGGCCTCCTGCTGGGCGCGCTGGTCACCGCGGGCGCCTTCGCGGCGTTCCTGTCGACCGCCTCCGGGCTCACCGTCTCCGTGGCGGGCGTCCTGTCGCAGGACGTGCTGCACACCCATCCCCTTCGCCAGCGGTTGCCGCGCGCCCGGGCGGAAGGGCCGCGGCGGGAGCGCATCCGCTCGTTCCGGGTCAGCGCGGTGGTAGCCATCGGTGTGCCGTACCTGCTCAGCCTGCCCAGCCAGCACCTGGGTCTCGCCGCGGTCGTCGGGCTCGCCTTCGCGCTTGCGGCGTCGACCTTCTGCCCGCTGCTGGTGCTCGGCGTGTGGTGGCGGCGGCTGACCGATGTCGGCGCGGTCACCGGTCTGGCGGTCGGCGGCCTGCTCGCGACGACAGGCGTGCTGGTCACGGTCATCGGAGGAGTGGGCCGTGGTTGGCCCGGCGCGTTGCTGGAGCAGCCTGCTGCGTGCGCCGTCCCATTGGCGTTTGCGGCGATGGTGCTCGTCTCGCTGCTCACCCGGCGCCGGCTGCCCGGCAACGTGGGACGCGTGATGGTGCGGCTGCACGCCCCCGAATCGCTGGCGGGGGAACTGCACACCCTCGACCGTTCGGCGCGCTGAATCGACCGCCCGGCGCACCGTCGGCAACCGCACGGCGACTAGATCGCAACGTCTGGCGATTCAGGACGTGGGACTGCTGCGCGCAGGTGTCGACCACTGGCACGTTCAGGCACATCGGCACATTCGGCACGTCCGGCGCGAGGCGGCGGACGCAGGGTCATGGGCGGGAGCCCGTGAATCGAGAGGAGCGAACAATGGCTGCTACGGAGCAAGAGCCGCGTCCTGTACCACCACCGCGTCCTGTCACCGCGATCGCCGATCCCGGCCCGCTCGGCCTCGCTGCGTTCGCGCTGACGACCTTCGTGCTGTCAGTGCACAACTCCCACCTGGTGGCGACCGTCGAACCTACCGTGTTCGGCCTTGCCCTGTTCTACGGGGGCATCGTGCAAGTGCTCGCGGGCATGTGGGAGTTCGTCAAGGGGAACACGTTCGGCGCGCTGGCGTTCGCGTCGTACGGCGCGTTCTGGATGTCGCTCTGGTACCTGCTCACGCACGTCGCTACAGACTTCAAGGCAGCCGTGGGCCTCGACCTGCAGCACGGCGTCGGCGTGTGGCTCATGGCGTGGGCGATCTTCACCACCTACATGCTCATCGCATCCACACGCACAAGCGGAATCCTCATCCTGGTGTTCTTCGTGCTGGCCGCGACGTTCTGGTTCCTGGCCATCGGCTGGCTAACCTTGTCCAAGGGCGAGGTCGCCAACACGAACGGATGGATCAAGGTCGGCGGCTGGCTCGGCATCGTCACCGCGGCATTGGCGTGGTACGCATCGTTTGCCGGAGTCACCAACGCAACCTACAAACGGGTGGTTCTGCCAACCTGGCCGCGGTAGTACCTTGCGGGGTGAGCTAGCGCTCCCCTCGAGCCGGCCCACCGGTCGGCTCGAGGGGCGTCAAGGTTCGAGTTCGTCCCCCTGACAGTCGTCCGGCGAGAGGGAAAGAGAGGGAACATCATGACAACACAAGCAGGGCAGGAGTCCCAGCCCTCCGAGGCACAGATTGCCGTTCACTGGCGCGAGGAGGAGGTCTACCAGCCTCCGGCGAGCTTCGTCGCGCAGGCCAACGCGGCCGACCCGGCCATCCTCGAGCGGTTCAGCGAAGAGCACTATCCCGAGTGCTTCACCGAGTACGCGGACCTGCTCGCCTGGGACAAGCGCTGGGACACCCTGCTCGACACCAGCAACCCGCCGTTCTGGAAGTGGTTCGTCGGCGGTCGCCTCAACGCCAGCTACAACTGCGTCGACCGCCACCTCGCGACGGACCGCAACAAGGCGGCCATCATCTGGGTTCCCGAACCCGAGAGCGACGACCCTGTGGCGATCACCTACCAGGACCTCTATCACCAGGTCAACGAGTTCGCCGCGCTGCTGCGGGGCTTCTGTGACCTCGGGGTCGGCGACCGGGTCACCTTCCACCTGCCCATGGTCCCCGAGTTGCCGGTCTCGATGCTGGCCTGCGCCCGGCTGGGTGTCATCCACTCGCAGGTGTTCGGCGGGTTCAGCGGCGCGGCGTGCGGCGAGCGGATCGCCGACTCGCAGAGCCACGTCCTCGTGACGATGGACGGCTACTACCGCAACGGCGAGCTGATCGACCACAAGGTCAAGGCAGACGAGGCACTGGCCCGGGCGCGGGATCTCGGCCACGAGGTGGACAAGGTTCTGGTGTGGCGCCGGCACGCCGGCCAGTACTCATCGAAGACCCCGATGGTCGAGGGCCGGGACTACTTCATCGACGAGGTGATGCCCGAGTACCGCCGCAGGATCGTCGAGCCCGTCTCGATGCCCGCCGAGGCACCGCTGTTCCTCATGTACACCAGCGGGACGACCGGGCAGCCCAAGGGCGCCCAGCACAGCATCGGCGGATACCTCGCCTACGTGACCGGGACGTCGAAGTACTACCAGGACATCCACCCGAACGACACGTACTGGTGCATGGCTGACATCGGCTGGATCACCGGGCACTCCTACATCGTCTACGGCCCGTTGGCTCTCGGGACGACGAGCGTGATCTACGAAGGCGTACCCACGTATCCAGACGCCGGACGGGCCTGGCGGATAGCTGAGCGGCTCGGGGTGACCATCTTCCACACCGCGCCGACGACAATCCGTATGCTGCGCAAGCTCGGCCCGGACGAGCCGGCCAAGTACAACTACCAGTTCAAGCACATGACGACGGTCGGCGAGCCGATCGAGCCCGAGGTGTGGCGGTGGTACTACGAGCACGTCGGCAAGGGCAAGGCGGCAATCGTCGACACCTGGTGGCAGACGGAGAACGGCGGTTTCCTGGGCAGCACGCTGCCGGCGTTGCAGCCGATGAAGCCGGGCAGCTGCGGACCTGGCGTCCTGGGCATTTACCCGGTGATCTACGACGAGACGGGGAGCGTCGTCGAGGCCGGCAGCGGCAAGGCCGGCAACATCTGCATCCGCAATCCCTGGCCGGGCAGCTTCCAGACGGTCTGGGGGCAGCCCGAGCGGTACACTTCGATCTACTACGAGAAGTACAACCGGGACAAGAACAGCACGGACTGGCACGACTGGCCGTACTTCGCAGGCGACGGTGCGGTGCAGGCCGCCGACGGCTACTTCCGGATCCTCGGCCGGGTCGATGACGTGATCAACGTCGCCGGGCACCGGCTGGGTACCAAGGAACTCGAGTCGGCGTGTCTCACGGTGCCGGAGGTGGCCGAAGCGGCCGCGGTCCCGGTGATCGACGAGTTGCGGGGTCGGGCGGTCGAGATGTACGTCGCGCTGAAGCCAGGGATCACCCCGAGCCCCGAGATCCAGAGCAAGGTCTCGGACGCGATCATGACCGAGATCGGCCCGATCGCGAAACCCAAGAACATCTGGATCGTCGCGGACATGCCGAAGACCCGCTCCGGCAAGATCATGCGACGGGTCATCGCGGCGGTGTCGAACTTCGCCGACGTCGGCAACGTCACGACGCTCGCTAACCCCGAGATCGTCGAGGACATCCTGCACCAGGTGCAGAGTGCGAAGCTGGCGAGCGGCGAGGTCCCCCGAAAGCTGACCGAGCAGGAGGAGGCCGAGATCAAGGCATTCGGCGCCGAATAGTCGGGCGGCTAGCGCTCCCGCTGCCGTACGGGCGGGTGATGATCTCCAGCGCGTGGCCGTTCGGGTCGTCCCAGTACACGCCGCGGCCGCCGTCGTTGGTGTTGATCTCGCCGGGCTGCCGGTGGAACGGGTCGGCCCAGTACGGCAAGCCGCGCTCGCGAATGCGGGCGAAGATCTCGTCGAAGGCTGCCTCGTCGACGAGGAATGCGTAGTGCTGCGGGTGGGCTCGGCCCGTGGTCGTCGGCGAAGTCGAGCGAGACGTCGTTGTCGACCTGGACGACGAGGAAGGGTCCGTACGTGGTCGGCTCGGGCAACCCGAGGATCTCGACCAGGAATCGAGCGGATTCCTGCTTGTCGCCGACGCGCACGATGGTGTGGTTCAGCTGGACGGTCATTTGGCTCGCTCCTTCCGGAGTGGACGGGGCGAGTCGATCAGGACGAGCGGGAGTACCGCAACCGTAATCAGCAGCACGCTGCCGATGCGTGATTCCGCCACTCCCCCACGTCCGGCCAGGCGCAAGAGGAGGGCTCAGTGCTGAACCACGAGGTGGCCGGGGATGGGGAGCCCCTGCTGCTGTTGCACTCGGGCGTGTGCGACATGCGGATGTGGGACCCGCAATGGAGGGCGTGCGGCGCTGAGCACCAGGTGTTGCGCTGCGATCTGCGCGGATACGGCGGATCGCCCGTTCCGGCCGAGCGGTGGGTCGATGCGGATGACGTGGCCGAGCTGCTTGATCACCTTGGGATCGATCGGGCGAGGGTGGTCGGCTCATCCTACGGCGGCCGGGTCGCTCTGGAGCTGGCGGCCGGCCGACCGAAGCGGGTGACCGGGCTCTTCCTGCTGTGCCCGGCGTTTCGTGGCCTACCGCTGACGCCGACCGCAGCACGATTCGACGCCGAGGAGACCGCCCTATTGGAACGCGGCGACATCTCGGGCGCGGTAGAGCTGAATGTGCGCACCTGGTTGGGGCCGGCTGCTGATGACGCGACGCGTGAGCGGGTGCACATGATGCAACGGCAGGCCTTTGAGATGCAGCTCGCCGCCGGCGATGTCCCCGGTCCGCAGATGGCCGACGTCAACCCGGCCCGCATCGACGTGCCCGCTGTAGTCGTGAGCGGCGGGCACGACATGGATCACTTCCAGGCGATCGCGCGGCACCTGGCCCGGACGATGCCACGCGGGCAGCTGCTCGAACTGCCGAGCACAGGGCACCTACCCAGCCTCGAGCGGCTGGGCGAAATCACCGCAGCGCTGCTGGCTCTATGAGGGTCAGGCCCCGCAGCACCGGCTGCGATGGTGTCGCCCGGCTGATGGTTGGCCGGGAGACCTGGGCGGAGCTACTCGCTCGAGACGTCGGCTGGCGCTGACCGGCCGGCGCGTAGACCCGCGCCGCGCCGGAACCACCAGAACAGCGCAAGGCAGAGCAGGGCCAGCCCGCCGATGCCGTAGGCGAGGAAGGCGTCCAGTCCGCGGACATTGTTTGTCAGCCATTCGAAGTTCTGGCCAAAGAAGCCGGTGACGAAGGTCAATGGCAGGAACACTGTCGCCAGGATCGTGAGCCGCTCCATGGTGGCGTTCTGCTGCACGCTGATCTTGGTCTGTTCGACCGAGATCACCGCCATGTTCGCCTCCAGGACCGTGGTGAGCAGGTCACGTTGCGCCGCGACCTCTTCGTTGACCAACACGAGATGGTCGTGTACGTCGCGGAAGTACGGCAGTAGCTCGCCGGCCCAGTCACCGCGCTCGACCGTGGCGACGACCGCCAGCAGCGGATGAACCGCGCGGTAGAAGTCGGTGGCCTCGCGGCGCAGCGAGTAGATTCGCTCGGTCGGCGCGACCGCCCCGGAGAACACCGTCTGCTCGACCTGCCCAATGTCGCGCTCGAGTTCGGCGACGACCGGCGCGTAACTGTCGACGACCTGATCGAGGATCGCCCACAGCGCCGACGCGCTGCCCGCCTCGAGTAGCTCAGGCCGATGTTCCAGGCGTGCTCGCGCACCATGCAGTTCGCTTGCCACACCTTGCCGGACGGTGATCACGAACCGCTTGGCGAGGAAGACGCTGATCTCGCCGAAGTCCACCTCCTCCCGGTCGTCGTCGTATCGCGCGGTGCGCAGAATGACCAGCTGCACACCGCCCTCGTACGGTTCTACCTTTGGCCGCAGGTGAAATGTCTGCGCGTCCTCGACTGCCAGCTCATGCAGTCCGAAATTGTCCCGTACGAGGGCAAGCTCAGCCGGACTCGGTTCGAACAGTCCCAGCCAGATGAAGCCGCCCTGCTCGCACCGCTGCGCGGCGTCCGCGAGCGACATGGCGCCCTCATGCTGACGGCGCCCGTCCAGGTAATGCGCACAATCGATGATCATGGCGATGCTCCCTTGTCAGGCAGTGCAGGGATAGCCTTCTCGCCGTGCGATTTGCGATCAAGACTCGACCGGAACACACCACCTGGCAGCGGATGCGTGACGTCTGGGTGGCCGCGGACGACATCGAAGTGTTCGAGTCGGCCTGGAACTGGGATCACTTCTATCCGCTCACGGGCAACCTGGCGGGCCCGAATTTCGAGGCGTGGACGATGCTGGCCGCAATGGCGCAGGCTACCGAACGGATCCGCGTCGGCTGCCAGGTGACCGGGATGATCTACCGGCATCCGGCGGTGCTCGCGAACATGGCGGCTACCGTCGACATCATCAGCGACGGGCGGCTCGAATTGGGCGTAGGCGCGGGCTGGAACCAGCTCGAGTGCGACGCGTACGGCATCGACCTGCCGCCGCTGGCAGAACGGTTCGACCGCTTCGACGAAGGCGTCCAGGCGCTGATCGGCCTGCTCAGCCAGGACACCACGACGATGCGCGGCCGCTACGTGCTGCTGACCGACGCGCGTTGCGAGCCGAAGCCGGTGCAACGGCCGCACCCGCCGATCGTCATCGGCGGCGGCGGGCCCAAGCGAACGCTGCTCGCCGCGGCCCGCTGGGCGCAGCACTGGAACCTGATCACGAGCGACGTCGACAGCTGGCGCCGGCTCAAGGACGTACTGCTTGCGCACTGCGCCGATGTCGGCCGGGATCCGAGTGAGATCACCTGCTCGCTCAACGTGGTGATCGACCCGCAGACCGGCATCGGGCCCGCCGTCGAGAGGGTGGCCGCCTATCGCGATGCCGGGGTCGACCTGACGATCATGAATCTGCCGCACGACTGGTCACCGGTGATCCTCGAACCGCTGGCAGCGGCCCTGGCGCCGCTCACCAGATGACGGTCCTCAGCTCAACGGGGTGCGCGGGCGTTGCTGCAGCTGCCCGTCGACGTAGAGCTCGACACGCTCGTTGTAGAAGGCGGCCAGCCCGGCGATCTTCTGGCTCTCCGGGAACGGCGCGCGGTAGATCCACACCGCGTCCTCGTGCAGCGTGCCGTTGACCTCGAGCGACCAGTAGTTCGCCGTCCCTTTGTAGGGGCAGTGTGTCTCGGTGCGGGACGGGCGCAGCAGGTCCATGCGCAGGTCGGTGACTGGCAGGTAGTAACGCGGCGGCAGCCCGGTCTCGAACAGGATCCGCGGCGAGTGCGACTCGGCGACGGTGACCCCGTCGACGACGACCCGCACGGCTCTGCTGCTGGCGAGGATGTCCACCCGGGTGTACGGGTCGCGCGGATGGGTGTACACCGGCTCATCCTCCTCGAACCATTCGTCCATGGCCGCCCAGTCGAACCGGACCAGGTCGCGCAGTTCGTCAATTGGCGAGTCCGGATAGCGCAGCGCCGCGTCCTTGCGAGTCTCCCTGGACGTCACCACGTTGAGAACGCGCCCGTCACCACGGCTGGGCGAGTGCTCGATGGTGCCGGTGTCCTCGAGGGTGGCCCGGACGTCGGTTGACGGAAGGTAATAGGTCGGGTACTGCGGCTTCTCCCAGACGAGTACCGGCCGAATTGTGTCGGCCACGAGTTCTCCGCCGACGTAGGCACGGACTTGCTTCTGTCCCTTGACGATCTTGATCCGGCCCCGTTGGACGTCTGCCATCGCCACCTCCACCCATTGACTGTGGAGGCTAACGCGACCACCGTGCGCTAACTTCCCGGACGTGCCGCCGTGCGCGGTGGATCAGTCCGGCCAGACCGGGGACCGCTTCTGCAGGAAGGCGGCCATGCCTTCGCGGGCGCCCAGCATCTGTGAGGCGGCTGCCATGACTGGGACAGCGATCTCGTAGGCGTCCGCTTCCGAACGGTCGAGCTGCGCGTACAAGGTGCGCTTGCCTAACGCCTTACTCGTCCGGCTGCCGCGGGTGGCGCGGGCGAGCAGGTCGTCGACAGCCGCGTCCAGGTCGGTGTCGGGGACGACCGCGTTGACCAGTCCCCAGTCGAGCGCGGTGGCTGCGTCGATCACCTCGCCGGTGAGCGCCATCTGCATCAGCCGCTTGCGGCCGATCGCGCGGGCAACCGGGACGGCCGGTGTGTGGCAGAACCAGCCACCGGCGCCGCCGGGCAGTGCGAGCCCGGCCGACTCGGCGGCCACCGCGAGGTCGCACGAGGCGACGAGCTGGCAGCCCGCGGCAGTCGCCAGGCCGTGCACCCGCGCGATCACCACTTGCGGCACGGACTCGATGGTGCGCATCAGCTCGGTGCAGACCTCGAGCAGGGCACGCACCCCGGCCTCGTCGCGGGCGGCGACATCGGCGAAGTCGTGCCCGGCGCTGAATACCGGCCCCTCCCCGGCGAGCACGACACCCGTCGCCTCGGTTTCGGCCACCTCGCGGAACGCGGCAAGCAGTTCCCGCATGTGCTCCTCGGACAACGCATTGCGCCGCTGCGGCCGGTTCATCGTGATCCGCACGGTGGCGTCGTCGGGTTTGACCAGTAGGTGCTGGTACTCGGCCATACGCACAAGGTATCCCCGAGTGCGGTGCCAGGCGACGGTCGGTGTGCCCAATTGGTCCGTGCCGGGAGCCGGGTCTGACCGACGCCACCGCCGGATTGCCGGCGTGGTGGAATCACGAGCGTGGACGACGCGCCCCGCCGGGTCCCGACGCCGGCCGAGCAGTACGACGAGCGCTGGGAGGCCCTCGCCGCGAGCGGGCACGACGTCCACGGCGAGGCCTCGCTCGTCGACGGCCTGGTCGGGCGGGACGGGGCGCGGATCCTCGACGCCGGGTGCGGGACCGGGCGCGTCGCCATCGAGCTGGCCCGCCGCGGCCACCACATGGTCGGGGTCGACGTCGACGCCGAGCTCCTCGCTCGGGCCCGCAGCAAGGCGCCCGCACTAGACTGGGTCGAGGCCGATCTCGCCGCCCTGCCAGCCGAGGTCGCGCCCGGCCCGTTCGACGCGGTGGTGCTCGCGGGCAACGTGATGATCTTCGTTGCGCGCGGCACCGAGGGTGCGGTGGTCGCGCACCTCGCGGCCCGGCTCGCACCCCGGGGCCTCCTGATCGCCGGGTTCCAGCTCACGGGCCGGCTCCCGCTCGCCGAGTACGACGAGCATGCGCGCACGGCCGGGCTCACGCTCGCCGCGCGCTGGTCGACATGGGAGCGTGCGCCGTTCGGAGGTGCGGAGGACTACGCGGTCAGCGTTCACACACTGGTGTCGAATCGCTAGCCCATGTCGGGCTCGGTGAGCATTGCCCCAGTGACGCACGTGCGCCTCCACGAGATGCCATTCGGTCGGTGTGGGTGGCACCTCGGAACCGTCGCGCCACACGGCCTCGACCGTGGACGTGCACGCGCAGGCACGCCCAGACGGGCCGAGTATCCGGCTGAACCAGACCCCGATGAGCGCGTGGTTCGAGGTCTGGTACGCCATCCACGGCCATGGCAGCGACCCGCAGATCGAGTGGGACCCGCATAGGAACTCCGGCCTGGCGGCCAGAGTTCAGTGGGCCGCGGCGTGCACCTTCGCGATCATCGCGGTTGCCTGGGTGATCAGCTTCGCAGCCTGAATTGGTTGATCGGGGTAGCCCGGAACTCCGCACCGATCAACAGGGCGGCGATCTGCTGCGCGAGCTGGTCGCGTTGGGCCAGCCAGGACGCCAACTGTGCTTGTGTTGCCACGTACGTCGCGTCGTCGCTGGCCGATCCGCTGGTCACCCCGGCGGTGGCGACGCTGAGGCTGTCCAGGCCCAGCGATCCGAACGGCGCGTTGAGCTGCTTGTACGCGGCGCCCAGCTCGTCGAGCGTGTGCAGATAAGCACGCAGGGACGCCGGAATCGCGCTCGGGTTCAGCACCTGCAGAATCGCACGACCGTCGCCGTCGTAGCTGTCGGACAGCCCCAGCAGGCTGAACATGGTCGGCCGGACGTCGGTGTGGTCGGTCCATACGTCACCGGTCTCGCCCAGTGTGCGGATGCCCGGGCAGTCCTTGGTAATCGGTGTACCCGCCCGGCTCGTCGGGCAGCACATCGGGCTGCCCGTTCGCGCAGGTCGCCGACGCCTGAGCGCAGTGCACGGCGAAGCCGACGAAGTCGGTCTGCGCCTTCGCCCGCGCGGCTGTGCCGGACGCGGCACCGTTGGACGCCAGCGCCTCCGCGTACTGCGGCGAGCCGGTCCCGAACACCTTGGTGATGTCACCGCTCGGCCCGGTGCCGGTGTTCTCCAGGACCGTGTTCGCGGCGGCGATCGCGCCGACGTCGCAGCCGGCCCGGGTGAACGGCACCCACGGAGCCGGGGCGTTCAAGCCGGTCGGAGTGACCATGTCGGCACTGTGGTGGTCGCCGTGACCGGATCGGTCCAGTAGCCGAACGAGCTGGGGAACTGGAACCCGGCCCCGTTGAAACGGACGTTGCTGTTGGAGACGATCTGGCCGTGCTTGTCGGGGTAGACGCCGGTCAGCGACGACAGGATGCCCCCGGCCGTGTGCGAGATCAGCACGGTGTGGTCGTTGGAGAGCAGCGATCCGTTGTCGCGCATGAAGTTCAGCAGGTGCGGCATCTGCTCGAGATCAGACGGGACGTTCGCCCGGTCGCGCCGAAGATGGGTGTTGTCGAACTGGACGTAGACGACGTGCTTAACCGCGCCGTTCCGGCCTAGCTGACAGCTCGCCTGCCCGGACTTGACCGCGGCCGACGGCGCAGCCGACGAACCGGTCGGCGCTGCGGCGAGCAGCGCAGCGACCAGCGTCGTGGTGCCGGCGAGTACCAAGGAGCGCCTGCGACGAGTTGCCATCCCAACCTCCAGTTACGTGTCCGCACCGTACGACGGCTCCGAAGCTAGCCGGAAGGAGGTTTGCTCGTTGTTTTCCCACCTTTCGCTCGGTAGACAGCACCTCGACTGCCGTAATCTGCGGCGGATGTCAGGTTCCCGTTGAGAGGGCGTGCTGATGGCCGAGCATGTGCACTATCGAAGGCCCGGGTGGTTTACCCGCAACGTCGCCAACAAGGCCGTCGTCGGCCTGACGCGGCTGGGTGTGAGCGTTTGGGGTAGCCGGATCCTCGAGGTGCGGGGGCGCAAGAGCGGGCAGCCGCGGCGCGTGCCGGTCAACCTCTTGCGGCTCGACGGCGCCGAATACCTGGTGTCGGCCCGCGGCGTTGGGGAATGGGTGCGGAACGTACGCGCCGCTGATGGCGAGCTCGATCTGCTGGTCGGGCGGCGCCGCGAGCATCGGCACGCCGTCGAGCTGAGCGACGCCGATAAGGTGCCGGTGTTGCGCGCCTACCTGGCCAAGTGGAAGGCCGAGATCGGCATCTTCTTCGAGGGTGTCGGACCCGACTCGACCGATGAGCAGATCGCCGCCATTGCGGCCAAACACCCTGTCTTCGTCGTGGAACTAACCGAGCCAGCGACCTAAGCGCGGTGAGTTACATGTTCGGGCAGTTGTGGTGCGCGGCGGTGGGGGCCGGCGTCGTCGTCACCGCCGGCCTGACGATGGTGGGGCTCGATCCCGGTGCCGCGGCTGCCGCCACGCCGTACCCGGCGCCAGCGAGTGCTCCAGCCAGCGTCAGCGCGATGAGCGTTCGGCGCGGCCATACCCGTCTGGTGTTGTCGTCGTCGGTCATGTCGACCTCCCGGACCGTCCGCTTTGGCGCCCGCTACCCCACATTGAACCTCGAATAGCTGCGCTCAGGCTGGCAGCAGCCTGTGAATTTGCGGATGTATCCGCGTGGGGGGCGCGGCCGCGCCACCGGCTACTTGTCGAGGACGGCCTCGGCTTCGATGTTGATGGTGACCTTGTCGCCGACGACGACGCCGCCGCCCTCGATGGCGGCGTTCCAGTTGACACCGAAATCGCGCCGGTTGATCTCCGTTGTGGCGCTGAACCCGGCACGCGTGCCGCCATACGGGTCGGGGCTGAACCCGCCGATCTCGACCTTCAGCGTGATCGGCTTGGTGATGCCGCGGATGGTCAGCTCCCCGTCGACCAGGAAGTCCTCACCGTCCGGGCGAATGAAGGTCGACCGGAAGGTCATCTTCGGGCTGGTCTCGACGTCGAAGAAGTCGCTGCTGCGCAGATGCCCGTCGCGCTGGTCGTTGCCCGTGGTGATCGAGGAGAGGTCGATCTCCGCCTCGGCGTGCGACTCGAGCGGATTCGGTGCGGTGGTGATGCTGGCGGTGTACTTCTCGAACCGTCCCCTGACCTTCGACACCATCATGTGCCGCGCGACGAAGCCGATCTCGGTGTGCACCGGGTCGAGGCTCCAGGTGCCGGCGACGTAGCCGGGGATGTTCACGTCTGCGGTGGTCATGATCTCTTGCTCCTGCCATGTGTGGTTGAGAGCTCAAATTCTGTCATTGGTGTGCGACGTTCGGCAAGGGTCAGGTTCCGAGCGCGGATCATGGTTGCCGACATGACCGCATCCGGAAGGGATTCTGCCGTGACCACGATCGACCCGGCGAAGACTCACCACCCCAGTGTGCTGGAGATCGCCGCACATCGTTCGGCGGATATCCAGCTGCGAATCGCCGACACGATCACGGCCTTTGCCGGGTCGATGCGGTTTGTCTATCTGCATGCGGTGATCTTCGCGGCGTGGATGCTGTTCTTCGAGAGGAGTCCTTGGCCGACGTTGACGCTGATAGTGTCGCTGGAAGCGATCTTCCTGTCGACTTTCGTGATGATTGGCCAGAACCGGCAGGCGGCGTTCCAGCAGGCCAAGGCCGACCACGACTTCGTCGCCTCGGAACAGGAGCTGCACGCCAACACCGACCTCACCCGGCTGATCCATGAGCTCACCGTCGAGATCCACCAGCACGTCCTCGCAGCCGACACGACGCAGGCGACGCGCGCGCCCGCGCCGGACGAGCCCGCGAGCTAGGACGGGACGAG
The DNA here is from genome assembly GCA_963839175.1 of uncultured Actinomycetota bacterium. Classification (GTDB taxonomy): domain Bacteria; phylum Actinomycetota; class Actinomycetes; order Mycobacteriales; family Jatrophihabitantaceae; genus CAWIUB01. Next base: position 219,840 of record CAWIUB010000050.1, read on the forward strand.
GCCGCGGACGAAGGCGGCCTGCCCGGCGTGCTGTAAGTCGTCTGCGATGACGCTCACCAGCCGGACGCCTAGCGTCACCGGCGGGTCCCACGCCGTGTCCACGATCCGGCCCAGATCCGAGTCGGTGAGCCCGCGGACGTACTCGATCGTCTGCTCGTACACGGCGTCGTGGTAGCCGGTCAGCAGGTCGACCGGTACCCGCACTGCCGCGACCTCGTCCGGTCGGTGGCCGTACCCGGTCGCCGCTGCGTCGAACGGCAAGCCGAACCGTTCCACCCAACCCTGCGAGGTCCACGCCTGCTCGGTGCCGGCGGCGTCGGCCAGGTGGTCGTCCTGGATACGCGTCAGGTGCCACACCAGCCACGCGATCGAGTTCGCCTCGGCGTCGAGCCTGAACGCGAGCTGCTCAGGCGTCAACCCGTCGACCACACGGTGCACCACGCCGCGGATCCTGCTGAACGCGTCGACGAGCAGATCTGCGCTTGTCACCCGCGCGACGCTACCCTTCGCCTGGACGCGGACGGGCTACTCGGCGAAAAATGGCCGTTGGCTGACGTATCTCGACTGCAGGCCGACGCATCCCTACCTCGGGTGACCCGAGGACACCGATAGCCTCGGGACACGGCCACAAGGGAGGATGCCGTGGGGGGCACGGGCACGGACGAGTTCTTCGACCAGGCCATGTACATGGTCAACATCACCGACTGGCCGCGAGCCAATTTCCAGACCGAGGTGCCGGTCACCTCTTCAGGGAACGCTCGGCTGGCCGTCTGGCGGACCGATCCGGCCGACGGCAGGCACATCCCGCCGCCCGGCCAGGACGGCATTCTGGCGACCACGGCAACCTTCTCGCTGGTGAACAGCGGGAACCGCACGCTGCGGGCTCCGAAGCGGTCCTGGAAGATCGACCTCGAGGCGGAGGACGACCACGTCGCCGGGATGGCTCACCTGGACCTCAAGGCGATGTACAACGACCCTGCCCAGATGCGCGAGGCGCTTGCCTGGGCCTTGTTCCGCGCCGCCGGGGTGCCGTCATCGCGGCACACGTACGCGAAACTGGCGATCAACGGTCGCTATCTGGGCCTGTTCTCACTCATCGAGCAGGTCGACCGGCGATTCCTCAAGGACCACTTCGGGGAGAACCATCACGGCAACCTCTACAAGGCCTACTGCGGCGACATCGGCTGCGCGACACTGGAACACCGGGTCGGCAAGGACGGCGACGACAGCGGCCGCCAGTACGCCGGCACCGGCGGCGCGGACGGGACCTACCGGCTCAAGTCGAACGAGGACGACCCCGCGGCGAACACCTACGACGACCTGGCGCAACTGGTCCGAGTGATCAACGGTGTCGGGCTCGCCGGAGGCGACGAGCGGTTCGGTTCGGCCGCGTTCCGGGAGTCGATGGAAAGCGTCATGAACGTCCCGGCCTTCCTGCGCTGGGCCGGCGTCAACGTCCTGCTCGGCGCCTGGGACAACTACTTCGCGACCCCCGCGAACTACTACCTCTACAACTCCGGGCGGGAGGGGGGCGAGAAGGAGTTCGTCCACCAGCCGTACTTCACGTTCATCCCCTGGGACTACGACAACAGCTTCGGCATCGACTACTTCGGCACGCGTTGGCAATACACGAACATCGTCGACTGGCCGAGTAACACAGCTGGCTACTGGGGAGGAAGGAAGACGTCCCGGATCCCGCTCGTGCAGAACCTGCTGAAGAATCACGACCTCTGCCAGTACTACCTCGACCACCTCGAGCATCTGCTGGACACGACGTTCAACCTCGACTGGATCTCGGACATGATCGCCCCGGACCGGGCGGACGGGCTCTGGGGACGGGTCAACCGGGCGGCCTACCTGGAATCCGATACGCCAAACGGAGCTCCGTTCACCGGTCGCCAATTCACGAACGACGAGGTCTACCTGGCCGGCAACAAGCAGAACGAACTGCGGCACGGGAACGCCAAGATCGAGGGCATCTACCATTACGTCCGAATGCGGTACGACAGCGCCCGGGAACAATTGGCAACGCTTCGCACGACGTATCCGCGCGGTGCCAGCGGAGCGACGTTCTCCGGTGCGCTCGAGTCGCTTCCGGGCCGGCTCTGACGCCGGCCCGGGTTTCTCCAGCTCGCCATTTGGGGGACGCCGTGCTGTCCACAACTCACCCGCGAAGCGCCGCAGCTCGACCTGGTCAAAGAGGCCAAGATCGCGGACCTGATAGGTGAGTCGGGGGGGCACCGACTCGAGGCGAGCGGTGTCGTGGCGATCGACGGCCTGTTCTACGTCATCTTCGACAACGTCCCGCACATCGGCGTGATAGGCGAAGCGCTATCCCGTGATCCTGCGGACAACCTCATCATCACCAAGCGGCGCGGCCCCACCGGGTACGAGGACATCGCGTACGACCGGCAACAACGCCGGTTCTACGTACTGATCGAGGCGATGCCATACCGGGCTGGAAGGTTCATGGCCCGGGTGCGCGCCTACGACGAGGACCTGCGCCACGTGGCCAGCCGGTGGCTCGACTTTCCGCTCGATCGGCCCAACAAAGGCCTGGAGGGGCTGACCTGCCTGCACCGCGGTGGACAGACGTACCTGCTGGGCTTATGCGAGGGCAACCGCTGCAAGGGCGGAGCGGCAGGTCGGAGGCCTGGCGGCGGCAGGATCCAGCTGTTCGCAACCGGTCGGCGTCGCTGGCGGCACGTTGGCACGATCCGGCTGCCAGAGGCCGTCTGGTTCGAGGATTACAGCAGCCTGGCGGTTGCCGGCGATCGGGTGGCCGTGGTGTCGCAGGCAAGCTCGGCGCTGTGGGTGGGCAGGCTGGAGCCGTCGAGCTGGCGGCTCGCCGGTGACGGCGCGACCTACCTGTTCCCGCGGGACGATCGCGGCAGAGTCGTCTACGGCACTGTGGAGGGCGTCTCCTGGACGAGCCCGGACACGGTCGTCGTGGTGTCCGACCGAGCGAAGCCAACGCAGCCGACGAGGTACCGCACCAAGGACCGCTCGATCCACGTGTTCGCGATTCCCCGGGCAGTCGGCTGAGGCCGCCTGCGGCAGCGCCGGGCCGGCTCGGTGGGAGACTCATGACCGAGCTAACTCCAGCGGCCGCCATGGGCCAGGAAGAGGCGTGATGCCGAGCCAAACCAACAGCGTCCAGCCGGTTGTCCGGCCGCCGCTGCGCGGCCTGTTCCAGCAGCGCGTGGCCGGGGACGACGCGCTGCTTAGGCTCGCGCAGCTGCGGTTTGCCCAGTCCGGCCTCGCCGCCGAGGTGTACGCCGATACGCCGGACCAGCTCGACAGGGTGCTCGGCTACGCGCCGTCGGAGGAGCTCCTGCCGAGCGTTCACCTGAACCGACGGCTGAACGTCCTGCGGCCCCAGGACCGCGCGGCGGTGCACGCATTCGCGGATCAGTTCGCGGGACGGGTGTTCGGCCTGGTCGTCCATGACGCGGCTGAAATGGCGGCCCGGACGGACGAACTGGTGGGCACGATGGCGGAGTTGAGCCGGCAGTTGGAGACCGGCCCAGACCGGCCCTACGTGTTCCTGGAGTACGCGGTCGGCCTGGAGCTCGACTGGTTCGTCGAGGTGGCCGATCGGCTGCGGGACGTCGAGCGAGTCAGCCTCTGCATCGACGTCGGCCATATCGGAGTGAGTCAGGCTCGGCGCGACTTCCGGCGCGGGCACCACGACCTCGACCTCGCGGCCATTCACCCGCAGGACGACCGGCTGCCCGAACTCATCGCCGATGTCGTCGGCGCCGTGGAGTCGGCGCTGCCGGCGGTACTGGCGACGACCCGCGCCCTCGGCGCCATCGGCAAGCCAGTGCACTTCCACTTGCACGACGGCCATCCGCTGGTACCCGGGCTGTCCGACCACTTCGGCTTCCTGACGCGGCTGCCCATTCCGTTCAGCTACGACGGGCGGCAGTCGCTCGACCCGATGTACGGCCCGAGCGGCCTGGCCGCGATCCTCCAGACAGCGATCGATGCCTGCGAAGGCCAGGCATCCTTCACCCTGGAGATCCACCAGGCCGAAGGCCGGCTGCCGATCGACGACGCTACCCGCCTCTTCCGGCACTGGCGGGATACCACCAACGCCGAACGCACCAACTACTGGCTATCCGTGCTGGCCGAGAACGCCGTGCTTGCGACGAGCTGCCTGGATCACGGCGCGAAGCTCTAGATCTGCACATCCGCTGCAATGCAGCTACTATGACTGCATGAGCGTTGTCATCACCGTTCGCGATGTCCCGGACGCCGTGCACGACGAGCTCGCCGCTCGCGCCGCGCGCGCCGGCAGGTCGCTGCAGGAATACCTACGTGGCATGTTCCTGGATGCCACGGCGCGCCCAGCCGTCGACGACATCATCGCCCGTGCGCGAGCGCGCGTTAATGCGACCGGTACGCGAGTCGACGCCGAATCGATACTCGCCGCCAGAGACGCCGAGCGACGTTGAACTCCAGGGCAGTCTGCGACGCCTCGGCCGTCGTTGCGCTGCTGCTCGACGCAGGCCCAGACGGTCGATGGGTGGCCGAGACGCTGTCCGGCGCCGGCCTGGCCGCTCCGAGCCTGGTCATGTTCGAGTCGAGCAACGTCATCCGGCGGCACGAGATCGACGGGGTCGTTGGTGCCGACCAGGCTGCGCAGGCCCATGCCGACCTGCTCGACCTCGCGATCGAATGCTGGCCATACGAGCTGGTCGGCTCACGGGTGTGGGAGCTGCGCATGAACCTTTCCAGCTATGACGCCAGCTATGTCGCCGTCGCCGAACTGACCGGTGCCCCGCTTGTAACGCTCGACCGACGCATCAGCCGCGCGCCGAACCTCCGGTGTGTGGTCACCAACCCTTAACCAGGGCTCGATGAGAGTGCCGGTAGAGGATCGACGCCAACGTACTTGGCCAACGACTTTGCCCCGTGGCGACACGCTGCGGGGCGGTCGTAGCGTGTCAACGGGGGCAAAAGCTGCGTGCGAGCGTGCCAGCGCGGGGCAAAAGGCGCGCCTGCGAGGGGTCGCGATCAGGGCGGGTCGACGGCGAATGCCCCGTAGCCGACGACGCGGGACGGGTCTCCGGCGGTGTCGGCGGACGTGCGCAGCTCGAGCAAACGCACCGACAGGCCGCGCCGGCGGGCCAGTTCGAGCAAACCCCGCAGCGCGAAGCGGCCGCATGCGTCCTGTTCGCCGATCGCCGCCGGGTCGGCCCGGACAATCGCATCGGCGGTGCGCTGGTCGAGCCGGCGCGCAGTTCTCTGGTCGCTGTAGTGGCTCAGATCGGTGCTCAGCACGACGGCTGTCGAGTCGTCCCGCCACAGCAGCTCGATGAGCCGCGCGACCCGGCTGGCCGCGACCTGCCCAACCAGCACCGGAATCAGGGTTGTCTCGGGTGCGAACACCCGCTGGAGGAACGGCAGCTGAACCTCGAGTGCGTGCTCCCGCAGATGGGCGGCGTCGGATATCACCACGTCGGGCAGCCCAGCCGCGAGCGCGTGTCCTTCGTCGTCGACCGGTACCTCGCCGAGGGGTGTCGCGAATGCTGACCAGCTCGGCAACGCCATGGCGTGCAGCCCGGTGAAGTGGTCCGGTCCGAGCGCGAGGACCCGTCGCACGCTCGCCCGCCGCAGCGCCAGCTGCCGGTAGGCGGTGGCCGCGATGGGGCCCGAGTACCGGTATCCGGCGTGCGGGACGATGACCGCCACCGGCCCGGGTGCCGCAGGTGGCGAGGAGACGCCGCGGCGAGCATCCGGTCCACCTGCTCGGCCAGCCGCGCCGGTTCGGCGGGATAGAACGTGCCAGCGACGGCCGGCGGGCGGATGGCTGCGGGCCGGGTCATGTCCGGTGACCGGACAGTGACACCGGCACCCGCCGCGCCCCCCACGACCCTGCTGTCCCCGCGTAGACCCCCGGCAGCCGCGTGCCGCAGGCACGGCAGCAGCCGTCCTCGGTCAGCTGGTAACGGTCGATGACGTACCAGTCGCGCACCACCACCGGGTCGCCACAACCGGGGCAGTAGGTGGAGCCGCCTTCCGAGTCGTGGACGTTGCCCGTGTAGACGAACTGCAGGCCGTTGGCCAGTGCGATCCGGCGGGCCCGGGACAGCGTCGCCGGCGGGGTCGGCGGGATGTCGCGCATCTTGTAATCGGGGTGGAACGCGGTGAAATGCAGGGGCACGTCTGGGCCGAGGTGCTCGGCGATCCATCGGGTCTCGGCGTCGATCTCGGCGTCGGAGTCGTTCTGGCCGGGAATCAGCAAAGTGGTGATCTCGAACCACACGTCGGTCTCGTGCCGCAGATAGCGCAGCGTGTCGAGCACGGCGTCGAGGCGTGCGGCGCACACCCGGTGGTAGAAGTCCTCGGTGAACGCCTTCAGGTCCACGTTCGCGGCATCCATGTGGGTGTAGAACTCGCGCCGCGGCTCGGGGCAGATATACCCGGCGGTGACGGCAATCGTCTTGATGCCGCGCTCGTGGCAGGCATCGGCCACCGCGATGGCGTACTCGAGGAAGATCACCGGGTCGTTGTAGGTGAAGGCGACGCTGCGGCAGCCCAGCGCCACGGCCGCGTCGGCCAGCGCCTCCGGCGAGGCACTGTCGGCGAGCGTGTCGATCTCGCGTGACTTGGAGATATCCCAGTTCTGGCAGAACTTGCACGCCAGGTTGCAGCCGGCCGTCCCGAACGACAGCACCGGCGTGCCCGGCAGGAAGTGGTTCAGCGGCTTCTTCTCCACCGGGTCGATACAGAACCCGCTGGACCGGCCGTACGAGGTCAGGACGATCTGGTCGTCGACCCGTCCGCGTACGAAACACAGGCCGCGCTGACCTTCGTGCAGCCGGCAGGCACGGGGGCACACGTCGCATTGCACCCGGCCGTCGTCGAGCCGATGCCAGTACCGCGTCGGGATCGTGAATCGATCGGCGACGTCGAGTTCGGTACCCATGCCAGTTCCCTCACAGCCGGCCAGCCCTGCTGCCGGGCCCTGGCATCAACGATAGGCCTGCGCCCGGACGCTGGCCGGATCCGTGCGGGTGGGATGTGGCTCAGCGGTGCGGCTGGCCGGCCGGGGCCGGGTCGCCGGCCCCCATCCCGGTCTCCACCTTGGTGACCTTGAGGTCCTTGTCGAACTTGACGGTCACCAGGCTGCCGTCGGCCTTGGTCATGTGCGCCTCGTAGGCAGCGTCGCCGGCGTCGGTCTCGACGCGGTACACGGTGCCACCCGGCACGGCCTTCAAGGCCGCTGCCTTGAGGGTTGCCGCCACGCTGGCGCTCACCGACTTCTCGTCGCTGCGAATGGGAGCGGCGCCACCGTGATCACGAGGCTGGCTCGGTGCGGCGGCACTGCTAGACGCGCTGGACGAGGGAGAGGCCGACTGTGCGCCGGCTGCCACCGCGGTGGCGCCGATCGCGCCAGCTGCCACGCCGGCGCCGACGAGGGCGATCTTCAGCCCGGCGCGCATCCGCCGTGGTGAGGCAGGTGCGGTGCGGGGTTCTTCACTCATGATGGGTTATCTCCTTCGGCCTGTCGCGGCTGTGACGATGGGTTGTCCTGCACGCCTCGGGGCGTACCGCAAACATGCGCTCGCCGGCGTCATCCTGGCCCTATCCCACGGTCAAGTCGGCCCTAAGCCCCGATGAGAGGCCGCTTTGGAGTCAGCCGAAGCGGGCGCGGTAGCGTCGGGCTCGGACTCGGTCAACGGCCGAACACGAGGGGTGCGCATGCAGTACGTTGCCGTCTCCGCGCTCAGCCATGACGGGCTGGTGCGAGACCACAACGAGGACAGCCTCGTCGTCGGCCCCTGGACGTTGTGCGCCGCGGTCACGATCGTGCCGGAGACGTTCTACCTGCCGGTCGCGGCTCCGGTGGTGGTAGCCGTCGCCGACGGACTCGGCGGCCAGCCCGCGGGCGAGCAGGCCAGCTCCCTGGCGGTGCAGTGGCTCGCCCGCGCGGCGCCCAGCCTGACCGGCGAGCTGGCGCTACGCGAGGCGCTCCAGGCCTGCAACAGGGCGCTGTACGCCGAGGCCGGGCGGGACCCCGGGCGCATCGCGATGGGCACGACCGTCGCCGGGGTCGTGGTGTCCGAGCAGGTCGTGATGGTGTTCAACATCGGTGACAGCCGGGTATACGCCGTGGACGAGACGGGGCTTCGCCAGCTGAGCCTGGACGACAACGAGCCGCCGGCACCGGGACACGCCCGCAGCCCCATCGTTACCCAGACCCTCGGCGGAGACATCGACTTCGCCCCGATCGAACCGCATATCAGCACGCGGCCGCCCGCTGGGGCCAGCCGCTACTTGATCTGTAGCGATGGGCTCACCGACGCGGTCGACGACGCAACCATCGGTGCGATACTCGGCAGCCATCAGGGCGGCAGGGCCGCCTTCGAACTGTGGAAGGCCACGATCGACGCCGGCGCCCCTGACAACGTCACGGTTGCTCTGGTCGAGATCGGCACCGACCCCGCGGCCTGACTGGCTGCACGGCGTCGGTGCCGGCCGGCAGCCGCTCAGCGTGCGCGTGCCGGAGTTCAAGCAGCCCGGCGCCGGTTGATGATCCGGCGGATGTCGGCGACCTCGTGCTCCTCGTAGCGTCCGAGGATCGCGTCGAGCTCGTCGAGCTCGGCGGGCGTCGTGTAGCTGGACAGGTCACGTTCGAGGGCCTTGCGGGACGCGCGTTCGGCGCGCCGGGCGCGGAACTCGTCACGGATCTCCGCCCACAGCTGGGGCGGGGCGTAGCTGGTGCCCATGGTTCAGTCCTTTCGGATGGATGCTGGTCCATGAACCAGTGTCCGGACCGAGAACCCATGCGTCCAATGACTGGATGACATAGAACCCATGATCTACAGTCATGCGAATGGACACTGACGCACTTCGGTGGTTTCAGCAGGTCGCCGACGGCGCAACGGTGACCGAGGTGAGCGACCTGGAGGCAGTCACCCAGTCGGGTGTCTCGCGTGCCCTGGCCCGAATCGAGGCAGAGGTCGGGACGCCGCTGCTGCGCCGGTCAGGAAGGGTCCTGCGCATGACGCACGCCGGCGCAGCGTTCAAGCGGCACGTCGACGCGCTGCTGCACGAACTGGACGACGGGCTGGCGGCCGTCAACCAGCTCGTCGACCCGGAGACCGGCACCGTGGCGGTCGCGTTTCAGCTCTCGTTGGGCACCTGGCTGCTGCCTGACCTGATCGGCAGCTTCCGCGTCGTCCATCCGGACGTCAGGTTCGTGCTCACCCAGGTGCGCGACGAGCTGGTGTCCTCGATCCTGGACGGACGGCGGGTCGACCTGCAGATCAGTGCGCAGCGACCGCGGGACCCGGCCGTGCACTGGCGACCGTTGCTGGTCGAGCCGCTGCGATTGGCCCTGGCGCGCAGTCATCCGCTTGCCACGCGAGGGCGGATTCGTCTCGCGGAGCTGTCCGGCGAACCGTTTGTGTGTCTGCGGCCTACCTCGCTGCTGCGCGAACTGTGCGACGACTTGTGCGAGCAGGCCGGATTCCGGCCCACCGTTGCTTTCGAGGGCGACGACCTGCCGACGGTCCGCGGCTTCGTCGCGGCCGGGCTGGGGGTAGCGATCGTGCCGGCGCCGCGCGAGGGATCACCCGACGCCGCCAACGGGCCGCTGCGCGAGGTGCCGATCGCCGACGCCGGAGCGTTTCGCGAGATCGGCCTGGCCTGGTCGGCCGAGCATCGACTTCTGCCCGCCGCTGAACTGTTCCGTCACCATGTGATCGAGCGGGCGAGCGCGCGACTGCTCCCCGGCATCGCCGAGGCTGACTGACTCGACCGGTTGCGTGGGCCGGCCACCTGCCGAATAAGAAGCGGCGTGTCGCTGTCAACCAGCGACCGTCCACGAATCTACCGTGATGTCGGCACCCACCGCGGCCCTGGAGAATAGTTATGGCTATCCGCATCACGCCCTCGACGACCACCGCGAAGATCCAGTTCGTGCTGCCGGACGACGTCCACGACGGACCGGTGTCGGCGGTCGGCAACTTCAACGGGTGGACGCCGGGCAAGCACAAGCTCGTCCGGCGGGCCAACGGCACTCGCAGTGTCACGATCACCGTCCCTCGGGGCGAGCTCGTGCACTTCCGCTACCTCGGCGACGCCGGGCACTGGTTCGATGACCCGGACGCTCACGAGCTCCATGCCAGCGGTGGCGTCCTGCACCTCTAGCTCGGCGTCAGGCAACGTTTGCGCGCGTGACCACCTCACGCAGCATTCGATCCTGCGCGTGCCGCTTGCGCCAGGCGATGTAGCGCAGTTACCGAACTGGTCGTTATGCGGCCGACCACGTACCGGCGCCGTGCGGTGCGCGCGACGGCGGGGATGCTGTCGTGCGTGGTGAAACAGGCGACCAGACCGGTCAGGAATCGAGAAGCGCCGGCCCCCGAGCCGCACGTAGCGTGACGGTCATGGACATCACCATTCACGCGACTTCAGGAGTGACCAGGACGGGCTCTTCCACCCAGGGAATCAAGACCGTGCTGGTGCCGGGCGGTGGACCGCAGGGCATGACCTCACCGGTGGCCTACTGGCACGTGCCAGACCTCGAGGCGAAGCTGGCCGAGGTGACCACCGCGGGTGCCACCGTTAAGGAGCCCGCGTACGACGTCGGTGGCGGCCGCCTGGTGGCCACCGTCACCGATCCCGATGGCAACGTCCTCGGGCTGCTTCAGGACCGATGAGTGCCGACCCCCGCCCCCGCGCTCAGCGTCGTGGCGACACAGAGCATCGACTTACCCAGGACGTCGATGTCTGGGTGGCCAGTGCCTCGGCGGACGGTGGGCCGTATCTAGTGCCGCTGTCCTTCGAGTGGGACGGCGAGGCGCTGCTGATGGCCACGCCGACGGACAGCCCGACCGGCAGAAACCTGGCCGGCACCCGGGTCGTTCGGCTGGGGCTGGGCGAGACCCGCGACGTGTCCATGATCGAGTGCGAAGTAGAGGTCCTCGAGATCGACGCGCTGCCGCAGGAGCGGGGTGACCAGTTCGTCGCGCACACCGGCTTCGACCCTCGTGCGCTGGCCACCCCGTATCGCTGGTTCCGCCTCTCCCCGCGCCGCATCCAGGCCTGGCGCGAGGTGAACGAGCTGCCCGACCGCGAGCTGATGCGCGACGGCCGCTGGTTGGTCTGAGGCCTCAGCCGGGCGACGGTCCCGGTAACAGATGGAGACACGATGAGCATGGCCAGCAGGACGGACGGGCTGTCGCCTGCGCTGGACGTTGCCGACAGCCACGACCTGATCCGCGTGCACGGCGCGCGCGTGAACAACCTCAAGGACGTCAACATCGAGATCCCGAAGCGCCGACTGACGGTGTTCACCGGTGTCTCCGGCTCGGGCAAGAGCTCGCTGGTGTTCGACACGATCGCCGCGGAGTCGCAGCGGATGATCAACGAGACCTACAGCGCCTTCGTGCAGGGCTTCATGCCGACGTTGTCGCGGCCAGAGGTCGACGTATTTGATGGCCTGACGACGGCGATCATCGTGGACCAGGAGCGGATGGGCTCCAACCCCCGCTCCACCGTCGGCACCGCCACCGACGCGAACGCGATGCTGCGCATCCTCTTCAGCAGGCTCGGGAAGCCGCACATCGGCTCGCCCAACGCGTACTCGTTCAATGTCCCCTCGGTGAAGGCCAGCGGTGCGATCACCATCGAGCGCGGCGCTGGCAAGACCAAGACCGAGAAGGCGACCTTCACCCGGCTGGTACGGCCGAATCTTCCGCGGCTGCGGCTTCTTCGATCCGGACAAGCCGATCCACAAGTACACGAAGAAGGAACTTCACGACCTGCTCTACAAGCAGCCGACCAGGATCAAGGTCGACGGGATCAACCTGATGTACGAGGGCTGATCCCGAAGATCCAGAAGTCGTTCCTGTCCAAGGACGTCGACGCGCTGCAGCCGCACATCCGCGCCTTCGTGGAGCGGGCGGTGACGTTCACGACCTGTCCCGAGTGCGACGGCACGCGGCTCAGCAAGCAGGCCCGGTCGTCGAAGATCAAGGGGAAGAACATCGCTGACGTCTGCGCGATGCAGATCAGCGACCTGGCCGACTGGGTCCGGGGCCTCGACGAGCCGTCGGTGGCCCCGCTGCTCACCGGGCTGCAACACCTCCTCGACTCGTTCGCGCAGATCGGGTTGGGATACCTCTCGCTCGACCGGCCGTCGGGCACCCTGTCCGGGGGAGAGGCACAGCGCACCAAGATGATCCGCCACCTCGGCTCGTCGCTCACCGACGTCACCTACGTCTTCGACGAGCCCACGATCGGCCTGCACCCCCATGACATCGAGCGGATGAACGACCTGCTGCTGCAACTGCGCGAGAAGGGCAACACCGTGCTCGTCGTGGAGCACAAGCCCGAGACGATCGCAATCGCCGACCACGTCGTCGACCTCGGCCCCGGCGCCGGCACGGAGGGCGGCACCGTCTGCTTCGAGGGCACCGTGAAGGGGCTGCGGGGGAGTGACACCATCACCGGCCGCCATCTCGACGACCGGGCAACCCTCAAGGAATCGGTGCGTACGTCCACCGGGAAGCTGGAGATCCGCGGCGCGTCGACGCACAACCTGCAGGACGTGGACGTCGACTTCCCGCTCGGGGTGCTCTGCGTGGTCACGGGCGTCGCCGGCTCCGGCAAGAGCTCCCTGATCCACGGCTCGGTCTCCGGCCGCGACGGCGTGGTGGTGATCGACCAGGGCGCGATCCGCGGTTCGCGACGGAGCAACCCGGCGACGTACACCGGACTGCTCGACCCGATCCGCAAGGCGTTCGCGAAAGCCAACGGCGTGAAGCCGGCCCTGTTCAGTGCCAACTCCGAAGGCGCCTGCCCGACCTGCAACGGCGTTGGCGTCATCTACACCGACCTGGGCGTCATGGCCACCGTCGAATCCACCTGCGAGGAGTGCGAGGGGAAGCGGTTCCAGGCGTCGGTGCTGGAATACACGCTGGGCGGCCGGAACATCGCCGAAGTGCTCGCGATGCCGGTGACCGAGGCCGAGGAGTTCTTCGGCGACGGCGAGGCGCGCACGCCGGCGGCGCACGCCATCCTCGACCGGCTCGCCGACGTCGGGCTCGGCTACCTCAGCCTCGGCCAGCCGCTCACCACGCTGTCCGGCGGCGAGCGGCAGCGGCTCAAGCTGGCGACCCAGATGGCCGATAAGGGCGACGTCTACCTCCTCGACGAGCCGACCACCGGCCTGCACCTCGCCGACGTCGAGCAGCTGCTCGGCCTGCTCGACCGGCTCGTCGACTCCGGCAAGTCGGTCATCGTCATCGCGCACCACCAGGCGGTCATGGCGAATGCCGACTGGATCATCGATCTCGGCCCCGGCGCCGGCCACGACGGCGGCCGGATCGTCTTCGAGGGCACAACCGCCGACCTCGTCGCCGCCCGCTCCACCCTCACCGGCGAGCACCTCGCGGCCTACGTCGGCACAAGCGATTGAGGCCCTCGCGGACACCGTGCGACGAGTTCTCTCGCCTGTTTCGACGCGGCACTGGCTCGGCACGGGCTCGCGACACGCCGATCACGGCGAACCCACCGCGTCCAGCGAGATGTTGAGCTGCGCGGCCACCGGTGGCAGGGTACGAGTCGTCGCACCCGAAGGGGAGGAGCCCACCATGCCCGAACGTTCGTCCTATGCACCCGGTGTCCCGTCCTGGGTCGATCTGGCAACCACCGATCCGGCGGCCGCCCGTGACTTCTACGGTCAGCTGTTCGGGTGGGAATTCGACGTCAGCCCGGACGAGCAGCTCGGTCACTACACCACGGTGACCAAGGACGGTAAGGACGGTCGCCGGCATGGTCGGCACGCCGATGACCGAGCAGCCGCCGGCCTGGGCCACGTACTTCGCCACCGATGACGTGCAGAAGCTGTCCGAGCGGATCACCGACAACGGGGGAGCGATCGTCATGGGCCCCGATCCGATCGGACAACTCGGCTCGATGCTGGTCTGGCAGGACCCGACCGGAGCGTTCGTGGGCGCCTGGCAGGCCGGCACGCACCCCGGCGCGCAGCTGGTCAACGAGCCAGGTGCCCTCGCCTGGAACGAGCTCAACACCCGCGACCTGGACGCCGCTGCCGCGTGGTACCCGGCGATCATGCCGGTCACGGCGCATGATGTGAGCGAGGGCGAGTTCCACTACCAGACTCTGCAGGTCGACGGGCGCGACATCGCGGGGATGTGGCAGATGAGCCACGACGTCCCCGCGCAGGTGCATCCGCACTGGGCGGTCTACTTCTCCGTGGCCGACACGGATGCGGCGGTCGATCAGGCGACCGCACTCGGCGCGAGCGTCATGATGCCGGCCAAGGACTCGCCGTACGGACGCTTCGCCGGGCTCACCGATCCCCAAGGCGCCATGTTCTACGTAGTCCAGCCGCCGGTCGAGCAGGGCTAAAGCGGATCGAGCAGTCGGCCGTCGGCGACCCGGCGGATTCCGCGGCGGGATCTGGTCGAGTGAGCGTGAGGGCGGTCGCGAACGGCCGACGAGGCACCGGATTACTGCCGAAACAGCGCGCTGTAGGCGTTGAGCGCGGGCTGGCCGCCCAGGTGGGCGTACAGCACGGTGGAGTCCTTGGTGATCTCGCCGTTGCGAACGAGATCGATGAGCGCGGCCATTGACTTTCCTTCGTAGACCGGGTCGATGATCATTCCCTCCAGGCGGCCGGTCAGGCGGATCGCGTCCAAGGTCGATTGCACCGGGATGCCGTAAGCATCGCCGGCCCAGCCCGCCAGCACCGTGATCTCATCGTCGCGCAACCCCCGGCCCAGCCCGATCAGCTCCGCCGTGTTACGGGCGATCTTGGCCACCTGAGCGCGGGTCTCGCCGATCTTGGCTGAGGCGTCGATGCCCAGCACGCGCCGGGACCTCTGCTGGCCGGCGAACCCGGCGATCATCCCGGCATGGGTGCTGCCGGTAACGCTGCATACGACGACGGTGTCGAAGAAGACCTCCAGCTGCTGTTCCTGCTGCTGCACCTCGTAGGCCCAGTTCGCGAACCCGAGACCGCCCAGGCGGTGGTCAGAGGCGCCGGCTGGGATCGCGTAGGGCGTCCCGCCCTGCGATCGAACGTCCTCCAGCGCGCACTCCCAGCTCTGTTTGACGCCAATGCCGAACCCGGATTCCACCAACTCCACCTGCGCGCCCATGATCCGAGACAGCAGAATGTTGCCCACCCGGTCGTTCACTGCGTCCGGCCAATTCACCCAGCTCTCCTGCACCAGCCGCGCCTTCAAGCCCAGCTTCGCGGCCACTGCAGCGACCTGGCGGGTGTGGTTGGACTGGACGCCTCCGATCGACACGAGGGTGTCGGCGCCCTGCGCCAGCGCCTCGGGCACCAGATACTCCAACTTGCGGGTCTTGTTCCCGCCGAAGGCCAGGCCGCTGTTGCAGTCCTCCCGCTTCGCCCAGATCCGCGCCCCGCCCAAGTGGTCAGTGAGCCGCTCCAGCGGATGTACCGGGCTCGGGCCGAACAGCAACGGGTAGCGCGGGAAGTCCTCGAGCGGCATGCGTCCTCCTGGCAACGATCCAATGCCGGCGACCATTGCGCCTTCGCCCGTCCGGCGTCAACACTCTTCATCGCCGCACGGACCGCACCCTTCTCCCAGCCGGACACGCATCCAGCGGTAGGCGCCCGGACTTCCCATTGCCGGCCCATGCCAGGGCGATTGTGACGCTCGGAGCTGGCGACATCTCTCGCTCAGCCGAGCCGCTTACTCAGATCAGGGTGTCGTGGGCGGTGTTGCGTCTGGGTGTTTGCTGCGGGTCGAGCCAGGTTGGGGGTATCCAGTGGGGGAGGCCGTCGGTGATGCGGCAGGCCCAGCCGCGTTTGGCGAACTCCCGGTGGTGGAACCCGCAGACGAGTGTCAGGTTGTCCAGGTCGGTGGGTCCGCCATCGATCCAGGGGATCACGTGGTGGGTCTGGCACCAGGCCGCCGGCCGGTCGCAGGCCGGGAAGGAGCACCCTTTGTCGCGTGCGGCCAGGGCCAGACGCTGTCCAGATGAGGCGACCCGGCGGCTGCGGCCATGGGCGAGGATCCCGCCGGTGTCGCCGAGGACGACGGGGATGAGGTCGGCTTCGCCGGCCAGCCGCAGCGCCTCGGGGACGCTGATCAGCCCGCCGTGGCTGGTGGTGGCGACACCGAGCCGGGACTCCAGGTCGGCCAATGTCATGGTGATCAGGACGGTGGCCGGGGTGCCGCCGGCGTCGGGCAGCTCACCGCCGCGCAGGGCGCGGCGGCCGATGTCGTGCAGCGCGTCGTGGCGGCGTTGCCCGGCGCTGCGCCGGTCCGGCTGGCCGTCCGCGGCGGGCACCGGGGCGCCCAGCGCGTCCAGCCAGGCTTCGGTGACCGCGGTGCAGCCGGGGGTGAGGTAGCCGGTCAGCCGGGCCGACCCGTCCGCCAGCCGGGTCAGCGTCAGGTCGCGGCGCCGGGCGTGGTCCGCGTCGCCGGGCCGGGTGCCGTCGGGGTCCAGGCAGGCCAGCAGCCGGCGGGCCGCCTGCCCCAACTGATCCGGGTCCAGGGTGCGGGCGTGCCCGGTGAGCGCCGCCTCGACCTGCTCGGCCTGCCCGGCCGCGGCGGCGGGCAGCGCGTGCACCGTGTGCCGGATCACCGCGGCGTGCCGGTCGCCGATGGCGCCCTCGGCCTGCGCCGCGGCGACCGCCGGGAACACCGGCGGCAGCAGGTCGCCGGTCAGCGTGCGCCGCGCCCCCAGGTCCCCGGCCGCCCGCACCCGGGCCCGCGCCTCACCCGGGGCCAGGCGCAGCAGCTGCATCAGCAGCGCCGCGGTCGACGAGCAGGCCAGCTCGCCGGCGACCGCCCGGGCGTCCAGTTCGCCGATCAGCGCGTGGTCCGCCACCGGCAGCCGCCGCCGCTGCACCTCCAGCCCGCGGGCCAGCTGCAGCAGCTCGTCCCGCGACGCCGAGGTCAGGTCCAGATCGACCAGCGTGTCCACCGCGTCGGCCAGCCGCTTCACCGCCACCTCGACGGTGACGGGACTGCCTGATTCCCCGAACATGTGTTTGAGGCTAGCAGTGGGGTACGACAAGAACCTGGTGGGAATCGCAAGAAATACCAGCGGAATCTCGCTTTCAGCGAACAGTCTTCGGTGCGTGTCCGAGCAGCGGAATCCGAGCAGCAAATTCCGAGCAGCAAATTCCGACTGGCGGGATTTCTGTAATCGCAGCGATTCGATATTCGAGTAGCTACGCTCACTTCCTGGCGAGATCGAGAAAGGTGAGCAGCGCTTCGGGGTTCTGCAGGGCCGCGTTGCTCACGGCCTTCTCTGGAGGCGTCCCGGCCAGAATCCTTTTGACCGGCACCTCGCACTTCTTCCCACTGAGGGTGCGAGGCACCGCATCAACGACAAGGAAGCGGTCGGGAACATGCCGCGGAGACAGCTCCGACCGCAGGGCCGCGCGCAGCTTGGGCTCGAGGTTTTCGAGCGACGCACCCGGAGCCAGCACTAGGAAGCAGAGCAGCGACCCTTCGTCCTGTGAACCGAGTTCGGTGGTGTCGATGACGAGCGAGTCGGCGACCTCATCGAAGCTTTCCACGACCGCGTAGAAGTCCGCCGTGCCCATCCGGACCCCACCGCGGTTGAGCGTCGAGTCACTTCGTCCGTAGATCACGTACGAGCCGCGGGCGCTCTGCCGGACCCAATCGCCGTGCCGCCACACCCCGGGGAACTCGGTGAAGTACGCCTCGCGCAGCCGGATACCGTCCGGATCGTTCCAGAACGAGACGGGCATCGACGGCATCGGCTGGGTGATCACCAGCTCGCCGACTTGGTCGACGACTTCCCGACCGCTCTCGTCGTAGGCCACCGCAGCGGCCCCCAGGGCCGCGCAGGAGAGCTCGCCTTGCCACACGGGCACGGTCGGAGCCGTCCCCAGAAACGCCGTGCACACGTCCGTACCGCCAGAAATCGAACAGGTCTGGATACCTTCTCCGACCGCGTCGGCGATCCACCGAAAGCCGTCGACTGGCAATGGTGCACCGGTAGAGCCGATCGCTCGCAGCACCGACAAGTCGAACTCGTCGCGCGGTCGAAGCCCGGCTTTGAGGTTCGCCTGGATGAACGGCGCTGACACACCGAAGTACGTCACGCGGTACTTCTCGGCAAGCCTCCACAGCGTGCGCAGGTCAGGGTGGCCCGGGTTGCCGTCGAACAGCACGAGCGTTGAACCGACCAGTAGCCCGGAAACGAGCAGATTCCACATCATCCAGCCGGTTGTGGTGAACCAGAAGAACCGCTCGCCCGGTCCAAGGTCGTTCTGCAGCCGCAGTTGCTTCAAATGCTCAACGACAATGCCGCCATGCCCGTGCACGATTCCCTTCGGCAGCCCCGTCGTCCCCGACGAGTACAGCACCCAAAGCGGATGGTCGAACGGCACCGCCTCGAAGGACAGCTCGCCCGGCTCAGCCGTCAACTCGGACCACAGCACGGTTGCATCCAACGCAGCCGCCGAATCCAGGTACGGCACGAGCACGGTGGCTCGTAGTGTCGGAAGCTCCCGGCGAAGCGCCTGCACGTTTGGCCGGATGTCGAGCCGCTTACCGCCGTAGCTGTAGCCGTCGACGGCGAGCAACACTGCTGGCTTGAGCTGAGCGAACCTGTCACGAACCGCTCGGGCCCCGAAATCCGGAGAACAGGACGACCATATTGCGCCGAGGCTTGCCGCGGCGAGGAAGGCGACGAGCGTCTCTACGCAGTTAGGCGCTAACGCCACCACCCGGTCGCCCCGACCGACGCCGAGACGAATGAGGCCTGCGCGCGCCCGGCCCACGCAGTCGCGGAGTTCCGCGTAAGTGACGAGTCGCTCCATCCCATCCTCGCGAGCGAACACGATCGCCAGGTCGTTGTCCGCCCGGCCTGGTGCCGGGCTCAGCCCATGCTCCGCATAGTTCAACGTCGCGCCGGGAAACCACGTCGCGCCCGGCATGCCCGAGGAGCCCAGCGCCGCCGTCGGGATGTCGTGGAAGCAAACCCCCAAGAACTCCGCCGCGGCAGACCAAAACCCGTCGAGGTCACCGACCGACCAGGCATGCAATGCCGTGTAATCGCCGTCCGCAAGGGGAATACCGCGCTCGCTGCGCAGAAATCCAGTGAACGCCGCAATCCCACTGGTCGCGACCTTCTGTGGATCTGGGCGCCACAGAACGTCGGGCGGCTCCGTCGTCGACATGCGCAACACTCCCTTTCCGCCCTTCGTATATCACTCGCTTCGCATCGGCGCCGACGGCGGGGCGTTGCGCGACGGGCCTGACGAGTAGGGACGTTCGGACCTGTCGGCGTTGCCTTGGCCGCGACACGCTTGAAAATGCGGGTGGGGCAACCTGAGGGGGTCGATCTCGTGGACCGGATGAGTCCGTTGGACGCGGGCTTTCTCGAGCTGGAGGACGAGGACTCGAACGCCTCGCTGGCGATCGCCTCGCTCGCAGTGTTCGAGGGGCCCGCACCGACCTACGAGCAGTTTCTCGCGGCGATCGCCGGACGGTTGACGCTGGTCCCTCGGTACCGGCAAAAGGTGCGCCAGATCCCAATCGACCTTGGCCGGCCGGTGTGGGTGGACGACCCGCACTTCGACCTGCGCTACCACGTCCGGCACACAGCGTTGCCTGCTCCCGGCGGCGATGCGCAGGTGTGCCGGCTCATCGAGCAGGCGATGGCCGAGCGACTCGACCGGACACGGCCGTTGTGGGAGACCTGGCTCGTTGAGGGCCTTCAGGGCGGCAGGTGGGCGCTGCTGTCCAAGGTGCACCACTGCATGGTGGATGGCATCTCGGGCACCGACCTGTACCGGGTGCTGTTTGACGTCACCCCTCAGCCTGCGCCCGCCGTCGAGGACCGCTGGACTCCAGTGCCCGAGCCGTCGACCCTGCGGCTGACCGCAGAGGCGCTGCGCGAGCTCGCATTCGGCCCGGTCCGGCAGGTACGCGCCCTGCGCGGTGCGTTGCGGACTCCGCACCGATTTGCCCGCCGCAGCGCGGACACGGCCCGCGGGTTGACCGCACTGGGCCGTGCCGTTGTCCCGGCCGACGCCTCGTCGCTCAACGGGCCGGTGGGCCAGGACCGCCGCTACCGGCTGCTCCGCTCGCGACTAGCGGATATCAACGGCGCCGGACACGATTTCGGCGCGACGGTCAACGACGTCGTCCTCTCAGCGATCACCGGCGGATTCCGCGAACTGCTGCTGAGCCGAGGCGAGCAACCCGGCCGGCGCGTCGTCCGCGCACTGGTGCCCGTATCGGTTCGTGCCCCGGGCGAGGAGGGCATCTACGAGAACCGCATCTCGTTGCTGCTGGCAGACCTTCCGGTCGACATCGCCGACCCCGCCCAGCGCCTCGAGTCGTTGCACGCTCGGCTGGCGGCGTTGAAGGCAAGCAAGGAAGCCGAAGCCGGCGAGGCGATGACCTCCCTCGCGCGGTACGGGCCGTTTCCCCTTATCGCGCTGGGCACCCGACTGGCCTTCAAGATCCCCCAGCGCAACATCGTCACGGTGACAACCAACGTGCCTGGCCCGCGCCAGCCGCTGTACGTGCTCGGACGGCGCGCATTGGCGATCTTCCCGTACGTCCCGATCGCCACGACTTTGCGATTCGGCGTAGCGGTCTTCAGCTACTGCGACCAGGTGACGATCGGCATCACCGGCGACCGCGGCAGCACCCCCGACATCGACGTGCTCGCCCACGCGATCGAGCACAGCCTGACCGAGTACGTCCGACTTTCGCAGCGCAGGCGGCCGGGAGGGTCGGCTCGCCAGCGAGTCGGCCGGCAGCACGGGACCACCCACAACGGGCGCCGGCCCGACCGGCTCGAAGATCCCGCGTCGGCGCGACGACTATCTCACCGAGCAGCGGACGGGCGTCATCGACCGGTCACCCGCGCCACGAGCGCGTCCACGGCGAGGCCCATGGCGGCGCCGCCGACGACATCCAGTGGCAGGTGTGCCCCGACGTAGATGCGGCACAGGCCCACTGTGGGGACGGCAATCAGCGTCGCCAGCCGGGCAGCCGTGCCGAGTTCACCGAACGCAGCGACGCCGAGGGCGACCGCGACGCCCGCGTGCCCGGATACATAACCCAACCCTGACGCCTCCGGCCCGCGGCGGCGTACGCCCTCGATCAGGAAGCTGGGACGGGGCCGCCGGTAGACGCGCTTGACCGCCTTGGACAGCGCCCAGCTGGCCACGCCACCCAGAGTGAGACGGACGGCGAGCCGGGGCCGGCCCGAAGTCCACGCGATCGCGCCGGCCACTGGACCCGCGGCCAAGGTGCCGGACTGCATGACCACCCAAGCGGGTACGAACAACCTGTCCGGCAGCCCGTTTACTGCCCGGAACGCCGTCGCCTCGCGTCGGCCGATGCTCCGGTCGCGTACGGCCAGCCCGGATAGCGCCAGGCCGGCCAGGCCGACGCCGAGCCGCACGTCCGGGTCGGCCAGGGAGGCCAGCACGCCGGGGCCTGAATGCCTGGTCATGGGTCCAGCCGCACGCCGAGCTGCCGGCGAACGGCCAGCCGCAGTTGCTGCCGCGACACGAAGCCGACCGTGGACTGCACCTGCGCCATGAGCGCGATGTGCGCTCCCCGTTCGAAGTCGAATCGGTAACTCACGCAGCCTCCCGGGAAGACGTCGTACATCGTGCCGATGTACCGCGGGTCGATCCCGCGCAGCTGAAGGTAGGTCCGCCCGCCGGGGGTTCGCGGCGCGATCGGTGTCGCCGCGTCGGTGGTGCACGTCGCGTCCAGCTCCACCTTCACTGGATGCCCGGGGGAGCGGTCCGAGAGCAGCGAGAAGCGGGTCTGTCCGTCGCCCACGTGCAGCTGCGCGCTGCTCCACCCTTCTGGCAGCTCATCGATGCACGGAACGTAGGAGCTGCCCGGGACCGATTGCGCAATGAGCGCGACCCGCTCGATCGAGGCGCACCGGGGGACGTCGCCGGTGGCGGTACCGCAGGCGGTCACGCCGGACAGTACCGCCAGGCCGCCTAGGGCGATCGCACACCGCCGCACCCAACGCTTCACAGGAACCCCGCTAGGCGCACGTACGCATAGACCCCGACGGCTGCGACGGCCACCGCGAGTAGCACACACGCCGTTAGACCGATCCGCCGCATCGTCCAAAGCTGGATCCGCACCGTGGGCCGCTCCGGGGCAAGCGCCCGGAACTGTGCAATCAGGTCGCGGCCGTCGGCGCGCAGCCGGGCTCTTAGCTGGGTCGGGATGGTCACGCTGCGGCTCGCCGCGAACGCTTCGGCGACGTCGTCGGGGGCGAACATCCGTGTCGCGCGCTCGTAGACCAGCTCGGCGCTGCTGGCCAGCGCCAGCGTCAGCATCATGTTCGCCAGGTCGACTGCCTGCCGCCATGGCGTCGGGCGCACCGTGGCGAAAGCGACATCGATCAGCGTGACCCGCCTGTCGTGCACGAGCAGGTTCGACGGCTTGATGTCCCGGTGCGCCACGCCCGCCTGCCACAGCCGGCGGACGATGGCGAGGGCGTCGTCGATCTCACGCTCACCGAGCGAGTCGGCATCCATCTCACGTGCGCCCTCGACGAACTCCATCACGATCACGTACTCGCGCTCCGGGGTGATCTCTATCAGACCGTAGGGGCGTGGGGTGGGCAGGCCAGCGTCGCGGAGCAGCCGCAGCATGTGATCCTCATATTCCACCAGCCGGCGCACCGTCGAGAACGGCTTCTCGTCCTCCAGCCGCCCGTAGAGGATCATCCGGGACATCTTGTAGGAGCGGTCCGAGCGCAGGTGACTGACCGCATACAGCTTGGCGAACAGGGTCGACTCGCGGCCCGAGTCTTCCCGGACACGTACCCGCAGCGGGGTCGAACCGGCAGAGCTGGCCAGGCCGAAAGGTTCCAACGCGACGGCCGAGATGCCGAGCTGCTGGTCGAGAGCACGCAAGATGGCGGCACCGCGCTCCCCGCCCACGTCCAGGTGGGCGCGGGGGGCACGGCGGTAGCGGATCGGAAACACGTCGTCGGGGGTGAGCAGGCGGAAGGCGATGATCGGCATCGCGCAGCCGATCCCTAGTGCCACCAGCTCGTCGGTCGGGTAGTCGACCGCCAGGACGAGCCGCGCTACACACAAACCGGCTATCGCGGCGCCGGCCACCCATGCCCCCCAGGTGCGCCATCGGCCACGCGGCAGCGTCGTGTACAGCGCACCGATGGCCACTGCTGCCAACACGGCAACCGCAGTGGACGGGTGGCCATACCCGCTCCAGGAGCCAAGAATGCGTACCCCGGCTGGCCGCATCCGTCCTTGCAGGAGGGCGAGCGAGCCGCAGGCGAGCACGACCACGAGCACTACCGCCAAGTACGTGAGCAGGTGACCCACCCGGCGCCAGATGAGCAGCACCGCGATGGTCGTCCACCCGACGATCCGCACCGTGTTCACCGAGCCGAGATGCTCTAGGACGTGCATCAGGTCGGTGACCGGCTGGCTGCGCAGCCGAGCCAGGGCGCGCACGATTGCGTCGTCGACCTGGGTCACCGCCACCCGGGACTGGTGCACCGCGAGCGCGATCTCGAGCAGCCCGGCGGCGAGGATTCCCGCGAAATACCAGGGGGTGCTCGGCGCGACGTGCCGCGGCAGCGGCGGTGCCTCCCCGGACGGCCGACGCCGCCTGCCGAGCGGCGCGGCAGCAACGACTGGGGCGATCTCCCGGGACGTGGCGGCGGCGGGGGCTACCTTGCGCATCCATCCGCTCCCGTCGCAGGCTGAGCCCGGAGGACGCGATGCAGGCCAAGGAACGGGGCCGACTTGTCGCGGTGGCCGTCGTCCTGATCACCGCGCTCGTTGGCTGCGGGCATGCGAGCCGCCCGGCACCTAGCAGCACGGGCGCGCCGGACGCCGTCGTGGTGGCGTCGTTCAATTTCCCAGAGAGCGAGCTGCTCGCGGAAATCTACGCCCAGACACTGGAGCATGCCGGCGTCCCGGTGCGACGCGAGTTCGACCTCGGCCCGCGCGAGCTTGTCCAACCCGCGCTGCGGCAGGGGCTGGTCGACGTCGTGCCC
Source organism: uncultured Actinomycetota bacterium (assembly GCA_963839175.1). Classification (GTDB taxonomy): domain Bacteria; phylum Actinomycetota; class Actinomycetes; order Mycobacteriales; family Jatrophihabitantaceae; genus CAWIUB01. Next base: position 243,873 of record CAWIUB010000050.1, read on the forward strand.
GAGTACCTCGGATCGGCGCTCGCCAGCATCGCTCCGGATACCACGCTCGACTGGACCGATCCGCGAGCCGTACTCGCGGCGCTGCGCCGCGACGTCGCGCCGTGGCACCTGGTCGTGCTGCAGCCAGCAGCGGCGTCGGATCAGAACGGGTTCGCCGTGACCAAGTCCACGGCGGCCCAGCTGCACCTGCGCACGCTCAGCGACCTCGCCGCGGTGGCGCCCCGGCTCACGTTGGGCGGTCCATCCGAGTGCCCGCAGCGGCCCTATTGCCTGGCCGGACTGCAGCGGGCATATGGCGTGCGGGTAAGGCAATTCCTCGCATTCGACGACGAGACGCAGCGAGCGACCGCGCTGGACGAGGGTGTCATCGACGTCGCGGTCACCTTCACCACCGACGGGGAGCTGGCCGCTGGACGGTTGGTGCTGCTGCGCGACGACCGACGGCTGCAGCCGACCGAGCAGGTCGCGCCCGTCGTGTCGTCCCGTGCGCTGTCGCGCTATGGCGCGCGCCTGCGAGATGCGCTGGACGCGGTGTCGGCGTCTCTCGATTCGCCGGGCCTCACCTTCCTGAATTGGCGAGTGGGCGTTGCCGGCAAGAGCATTCGGGCCGAGGCGCAGGGATGGCTCGACCGGCACGCGGTGCTCGACGCCGCTCACTGAGTGCAACGGTAGCCGTCTCATCGCGGGGTGGCGGCGTACGCCGCCGTGGCTGCGCGCTCGAGGCGCTGCGCCGTGCCGGGCACGTTGCGGGTGATCAGGAAGTCCCGTAGCGCGCCCTGCATGCCGGCGTTCGGCGTGGAGCCGAACGCCGCCGGCTGCAAGTCGGACAGGTCGAACCGGAAGCCGTCGCCCGCCTCGATCAGGCTGCGCGCGATTGTGCGGGTCAGCTCGTCCGGGTACACCGAGAGGTCCAGTTCCAGGTTCGGCGAGATGAACCCTCCGGCTCGTGCCCAGCTGGCCGCCGCGGCAGGCGTCGCGAGGTAGCGCATGAGCTCTGCCGCACCCGGTGACGAGCGCAGCTGCACAGCCACGTCACCGCCGCCGACGACAGCCGGAACCGCGTGATGCGCGGCAGGAAACGGCGCCGCGTCGACATCGACCCCGATGCGTGCGCCGGTCCGCGCCGTGATCACGCTGGCGACGAAGTCACCCTCGGCCACCATCGCTGCGCCGGGCGGCTTGGCAAACGCCCGCGCCACGGAATCCTCGAAGCCGCTGCCCAGTGCGCCCGGCACACCCCCACGCAGGAACTGCGGTGCGAGTAGCTGCGCCATGAACCGCAGCGTTGCCTCGACGGACGGGTCGGTCCAGCTGAGCTGATGCGCCGCGAGGCGGTCATAGCTGTGCGGTCCGGCCTGCTGCAGGTAGAGATTCTCGAACAGGTCGGTGAGCGTCCACTGGTCACCGCCGCCAACGGAGAACGGCGCGATCCCGCTCGCCAGCAGGGTCCGCGCGGTAGCGAGCAGCCCGCGCAGCTCGTCCGGCGGAGCGATGCCGGCCCGCTCGAACGCGGCAACGTCGTACCACAGCAGCGACTTGTTCGCCGCCTTGAACCACACGCCGTACAGCCGGCCACCGGCCGATGCGAGGGCCTGCCAGACGGGTGAATAGGCCTGCTGGACGAGCTGGGTCGTCGCCCTGTCGAGTGGTATCAGCCGTCCGGACGTCGCGTAGCGCCGCAACAGGCCGGGTTGCGGCAGCAGCGCCACATCCGGAGGGTCCCCGGCTGCGATCCGCGCATCGAGCGCCTCCGGCACCCGGCCGTGTGCGGACAGGTAGTTCACCACGGCGCCGGTGCGGGCGGCGAATCCCCGCAGCACGTCCTCGAACCGTGCCTGCTCCGTGCCGGACCACGCACCGACCACCTGCAGCTTCGCTCCACGCAATGAGGCAAAGCCGCCGTCAGCGCGCTCGCTGGTGCACGAGACCGCGGCCAGGGCAAGGCTCACCACGGCAGCGAGCACATACCACCACCGCATCGGCGCCTCTCAACCGCCCAGGGATCAGCTACCAGATTCGCTGACAACTGGCCCTGGTGAACAGGGCCTTGGTCCCTAGTCTGCCCCGCCACAGGATGCCGAGGCTGGAGTCGACTGAACTCGTGCGGTTTCGGGCGCACCGGGCCGCCAGATGCACGGAGCCGATATGCCTGTCGTCACCGCCGAATCCAGGACGCAAGCCCTGCCGATCATCGCCGCACACACCATCGACGCCACCAAGGTGTATGGCCGCGGCCAGGTCGAGGTGCGCGCCCTTGACGGCATCACCGTCGAATTCGAGGCCGAGCGGTTCACCGCAATCATGGGACCGTCCGGCTCCGGAAAGTCCACCCTGCTGCACTGCATTGCTGGCCTGGACTCGCTAACCTCTGGCCAGGCGTTCATCGGCGACGACGACCTCAGCGAGCTCGACGACAAGCGCCTCACCGTGTTGCGGCGGGACCGGGTCGGGTTCGTCTTCCAGGCCTACAACCTCGTCCCCACCCTGACCGCGATCGAGAACATCACCCTGCCACTGCGGTTGGCCGGCCGAAAGGGAGAGCCCGCCTGGATCGACACCGTGGTCAAGACCATGGGCCTGACCGATCGGCTGGCACATCACCCTTCGGAGCTGTCCGGCGGGCAGCAGCAGCGCGTGGCGGTGGCTCGCGCGCTCGCCACCCGGCCACAGATCATCTTCGGCGACGAGCCAACGGGCAACCTGGATTCACATTCCAGCACCGAGGTGATGACCTTCATGCGCCGTGCGGTGGACGAAATGGGCCAGACGATCGTCATCGTCACCCACGACCCTCGCGCGGCGAGCTATGCGGACCGAACGCTGTTCCTGGCCGACGGCCGCGTCGTGGACGAGATGCGTGAGCCGACAGCCGATCTCGTCCTCGAGCGGATGAAGCGGTTCGGGGAGTGAGCGAAGATGTTCAGCACTGCGCTACGAAACCTGTGGGCGCACAAGCTGCGCCTGATGGCAACCGCACTGTCCATCACGCTGGGCGTCGCCTTCATGGCCGGCACCCTGGTGCTCACCGCCACCATGCGCAAGACGTTCGACAACCTGTTCGCCGACGTGTACCGCGGTACCGATGCGGTGGTGCGAGCCAAGGCGGCGTTCGAGGGACCGCAGGGTACCGGCACGCAACGGGGACGAGTCGATGCCGCGCTGGTACCCAAGCTGCAGTCGGTCGACGGCGTTCGAGCCGCGGAGGGAGCGGTCTTCGGTTACGCCCGGCTGATCGGCAAGGACGGCAAGGCGCTCGGCAACCCGACTACCGGATTCCCAACCATAGGCAGCAACTGGTCGGAAAGCAGCGCGCTCAATCAGTTCCATCTGGTGGCTGGGTCAGCACCTGTCGCCGACAACGATGTGGTCATCGACCGCAAGAGCGCCCGCGACGGACACCTGGCCGTCGGTGACACCACGACCGTGCTGGTGCAGGGCGGTCCGCAGCGCGTGCGCATCTCGGGCGTCGCACGGTTCGGCACGGCCGACTCGCCCGGCGGGGCGACCATCGTCGCGTTCAAGACCCCGGTGGCGCAGCGCCTCGTCAGCGAACCAGGCACGTACGACTCGATCAATCTCGTCGCCGCAACAGGCGTCTCGCAGGCTGAACTGGTCAAGAGACTGTCGGCCGTCTTGCCTGCAGGAACCGAGGCGGTTACCGGAAAGGCCATCACCGCAGAGACGCAGAGCGCCCTGCGCAAGGGGCTGTCCTACTTCTACACCTTCCTGCTGATCTTCGCCGTGGTTGCGGTGCTCGTCGGCGGATTCATGATGTTCAACACCTTCGCCATCACCGTCGCGCAGCGCACCCGGGAAAACGGGCTGTTGCGAGCGCTCGGTGCAAGCCGTCGCCAGCTGCTGACATCGGTGCTCGTGGAAGCGGTCGCCGTCGGCGTCATCGCCTCAATCCTCGGTATCTTCATCGGCTTGGCGGTCGCGGTCGGGTTGAAGAACCTGCTCGTCGTCGTGGGTGTCGACATCCCATCCCAGGGCCTGGTGCTCACCTCGAGCACGGTTGCGATCTGCCTCGTCGTCGGGATCGGCATCACCGTGCTGGCGGCGCTGTCGCCCGCGCGCAAGGCCGCCAAGGTGCCGCCGGTCGCCGCCATGCAGCTCGGTGTCGTCGGCAGCACCGGCTACGGCTCCAAGCAGCGCGTATTCGTCGGGCTGACAGTTCTCGCTCTCGGTGTTGCCGCGCTGCTGCTCGGATTGTTCGGGGGGGTCACGCAGCCGATGTTGTTAGTCGGCGCCGGTGCCTTGCTCGTCTTCTTCGGAGTGTCCATCCTCGGCCGCACCGTCTCTTTGCCGCTGAGCCGTTTCATCGGAGCACCGCTACCCCGACTGCGTGGTATCACCGGCGAGCTGGCGCGGGAGAATGCGATGCGCAACCCGAAGCGCACCGCAGCGAGCGCTTCGGCGTTGATGATCGGTGTCGGCCTGGTGGGCTTCATCACCATCTTCGTGGCCTCCACGAAGGCGTCGATCAACGACGCGATCGACAAGGGGTTCACCGGCGACATCGTGCTCGACTCCGGTGGCGGTCTGATGGGCGGAGTGGATCCTGGCCTCGCGCAGCGGGTGGCTGCCCTGCCCGAGGTGGCCGCGGCCAGCGGACTGCGGCAGGGTCTCGCGCAGGTGGACGGCAAAGCAGTCGTGGTGCAGGCCGGCGATCCCAACACCATCTTCCAGATCATGAAGATCAACCCGCAGCAAGGCTCCACCGCCGATCTCGACGCAACCGGCATCGGCATCTACAAGAACGTTGCCAAGGACAAGCACTGGACGATTGGCAGTCAAATACCGGTCAATTTTGCCAAGACCGGCCACCAGACGATGCATGTCGCGGTGATCTACGGCGAGAACGCGCAGGCCGGCAACTACTTCCTCGGCACCAAGGCATACAACGCCAACTTTCCCAACAACCTTGACAGCAGGGTGTTCGTCAAGACGCGCGACGGCGTCTCGCAGGCGAGCGCGCTCGCCGCGGTCAAGCAGGCGGCGCAGGCTTACCCCAGTGTCAAGGCGCTCGACCGCGGGCAGTACAAGACGGAGCAGACTAAGTTCTTCAACCAGTTGTTGTACCTCGTGTATGTGCTACTCGGCTTGGCCATCATCATCGCGCTAATGGGCATTGGGAACACCCTCGCGCTCTCGATCGCCGAGCGCGTACGTGAGGTGGGTCTGCTGCGCGCGGTGGGCATGACCCGCCCGCAACTGCGTTCCGCGATCCGCTGGGAATCGGTCATCATCGCATTGCAGGGAACGCTGCTCGGCCTGGTGATTGGGATCTTCTTTGGCTGGGCGCTGACTGCCGCGTTGCATGATCAAGGCATCACCGTGTTCCGGTTGCCCGTGACGACTCTGCTGATCGTGGTGCTACTCGCCGCGTTGGCTGGCGCGCTGGCGGCGGTGCCACCGAGTAGGCGAGCGGCCAAGCTCGACGTGCTGCGCGCTGTGGTGACCGAGTAAACGAGAGGTGACAGGCCGCATGAACCGAGCAGGCTCGACGAGTGGGCCGCCCACGGAAGCGCTGCTGAACCTGGCGCGTTACCACCGCGAGCATGAGAAGCACTACGCGATCGCGCCGCTGCGCGATGCCGAGGTGATACTGCGTGCCTCGCGCACCCTCAAGGCGCTCGCCGACCGGTGGAGCCGCGCTGAGGCCCTGCTGTCGGACCAGGCCCGCCCTGCCTTTAGCGGTTGCGAGGACCTCAACGACACGACGGCCATCGAGACCTCGGGTGTGCTGTTCATGGAGGGAGCTGGCGAGCCGGCCGAGCTGATCCGGCTCAAGCAGGATCTGCGGGCCCGCGCCGAGGGCAGCCAGCAGGCAGGTTCCTGGCTTGCCGAGGCGATGGGCACCAGCTGGGAATCGGCTAGCGCATTGCTGCATATTCCGCACCTTGCGGACCTGCTCGGCGAGTCATCCTGCTGCACGGCGCCGGTGAGAACCGGACGGCCACCCTGCCGCAAGCCGTCGTGCTCGCCCGGCACGGGTTCGGGGTACTCCTGGTCGACGCCCGCGGCCAAGGCCGCAGCGGCGGGCACGGCATGGATCTCGGCTGGTACGGCGACGCCGATGTAACCGCCGCCGCCACGTTCCTGCAACACCGGCCCGAGATCGATCCAGCCCGCATCGCCGTGCTCGGCCTTTCGATGGGCGGTGAGGAAGCCATCGGCGCCGCCGCCGCCGGTCACGGGATCCACGCCGTGGTCGCCGAAGGAGCGACCCAACGCACCGCCGCCGACAAAGCCGGCTGGTTGCCCGGCGGCGTGACCGGCGCGGCGCAACGGGGGATCGACTGGCTGACCTACACCGTCACCGACCTGCTCACCTCAGCGCCTCGACCAAGTACGCTGCACGACGCCATCGCAAAGGCCGCCGGAACACCGTTCCTGCTCATCGCGGCCGGCCGAGTCCGGGACGAGACCCGGGCGGCTGGCTACTTCCAGACCGCCGCGCCCGACCGCGTTGAGGTCTGGACCGTTCCGGGAGCAACGCACACCCACGCCTTGAGCGCGCATCCGCAGGACTGGGAGACCCGCGTGACAACATTCCTCGGTCGAGCCCTCGGCGTCCCGGCACCGTAGCGGCCGCCACCGGGCACTACGTCTTCGCGCGGGCTTGCCCGAATCGGACGTCGACGTAAGTCGGGACCTTCGGCCCTAGGGGGGAGCGGATACCGCACCGCATAATGGGGAGGACTCGCGAGGTGAGCGGGGGAGTCAGACAGGTAAAGCTGGACGGCTGAGAGGCCCGAAGATCGCAAGGTCGGAGGGCCGCCCCGATCACCCCGCGAGGCTGTTTCTTGCCGTCCAGGCGGGACCGCGGGCGTGGAACTGTGAAAGGCTATGCCCATGTCGGCGGTTCTCGACCGGGCAGGACTCGACGAACTCGTGGACGTGCTGACCGCGGACGGTTACCGCGTGGTGGGGCCCACGGTACAAGACGACGCGATCGTTCTCGCTGAGCTCGAATCGGGCAGCCAGCTGCCGGACGGTTGGGGCGTCGAGACCGCACCCGGCCTCTACCGGATCCATAGGCGCAGCGATGCGGCCGTCTTCTCCCACTCCGCCGGACCCCAGTCCTGGAAACAGTTCCTGCACCCACCACGGCAAACGCTGTGGTCGTCCGATGGGGCGGACGCCGGCTACCAGGCCCCGCCGCAAGAGCCGGTCCGCTATGCCTTTCTTGGCGTGCGCGGCTGCGACCTGGCCGCGATCGCCACCCTCGGCAACGTCCTGGGCGCGGGTGCCCACCCCGACGCAGCGTTCAATCGCCGACGCCGCGGGGTGTTCGTGATCGCGGCCGGGTGCACGGAGCCGGGCGGGTTGTGCTTCTGCGCGTCGATGGGTACCGGACCGGCGCCCGGCCCGGGCTACGACCTCTCGCTCACCGAACGTATCGACGACTCGGGTCATCGCTTCGTCGTGGACGTCGCCACCGACGAGGGCGCCCGGATCCTTGCCGCGGTCCGCAACCGCGCTGCCACGGCAGACGAGGTCGACGACGCACGAGAGGCGGTTGCCGCGGCGGCGTCACATATGGGACGGCAGCTTCCGGCCAGCGAGGTCCGGCAGCTGCTCATCGACAGCCGCGAGTCACCGCAATGGGAGGACGTCGCCAGCCGCTGCCTGACCTGTGGCAATTGCACGATGGTCTGCCCGACGTGCTTCTGCACCACGACCGAGGACGTCACGGACCTGACTGGCGAGCACGTCGAACGCACCGAGCGCTGGGCGTCCTGCTTCGAGCTGGACTACTCCTATCTGAACGGCGGCAGCGTTCGCACGTCGGGCGAGAGCCGGTATCGGCAATGGATCACTCACAAGCTGAGCAGCTGGCACGACCAGTTCGGAAGCTCGGGGTGCGTAGGGTGCGGCCGATGCATCGCCTGGTGCCCCACGGGCATCGACATCACTGCCGAAGTCGCGACGCTCGCCGCGCTCCGAGACGCCCCGCCTGCGACGGAAGATGCCGATGCTCAACGCTGAGGAGCTGGCCGGCTTCCCGCTGGTGGCCGGGCTGACGGTGCAGCAGCGCGCGGCGGTGGCCGACATTTCCCGAACGGTCAGCTTTCCCGCAGGCAAGCGGATGTTCGAGGAGGGGCAGATCGCCGAGCACTGCTGGCTGATCCGCTCCGGCCGCGTCGCCCTCGACACGGAACTACCCGGCGCCGGGCCATCCGTCATCCAGACGCTCAGCGCCGGTGACGTGCTTGGCTTGTCCTGGCTCGTCCCGCCATATCGGTGGCGCTTCGGCGCGGTGACGGAGGAGCCCGTCGTGGCGGTCCAGCTGGACGCGACCGCGTTGCGGGCGCTCGCCGAGCAAGACCCCGCGCTGGGATATCCGCTCCTGCTCGGGCTGTTCGAGGCGCTCGAGTCTCGGCTGTACGGCACCCGCGCCCGGCTGCTCGACCTGTACGGGAGCTCGCGTGCCCGCTGAGCCGATGCTCCCTGTCGCCCACCGGGTCGTAGACCGGCGGGTCGAGACCGGGGATTCGGCGACCCTGCTGATGGAACCGGTCGAGGAAGCCCTTGCGCCGTTCGAAGCAGGGCAATTCACGATGCTCTACGCGCGCGGTGTCGGCGAAATCGCGATCTCGATCAGTGGCGACCCATCGGTGAACGGCGGCACGCTTACCCACACCATCCGCGATGTCGGCGCGGTCAGCAGAGCATTGCACGACGCCGAACCCGGCACGGTGATCGGGGCGCGTGGTCCGTTCGGCACCGGCTGGGACCTGGACTCCGCGGCGGGACACGACGTCGTGATCGTCGCCGGCGGCGTCGGCCTCGCACCCTTGCGGCCGGTCGTACTCGGCGCGCTGGCAAACCGCGGCGCCTTCGGCAGGGTGACACTCATCGCCGGAGCCCGCGGCCCCGCGGAATTCCTGTTCCGCGACCAGTTGTCGGACTGGGTTGCCCGGCCCGACCTGGACGTCGAGCTGACCGTGGACGTCCCGGCCAGCGACTGGACCGGGCCGGTCGGGTTCGTCACCCAACCGCTCGCCCGTCTCTCGCTCGACCCCGACCGGACGACCGCGTTCGTCTGCGGGCCGGAGCCGATGATGCGGTTCAGCGCCGAGGTCCTGCTGGGTAAGCGCGTCCCGGCGACGAGCATCCGGGTGTCGCTCGAGCGAAACATGAAGTGTGGCGTCGGACTGTGCGGGCACTGCCAGCTCGGGCCGCTGCTGTTGTGCCGCGACGGCCCGGTGGTCGACTACGCGCAGGCCGAGCCACTGCTCATCGTCCGGGAGCTGTAATGGCACCTCACGAAAACGCTCCGCAAAGAACGCTCCACGTTTCCGCGGGGACCCCGCAGAAGACGACACCCACGCTGGCGGTCTGGAAGTTCGCATCCTGCGACGGGTGCCAGCTCACGCTGCTGGACTGCGAGGACGAGCTGCTGACCCTCGCCGGTCAGGTGACGATCGCGCACTTCCTGGAAGCCTCCCGCAATGTCCTGCCCGGCCCGTACGACGTGTCTCTGGTCGAAGGATCGGTAACGACGGCCGAGGACGTCGAGCGCATCCAACGGGTCCGTGAGCAGTCGCGGGTGCTGATCACGATTGGCGCCTGCGCGACGGCGGGCGGCATACAGGCGCTTCGCAACTTCGCCGACGTCGAGGAGTTCCGCGCTGCCGTGTACGCCAGCCCTCAGTACATCGACACGCTGGCCACGTCGACACCGATCGCCGCGCACGTGCCCGTCGACTTCGAACTGCGCGGCTGCCCGATCGACAAGCACCAGCTGCTCGAGGTCATATCCGCGTTCCTGGTCGGGCGCAAGCCCGATATCCCCGACACGAGCGTCTGCTCGGAGTGCAAGCGACGTGGACTCACCTGCGTGATGGTCGCCGACGGCACGCCGTGCCTGGGCCCGGTTACTCACGCCGGCTGCGGCGCGCTCTGCCCGGCAGTGAGCCGCGGCTGCTACGGGTGTTTCGGCCCGATGACCGGAGCCAACGTGCCGGCGCTGCTCCCTCAGCTGAAGATGTGTGGCATGAACGATGGCGCAATCGACCGGGTCTTCGCCACGTTTAACGTCGCAGCCACGTCACTCGCCGAACGAAGGCCGTCCGATGTCCCCCAATAGGGAATTGCACGTCAGCTCGCTCGCGCGCGTCGAAGGCGAGGGCGCGCTGCGGGTCGTCGTCGAGGACGGCAAGGTGCAGCGGGCGGATCTGCAGATCTACGAGCCGCCGCGGTTCTTCGAAGCTTTCCTGCGCGGGCGGCAGCACACGGAGGTCTGCGACATTACCTCGCGCATCTGTGGGATCTGCCCGGTGGCATACCAGACCTGCGCGTGGCAGGCCATCGAGCAGATATGCGGGGTCGTCGTCGACGAGCGGATCGGCGCGCTGCGCAGGCTGCTCTACTGCGGGGAGTGGATCTCCAGCCACACCCTGCACATCTACCTGCTGCACGCCCCCGACTTCCTCGGCTACCCCGACGCCATCACCCTCGCCACCGACCACCGCAGCATCGTCGAGCGGGGCCTGGCATTGAAAAAGGCCGGCAACGCGATCCTCGAGGTCGTCGGCGGCCGGGCCATCCACCCGGTGAACCCGCGGGTCGGAGGGTTCCACCGCGCACCCACGAAGGCCGAGCTCGCGCCGCTGGCCGAGCAGCTGCGCCGTGCGCTCGACGACGCGCGAGAGACGGTGCGCTGGGTGGCAGGGTTCGACTTCCCCGACTTGGAGCTGGAACACGACATGCTCGCGGTCCACGAGCCCACGCGGTATGCCATCGAACGGGGCGATATCGCCACCTCGAGCGGCTGGACGTTCCCGGCGAGCAAGTTCCTCGACCACGTCGTCGAGCACCAGGTACCACACTCCACGGCACTGCAGGCGACGCTCGACGGAGAGCGCTACCTCACCGGGCCGCTGGCGCGCTACACGATCAACTCTGCGCTGCTGTCGCCGCTGGCACGCCAGGCGGCTGCCGAAGCTGGGCTGGGCGCAACCTGCCACAATCCGTTCCGCAGCATCGTGGTGCGCGCGGTCGAGGTCCTCTACGCGGTCGAAGAGGCGCTGCGGCTGATCGGCGAATATGAGCGCCCGGAGCCATCCGCGGTCGACGTGCACCCTCGGGCGGGCATCGGCCACGGCGTGAGCGAAGCACCACGCGGCCTGCTGTATCAGCGCTACGAACTGGACGGCGGCGGGTTGATCCGAGCGGCCACGATCATCCCGCCCACGTCGCAGAACCAGGCGGCGATCGAGGACGATGTGCGCAGCGTCGCCTCTGACAACCTCCACCTCGACGACGCGACGCTCACAGCGCTGTGCGAGCAGACGATCCGCAACTACGACCCGTGCATCTCCTGCTCGACCCACTTCCTCAAGCTCACGATCGAGCACCGATGAGCACTGCACGCGCCGCGGTGATCGGCGTGGGCAACGAGTTCCGACGAGACGACGGCATCGGGCCGGCGGTCGTCGCCGACCTTGAGCGGTACCAGCTTTCCGACGTGTCGCTGACTGTCGCCGACGGGGAACCGACGCAGCTGCTGGACGCCTGGTCGGATGTGCCGGTGGCGATCGTCGTGGACGCCGTGCTGTGCGAGCCATCCACGCCAGGACGGATCCATCGCACGACGCTCGACGCGCCGCTCGGCGCGGCAACGGTCAGCAGCACGCACGGTCTCGGCATCCCGGACGCGGTCCGGCTGGCCGAAGCGCTGGACCGTGCGCCCGGGCGCCTGGTGGTGTACGCGGTGGAGGCAGCCGACGTCGGCTTCGGTGTCGGCCTGTCCGCCGAGGCGGCTCGCGCCGTACCGGAGCTCGTCCGCGCTGTGCTCGCCGAGCTTGGCGTGCGTGTGGCAGGCACGGTCGGCGTGCCGATTGGGTGACGAGCGACGAGGACATCCAGCTCGCCGTCGACGCAGTTGAGCTCGCCGGCAGACTGACCGTACCGACTGGCGCCCACGGCCTGGTGATCTTCGTGCACGGCAGCGGAAGCAGCCGGCACAGTCCACGCAATCAATCCGTGGCGGCCACGCTGAACCGGGCCGGCCTCGGCACGTTGCTGTTCGACCTGCTAACCCCAGACGAAGAGCCCGACCGGGCGCGGGTATTTGACGTGGAACTGCTCGCTCAGCGGCTGCGGACCGTCACTGATCAGCTTCGTCCGACGGCCGACTGGATCGGGTATTTCGGAACAAGCACCGGTGCTGCCGCCGCCCTGCTGGCGGCTGCGGAGCCGGATGCGGACGTGGCCGCGATCGTCTCGCGCGGTGGGCGCCCTGACCTCGCCGGCGCGCGCCTGGCTTTCGTGCGCGCACCCACGCTGCTGATTGTCGGAGGCGCGGACCGTACGGTGCTCGAGCTCAACCGCCAGGCCCAGCGACAGCTGCGGTGCGTGAGCATGCTGGTCGTCGTGCCGGGTGCCACGCATCTGTTCGAGGAACCCGGAGCGCTGCCGGCCGTCGCAGATCACGCGCGCGACTGGTTCCTCACCCACGGCGCACCGATCGCGCCCGAATAGCCGGAGCTACGTCCGTGCCGACCGGCTGGCCCGCAGAGCGGTGAGCAGATCATCGCCGACCGGGACGCCGAGGCCAGTGCACGCGTCCCACCCCTTGCGCGCCTTGTACGCGCCGTTGTTGCCGCGCGTGATGTCGCGGAATCCCAGCGTCGCGGCGTACAGCTTCGGCTGGACGAGCCCGAGCGGGGTACCGAGCGACTGGGCCAGCCGGCAGGTCAGGGCGGCCCACAGCGGTGCGACCGCGCTCGTGCCGCCGATGACCAGGGCGCTGCCGTCGACGAGCACCTGGTAGCCGGTCTGCGGGTCGGCGTCGGCCGCGACGTCCGGCACGCCGCGTCCCACGCCGCCACCGTGCCGGTGGGGGACATGAGCTTTCGCCTGCCAGGCCGGCAACGGGAACGTGTCGCTGATGCCGCCTCCGGTCGCACCGCCGGTTGCGCCGTGGTTCCACACCGTCTCGCTGGTAACCGTCCCGGTGGTCGGGTCGGCGCGCAGGCTGGTGCCGCCGCAAGCCAGCACGTTCGGGCTGGCCGCCGGGAAGTCGACGTGCACTTGGCCATCGCCGACCCGGTCGTTGCTGCCGTCGTCACCGGCTGCGGCCGTGACCGTGATGCCGAGCGCTGCGGCGTCGGCGAAGGCTTCATCCATGGCGGTGCGGCCCTGGCCGGTCCAGCTGTCCTCGCTCAGTCCCCAACTGATGCTGATCGCGGTCGGGGTCGGGTTCGCGTGCGCGGCTGTCGATATCCCGTCGAGGAAGCCGGCGTCGGTGTTGGGGGCGAAGTAGACGACGATCGATGCCTTCGGCGCGATGGCGCCCGCCACCTCGATGTCGAGCAGCACCTCACCGTCGGCGCCCGAGGGATCCTGACCGGGCTCGTTCTTGGCGCCGTCGACGCCCACCGCCGTGACGGACGGGGTCGGGATGCCCAGCCCGCGGAAGTAGGTGTCGAGGTCGGACGAGCCGAACCCGCCACCCAGTTCGATGATTGCGAGTGTCTGGCCGCTGCCGTCGGTTGCGGTGGGCATCGAGTACACGTTCGCGAGCTGCACCGGGGTGTAGCTGACCCGCGCGGCCGCCGCGGGCGCCGCGCCACCGGCTGCGGCGCGCGCCGTCGCCTCGACCGGCCCGGCGACGCGCAGGTGCGCGCGGGCCTGCGGCCGGTCGTCCAGACCCAGCACGGCGACCACGATGCCCGCCAGCGACTCGGGGACGCTGAGCGAGCCTTCGCGCTGCCGATGCTCGATCGACGTGCCGCTCGACGGATCGGCGCTGCGCACCCGCGTCAGCCGCACGCCGAACAAGTCGCCCAGCTGCTGCGCGGTGCCCGCGATTCGAACCCGGCGCGATGCCGCGTCGACGTCGAGGATCTGGATCCCCGGCAGCGCCGCGCGTACGGCATCGACGTCGGCCGGGTCGGCGCCGAAGCGTTCCGCGAGCTCTGCGCTGGACAGCGTGCCGCCCGCGACCGTGCTCGCGTCGAGCTCGGCGCGACGACGCAGCACGAGCGTCAGCTCGATCCGCTCAGCCGGATCGACGCCGGCCACGAAGGTGGCGTCAGGTGCAGGGTGCCGGAAGCTGCCTGGCAGCTCATGACGAGACTCACTCACGGCCCCAGTTTGCCGCACTGAGGCCGGTCGCGACGCGAAGCGTCAAGTGCAGGTGCCGAAGCTACCCCGTATGCACACTCGCCCCCCCAGAAGCCAAGCGACCGACCGTGACGATGAGCCACTTGATGATCGTCTCCATGGCGGCGACCACCTCCTCCGCCGACGGTGTTTCGCTGGCGGCCGGGTCTGCGCCGGTTCTGTCTCCGGGGTACTTGCCTGCCTGGTCCACGTCATTCTCCTTCGTCGTCTAGTAGATGCAGCCGCGTGCCAGCGCTGAGGCTTTGGTTCGGCCGTGCACGGAGTTTCGCCAACACGTGTCGGAGACACGTCACGCTCGCGATCAGTGAGCCCCACGCGTCCCCGGCGACGGGTATGCGGGGCCGGCGAGCAAGTCCGCCTCGGCCCACCGGAAGGTGCAGTAGGCGGCGCCGCGCGGGCGGTCGAGTTTCTCCCACGAAGTGCGGCAATATGCCGCCTCGCTGGATGCGTGCTCTCGGCCGGGTTCCGCGTCAATCAGAAGGACAACGTCACAGTGAGGGTGTGCCCGGTGTGCACGCTCGTGGTACTGGTATGCCCACTAGGCGCAGCCGCCCCGGCGTGCACACTTGGGGTAGTCATCCTGGTAGGCAAACTGTCGGTCTCGCTCTCGGTATCGACGCTGTCGACGATGTAGTGGATGAGCGTGTCCAAAGCGTCGGCTAACTCATGCGGCGAAGGTCTCTCCCTCTTCGTGCCACCCGTACCCTGGACGCCTGTGTTTGGCTGGTTCATGTCATTCCCCTTCATCGTCTAGTAGATGCAGCCGAGTGGCCAGGGCTGCGGCTTCGGTTCGTCCGTGCACGGACAGTTTCGCCAACACGTTGGAGATATGCACTCCCACCGTGCGATGACTCACGAACAGTTTGTCCGCAATCTCGCGGTTGCTCAGGCCGAGAGTCAGCTCGCGGAGCACGTCACGCTCGCGATCCGTGAGCCCCCACGCGTCCCGCCGACGGGTATGCGGGGCCTGCGCGGGGTCGAGTGGGATGCGGCCGCGTTGGGCCAGATCTTCAGCCGCGCGTCTGATCGGTTCGGCACCCAACTGTGACGCGAGATCGTAAGCGTGACGAAGGGGCGCCGCCGCTGCGGACGCCCGGCCGGCGAGCAAGTCCGCCTCGGCCCACCGGAAGGTGCAGTAGGCGGCGCCGCGCGGCCGGTCGAGTTTCTCCCACGATTGTGCCGCCTGCCGCCACAGCCGCGAGTCCGACGGTTTGCAGTACCGCGAGTATTCGGCTTCGCCGGTCTTTGCATACGCAGCAACCTCCGCTGACAGGCTTCGGGCCACGCATTCATCGAGCTGACTGCGGAGGTAGTCGGCCGATGGCGAATCGTCGGGCACCGGCACCAACCCGGCTGGTCGCCTGTAGTGGGCTAAGTCGGCGAGCACGAACAGCCCGCGTTGCGCGACACGCACTCGCACCCGATCAATCTCCGACGCCTCGGCTGCCTTTACGGCCCCGCGGATGGCGACCGAGGCTGCGTCGAAATCGTTTCCGAGCAGGGCAAGCTCCGCCTCGGCGAGGTGTAGATCGGCCGTGGTCGCGGGCTCCTGGCTCAGCACTGCTCCCTGCCGCGCGCTCGCCAGGTGGGTCCTGGCTGAGGTCACGCGTCCGCGCCTGATGTCGAGCTCCGCCCGGCACAGATCGATGTTTCTGGCTTGTCGGGCGGGCAGGCCCTCGGCGAGCAGGTCCGCCGCGAGCTTCTCTGCCTCGGGCCACCGGCCAACGTGCCGTAGCAGGGTGAGGAGATTGTTGGTAAGCAGGTCGGCTTTGGCGACCTCTGCGCCGTACCGGCGCACTGCAGCCAAGGCGGAGAGCAACACGTCGCAGGCCTCTAGGGTCCGGCCGGCTAAGAGCAGGGCGTAGGCATATCTGGTGTGGGCCAACTGCCGATCGTCGAGATCGCCCCACTCGTCGGTCATCTCTTGCCCTTGGCGGACGAGCTCCAGTCCGGCGTTGGTGTCGCCTAGGTGTACCAGGCAGCTGCCGAGGATGCTGCGTGCGCGTGCCTCTTCCGCGGGGGCGTGCACCTGCTCGGCGAGCTCGACTGCCCGTCGCGCGCGCTCGGCGGCGGTGTGCAGGCGGTCGCGCGCGTAGTCGAGCTGTGCCTGAGATGCGGTGATCCGGGCGGTGAGCTCGGACGGTGGGCACTCGGCTATCTGATTGGCCGCCTGATCGAACAGCCGCTCGGCCGAATCCAGGTCGTCGATCTCCCACAGGTTGCGACCGAGCCCCTCCATGATCATTGCGCGTTTCTCGTCCCCGGTCTCCAGCTCGAGTGCCTCCCGGGCGAGACGAACCGCGTCGTCTACCGCTCCTGCCCGCCGCGCCGCGTCGGCGGCCTCGGCAAGCAGTCCGGCGCGCCCCGACCTCGACGATGCCCCGTCGGCTTCGTGCATGGGGGCGAGTTCGACCGCACGCTGGTACAGCCGCCATGCATCCGAGTAGGCGTACACGCCCGTCGCCAGCCGCGCGGCGCTGAGTGAAGCGGGCCGGGCCTCATCGGGCGTCGCACCCCCGGCCAGCAAGTGCGTCGCCCATTCGACGGCGCGACTCGCGCTGACGGCCAGGTCGGGCTGGGTAGCCAGCGCGTCGGCCACCGCCCGGTGCAATCGGCGACGTTCCCCGGGCAGCAGGGTGGCGAGCACCGCCTCTTGAGTGAGCACGTGACGAAAAACGTAACGCTCCCGCTGCCTGTCCACGCTGAGCAGACCGCAGCCGACGCTCTCTTCTACTGCCGCGAGCAGCCGCGGTTCGGTGAGGTCCACGGCCGCGGCCAACGTGTCGTGATCCACTGGCCGACCGATCACCGCGGCAACTTGCACGACCTGCTCGGCATCACCGCTGAGCCGATCGGCACGCGCGAGCAACACATCCTGCAAATTCTCCGGGACACCGCCGAACTCGCCGGCTGCAAGCAGTTCCTCGGCGAAGAACGGGTTGCCCTCCGACCTGGTCCACAGCCGCTGAAGCTCGGCCGGCGACGGCTCGCGTTCGAGCCGCGACACCGCCAGTTCCGCGAGCTGCGCGTCGCTCAAGGGTGGTAACTCGACGTACCGCGCCCCGGGTTGGGATCGCAGGCGGCGAAGCAGCATCCGCAGCGGCGATGCCGGCCCGACCTCCTCACCGCGGTAGGTCACGAGCAACAGGCTGCCCGCCGCCAAGTTTCGGGCCAGGAAGCCGATCACGTCGATGGTGCCCTCGTCGGCCCAGTGCACGTCCTCCAACACCAGCACCAGAACCCCGTCAGCTGGACGAATCGCCTCCAACAACCGCAGCGTCCGCTCGAACATCTCCGCGCGGTTGCGTGGCAACTGGTCCATCCGCAGCTGGAGCAGCGCATCGATCTCCGTGATCGCATGCTCGGACAGCGTGCCAAGCGCGCCTGCGCGTCTGCGGATCTGCCGCACTACCTCGGCGACTGGCGCGTACGGGATCGACTCGCCGGAGAGGCTGATGCAGCCGCCCATGAGTACCAGCTGCCCGTCTCGGCTCGCTTGGTCGGCGAACGCCTCGACCAGCCGGCTCTTGCCGATCCCGGCCTCGCCACATATCAAGACAACGGCTGCGCGCTCGGGTGCTGCGAGCATGGCGTCCTGCAGGACGGTCAACTGACCGTCTCTGCCAACGAGGCCCCCGGGACCCCTCGCGGCGCCCACGCCAGTCAGTGTCGCAGCAGCACTGGTGCCTGCCAATTCGCAAGTAGGTGACGTCGGCGACCGGCCTACGTCACGGCGGCCGGAAATCTACGTCACGGCGCTCGCCGATCATGCGCGGTCGTCCGATCTGACGCGATCAGCTTCCGCCCCCTCAGGGGTATGAGACGTTATCGCAGGACATTCTCGGCCTCGACCATCGCAGCGACTGCGCTTGCTCTCCTGCTTTCGAGCGGCGCCACGCTGACGGCGGCATCGAATGCGGCCGGCCAGCGCAGCGGTAGCGGTGCCTGGTCATCAGCGCTGCCGGGCGGAGGCGGGCAAGCCAGGTTTATCGACATGCACGGTCTGGTGCTGAAGACCGCGCAGGTCTACCTCCTCTACTGGGGAACTGCCTGGCTGCCGCAAGCGGCACCGACGCCCACCGCCGACCAAGTCACCACCGCGGTGCGCACCATGATGGCCAGCGTCTACCTGACAGGCCTTGCTCAGTACCGCGGAATCGGGCGAGGCGTCGTGCGCGGTTCAGCGGTGCTCACCTCGTCCGACCCGCCGGCTGGCTTCACCGACGAGCAGGTCGGTCGATTCGTCGATGACCAGCTCGCGGCCGGCACGATCCCCGGTCCCGACGCCGACAACCAGACGCTGTACGGCGTCGTGATGCCGGCAGGCGTGAAGCCGGGGTCTGCCGATTGGGACGGCGAGCACAACTACTACGAGCGCTCGGGTCAGCGGATCCACTACGCGTGGTTCGCAAACTCTGGCGACCTGTCTGGGATCACGCAGATCGTCTCGCACGAAGTGGTCGAGGCCGCGACGGATCCAGAGGGCGGCGGGTTCCGCGGCATCAAGGGAGTCTGCAGCGGATCGGGTTGGTGCGAAATCGCGGACGTGTGCGGGTCAACCTCCGTGCTCGACGGCATCACGGTGCAGTCGTACTGGTCGAACCAGGCCGGCGCCTGCATAGTCCCGGTTGCCTCGTCCGAGCTAGTCGGGTCTAGCCCGGACGAGGCAACTCCCGTAACGCGGGATCACGGCCGAGCGTCTGCCCACAATGTCGTCCCCCATTCGCGGCGCGATTGAGTCGATCGTGCGGCCGGCGCGTGGTTACGGAATGTCGGATCCCGGCCCTGGCGGCTGCAGCGGCTTGGCGCCGAGCTCGATGAGGAACCGGGCGAAGGCCTGGCCACCTGATGTCTGTGTGCCGTCCGGAGCGCCGTTGTAGGGCGTCGCCACGTTGGGACCAGTTCCAGGGGCGGCCGAGAACCCCCATTCGGTGTCCGGTCCGCCGGGGATGGCGACCGCGATCTGTTGGCCGGCCTTGACAACGGTGCCCGCCGGCACCAGATTGCTCAGGTTCTCTGCGACGTAGATGAAGAGGCCGGCGTGGTTGCCGGTGGTCAGTCCGTAGACGATGAAGGCTCCGCCTGGCCAGTCGTTCTGCTGCGAGTTGGAATACGTGACGACGCCGTCGCCGATCGCGACCACCGGCTCTGGCTGGTTCGCACCCCAGTCGACGC
Source organism: uncultured Actinomycetota bacterium (assembly GCA_963839175.1). Taxonomy (GTDB): domain Bacteria; phylum Actinomycetota; class Actinomycetes; order Mycobacteriales; family Jatrophihabitantaceae; genus CAWIUB01. Next base: position 263,190 of record CAWIUB010000050.1, read on the forward strand.
CTTGATCGGTGCGTTCAGCGCTCCAGCTGCCCTGCCCGAACGGGTTGACATAGCTGCTCAGGTCGCCGCAGCTGCCCACCGACGTCGGGGCCGTCCCGTGGTCTTGCGCGCATTGCGCCGCCCATTGCACGGCGGCCGTGTCGGCGGGCAGCGACGCCTGTTGGGCGATGGTCAGCGTCGCGAGGAGGTTCTTGAATGTCAGCGTCTCGGTGATGATCTTGCCTCGTTGCTTGTCGAGGGCGTCACGCCGCGACTGCGCGTCAGCGAGCAGCGAGCCCGCGGCCTGCTGCGCGGTCTTGGCTTTCGCCTCGGCTGCGGCGACGCGAGCAACCACGTCGGCGCGGTGTGCGGAGACCAACCTCAGCGTGTCCACCGCGGTGAGGTCACGTTGCGCCTTGTCGCTGATGAGAAGTGAACCGCCGTGGGTCAACGACCAGTTCTCGTAGTTCGCGGTGACCAACGGTGCCAATAGAGTGCGCGCCGTCCGATACTCCGCGGCGGCCTGGCCGGCCGCCTGCGCAGCGACATCGGCCCGCAGTTGCGCCACCCGCACACCGGCCTGGGCGGCGTCGTACTTCTCGGCCAACGCTGTCGTTTCGGTGGCCAAGGCATCCAACCGTGCCGTCACCGACGCGATGGTGGGAACGACCGGCTGACCGGGAGCCGCCGCTGATGCCCCGCTCGTCGCGAGCAGCGCCGCTATTCCGGCCAGGACGGCACCGGCTAGGAGCGGACGAACGCGGCCAGCCCGTTCAGTCAACGCCACCGCCGGCGCAGCTCCGTTCTTCCTCGGGACCGCCTACCGAGTTAGCTGACGGGTTCGGGCCGGAAGAAGCCCTACAGCACGTCGGCACGGGACCGGCGAACCGCCCACGAGCCGATATGCCGATTCACCCCATGGAACCGTTGGGTCCCCGGTTCGCCAGCGCCCATTTTGTCGTCACCCGTGTGAGCGCTGAACGTGCGATTCGGCGGTGACCTGCCCGGCGGTCCCCTCTGGCGGGACCAGGTGACCGGAAGGTCTCGTGGAGCGTATTGGCTCGGGTGTCAGGAAACAAGCTCGCGCAGCTGGTGCATCAGATCAGCCAGGCTGCCCGGCTGCGAGGTAGGGATGCTGGGAGGCTGCGGCGACCGGATCGAGCTGGCCAAGGTCGAGCAGGTTGTGGGGTACCGCAGGCAGCGGGGTATAGCTGCTTATGCTCCGGCCGCAGTTCACGTGCACCAGTTCGCCCGGCTCGAGCGGCCGCCGTAGCGGACGTGGGCCAGGAAGGTCGTGCCGCGCAGTTCGCGGGCCTCGGACGCGAACTGCGGATCTCGCCACGCCAGCGGTTGCTCATCGACCGTCGGGCGGCCATCGGCGAAGACTCCGATGCCAGCCCCGTCGGGATTGCGGTGACTCTGCGCGGACAGGCTGTCCGGGGCGTCGATCAGCCAGAACGTGGCGGGTATCGCGGTGGCTCCGGCGTGCAGCCCGAAAGACGACACATCCGTGATCACCACCCGACACGGTCTCCGTTCATCGTGGCGACTGCCCGTCGCGGAACCTGCCATCGCTGGGCGGCGGTATGACCTCCTGCCAGCGTCCGGGGCCGGGATGACGTCGCTGCTGAACCCAGGCGGCGACGTGGATCGCGGCAAAGGCCAGCCAGCCAACGGTAAGAACCAGCTGAAGCCAGCGATCACGATCCTGGACATAGAGGATGGCGGCGAGTACGCCGAGTGCGAGGTATATGGCGCCGAACATGACAGTGTGCCGCGCCCCCTGCCACCACGGCTGCTTGGCCACGGGTCAATAGTGCGCGGCCACGGTGGCATACCACAACTCGGGGGAGCGTGATGGAATCAGCAATATCCTTGTGCGGTGGTCTCGCTGCATCCCGAGCGGCATCTGCTGCGCGCGAAGGATCTTGCCGACGCGCGGTACTTCGAGCCGCTCGACATCGAGGCGCTCGCCCGCGCCGCTGGGCTGTCCCGAGCCCACTTCAGCCGGGAGTTCCGACGAACCTTCGGTGAATCACCGCACGCCTACCTGCTGACCCGTCGCCTGGAACGTGCGGCCGCCCTGTTGCGCAACACCGACCGGTCGGTTGCCGACATCTGTTTCGCGGTTGGGCTGAGCAGCGTCGGCTCGTTCACGTCCAGCTTTACCCGGACGTTCGGGGTGCCGCCGTTGGCGTACCGGGCGAAGTTCCCACCGCCGTCGACGCTCGCGCTCGTTCCGGCGTGTGTCGTGCATGCGTACGCCCGCCCGCGACGCAGCACGTTCCGAGAAGACGGGGCGCCCGCTGGTCAATAGCGTCCGTGCCGCAGGCATTTCGACGTGACGAATGCGCCAGTGCCGGCCTGGATGACGGCGTCGAGCTCGAGCAAGCCAGGATCCCGCATGCGTGCACGGTAGGAATCCTTGCGCAGTCACGCGGGTCAGCGCGCACCTCGGACCGGGCGTGGCCAGCCCAGCTCGGCGAGCGTCAGGTCACCCGCGCACTCGAACGCGACCACGCGCTGATCCCCTCCGGGCACGTCATCCACGGCGGACAAGGGGTTCGCCGGCCGCGACTTCGAGCAGTTCATCCACACAGGCCAAGACTGCGCGGCTACGCCGGATCGCAAGACTTGCACTCATCTTGAATTCCTTGTTAGTCATGGTGATTCTCGGTCCATTCTTGTCGTACCCCGCTGCTAGCCTCAAACACATGTTCGGGGAATCAGGCAGTCCCGTTACCGTCGAGGTCGCCGTGAAGCAGCTGGCCGACGCGGTGGACACGCTGGTCGATCTGGACCTGACCTCGGCGTCGCGGGACGAGCTGCTGGAGCTGGCCCGCGGGCTGGAGGTGCAGCGGCGGCGGCTGCCGGTGGCGGATCACGCGCTGCTCGGCGAACTGGACGCCCGGGCGGTCGCCGGCGAGCTGGCCTGCTCGTCGACCGCGGCGCTGCTGATGCAGCTGCTGCGCCTGGCCCCGGGTGAGGCGCGGGCCCGGGTGCGGGCGGCCGGGGACCTGGGGGCGCGGCGCACGCTGACCGGCGACCTGCTGCCGCCGGTGTTCCCGGCGGTCGCCGCGGCGCAGGCCGAGGGCGCCATCGGCGACCGGCACGCCGCGGTGATCCGGCACACGGTGCACGCGCTGCCCGCCGCCGCGGCCGGGCAGGCCGAGCAGGTCGAGGCGGCGCTCACCGGGCACGCCCGCACCCTGGACCCGGATCAGTTGGGGCAGGCGGCCCGCCGGCTGCTGGCCTGCCTGGACCCCGACGGCACCCGGCCCGGCGACGCGGACCACGCCCGGCGCCGCGACCTGACGCTGACCCGGCTGGCGGACGGGTCGGCCCGGCTGACCGGCTACCTCACCCCCGGCTGCACCGCGGTCACCGAAGCCTGGCTGGACGCGCTGGGCGCCCCGGTGCCCGCCGCGGACGGCCAGCCGGACCGGCGCAGCGCCGGGCAACGCCGCCACGACGCGCTGCACGACATCGGCCGCCGCGCCCTGCGCACCGGTGAGCTGCCCGACTGCGGCGGCACCCCGGCCACCGTCCTGATCACCCTGACCTTGGCCGAGCTGGAGTCCCGGACTCGGGTCGCCACCACCAGCCACGGCGGGCTGATCAGCGTCCCCGAGGCGCTGCGGCTGGCCGGCGAAGCCGACATCATCCCCGTCGTCCTCGGCGACACCGGCGGGATCCTCGCCTATGGCCGGGCACGCCGGGTCGCCTCCGCCCAGCAGCGCCTCGCCCTGGCAGCCCGCGACGGCGGATGTTCGTACCCGGCCTGCGACCGGCCGGCGGCCTGGTGCCAGACCCACCACGTGATCCCCTGGATCGATGGCGGACCCACCGACCTGGACAACCTGACACTCGTCTGCGGGTTCCACCACCGGGAGTTCGCCAGACGCGGCTGGGCCTGCCGCATCACCGACGGCCTCCCCCACTGGATACCCCCAGCCTGGCTCGACCGCGATCAGCGACCCAGACGCAACACCGCCCACGACACCGAACTGCCACGGCTCCCCTGAAACGCAGCTCCCGTCGGGAGCGTCCCACCTGGGCTGGGGCGGGATAGACCATGCGCGGGTCAGATTGCCTCCTCAGCGATTGGCAGAGGCAAAAGGATCTGTTCAGGCCGGGAATCGGTGCGGGCTGCCGGCACACAGATCTGATATCACGCTGTTGCGTTGGGTGACCTGGGCACGATCCCGGACCACATGGCCCGTCGCGCTGGGCGTCGACCGCCGCGGTCAAAACGACGGCTCGCGTCCTGTACCAGGTGCAGACGCCCGAGTGGCGGGCCGAGCGCAACAAGCTCATCCCCCGGGAGGTGTAATCATGTCTGACTGGGAGCCGCGACCGTTTCGGCGTCGAAGTACGCGGTTACCTCAGCCGCGAGGGTGAACTGCTGGATCTGAAATACCGTGCGATATTGCGCCAGAAGTGTCAGAACGGGCCGCTGCACTGGCTCGCCGGCCCCGAGGCTTTTCGCGCGCTGCTCGCCGAGGAAGCGTTCACCGACGAGCGACCAGTGCCAGAGGACTAGCAGCCCGCGTTCGCATAAGATCCGCCACAGTTGGACGTGACATGGAGGTCGAGGGCGGTGGCGGTCACAGACTCGGCTGAGGGGTTGGCGGTCGCGGACCGGCGGGTGCTCTATGACACGCGTCGCGGTGTCCACTACCGCAAGCCGCTGCTGCGTGGCTGGCTGCATCTGCTGTGCTTCGAGGTGTCACTGGTGGTGGGCACGCTGCTGGTGACCAGCGCGCACGGCGCAGCGCGGATCGCCTCGCTGGTCGTCTACGCAGGGAGTGTCAGCGGGTTGTTCGGGACCAGTGCGCTGTATCACCGGGGCAACTGGGGCCCGTGCTGGGGCCGCCGGTTGCAGCGTCTGGACCACGCGATGATCTTCTTGTTGATCGCGGGCACCGCGACGCCGGCGTTGCTGGTGGCCGAGCCGGGCGGGTACGGGCTGGTGTGCCTGATCGTGTTGTGGGCGGTTACCGTCGTGGCAGCGGTAACCCGGCTGGTGTGGATGAGCGCGCCGGAGAAGCTGGTCGGCGCGATGTTCGTCGGGTTGGGTTGGGCGGCGGGCATGGCGCTGCCGGCCGTGTGGATGCACGCCGGTGTCGCCGCTGCGGCGTTGCTGTTGGCTGGTGGGGTGCTGTACACGGTCGGTGCGGTCGCATATCACCGCCGCCGCCCGGACCCGGTGCCGGCCGTGTTCGGTTTTCACGAGGTGTTCCACGCCTTCGTCTGCGTGGCGGCCGCATGCCAGTACGTCGCGATCACGCTGTTCATCGTCTGAACTCGCCCATCGACGCCTTGGGCAGCGAGGAGGTAAGGCGATGACGGTGGCCGAGACCATGGCACCGCTGCTGCACGCGGCGTTGGGCCGGGATGTTGCGATCCGGATCACCTGCTGGGACGGCAGCGCGCTGGGACCGGCCACCGCGCCGGTGCAGCTGCACATCAAACGACGGCGGGCGCTGCGCCGGCTGCTGTGGGCACCGAACGAGCTGGGCTTCGCGCGCGCCTACGTGTCGGGTGACCTGGAGGTCAACGGTGACCTGATCGCCGGGCTGGAGGCGCTCGATCGGGTCGCGGCGCCCGCGGAAGGGCCGGGTATCGCGATGACCGCCGAGACGACGAAGGCGGTGTTCCGGGCCGCGGTGAAGCTCGGTGCCGTCGGCTTGCCGCCCAAACCGCCCGCCGAGGAGGCCCGGCTCGGCGGCCGGCGGCATTCGCGACGGCGCGACGCCGCGGCGGTTGCGCACCACTACGACTTGGCCACCGACTTCTACCGGATCGTGCTGGGCGAGTCGATGACCTACTCGTGCGGGTACTGGGCGCAACCGTTTCTCGACCTGGCCTCCGCCCAGATCGCAAAGTGTGACCTGGTCGCCCGCAAGCTCGGGCTTCGACCGGGCATGCGGGTTCTCGACGTCGGCTGCGGCTGGGGCACCTTCGCGTTGCGCGCCGCACACACCTACGGCGCGCGGGTCGTCGGCGTCACGCTGTCGAACGAACAGGCCGACGCCGCCCGCAAACGGATCGCGCAAGAAGGAATGTCGGACCTGGTGCAGATCCGCTTGCAGGACTATCGCGACGTGTCCGACGGGCCATACGACGCGATTTGCAGCATCGGCATGGCCGAACATGTCGGCGCGGCGATGCTGCCCGGCTACGCGGCGCACCTGTTTGCGTTGCTCGGCCCGCAGGGCCGGTTGCTGAACCACGCGATCTCGCGTCGACCGGGGTCGCCGCCGCCGTTCTCGCGCACCTCGTTCATCGCGCGCTACGTGTTCCCCGACGGGGAGCTCGAGCCGATCGCAACCATGCTGGAAGCGATCGAGGGCGCCGGCTTCGAGGTGCGCGATGTCGAGTCGCTGCGTGAGCACTACCCGCTGACGCTGCGGGCCTGGGTAGCGAACCTGGAACACCGCTGGGACGAGGCGATCGCGTTGACGAGTCCGGGACGCGCCCGGATCTGGCGGCTGTACATGGCAGGGTCGGCCCTCGCGTTCGAGGCCAACCGGATCAGCGTCCACCAAGTGCTGGCCGTCAAGCCAGACGTCCGCGGCCACAGCGGCCTGCCGCACACCCGCGACGAACTGTTGCGGGGGCTGACATCCAACCATGATCAGCGTCCGGAGGATGTGGACGGCGTGGCGTAGGGGCGCCATCTGCACGCTCGTTCTTTCCGGGGAGGTCGACTTGGTCAGGCTGCGTCCTGTTGAGTGGGCAGGTGCTGTGACGGGTGGGAGCTGCGGGCGAGCTGTTTGGCGCGGACGATGTCGGGGTCGCGCGGGTCCAGCGGCAGCGGCTCCGCCGAGCGGCTGGCCGGGTGGCGGCGCTTGCTGATACGGATCTGCCTCATCGAGGACCTCTTCTCGTGTGTGCCCGGGACGTTCCCAGCCTGCGATGTCGGTGGCGGACAAACATCGGCCAGCTGGCGGATGTTGCGGTGCGCGGGTCCGCGTTGAGTGGTCACTGATGGAGATCTTGATATCGCTCGACAGGGTGGAGCCCCCGGCCGGCCGGGTCCGGCTGATCGCTGGCCGTGATCTGACTTGCCGCGGTGAGGAGGGTGAGGGGGTCGGTTTCACGGGTTGGCTTGGTCTGCTGCGGGCTCTGTATGAGGTGATCGGGTCGCGGGGGCAGCGTCCAGCGGGCCAGGGGTGATCTGCTGCGCTACGGCGGCAGGGGTCGGGCCGCAGTAGCATCCAGGGCATGGCCGCGGCGGCCCCTGTGGTCGGCTTGCATGGGCGTGACGCGGAGGCCCGGGCGCTCCGCGAGGCGTTTTATCTGCTGGCTGACGGGCGACAGGCGATCACGCTCGTCGAGGGTGAGGCGGGCATCGGCAAGACCCGGCTGCTCACCCAAACGCTTGATGAGGTTGCCAGCCGCGGCTTCCAGGTCGCCGTCGGGCGAGGCGAGGAGCTGGAGCGAACGCGCCCGTTCGGCCTGGTGGCGGAGGCTCTCGGGTGTGCCCGGTCGTCGTCGGATCCGCGGCGTGCGGCGATCGCTGCGCTGCTCGCCACGCACGGCGCGGCTGACCGGGGTCCGATCACCGTGACCAGCGATCCGGGCTTGCAGTTCCGCGCCGTGGACGCGTTCGTAGACCTGGTTGAGGAACTCGCGCTAGCCGGACCGCTGTTGATCGGCCTGGACGATCTGCAGTGGGCCGATCCGTCCAGCCTGTTGACGATCAGCGCGCTGGGCCGGCGGCTGGGCTACCTGCCGGTGGCGCTGATCGGCTGCTTCCGGCCGTCCCCGCGCGTACCGCAACTGCAGCGGGCCGTCGAGTCCCTGCGCGCGGTGGGCGCGCGGCACCTGGTGCTGCACCGGCTGACCGAGCAGGCGGTGGCCGAGCTGGTCGCCGAGGCCGTCGGCGCCCAGCCAGGCCCCGGGCTGCTACGCGAGATAGCCGGCGCGGGCGGCAACCCGCTGTTCGTGACCGAACTGCTGGGCGCCATCCGGCAGGAAGGGATCCTGCAGACCGCGGACGGGCGGGCCGAGGTGGCCGGGATGACGCTGCCGCCGACGCTGCGGCTGACCATCCTGCGCCGGCTCAGCTTCCTTCCCGAGGAAACCCTGCAGGCACTGCGGTCCGCCTCGATTTTGGGGTCCACCTTCGCGCTCACCGAGCTGTCGGTGAGCACGGCCCGTCCCGCCCTGAGCCTGTCTCTAGCATTGGCGGAGGCCATCACCGCTGGTGTGCTGGCCGATGACGGCGCCCGGTTGCGCTTCCGCCACGACCTGATCCGCGACGCCATCTACGAGGATCTGCCGGGCAGCGTGCGCCTCGCCTTGCACCGCGAGGCGGGGCAGCGGCTGGCCGACGCCGGGGCCCCGGCCCTGCAGGTGGCTGAGCAGCTGGCCCGCGGGGCGACAAGCGGGGACGTCGAGGCGATCGACTGGATGACCAGCGCGGCCCGTGAGGCGGCCGCCAGCTCGCCGGACATCGCCGCGGACCTGCTCGGGCGGGCAATCGGACTGATGGACCCGGCCGACCCGGCCGCGACCGGCTGCTTGCCGAACGGGCAGGGAGCCTGATGATGGCCGGCAGCGTCACCACAGCCGGGGAGATCTGCCGTTCGGTGCTGCGCCGCAGCCATGACCCCGCCGTAGCTGTCGCAGTGCGGATCTGTCTCGCGCACGTTCTGCTTGCAACGGGACGGGTGAGCGAGGCTCTCGAGGAATTGGAGCAGGCGGCCGCATCGCCGCCGCTCACCGACGCAGAGCGGCCCAGCGCCAGAGCGTGGGCTAGCTTCGCCCGCCTGTCGATGGGCGACCTCGAGGGAGCTTCTGCCGCCGCCGAGGAAGCCCGGACGGCGTCCGGCGACCCGCTGACCACCAGCATTGCCGTGACCACGCTCGCCTCGGTCTCCGAACAGCGCGGGCAGCTTTGGGACGCGCTCGGCATCGCCGAAACCGCACTGACTCTGGCTGACCAGAGCCCGGGCAGGCTGGGGCACCGATACCCCGTCCACGTGACACGCGGACACATCCTCATCGAGCTGGACCAGCTCGAACAGGCCAGAGCCGCCCTCGAATCCGGCTGGCGGATCAGCGAGGAACTCGGCATTCGGCTGGTCCCTCGCCAGCTACCAGGCGTACTTCGCCGTCGAACGCTTCATCGCAGGAGTGTGGGACGACGCCGTCGCCGAGGTCGAGTCGAGTACCGGGCTGGCCGAAGAGACCGGCGAGACCTACAGCCTCATTCTCAGCAGCAGCGTGCTGTCCCTGATCTGCCTGCACCGAAACGACCTCACCCGGGCCGCAAAAGAAGCCGATGCGGCCGAAGGGCAGCTTGCCCGGACCGGTGCCCGGTGGCGCGCGCACTGGGCGCTATTGGCGCGCGCGCTCAGCCTGGAAGCTGACGGCAAGGTCGCCGATGCGTTTGCGACCCTGGCGGACTGCTGGGATCTGTGCACCCAGTTGGACCTCACGCTGGAGTACCGGGTGATCGGGGCCGATTTCGTCCGCCTGGCGCTCGAGTGCGGCGACACCGGACGGGCCCGTGACGTAGCGGCCACCGTGACAGAACTGGCCGCCCGCAACGACGTGCCCTCCTTGACCGGTGTTGCGCTGCGGTGCCGGGGTCTCGCAGAGGACGACGCCGAGATCCTGCATGCCGCCGTCGAGGCCTACGCCCAGAGCCCGCGACTGCTAGAACTGGCTCTCGCCTGCGAGGACGCAGGTGCCGCCTACGCCCGGCGGGGCGGCGTCGAACAGGCTCGGCCCCTGCTCGATCAGGCCCTGGAGATCTACGAACGGTTGGACGCCACCCGCGACCTCGCCCGTGCCGAGGCGGTGCTGCGTGGGGTGGGGATCCGGCGCGGGCGCCGGGGAATACGCAGCCGCCCGCAATATGGCTGGGCGAGCCTCACCTTGACCGAGCAGACCGTCGCACGGCTGGTGGCAGAGGGACTCTCCAATCCGCAAATCGGCGACCGGCTGTACGTGTCGCGGCGCACCGTGCAGACCCACCTCGCTCACGTCTTTACGAAACTGGACATCTCCTCCCGCACCCAGCTCGCCGCAGAGGTCACCCGGCAGCGCCAACGCTGATCGTCACGCGAGCGCGCGGTGGAGCACTCGCACGAGTAGGGATACCGCGGCGGGGTAGGCGCGCTGCGAGGGCCGGGAGAAGCCGATGATCAAGCCTTGCAGCTCGGGTTGGTCGCCGTGCCAATGCGGGCCGAGGCCCTCCAGGGCCAGGCCTTCGGCGGCGGCGAGCTGGATGAGGTCGTTCTCGCTGGGACCGCCGGCGGGTAGCCGCACGAGCGCCTGTAGCCCCGCCGAGACGCCGGTACCGAGCTGCGGACCGATCTGCCTGAGCGCGGTGTCCAGCAGGTCGCGACGGTGGCGATAGCGCAGCCGCACCGTACGAATGTGACGGTCGTAGCCATGGCTGGTGATGAGGTCGGTAAAGGTCAGCTGGGCGATCGCGTCGGTGCTCAGATCGGTGTACAGCTTCGCTTCCATGACGGGCTCGACGAGGCGCTGCGGCAGCACCATCCAGCCCAGCCGAAGCCCAGGCCCCAGGGTCTTCGACGCGGTACCGATGTAGACGACGTGGTCGGCCGCCGTCCCTTGCAGCGCCCCGATGGGCTGGCGGTCATAGCGGAACTCGCCGTCGTAGTCGTCCTCGACGACGAGCCGGCCCGTTGTGCGCGCCCACGAGGTGAATGCCTGCCGGCGCGATGGATGCATCGTGACGCCGGTCGGGTACTGATGGGCCGGCGTGAGGACGGTGGCTGCGACGTCGCCGAGCGCGGCGGTCTTGGCGCCGAGTTCGTCCACCGGCAACGCGACGATGGAAAGCCCAGCCTGCCGCACGACGCCGCGGTGGAAGTTGAATCCCGGGTTCTCCATCGCAATCGTGGTGCCGCCCGCCCGGGCAAGAGCGGTGCACACAAGCGACAGTGCTTGAGTGGCGCCGGCCGTGATCACGACCTGCTCGGGCCGAGCCTGGACCCCGCGGGTGCGGCCCAGGTAGTCGACCAGCGCGCTGCGCAGTTCGAATCGGCCGCGCACGTCGCCGTAGCCGTAGACGCTCGCGGGGGCCCGGCCAAGGGCCCGGCGAGCGCACCGCAGCCACTCGGTGACCGGGAAGGACGTAACGTCCGGCGTGCCGGGCCGAAGGTCGAGCCGTGCCTGCTTCGCCGGGCGCCGACTCTCAGCGGGCGGATTCGCTGGCCCGAGGTCGGCCACCTGGGTACCCGCTCCCTGTCGTGCGAGCAGGTAGCCCTCGGCGACGAGCTGATCGTACGCGGCGGCGACCGTCCCCCTGGACAATCCGAGATCCTTCGCCAGCACGCGAGACGACGGCAGCGCGGTGCCCGCGGCCAGCCGGCGGCCCTGGATCGCAGTCCGCAGGCTCTCCTCCAGGCCGGCCCGCCGCCGCGCCCCGGTCGCTTCCACCAACAGATCCAGCCCAGCACTGGTCCAAGGAATCGACATGGGATTGGACCTTACCGCTGATCCACAGGACGCATAGCGTGCTGACCATGTCAGTCACCGCCATCTCCGAGACCACTGTCGTCCCGCCGATCCGGCTAGCCGTGGAGAAGCTCGCGCCGGCCGCGAGCCGAGCCCTGAACGCATTGGACGACGCCGTCCGCAAGACGAGCATCGAACCCGGGCTGTTGGACCTCGTCCGGCTACGCGCGTCGCAGATCAACGGCTGTGCCTACTGCGTGGACATGCACAGCCGCGACGCTCTTGCCGCGGGGGAGACCGAGCGGCGCGTCTTCGCGGTCACGGTCTGGCGCGAGACGCCGTTCTTCACCGCCCGGCAGCGTGCGGCGCTGGAGCTCACCGAGGCGATGACGCGGCTGGCCGACCATCCGATCGCCGATGAGATCTTCGACCGCGTCGCGTCTGAATTCTCAGAACGTGAATTGGCAGAACTCATGTGGGTGATCACGGTGATCAACGCCTGGAACCGGCTGGGCGCCACGGCCCGACCCTGGCCGCTGGTCTGACGACGTTACGACCGCCAAGTTGAGCAAGGAGCTCCATCTCATGAACAGCCTGGGCAACCGGCCGCGCCGAGCGCCCGTAGTCGCCCGATTCGACGCGGCCGCGGCTGCCCTAATTGCCGAGGGCACCGATCCTGTGGCTCGCACCCACCGGGTCCACCTGTCCGGCCGTCCGGCCGGCGGCAGGCCGCGGTTCCAACGTCCTCGACCGCACGCGGCCGCGGTGATCGAGCGTTTCGACGGGCGCGCTCGGCTCGACCTGCTGGCATGTCAGGTGCACGACCCGGACCTGTGGTTCGCCGACGCTCCCGGCGACCTCGAGCTAGCCAAGGCACTGTGTGCCGGCTGCCCGGCGCGCGCGGCCTGCCTGGCCGGCGCTCTCGACCGACGGGAACCCGCCGGCGTTTGGGGCGGCCAGATCTTCGACCAGGGCCGGATCGTGACGCACAAGCGTTCACGCGGCCGGCCCCGCAGGCAGCGCGCCGCGTCGGAACGCTGCCCCGCCTGACCGCCGACAATCGGCCAGCTGGCGGATGTCTCGGCCGCTGACACCGCCGCACGCTGGAAACCGTCACGACGAGGTGACAGCGCCAAGCGAGATTCGGGTGGGGACAAGGAGGACGGCGAAATGATCGGTCAGTCAGCCGTCGTGACGCTTCGCGCATACGGATACGACGCCAGGTCGGACGGCCTCGGCAACGTGCAGGCACGGGTGTGGCATCGCCACGCAGACGCAACGCAGACCTGGCTGTGGGCGAAGGTCCCCACGGATGGCCCCGGTCTATTGAGGTGGCTGGGCGAGGCGACGTCCGAGAACGCAGGACGCGCGCGGTCCCGAGCGGCGTCGTTGACCACCGAGGATCGGCTCGACGCTGCGGCTCCAGCACGGCCAACGAGACGGCGCCCAGATCCGGCAGCAATCGGCCGCGGCCGACCGGCGGTGGCTCACTATCCGGCCACTGGGCGCCCCGGTCATCCGCAGCGCCGCGACCGTAGGACTCGGGCGCACTCGGCCCCGCCAGATAGGGATTTGTTCCGATGCCGGGGCCCGGCTTAGTCACGCAATCTCGAATCAGAGATCGGATGCGAAACCAGGAGGACACCGTGTACACCCACTTGAACGAAATCGAGGCGGACTACCGGCGCGGACGGATCGCCGAGCAGTATCGCAACGCCCAGCGTCCGCACAGACGCCCTCAGCCCACCCACCAGGAGCGGCGCTGGGGTGTTGTTCGGCGGCACACCGCGTGACGGGGACGACGCAGCCAGACGGCGATAGCCAGCCGCGGCGACCCAGTCATCGCGCCGGCGTGCGCACGCCGGCGACCGAGGAGATGACAGATGACCTGCAGCCGCATTGCAGCTGAAGGAGGTGACCCGACGTGTTGACTAGCTGCCCGATCGAGCCGAGATCGGTCGCCAGCGCTGCTGTGGTGATCGGGCCCGTAGTCGACCCGATCTCGCGACGTAGTCCGGCGGATCTACCGTGCCGGGTGCAGGACCCGGATCTCTGGTTCGCCGACGCCCCCGCGCACCTGGAGCTGGCCAAGCAGTTCTGCGCCGGCTGCCCGGCCCGGGTCGCCTGCCTGGCTGGGGCGATAGGCCGCCAGGAGCCGTGGGGCGTCTGGGGCGGGGAGATCTTCGATGGAGGTCAGATCGTGGCCCGTAAACGTCCGCGGGGGCGTCCACGCAAGAACGACATCGCCGCTTGAGTGACGGGGAAGCCGAGCGCCCGCGGCGGTTCAGCGGTGGAGACGGCCTTGGTGGAAGTCGCGCATGACGCAGTCAAGTTGATCCTCGTCCAGCGCGGGCTCGGTCACCGGCTGGTGCGGCGCCTGCTGGGTCAGGATGCCGTTGAAGAGGTAGCCCAGATAACGCCGCCAGAGGTCAGGCGAGGTCGCACCCGCGTAGTCGGCAACCGAGCCGATCATCCACACCAGCAGCGGCACGTCTGTGAACGCGAATTCGGGCCGCAGTACGCCCGCGTCCACGGCCCGCTGCACGATCCGCCGAGCTGGCGGCTCGAGTTGCTCGCGGGCCCGCGCCGCCTTCTCGACCCCGTGGTTGGCGCCGAACGACTCCCGAAGGCCCCGGTCGGCGGCCTGCACCTCGCCGATGCCGTAGAAGAGGCTCTGCAGCGCATGTAACGGGTCGTCCAGCGCATCGGCTTCCTGCACGATCTGCACCACTTTGCTGATGCGGTCGGCGAACAGAGCCTCGAGCAAGGCCTGCTTGTTGGCGAAGTGCCGGTAAGCGGTCGCAACTCCCACGCCTGCGTGCTGAGCGATGTCGTCCAGGGTCGCGTCGACGCCGCGTTCGGTGAAGACCTCGTCGGCGGCCTGCAGCAGCAGCGCCCGATTGCGCGCGACGTCCTTGCGAACTGGGCGGGGCGGTGCGGCTGTCATGAAGGGCTCCTTATGGGGCGGACGAGGCGGCGGTTGGTCTATACGGCGAGCAGCTGCTCGGCGTCAGGGTCGACCGCCGGGACGTCGCGGCGCAGTAGCAGGGCGCAGAGTACGGCTCCCGCGGTGAAGATCGCGGCCGACCACCAAAACGGGCGCTTCCGGGAAGTCCGTGGGTCATGGTGTGGCCGGGTAGAGCTGTAGGCCACCGAGGTGGAAGTAGATCGCGGTCTTGAAGTGCTCGCGGTTGCGGTAGCCACGCGCTGAGACTCTGATCGCCTGGATGCGGGAGTTGAGGCCTTCGGCGCCGGCGTTGGTGATCCGGTGGGCGAAGTAGGACAGCAGCCCCGCCTGGTGACGTTTGAGTGTCTTAGCCGCGTCGATGATCGGTTTGAGCCGGCAGTGGGTGGCCCAGAAGTACCAGCGGTTGAAGTGCTTGGCCGCCCAGCCGCGGCGCTTATAGGACCAGAAGTGCCGCAGGCTCTCCTTGATCGCCCACGCCCGCGCGGTGCGCAGGTCGCCGGCCTGCAGCGTGGCGAACCGGTCGGCGTGACGGTCGGGCAGGTTCTCGGCCGAGTACAGCCAGAGGTACTTCGAACCGGCCAGGCTCTTGTCACCGGCCGCGACCAGCGCCCGGTTCTCTTGCTTGCGGACGGTGTCCACCGCGCCGGTGAGGTAGCCCATCAGGTGGTACCGGTCGAACACGATCTTGTCGTCCGGGTCGGTCAGGTGCGCGCGCACCGAGTTGGCGAACGGCTCCCACATGTCCATCGCGACCGCCTGGATGCCGGCCAGCTGCTCGGGCGTGAACTTCTCGAAGTAGCCGTCCAGGCTGGCCTGGCGTCGCTCGTCGGCGATGTAGTCCACGGTGCCGGTGTCCAGGTCGGCGACCACGGTGATGTAGTCCTGTCCCCGCCCGGCCGCCTTCTCATCGACCCCGACATGCGCCGGGGCGGCGCTCGCCGCGGTGGGCATGGTGCTGCTCACCGGCATCGACCTCGACTCCTCCTACGCTGTGCACGTGCTGCCCGGCACGCTCGTCCTAGGCGTCGGCCTGGGCCTGGTCTTCTCCTCGGCCATGAGCCTCGCCACGGCCGGCGTCGATCCTGACGACTCAGGCGTCGCCTCGGCCCTGGTGAACACTGGCCAGCAAGTCGGTGGCTCGATCGGCACCGCGCTGCTGAACACGCTGGCCGCAAGCGCCGTGACCAGCTACCTGACCAGCCACGGTCGCCCCACGCCGGCACTCGTCGATCACGCCGCGATCCACGGCTACGTGACCACGTTTTGGGGCGCTTCCGGGTTCTTCGTGGGTCGGGTCTGGGTGTGACGGGCGCTTGGCGGCAGGATCTGTCGCATGCGCGACACCGAGTTGTACCGCCATCTGCTGGGGTTGGTCGCGCCGTGGGAGGTTGATCGCGTCGAGCTGTCGGCCCCCGGCGGGCGGGTGGACGTGTGGGTCGGGCATCCGGGCCGGACGCGGTTCGCGTGCCCGGACTGCGAGCGGGAGCTGGCGGTCTACGACCACGCCGAGGAGCGGGCTTGGCGGCATCTGGACTCGTGTGCGTTCTTGACGTTCCTGCACGCCCGCCCGCCGCGGGTCGAGTGCCCCGAGCACGGGGTGCGGCAGGTGCGGCTGCCGTGGGCTGAGCCGCACGCACGGTTCACCGTGTTGTTCGAGCGGCTGGCCATCGACGTGCTCGCCGCCTGCGACGTGGCCTCCGCGGCCGGGTTGCTGCGGGTCAGCTGGGATGAGGCGTGGCACCTGATGGACCGCGCGGTGGCCCGGGGCCTGACCACGAAACCAGTCCAGGAACTCGCAGAAATGAGTCGCGACATCTACGGCGACCGGCACGATTTCGCTGCGACCCGGAGTACATAACTCCCCTTTTGTTGAGGAGCAACTATGACCGCCGCAGTCGAGGCACCGACCCGGACCAGCGAGGTGCCCGCGGGCACGCCGCACAACCCGCATCACACCCGCAGGTGGGCGATCCTCGCCGTTCTCGCGGTGGCGCAGTTGATGGTCGTGCTGGATACGACTGTCGTGAACATCGCGCTGCCGTCGGCGCAACGCGCGCTGGGCTTCAGCGACGGCGACCGGCAGTGGATCGTCACGGCCTACGCCCTCGCGTTCGGCAGCCTGCTGCTGCTCGGCGGTCGCCTGGCTGATCTCGTCGGCCGCAAGCGGATCTTCCTGATCGGCCTGGCCGGCTTTGCGGTGGCCTCCGCGGTAGGCGGTGCCGCCACCGGATTCGGCATGCTCGTCGCCTCCCGCGCTGTGCAGGGCGGGTTCGGCGCTTTGCTCGCACCGGCCGGGTTGTCGCTGCTGACGACCACTTTCACCGAAGCTAAGGAACGCGCCCGGGCTTTCGGCATCTACGGTGCGATCGCGGGGGGCGGCGCTGCCGTCGGGCTGCTGCTCGGCGGTGTGTTGACCGAGTACCTGTCGTGGCGCTGGTGCATGTACGTCAACCTGATCTTCGCGGCGTTCGCGTTCGTGGGCGGGATGGCGCTGCTGCGCAACCAGCCCGCCGACCACCGCCCGCGCCTAGACGTGCCCGGCATCGTCACCGTCTCGGCTGGACTGTTCAGCCTCGTCTACGGGTTCTCGCACGCCGAGATCGGCGGCTGGGCCGATCCGGTGACGCTCGGCTTCCTGCTCGCCGGAATCATGCTGCTAGGAGCGTTCATCGCCATCCAGACGCATTCGGTCAACCCGCTGCTGCCACTGCGCATCCTCGCCGACCGTAACCGCAGCGGCGCCTATCTGGCCATCTTCATCGCCGGCGTCGGCGTCTTTGGGGCGTTCCTGTTCCTGACCTACTATCTGCAGGGCTTGCTCGGGTACAGCGCCGTCATGACCGGCGTCGCCTTCCTGCCCATGGTGGCCGCGCTCATGCTCACATCGATGATCGGGACTTGCGACATAACCTAGCGTTCACGCTCATCGTTGTGATCTTCCTTCTGGGCGCCGGGCTCATCGCCGCTGTCATGTTCGCCCCCCAAGACAACCAGTCGAACCTGCGCGAGCTGGGCTCTATCTTGTTTCCACCGCTCGTCGCACTAGCTGGCACGAGCTTTGCTTGGTTTTACGCATCCGGCGGCCGATCTGGAGGACCCGGAAGTACCAACGGCGGCGACCGTCGCGGGTCGGACGACGACGACGAATAGCATGAATCACGGCCGTAGCCCGGCTGGCATCGCAGGGCGGCGAGCCGTCCCTTGCTGACCGAGGGTGGTTGTCTGTCTGGTGCGCCGAGGACCCCACGCACTTGATCCACCCCAGCGTCACCGGCGCCGGTCGTGCACCGCCTGCGTGCGCTTCCACGTTCGCGTTCCATCTCCTCACTGGCTGGATCGACCGGGGGAAGGAAGCGCATCTCTATAGAGCTGCAACGGCTACGGCGTCGGCATAGGCGAGTATTCGTCCAGCAAGATCCTGGCAGTCCTCCATGCCTCGGTAACCTCGTCTGGAGTCGGGGTGACGCCTTGATGCGCCGCGAGGTTGCGTGGTCCCGCGATTCGGTGTGCCACCAGGTTGTGTCGGGAGTGCGCCGTCCCGTCGATCGATTCGAGCAGATTGACCAGCCCTACGACGCCATTGGCGAGGCCTGTGATGCGGTCTCGCGCCGCCTTCGGCTGTGTGGCAAGGCAACGATCGAGTGCGCGTGACAGTGCCACCTCGACTGCGGTCGCTACGTCGATGATTCGGAGGCGCAAGTCGCTGCGACGCCCAGATCGGATGTAGAGCTCCCACTCCGCCGGTGGCAGCTCGTCTCCGCTGGCGCGGTCGAACGCGGCGTGCAAGTCGTCGCCGCTGATCGCCATCGTGTGCGGTTGCAGGGTCACGTGATAGGGGGTACCGAACCCGGTGAGCATTCGGTGAGGGTGGTCGTGGGCGACGGTCCAGATGCTGCTGGTGAGGCCGATATCCGGCCCGCTCTCGGGTGTCAATATCTGCCCCGTCCACAGCTCGATCCAGGTCATCACACGACTCCACCAGGGGACGAGCACGTCCCCGAGGCCAGAGGCTACGTCGGCGTACGACTCCGCCTCGACTTCCACGTCCAGCGTTACGTGAATCAGGAGCGTGGACACGTAGGAGGCAAAGATCCGTGCGCCAGACTGGTCCACACCCGCGAAAGCCATGTGGCCCCAGCCGCGATCCTTCTCGACCAGGCGGAGGTGTTCGTCCTCGACGTCTGGACGTACGAGAGAGCGGGCAGTGCCGATCGGCGTCTCGTCGATGTCGTCGGGGAGCCGAGGCGTCGAGATCGTGAAAGTCGTCTCTCCGGCCTGGACGTCATACCTCCTCCCGAGCGCATCCGCCGCCAACATGACCTGGCTGGGGAGTTTGAGGACGCCTCGGAACTCGGTGATCACGCCGCTCATTGTGCAGACCGTCTGGGATGCGCCGCTCGTCTGAGCTGGTCGAGGCGCGCGCCGGTCAGCCGATGTGCGGGATCGGTGCGGGGGGGTTTCCTGGCCCCATCCCGGCGCAGGCTCCCGTAGCGACTCCATTCGCTACGGAGTACGCGGCCACCACGTCCGCCGTGTAACACATTCGACCGTCTACGGACGAGGTTTCGAGACCAGATCTATGGTCGGATTATGCATGAACAGGATGCGCCGCTTGAGGTTCGGCTCTACGGCGTGATGCAGAACCTCATGCGGCTCTACACCGGCCGGGAGTCACCTGAGTCGCCGCCACCGCGCGGCGTGGTCGAGCAGCAGGATGCTGTCGAGGCCGTGCTACAGATCGCCGCCGTCATCGACGAACACACGCAGGCTGGCGCGATACCCGCAGAACGCGGCGCGCATGCCGCATCGATGCTGATGCTGCTCCGCGATTACGTGCGGCCCTTACCGCGAGGTATCAGTCGGGACGGCAATGACCGCCTGACCGAGGACCTCCGGAAACTTACCCGGATGCTGCAGGAGGCCCGCAACCAAACGGGGCTGCGCGGATAGCTGCGAACCCCTTCAATGCAGTCCCGCCAGTTCGCGGCCTGAGTGGCGCCGGCGACCATCAAGCGCGAGGTGCGATGCCGCCGGGTCGATCAGGTTCGGGGTGTTCGTGACCAGCGGATCATCTCGGTCTGGACGCCGTGATTCTCGCGGTGTTCGATGCCGTCACGGACGAATCCGGCGCGCGCGGCGACGGCTTCGCTGGGGGCGTTGTCGGCGACGGTGAGCAGCAGTACCCGCGACGACCCGTGGGTGAGCGCCCAGTCGCTGAGTGCGCGGGCAGCAGCGGTCGCCGCGCAGCAACCCAGGTCGATGCCCCGGTCGGTCAGCCAGCGCTGGAACGCCGCCCGCTGTCTCGTGCGTGATCTTCCGTTGGCGACTCTGAACGTCAAGAACTTCGCCGCCTTCGCCCAACACGAGGGCCTCGAGCTGGTGAGCTGAGGGCTTCTGCGCACTGTCAGCTTGGGAAAGCGACACGAGGGCGCCTCTCGCCCGCGGTCGCGGGGCCCGCGGGTGCCCCATCGTGCCCGCTATTGACCGCCACGAACAGCACGTGGACAGCACGATGCTGGAGCAGCTACTGGCGCGGCGACTGATCGTCAGGTGCACGGCCTGGCCGTGCCTCTTGATCTTCTAGGTCGTCACCCGGTTGCCAGTTCGAGATCGTGTAGGCGCTGGAATTCGCCCGGCCAGTTCGGGGATTCACATAGCTGCCAGGCGCGAGGGTCACCGTATCTCCGGGGTTGAGTGTCAGATTTGAGGCCACGATGATCGCATCATCGTCACTCCATGCGACGATCGGATGCGGGAAGTCCTCGCGGCTCCTGCCGGCCTTGATCCATCCCCATCGCGCGGCGGCGTCTATAAGCCGACTTGGGGCTATTCAGCTGACCGGACTAAGATGATGTAGTGGATGCGGTACGGCCGCGAGCTGGTGTGCACTATCCGAGGTCGGCCGGCGAGCTGCGCTCGTGGTTCGCGACCGATGCGGACTGCCTGGATTATCTGGACTGGCTGCGCTGGCCAGACGGCTTCGCCTGCCCGCGTTGTGGGTACACGGGCGGATGGCTGGTTGCCGATGGCCGGTACAAGTGCGTGGCCTGTGGGAAGCGGACGTCGGTGACCGCGGGGACGCTGTTCGACCGGCGCCGCACGCCGCTGACGGTGTGGTTCGAGGCGTGCTGGCTGTTCGCCTCGGGCAAGGACGGCATGTCGGCGTTGAGCCTGCAGCGCTCGCTGGAGATCGGCTCCTACGCGACCGCCTGGGCGATGCTGCACCGGCTGCGGTCGGTGCAGGTACGTCCGGGTCGCGATCGGCTCACCGGCACCGTGGAAGTCGACGAGACCTACGTCGGCGGTGAGGAGCCCGGGCTGCGTGGCGGGCGCGCCAAGGGCAAGAAAGTCCTGGTAGGAGTGGCGATCGAGGTGATCGAGCCGCGCGGGTTCGGGCGGTGCCGGATGCAGGTGCTCACCGACGCCTCCGCCGCGACGCTGCACGCGTTCATCACCGCGAACGTCGAGCCGGGAGCGCGAGTGATCACCGACGGCTGGCCGGGCTACCAAGGCATCGAACGGCTCGGCTACACCCACGAGCCGCGCAGCCAACGCGCCGCCCGTGCCCGCGGCGAGGACCCCGGCAAGCTGCTGCCCGGTGTCCACCGGGTCGCGTCGCTGGCCAAGCGCTGGCTGCTGGGCACCCACCAGGCCTCGGTCGAGGACGCCCATCTGCAGAGCTACCTGAACGAGTTCGTCTTCCGCTTCAACCGGCGCCGATCCCGCGCCCGCGGCATGCCCTTCTACCGCGTCCTCGAACTCGCCGTCGCCCACCCGCCGGTGCGCTACCGCGAGCTGGTGGCAGACCCGAAGCCCAAGCTTGTCCCGCCCAAGCCGCCGGGAGGAGGTGGCCACCCACCGAGCCTGGACCGGCCCCGCGCGGACCGCCCATGGCGCCGGGCGTCCAGCGCATTGGTCCGGTCAGCTGAATAGCCCTAAGCCGACTCATTCGCTGTCGAATCTGTGCCTCGTCCATGGCGGCCAGTCCGTGTTCGCCCTGTCGCGTAATGGCGTCGCGGACTGGGCGCACTGCCGATTCGATCTGCTTTTCAGCCTCTTCCAGCTCGACGCCGCTCGGGCCTGCCTTGCGTAGTCGCCGCAGTAGCGCGGCTCGGTCCGGCTTCGGAGACGCAAACCAGACGGTGAGAACGAGGACGAGCACGGTAAGGGGCCAAGCGACCGAGCCGACCACGTTCGAAGCGAAGTCACGCCATCCCACCAGCGAATGGTCGCCCAGGCCGAACAACTGAATGCGTAGGCACGCCGCCACATTGTGCGCAGACTCGTCCCTGCCCTTCGTAGCTGCGGCCTTGCCCGGGCAGCCGTGGACGATCCGCGCTGCGGAGGGCAGGAACACGCTGCTGAGCTGTCCGTCGCGGTGAGGGTCAACTGGTAGCGCGGCGCCCGGCTGCGGCCGAGGACGGCGCCGGAGGTGTCGCCCGCAGGCCGCGTGCCTGGCGGAGCGCGGCCGGCAGGCCGCGCCTTGATCCCTGAGAGGTTTACTCAGCAACCCTGGGCGAAGTCATGGCATCGCAGTCGCCACAAGGCCGAGATACCGTCGCAACAGTTCTGTGCATTGGACTGACTTCGATTTGTCGACGCTGTCATCTGAGCCGTGGAACATCAGGTTGCGTGCTCTAGCCAGCTCTCGGAACATGGCGAGATCCTCGATCGCGGTGGCGGGAGAGTAGACAGCGGCCACGGCCGCGAATCGGAAGACGAGATTGCGATTGACAAAGTCTTCGTTCGTCGATGGCCAGAGAAGCTCGGAAGCCGGAAGGGTCGCATCGACTGCGGCAAGCCGTTCGAGTAGCTGTTGTCTCGATGCCTTCTCGGCCGAAGTGATTAGTGCTTCGAGTCCTGCAAAGGCGAAGACGAACCGACGTAGATCATCGTCCTCTGCTCGCGCCGCGCAAAACCACCGCGCCCCGCCGCTAGTCACTCTGCCGATCTCCGACCCGCTTGGTAGCGCGAGGAGGGCATCGTTGATCGACTTTGTGAGCGAGGCCGCATATCCGGGTTGGCGGCCGACGCTGACGCCGGAGTCCTTGACGGTCATCTCGAGTCGTGGCAAGGCGATCGGCGCGCGACCCGGTGCTAGCAGCATTGCCCGCCGTTCGCCGTAGCGCATTGCAGCGAGGTTTGTGATGCCGAGCGCTCCAATCATCCGCCCGACGGCACCGTCGAGGTACTGATTACCTCCCTTCTCGAACTCGGCAAGAGCATCCTCAACGGCGTCCGCGTTGGCTACCCAGCCAAACGTGGCAACGGATCGTCCATGAAGCACCAGTGGTCTGGACAGCCTGATCGTGAACCACGTCGGGTACGGCTCGTCGAATTCTGTGAGCCGGATGTTCGGCAGGTCACGTTCGTAGAGAGCGAGCCGATCCGCTTCCGTTATGGCCGCACCCCCGAATTGCATTTCGAGTATTCCACTCAGCTGTGCACGCCATTGGGTCAGCGATTCGATCAAGTCTTCGGGCAGGTCGCCAAGAACGATCCGCATTCGGTCGCCCAATTTCGGTCCGCGCTCTTCGCTCGCCATCCACCCGGGCGCCGGCATGTCGTCAAACTTGTCGGCGAGGCCGAACACCCGCCATAGGACAAGCTCAGCCTCCACCTGTTCGATTTCGAGCTTGGTCACGATCGCTAGTCCTCCATGTCCGCACGATTGCCATCTGCGCTGAGACCCCACTGGTGCGCAATCCCTGGTCAGTGTCGCGTGCCCACGGCCAGGAGCGGGTCGGCGACCTGGCCCGGCTGTCTGAGATCGCCTCGCAGGACCGCGATGACCTCTCCGATCCGAGCGGCAAGTGGCCCGATTATCGCGGGCGCCAGGTTCTCGTCGTGCTCGCCCAGGGCGGTGCGCAGCAATACCTCGGCGGATCGACCGGTGTGAAGGACCTCGACGTCTGGAGCTTCTTCGCACGGGTGCCGGGGCACGCGCTGCGGTGGGGATCCGGCACACGCACAAGGACTTCGGTCGGTCGGAGCTTGGACGCCAGCGCTATCACATGACCAAGGCGCGCAGCCCACGGGAACGATCCAAATGGGAGGAGTGGAGCGGCTTCGCTGGCCGCCGGGTCGACCTCTTCGTCCGCGACCTGCCGGTCGACCTCGACGCCGACTTCGGCGAGGTGCTGGCCGCTGTGCGTGCCTGGTTGGAAAACGGAATCGGGGTGGGTCAGCGCCGCCGACAGGACGAGAAGAAGCCATCAGGCTGGTGGCTCGCCCACAAGCCGGGCATCGTAATCGACCCGGTCGAACACCGAGGCGAGACGGCCTGGATGCCGCTGCTGATCTGAGTCGGAGGTTCCGCATGCCGTTGTGGTCGCCGAGGTCGGCGGCCTTCCGATACAGCCGCTCGGCTGCGTCGGTGTCGCCGTGCTTGCGGCCGTCGTAGTCCGTGTCGAGGATGCCTTCGATGAACTGCTTCTGTTCTCGGGTCGTCGGTTGCCTGAGGCGCTTGCCTTCGAGGTACATTCGGGCGATTGGCTCCCTCCCTTATGCTGATTCGCTCGGAGTCGGTCACTCACTGTCGGGTCGCGGCCGCGGTCGCGACCAGCGCGAGGGACGTCTCGTGTGCCTCGGTGAGGGTCCCCGCGGTGAGCAGCTGGTCGAGGAGCACCCAGAGGCGTCGGGACTGGTAGTTCTTTCCAGCGGGGATCGGTGTACCAGGCAGCACCGGTCCGAGCCGATAGACGATGTGCGGCCGGTCGCTGATCTCCGTGCGCGGGATGCCAGACAACGCCTCATGAAGCGTGGGAACCACCTCGGCCGAGGCGACGCGGCGGATCTGCTGCACGTAGTTGTTCCACCGGAATGCGAGGAAGTTGGGCGGCGTGCGGGGCCAGTTCTTGCCGAATGGGTGGGAGTAGATGCCCTCCTCGACAACCCATTGCCGCGAGGTCAGGCGAGCTCCTTCGACCACGCGGCTGGCAGCGACCGCAACGCAGTAGGTCCAGCTATCTGCAGGATCGCGCATGCGCAGCACCCCTCTCAGGTAGGCATCCAGCTCGTTGAGCCAGAGCCGCTCGTGGCCTCGCGCGGCGGAGCGGGCAACACGCAGGTGTCGGACGACTTCCGGCCACGGCAGGTGCTGCACCGCCACTCCAGACACCTGGGATGGCAGGTGCGGCTGCGCCCACTCCTGCGACGCGCTTGACAACGTTACGAGTCGACCACGCCCGCCGAGAGCCTTGATGCGTGTCGCGTACGCCGACAGCTGCCGCGTCGTCGGCAACAACCACCCGCGCTTGGCCTCCACGACGATCAATTCGTTCGCCGTTTGGAGTTCCAGGTCGGTGCGGCCCTCGGCATCGACCACCTCCAGCTGAACCGATGCCTCGGCCGAATACGAGCCGGTGAGCGTGCGCGTCAGGCGCCGGGTGAAGACGGGGCTGCGGGACAAAGTGAAGCCAAGCGCGGCGGTGAGGTCGTTCTCGTCGTCGCCAAGCAGCCCGAATACCGATGTAAGAGTGTGTCCGTAGCGCATGACCTCACCCGGTGTCATGGCCGACACCGTATCGATGCTGCGTACGGCCAAGAACCTGTTGCCGCCGGGCGCAGATCTGACTTATCTGTACGGTGCGTGACTGATCAGGGCGGCAGGTCGGACCATGCGGATCAGAGCCGGCGGATCAGCCCAAGCTCATTCGGACGGCTGCTCGGTTGACTGCAGACGGCTGGACTGCAGCGAGTCGGGCTGCTCGGGTGGAGGAACCGGCTACGCCACCATCACGTCACGTGCTGGTGGAGGGGAAGGCGCCGGGGCGAAGTATGTGGGATGCCCGATGTCCCTCGTAGATCGCGACCGGACCGACCGGAAAGCAGCCGAGCGTGAAGTACCGGGTCCACAACGACCAGATCAGCTGCCAGTGTCGCGATCGTGTGTCCATCAGCTCAGCCGGAAGCCCGAAGTCCTTGGCGGCCCGGTACGAGATCACCGCGCTATGAGCGGTCGGGTCGTCGATGAGTGGCGCCTTCAACTGGCGCGCCAGACGATCGACCTCCTCCGCGGTGCGTCCGGTCCCCGCCTGCAGCGCCTCGCGTACTAGCGCGTCGGTGCGCTCCAGAGCGCTTCTAGCCTGCTCGACCATGAGCATGTTCACATCGGCGAGCAGGCCTGCGAATAGCGGGTACGTATCGGGATTCGCGACCACGCGTCGCTCTGCCTCGTCGATCGCTGCGACGATCTCCTTCGCGCCCGCCAGACTGCGCCCACCAATCTGAAACTGCGGATCGACGGGGCCAAGATCGCCGGCGGGACCCATCAAGATCTTGTCGGCGCCAATGCAGAGCAGCGTAGCTGCACTCTTCGCCATGTCCGGCACGATGACGCTGAGTTCCGAACACCGGGCCTGAATTGAGCGGACCATCCGGATCGCCGTCTCGCCGTCACCGCCAGGTGATGCCAACAGCAGGTGCAGCGGCCTGTCCTGATCGCAATCGAAAAGCAGCTCCTCAAGTAGCGTCATACCTTCAGGAAAGATCTGATCGATCAGCACGATCAGACCCGCTTGGCTTAACTCCTCGTATTCGCGGATCAAAGCTTGCCGGTCGTAGCGATCGGCGTGCTGTGCGTGGAAAAGCGGTGTCCGGATCTGTGGGCTGCTCGTCACTTCGCCCGGCCGACGGCGCGGCGGAAGCTGCGAGGCTTGCCCCGCCGTAGCTCTTGGCTCATCTCACGCGCGCGCAGGGCCGCCTCAACCCGCTTCTTCCAGTCCCTCTCGCCACGCTCGGGCGCGCTCAGGGCAGGCTTCTTGTCGAACGCGGATGTCGTCATCGTCGCTGCCCCCTCCTATGCCTACTCCCTGGACCGACAGTAAGGCACACGGGTGCGACAGTTCTAGAGGCACACGGACGATACCGAGGTGCCTACAGCCCCAAACGCGGAAAGTGGACCAGACTTCGGTTGAGCTTCTCCCTAGGTGGCTGGTGTCGAACGGCTGTCTGAGGGGGTGACCGCTGACGGCGGAGTGCCGGTGGGCCGGTGTCGCGGCGCCTGGGTCGAGTTGAGCGCGACCTGCGATCGGTGCTGCTGTGAGCGATTTGCGGTGGCGGTGAGGTGGTGGCGGCCGCTTGTGGCTGCCGGGTACGGCGTTGTGCTGCCTGGATCGGCCTATCCGGCCGCTGTGGCCCATCCTTGGTTCGGCGTGCCGGCCACGGCGAGCGCGGCCAGGCGTGCGAGGTTGACGGCGGCGGCGAGCAGGGCGAAGTCGGCGGCGACCTTGGTCTGTCCGCGGACCCGGGCGCGCCTGCCGCCGTGGTGGCGGCGCATCAGGTGCCCGATCTTGCGTTCCACTTTGGGTCGGGTGGCGCGGTAGTCGGCGACCCAGTCCGGGTCACGCTGCCGGTGCCGTGCGTGGGCGAGTTGCTGCTCATACGGGCCGATGCCGATGCTGCGCCCGCCAGCGGCCTTGGTGCACTGCTCGCGCAGCGGGCAGCCGGTGCAGGCCTGGCCGAAGCTGGCGGTGCCGGCCCCGTCGGCACCGCGGCGGATCGGCGCGGTGTTCCCGGCGGGACAGGTCACGCTGTCCTGTTCGAGGTCGATGTCGAAGCGGTCCTTGCCGAACAACCCGCCCGCGGCGACCGGCTGCTGGGTCTTGCACTTGGACTCGATCCCGGCTTGGTCCAGCCGGTCGTGGAACTGTCCAGTGCCGTAGGCGTTATCGCCGTAGACACTGGCCTGATCCGAGCCGGCGTCGCTACCGGCATCACCGGCCTGCCCAGAGTCGCTGCCCGGCGCGGCCTCGCCGGCGGTATCGGATGCCTCGACGACCTCGTCAGCAACCCCATCGGTGCCGGTGCCGGTGTCGGTGGCCTCGCCGGTGTCGGTGTCGTGGTCGGTGTCGTGCTCGTCGAGCAGGTCTGCGATGAGGTCTTCGGCGACGCTGGCGTCCCCGGCGTTACCGGCGCTCACCGTGGTGGCGGTGATGATCTCGGTGTCGGGGTCGATGCCGACATGCCCCTTGTAGCCGTCGAAACCGCGCGCCGCGGTCTTGTGCCCGTGCCGGGTCTCGGGATCCACGGTGGAGATCACCCGGTCTTTGGCGACCCGCCGGGCGATCCGGAACACCCCGGCCTCGTCGCGGTCGAGGTCTTGGCCGAGCACGGTGGCCAGCAACGCCGCGGCCTGGGCCACCGCGTCGGTGAGTTCTCTGCCGTCCAGCACCGCCAGCAGCGCCATGCCGTCGCGGGCCAGCGCGTCGACCAGCTCGGCCCGCGCGTCCGGGTCGTCGTAGTCACACACCGGCTTGCCCGCAGCGACGTAGTCGTCATCACGCCCCAGCACCGCCCGGAGCTCGCCGGCCAGCTCGCTGTCTGCGGCTTTGAGCAGCCCCCGGATCGCCGAGCGGACCAGGGTGACGGTGTCCATCGTGGCGACCGCGTCATACAACGCTGTGGAGTCCAGCACCCGCCGCCGGCCCACCAGCCCGGCCGCCTTGGCCACCTCGAGCACCATGTCGAAGATCCGGTCCGGCGCGGCCGAGGCGGCCAGCCGGGCGCGCATGTCCACCAGCACTGTGTGCACGAACCCCGGGTAGTCGAAATCCAGCCCGCCCGCCGCGTACTTCCACCGCGCGTCGAAGCAGAACCGGTCGGCCGCCTCCCGGTCGCTGCAGCCCTCGATGCGTTGCAACACCATCACCACCGCCACGATCTGAGGCGGCACGCTGCGTCGGCCCACATCGGTGAACAGGTCGGCGAACATCTCATCGGGGAACAGCCGGTGACACTCCCGGTGCAGCAGCCCGTAGATCGACTCCGGTCCGACCCGGCCGTCACAGAACCCGGCCGTGGACCGGAACAAATCAGCCTGCCTCGGCGCCAGCCCCAACGTCACGACTCACCCCGGCAACCACGTCCCTGCGGCATAGGCACATGCTCCCAGAGATGATCAACAAGACGCGGCACCGCCACGCGACGAAAAACACCAGCCACCTAGACCTGCCCGAGCTTCAGGGCAGTACTCACCTTGAAGCGACCGTTCCGCTCGGCGACGCCGAGTCCCTGCAACGGCTCAGAGAACGCACCGACAACCTGACCACCCGGGCCGCCGGCGCGAGCGCGCTCATTGATGCCGATCTGCCCGACGATCAGTAAGCCCGAATCAACGCTACGTACGTAACGCCCCGCCCGCGGTCGTGCGTCGCCCCTGATGGGGTCCCATGTCTAGCCCGGGCGGAGCGGGCGTCGTCCGTCCTAACGTTCGAGCCGGTCAACGAGACCGTCGACATCGGCGACGGTAACTGTCAGCGCCGGATGACCCTTTCGCCGCAGTGGCGAAGGAACAGGTTCACGAAAATGGATGCAGACCCCTGCGGTCCGATTGGTTCCAAACGTTAGGCCGTTATCGGCGAGTGACCGTCTAGCGCCCGCAGCCGTCCACCAGCGGTAATTGCGGGTGACGTGGGCCTCGTCGATGTTGGCGAGCGGTGTCTCCAGTTTCAAAAACCCGAAGGTCGCCAGGAATGTGCCGGCGTCGGTGATGGTGACGCCATCCTTGCCCGCCCGAACGCCGAATGGCAGCCAAAATGCAGCGAGCCACTTATCCACGGCCAAGGCGAAGAACTCAGCCATGACATCTCCAACCCAAGCTAAGAGCGCGCCGAACAGTCGCCGAGCGTCCGCACCTCGTATCGCGGTTGCAGGTAGCTCCTGCGATCCACCGGGGCGGACCGATCCTGGCACAGCTCAGGCCCCACCACACCCAGCGTCAAAACGTCGTGGGTTGCGTCGGCCGACAAAGCGTGCGAATAGCTGAGACGACTCAGATTGGCTCGTGAAACTTCCTGCTCTGCATGTTATGTCGGTGATCTTCCTGATCATTTCGACCACCCTCGTTGCGTTGGTCGTCTGACGAGAGGAGCCCGTCAATGTCTGCTGTCGATGCGCGTGTGCTCCGCTCGCGGGATCCGTCCGGTGGTGTGGTGGTCCGGGTCGGGGTGCGCCTGGTCGATGGTTTCTGGAGTTCCTGGCCGGTCGGTGCCGGCCGAACACGGTGCTGGCTGCGGCCTACGACTTGAAGGTGTCTTTCGACCGGCCGGATCGGCCGCTCGAGGCCCCTCGCCGGGGAAGCTCCGCCGGGCGGAGGCCTATTCGGGCATCCACTGCTTCCGCACCGAACTTTCGAGCAGATCCTCCCGCACGAAGGGATCGGCCGCGATGATGTCCTCCGCTTGCTCCAGCGAATCGGCCTCGAAGGTGATTAGGCCGCCCGACCGATCGGCGAACGGCCCGCCCAGGTACCCGGGCAGACCAAGGTCACGCCAGTACGGACGGTCTTGTACCGGCCGGGGCGGGCCAGCGCGTCGGCGGCCTGGTGGTTGGTGTGGCGCAGTTTCTCGGCGTGGATGTAGTGCCCGCCGCCGCGGGTCAGGTAGGCCCGGTTGGCGGCGGAGGCGAAGCCGCGGTCGGCGACCCAGACCAGCCGGCGCAGCCCCCACCCGCCCAGGTCGTCCTTGATCCGGCGGATGATCGGCTGGTCACCGGTGTTGCCGGGGAAGGTCCAGCAGCGCACCGGAATCCCGTCGCGGGTGACCGCCATAGCGATGATCACCTGCGGCAGGTCCGCCCGGTGGTCCTTGCTGTGGCCCCAGGTGCGGGTGCCCGACTCGTCCGGGCGGGAGGTGTCGTCCTCGACGACATCCTCGCCGAGGTCGGCCAGCTCGTCCGCGCCGTCGATCTCCCAGTAGGTGGAGGTGGTGTCGACGAACACGATGTCCAGGTCCAGGTTGAGCAGGTGCGCGACCGAGGCGAAGATCTCCGAGGCGATCTCCTCGAGCGCGTCGAGCAGGAAGTCCATGCCCCGGTAGGCCTGATCGTCGCCCAACGCCGGCAGCCCCGGGATGGCCACATCCTCGGCCACCCACCGGCAGCAGGCCAGCTTCGAGCCGGGTTCCAGGGCGCGCTGGGCGACCATCGCGAACACCACCCGCTCGGCCAGCTCGGCGTCCAGCCTGCGGCCGGTCGCAGCCGTGCGCAGCGCCGCCCCGATGCCCAGCCGCTCCCACAGTCGGTCCAGCGTCCACGCCCCGCCCAGCCGGCGCGAGTCGAGGACCTCCACGTCCGCGCCTGAGGCGGCCGCGACCGCGTCGGCCGGGTCCAGAAACCGGGAGATCGACGACACCAGCCTGCCCAGCGCGGCCCGGTCCACCGTCTCGGCCCGGCCGAAGTTGTGGATCACCTTCGCGGTCGACACCCCGGTGTCCGGATGCCGCTCGTTGTGCGCCAACTGCAGGTACCGCACCACCGACCCGTCCCGGTTCGTGCGCCGCGTCTCCCGCAGGTACATGCCCACCAGTCAAGCCGCAAGAGCTGCTGCTGTCGAGCGACACGCCCAAAATCGTGTGCCTACAGGCTTTCGCGTCCTGCGACACGACACCCCAGCAAACACGGGGCCTGCAACGCCGATCAAGCCCGAATCTGCCTACCAACTGCGGAAGTCAGGACAGCGGCGTCTACACCGACATGGTGATCACTATCCCCCTGATGGCGGTGGCCATGTGGGGCTTCTTCGGCATCCTCGAGTCGAATCGGGAGCTGGCCGCGGCCCGCTCCGAGGTCGCGCGCCTTGCCGCGGAGAACGAGCGCTCCCGGATCGCCCGCGACCTGCACGACCTGCTCGGGCATTCGCTGACCACGATCACGGTGAAGGCTGGCCTGGCGCGTCGGCTGGCCGAGCTGGGTAGCCCGCAGCGCTCCGCCGCCGAGATCGCCGAGGTCGAGGAGCTGTCCCGGCGCTCCCTCGCCGACGTGCGGGCTGCGGTCGCCGGCCACCGCGACGTGACACTCGCCGGCGAACTCGCCACCGCCCGTGAAGTGCTGCGCGCGGCGGGGGTGATCGCGCAGCTGCCCGGCTCCGTCGACGTCGTCCATCCGGCGCTGTCGGAGCTCTGGTAGCTGCGGCTCGCGCCGCAGGCGAGGACGTCGACGCCTGCCTCGAGCTGGCCGAACGGTACGGGCCTGCCTACCGCTACCCGCGTGAGATCAGTTGTTGCGGTCGCCGCCGAGAGGTTTCTGAGCCTGGTCGGCCACACCCTTGGCCCGGCGCCGCTGACCTTCGACGAGACCCACGCGCGCAGGGTGGCCGACCTCGAGATCTACGTTCGGCAGCATCACACCGAGCGTGACCTTGCCGACCTCGGCAACCGTCTCATCGACAGGTCGGCGCGATGACCGCTACGTTCGATCACCGCGACGGTGGAACACCCGAAACCGCCTGGACAAACGACACTCAACTCTCACACCTCCCGCCAGCGCGGCCACCTGCCCGTGGGGCGCACCTGGTCGTGCTCGCCGCCAATCCCGACGACGAGACACTCGGCGCGGGTAGTCTCATCGCGATCGCCGCCACCGGCGGCGTGACCATCGACGTCATCGTCGCCACAGACGGCGAGAACTCCCATCCCGACTCGCCTACCCACACTCAGGATCAACTGGCGCGACAACCCCGGGACGAGGCGACCGCAGCGATCGCCCGCCTCGATCCGCACGCGACGGTGACCTTCCTGGGCCTGCCCGACGGCGGGCTGCGCCAACGCCGGGCCGACATTGAGGAGGCATTGGCAAAGCGACTACAGCCGGATTACTTCGTGGTGACGCCATGGCGCGGCGACCGTCACCCCGACCACGAGGCATGTGCGCTCGCCGCCCGGGCGCGCTTCGACGCCGACCGGATTGCCAGCACTGGCAGTATCCGATCTGGGCGTGGCACTGGGCGGATCCGGCCGGCGACGAGCTTCCTGGAGCGCGCTACGTCGCGTCGACCTCACCGATGGCCACCGGATGACGAAAAAGAGCGCGCTGGCCCACCACCGCAGCCAGCACGAACCGCTGTCGCCCTGCCCCGGTGACCAGGCGGTGCTGCCCGGACACGTCCTGGCTCATTTCCGGCGACCCTTCGAGGTATCTGTCGTTGAAGCGCCGCACGCCGCCGGGGACAGCGGCTATTTCGATGCGCTGAGGTTTTCTCACCGGGCTGGTCGCTGAAGGTGGAGTAGGACGAGGCCGCCGATGGTAATGGCGCCGATTCTCCAGGGATCGAGGGTGATGCGTTCGAGTGCTTTCCAGGTTCGTTTGAGCAAGGCGTTGGCGCGTTCTGCGGTCGCGCGCAGGGCGTTGATCAGCACGTTGCGAGTCTGGTTGTCCGCGGCCAGGTTGGGGCCCTTGGTGGGAACCTGGATGCCGATCCCGGCGCCGGCGTATCCCTTGTCGGTCAGGGTCGGCAGCCCGGCTGCGGCGGCCGGATACAGCGCCGGTAGGGCGTGGATACGCGCGGCGGTGATGTCGTGAGTGGAGCCGGGTTCCACGTCGCTGACCCATTCCGGGTAGCCGGTTGGGCCGGTGAGGACCTGGATGTTGCCGCCGTGGCGGTGATGCTTGCCGGAGTACCACACGTCGTGGCCGGCCTCGGACGGCGCGGCCGATCGCACGCTGGGGATCAGCGTGCCGTCCAGGCAGCAGAACGTCCAGCCCTGCTGCAGACCGTGGGCGAGCACCTCGGGCAAGTCGGGTGCGTGCGCGGCGATCACGTCGATCGCCTCGTGCACGTACCGGTAGGCGGTCGCGATGCTCACCCGCCCGTCGCGGGCCAGCGTGGGCAGGTCGGTGGCGTTCTTGAACCAGCGCAGCACCATCACCGCCTGCACGAACGGTGTAGCGGCCCGCTGCCACGGCCGCCGATCGTGCAGCTTGCGGTACCCGCTCAGCCAGCGCGCCACCTGGGACACGGTGCTCGCGGGAACGTCGAGGGTGGCACGATAGGTGATCACGTGGGGTCCTGGCTCCGGGTCGATTTCTTGGTCGAAACCAACCCTCGCGATCAGGACCCCACGCCCGCCTCAGACACGCCGGTCACCTCAGCAGTCACATCAGTCACTCTGGTGAGAAAACCTCGCTCTATTCGACGACTGAGGATCCGTGGGCCTGGCGGACCGCTTCTACGAACGCCGCAAGCGTGACCTGGTGATGGCGTGCCTGCCGCGAGCGACGTTCCGGCGTTCGTTCGAACCGGGCTGCGCCACCGGCCTGCTGACCGAACGCCTCGCCCGTCGCTGCGACGAGGTGCTGACATGTCACTGCGCGGTACGTGCCGTTGACTCCACCCGCGCCCGCCTCGCACGAAAGCCGAACGTTGCGGTCGCCCGACTGGCGATTCCCGACGAGTGGCCCGATGGTTTGCTTCGACCTGATCGTGCTCAGCGACGTCGGCTACTACTGCGACGACATCGACGCGCTCGTCAGCCGCGTGTGCGCATCGCTCACCGCTGATGGCGTCCTGGCTGCCTGCCATTGGCGGCATCCCGCGGTCGAGCATCCGCGCACCGCGTAGGAGATACACGATGCGCTCGGCCGAGGACTGAATCGCCTCGTCCACCACGTCGGAGACGACTTCTCTTCTTGACGTGTGGTGTGCGACAGGTCAGTCAGTCGCCCGAGCCAACGGCATCCTCACGTGATAAGCACCGTCGGGATAGTCGTGCCGGCCGCAAACGAACAAGCGCACATCGGCGAATGCTTGACCGCGCTGACTGCGGCGCGGCACCATGCGCTGCCAACCACAGCGGTCACGTCGAGGTACGGATCCTCGTGGTGCTCGACTCGTGCGTGGACGACACCGCCGGCATCGCCAGCCAGCGCCGAGGCATCGAGGCCGTGCACTGCAGGGTCGGTCGAGCAGGCGCGGCCCGCGCATTCGGCGCGCAGCACCTGCTCGACAGTTGCCCATCACCACGCAGTCAGATCTGGCTCGCGAACACCGACGCCGACTCCCGCGTACCGCTCGACTGGATTACGCGCATGTTGTGCCACGCAGAACGCGGGACACATCCGGTCCTGGGCACGGTAAGTCCCGACGACGATCTCGACCTTCGCCATAGGCATGTCTGGCAAGGTCGCCACCGACTTCACATCGGGCACCCTCACGTGCACGGCGCCAATTTCGGTATCCGTGCTGACACCTACCTGGAGCTCGGCGGATGGCCGGCCGTCACCTCCGGGGAGGACGTCGCGATGGCGCATCGAGCCGCGGTGAACAGTCGCCTGCGTATCGTTCGAACCGCGGCAATCCCCGTCACGACCAGCTCTCGCCTCGCCGGACGAGCACCCTACGGCTTCGCCGGGTATCTCCGCGATCTCGTCGCGGAGACAGCCGCCGCTGAGAGCCTGACGCTACGACGAGGACGCCGCAGTGTCGCTTCGAGATAGGTGTGCGGCAATGAGACTGGGCGCAGCCGTAACTGTCACCGTGTCGACCCGTCGCCCCAAGAACTACCTCAACTGTCCTGCGCTGTTGTGTCGTGCGCTGCACCCACCAGCTTGGACTCGGGCGATCCCCGTTGCCGCAGATAGATCGCGAAGGCGGCCATCGACGCGACAGCGAGAAACTCCGACTGCCAATTCTGCGTCGTCCGGTTCCAGAATTCAGCGGACGTCGCGTAGCCCAGCCAACTCACCGGGTCTTCGTGCTGGCGTAACAGGTCGGCGTTGTAGGCAGCCTGCCCGGCGACCGACTGCGCCGCGAGCGACAGCACAAAGAAGAACACCATGACCATCCCCAGCGAACGGCCGTACAACGCGGTCCGCCAGCCGCCAGCGCGGGCCCACGCCGGAGACTCCTCGGACGCGTAGCGACCGACCTTCTGCTCCCTGTCCGACTGGGTGCCGACGTCTTCGGGCCTCTTGGACTCGCTCGAGCCTCGCTGTACCAACCACACCGTGGCCAGGATGTACAGGGCGAACTGCAGATACTCCGACTGCCAGTTCTCGGCGACGTCGACCGCGAAGCTCGACGAAGTCACGTACTGCCAGACCGACAGTCGCTGCCCGCCGTCGACGACCTGCTGGTGATTGAACTCCGCCACGCCCGACAACGCCTGGCCGATCAGAGCGAGCAACAGCAGAAACAGGAACGCCAATGACAACCCGTTGTCTCTGAAGAAGCGCCTCGCTCGTCGATCGCTCATCGGTGCGCCCAACCCACAGCCATCACAAACAGCAGCCCCAGCAGGACGAAGCTCGCCGTACCCCAGAACATCAGTCGCATATCAGCCGTCAACATCGCACTTGTCCGGAGCGGATGGCCGCGGCTCGCACCCCGCCGCGGACACGTACCATCCTGCGCGCAGGCGCTGAAGGAAGATCACGTCGGTGCCGACACGCACCTGCGCCGCATCGTCCCAGACCTCCACCCGGCGCACCGCGCTCCCATCCTCCTCGACGTTCAGTACAGCGTCAGCGCATGTTGCGTCAGTGGCCCCACTGACCGACTCGCGGGCCCGCTCAGTGAGCAGCGCGCACGCCGCGGCACCGTCACGCGCAGACACGGCAGCGACGAACCGAGCGGCGACCTCGCCGGCGTCGTGCTCGCGGGCACGGGTGCTACACCCAGCCAGGCCCATCCCCAGCAGCAGCCACGCCGAGACAACCAACGCCTTGCGATGCACGCGTGTCACCCTCCCAGATCTGACGTGGTCAACGCTCATGCTGCGCTTCCTGCCGTCGCTGTTCGCTGCGGGACGTTCAACGCGCCTGCTTGCCTGAGCGGATGCCCAGCCCCGTTCGGCCGGCACGATCGCGGAATTGTCACGGCTGCCAGCAACCTTACGTTGTAATGTAGAGCCTTACGACGTAAGGTTTGGCGCAGTGATGCGGGCCGTCGGACGGGGCCTAGATCTGGACTAGGGCGAGCGCGACCGGAGCCCAGTAGCTGAAAGTAATGAGGAGTGTCTTGTGGCTGGTACAGAGGACCGCGCCGTTGAGGCGCTGTCGACGGGGGAACTGGTTTCCCGGGCCTCCGAGCGGGTCTCGCATTTGGTGCAGGACGAGCTGCATCTGGCTCGGGCGGAGATGACGGAGAAGGGCCGGAAGGCGGGCATCGGAGCCGGTTGGCTCGGGGGTGGCGGGTTTGTCGCGCTGTTTGGCGTGGCGTGCCTGGTCGCCGCTGCCGTGCTCGGCCTGGCAACCGCGATAGCGGATTGGCTCGCGGCGATCATCATCGGCGTCGCCCTACTACTTGTCGCCGGCTGCGCCGCGCTCCTGGGCAAGCGGCGGCTATCTGAGGCGACGCCGCCGCTACCTACCCAGGCCGTAGAAGGCGTGCGCACAGACGTCCAGACGCTCAAGGAAGGTGGGCGGCGATGAGCGAGCCGACCAAGGCCGATGGCGCGGAGCAGCTGCGCCGCGACATCGAGCACACCCGCGCGGATCTCCGTGACACGGTTGACGAGCTGTCCACCCGGCTGGATGTGAAGGCGAGGGCCAAGCGGCGCCTGCACGATGCGAAAGTATCGGTCGCGGACGCGGCCACGCGGCTGAAGCAGGGTTCGCCCGAGCCGGTGCGCCGTGCCCTGGATCGCGTCGGCCCGGCGGTCGAATCGACTCGCGAGCGGGCGCGCGAACACCGCGGGGAAGTCGTCGCAGGGATGGGCGCGGCGGTACTGCTGCTGCTGCTCGTCATCGTCAGCAGGCGGCGGAGGGGGTCATGAGGCTTCTCTACCGTCCGATCGGGTTGCTGTTCAGCGTTGTCGGCGGGTTGGCGGCAAGCGCGATATTCAAGCGTGTGTGGCGTGCGGTTGCTCATGAAGGGGAGGCACCAAGCCCGACCGACGCGAGCCGGGGGTGGGGCGAGATTGTGATCGCCGCGGCGCTCGAAGGCGCCGTGTTCGGTGCCGTGAAGGCTATTGCGGACCGGGGGGAGCGACCGGGTTCGCTCGGGCTACGGGTACGTGGCCTGGGCGAACCCGGCCGGCGAACCAGTCGGGCCAGCGTGGCTGACGGCCTGGGAGGTGTGATGACACGCTTCGAATCGGATGGCCCGATCCCCGTCACCAGACGATCATGGCGGTCGGTCCTGAGTCGATCGGTGAGTCAGTTTCGCGCCGACAACATCACCGACCTGGCAGCCGCGCTGACCTACTACGGCCTGCTCGCCGTGTTCCCGGGCCTGCTCGTCCTGGTGTCGGTTCTTGGCCTGCTCGGTCCGTCGGCGACGAACTCCTTGTTGGACAACATCGGTCAGATCACGCCCGGCGGGGTGCGCTCCTTCTTCGAGACCGTTGTCGAGAACGCCCAGCGTCAACGGGCCACCGCGAGCATCGCCGCAATCGCCGGCCTGGGACTCGCTTTCTGGTCAGCCTCGAGCTACATCGGCGCGTTCATGCGCGCGTCCAACGCCATCTACGGTGTGGGCGAGGGACGTCCGATCTGGAAGACCGCACCCATCCGGTTGGCGGTCACGGCAGCCGTCGTACTGATGCTGGCGGTCAGCGCGGCGATCGTGGTACTCACCGGACGGATCGCCGAGCAGGTCGGCCAAATGCTGGGTATCGGCGCCACCGCGGTCACCGTGTGGGACATCGGGAAGTGGCCTGTGCTGCTCCTGATCGTGACTCTCATCCTGGCCATGCTGTATCGGGCATGCCCGAACGTGCAGCAACCCGGTTTCCGGTGGGTGACACCGGGCAGCGCACTGGCTGTGCTGATCTGGCTGATCGCGTCCGGTGGGTTCGCGGTCTACGTCGCTAACTTCGCGTCCTACAACAAGACCTACGGCTCCATCGCGGGCATCATCGTGTTTCTGGTCTGGCTCTGGATCACCAACATTGCCGTACTGCTGGGTGTCGAGGTCAACGCCGAACTGGAACATCAGCGCGCTATCGCTGCGGGACTACCTCAGGATGAAGAATTCGCCGTGCCACGAGACACGCGCAAGCTCAATACTGCGGAGACCGAGCGCGCGGAGGAACTGAGCCGGCGCCGCCAGATATGAACGTGCGCGGTGCTCCAGGCGAGATCACCACGAAGCACCGTCATCACCAGACCGGGCCGCATCCGGTCAAGCTTTGCCGCGTCGACGCACGACGATTGATGTCACGCGGTCTGGGTATCGAGGCAGAGCAGACCCGCATGCGAGGCAAGCGGGCCCGAAAACACGGGCCTGGAGCGTGGAGCCGCCTCGGGGAATCGAACCCGGACCTACCCATTATGGAGTGCCTCGGACACCGGCGCACCTGTGCTCACCCCAGCTATCTGCGCACTCCTGCCCCGCCACCTAGGCACTCCGTGCACACATGGCGCTACAAGTGCCGGTCGTTCAGTCCACGAACCAGTCCACGGAACGGCGATGAGGTGGCGAGCTACGTCGCTCGCGGGTCGTCGTCCAGCTGTTGTTGCCGGCGTCGTCGGCGGCGCCTAGGCACCCGATTACAAGAAGCGTTGGTTGCGTGTCTGGGTTGTCTGGGGCCGGAAGTACTGACTCCGCCGATGTCATTTGGTCCGCGCGGCGGGCGCCGAGCATGCGGCGATTTCATACCCGTCGGGTGATGTGCTCGGGCTCTCCGGCGGGACAGCCTCAGTCTGTGAGCCGTGATCGCGTGCCCGGGCTGCAGCGGGAATGGAGGGTCGAGCCCGTGCTGAGCATCTGGGGAACGCGGTGACAGGGGCCCGGATCGAGTGGGGGCCGGTGGCGGCGTGGGCCGGTGCGGGGGCGACTGTGCTGGTTGTGATCACGACTTCGCTGGTCGCGCTGGGGTATTTCGAGCGGTTCCGTGCCCCCTCGACTTTCGCGGTTATGCGGCTGCGTCGGCCCAGGCCAGTCGGAGGATGCTGATTTCGCGTGGGCTGACCGGTTCGGGGTGTTCCCGTTGAAATTGCGCGACGATGATCACCCGCCGGAGTTTGGCGATCATGTCTGCGACTGAGGGCTGGGTCTTGCTGCGGTACCAGGGCGCCAGCTGACGGACGGCGGTGACGTCGCCGGGCTGGTGCCCGGCGACCGCGTACCAGCAGATCGCGAGAGTGCTGATGACGAGCTCGAAGGGGACGGTGCGCGTTACTGCGGCTGGCAGCCGGTTGCGGGCCTGGCCGCAACCGGTGGTCTGCTTCGCGTCTTCGATCGCGACCTCGATGCTCCACCGCGATGCGTAGCGCTCGACGATCTGCGCCGGGTTGGTGGTCAGGTCGGTGCTGAGCAGGGCGATGCCGTAGCCGATGGTGTTCCGGTCGCGGACCAGCACGACCTGCACCTGTCGGGGACCGAGCACGCCGTACCACAAGCAGCGCAGCACCGAGGTCTGCACTGTGCTGGTGTGCCCGTAGCGGTGCACCACGGTCGCGGTGAACACCGCGCCGTCGGCGAGCTGCGCCAGAGCGGGCAGCCGCTGGCCCTTGAGGCGGGGGCGGCCGCGACGTGCGGTGCGTGGCGGGGCCAGCTGATACAGCGCGGCGTTGGACCGCAGCCGGGTGGTCCAGGTGATCGAGTTGGACAGCCCACGCAGCGCCTTGCCGGCGTAGGCGGAGTCGGCGACCACGTCGATGGCCCGGCTGGGTAACGCGACCGCCAGCTGCTCGACCAGACGGCGGGCCAGCACGAGCCGGGAGTCGTCGACTCCTTTACACACCAAGGCGAAGCCAGCCGGTAGCGCGACCGGCCGGTCCAGGAACGGCAGCCGCACGACGATCGCCGCGATCACCCAGTTGTTCCCGTAGCCGACGGCCCGCTTACTGCTCGAGGACCCGTCGTGGAACCAGGACGCGGCGTGCACCTTCGGCCCGCGGCGGTGAAACAGGGTGTCGTCGATCGCCACCGTCACCGGCTGCCCGTCGGGAACGAGCAGGGCCACGACCAGCCGGGCCAGCACCAGCGACACCTGCTGTGCCGACCAGCGGGCGCGGGAGAAGAA
This sequence comes from uncultured Actinomycetota bacterium, assembly GCA_963839175.1. Classification (GTDB taxonomy): domain Bacteria; phylum Actinomycetota; class Actinomycetes; order Mycobacteriales; family Jatrophihabitantaceae; genus CAWIUB01. Next base: position 303,270 of record CAWIUB010000050.1, read on the forward strand.
CCGGTGCGCGCGGTGATGCGACCACACCCGCGACAGCCGGGCACCCACTAACATGCCGCACACCGTGCGCCGCCCGGTCTGGGCCAGGAACCCGCACGCCAGCGCGCAGAAGGTCGCGAACGTCGGCGCGGTGAAACAGCACCGGAACTCGCCCAGCAGGCCCGCGAGTGACGCCGGTACCGCTATCGTCGGCTGCTGGGGCGCCGGCGTGCCTACGGGAAGACACGCGTCGGCGCCCTCCCTCGTCCGCGGACGCGATAGCGCGGACAGCTCGGGTTGCGACTGCGGGCGGGCGTGACGACCATTTGAACGGGAAGACATGTAACCACACTGATCACTCCAGTAACACTAGTCACGCAGCCACGCTGCAACCGGGTTGAACCAGCGCTCGCGTCTACCGCCTGCTGGCCAACGTCATCAACTCAAAAGTGCGAAAGTCGAGTGCCCCTCGGGTTCGGGTGACTTTCGCCGACACCGAACCGTGGTGCCGGGTCGGGCGGCTGGCTGATGGCGGCTCCGCGTTGTGGGTGCGGCTTGGCGTGGAGAACGTCGGCCGGACCGCGGCGCTGGGGTGTGTGGGCCGGCTGATCGCGGTGACCACCGACGGCAAGCTGCGTGAGGATGTCGACCCGGTGCAGCTGCGTTGGGCGGGTGTGCCGCGCTCGCAGGCGCTTATCCGGTCGATTTGCGCCGCGGCCAACGCGAGTACCTCAATGTCTTGTTGCTGCCGCGCGATGCCGACTGGCGGCTGGTGACGTTCGAGGACCCGGACTTCGACCGGGCTTCACCACTGTGCTGCCGCGGGGGCCCCGGCACCAGATCCAGGTGTCGGTGTCGCCACCAACGCATCCACCACGACCAGGTCGCTGGTCGCCCAGGCGCACACGAACGACGACGACCTGCTTCCGCAGATCGCCTGACCAGCGGTGTCCGCGACGGGTCGGCCAAGCTCGCGTTGGACCTGATCAACACCGACACCCGGGCGATGTGGCCGCTGCTGCCCTTCTCGATGCCACCCGACACCACGCGGTTCATCTCTTCGCTGCTCGAGGTATGCGGCGACCCCGACCCAATGACGGCGACCTTGAGCCTGATGACCCGCGCGTCGCTGCTGCGAGCGTGGGGGAGTTCCAAGAGCGCCACCCGCTGATCGTCGCCCCGATCTACACCGACCTCCCGTTCGAGCCGGGCAAGGACTTGACCGTCTCCGAAGTCGCGCACATCGCCCGCGGCATGCGCATTGCGATCGCGGTAACGCCCTGGGCCTTCCCGCCGTGGCACTTCCGGTGGGCATCCGGGACGGTCTCCCACAGGCGGTCCAGGTGATCGGCCCCCGCTACCGCGAGGACCTGTGCCTCGACACCGCTGCCGCAATCGAGGAAACGGTCGGCATCCTCACACCGATCGACCCCATATAGCCGTATCCCACGCAAGCGCCGAGGTTCATGCGGTCCAGTCGGTTCCCGCGAGCGCTTCCTCGAGTCGCTGTCCGGGATCGCACATATCGCTCGGCGCCTCGGGCACCGGTTAGTCGCCGACGTCGTACCGGAATCGGCGTTGTGCCGACGTCGGCACAACGCCGATTGTGCCGACCTCGTGATTGTGCCGACCTGATAGCTGGATCGCCTGCGGGGTAAGGGGATCGCTGCGAACAGGTCGGCACAATCACGTCGCTCGTGCTGATGCTTCGCGCGCCGATCTTGGAGATAGGGATGCGCACGGGTCCCCGGCAAGCCCGCATTGCGGCGATGCGCGTCGCGGCCATCGGCCGGTATCGGGCCGGCGTCGAGTCGAGGCCGTTGGAGAAGCCCGCGGATTGTGCCGACCACTTCGAGCTCATCGTTCCTGATTAGCTGGGGTTCCTCCGCGAGGTCGGCACAATCACGAGGTCGGCACAATCGGCGATCGCGCGGGGACCTCATCGGAGGTTCCGCTCGGCGCCGCGGGCGCCCGACCGGCGAAGCGGCGTCGATCCGGAGGGACGAGGCCAGGGCTTGGCGCACTGTGCGTCGATGCACCCGCTCGGCCAGCTCCCGAGTCGACAGCCCTTCCACGGTGTGTCCCTGCGGCTCTGCTCCTGCGCAGAGCGACTGGGCGGTGGACGATGGGACGGCGTGCCCGGGTGCGCAGGGCCGGGGAGGTCTGGATGACTGAAGTGATCGATCGGCTGGTGGCCGCGATGAACGCACATGACCTTGACGCGGCCACCGCTCTCATCCACAAGAACTACCGCAGCGTGCAACCCGCGCACCCGGGCAGAGCCTTCGTCGGGCGAGACCAACTGCGCGCCAACTGGCAGGCCATGTTCGCCGGGATACCCGACTTCCACGCCGAGGTCGCACGCTCGGTCCAAGACGGCGACACGACATGGAGCGAATGGCATTGGACGGGTACCCGCAGCGACGGGCAAGCCTTCGAGGTGCGCGGCGTCACCCTGTTCGAAATCATCGACGCTCAGATTGTGTCCGGTCGGCTGTACCTGGAGGACGTCGAGCGGCAGGCAGTCGGAATTGACGAGGCGGTTGAAGCCCTCTCCGGCCGGCGGCCGCAACGAGGCCAACGCAAGAATGCGCGATGATCACACCACCACCCCCAGGCGCGACCGCCGCCGCACGGGACGAAATCAACCAGTCGCCCAGTCGGCGTACCGCACCGCTACATCGGGTTGCGCCGCGCAAATCTCCCAGCCGCGAATCGACCGCATCCGGCTGACCCCAACGCCGCCGGGTCAGACGCCGCACCTGACCGGCGCACATATCGACGCACGCAGATCTTGACCGTCATCAAACCGAGGCGCCCGGAATCGGCGATCGCGGACGCGTGATCGGGTCAGATTGCGGATGCTCCACGGGCCCGCGGGGCAGACCGCCGCGAGCAAAGCTGCGTTATCCGGTCCGCGGTCATGCTGGCGCAATGATCAGAGGTCGGTAGCCCTGGGATGTCGCGGCTCGTACATCCCAACCTCGCCACCGCTTGGAAGGCGAAGCCGTGTCAGCCGCCCCCAACCGGCTTCGGTGACGTCTGCAAACACGACCCCCTCGGCGGCTAACCGGGCCATCGTCGCGTCCAGGTCGTCGCACATCAGGTACAGCTCGTGAGCAGGCGGGCCGTCGGCCGGATGCACGGCGAGCTCGGCGGGAGGAAGTTTGAAGATCAGCCAGCCGGCGCCAGCATCGACATGCGGGTAGTCGAGCACGTCCCGGAAGAAAGCCCGATCGGCCTCGGCGTCATGACTGTAGATGATGACGTGGCCACCGTTGATCACGCAGCCAGCGTAGCGAGCACGCTCGAGTGCGAGCGTTGCCGAGGCCAGACCGGAGGCATACACCATTAGCGAACCTTCGGGACGGTCGCGAGCACCTTCATTTGTCTGAGCAGCAGTAACGTCAGCGCCTCGATTTCGGTGAGTCGGCGTCGAACGTGAGGAGACACCCGAGCGCACCAGCCGACGGCTGAGACTTGGCCGAAGCCCGTGGCTTGTCTGTCGTAGGGTGTCGTCCTCAGCCGGCTGCCGCGACACGACCCAGCGGCCGGCACTTGGAGGCGAGGCATCAGGCGGGGTTGGGCCGCCAAACGAACTTAACCTTCGCAGGGTCGCCCCGGCCCGCCTCGACGATGTCTCGCACGAATACCTCGGCCTGCAGGCGGGACTGGTGCATGAGGTCGTACTTGGGGTTTTCAGCCTCCTGCCGCATAGCCGCCTCGGCTGCGCGGTACATCAAGTCAACGTTGGGCCGGCATCCCAGGATGACGTTGATGCCGCAGCGGGGCCGCTCAGTGAAGGTGCGCGAGTGATCGAGCCGGGCGGCGGCGATTTGTGGTTCGGGCAGGCTGACCGTAACCGATCCGTTCGGAGCAGTACCCGATACTTTGGCCATTTTCCAGTCGACCGTCACCTCCACGTCGCCGTAGGCGTGCAAGACGGTGTCGGTATGCCAAAATGTGCCCAGGGAGCCCTCGGGCGCATTTGACTGATTGATCACGACGTTTTGCAATGTGAGATCGTAAACCTGAAGCTGCTGTTGTGCTACCAGCTGGGCCTGGAGCCGGCTGGGCTCGATGCTGGTATGCGTCTCGGCGTGCGGCCAGCCGGGGAACAGATTGAAGAGCTTAAGGACCAAGGCCACTGCGACCAGGGCAACCACAATCATCAGCACTCGACCGGGCCCGAAGCCTCGCTTGGTGCGGAGGTCCATTGGTGCCTCGATCCGTAGTGCAGATGTTCCGGTGATCTTGCCTCGAGTTTAGTTGATGTTTGTGGTGTTCTGGCCGTCGTGGGCCTGCTGGTCTGCCGGTGTGCCCAGAAGTAGACGTCATCTTTGCTTGCACCGACCTCAGCCGTCGCGGCGACTGCGCTGGTGCCGGCGACGACGCGCTGCGGCAGCTTGAGTGGCCCATCGTCGATCAACCCGAGGTAGATACCATCCTTGGGCCAGCGGGCTCCGTGGCGATCCTGTGGCCTTGGCCATCGGCTCGGGTCCGGTCCTAACCAGGTCCTATCCAGGCTCCGGTAGTCCTGCCCCTCCCAGGGCCGTAGATACCGCGTCGGGAACCACCCCGCACATTCGAGGTTGCCTGGAGGACGACGTTGTCCCGCGACAACCTCCCGTTGCGCGCCGGCAACCAAGTCCTATCCCGGCGTGGGCGTTGCACGGGGTGGGCCCGTTCATCCGGCGCTCGCGGAGGGCGCGGCGGTGTCCGCGCCCGATGCGGCGGATGATGGTCTGCGTGGGTGACTTGCTCGTCGATGTCGAGTTGCTGGTCGTGCCGGACTGCCCGAATGCGCAGGCCGCACGAGAGCTGCTGCGTTCGAGTCTGCGCGCGGCCGGGCTGGCCGGCACGCCTATCCGCGTGAGGGTGATCGCGTCCCAGCGCGCCGCCGAGCAGCGCGGATTCATCGGCTCGCCGACGATCCTGATCAACGGCCTCGACCCGTTCGCCGAGCCCGGCCGGCCACCCGCACTGGCCTGCCGGGTCTATCCCGGCCCGGCCGGTCCCAGCGGCCTACCGCCAGCCGAGCAACTCCGTACCGCGATCGCCGCCGCGGCCTCCACCCCGGCACCAGAGACGCCATGAGCCACACCGACGACCAGACCGATGATGTCATCCAGCGCGGGCTGCGCGCCTGGACGAACGGTGACCTGGACGCCTTGGAGGTCGTACTCGACCCCGCGGTCACGCTGGGCTGGATCGAACCGGGCGAGTGGGATTGCGTCGGGCGCGACGAAGTGATGGAACTGCTGCGGCAGCGGGCGGCCGGAGGCCGCGCCGCCGACCCGAGACGCGTCGAAGCGCACCGTGGTGGTCTCAGCCGAGCAGCCCGGCCCCTACGGTGCGGCCGCGACCCGCATCAGCAGCGCGCACGGCAAGGTCGTGGCGATGCGGCAATACGCCACCCGCGACGCAGCGCTCGGCGCCGGCCCACCCGGTTAGGGCAGGCGCCGGCCCAGCCAGCGCAACGGCCGGCCGACCACCGGCCGCCGATGCCAGCCGTGATCCATCACCACCCGACGCACCCAACGCAGACCGTCCCGCAGCCGGCTCGCGATCGACGCACGCAACGCGTCCTCACGCTGCCCCGCCTGCTGGCGCAGGAAGTGGGCGCACGCCAGGCACACCGCCACCCCGGGATGGCTGCCCAGGCGCACCAGCCGCTCGCCCGGATACCGCTGCCCGCAGCACCGGCACTCCGCCGCGCCGCCACCGCGGGCATCAGCCGCCGCCCCTCGGTGCGCCGCATGGGTCATCGCCTCGCCCATCGGCACCGCTCCCATCCCGTCGCCGTGTCCTGACGGTCAGTATCGACCGGGCCGCTACCTCGACCGGTTGTCAGTCTAGGTTGACAAAGGACGTCTGTCAGCCGAGGCTGACACCATGAGTGAGGCAACGCAGCTTGCGGCCGCGGCCGCGCACGACGACCCCGAGATCGGGTTGGCCGCGGTGGTCGCGCTGCGACAGCTGCTCGACCAACTGGAGGCGCTGCAGGTCGCCTCCGCGCGAGCCCACGGCTGGACCTGGGAAGGCATCGCCACCGCGCTCGGCGTCACCCGACAGTCCGTGCACAAGAAGTACGCCACCCGGCGGCTTCCTGGCCGGCGGTCGCGATGAGCCGGCGCAACAAGACATCCGGGCCGCTGGCGTCGCAACCGATCCGGCCGATCCTCGCCGCGGCCCGCGCCGAGGCCGAGCTCGCCCGCCACGGCTACGTCGGTGTCGAACACCTGGCGATCACCCTCACCCGCCCCGAGGCAGCCGAGACGGCGCGGCTCCTGGCTGGATACGGCATCACCACCGAGCAGACCCGGGACGCGGTCTGGCTCGTGGTCGGCTCCGGCCCCGGTGACGGGCCCCGTTTCGATCCGGCCACCCAGTTGGCCTCCCTCGGCATCGACCTGGACCAGATCCGCCGCCATGTCGAGGCCCAGTTCGGCCCGAACGCGATCCACAACCTCTACGCCAGCCCCGTCGGCTGGAACCTGCGCCCCCGCGGACCGCTCTGCGACCTCGGCCTCAGCCCGCAGCTCAAACGCGTGATTGATGACGCGCTCGGGCACTGCTGGGACAACACCCGGCCCCAACTACCCGAACGCCTCCTGCTGCACGCCCTCGACAGCGACAGCCACGCCCTCAGCGGTGCTCGACCAACTCGAAGCTCCCGTCGGACCACTCCGCGCCGCCGTGACCGCCCGACTGCGAATCGCCAGCTAGACATCCGGCGGCCGTCAAAGCGGCATGCCACCCCGCGGGTGCCACATCGAACCCCGGTGTCCATCACGCGTGAGCCCGCAACTAACTGAGCCTGCGGGTCGGCAGCGGCGATGCCAACCGCTGAGCACCGGCTGCCGACCTAAGAACCGCAACCCTGAACTCGTGGCTCAAGCCCACCAAGACCGCGTGCACGAGAAACGAGCCCGCAGCGGGCGCTCCAAGCATCGGTGAAGATCGCGCACATAACGCGCAGACCCCCGCAGCATTTCAGTCGCCAGACCCGCGCGCGAATCGGCGCTCGCGGAGCGGACCTGCACGTCGGCGCCGACCACGCAGCGTGACCTACTGACACGCGCGCAGCATCGTCGATGCGGTACACCCAAGGGTTGTCGACCGAGCGCGCGATACCCGCGTAGATCAGTTCTCCAGCGCGCGTTGCGACGGTTTGTTTGCCGAAGCGAGAGCGTGCGGTGTTCGGGGGCGGAGCGGTGTGCAGTTCGGCGAGTACGTCGGACCATTCGTCATCGCTGAACTCGCGCGCAGCGACGTACACCGGCTTGGGCATCCCCATTGCCAGCGACTGCAGGACGTGGGATTGCCGGCCGGTGACCCCGCCGCTGAGCAGCGTCGCGACGTGGCCATCGCCGCGGTGTTCCCGCAGCAGCGTGGCGAAATGCCACAGCCGGGCGATCGGGTCGACCGCCTCTGGCAGCGCCCGGTTCGCGGCGAACAGCGGCCGACCCTCGAGCGGCGCCGCCTGGGCGGCGCGGGCGCGTGCACAAGCTCGGGGCCGACAGGCCCGAGCGGTGCCGCCCGTCCGGCGAAGTACCCCATCCAGAAACTCCGGTACCCGGCATTGCGAAATTCGCTGATCGGCTCGGGCGCGAAATAGGTGACAGCGTGCACCGGCTCGATGAGCCGCCACAACATGCGTGCGGTCGCGGGCACAGGTTCCATGGCCACGATTGTCGCCGACCACGCTCAGCGAGTAATCAGCAATGAGATCTTCCGAACAGCCTCGACAGCGACCTCTCGCTCGGGCTCGCGGCCCAACGCCCAGAGGTAGGGCGCGCGCGTAACACTCGTCCGGGAACCGCACCAAATACGTCCGTTAGGGCTATTCAGCTGACCGGACCAATGCGCTGGACGCCCGGCGCCATGGGCGGTCCGCGCGGGGCCGGTCCAGGCTCGGTGGGTGGCCACCTCCTCCCGGCGGCTTGGGCGGGACAAGCTTGGGCTTCGGGTCTGCCACCAGCTCGCGGTAGCGCACCGGCGGGTGGGCGACGGCGAGTTCGAGGACGCGGTAGAAGGGCATGCCGCGGGCGCGGGATCGGCGCCGGTTGAAGCGGAAGACGAACTCGTTCAGGTAGCTCTGCAGATGGGCGTCCTCGACCGAGGCCTGGTGGGTGCCCAGCAGCCAGCGCTTGGCCAGCGACGCGACCCGGTGGACACCGGGCAGCAGCTTGCCGGGGTCCTCGCCGCGGGCACGGGCGGCGCGTTGGCTGCGCGGCTCGTGGGTGTAGCCGAGCCGTTCGATGCCTTGGTAGCCCGGCCAGCCGTCGGTGATCACTCGCGCTCCCGGCTCGACGTTCGCGGTGATGAACGCGTGCAGCGTCGCGGCGGAGGCGTCGGTGAGCACCTGCATCCGGCACCGCCCGAACCCGCGCGGCTCGATCACCTCGATCGCCACTCCTACCAGGACTTTCTTGCCCTTGGCGCGCCCGCCACGCAGCCCGGGCTCCTCACCGCCGACGTAGGTCTCGTCGACTTCCACGGTGCCGGTGAGCCGATCGCGACCCGGACGTACCAGCACCGACCGCAGCCGGTGCAGCATCGCCCAGGCGGTCGCGTAGGAGCCGATCTCCAGCGAGCGCTGCAGGCTCAACGCCGACATGCCGTCCTTGCCCGAGGCGAACAGCCAGCACGCCTCGAACCACACCGTCAGCGGCGTGCGGCGCCGGTCGAACAGCGTCCCCGCGGTCACCGACGTCCGCTTCCCACAGGCCACGCACTTGTACCGGCCATCGGCAACCAGCCATCCGCCCGTGTACCCACAACGCGGGCAGGCGAAGCCGTCTGGCCAGCGCAGCCAGTCCAGATAATCCAGGCAGTCCGCATCGGTCGCGAACCACGAGCGCAGCTCGCCGGCCGACCTCGGATAGTGCACACCAGCTCGCGGCCGTACCGCATCCACTACATCATCTTAGTCCGGTCAGCTGAATAGCCCCAACGTCCGTAATCGGCGATCATGCTGATCTCGATCGACGGCAACTTCTGACGGAGCGTGACCGGCCGAAGAACGCGCCAGTTCCGTCGTTCTGTATCCGCTGGCGCTCGACTGCGCCTGGCTCAGATGAATCGATCGGGACCGCATGGGTGGGCTCGTTTGGCCGCGATTGGCTTGATGAGTGTCACCCGGTCTGCGGGCTGGACATCATGAACCGCCGGAGCGGCGCTTGGGTCCTCGGTTGGGTGCAGTGCGGGATGAGTTCGAGCTGGTGGAGGTGTGGTCCGGTGGTGGATTGCAGAGTCTGTGGGATCTGGTGAGCGATCACCGCGTGGGCCATCGAGCGGGCGCTGCCCCAGAGCAGGGCTGTCAGTGGCAGTTCGACAAGGACGGCAGTGGCGAGACTGAACCACCACCCATGAGTGCCCCAAGACAGCACGACGTCGAACCAGGCGTCGCAGGCAAACAGCGTCCCAGTTATCAGTGCGGCAGGAATCGCAAGTTGGCGCGACCGGTACACGGCCCATAGCGTGACGCCGAGGGCTGCGACCTCCGCGGTGTCGAAGCCGATCCAAAGCAGCCTCCATTGCCTGGTCGTGTCAGCCGTCGGCAGGCTGACACCCAGGATGACGATCCAGACCAGCAGCCCGGCCACCACGACGCTGAGGAGACGCGTGAGGGACGTACCCGGTGATGTCTTTCTGCGGTGTTGCGTGGCGCCTGTTCGACAGGAGGTATCGACGGGCCGGGCGGAGGGCTAGCGTCATGGTCGGCTCCTGCGGACGACGTCGATCTGTCTATGGATTTGCTGGTGGATCTGCCGCGCTAGGCGGAGGTGGCGAGGCTTCGGCGTGCGAGCAGGGTGAGCCCGCTGGCGAGTGCGAGAGCGGCCAGCACTGTCGCCGCGCCGTACCCGGCCCGTAGCGCTGGGTCGAAGCCATGAGCGCTCCGTCCGGCGAAGACGGAGGCGACCACCGCGAGCCCGACCGCTCCGCCGAGTTGCTGCATGGTCTGCAGCAGGCCGGAGGCCGATCCGGTGTGCTCGGGTTCGACGCCGTTGAGGGCGAGGACCGTGATCGGCATGAAGCTCGCGCCCATGCCCAGGCCCATCAGCAGCAGTGACGGGAAGACGCCGGCGGCGTAGCTGGTGGAGGCGTCTACGCCGAGTAGCAGGCCCATCGCGGTGAACACGCTCGCGGTGCCGGCGGCGATCAGCGGGGCCGGCCCGATCCGCGCGACCAGGCGGGGTGCCAGGCGCGACATGGTGAACACGCCCAGTGGCACGGGCAGGAATGCCACGCCGGATCGAAGTGGGCTGTAGTCGAACTGGTGGGCCAGCAGTTGCACGGTGAGGAAGAAGGTGGCGAGCATGCCGCCGTAGACGGCGGCCATCGCGACCAGCCCGGCGATCCGCTGCCGGCTGCGGAGCAGCGCCGGCCGCAGTAGCGGGTGTGGGTGGCGACGCTCGGTGACGGCCAGCACCACCAGCAGGGCGGCTCCGAGGACGAAGCCGGCGATGGTGCGCGCGCTGCCCCAGCCGTGTTCGGGTGCGTTGATGACCGTCCACACGATGGATACCGCTGCGGCGGTGGCGGAGGCCGCGCCGACGAAATCGAATCGACCGTGCCGTCTCGCGGTCTCGTTGACCAGCCCGGGGACGAGGAACAGAACGGCCAGGCCGATCGGCACGTTGACGAACATCGTCCATCGCCAGGACACGAGGTCAGTGAGCGTGCCCCCGAGCATCAGGCCGAGTGCCGCTCCTCCGGAGGAGATGACGGCGAATGCTGCCAGGGCCCGGTTGCGGGCGGCCTCGTTCGGCGCGTTGGTGGCGATGAGGGCCAGCACGGATGGCGCCGACAGCGCGGCGCCGACGCCTTGCAACGCCCGCGAGGTGACCAGTTCCCACGGCGCCTGGGCGAACCCGCCGGCGAAGGAAGCGAGCGTGAACAGGCCCAGGCCGGTCATGAACACCCGGCGCCGGCCGAGCACGTCACCCAGGCGGCCGCCGAGCAGCAACAGGCCACCGAACGCGAGGCTGTAGGCGTTGAGGACCCACGACAGCGAGGCGGAGCCGAAATGCAGGTCCGTCGCGATGTGCGGCAGCGCGACGTTCACGATCGTCGCGTCCAGCACGAGCATGAGTTGACCGACGAGCACGACCCACATCCCGATCGCCGGGTTGCGGCGTGCGGACCCCGTCGGAGCGGGTCGGGTTTGCAGCATTGAAGTCATCTGGGTGAAGTCCTGTTCTGGCTTGCGTGCGTTTGGCCGCGAGCCGACGTAGACTGATCTGGAGAGGTTCTCCGTTTTCACCGGCAACGATACGGAGACAGTCTCCGCTTAGCAAGTGCGTTTATGAATTCAGGAGGCCGACGGTGCGGGCGGACGCGGCGCGCAATCGCGACAAGATCGTCGAGGCCGCTCGGGTGGCGTTCCGCACGCGCGGCTACGACGCCCCGCTGGACGACATCGCCAAGGCCGCGGGCGTTGGGGCGGGAACGCTGTACCGCCATTTCCCCACGCGCGAATCCCTGGTCGACGCGGTGATGCAGGCATGGGTCGAGCGCGTCAACGACGCCGTCGGCAAGGTTCTCGCCGAGGGCGGCACGTCGCGCGAACTCCTGCTGCGCTGGTTCGAGCGATACGTCGAGCTGATCTCGGTACACAAGGGCGGTCCGGCCAAGATCACGCTGGCAATGGAGGACGACACCTCGCCGATGCGGACCAAGTGTCACACCCTCCGGGCCGCCAACGCCCAGATCATCGAGCAGCTCGGAGACGATCTTCGGCCCGGCGTCGACTCACTCCAGTTCGCCCGACTCGTCGGCGGGATCGCCAGTGTCGTTGACCAGGGCAACCTGCCCGGCGCATCCGTCGGGCCGATGCTCCAGGTCGTTGTCGACGGCCTGCTCGTCTAACTCATCACTCGCCTGCCGTCACGCAACCCCGAGCCTTCATCGCTCCCGGATGACCTCACCCGCTGATCCTTCGCACATCGGGGTGACAGCCACGGTGGCAGTGAGTCCGGCCCGGTGCCAGGCACCTTGATGAAGACGTTCGGACGATCGACCTGCTGGTGCAGACGGCGCGTCCACTCGACGGTCGAGTCGGCGTGATCGGCGTGCTCCGGAGGAACCTCGATGGACACCCAGCCCTCGGCTCCCTGGGTCACGTTCCAGGCCGGTCGGAGCAGATCAGCCGCGTGCCGTGCGTCTTCGACCGCGCACGCGTACACGAGCCGCTGCGCTTCTACGTCGCCGCGGTCCAGGGCGGCGCGAAGCACTGCGTCGTAGTAGGGCGTATCCGCCATCGCGTGGCTGAGGATCGTCGGGTTCGAGGTGACGCCGCTGATCGCGTAGTCGTCGATGCAGCGCTGCAGCAGACCGGATTCCAGCAGCTGGTGGCTCATCGTGTCGAGCCAGATGGTCTGGCCGACTTGGCGCAGCTGCGTCACGGCGTTCATGAGCCGACCAATCGGATCGCCGACGCCGCGATGTGCGTGGCTGACAGGCCGGCGTGGTCGAGCAGGTCGCTGCTCGATCCGGAGTGTGCGGCCACCCGGACCGCGAGGTGCTCGATCTGCAGGTCTCGCGTGCGCCGGCCTTCCAGGGCGCTCAGCACGGCTTCGCCCAGCCCGCCTTCGGGATGGTGGTCTTCGACGATTACGAGTCGTCCCGTCGCTTCGGCGGCGTCGGCAAGGGTGGCCGCGCCGATCGGCTTGACGGAGTAGGCGTCGATGACGCGAGCAGCCGCGGCGAGCAGGTCGGCGGCGGCCAGGCTGGTATGCACGGTAACGCCGGCACCGATCAGGGTCACGTCGTCGGCGTCGGTCCGGCGGAGCACCTTCGACCCGCCGACCGGGAAGGGCTCACTGGGCGGGTACAGCACCGGGTAGGCGCCGCGAGTCGTGCGCAGGTAGGCGATGCCCGGCAGGTCGGCCATCAGCGCGGTGAGCTGTGCCGTGCCGGTGGCACGGACGGGTAGAGCACCGTCGAGCCGTGAATGGCGCGCATCATCGCCAGGTCCTCGAGGACCATCTGCGACGGGCCGTCCGGGCGGATCTCGACGCCGGCGTGCGACCCGACGACACGCAGCCGGGCCTCGGCGACGGAGGCCATCCGCAGGAAGTCGTGCGCGCGGGTAAGCAAGGCGCCGAAGGTGGCGAGGTACGGGGTTGTAGCCGCGTGCCTGGAGGCCGATGGCGAGGCCGACCATCTGCTGCTCGGCGGTGTAGACGTCGAAGTAGCGGTCCGGATGCGCGCGTTGAAACTCGTCGGCGTTGGTGGAGTTGCCGACCTCGGCATCTACCACGACGACGTCGGGGCGCGAGCCCAGCGCGGCCAGCGCTTGGCCATACGCCTTGCGCGTCGAGACCAGTTCCCCTTGCTGGTATGGGGGAATCTCGACATGTCGCGCCGGGTGGACCGCCGGAGCACCTCGACGCGGCGACGGCCGCGTGATGGTGACGGCCGGTTGCTCGCCGCCGAGCTCGGCGATCGCCTGCGCTGCGAGATCCGGTGGCAGCGGCTTGCCGTGCCAGCCGTTCGCGTCCTCGAGCGGGTGGAACCCGCTGGCCTTGTGGGTCAGCGCGAGCACCACCGGATGGGCGCCGCGCCTCGGCTGCCTCGGCGAGCGCGGCGTCGATTTCGACCGGGTCATGCCCGTCGATCTCGCTGACGTGCCAGCCGAAGGTCGCGAACCGTGCACGGTGGGCATCGAGGTCGCGCCCCGAACTCGGTCGGGCCACGCGTGGCCCAGCCCGTTGACTTCGACGATCATGGTGAGGTTTCGCAGGCCGAAATGTGACGCCTTGTCGGCGGCCTCCCACACCGAGCCCTCGGCCAGTTCGCTGTCGCCGCTGAGCACCCCCACCCGGTAGGGCCACCGGTCGAGTCGTTGCCCCGGCGAGGGCGATCCCGACCGCGGCAGGCAGCCCCTGCCCGAGGCTGCCGGTGGTGGCGACGTCGACTCCGGGCAGACCGGGCAGCGGATGGCCCTCCAGCACCGAACCGAAACGGCGGTAGTCGTGCATCAGCGCGTAGTCGTCGACGATGCCGAGTGCCTTCCATGCGGCGTACAGCAGCGGGGACGCGTGCCCTTTCGACAGCACGAAGTGGTCATTGGCCGGGTCGGATGGGTTCGACCAGTCGATTCGGAGGTGCCGGGTGACGAGGACGGCCATGACGTCGGCGGCTGACATCGAGGATGTGGGATGGCCGGACCCGGCTGCGGTCGTCATCCGGATCGAGTGGACCCGCAGTTGGGTCGCAACGCGACGCGCTGTCTGCAGCCAGGTGCGCTCGGCGGTGGCGGTCATCGGTAGCTCCACGAGGTGGTGCTGACCCGGGCCGGTGTCGGCGCGTGCTCGCGCGACGGCCACCACGCCTTGCGTCCCAGCAGGCTGGTGAGCGCAGGGATCAGCAGGAACGCGTTGACGAACGTGGAGATCAGCACGCCGGCGGCCACCGCAAAGCCGATCTGGGCCAGGATCGGGGAGATCGTGAGCAACGCAAAGCTGGCGGCGAGCACGAGTCCTGCCGTGCCGACGGCGGGGCCGGCCTGGCGGACCGCGATCTCGGCCGCCCGACGTGGGTCAGCGCCGGCGCGCATCTCTTCGCGCAGTCGTCCGGTGACGAGAATGTTGTAGTCGGTGCCGATGCTCGCGACGAACAGATAGACGATCAGCGGCAGTTGGAAGTCCAGGCCGTGGTGTCCGGCCAGGCCCTGGAACACCGCGACACTCGCGCCAAGCGTCGCGGTGAAGGCGAGCACGACCGAGGCGATCAGGTACAGCGGTGCGACCAATGCGCGCAGCATCAGGACGAGGATGAGCAGCACTGCCAGGCCGGCGAGCGGCAGGATCAGCTTCAGGTCGTGCTGCATGACGCCGCTGACGTCGTCGTAGGCAGCGCTGTCGCCGCCCACCAGCGCGGTCGTGCCGCGGGGCGCTTGGCTGTGCGCCACGGCCTCGACGGCGCGGACGGTGTGGAACGCAGCGGAGCCGAACGGTTCAGTCGACAGCAGCAGGTCGATCTCGGTGACCCGGCCGTTGTCTGCGGTGCGACCGGGAACGACCCGGCCAACGCCCGGAACGTGACCGAGATCGGTGGCGAACCGGTCGAGCTCGGCCTTCGGCGGTGCCGTGTCAGCGGAGACGACGACGCGCGTCGGGTAGAGCGCTCCGGAGGGGTAACCGCGCTGCAGGTCGTGGTAGCCGGACGCCGACTCGCTGCCGCTGCGGTAGAGCTGCTGCTCGTATGAGGCGCGGTATGCCAGCGCGCCGAGTGACAAGGCGGCGAGCACGATCACGCTGAAGACGGCGACGGCCGCCGGGCGGGTGGTGACGCGGTTGCTGAACCACGCGGCGACCGAAGTCCGCTGCGGACGCGTCCAGCTCGGCTTGCGGGCGCGCTTGTCGGCTCGGAACGCCAGAACCGCGGGCAGCAGCGTCAGCGACGTGAGCAGCATGAGCAGCACGGCAACGGCCAGCGACGGACCGAGGATGCGGAAGGCGCGCAACCCGCTGATCAGCATCGCCGAGAAACTGATCGCGACAGCGAGCGCGCTGGCGACCACGGCGGAGCCGACGCGACCAACGGCACTCGCCATCGCGGTGCGGTGATCGTCGCCGGCACGCAGCCGCTCGCGGTACCGGTACAGCAGGAACACCGCGTAGTCAGTGCCGACGCCGTAGAGCACCACGGGCAGGATGCCGGTGACGGTCCGGTCGAGGTGGAAGCCGAGGATGTGTGCGCCGATGTTGAGCAGGCCGCCCACGCCGTAGCCGACGGCCGTGATCGCGAGCACGATCGTGACGGCCAGGCCCGGACTGCGGAACAGCAAGAGCAACAGCAAGAAGATCGCGCCGACCATGCCGTAGTTGGCAAGCGAAGCGGCGAACGCGTTGTCCCGCACCGCGGCCGCCTCGCCCGTCATCTGTACCTGCAGTCCGGTGTCCGCAAGCGCGGCCCGCACGTCCTTGCGCACGTGATCGACGGCCGAACTCGTCGTCGGCGAGCCTGACTCACCCTTGAAGCTGACGCCGGCGAGAGCGACGAGTCGGTTCGGCGAGACCTGCACGGTCTGCCCGACATGGACGACAGCAGGCTTCGGGCCGTGGTGGACACTGTCGCGCCGCTCCTGCTCTCGCGAGGTCAGCCCGGCGACTGCGCGGTCGGCCGCCGCAACGTTCGCATCGGTCAACTGCCGTCCGTCTCGACGGCTGATGACCAGCATCGACGTCGCGTCGGTACTCGGCGCACCGAACGCGGCGTCCATGACGTGCTGCGCCTGCGCGGATTCCTTTGTGGACGGCAACTGCGTCGCCTCGGACCGCGACGCAGCCGGTAGGCCCAGTAGTGCGCTGATGCCGATCAGCGCCGCCACCGCCAGCATCCAGACAAGGAACACCTTGCCTGGATGCGTGACGACGACGCGGCCCAGGCGGGCGAACACACCCCGCGGCGGCCGATCGGCTCGAAGTGCGGACGGGTCGTGCAACAACGTGGTCATGGAGAACCTCCAGTCAGGCGGCGAGGAAGATCTCCTCGCAGCGCAGGCCTTGCGCGGCGGCATATGGGTACGGGTGGTTGAAGGCATCACGCGCGGTGCGGGGCTCGGTCCCGAACTGCAGGTGCATGCCGCGCGTGTTCGAGACCGAGACGATCACTGAGTTGTCGAGCCGGTTCCAGAGCAGCGCGACTTCGACCCCGCCGGCCGTTCGACGGTCCAGCTCGCGCAATGGTGCGGTTCTTCCGGTCATCGGGCTGCTCCTCTCACTCGCCAGCAGCCTGCTTCGCCTCGCGATCGCGAACCATTGAGCCGACCGGGCATTCGGGCGCGATCGGCCCGACACGGATGTGGGGCTAGCCCCACGGCATGGACGTGGATGTCCCGCAGCATCGGACGATGTGGGGTTGGCCTCATTGCACAGACGTGGGCCCGCGCAGCAGGCTGCATTCGATGAGCACGCGAATATTGGTCGTCGACGACAGCGCGAGCTTTCGCCGGACGGCGGTCGAGCTACTGCACGCGCGGGGATTGCAGCTGTTCGCCGCCGTCAGCGACGGGGCTGCGGCGTCCGTGGCCGTCGCCGACGAACGTCCAGACGGCGTGCTCCTCGACATCAACCTGCCCGGACCGGACGGCTTGGCCGTCGCGGCATCGCTGACGGGCCGCTACGCCGGGCTGCGGATCGTCCTCACGTCCGCTGACGTCGACGACGTTCCCGCACAGGCGCTCACCGCCAGCGGCGCGGTCGCGTTCGTGCCCAAGACCGAGCTGGTGTCGGCCGACCTGCCGCGGCTGTTCGCCGGGGATTAGCCCTCGAGAAACTTCAGCACCGCCATGACGCGCCTGTGCTGCCTCGGCTCGGGTCGCAGCTCCAGTTTGTCGAAGATGCTGGTGATGTGTCGCTCGACCGCGGCCACGGTGACCACGAGCTGCTCGGCAACTCCCGCGTTGGATCGGCCCTCGGCGATCAACGCCAGCACTTCCCGCTCCTTGGCGCTCAGCACGTCGAGCGGGCCCTGCTTGCGCTTGCGGTCGACGAGACGTGCAACGACGTCGGGATCGAGCGCGGATCCGCCGGCGGCCACTCGGCGCACCGCCTCGACGAACATGCCGACGTCGCCCACCTTTTCCTTGAGCAGATATCCGACACCCTCAGCGCCGTTGACGACCAGGTCGAACGCGTAACGATCCTCGAGGAACTGCGAGAGGACGAGCACGCCAACCGACCGATCCTCGACCCGGATCGCCAGCGCAGCGCGAAGCCCGTCGTCGGTCCGATCGGGCGGCATCTGGATATCGGTCACGACCACGTCCGGGTGATAGGCGCGCGCCTTGGCCAGCAGTTCGCTCGCATCGCCCGCGGCGGACACGACCTCGAGGCCGGCCTCGGCGAGTACGTGCACGATCCCCTCTCGCAGGATCGGCTCGTCCTCTCCCACGATCACCCGGATCGGCGCGGTCACGCTCGACAGCTATGCCAGTACTTCGGCCTTCCGTCAAGCCGGTCTGTGATGCAGCATCGATGCCGTGTCGGCCGGCGCTCATGTCGACGACCAGCAGTTCCTGCTGGCCGAGCAGGCCGCGCTGCGGCGGGTCGCCACGCTCGTCGCGCGCGGGGCGGCGAGCGAGGCCGTGTTCGACGCCGTGTGCGAGGAGGTGGGCCGGCTCATCGGTGCAAGCATCACCAACCTGGCGCATTTCAGCCCGCAGGGCACGAACGTGACGATGGCCGGCTGGAGCACCCGGGGCAACCACCTGCCCACCGGCACCGTCCTCCCCCTGGCCGGCACCAACATCAACGTGATCGTGCACGACACCCGCGCGCCGGCCCGGGTGGACAGCTATGAGGACGCGCCTGGCCCACTCGCTGCCGCGCTGCGCGCGCTCGGCATCCGCTCGGAGGTCGGCGCTCCGGTGCTCGTCGATGATGCCGTCTGGGGCGCGCTCATCGCGGCGTCCGACAGCACCCAGCCGCTACCTACGGGGACCGAACTACGAGTGGCCAGCTTCGCCGAGTTGATCGCAACCGCCGTCGCCAATGCGACGGCGCGCGCGGAGCTCATGGCGTCGCGCGCCCGCATCGTCACTGCCGCCGACGACGCCCGGCGGCGCCTCGCCCGTGACCTGCACGACGGAGCACAACAGCGGCTCGTCAGCGCCGTCATCAGCCTGCAACTGGCATCCCACAGCCTCGACAAGGACGATCCCGCGAGCACCAGACGACTCGTGCACGACGCGCTCGCTCACGCGAGCGACGGACTTTCCGAACTCCGCGAGCTAGCGGCCGGCGTCCACCCCAGCATCCTGACCAACCGAGGGCTACAAGCGGCGATCGAAGCGCTCGCACAACGCAACATCACGCCCGTCTCGGTCGACGTCCCGGACGACCGGTATCCCGCGCACACCGAAGCGACCGCCTACTTCGTCGTCGCCGAGGCCTTGACCAACGCCACGAAGCATGCCCAGGCAACGCAGATCGCCGTGTCCGCGCGGATCGCCGGCGGTGCGCTCGTCGTCGACATCCACGACGACGGGATCGGCGGCGCCGATTCTGACGGCAGCGGACTGCGCGGGCTGCGTGACCGTGTGGAGGCACTCGCGGGAAGCCTGACCATCACCAGCTCACCCGGACTCGGAACTCAGCTGTGCGCCACGCTGCCGCTGGCCGACCCCGCCCGGCCCGATGCATGACCTGGCGGCACCCCTCAGCCGCTTCGTGGGCCGTAGTGCGGAGCTGGCCGAGTTGCACGAGGTCCTGCGCGAGCATCGGCTGGTCACCCTGACCGGCATCGGCGGCATCGGCAAGACGCGCCTCGCGCTCGAGGTCGCAGCGGGCTGGCGCGAGGCCGTCGACGAGGTCCTCGTCGTCGACTTCGCCTCGCTGCACACCGGTGACCTGGTCGACGGGGCCCTGCTCGAAGCGGCGGGCATCGGCCCGCAGTCCGGACGCGACGCACTCGACGCGACCGTCGATCACCTGGCACAAGGGTCGGCGCTCGTCGTGCTCGACACCTGCGAGCATGTCCTGTCCTCGACAGCCCGCGCCGCCGAGCGGCTGCTGCGCCAGTGCCCCGCGGTGCGCGTGTTGACCACCAGCCGCACGGCGCGACATCCCGGGCGAAGTGGCGTGGCCCGTGCCGCCGCTCCGGGTCGATCAGGCAGGTGCAGCCGGCTCCGACGCGATGGCCCTATTCGTCGAATGCGCCAGGCGCGCGCGACCAGGCCTTCGCCTCGATGAGCGCACGTCCGAGGCGGTGTCGCGGATCCTGCACGGTGTCGACGGCATCCCGCTGGCGATCGAACTGGCCGCCGCTCGCCTGCGCGTACTGACACCCGGCGAGATCGCCGCCGGCCTGTCGGACCATCTGCGTCTGCTCGGAGGCGGGCCAGTAACCGCGGCCCGGCATCACACCATGCGGGCGTCACTCGATTGGAGCTACGACCTGCTCGACCGAAGGCTGGCGGGCCTGTTTGCGCGACTCTCGATCTTCGCCGGCGGTTGGACGCTGGCGGCAGCCGAGGAGGTCTGTTGCGACGACCAGGTTCCGGCCGCCCAGATGCTCGACGCGATCGCGGGTCTGGTCGACCGGTCGCTGGTCATCGCCGACACCGACGGGCAGACGACGCGCTATCGGATGCTCGACTTCGTCCGGCAGTACGCGCAGGAACGGTTGGCCGCCGAGTCGACCGCGGACCAGCTCGCGTTGCGGCACCGGCTGTACTTCCGCGATCTCGCCGAGCAAGCCGATCGAGAATTGTGGGCGGTCCGGCCCGACGGACGCGCCAGGCTCGACGCCGAGGCGCCCAACCTCCGGCAGGCAGTCACCCATGCCAGGGCCGAAGGCGGCCCGGACGCGCTGCGCCTCGTCGGCGCGTTGGCACTCTACTGGCGCGAGCGGGGCCGTCTCGACGAAGGCATCCGGGCGATCGAGCAGGTCCTGGCTGATACGCCGCCCGAACCATCCGCCCCGCGTGCGCTGGCCCTGGCTGTGCTGAGCACACTGACGTTCTGGCGCGGCGATTTCGCGCGCACCGCCGCCGCGGCGACCGAGGCGATTGCCACGGCGGAGACGGTCGGCGACGCGCGCGCCCACTCGCACGCGCTGGGCCGTCTCGGCTGCATGGTCATGCTGTCCGACCCGGGCACCGGAGACCACATGCTGCACGAGGCTGTCGAGCTCGCGCGCCAGGCAGCAGACGACGTCGCGCTCGCTGATGCGCTCACCTACTCTTGGAAGTCGAGCTCGTTTCGCGCTATCGACACGCCCACGATCGCGTTCGCACCGAGCCGGGTCTTGTTGGGCGTCCCGTCAAGATCGATGAGTGCCGCGTCGACCTCGGCAAGATCCGCGAACGTTTGCCCGCGCAGCCGCTCGGCGATCTCGCCGTTGACATTTTCGACGGCTTGCACAACGCCCTGCCCGCCGTAACGGGAGGCGTCTTCGTCCCGCAGCTCGCGTGCCTCCCGAGTCTCCGTCGACGCACCGGACGGCACGCCAGCCCGAGCGGTGACACCGTCCGCGAACTCGACACTCACGGCGAGGGTCGGGCGGGCACGCGAATCGAGAATCTCGATCGCAGACAAGGCCCTAATAGTCAGCATCGTGACAACTCCATTCAGGTCAAGGGTGTCGCCCGGAGTATGTCACGATGCGTCGGCACCCGGCGCACCCATAGGATGTGACGGTGTCCGCGCGGTCGGCTGATTCCGAGGCCGTCTTCGCGACGTCGGCAGGCGGTGCCGAGGAGCGGTTACGGCGGATCGAAGCCGTCATCGACATTGCGCTGTCGAAGCTGGACGTCCAGGAGCTGCTGGCCGAACTGCTCGACCGAATTCGGGAGCTACTGGCCACCGACACCGCGGCGGTGCTGCTGCTGGACGAGTCCTCGCAGGTCTTGGTCGCCGCGGCGGCGCGCGGAATCGAGGAGGAGGTCAGCCAGGGCGTCCGGATCCCGCTGGGCAGGGGCTTCGCGGGGCGCATCGCGGCCGAAGGACGGCCGGTCATCCTCGAGCAGGTCAGCCCGGCCAACGTGGTCAACCCGCTGCTGCTGCGCAAGGGTATCCAGTCGATGCTCGGGGTCCCGCTGCTCAGCGGCGATTCAGTCGTTGGGGTGCTGCATGTCGGCACGCTGCACACCCGGAGATTCACCGACGAGGACGTAGCCGTCCTCGAACTGGTTGCCGACCGCGTGGCGATGGCCACTACTGCCCGCCGAGCGCTCATCGACAGGGCGGCCGCAGCCACGCTACAGCGCAGTCTGTCGCCAGGACGACTGCCTGCCGTGCCGGGCCTCGACTTGGCAGCGCGCTATGCCCCCGGCGGCGAGTTCGGCGTCGGCGGCGATTGGTACGACGTGTTCCTGCTGCCGTCCGGTTTGCTCGGCATCGCAATCGGTGACGTCATGGGACATGGGTTGCCCGCCGCGACCGTGATGGGCCGGTTGCGCAGCGCATTACGCGCCTATGCCCTCGAAGACGATGACCCGGCCAGCGCCCTGGAACGATTGGACCGCAAGATCCAGCATTTCGAGCCGGGGCAGATGGGCACGGTCATCTACGGGCTGCTGGACCCCCGACTCCAGATCATTCGGATGTCTTGCGCAGGCCACCTCGCTCCAGCCCTGGCGCGACCCCATGCCGCCGCCGAGCTCGTCGAGCTGCCCATCGACCTGCCCGTCGGCGTCCAGCCCGATGTGCGCAGGCACACCACCTCGATCGAACTGCCGCCCGGCGCGCTGCTATGCCTATTCACCGACGGGCTCATCGAGCAGCGTGACGCCGACGCCGACGTCGACGTCGCACTCAAACGGTTACGCGATGCGCTGACTGACGACGCGATCCGGACCGCCGAGACCGCCTGCGCTGAACTGATGGCGACCCTGATCGGCGAGCGGAGACACGACGACGACGTATCAGTGCTGGCAATCAAACGTCTGCCCGATATACCCGCTTCACCCCACTAAGCGTCGACACCGAGGTAGCACAGCACCGAGGAAGTGAGCTCATTCGCCGTCGGCAGCTCAGCCCAGACTTGCTTGCCGCGCTGGACGTAGTCCACCCCCCACGCGCGACTGAGCGAAGCGACGATCATCAACCCCCTGCCGTGCTCGTCTTCCGGCGCCGCCCATCGCTTCTGCGGCCGACGCGGGACGTAGTCGTCCACGGCAAGGCGGACGTAGGCGCGATGTACGGCGACCGTCACGTTCACCTCCGGGCTACCCGCGTTGACCGCGTTGGTGACCAGCTCGCTCACCACCAACCGGGTGTCTTCGGCCAAGTCGAGCACGGCCTGGCCGTCCGGAATCGCGGCGGCGACAAATTCCGCGCAAAAATCGCGAGCGTGCCGGGGCGCACTAGTGTCACAGCTGTAGCTCATGGTCGCGCTCTGGCACATCGATCTGATCCGTCTAGCTCCCCGGTTGGTCTGTTGCTCAATGATCTACCCCAACAGGTCTACCCAACCAGCAGGCCGATCTCACACGAGTTCATACCAGCATGGTCCCGCTATCTTGAGCACATGCACATTTCGTCCGCGCCGGAGTCGACGGTCGGCACGCGGATCAAGGTGACCGGTGAAGTCGATCTGCAGAACTCCGACGCGCTGCGCCAAGCGGGCGAGACCGCCCTTTCCGAACCCCGCTGCCGGACGTTGCAGGTTGACCTGTCCGCCGTCACCTTCCTTGATTCCAGCGGCGTGGGCGCTCTGGTCGGCCTGCGTAACGCGGCTCTGAACAAAGGCGGGTCCTTGGTCTTGGTGAGCCCCCAACCGCCGGTGCGGCGCGTCCTCGAGCTAACAACCATGGACAAGGTCTTCGACATCCACGAGGAATAGCCAGCCCCGCACCGCTAGTCAGGACTTGATGCGGCACGTCCGACCCCCTACAGTTCAACACGCTGAAGCCACAGCCATCTCAAAGCGAAGAACGTGCGGATGAGACTCCAGCCCGCATGTGCACGCGGCCCGGCAGTCCCGCAGAAACGTGAGGAGCGCAGTGGCGGAATTCTCCGTTCACGCCGACGCCAGCGCCAGTGACCACGAGTGCCAGCTCGTCGTAACCGGCGACGTGGATATTGATACCGCCGATCAGATGGCGCAAGCAGGCCTGCTCGCCATCGCCCAGCACCCGACTAGAGCCCTTGTCGTAGACCTACGAGAAGTGACGTTCATGGACTCGACCGGGCTGAAAGCGATGGTTACGCTCCGCGACGGCGCTACCCGCGCAGGCACGCACATACGCCTCCGGAACGTCCCCACGCAGGTCCGAAAGATCTTGGCCATCACCGCGCTCGATGGGCTCCTTGCACCTGATGAAGCCGCTACCCCGACCCCAACCGGATCAGCGCCCGAGACAATCGACGACAATCCGGAGACGCTCCCGCAGGGCTGACGCGCCGGATCGAGTCTTGGCGCTGGGGCGACGCGACGTCGGCTACTCCGGTTCGGCGAGCACCCGGCCGTACCGGGCCAGTACCCGTGATCGCAGGTCGGGGTCGGACTGGGGAACCGGCTGGATAAAGATCTCGTCCAGGTCGGTAAACCGATCTCGCAGGTCGGCGTCGATGCGAATGCAGGCGCGCTCCAGGTCGCCCGCCGAGTAGCTGTCGACGAAGTCGACTCGCGCGCAGAGCAGAACCCGATCGGTGCCCGTCTGCATCGTCAGCAGGTCGACGACGTCGTCGACTTCGCGCTGCTCCTCGAGCATCGCCTCGATATCGCCCAACAGCCGGGGGTCGGCCTGCTTGCCGATCAGCAGCGCCTTGCAAGTCTGCGCGAGCATCACCGCCGCGACCACGAGCAGCGCACCGATCCCAAGTGATGCGGCCCCGTCCCAGACCGACGAGCCGGTCAGCTGTCGCAGCCCCACACCAGCAGCCGCGAGGCCGATGCCGATCAACGCAGCCGAATCCTCGAGCACGACACTCTTCACGGTTGGATCGTCTGGGTCCCTAACGTACGCGGCAATCGACTGGTCGCGGTCGGCCGCCTCGCCTCGTGTCTGTCGCAGGCCCCGCCACAAGGAGATCCCCTCCAACAGCGCAGCGCAGCCGAGCACGAGGTAGCTGAACCACAGATGGGACGCCTCGCGTTCCGGGCTGAGGAGCGTGTGCACGCCTAGGTAGAAGGAGAACGCCGCGCCGGACACAAAGATCGCCACAGCGGCGAGCAGCGACCAGAAGTAGCGCTCCTTGCCGTAGCCAAACGGATGCACCCGGTCAGCCGGCCGCTGCGACCGTCGCAGCGCGGTGAGCAGCAGCAGTTCGGTCGAGGTGTCACCCGCAGAGTGCGCCGCCTCGGAAAGCAGTGCGGCCGATCCAGACAGCAGCCCCGCAATCAGCTTGAGCACACCGATGCCGGCGTTCGCGCCCAACGCGAGTAGCACGGTGAGTCGGCTCTCGCTGTGATCAGCACTCGCGCCATCTTGGCCAGCCATAGCTCCACGATCACCGGTCATGTCGGCCACCGCCACCCGAGGCGCGGCGCGGCGCGTGTACCGACCGACCTTGCCGAGCTCTTGGTCGCCAGGGTCTGTCAGGCCGCGTTTTTGGTCTCCCAGAAGATCTTGTCGATCTCGGCGATCAAGTCGAGCAGCGCCTGCCCCTCAGCCGGGTCGACCGCACCCTTGCCGCCCGCGGCACCCGCCGCCTTCGTCGCCCGGTTGAACAGCTCATGCAGCTGCGGATACTTCTCGAAGTGCGCCGGCTTGAAATAGTCCGTCCACAACACCCACAGGTGATGCTTGACCAGCTCGGCCCGCTGCTCCTTGATCAGCAGCGCCCGGGTGCGGAACACCGGATCCTCGTTGCCCTGATACTTCTCCATGATCGCCTTCACCGACTCGGCCTCGATCCGCGCCTGGGCCGGGTCATACACCCCGCAGGGCAGATCGCAGTGCGCGTAGGCGGTAATCGTCGAACGGAACAGTCGCATAGCGGTGATGACCTCCAAAGCAGACAACGATGCCGGGTATGTACCCCTCGGCGAGCCGGGCCAAACAAAGCGCCCCGTCGCGCCAAGCCGTTTAGGCCACTCCATCGGGTGGGTACAGCACGGTCATGACCTCTCAGCCGCTTCGAGTGCAGCAGCCGATGATGACCGCGACCAGCACAGGAGGAGTCAGGCGGCGTGTCGACCAACGAGTGGTTTCTCTTACGACGTGAGCGCGGCAATTGGGCCAGTACCGTCGATGACGGGGGCGCCCAGGAGGCCTGGTCCGTTGGCAATCTGGTCGTGCCGCTGATTCACGGGGCGACCTATTTTGCCTCGCTGAAGTCCGCGGTCGAGCAAATGCGGTGCGGCGACTTGCTGCTGTTCGTCGACTGGCGCGGCGACCCGGATGAGTTGCTGACCGACAGCCCGGGGAGCGAGGTTGCCCGTGTGCTGTGCATGGCGGCGAGTCGGGGCGTGGATGTCCGCGGTCTCGTGTGGCGCTCGCATTGGGACCGACTGCGATTCTCCGCTGCTGAGAACCGCCATCTCGATGAGCAGATCGCGGCCGCTGGAGGACAGTGTCTGCTCGACATGCGCGTGCGGGCAGGCGGGTCGCACCATCAGAAGTTCGTTGTCCTGCGTCATCGTGGGCATCCTCAAGACGATGTGGCATTTCTTGGCGGTATCGACCTATGTCACAGTCGCCGCGATGACGCGTCACATGCCGGCGACCGTCAAGCTCAGCCCATGGCTGCCGCATATGGCGACCGGCCGCCGTGGCACGACGTCCAGCTCCAGATCCGGGGCCCGGCGGTCGGCGTGGTCGAGCGCGTGTTCCGGGAACGTTGGGACGATGCTCAACCCCTGAGCCGCAACCCGGTGCACACACTGGCGGATCGGGTACGCGGCGATGACCGGACGAGGCGTCGGCTGCCCAGTCAACTGCCCGACCCACCGTCCACCGGTCCACACACCGTCCAGCTGTTGCGCACCTACCCCAACCGGATCGGCGGATACCCGTTCGCACCCGACGGGGAACGGAGCATCGCCCGGGGCTACATCAAGGCCTTGCAGCAGGCCCGCCAGCTGATTTACATCGAGGACCAGTACCTGTGGTCGCGCGATGTCGCGCGCTACATTTCCGATGCGCTGCGCACGCACCCGCAGCTGCACCTACTCGCCGTGCTCCCCCACTTCCCCGACCAAGACGGTCGATTGTCGATGCCGCCCAACCTCATCGGGCGCACTGACGCGCTGCAGCTGATCGAATCCGCCGGGCAGGAACGAGTGGCCTGCTATGGGCTGGAGAACCCGACGGGGACACCGGTGTACGTTCACGCCAAGGTGTGCGTCATCGACGACGTGTGGGTTGCGGTCGGCTCGGACAACTTCAACAGGCGCTCGTGGTCGCACGACTCCGAGCTGACGGCCGCCATCTTGGATGAGACTGTTGACGGCCGACACGCTGATCACACCGCCGAAATCGACCAACCCCGGGCGTTCGCCCGAAACCTGCGACTAGCCCTGGCTCGCGAACATCTCGACCGAGGCATTGGAGACGACGCTGACCTGGTCGACCCGTACTCGGCGTTCCGGGCGTTCGCGGCTAGCGCCGCGGCCCTGGAGCGCTGGTATCTCAGTGGCCGAGCCGGCCCGCGCCCGCCCGGACGACTCCGGCCATTAACCGACCAGCGGCTCAACAAGCTCACCCGGCTATGGGCAGAACCCCTATACCGACGAATCTACGATCCGGACGGCCGACCCCGCCGCCTCCGCCGCACCAACGAGTATTAACCGGCCGCATAGCACAAGCGCGGAATGGGTATACGACACGCATGGCTACCACGAAACAAACCCAGGCCGCCAAGCGGAACGTAAAGAAGGCCCACCAGGCGGCGTCAGCCAAGCAGACAATCGCGCACCTGCCGAAGCGGACCCGGACGGCGTTGGGCCAGCAAGGTGCGGCGATCGCGCGGCGCAAGCGCGTTGGGGGCAGCTCTCCGAAGACGCGAGCCGAGCTATACGAGATCGCGAAGCGACGCGACCTGCCGGGCCGCTCGAAGATGGGACGCGACGAGCTCGCGAAGAAACTCGGGGAGCGGTAGTTTGCCAGTCCGCTCAGCTGATGACGGCGTCAACGGCTTTCTTCAGCGCGCTCGGTTGGGTCGGACGCCGGGGAGCCGTGGCCCGGAGCTCGAGCATCTCGGCTCCGAGTTCCTGCAGCGTTTTGCGGCTCACGCCGTCGCGCACCTTCGGGAACCAGTCCTGCTCCTCCTCGTCTATGTGGTGCTTCACGTTCTCGATCAGCACCGTGGCCTTGGCCTTGAAGTGCTCATCGTGGGCGCTCATCGCCGTCAACTCCGCGCACAGCACATCGGCGAGGTGGTGCTCCTCGTACGACTCCAAGACGTCCTCGCTCATCTCGGGTAGGAGTTCCCGCACCTTCGGATACATGCACTCATTCTCGAGGTAGGTGTGTACCGTCAATGCCTCGATGATCTTGTTGACCACGTGCGCCGTCTGCCGAGTCCCGTTGGCGCGGGCAAACTGGCGAAACAGGTTACGCATCTGTTTGTGATCTTGCTTGAGCAAGGCGATTGCGTCGGACGACATAGGACCACCAATCAGGCAACGCGTCGCACACACAGGGGCCCGCGTGAAGACGCTCGGTGCGGCTGCTGCTCAGCCTCAGACGGTTATGCCCGATCTCGTTGCCGCCCTAACTCACATTTGGGTCTCGGCTGCGCTTGTGTTGGCGGCGACGATCGCTTGCCGACCAGCCAAGCCCGTCCGACGGCGGTGCTCAGGGACGATCGGGGCCGTCCATGACGTCGGGGACCCCCGGCGTAGGTTCGCGCTCGTCACCCATCACATCGGGGACCCCAGGCGTGGGCTCGCGCTCGTCACCCATCACGTCGGGGACGCCGGGCGTGGGCTCGCGCTCGTCACCCATCACATCGGGGACGCCGGGCGTGCGCTCGCGCTCGTCACCCATCACATCGGGGACGCCGGGCGTGCGCTCGCGCTCGTCACCCATCACATCGGGGACGCCGGGCGTGCGCTCGCGTTCGTCTCCCATGACGTCGGATCGAGTGTCGTTCTGGTCGTCGGTTGCCATCGTGGGCACCTCCTCGCGGATCGAAGTCGATGGTTGTTGATCTATTCGGAAGAACCTTATTCGTGCGGCTGTCATCAGCCCGGTCAAAGGATCGGCCTGCCACCAGTCACAGGAATGCGAGCGCCCGAGATGTAACTGCCCTCGTCTGATGCGAGCAGTACGTAGACCGGGGCCACCTCGGCGGGCTGCCCGGCCCGGCCCAGCGGCACGTTCTGGCCGAAGCTCTCGACCTTATCTCCGGGCATCGTCGACGGAATCAGGGGCGTCCAGATCGGACCGGGAGCGACGCTGTTCACGCGGATTCCTTTCTCGCCCAAGAGCTGCGCCAGGCTCGCCGCGAAGTTCGCGATGGCCGCCTTCGTCGCGGCGTACGGCGCCAGCGTCGGAGACGGCATGTCCGAGTTGACTGACGAGCTCGCGATGATGGAGGAGCCGGGCACCATGTGCGGCACGGCCGCCTTGCAGAGGTGAAACATCGCGGAGAGGTTCGTGGCGAGCGTGTAGTCCCACTCCTCGTCGGGGATCTCTTCGAGCGACTCGCGAGTCATCTGGTAGGCAGCGTTGTACACGAGGACATCCACCCGGCCGAACTCCTCGACGGCTCTGGCGACGATGTCACGACAATGCTGGGCCCGGGAGACGTCGCCCCGGACGAGCAGGGCCTTGCGTCCGGCGTCCTCTACGAGGCGGGCGGTGTCCTGCGCGTCGTCATCCTCCTCCAGATACGAGATCAGGACGTCGGCACCCTCGCGGGCGTACGCGATGGCCACTGCCCGGCCGATGCCGCTGTCGCCGCCGGTGATCACTGCAGTCTTTCCGGCCAGCCGACCCGATCCGTGGTAGCTCTCTTCCCCGCAGTCGGGCCTCGGCCGCATCGCGGACTGCGTGCCAGGAGGTCGTTGCTGCTGAGCTGGTTGGTCCATCAGTCGTCTCTTCCTGGCAACGCGCCGCGCTAGGCCTTGGGCGGAGGCTTCTCCGTCCTTAGATTTGCCCGAAACGGCGTTACCTCAAACGGCCTGCCTTCGGCGACGTGGATGAGCCAACGTTCATACGAGGCCGACGCTGTTTCGCCAGCGCTAACGCGGGGTATGAGTCGTACCGCCGGACACGACGCGAACGCGGAACCCCAAGCGCTGACGTGGGACGGTCGGTCGCGAACCAGCGAAAGGATGTCAGCCATGGCGAAGGTTCGTCCCATGCATTGGCTTTCCACCCAGGTTTCGGCCGGAATCAAGGACCTGCCGCGCAACGGCGCGTGGGTATTGTCGAGGATTTTGGGGTCCCCAGGCTCTGCTTCCGGCTTGGCGGGCGCTGCGGCCACCGATACGGCCCGTCGCATATCGGCCGCGGTGGCTGACGCACTGCCCGGCGCACACGACTCGGTCGAGGTACGTCTGAAGCGAGCCGAGGCGGCGGTGGCGAAAGCTAAGAAAGCCGAGCAGGAGGCGCTGGCGGAGGCGCGCAACGCCGACAGCCGGGCTGAGGCCGCAAAGGCCATCGCCGAACAGGGCCGACAGCGCCTGCGTGAGGCAACCCGTGAGGGCAAGCAAGAGATCGATCAGCGTGCGCAGGAAGCCCGCCACAGTCTGGAACACCAGGTTGAGCAGGAGCGCGAGCGGGCGAGCCAAGGCGTTACCGAACGGCTCGAGAAGCTGAGGGCCGAGGTTGAGGCGCAGACTCGTCAGTCGCGTCAGGACGCCGAGGAAGCGGCACAGCGTGCCCAAGAACGAATCGCCCAGGCCCACGAACAGATGGCCGCCGCACGAACCTTGGCCGCCGAGGCGACGCGGGCGGCCCAAGAGGCGGCCGACCAAGCACATCAGCAGGCCAAGGCCGTCGCCCAACAGGCGGACCAGGACGCAGGCACCGCTGACCGAGCTCTTGCCGATGCCCGCGGTACGGAGGAGCTGCTAGCGAGCGAGACCGCCCGCGCAGTTCAGGCAGAACGAGAATATGAGGTGCCGGAACGGTTGGACGAGCACACCAAGGCTGAGTTGCTCCGCATTGCACATCCATTGCAGATTCCAGGCGCGGCGCGCATGACGAAAGATCAGCTCGTCCGCTCGATTCAGCGGGCGTCACGCGCGAAAGCGCGAACCTGACCCTGACCGATAGGAGTTGATCAACGATGAGCCTATTTCGTCGAAAGAAGAAGTGGCAGCGTGTCGTTGGAAGGCTGTCGGATGCGGCGGACAGTCCAGCAGTGAAGACCGGCGCCGGGGCACTTGCGGGTTTGATGACGTTGACTGCGGCGAGTGCGGCCGTCTCCTCTGTGCGACGGAAGAAGCAATCGTGAAACTGCGTAGTCTGGCGGTTTTCGGCGTCGGATACGTCCTCGGCACGAGAGCAGGGCGTGAGCGTTATGAGCAAATCGTTGCGGCTGCACAGAGCGCGTCGAAGCGGCTGGAAAACCACAGCGGCAAGCTCGAAACCTTCAGCGGGAAGATCGACAGCTTCAGCGGAAGACTGGACGGACTCAAGGCCAGACTCCGGGACTACAGCGGCAACTGACCGCTACGGGACTCCTCCGGTCGTCATAACGCGCCGCAACGCAAACAAGAGTCTATCGGACGGGGTGGTAGTCGAAGCATCGGTGGTTGCGCGCCTGCTCGGCATTAAGCTGCTACGCGTCAAGGCGCATGTCGCGTTGATGCCCGCTGGTCGCGAGCCGATTACCTATCTCGATACCCGCGTGGCGGAGCAACCCAAACAACTCGCCGAGGGTGGCAGCCTCAGCGACGCGGTCAACCTGCTGGCGCACGCATCACAAACTATGCACGACGCCAAGCGCATCAGTTCATGACATCGCCCACACGGATCATCAGGACGCGCGAAATCGTGGAACACGCTCCCGGCTGGTTCGCCGGCCGCGTCAAATCCGGCGAATAGCGCCCCGTTCAAGGGGTTTGCGCGGCATCGTTTCGCTTCGGCGTTAGCTGATCGCGCGGCGGGGGTACTTCTGGAACAACAGCACCCTTGCGTCCGCACCCAGGTGAAGGTAATCGACGATGAGCGCAACAATCTCCGTGCGACGGGCAGCCCGTAGCGATGCAATGACGCTGCTTGCCAGGTGGGGGCTGGCTGCACGCGCCACGATCTACCTGCTTATCGGCATCCTGGCGGTGGCGCTCGCCTTCGGATCCCACCACGGTGAGGCCGACCAGCGGGGCGCGATGCAGGAGCTGACACGGCACACCGGCGGGACGGCGCTGGTCTGGATCATCGGCATCGGCTTGGCCGGCTATGCCCTGTGGCGGTTGAGCGAGGCCGTGTTCGGCGTCGTGGGCGAAGGCAAGAAGGCCGGGCCGCGGGTGCAGTCGTTCGCGCGTGCGGCGATCTACGCGTTCTTCGCCGTCAACGCTTTCAAGATTGTGAGCCACGCCGGCGCGGGCAGCCAGGCCGGCCAGCAGGAGTTGTGGACGGCCAAGGCGATGCAACACCCCGGCGGCCGGTGGGCCGTGGGCATCGTCGGTGCGATCGTCGTCATATGCGGTCTCGTACTGGTCTGGGAGGGCGCCCGGCGGAAATTCGAGAAGTACCTGGACATGGGCCGGATGAGCCCCACCGTCCGCAAGATCGTCGAGTACCTCGGCGTGGTCGGGACGATCGCCCGTGGCATTGTCTTCGCGCTTGCCGGCGTGTTCGTCATCTCCGCGGCCGTTGACTACGACCCGAAGAAGGCGGGTGGCCTCGACCGCGCGCTGCGCGAGCTGGCCGACACGTCCGCCGGGCCGTGGCTGCTCGTGGCGGCAGGCGTCGGCCTGGTGATATTCGGCGTATACGGCTTCGCCGAGGCGAAGTGGCGCAGGACCTGAGATGGCGACCGTCGGATCCCGCAGCACCCTTGTCAGGGCAGGCGGACATCGCGGTGCAGCCGAAATACGAGTCGCCCTCATGCGCCTCGTGCCAGCCGCCCTTGTGCTCTGGGGCGCGCTGTGCGGCGCCGGTTACCTGCTCGTGCACCCGCTGCGCGACACCGCGTTCGAACGGTGGGACGCATCGACCAACCGCTGGCTCGCGAGTAACCGCGCCTCGACCTGGAACACGGTCACGCACTGGCTCACCTACGTTGCCGAGACAATGACTGTGATCGGGATCGGGCTGGTGTTCTTTGTCGGCCTGCGGCTCGCGCTGGGCCGCTGGCGCGAATCGATGTTCCTCGCCGCGGCGCTCGCGGGCGAGGTGACGATCTTCGTCGCCACGACGCTGCTGATCGACCGCAACCGCCCGCCGGTGAGGCAGCTGGATAGCGCGCCGCCGACATCGAGCTTTCCGTCCGGCCACACCGCTGCAGCCATCGCGCTGTACGGCGGGCTGGCGATCATCGCACTGCGCGTCAGCAGCCGGGCCTGGCTGCGCGCGCTCGCCGTGATCGGCGCGGTCGCGATGCCGGTCTGCGTCGCGTTCGCCCGCTTGTACCGCGGGATGCACTTCCCGACCGATGTCCTGGGCGGCGTGCTGCTCGGACTGGTGTGGCTGGCGGTTGTCTGGGCGGTCGTGCTGCGCAAGAGACCCGTCGAGCGGGTGGATGCGACGCCGTGAAGCTCGCCGTCGTGTGCAATCCCGCCACGGTGGATGACCCGGAGGACCTGCGCACTCGCCTGAAGCGGCACGACACGACGTCCGAAGTCCCATGGTTCGAGACCACCGAAGCGGATCCCGGCGCTGGGCAGACCCGACAGGCCCTTGCTGCCGGTGCGGAACTCGTGCTGGTCTGCGGTGGTGACGGGACCGTGGCTGCGTGTGCCGGCGTCCTGGCAGGCACCGAGGTGCCGATGGGGCTGCTGCCCACCGGCACCGGCAACCTGCTGGTCCGCAACCTCGGCGTTCCGCTGGATGTGCCGACCGCGCTTGGCCGAGCGCTGAGCGGACGCCCACGCACGATCGACCTACTGGAGTCCGACGGCCGACGCTTCGCCGTGATGGCCGGGCTCGGCTTCGACGCAGCGCTGATCCGCGACACGGGCGAGCAGGCCAAGAAGCGCCACGGATGGATCGCCTACGTGCTCGGCGGCATGCGGGCATTGCGAAACACACCCCGCGCCGACTACGAGATATGCATCGACGATGGCTCGCCGCGCCGGGTCCGCGCGCTTGGCGTGCTGGTCGGCAACGTGGGCCAACTGCAGGGTGGGATGGCGGTTCTGCCTGATGCCGACCCTGCGGACGGCCTGCTCGACGTCATCGTGCTGGCACCACACGGCTGGCGGGGCATCGTGGTGCTGGCCTGGCGGATCATGCGGCACCGCCCGAACAAGGGGCAACAGGCCCAGATCGCGTGCGGGCGGTGCGTCGAGATCCGTGCCGATCGCGCAGTTCCCGTCCAGTTTGACGGCGACTACGTCGGCGAACAGCAAGCCATGACGGTGACGGTGCTGCCGGGCGCGGTGACGATATGCGGCGCGTCCTAAGGCCGGCGCCGCAGGCGATCACGGATTGCCCGGCCGTCCGGGTCGTACATGAACCGGTACACCGGGACGGCCCACGGCCGGTGCCGGCGGGCCAGGCGTTCCGGCGAGTGGGGGCGCAGCCGTCCCGGCGGACGCGACCCCCGCTGACCGCCGTCGTACCACCGTTGCAGTTCGTCGGCTCGTGTCCGGATGAGCTCGTAGCCCGACACCGGGTCGACGGCGTCGACAATGTGACCGGCAGGCGCGCGGTCCGCGTCGAGCTCGAGGTGCTCGCGCCACAGCCGCAGCCGCAGCTCCCTCGCGAACAGCCGCGCTCCGTCGCCGAGCCCGGCAGGATCGCGCGGCTCGCGTTCGTCCAGCGTCGCGTCCAGCACTGCGCAGGACAGCTCGCTGTCGTGGGTCCACGATCGGCGATTCAGGTTGTCCGAACCGATCATCGCCCAGACGTCGTCGACGACCACCACCTTGGCGTGCACGTACACGGGCGTGCCGACGGAGTTCTCGACGTCGTATATCGCGAAGCGGTCGCCGCCGGCCGCTCGGCACACCTTGATGGCTTGCTCGCGTCCTACCAGGCTGGGCCAGCGCGCCGCACCCTGCTTGTCCGGGTAACGCGGGACGACGGCGATCACGTGCAGGTCCGGATTCCCACGCAGCGCCGAGGCGAGCAGCTTCGCGACAAACGGGGCCCACAGGTACTGGTCCTCAATGTAGATGAGCCGGCGGGCGCGGGCGAACGCCTTTCGGTAGGCGTAGGCGATGCTGCGTTCGCCGAGGGGGGCAAACGGATACCGGCGGAGCCGGGCCGGATAGGTGCGCAGCACCTGCACCGCGTGCGGGCCCGCCGGCTGCGGCTCCGGCTCCGGCTCGGGCAGATCGCGCCCGGCCAGCTTTCCGGCGTGATACGCCCGATCGATCAGCGTCCGCGCTGGGCTGGACAAATCCAGGACGGTGCTGCCGTACCAGCGCTCCCGGAAGGTGTGTTCGAGGTCGGCGACGGCCGGCCCGTGCACGGCGGCCTGTACGTCGTGCCACGGCGGGCGATGGCCGTACCCGTCGGGGAAGTCCATCGCCTGCGGGTCGCCGCCGTGGCGGGTGTCGTCGTGGCGGCTGCGGCCGAGATCGATCCCGCCGAAGAAGGCCACGTCCGACTCCGGACGGCCGGGATGGCGCACCACGACGAGCTTCTGATGGTGCGACCCGGCCCGTCGCGTACGCGAGTCCAACAGCGCCTCGCCTCCGGCCTCGGACAGCTGGCGCGCCAGCTCGGCGTTCTTGCCCTCGCTCTGGTCGAGCCAGCTGGGCTGCGATCCCCAGATCAGCCCGAAGACGAGGACACCCCGTCCTGCGATGTCGGCGAGCACGTCGCCGATCGAGGTTCCGGGCCCGGCGAGCAGCTCCTCGGTGTCGCCCCGGAAGTCAGCGAAGTAGACCTGGTCGTGCGCCCGCGTGCGGCACAGGACTTCGTGCAGGCGGGCGAAGTATTCCGTACCGTCGACCAGTGGCTCGACCAGGTTCCCCGACGTCCAGCCTCGGATGTCCGACGCCGGGTTACGGCGCTCGCCGTCGCTGAGGAACCAGATGCCGATACTGGGCTCGTCCTGGTGTGGCACGGCGGTCAGTCTGGCCCGATCGCTGTGGCCCGTCCAGGCCCTGAGGGAAGCGGAGATGGCTGAGCAACCGAGCATGCGCGAGCGGCGGCGGGCTCGGTTCCACTTCGGCACGCACGCGGTGCTGGCGTTCGTTGCCGTCGCTCTCGTCGCGGTGCCCTTCTCCATCCTGCTCCTGCTCGTCACCGCAAAGTCCGACCCGATGCTCCACCTCGACCACGACACCGCCGATTCGCTGAATTCCTTCGCCGTCGGGCACCCGGTCTTCACCTCTGGGATGAAGGTGATCGGTCGAGTCGGGTCACCGTTGGGCTGGTGGATCGTGCTGACTCCGGTGTTCGCGTGGTTGCTTTACCGCCGGCTGCCGCGCCTGGCCGCTTTCCTCGCCGTCACGGCCTTGGGCAGCTCGCTGCTGAACAGCTTGATCAAGGCGACCGCTGACCGGGCGCGCCCGCACCTGCCCGATCCGGTCGCGACCGCGCACGGAACGTCATTCCCGAGCGGCCACGCCCAAGCGGCCACGGTGGGGTGCGGGATTCTGGGACTGATCTTCCTGCCTATCGTTCGTCACGGCCGGCGGTCGTGGCTCTACGCAGGGGCAACGCTTGTCGTCGCGCTGATCGGATTCTCCCGCATCGCGCTCGGCGTGCATTACCTCTCTGACGTCCTCGGCGGCGTCATCATCGGCTTAGCATGGCTGCTCGCGATGACGGCCGCCTTCTCGGCCTGGCGGCGCGAGGAGCACAGGCCGCCAGTGCAGCCCGGCGAGGGGCTCGAACCCGAGCAGCGGCAGCGCCTGCGGCCCGGCGACGCCGAGCCCGCTGATCCGGGCG
Source organism: uncultured Actinomycetota bacterium (assembly GCA_963839175.1). GTDB lineage: Bacteria > Actinomycetota > Actinomycetes > Mycobacteriales > Jatrophihabitantaceae > CAWIUB01. The sequence continues at coordinate 339,622 of CAWIUB010000050.1, forward strand.
GTTGAGCTGATCCTCGGGGGATGTCCGGGCCTCCCGGCGCACCATCAGTGTGAGGACGGCATCCCATCGACGACGTTTGCGATCACCCCCCGACTGGGTAGCGTCAGGTGAACCACTCTGCTGCGCCGATGCAGGCAGGGATCCCTAGCCGACGCACGGACACATCGAGGTGAGGCGATGTCGAGGCATGTCTGAGCGGTGGTACAAGGAGGCAGTCATCTACTGCCTCGAGGTGGACTGTTTCCAGGACTCCGACGGTGATGGCTCCGGTGACGTCGCCGGCCTCATCAGTCGGCTGGACTACCTGTCGCGGCTCGGCGTGACGTGCTTGTGGCTCAACCCGATCCACCCCACACCGCACCGCGACGCCGGCTACGACGTCGCCGATTACTACGGCGTTGACCCCCGGCTGGGCACCCTCGGCGATTTCGTCGAACTGACCGCTGAAGCGGGGCGGCGCGGAATCCGCATCATTCTCGACCTGGTCGTCAACCACACGTCCAACGAGCATCCGTGGTTCCGGTCGGCTCGCGCCAGCCCGGACTCGCCTTACCGCGACTGGTACGTGTGGAGCGACACGGAGCCGCCGGACCGCCGGCAAGGCATCGTGTTTCCGGGCGAGCAGCGCGAGACCTGGACGTTTGACGACCAAGCCAAGGCCTGGTATTTCCACCGGTTCTACGACTTCCAGCCCGACTTGAACTGGTCAAATCCTCAGGTCAGGGCCGAGATCAAGAAGGTCATGGGATTCTGGCTGCAGTTGGGCGCGTCCGGATTTCGAGTCGACGCCGCCCCGTTCGTGCTCGAACAGGTCAAGGCTGGCGTCGACCCCGGGCCGATGGACTTCTCGATCCTCGACGACTGGCGTCAGGACGTGCAGTGGCGACGTGGCGACGCGGTGCTGCTGTGCGAGGCCAACGTTGCGCCGGACGAGCTAGCCGCCTACTTCGGCGCGCAACCCGACGGACCCAACGACCGGGCGCATATGTTGTTTTCGTTCGTGATCAACACCAAGTTGTGGCTCGCGCTCGCCCGAGCCGACGCCGAACCGCTCGTCGAGGCGCTGCGTGGGATGCCCCGCGTCCCCGCGATGGCGCAATGGGCCACGTTCCTGCGTAATCATGACGAACTTGATCTGAGCCGGCTCACCGACGATCAGCGCAACGACGTCTTCACCGCCTTCGGGCCTCGTCCGGACATGCGCATCTTCGGCCGCGGTATCCGCCGCCGCCTCGCGCCGATGTTTCGCGGCGACCGCCGGCACATCGAGCTGGCCTACACGTTGCAGTTTTCGATGCCCGGCACGCCCGTCGTGCGTTATGGCGAGGAGATCGGCATGGGTGAGGATCTCAGGCTCGCTGGCCGTGACGCGATCCGCACGCCAATGCAATGGGACCCGGGCAGCGGTGGTGGCTTCTCGGCTGCGGCGCCGGAGCTGCTGCCGCGCCCGGTCGTGACAAAGGGGCCCTATCGAGCAAGCACGGTCAACGTCCGCGCGCAGCAGCGCGATCCGGATTCCCTGCTGCGCTGGTTCGAACAGCTCATCCGCGTCCTGCGGGAGTGCCCCGAGATCGGCGTCGGCCAGTGCACGGTCCTGGATGTCGCGTTGCCGCGCTCGGTGCTCGCGCACCGCTTCGACGCACCGGAAGGCTCGATCCTCCTTCTGCACAACCTGCGCGACGAACCGGTCTGCGTGGACATCGGCAAGCTGGACGGCGTTGTCGGGCGACCGTTTGAGGTGTTCGCTGACGGCCCGTACGCGCCGCCTGGGGCGAGGCTGGCCGGCTTGGAGCTAGGCCGCTGGGGATATCGGTGGATCCGGCTTCGTCGCAACGGGGCTCGAACCTAGCCGTTACAGACGAGCGTGGGTTGGGCATAGATGGCTGCGAAGGGAGAAGGCCATGTCTACTGTCGGAATCGTCGTCACGGTGGTTGTCGTCGTCGTGGTCCTCTTGCTCCTGGCCGCAGTCTGGGGCTGGTTGCGGCGGCGCGGTCTGCAACGCCAGTTCGGGCCGGAGTACGACCGCGTCGTCGAGCAGCGGGGCGGGCATCGGGTGGCCGCGGAACGTGAGTTGCGCTCGCGTGAGCGCAAGCACGCCGAGCTTGAGTTGCGCTCCCTCTCAGCCGCCGAACAGCAGCGATACGTCGCGGAATGGGCCAAGATTCAGGCCGGCTTCGTGGAGGCGCCTCGCGATTCTGTCCTTGCCGCTGACGATCTTGTTACCCGGGTGATGGCTGCCCGTGGCTACCCGATCGGCGCGCTTGACGAGCGGATCTCAACGCTGTCCGTCGAGCATTCGGGCACTCTGGATCACTACCGCGCCGCTCACGAGATCTCCCAGCTGAACGCCCGCGGCACGGCAACGACCGAACAACTTCGACAAGCGGTCGTGCACTACCGAGCCTTGGCAACGGACCTGCTCGGCGTGGACGACACGGACACGGCCGGTGCGTCAACTCCCGGGTCGACCTACCCCGCCGGCAACGAGCCCCCGAGCCAGGAAGGCGTGTCATGAGTGATTCGGTGAGTCAACAGACAGTCGATGAGTCGCGGTCGGACGCCGCGGTCGGCAACGCAGACCTGCCGCCGGTGGAGGACGAGCACTGGGAAGGAGAGCTCCCGACACCGGCCGATGCGGGCGATGCAGACGGGGAAGCTCAGCTGTCAAAGGACTCAGCTGTGGCCGACGGCGGGCCGCCCGATTCGGAACGTGCCGAAGGATCGGGCGAGTCGGCTGGGCTGTCGCCAGGCGACACCCGCGAAGACCCTGTTGCAGCGCTGTGGGGCGCCACCTCGGTGAATGACTTGCGCGCTCAATGGCGCGAGCTGCAGCTGCGTTTCGTCGACGACCCGGGCGAGGCGACGGCAGCCGCCCAATCTTTGGTCGACTCGGCAGTTCGTTCGCTGACGACCACGCTGCTGCGGCAGCAGCAGGAGCTGGATTCCTGGAAGTCGGCAGACGGCCAGGACACCGAGGTGCTGCGCGTAGCACTGCGTCGCTACCGGGAGTTTCTGGACCGGCTGCTCGGGATGTGACTGCGGCCGCGACGACCTACGGACCGCACTCGTCTGTCGAACCGCACTCGTCTGTCGAGGTCACACGCCCACGGGGCGAGTACGCAGCGCCCGAGGCTCTTCCCCGCGGCGCACCTGGACTCGGCCGGCGACGACCTGGACCTCGAAGACCGGCTGGGGTCGCGTTGCCGGACCGTGCACGACGGACCCGTCGGCGAGTGAGAAAACGCTACCGTGCCAGGGACAGCGCACACAGTCCTCCGTGACTTCGCCTTCGTGCAGCGGTCCGCCCCGATGCGTACACCTGTCGGCCAGCGCGACGATTCGGCCACGATGCCTCAGCAGCAGCACTGGGACGCCTCCCGCGTCAACCAGCTGCGGAGCGGCCACTACCGTCGACTCCTCCGCGACATCGGTCCATTCCTGCGGTGCCTGCTGGAAGGCGGTCGTGTCCACGCCGACGCCGAGCGCGTAGGCCAGATGCCCGCCCAGCCAACCGGACACGCCCATCGTGGCGGTGCCGAGCAGGCTCAGGGCAACTCCCTTCCCGACGCGCCCACGCCGTCGGGCCAGCCAGCTGCCACCGAAAGCGGCCACCGTGGTCGCGTTGAGGGCCCAGTGCACCAAGCCGACCCGCCGCTCGGCTCCAGACGTGTCGAGCCAATCGCTCTGCCCGCTCGCGGCCGTCGGTAGCGCGACGAGATTGCCCAGACCGATCAGTTTGCGGGCGGCGACCCGGCCCTTGGCACCTCCGAGCAGGTCGAGGTAGGTCGCTGCCGACCACGAACCGATCGGCACGGCAACCAGCACAGGGTGCAGCGGATGACCGATCACCGAGCCACTTGCCACGTCGCGAACCGCGTCGGCACGGACCACCGGACGCACGATAGGGGCCACCCGGTCGGCGACCCGATCCAGCCACGATGCGCGTTCGATGCGAGCGACCAGCCCGTCCAGCGTTCGCGCCACATTCATCTGCATGGCAGGTGCGTACCTAGTCACGCGCGGGCCGAAACCGTCGCCGTGCTAAGGCTTGCGGCGGCGACGAAGGATCAGCCCGACCGCGAGTGCCGCAGCGGCGGCGGCCGCGGCCAATGGAACGGCCCTGGAGGACCGGACCTTCTGGAGCTCCTGCTTGGCGCGGCTCTTCACGTCCAGCCTGGCGGACAGCTGCCGAACTGTGTCCGCGAGTTCGGCACGGGTAGCGGCGATGTCGGCCCGCAGTTCGTCCGCAGTCTCGGGTTCCTGATGGTCTGCGGATGCATCCGGCGCAGTCATCTCTTGACGCTCTCCTTCACCGTCTGCACGTCAGTGCGCACGCTCTCAATGGTTTCCGTCGGAACCGGCTTGACCTTGCGTAGTGCAAGGAAACCTGCGAGCGCGGTCAGCCCGGCGGCTGCGAGCAGGACGACTCCGACGATCACCGCCGCGGCCCAACCAGCAACGACGTGGTTCAGCCCGAGGCCGGCTGCAACAAGTAGCGCCGCGACGCCGTAGAGCGCTGCCACGGCAGCCGCCCCGAGCGCACCGGCACCGAGGCCCGCGCGCTTGCCCTTCTGTACCAGTTGCCGCTGGGCTAGGCCGAGCTCGTCGCGGACCAGCCGAGACGCCTGTTCGGCCAGCCGAGACGCCAACTCCCCCGTCGCCGCGTCCGGCTCGTCCGGTCTCGTGTAGGCGACAACTGGCTGCCCTTCGTTCATCGGGTGCCTCCATGGTTGCGAACGCTGTACCCATACCCGAGGTCTGCCATCGTCAAACGGTTGCCCGGTCAGCGCCGGTGTTCCGCAGCTTCTGGCGCGCCGGCCGAACCGGTGTCAGCGAGGCTGGGCGAGCGCCCGATGAGCATCACGCCCGAGACCATCCCAACCAGGCACAGCGCTTCAATGGCAATGGCACCGGCGCTGACCGAGAGGACGTCGCCGAGCAGGGTGACGCCGAGCGCAATGCCGGCCACTGGCTCCGCAGCGGCGATCGGGGGCAGCGAGTAGTCCAGCCGCGCGGCCCGGAACGCGTTCTGTGACAGCACGATGCCGATAACGGCCGCTCCGACCAAGACGTAGGGCCACAGGCTGTGCGGGAGCCCGCCGAACCCGCGCTGGTCGACGACGAGCATCACGGCGCGGGCTGCGACGTCCTGCAGTCCGTACAGCAGGCCTGCACCGGTGGCCAGCACGATCGACTCGGCAACCAGGCCGCCACGCTTGCCGATCGCAACCAGCGCGGCGACGACACCCAGGACGACGCACACCGCCAGTGCGATGAGCAGCGGGCTCTGGGTCCGATCCGGAGAGCTGCGCGGGTCGCCGACGGCGATGAACACTCCGAGTGCCGCCGAGAGCAGCAACGCGCCGGTGACCTCGTACCAGCGCACCGGTTCCCTGGAGAGGATTCCCGCAATGGCAAGCGCAAACAGCAGGCTTGTTGACAGCAGTGGCTCGACCAATCCGACCGCGGCAAGCTGCAAGGCAAGCCCGCCGAGCAGCTGGCCGACGATCATGCAACCGATGCCACCCCACCAGACCGGCTTGTGCATCAGGTCGAGGAGCAGCCGGAAGGAAAGCCGCTCGGACTGGGCGGCGTGTGCCGCGACCCGCTGCTGCAGGACGTAGCCGAGCCCGAGCGCTATCGCCGCTGCCACGCCGACTACGAAGACCACGGTTACCGCCTCGCCAATGCAAGCGACGTCAGTGGCGACGAGCCGCTGATCGCAAAGCGTCCGTGCTTGCTCATCGTGACTTCATGGCTCACATCACGGTCGCCGCTTACGGACTCTTTCCCCGTAGCCTCCGCATCAAAACAGTCTTTGCGAGAACCGGCCGGTTTCGGGGAGTGTGCCGCCGGGCATGAACGAGTCGTGGTCGGCATCTGCCCGGCTGGAAAGCCGGCGCATCGCGAAACATGATCGCGCTGCGCGTTTGCCGAGCCCTCTCGTTAAGACGACCGCGCAGATACTTCTGCATCCTGGAGCTATCCGACCCCACCGGTCCAGAGCTTCCGACGATCACCGCGGTTCTCAGCGGGCCGACCGCGGTCGGCCCGCGCATAGACGGATGACCCGGGACATGGTGGCTCGTGATCGGCCGGCTCCCTTGGAGCGGTCGATGAGGGCGACCCAACCGCCCGGCCGTCAGGTGTCGACTCGGACGCCGACGCAATCTGAACGCGAGGACTATGAATGCACGCACCAGCGGGGCAGGAGGCGTGGCTCATGACTCAAACCGGCGGGTGTTCCTCTTTGCTTGGCTCACCTTCGCCGCGTTGCTGGCGGTGCTCGCGCTGTTGCTACTCGGACTGACCGCCGATCCAGACGGGGAAGCGGAACGTCAACCTTAAGACCCATCTGCGGTCGACTGAGGTCATCCAAGTGCTCGCGATACAAGCCCCAGGTCCTTGACGAGGCCTCGGTAGGCGTCCTGACGATCGCCCGGGGGGACACGCAAGACCGCAGATGGATGGATCGTGGCTATGGCGGCCTCGATCGGTGTGGCGTCTGCGGCATACGGTCCCAGCGGTGGCGGCCAACTCAGTAGCTCGCCACGGTGTTGGGTCAGCCGGAAACTCGACCCGAACAGTGCTTGCGCGGCAACCGCACCGAGCGCCACGACAAGCTTCGGGGCGACCACCGTCAGCTCGGCAGCCAGCCACGGCTGGCAGGCACGCACATGCCGAGCCTCGGGCCTTTCATGAATCCGGCGCTTGCTGCTCTCGGTGGACCTCCACCGGAAGTGCTTGACGGCGTTGGTGACGTAGCTGCGGTCCCTATCGATCCCGGCGTCGACCAAGGCCCGGTCGAGCAGCTTGCCAGCCGGTCCGACGAACGGTTCGCCGCGCTGGTCCTCGACGTCTCCCGGCTGCTCGCCGACGAACATGGCCGACGCGTCGGTGGATCCGGCACCGAACACCGTGTGCGACGCGTTGCGATACAGCTCGCAGCCGCGACACCCGACCGCAGCCGTGGCAAGGTCAGCAAGGCTCGCGGCCACCGGAACGAATGGTGCCGCGGTGGAGCCCGCTTCGTCACGGGTCAGCTCCGCCATGCTTCCTCGTTCAGCGGCCGACGGCCTTTTCCAGCTGCGCCTTGGTCATCGTCGAGCGGCCCTTGATGTTCTTGCGTTGAGCTTCCTGGTAGAGCTGCTCCTTGGTGCGGCCGCCTGGGCCGGTGTGGGAGCGCAGTCCGCCGCGGCGCGATGAGGAGATGTCCGCGCGGGAGGCACGGCTGGCCGTCTTGGACTCACCGGAGCGGGCCCGCTCCTTGTTGACGGTGCGTGCCGCGATCTCCTCGGCCAGGTCTTCGCTGCGTCCCTGTTGCTGCAGCCCCTGCTTGATCTTCGTGTACTGACGTTCGCGCTTCGCGCTCCACGCTTGCTGCGGCATCTCGGGAGCCTCCTCTCGGCTAAGAGCGCTGATTCCCATTAGCTTGCACATACCCATGTCCATGTGTCATCAAACTCTGGGCCGCTCAGGCTGGTGATCGCCGCATCGACAGGCCAAGCTCGGCATGTGGCGGGACGCATGGGTGGCGAGTACTCGCGCGACGAGAGCGAGGCGGAGCGCCTCGACCGCAACTATGCCGAGTTGCTGCAGGAGCTGCGAGTCGCGGAGACCGGCGTGCAGATCCTGTTCGCGTTCCTGCTCAGCATCGCCTTTCAGCAACGGTTTGCGTCGGTCACCGCGTTCCAGCTTGACGTTTACCTCGCGACGTTGATCTGCGCCGCTGTAGCCGCGCTGCTGTTCATCGCACCAGTCGCCGCTCACCGGCTGCTGTTCCGACAGCACCGCAAGGACGAGCTGGTTGCGATCACCGGGGGGTTCGCCGCGGCGGGGCTCGTGTTCCTGCTCCTGGCGATGCTCGGCGCGGTGCTGCTGATCGTCGACTTCGTGGCAGGTCCGGTACCCGCCGGATTGATCACCGGCGGCCTGGCCTGCCTGTCCGGCTGGCTGTGGTACGTGCTCCCGACCCGGTCGCCCCGGCGGATCGGGTCACCCGAGCAGGACAAGGACCGCGGTTAGCAGCCCCGCGGTCGCGAGGGCGGCGTAGTCGTTCACCGACCCGGTGTGCACGGCTCGAAGAAGCCGAACCGGCAGCGGTTCACGAGCACGCATGTAAACCGCGGCGAGCCCGGCGCCGATCAGGACCGTGGCGGCCGCCACGAGCAGTTCCGCCGGCCCGCCGTACGAGAAGGTGATCGCTAGGTGCGGCAGCATCGCAGTGCCGCCGAGGACGCCATCGGCGTAGACACCGGGATGAAGCAGCGCAGCGGCCGCCGGAGCGGCAACCCGATCTATGACGAACCCGGGTGTCGCACCGAACGCGAGGCAGCCGGCGCCGAGCAGCACCAGCGTGCTCCGCATTCCCCAGCGCAGCGGTTCCAGGTGCTCGTAGTCCTCGCGGCGGCGGTAGAAGCCGAAATAGGCGGCACGTCCCAGGGCGGCGACCGCGATCACCTGAGCGAGCAAGGTGGCGCCCAGCGCGGCGACACCGCCACTTTCGTGGACGCCCGCATGGATGAGGCCGAGTGAGGCGTACCCGTTCATCGGAGGGACGCCCGCGATGGCCAGCACCCCGACAGTGAAGGCGGCGGTGAGCAGCGGACGCCGCCGGGCCAGCCCGCCCATCCGCGACAGCGCCGTCTCACCGGTCGCGTGCACGATCGCGCTGGCGCACAGGAACAGCAGCGCCTTGAACAGCGCGTGGTTGACGAGGTGGTATGTGGCGCCGGCGATGCCCGACGACGTCGCCGTGGCGAAGCCGACGACGAGGATGCCCATCTGCGAGATAGTGTCCCAGGCGAGCAGACGTTTCAGGTCGTCCTGGGCCAACGCGAGCACCGCGCCGAGCAGCGCCGACGCCATCCCCAATCCGGTAAGCAGGCCCAGGATCGGGTGCCCGGTTCCCGGGCCGACCACCTGAAGCGCGATGCGGGCCAGCGCCACAACCCCTAGGTCGACCATCAACGCCGAGAACAGCGCCGACACCGCACCTGGCGCCGGCGTGTGCGCGTCCGGCAGCCAGCCATGGAACGGCACCAGCCCTGCCTTCGTAGCGAACCCGGCAACGAGCAGCCCGAGCGCCAGCAGATCCGGAGTGCCCATGTGGCCGTGCAACTCGGTGCGCAGCTGGCCCAGGTTGAGCGCACCGTGGTTCGCGTAGAGCAGCGCAGCGCCGATGAAGATGAGGAATCCGGCGATGCTGGTCAGCGCCAGCACTTTGAACGCCGCCTCGAGGGCAATCGGGCGTTCCAGGAAGAAATCCGGTGAGCCCGTAGCTGGCGAGCGCAGCGACCTCGAACCACACGAACAGGTTGATCAGGTCTGCGGTGAGGGCCGATCCGATGAGGGCCGCGATCAACAGCTGAAACAGGCAGGCGAAGCCGCCGAGTTCGCGTGCGCCGAGATCACCCAGCTCGGACAGCGCGCTGACGACGAGTAGGGTGCCCAATCCGGCGCTGGCGAGCGCGAACGTCATGCCGAACGGGTCGGCGGCGAACGCAACGCCCAAAACCCGCCCGTTCACAGGTCCCCAGTGCCCGAAGAAATGCGAGAGCACCCGCCCGTTGCCGGCGTACACCCGCGCCGCGACGATGCCGAGCACCACCGTCGACGCCAGGAGAGCAAGGAGGGAAACAATCAGCGGAAGGCGGCGATGCACCCGAGCCAGCAGTGGAGCGGCGACCGCGCCGGAAATCGGGATGACGACCGGCAGAGGCAACAGTGAAGCAACGCCAGCCGCAGTCATCCTCGCAGGGCCCGGACGTCGTCGGCGTCGAGACTGCGATAGTGCTGCGCCACCCGCACCGCCACGGTGAGGAACACCGCCGTGGCCGCGACGCCGATAACGATCGCGGTGAGGCAGAAGTTCTGCAGTACCGGGTCGGCGACGTTGCCTCGCGCCAGGCCGGCCTCGCTCTGCCCGCGCGGCGGGTTGAGGAGCACCGGAGCGGTCGACCGGCGCCGGTAGGCCAGCGAGACCAGCAGTAGATAGCTGGCCGATTCCATCAACGACAGGCCCATGACGATCTTGATCAGGTTGCGCCGGCTGAGCACGGCGTACAGGCCGGCGCAGAACAGCGCCCCAGCGGTCAGGTAATTGCCGAGGATCATCGGTGATCGTCTCCGTCGGCCTCGTCTGGGGCCCATTCGTGCCGCATGCCCAGCAACGTGAAGATGACGATGGTTACCCCGGTGGCAACCTCGACCAGCTCGCTGCCGGAGAACAACTGCAGCACGCCGCCGCTGCGGATGGTGCCCGGCGCCGCCCGCGGGACCCAATTGGCGGTGAACGAGCCTCGAGGAGTAACCCCAGCAGCTCGACGGCGATAATGGCCGCGGCACCGGCCAATTCGAGCGGCTCCAGTACTCCGGGCCGGACCGCCCCGCGTACCGCGCGGTAGCCGAGTGCGGCGTATAGCAGGACGGCTACGCCGGCAAGCGCGGCACCCGCTGGGAACCCGCCGCCCGGCGCATACCCCCACGCCGCCAGGTAGATGGCCGCCACGGCGAGCACCACGGCAGCGGCGCGTGCGGCGACACGCACGACCACCGTCATCTGGGCCGATCTCTCCGGGCCCAGTGCGCCGAGCCGTGTCGCGTCCGGATCGATCAGCTCACCGGTCTCGGATTCCTCGGCAGCTTCGGCTCGGCGCGCTGCCGCCTCGGCCGAGGTGGGGCGCCCTTTGTGCGGGTCGATGCGTCGCTGCTCCCGGCGGCCCGCCGTCGCCTCACCGACGTACTCAATGGTGTTCAGAGCGACGATGCGGTCCGACACCGACGGACCGATCGCGAGACGCACCATCAGAATGGCGATCACGATCACCTCGGCGATCGCCACTGCGAGCAGGATGTCAGCCATCATGGCCTGCGACGATCGGCGCCAGCAGCTCCTCTGCTGGCGCGTTGATGTCGTCCTCGGGATGCTTACGGCTACCGTGCGGGACGGCCACCGCGTGGTACTGCAGCTGGTGACGGCGTCGGTCGAGGTCGACCAGCTGGTTGTCGACGATCAACGAGGTGATCAGGCCTGTCGCGGCGAGGCCCGCGTCGGTGCGTTGCCGGGTGGGCACGATCGCCATACCGCTGGACAGCGGTCGGCTCGGCGTCCAGATCCGCCGCGCCAGGTCGACGTTGGCCAGCACTATCTGCCCGACCGCTGAGACGAGAAGCCGCAGCAGCGCGCCGAGACGGCGTGGGCTCAGCAGCCGCCACGGCGCGGCCACGTCGCCGAGAGGTGCCATGGCGAGGCCGCTTGCCAGCGCCACCAGGATGCCAGCGAGCTGCTGCTCCGCCGTGCGGGTCCAGGTGAGCAGCAGCCAGACCAGGTACGCCCAGCCACTGAGCGCAAGGACACGGCGCACAACACACCCTCCTGTCTGGGTCAGTCGACCCGGAACAGCGCAGCGGACGATCGCAGGCTCATGCCGTGCCCGGGCGCCGACCCGAGCCGGATCGCTCCGCCTTCGACCACGGGGACACCATCGGCAAGCAGCGGCTCGAGGCGGGCGTGGTCGGCGAACCACTCGACGTGGCGCAGGTTCGGCGTCGCTGCCGCGACCGGTGCGTGCAGCGCCGGCGCACAGTGCCCGGACACGTCCAGGTTGTGGGCAGCGGCGACCGCCGCGGCGCGTTGAAAGCCCGTGTAACCGCCGCAGCGGGTCACGTCCAGCTGCAGGCAGTCGACCACCGGGCACAGCGCCGCAGCTTCGTACACATCGGCCGCGTACTCCCCTGCGGCGACGTCGCACCGGGTCGCCGCGCGGACCGCCGCCAGTCCGGCGAGGTCGTCGCTGCTCACCGGCTCCTCGAACCAGACGACCCCAAGGTCGTCCAGCGCGGCACCGACCCTGCGGGCCTGGCCGCGGGAGTATGCGCCGTTCGCGTCGACCATCAACGCGACGTCGTCACCGGCAACCTTGCGCAGCAGCGCGACCCGGGCCAGATCACGTGGCACATTGCCGCCCCACGACTCGCCGATTTTGATCTTCAGTGCCGTGCATCCGGCAGCCAGCCAGCCGTCGACCTGGCGTTCGAGCTCGTCGTCGGTCAGAGAGGTGAACCCACCGGATCCGTACACCGGCACCGAGTCGCGTGCCCGTCCGAACAGCTGCCAGAGCGGAAGGGCGAGCAGGCGCGCCTTGAGATCCCACAGGGCGATGTCGACCGCGCTGATCGCTTGCGCGACGAGCCCACGGGTGCCGAGATTCCGGCATGTCCGATGCATGGCCTGCCAGCAGCCGGGCACGTCGAACGCGTCGCGGCCGTCGACGGCAATGATCAAGTGGTCGCGGATGACCGCCGCGGCCGCGCCGGTGCTGTAGGTCCAGCCGACGCCGGTAGTGTCGCCGCTTCGGGCGATGACGACAACCGCGACCGTGGCATCCCACTCCAACGTCCCGTCGGCCTCCGGCTCCGGTGTGGGGAACCGGTAGGTCACGACGTCGAGGGGGCTGAGCGGTGCACTCACCCGTTGGTCACCTGCCCGCATCTTGGCTGGTGAGCCGAGCGGCTCACTCCTCCTTCTGCCCCGGCAGGAACTGCTGCACTTTCTGCTTGATGCCCTCACGCAGCACGCCGAGCCGATCCTCGTCGCCGTGCAGTAATGCGGATGCCGTGGCCTTCGCCTGCTCGAAGGTGGAGTGCGGCGGGATCGGCGGCACGTTGGGGTCGCAGCGCACGTCCAGCACGGTCGGCCGGTCGGCTGTCAGCGCCGCCTGCCAGGCTGGCGCGACCTGCGCCGGGTCGTCGACGTTGATCCCGCCGAGCCCGATGCCGCGCGCGAAGGCGGCATAGTCCAGGTCCGGCAGCGTCTGCGATTCGGCGAACTTCGGCGAGCCCTCCATCGCCCGCATCTCCCAGGTCACCTGGTTGAGGTCGTTGTTGTGCAGGACGGCGACGATCAGCCGCGCGTCGCTCCACTGCGTCCAGTATCGGCTGACGGTGAGCAGCTCGGCGAGGCCGTTCATCTGCATCGCGCCGTCGCCGACGAGCGCGATCGTCGGCCGGTCGGGATGTGCCCATTTCGCGCCGATCGCGTAGGGCACTGCGGGTCCCATGGTGGCGAGCGTCCCGGACAGCGAGCCGCGCATCTGACCGCGGAACCGCAGGTGGCGGGCGTACCAGTTAGCCGCGCTGCCCGAGTCGGCGGCGATGATCGCGTTGTCCGGTAGCTGTGTGGACAATTCGTGGAAGATGCGCATCGGGTTGATCGGCTCGGCGTCGGTCAGCGCCTGGCGGTCGGTGGTCTCCCACCAGTCGGCGACGTTGCGCTCCACCGTCTCCCGCCAGCCGCGGTCCTCCTTGCGGCGCAGCAACGGAATGAGCGCCTGCAGCGTCGCCTTGGCGTCGCCGACCAGGTTGAGCTCGTACGGATAGCGCATGCCGATCCACTTTCCGGAGCGGTCGATCTGCACCGCCCGGGCCTGCCCCAGGTCAGGCATGAACTGGGTGTACGGGAAGTTCGAGCCGACGGTGAGCAGCGTGTCGCAGTCGTGCATCAAGTGGTAGCTGGCGGTGGTGCCGAGCAGCCCGATCGCACCGGTCACCCACGGCAACGTGTCGGGCACGACGTCCTTGCCCAGCAATGCCTTTGCGGCTCCAGCACCCAGCAGCTCGGCAACCTCGGTCAACTCCTCGGCGGCGCCGCGGGCACCCTGCCCGACCAGCATGGCCACCTTCTGCCCGGCGTTGAGGATCTCGGCCGCCTGACGCACCGCCTCGTCCGCCGGTCGTACGCTGGCCGGCGCTGTGCCGAGGCTGGACGGGACCTGCTTGAACGCATGCTCGGGAGGCTCGTAGGGCAGATCGAACACGTCCGACGGGAAGATCAGGCAGGTGGGCGCGCTTTCGGATTGCGCGATCCGAATTGCCCGGTCGATCAGGTTGGGCAGCTGCTGCGGCACCATGCACATCTGCACGTAGTCGCTGCATACGTCCTTGAACAGCGTCAGCAGGTCGACTTCTTGCTGGTACGAGCCACCCATCGCGCTACGTCCGGTCTGCCCGACGATCGCCACGATCGGCACGTGGTCGAGTTTGGCGTCGTACAGCCCATTGAGCAGGTGGATAGCCCCGGGCCCACTCGTCGCGGTACACACGCCGACGCCTCCGCTGAATTTCGCGTATCCCACCGCTTCGAACGCGGCCATCTCCTCGTGGCGGGCCTGCACGAACTGCGGATCGTCATCGGCTCGCCCCCATGCAGCCAGCAGGCCATTGATCCCGTCACCCGGATAGCCGAAGACCTGCTGCACCCCCCAGTCACGCAACCGGCTCAGCAAGACATCTGCAACGCTCTCACTCATCAAATCTCCTAAAGCGTGATCATCCGAACACTTGCCAAGCAGCTACCGCCCTGGAAAGCAGCCTTCCCGCCGGAATGGCAACCCAAACAGATCGGCGATTAACGAGAGCCCGGGCTGGGTATGGCTCTAAGTGGGAATGGTGCGCGGACGGCGCATCGGGTCGTGTCCGCCACCGGCGGACTCAAAGGAGGTCACAAATGATCGTCGTCGGTCTGATTCTGGTCGCGCTGGCCGTAGCGGCCGCGTTGGTGCTCGTCTTGCAGAACCGCGACGCAACCCTCGACGTCCACGCGCTCGGCCACACCTGGTTCGGCGTGCACGTCTATTGGGCGCTTGTCGCTGGCATCGTGATCGGCGTCGTGGGCATGCTCGGGCTGGCTGCGATGTCGGGTGCGAGCCGCCGGGCGCGTGCGCTGCGCCGCGAGCGCAATGACCTCGCTCGGGAGAACGAGCGGCTGAGTGACCAGGTCGCCACCCCGAACTACGGCGCGACGCGTGAACCGGTGGTCGCGGAGCCTGGCGCGGCATCCGCCCTACCGCCAGACGACACCGGAGCCTGGTCCCCGCGCTGGCCGGAAGGCAGCCGGGCCAATGTCGAGAGCTACCCGCCGGCTGACCGGACGTGACGCGCCGATCAGGCCGCGCCCGGCCGCACGCGGTGGTGGTGACCGGTGCCAGCGGCGGGGTGGGACGCGCGGTGGCTCGAGCGTTCGGCGCACGCGGAGCGTCAGTAGCACTGCTCGCCCGGGGCGATGAAGGGCTGGATGCGGCGGCGCAGGACGTCCGCGACGCCGGCGGGGCTGCCCTCACGGTCCCCACAGACGTCGCTGACCCGGACCAAGTGCAGGCTGCTGCTGAGGCGACGGAGAACGCCTTCGGGCCGTTGGACGTATGGGTGAACGACGCCTTCAGTTCGGTGTTCGCGCCCTTCGACGCCATCGGCCTGGACGAATTCCGCCGCATCACCGAGGTTGCCTACCTCGGCTTCGTCTACGGAACACGCGCCGCGCTCGACCGGATGAAGACACGCGACCACGGCACGATCGTCCAGGTTGGCTCCGCCCTCGCCTATCGAGGCATCCCGTTGCAGTCGGCCTATTGCGGTGCCAAGCACGCCATCCAGGGCTTCACCGAGTCGCTGCGCTGCGAGCTGCTGCATGACCACAGCCAGGTGCGGATCACCATGGTCCAACTGCCCGCGGTCAACACGCCGCAGTTCAGCTGGGTGCTGGCTCGGCTGCCCCATCGGCCACAACCGGTGCCGCCGATCTACCAGCCCGAGCTCGCCGCGCGAGCCATCGTCCGAGCGGCCGACCACCCCAATCGCCGCGAGTACTGGGTCGGGTCGAGCACCGCTGCCACGCTGGCCGCCAACGCGGTCGCTCCCGGGCTCCTCGACCGCTACCTGGCCCGCAGCGGCTATCGCTCACAACAGACGTCCGAGCCGACCTCCGACGACCAGCAGGCAAACCTCTGGCAGCCCGCCGACCGGGCGGCCGACTACGGCGCGCACGGCCGATTCGACGAACAGGCCCGCAACCGCGACCCGCAGGTGTGGGCCTCGCAGCATCACGGTGTGCTCGCCACGGCTGCCGGGCTTACCGGCGCGGTCGCCGCAGGAGCCGCGGTGCGCCGCCGGCGCCGATGAGCCTCAACGACTTCCCGCTGGGCGGTGCTGCGCGAGTGCCCTGATCGCCGACGGTCAGCGTGGCACACTGTGCGGCGGCCGCATGGCGGGACGTGGACTGCGGGTCCGGCCGACTGCGGCTGCGCCGGAGCGGAGCCGCAGTGGCTTCACCTCAGATGGAGGCAATCTCCCGAACTTGGGTGAGCCGGATGTTGTTACCCGACGGATCGCGGAACGACGCGTCGATGCCGTAGGGCCGTTCTTCGGGTATCTCGACGAACTCGACGCCCCGGCCCCTGAGCTCCTCGTAGGCCGCCTGGCAGTCGTGGGTGGTTAGGAAGATCGTTCCAGCGAAGCCCTTCGCCATGAGGGTGCGTACCAGCTCGGCGGTCTCGACATCCATCACCGGTGGCCCGGGGATGGCCATCAGCACGACCGAGATGTCTGGCTGCCCGGGTGGGCCGACAGTCAGCCAACGGAAGTCGCCCATCTCGGCAAGCGTAACGTCAGAACGCACCTCCATGCCGAGCTTGTTGGTGTAGAAGGCAAGCGCCTCGTCCTGGTCGTGAACCCACAGCTGCGCGGTGCTGAGCTTGATCATCGGACTCCTCCCGAGTCGCAGTGACTTCCGTGGTCGACGCTATTCACCCGCCAGCACACCTGTCTTCTCGAAACGTGCGGTGTTGCGGGACCGCACCCGCCTGCTACACGGTTTGTGACGCAGTTGCGGCAGCGGTCTACTGTCGGTCGTCTGCGGGGTGTCGAGCGGACTTGTGGGTGAGGCGGCATGTTCACGTCGGTGGTGTTGAGCGCAGATCAGTCGCCTTTGCAGTTGGCTGAGGCGTTCGCCGAGTTGGCTCGGGTGCTGGCCGCGCAGGGCACGGTGGAGGAGACGTTGGAGGCGATTACCCGGCATGCGGTGGCGGTAGTGGAGGGGGCGCAGGATGCGTCGGTGACGGTGTTGCGGCAGGGGAAGTTTCGTACCGTGGCGGCGACCGGCGACCGGCCGCGGCAGGTGGACCGCATCCAGTACGAGGCGGGTGAGGGGCCGTGCGTGGATTCCATCGTGGCCCCGGAGGACACCTTCTTGTCCGCGGATATCGGCGTGGATTCCCGGTGGCCGATGTTCGGGCCGCGCGCCGCGGCCCAGACCGGGGTCCGCAGCATGCTGGCCTATCGGCTGTTCCTGGAGGATGAGGACACCATCGGCTCGCTGAATCTGTACGGCACCGCACCGCGGGCGTTCACCCCGGCGGTGTTGCCGATCGGAAACCTGCTGGCCACGCATAGCGCGGTGGCGTTGAGCCGGGCGCAGGACAAGGACCGGGCCGACAATCTCCATGCTGCGTTGGAGAGCAACCGCACCATCGGCACCGCGATCGGCATCCTGATGGCCCGCCACCTGGTCACGCAGGACCAAGCCTTCGACCTGCTGCGCATCGTCAGCCAACGCAGCCACCGAAAGCTCGCCGAGATCGCCCAGGACGTCATCGACACCGGAACGCTCGACGACACAAGGACCAGCGAATCCGCCTAAGCCGGCAGGCCCCGATGTTTAGGCGAGCCCGATCCTGGCAACACTCTTCGCGACCGTCGTCGAGCGCGCGAGGAGTGCACAAATGGGTACTGAGGACAAGGCCAAGGACGCCGTCGAGGAAGCTGCCGGCAAGGCCAAGGAAGCCATAGGCAAGGTGACGGGCGACCGCAGCACCGAAGCCGAGGGCAAGGTTGACCAGTCGAAGGCAGATCTGAAGGACGCGGCCGAGAAGGTCAAGGACGCCTTCAAGCACTAACGGATCAGCCAACCCCAGGCAGTGCCGGGCTCGTCGTGGTGCCCCGGCACTGCGCACGGCGCAATTGCCGGAACTGCCGCCGCCACCAGCAGGGAATCCGGCCGCCCTTGGATGGGCTCACGCATACCCTGACCGCACCCTGTTCATCGACGCGCACCCGCCTTAGTCAGTTGCCGCGCCGCGGCCGACGCGTTCTTGACGTCATGCGGGTAGGTGCGGACTGCGACGAGCGCCAGCCCGCCGGCGGCCAGCAGCGGCACGATGGACACCAGGAATGCCGCTCGCAGGCCCGCGTGCCCGCCGCCGGCCAGCGTGTCGCTGAGCCAGCCGAACAGCAGCGGTGCACCCGACTCGGCGGCTGCGCGCAAAACGCTCCGCACCCCTTCGCCGCGTCCCCACAGCCGCGGGTGCAGGATGTCCAGCCGGGCAGCGTCGGCCGGTGGGTTGAGCGTGCCGATCGCCCAGGCCGCCAGGAACAGCAGCGGGATCGCGATCGCGAGTAACGACGTGAGTAGCGCGGGCACGAACACGACGGCGGCGATCAGCACCGCGACTGCTGCCACCAGCGGACGGGCGGCGACCACGCCGTGGTCGTGTAGCCGGTCGGCGATCCGCCCGCCGGTGAGCACGCCACCGAGCGCCCCCGCGCCGAGCAGGACGACGAGATTCGTGGCTACCGACTGCCCGAGGCCGTATTGGTCGCGTGCGTAGGTCACCGCGAACGTGCGGATCCCGGCAAAGAAGAAGTAGCCCAATGCGCCCGCCACGATCAGGATCAGATTCGTCTTGATTCGCAAGACGTAGCACACCACCGTCCACAGCGGGAGCGCTGCGGGATCGCCGCCAGCTGCCGAACCTGCCGACGTCCCGGTCCCCACGAGCTCGCCGGCCAGCACCAGTCCGTAGATGCGCGCCCGGCGCTGCGCTGGAAACGAGTCGCCGAGCAAGCTGGCCACCCCGGGGCCTGCTGCCGCGGTGAGCACCCCGAGCAGTACGCGGATCACGAGCAGCGCGGGAAACGACCACGCCAGCGCGGACGCCGCCGTTGCCCCGGCCCACGTGAGGGCGGCCACCGCGAGCAGCCGGGTGCGCGGCACGCGGTCGACCAGCACCCCGACCGGCAATGTCGCCACAGCACCAGCAATCGTCGTGATACTCGCGAGCAGCCCCAACTCCGCGTTGCCGATGTGCAACGAGGATTTCAGTTCCGGTGCCACCGCTCCGATCGACGCCGTGTCGGCGCTCACCAGTCCCAGCGTCAACGCCAACACCACGACGACGTGCCGCGCCGCCGACCCACCGACCCGCCCGTCCAGCCACTCCACCAGCCGCACGTCCCGGTAGTACCCGCCGATCGCGACGCTCTCCCACGCATGTCGTTAGACCGGACCGTGCGGTGGGTACATCCCGATCATGACCTGGACAACGCGATCCCGAAGGCCGGTGCCTCGCGGTGCGATAGCGAGGGTCATCGTGCTGTTGCTCGTGGTCTGGCTCGTGATCGGTGCGATCGCTGCGGGTCAGCGGCACTACTACAGCGGTTCGACGACGAACTGCGCGAAGGTCGGGACGGTCACCGTCACCATCCTCGCCGGCCCGCTCAACTACCTGGGCGCCAACCCGAAGATCTCGTGCGAGGTCCCGCAGCCCAGCAAGTAACCACGCTGCCCAACCGGGGTCCTGTCGACGCTCGGCAGCCGTTCAGCGCGGACGAGAGGAGGAGAACACACATGATCGTCCTCGGCATCATCCTGTTGATCGTCGGCTTCCTGACGAAGGTCGCCATCGTCTGGACGCTCGGCATCATCGCGCTCGTGGTCGGCGCAGTACTGGCTATTGCCGGTGCCAGCGGGCGCGCGATCGGCGGCCGGGCCCACTATTGGTGAGCACCCCAACGCGCCGTGAGCTGCCGTCGAAGTCGGCCGATCTTGCCGGCTTCGACGGCCACGCCTTAGAGCGGGCGTTGCGTGACCGGGTCGACGGAGAGGTGCGCTTCGACGTCGGCTCGCGCGCGGCCTATTCCACTGATGCGTCCAACTTCCGGCAAGTGCCGATTGGCGTGGTCGTGCCGCGCAACGTGGACGCGGCCGTGACCGCAGTCGCCGTCTGCCGCCGCCACGACGTGCCCGTGCTGTCCCGGGGCGGCGGCACCAGCCTCGCCGGGCAATGCACCAACACCGCCGTGGTGCTCGACTGGTCGAAGTACTGTCACCGGCTGGTTTCCGTTGATCCTGACGCGCGGACCTGCATCGTCGAGCCGGGGATCGTGCTGGACGAGCTGAACCGCCAGCTGGGCGTCCACGGACTGCGCTACGGGCCGGAGCCCGCGACGCACCCCAACTGCACACTCGGCGGGATGATCGGCAACAACTCGTGCGGCGCTACGGCCCAAAGCACCGGCAAGGTCGTCGACAACATCGCCCGGCTCGAGGTGTTGCTGTACGACGGCACACGGTTCTGGTGCGGTGAGACGGGCGACGAGGACTACGCCGAGATCGAGCGCCACGGCGACCGATGCGCCGCCGTGTACCGCCAGCTGCGGCGACTGCGCGACCGGTACGCGGACGAGATCCGGCGGCGCTATCCGGACATCCCGCGACGGGTGTCCGGCTACAACCTCGACTCGCTATTGCCGGAGAAGCGGTTCGACGTCGCGGGCGCCCTGGTGGGCAGCGAGTCCACGCTGGTGACCGTGCTGCGCGCCGAGCTCGAGCTCGTCCCGGTCGTGAAGGAACGGACGTTGGTGGTGCTCGGCTTCCGCGACATCATGGCTGCGGCCGACGCCGTTCCGGCCGTACTGCCACACCAGCCGATCGCGCTGGAGGGCGTCGACCACCGGCTGATCCACGACGAGCACGTCAAGCACATCAACCAGCAAGCGTTGCGGGAACTGCCGGAAGGCACCGGTTTCCTGATGGTCCAGTTCGGAGCGGACACCCACGAGGACGCCGACGCCGCCGCACAACGCCTCCTCGACGCGCTGCACGAGTCCGACCACGAACCGAATGTGGGCTTCCTCGACGAGCCGGCCCTCGAGGACGAGCTCTGGCAGGTCCGCGAGGCCGGGCTCGGTGCCACCGCACACGTTCCGGGCCACCGCGACACGTTCGAAGGCTGGGAGGACTCCGCCGTCGCCCCCGATCGGCTCGGCGACTACCTGCGGGACCTGGAGAAGCTCTACGAACAGTTCGGCTACGCCGAAGACACCGCGCCCAGCCTGTACGGCCACTTCGGGCAAGGCTGCGTACACACCCGCATCCCGTTCGACCTGTACACCGCGGACGGGGTTGCCACGTACCGCCGCTTCATGGAACGCGCCGCGGACCTGGTCGCCTCGTACGGCGGATCGTTCTCCGGCGAGCACGGCGACGGGCAGTCACGCGGCGAACTGCTGCCCCGCATGTTCGGCGACCAGATCATGCGCGCCTTCGGCGAACTCAAAGCGATCTTCGATCCCCAGGACCGGATGAACCCCGGCAAGGTCGTCCCGCCGTACCGCCTGGACGAGAACCTGCGCCTGGGCGGGCGATGGTCGCCGGCGGACCTCGGCCGGCTGCACTTCGCCTATCCGCACGACGGCGGCTCGTTCGTCGACGCCGCGAACCGATGCGCCGGCGTGGGGAAATGCCGCCAGTTGGAGCATCCGAACGGCGCCGTCATGTGCCCCAGCTACCAGGCCACCCGCGAGGAGGAGCACTCGACCCGCGGCCGGGCACGGCTGCTGTTCGAGATGCTCGACGGGCACGGCGACGGTCCGGTGCGCGACGGCTGGCGCTCTACGGCCGTGCGCGACGCCCTCGACCTTTGCCTGGCCTGCAAGGGCTGCAAGACCGACTGCCCTGTCAACGTGGACATGGCGACGTACAAGGCTGAGTTCCTCGCCCATCATTACGGCGGCCGGCTGCGCCCACGCAGCCACTACGCGCTGGGCTGGCTGCCCGTGCTCGCGGCCGCGGTTGGCCGTAGCCGGGGCGCCGCCGCAGTCAACGCCGCCACACACGCGCCGGTGCTGCCCGGCCTGCTCACCAGGATGGCCGGGCTCGAGTCGCGAGAAATCCCGTTGTTCGCAGGGGAAACCCTGCAACGGTGGTGGGCCCGCCGCCCGGCGGCACCGCCCGGCCCGAACGGGACCGTGCTGCTATGGCCGGACACGTTCACCAACTACTTCCATCCGCACATCGGCAAGGCAGCTGTCCAGCTGTTCGAAACGGCCGGCTGGCAGGTGGACATCCCTCGTGAGCCGCTGTGTTGCGGGCTGACCTGGATCTCGACCGGGCAGCTCGCCACCGCAAAGCAGCTGCTGCGCCGTACGAGCGCCCGGCTGGCCGACCACGTCCGAGCCGGCGGCCTGGTCGTCGGTCTGGAGCCCAGCTGCACGGCGGTGTTTCGCTCCGACGCGCCAGAGTTGCTGCCGGACGACCACGACATCGCCCGGCTGTGCGATCAGTCGGTCACCCTCGCCGAGTTGCTGCTCGACCACACACCCGGTTGGGTGCCACCTCGGGTACCCGGCGAGCTGCGCGCGCTTGCCCAGGTGCACTGCCACCAACACGCCATCATGGGGTGGGACAAGGATCAGCAACTGCTCGCCGCGGCCGGCGTGTCCGTGGAGCGGTTGGACTCGGGCTGCTGCGGACTGGCCGGCAACTTCGGTTTCGAACGCGGCCATCTCGACGTCAGCAAGGCCTGCGCCGAGCAGGTGCTGCTTCCCGCCGTGCGCGATGCCGACGACCGGACAGTGCTGCTGGCCGACGGGTTCAGCTGCCGGACCCAGATCCACGAGCTGGCCGGCTGCGGTCGCGAGGCCGTGCACCTCGCCGAACTGCTCGCGGCGTCGTCCGGCCAGGTGACGTCGCCGGTCGAACGCGCCCTGGCGCGCCGCCCGGCCGAGCCGCCGAGCTGGGCCAAGGGCACGGCGGCCGTGGCCGCCGCCGCCGCGGGCGGCTCCCTCGCCGGGTGGCTCGCGCGCACGTTGTTCAGGTACCGCCGATGACCCCGGCGCGACGCGATGGTGATACTCGTCGCAGACGACCAGCTCGGACGCTCGGTCACCCTCAGCTGCTGTCGTGTCGAGATCGTCGAAGGGATGCCCCGATGAGCGCACCGGATCAGCCAGCCGGCGATAGCGTCGAACTTCGGGTACCCGCCGACGTCAGCTACGTCTCGGTCCTGCGAACCGTCACCGCGGCACTGGCGGCGCGGTGCGAGCTGACCTTGGACGAGATCGAGGATCTCCGCATCGCGGTAGACGAAGCGTGCGCGCTCCTCTTGCCACATGCGAGCGCAGCGAGCATCCTGCACACGCGTTACTCGCTGACCACGGGCTGCCTCGAAGTCGTCGCCAGGGTGGCAGCGACCGGCGACACCGAGATCGACCGCAGCGGCTTCGCCTGGACCCTTCTGCAGGCGCTCGCCACATCTGTCACCGTGTCCAAGGACGACGGCGATCTTGCCATCGCGCTGGTGAAGCAGCGCGAGGCATCGGCGACGTGAGCCAACCGCAACGACCGCGTCGGCGCGTCCGCGACCCTGATGCGGTCGACGACCCGTCCCGGCTGCTGCGGCAGCTGCATCAACTCTCCGCCGGCGACCCGCGGCGCAGCCAGCTGCGCGACCAGCTCGTCGAGCTGCACCTGCCGCTGGTCGAGTACCTGGCGCGCCGGTTCACGGGGCGCAACGAACCGCTCAGCGATCTGATCCAGGTCGGCGCCATCGGGCTGATCAAGGCCATCGACCGGTTCGATCCACACCGCGGGCTGGAGTTCTCGACCTACGCAACGCCGACGATCCTCGGTGAGATCAAACGACACTTCCGCGATACCGGCTGGCTGGTACACGTCCCGCGCCGTGCTCAAGAGCTGCAGACCACAATCACCCAGGCCCGCGCCGAGCTGAGCCAGGAACTCGCCCGGGCCCCCACCGTCCGCGAACTCGCCGACCGGATCGGCGTGCCTGAGGACGACATTGTCGAAGCCCTCGACGCGGCCCACGCCTACACCGGCGTCCCGCTCGAGGTGCTCTCCGAACCGGACACGCCAGCGGTCGAACACCCCCTGCTCGGCACCATTGACGAACGCTATGAACAGGTAGAACGGCGCGCCGTATTGCGTCCCGCGATCGAGACCCTGCCCGCCACCGAACGCGAGGTCCTGCTCCTTCGGTTCGTTGCGAACCGCACACAGACCGAGATCGCGGCCCTCATCGGCGTCTCACAAATGCAAGTCTCCCGGCTCGTTGCGCGCGGCCTGAACCGACTGCGCGATCGCCTCGGCGCCGACCAACCACCTGTCGGCTGACCTCATCGGCCTGCTCGCGGGTGTTGCCTTCCTGCCCGCCGTTACACCTGGGTGACGGTGGTGTGGATCTTGCGGACGGCCATGAGCCGGCGGATGTGGGTGACATCGCTGGTCAGGATCGTATCGCCCGCGTTGGCCACCAGCGCGACGTGAGCGTCGATGACATCGGTGGTTCGGCTTCGCCCGAGCAGGTCCCCGATCCGTCGGCCGACGTCGTGGTCGAGCGCGTCGACGCCAACGCCGGTGAGCGTGCGGGCCAGGTTCGCTTGCCGCGAGCCGCTGCGCCAGACCTCGGCTACCGCAGCCGCGCTGGTGCGCACCGGGATGCGCTCGCGCTGGGCGATGCGCAGCAGCGCGCCGACCTGCCGCCCGGTGCGGTCGACGCCGATCAGCGCGCCAGCGTCGAGCACGAGGGTCATCAGCCCGCCCGCCGTTGGGTGGTGCCACCGACGCCGAGGACCCGCGCCGCCGCGGCCAGCTCATCATCGGTGAAGGCGCCGGCCTCGGCCTCCCATTCGTCGAGTGCGGCACCGAGCAATTCGTTGCGCAGGTGGTCGGCGGCGGCGTCGCTGAGCCACCGGGAGACGCTGAGCCCGCGGCGGGCGGCAGCATCGCGCACCGCCTGTCCCAGGTCGGGATCCATTGTGACCGACAACCGATCCACTTTCATGCATACGATCGTATCGCACATGGGCGTATGCATACCTGGGTTGCGGCGATCCGAGCCCGCCGAATGGTCGGCGTGTCAGCGAACCCCGAACCTTCCTGCGCCCATCACGCCACGGCGCATCTTCCGAACGAAGATCACTGGAGCGGCTTCCCGATGCCGGATTGCCCGGCCTTGGCCCGAACGGATACCACCTCTTTGGTTCGTGGCGTCCAGTCGTAGATGACTGACGTGCGCAGCAACACGTCCTGCACCGAACGGTTCGCCAGGCTGATGGCGACCCACAACAGACCGATGGGAAAGATCGTGCAGGCCGCAGCACGTAGCGTGGCGCCAGCGATGCGCAGCCGCTCCCCCTTGTAATTGACGACCCTCAGCCCGAACAACGCATCGCCGTAGGTGCGTCCGGTCGCGCACCACGACAGAGTCAGGTATGGCATGACGATGACGAACCCGATGACCGGGATAGTCCAGCCGAGGCTGCTCGGCCAATGAAAGCTGCTGGGGTTGAGGAGGAAACCAATGCCGACGATCACGCCGTAGATGAGGCAGAGGATTACGATGACGACGACCAAGTCCACGGTGTTCGCGGCGACGCGGGTCACGATGCCTGCGCGGCGCCCTTGGAACGGTCGCGCGGCAGCAGGCACCGGCGACGGGTGACCGACCCGGCCCGGTTCGTCAGCTCCCGGACCCATCACCGCCCCCACCTGATCCCGGCGCCACGGTGCCGCGTGCGCGTCGCCGCAGCAGGATCCGGTCGGCGATTCGGTTGACCCGCTCGTCAGCTTCAATGCCCTGCATGCGCACACCCAGCACGGTCTCGGAGGCCATCGCGCCGCTCGACTCCCGGATGAGGTCCGGCAGATCGATATCATCGATGACCCGGTTGACTATGCCGGCCAGATCGAGCCGCGCGACGACGGCGTCCAGATCCAGCTTGGCCGCGACGGCGTTCACATCGATGCGTGAAACGATCGCGTCCAAGTCCACGCCGGCCACAATCGCGTGGATGTCCACCCGGTCCAGGATGCGCTCAATGGGCATTCGATCGACGACCGCAGCGATGTCCAACTTGGCCACGATCTCGTCGACGTCCACCTCGGCAATGATGCTGGCAAGCTTCACCCGATCGAGTACTAGTTGGGTCAGGTCGATGCGATCGAGCACCGCGGACAGCACGTCCGGCACCAGGTCGCCAACAACCTGTCGAGGTCGCCCGGCGCGCCGGCGAACTCACCGGCAACCGCATCGTCGACGAACCCCCAGCCTTACGCCACTTCACCGCTGGAATCGCTTCAGCCGCTTCCCCTGCGCCAGTGCCTGATGTGACCTGTGGATCGTTCGTAGTGACCGAGGAAAGCGGCAGCTGTCTACGCCCCGCAGGTTGAAGACATCGCCGGATAACCCGTTCCCGAGTGCGACCATTACCGGTCACCGGCCGAGGATGGCGCGCAGCGTTTCGGCGTTGCGTACGGCCTGCCCGTCGCCGTCGTTGTTGAAGTAGGCGTACACATCGCGGCCGGACATATCCCATTCTGAGATCCGGCAGGCCCACCAGCGCAGGTCCGCCTCCGAATAGCCGCCGCCATACAGCTGCGCACCGTGCGGTCCATGGAGGCGGAGGTACACGAATGGTGCGGTCGCGCGCAGCACGCACGGCAGGTTCGCGCCGCTCATCACGCAGTACGCCGCCTGGTGCTGTTCCAAGATCTGAAATACGGCCTCGTCATGCCAGCTGGGGTGACGGAACTCGACCGCAACCCGCAGCCACTGCGGTTTCCGGGCCAGGAAGTACTTCAACCGGGCATCATCGCGCGCGTGTGCCGGGGCCAGCTGGATGAGCACGACGCCGCGGCGGTCACCGAGCTCATGCCAGCATCCGGCGATGCGTTCCACCCAGGCCTCGGGTGCGTACAGCCGCTTGGCGTGGGTCAGACCACGGGATGCCTTGACCGACAACTGAAAGCCCTCGGGCAGGCGACGCCGCCATGCGGCGAAGGTGTCGGTGCTGGGCCAGTGGTAGAAGCTGGCGTTCAGTTCCGCGGTGGCGAATCGACGTGCGTATAGGTCGAGTCGCGCGGCCGGTGGGGTACCGGGCGGGTAGAGCACATGCTCCCAGTGCGGGTAGCTCCACCCGGAGGTGCCGATGTGTACGCCCACGACCGTCCTGATTCCCTCCTCAGCGCCTTTCCAAACCGTGGGCCTAACCGTTTGCGTGGATCCCGGGGTTCGTGCCCACCTCGGCTTTGTGTGACGCGGTTTGCCCGCGCGGGCATCCGCGGTCGAGCGTAGAGCGCGGTGGGTGCTGATTCTCCCTCTGACGGCAGAGTCCAGCGACACTGCTGCGCCGGCATCCGGCAGCTCGTCGCCCGCCGTTGGACGTATCCAACAAGCCACGGCCCGCGAGGGCGGCCGACCGCCAACGGCGCCGTGATGGAGGCCTTGGTCATTCGAGCTCGCGCAGAAGAGGGGTTGCTGACCGTCGACCAGTTGTCGTAGCAGCGGTCGTGGCAGCGGATCCTCAGCGGGACTGTTGCCACCCACGCCGGTAGGCACGTTGCAGCGGAACACGTTGGTCCGTTCGCGCGCAGCAGCGATCACCCGCTGCAGGACGGGGTCGACGGCGTGTACGACGGCGGTATCGCGCTGCGCCGGCCTGGCCGGGTATGCGCCCGGCGGCCAGCTCGAGGCCCTCGAACCGGGCCAGCGCCGTGTCGCGCAGCCGGTCGGTGCGTTGCAGGGCCGCGTCCCCGGCCGTGCCGGGCCAGGCGAGAGCCACGATGTCGGCCTCTCGCGCGGCGAGCGCGGGTGATCGCGGCCCGGAGCAGCCATCGTGACTGCCTTGCGCATTCCGGCCGCGGCGCGGCCGGTTCAGCCGGCGTTACCTCCGCGTCCCGCGCCGCTTCGACCACGGCCCGGATGCCGTCCCGATTGATTCGCAGAGCTGCTCGCCGGTGGCTTGGCCGGATCACCAGGCAAAATGCACCCGAACGTCAGTTCCCGTACGCACATGGGCAAGCCGGTCGGTTGCCGTGGAGGGCCGATCCGTGCCGTCAACAGCCGGCGCCGTAACGCCATTCACCATTGCCCGAAGCCCCTGTCACAAGCCGATATGCACGGCACCCTTAGGGAGCCCGCCGGGCTGATCAGCCCTTGTCGTTGCCGCGACGGCGCATCAGCGCGTGAGCGCGCTCGGTGTCGTCAGGGCCGAGCTTACGGGTGTCCCTCGGTTCTGCGAACGGCGCCATGTCCTCGGGCAGTCCAGCCTCAATCGCCCGCTGGTGGGTGAGTTCTGCGTCGAACTCCATGCCCAGCAGCACGGCAATATTCGTGATCCAGAGCCACACGAGAAAGATGATCAAGCCGGCTATCGAGCCGTAGGTCTTGTTGTATGACGCGAAATTCGCCACGTACACGGCGAAGCCGCCGGACGCGATGAGCCAGATCCCGACTGCGATTGCGCCGCCCGGAGTCAGCCATCGGAATCCTGGGCCCTTGACATTCGGGCAAGCCCAGTACAGCAGGGCCAGCATGGTGGCCACGATCGCGAGCAAGACCGGCCATTTGGCGACGTCCCAGACGGTGACTGCCGTATGCCCGATGCCCAGCATCTTGCCCACCTGGTCGGCGAGCCGACCAGTGAGCAGCACGATTCCGGCGCTCACCATCAGCATCACAACGACGACGATGGTGACGGCTAACCGAATCGGTGCCGTCTTCCAGATCGGCCGGCCTTCCCCCACGCCGTAGACCGCGTTCGATGCTCGCATGAACGCCGCGACATATCCCGACGCGGACCACAGCGCGAGCGCGACGCCGCCGATTGCGGCAATGCCAGCTGTGGAGCGCTGCTGCTGAGCATGCCGGATGACATCGTCGAAGAACGTCCGCACCCCACCGGGGGTAACGGCACCTAGATTGTCCATCAGGGTCTTGGTGACGGAATCCCCAAGCAGGCCGAGGATTGACACCAGGACCAGTAGTCCGGGAAAGATCGCGAGCAGGCCGTAATACGTCAGTGCCGCCGCCCAGTCCGTCAAGTTGTCCTCTCGGAACTCAGACAAAGAGCGGCGCAGGACCGCCCGCCACGAGTGCCGCTTGAGCTGGGTCGGCTTGGCGGGTTCGGCTCGCCTCGTGCGGCTGCTGCGTGACTGTCTGCTCTGCGCGGCGTTGTCCATCGTTACCTCGGCCAGACTCCTGTCGCCCGGGCGAACCCGGCGGCACCCGCCCGGTCGATGAGCGCCTTGATGCCGCCGAAGACAGCACCCTCCACTGCTGCCGCAGCGGCAACCTCACGCCAGCTGTAGTCAGCGTCGGTCGCACGGGGCGCCTTGTCTTCATGTGCGAGCGCGCGCCAAACCCGTTTGAAGATTGCGCCGGCTGCGACGCCGCCGAGCGCGCTGATCAGCAGGCCGAAGGGCTTGTATAGGTAGCGCACGCCTAGCTCCTTCGCCTAAGCACGATCACGACGATCGCACCCTTTCCCTCTGGTTGCCTATGGCAATACGTCCACCAGGCCACGCCTTGCAGTTCCGTGGATGTGCGAGCAGTTACCCAGTCGCCGACATCACCTAACCGACTGAAGCCGGTTTTGCGCGCCGGGGGGCCGTTTGCTGCTGCGCAGCGCTGGGTACAACCGTGTCACGATCACGGTCGGGCAGCACATCCGGCCGAGGTCGCAAGGTCAGATTCGCGGGTATCACGACGGAGGTTGTCATGGGTGTCCTGCTGCTCGTTCTGCTGCTGGCACTGGTCTTGGGAGGCGTGGGGTTCGCAGTGCACGCGCTGTGGATAGCCGCGGCAATCGTGCTCGTGGTCTGGCTCATTGGTTTCGTCGCGCACAGCGGCTCCGGCCGCTGGTACCGCTGGTGACGACATGGATGGGACAGGTCTGATCATCGGTCGCGCCTCTGGATTGGGTGAGGTAGTGGCGCTTGCAGTCCGCGACAAAGGAGGCACACCGCTCGTTCTGGATCGCCGCGATCCAGCGCTCAGGTCAGACCGTCTGCTCATGGATCTGTCCGATACCCGGGCGGCAGAAGCGAGAGACTGGCGCGGCGGGAAGGGCTGGGTTGTCATGCCGTCGCCTCCTCGTCGCGCTGCTCGGTCATGGCAAAGGTGAGCTCGTAGGCGACTAGGGAGATCATGCCCAGCGCGGAGTGCCAGCGGCGGGTGTTGCCATCGCCATCGCACCGTAGGCCAGCCCGGCGTCGTGGTGCTCGCCGACGGCGAACCCGACCATCCGGCGTGACACGGCGCGGCGGCATGGTGCTTGCGGCTTGCGGCTGTACGCTTGTGCCGCTGTCAGGGTGCACCCGAAGGCAGGCGATGGCTGGTGTGGATGTCCCGCTCGGCATTGATCGGGCGCGCCATCATGATCTCGTCGGCCGCAACCGCCACGTGTGGTGGCGGCGCGCTGCGCTGGTGCTGGTCGCGGCGTTGCCGGTGCTGGGCCTGTTGAGCGTCTTCGGGCAGCACGCCGCACCGGCCACATACCGAGGTGTTGCCGCGTCGTTGACGATCAATTCACCGGGCCACGTGCGTGGTGGGCTGATCTTCACGACAGAAATCGTGATCACGCCACGCGGGAAGCTGACGGACGCGCGACTGTATCTCGACAGCGGCTGGTTCAAAGGCATGACCTTCAACGGGGCGGCGCCGCAGCCGGCCGCCGAGAGTGCCCTAGG
>CAWIUB010000051.1:0-61551 GCA_963839175.1 uncultured Actinomycetota bacterium
CCGGGAAGTCCGTGGGTCATGGTGTGGCCGGGTAGAGCTGTAGGCCACCGAGGTGGAAGTAGATCGCGGTCTTGAAGTGCTCGCGGTTGCGGTAGCCACGCGCTGAGACTCTGATCGCCTGGATGCGGGAGTTGAGGCCTTCGGCGCCGGCGTTGGTGATCCGGTGGGCGAAGTAGGACAGCAGCCCCGCCTGGTGACGTTTGAGTGTCTTAGCCGCGTCGATGATCGGTTTGAGCCGGCAGTGGGTGGCCCAGAAGTACCAGCGGTTGAAGTGCTTGGCCGCCCAGCCGCGGCGCTTATAGGACCAGAAGTGCCGCAGGCTCTCCTTGATCGCCCACGCCCGCGCGGTGCGCAGGTCGCCGGCCTGCAGCGTGGCGAACCGGTCGGCGTGACGGTCGGGCAGGTTCTCGGCCGAGTACAGCCAGAGGTACTTCGAACCGGCCAGGCTCTTGTCACCGGCCGCGACCAGCGCCCGGTTCTCTTGCTTGCGGACGGTGTCCACCGCGCCGGTGAGGTAGCCCATCAGGTGGTACCGGTCGAACACGATCTTGTCGTCCGGGTCGGTCAGGTGCGCGCGCACCGAGTTGGCGAACGGCTCCCACATGTCCATCGCGACCGCCTGAATGCCGGCCAGCTGCTCGGGCGTGAACTTCTCGAAGTAGCCGTCCAGGCTGGCCTGGCGTCGCTCGTCGGCGATGTAGTCCACGGTGCCGGTGTCCAGGTCGGCGACCACGGTGATGTAGTCCTGTCCCCGCCCGGCCGCCTTCTCATCGACCCCGACATGCGCCGGGGCGGTCAGTGGTTTCGCGGTCAGGCCCCGGGCCACCGCGCGGTCCATCAGGTGCCACGCCTCATCCCAGCTGACCCGCAGCAACCCGGCCGCGGAGGCCACGTCGCAGGCGGCGAGCACGTCGATGGCCAGCCGCTCGAACAACACGGTGAACCGTGCGTGCGGCTCAGCCCACGGCAGCCGCACCTGCCGCACCCCGTGCTCGGGGCACTCGACCCGCGGCGGGCGGGCGTGCAGGAACGTCAAGAACGCACACGAGTCCAGATGCCGCCAAGCCCGCTCCTCGGCGTGGTCGTAGACCGCCAGCTCCCGCTCGCAGTCCGGGCACGCGAACCGCGTCCGGCCCGGATGCCCGACCCACACGTCCACCCGCCCGCCGGGGGCCGACAGCTCGACGCGATCAACCTCCCACGGCGCGACCAACCCCAGCAGATGGCGGTACAACTCGGTGTCGCGCATGCGACAGATCCTGCCGCCAAGCGCCCGTCACACCCAGACCCGACCCACGAAGAACCCGGAAGCGCCCCAAAACGTGGTCACGTAGCCGTGGATCGCGGCGTGATCGACGAGTGCCGGCGTGGGGCGACCGTGGCTGGTCAGGTAGCTGGTCACGGCGCTTGCGGCCAGCGTGTTCAGCAGCGCGGTGCCGATCGAGCCACCGACTTGCTGGCCAGTGTTCACCAGGGCCGAGGCGACGCCTGAGTCGTCAGGATCGACGCCGGCCGTGGCGAGGCTCATGGCCGAGGAGAAGACCAGGCCCAGGCCGACGCCCAGGACGAGCGTGCCGGGCAGCACGTGCACAGCGTAGGAGGAGTCGACGTTGATGCCGGTGAGCAGCACCATGCCCACAGCGGCGAGCGCCATGCCGGGACCGACCAGCCAGCGAGGTCCGACCCGAGAGGCCAGAACGGAATTCCCGATCATCGATGTGAGCATGAGCGCGGCCACCATGGGCAGGAAGGCGACGCCGGTCATGACGGCGCTGTACCCGAGCAAGCCCTGCAGATAGTAGGTCAGGAACAGGAACGCCCCAAAGACGCCGACGCCGGCGATGAAGATGGCCAGATAGGCGCCGCTGCGGTTGCGGTCGGCGAGGATGCGCAGTGGCAGCAGCGGGTTGACCGAATGCGTCTGGATGGCGATGAACGCTCCTAGCAGCACGATTCCGGCGAGCAGGAAGCCGAGCGTCACCGGATCGGCCCAGCCGCCGGACTCGGCGTGCGAGAACCCGTAGACGAGGCTGAACAGTCCAGCCGAGACGGTGACGATGCCGGGCACGTCTAGGCGCGGGCGGTGGTCGGCGGGCTGGTTGCGCAGCAGCGCCATCCCGCCCACGAACGCGAACGCCGCGAAGATCAGGTTGACGTACATGCACCAGCGCCACGACAGGTACTCGGTCAACACACCGCCGAGCAGCAGCCCGACGGCAGCGCCGCCCCCCGCGATCGCACCGTAGATGCCGAAAGCCCGGGCGCGTTCCTTAGCGCGGCCTTCCGCGCAGCGTTTTTGGCCTTCGGTGTCGTGAGGCATTCCGCCTGGCTATGAGGTTTGGGCCTATGTGGTTGACGATTGCGGCGTGATGCTGGTGCAGCCGGGTTCAGGGCAAGGGTTGATTAAGCTGTTCCTTGGACTAGCGGTCAACTGATTAGCACGACTGACTCAAGCTGCCCGCCCTTACTCAGATACGCGGTGCTAGGCAGCAATTCCGGCGATATCAAGTCATCTCCAGCAGTGACCGGACTACAACACGCGACGCTGGCCTTCCGGCTGCGTGAGAGTTGACATGGTAGATATGCGATGTGGCAGCGGAATCGGCCCCGCGATCCGGTGGGGAGGTGTTCGCCCGCCCGTCTCAGCTGAACCAGCGTCGGTACGAGGCGATCCGCGCCTACCTGTACGAGCGTGCACCGATCGGTGAGGCCGCCGCCCGGTTCGGCTACACCCGCTCGGCGCTGGCCTCCCTGGTCCGCGACTTCCGCGCCGGCAAGCTGGCGCTGTTCGCCGAGCCGGGCAGGCCCGGCCGCACGAGCGCGCCGCGCAAGGACGCCGCCCGCGGCCGGGTGATCGAGCTGCGCCGGCGGGGCCTGTCGGTGTATGAGATCAGTGCCCGGCTCGCCGCCGAAGGCCGCCCGCTCAACCGCACCTCCGTCGGCGAGATCCTCGCCGAGGAGGGCTTCGGCCGGCTGCTGCGCGGCCCCGCCGCCGAGGCCAGCACCAGCCCGGCCACCGCGGGCCGCGACACCCGGCTGGCCCGGGCCTCGGTCCTCGACTTCGCCGCCTTGCCCGCCCGTGTCGACACCAGGCTGGCCG
The DNA here is from genome assembly GCA_963839175.1 of uncultured Actinomycetota bacterium. Classification (GTDB taxonomy): domain Bacteria; phylum Actinomycetota; class Actinomycetes; order Mycobacteriales; family Jatrophihabitantaceae; genus CAWIUB01. The sequence continues at coordinate 3,101 of CAWIUB010000051.1, forward strand.
GGCTGTTGCTGACCGTCCCGGACCTGGTCGGCTTGGACCTGCCCGCCCTGGCGCGGGCGGCCGGCTACCCCGGCACGCAGGTCATCCCCGCCGTGTCCTGGTTGCTGTCGCTGCTGGCCCTCAAGCTGACCGGCACCCGGCGGGTCTCCCACGTCGATGACCTGCTCACCGACCCGGCCAGCGCCCTGTTCGCCGGGCTGGCGATCCTGCCGAAGAAGTCCGCGCTCACCAGCTACTCCTACCGGCTCTCCCACGACCACCAGCGGGCCTTCCTGGCCGCGCTGGACCAGAAGATGATCGCCTCCGGGCTCGCCGCCGGCGCCGAGGCGATCTTCGACCTGGACTTCCACGCGGTCATGCACTGGGGCCGTGACCCGGTGCTGGAAAAGCACTACGTCCCCACCCGGTCCCAACGTGTCCGCAGCGTGCTGACCTTCTTCGCCCAAGACAGCGGCACCCACAACCTGGTCTACGCCAACGCCGACCTGTCCAAGGCCACCCAGGCCCGTGAGGTGCTCGCGTTCTGCGACCACTGGAAGCAGGTGTCCGGATCAGACCCGACGATGCTGATCATGGACCAGAAGGTCACCACCCAGAACGTCCTCGGCGAACTGGACCAGCGCGGGGTCAAGTTCGCCACCCTGCGGATGCGCTCACCCGCCCTGGTCAGGCACATCAACGCCCTGACCAGCACCGACTACAAGCCCCTCACCCTGGACCGGCCCGGCCCGCACAACCGGCCCAAGGTCGCCGAGTCCGCCGCCGTGGCACTGACCTCCTACCCCGGCACCGTTCGCCAACTCATCATCACCGGCCTCGGCCGCGACCAACCCACCGTCCTCATCACCAACGACCACGCCATCACCACCAAGGCGCTCATCGAGCGCTACGCCCGGCGGATGACCATCGAGCAGCGCCTCGCCGAGATCATCCGCGCGTTCTGCGCCGACGCCCTGTCCAGCACCGTCAACCTCAACGTCGACCTCGACATCACGCTCTGCGTCCTGGCCCAAGCCCTGCTCGCCGCGTTCCGCGCCCGCCTCGGCGGCGGCTACGCCACCGCTACCCCCGACACCCTCCAGCGGCGCTTCCTCGACAGCTCCGGAACCATCGACATCAACGGCGACCAGATCACCGTCCGCATCGACCGGCGCGCATACTCACCCGTCCTACGCCAAGCCAGCCTCCCCGCCGACACCACCGTGCCCTGGTGGCACGGCCGCCGCCTCCACTTCGAATTCAGCTGACGAGGCCGAAGAAGCTGCGTGGAAATCCGCGTTAGCGTCGGTGAAAGTGGTCGTCAGCAGCGACAACCCGGCCGGTGCGAGCAAAGCGCCGAACCCGCCCTGCACAGCGCGGGAGGCGACGAGCATGCCGAATCCGGTGGCGGCACCGCCTACCGCGGAGGCCACCGCAAAGCCGGCCAGGCCGATCAGGAAGATCCGCTTGCGGCCGACGAGATCAGCCAGGCGACCGCCGAGCAGCAGCAGGCTGCCGAACGCGAGGGCGTAGGCCGTGACGATCCACTGCCGGTCGCCGTCGCTGAAGCCCAGCGCGCGTTGCGCCGACGGCAGCGCGATGTTCACGACAGTCGTATCCAGCACGACCATCAACTGCGCCACCGCGAGAACGGCGAGGATCGCCCACCTGCGGGTGTGATGCGGATTGTGCGGCGTGCCCGCGGGCACCTCGCTGGTCCGGGTCGGTGCCTCGACTGCGGCGGTCATAGTTGCTCCTCAGCAAAAGGGAGTGAGGTACTCCGTTTTCGTCTTGGAAACGTTAACAAGAAACCGGAGCGGAGCACTACGTTTTAGTCGTGACCTGCGTCACGAAACCCATGACATCCTGAAGCAGGAGCTGAATGCCCCGCCAGCGGTGTGTCGTACCGAGGACAAGGAGGCCCGTGAGGAGCTCCGGGTCGAGCCGCCGCTTGCACCCAAGTGCTTACGCGCCGAGTGCCTGCCCCTGCGGTCCGTTCAGGAAGCCGGCGGCGGGGGTGAGAGCAGGTGTCGTTGCGGGCCGTGGTTGCTTGGTGACGAAGGCCCGCCGGGTCGCAGCGAAGTCGTGCCGGTCGCCGTAGATGTCGCGACTCATTTCTGCGAGTTCCTGGACCCGGTAGGTGTCCAGCGGTCGGCGTCGCTCGTCTTCCACCCGGCCGGCACATTTGGCCTCGAGCAACCGGTCGTAGTCATCACGCATGGCCAGCGCAGCGGCATACTCGGACACCGTCTGATCGAATTCCTCACGCGACCCCGGCACCAACCTGTCGGCGAGACCGATGCGAGTGGCCTCCTCGGCGCCAATGGGTTGACACTGCTCGGTCAGCCGCCGTGCCTCGTCGTCGCCAACCCGGCGCGGCAGGACGTACGTCCAGTACTCGGACCCGTACAGACCCATGGTGCGGTAGTGGGGGTTGAGCACGACTCCGTCACGGAGTACGACGCGGTCGGCGCCGAGCGGCAGCACGGCGCCTCCACCGCCGGCGTTACCGGCGACTGCCGCCACCACGATCTGGTTGGTGCAGGTGATGATCTCGCGGCACACGTCATCGATGGCGTTGATGTTGTGCCACGCCTCCGTCGCAGGATTGGCGGCCGCCTCGATGACGTTCAGGTGGATGCCGTTGGAGAAGGTCTCCCCGCCACGGATGACCAGCACCCGCGTGTCCAGCGCCGCCGCTCGCCGCAGCGCCGTGGCCAACCGCCGGCAATCACCGGAGGACATTGCGCCGTTGTAGAAGTCGAAGGACAGGATGCCGACACGGCCGACGCGCTGGTAGGCGATGTCTCGGATTCCCGCTTGGTCTGGTGACTGCGCCGGAGGGTCGAGCACCTCCGGTACGCCGGTCAGGTGATCGCAGAGCGCGACGGTCGTGGGCAGCTTGATCGACACGCCGCGGGTGGGATCCGAGAGTCGCACCTGGCCGATCCACACGGCACCGTCACCGGTCCGTACGAGCACACCGCCGTGACGGCGAGCGGCGATGCTGCCCGGCTCGCCAGCGGACAGCGGCCTGCCAGGGTGGGCGTCGTACACGTAAGCCGCCCGCCCGAGCAGGGTTGTGCGCACGCCAGGCGAACCGTCTGCAGCACGGATGCGACGGACGATGCGATCGGTCGGGTCGGCCCCAGAACTCCTGACATGTAGGTGGCTGGCCGCCACCTTTCGCTTGTGAATGTTGGGCTGTTGGCGTGTCGGTGGGGTGACCGCAGCTCGTTTCGTGGGATCATTTCCGGAAAGGTTGGAGCGGATTTCGGGGGTGGCAGGGTGGGTCGGGTGAGCCAGCCGGTGCTGCTGCTGCTGCCCGCCGATGCGGTGCCGATCGGCCCTGTGGCCGGGCTTGTGGAGGGGCCGCAGGGCGGGGTCGTGTACGTGTCGGGCCTGGTCACGTTCGTGTTCGCGGCCGGTGACGAGGTCGGGCGGCGGCTGGCCGCGGTCCAGCTGGTGAGCACGAAGATCGCGACCGCGGCCGCGGTCGCCCGGGCGTTCGGGGTCGGCATCGTGACGCTGTGGCGGTGGACGAGCGGCTACGACAGCGCCGGGGTGGCCGGGTTGATCCCGGCCAAGACCGGCCCGAAAGGCCCGTCGAAGCTCACCGAGCAGGTCGCGGCCTGGATCCGTGACCTGGACGGGCAGGGCCTGAGCCTGGCCGCGATCGCCGCCCGCAGCGGGGTGAGCACGGCGACGGTGCGGGTGGCGTTGGGCCGCCGCAGGGGCAGCGCCGGCTGGGAAGCCCGCCAGACGGTCACCGCCGACGCGGCCACGGCATGCGGCGGCGAGGCGGGCGCTGCCGGCGGCAACGTCGAGGGCGGGCCGGCGTTGCCGGTGCTGCCGATGCCGCGCCCGCGCACCGCGGAGCGGGAGCTGGCCCGCACCGGCCTGCTGCCCGAGGCGCCGCCGGTGTTCACCGAGGGGGCGCACCTGCCGCTCGCCGGGCTGCTGCTGATCCTGCCCGCGCTCGCGGTCACCGGGCTGGTCGAGGCGTTCGAGGCGACCTACGGGCGGCTACGTAACGGGTTCTACGGGCTGCGGGCGACGCTGCTGATGCTGCTGTTTTTGGCCCTGCTGCGCGACCCGCGCGCCGAGGGCGCGACCCGCATCCGCCCGGCCGACCTCGGCCGGCTGCTCGGGCTGGACCGGGCACCGGAGGTCAAGACGCTGCGACGCAAACTGATCGAGCTCGCCGGGCACGGCCGCGGCGCGCAGCTGCAGTCCGCACTCGCGAAAGCACACGCCGCCGCCCGGCCGCAGGCGCTGGGGTTCCTCCACGTCGACGGGCACGTGCGCGTGTACTCGGGCACCCGGGAGCTGCCCAAGACCCACATCGCCCGGATGCACCTGGCCGGGCACGCCACCAACGAGACCTGGATCGCCGACGCCGACGCCGACCCGGTGCTCGTGGTCACCGCCCCACCCGCGGCCAGCCTCGCCGCCGAACTGGTGCGGCTGCTGCCCGACCTGCGTACCCTGCTCGGTCCGGACCGCCGCGCCACGGTGATCTTCGACCGCGGCGGCTGGTCCCCGGACACGTTCGCGAAGATCCTGGCCGCCGGCATGGACGTGCTCACCTACCGCAAGGCACCCTTCGACCGGCTCGGCGACGACGCGTTCACCGAACACACCTTCACCGACCCCGACGGCGACACGCGCACCTACCAGCTCGCCCAGACCACCGTCGACCTGCCGCTGCCCGACGGCGGCACCGTCACCCTGCGCCAGATCCACCGCAAAGCCGCCGACGGCGCGCAGATCCCGGTGCTCACCTCGCGCACCGACCTGCCCGCCGCCGAACTGTGCTGGCGGCTGTCGGCCCGGTGGCGGCAAGAGAACTACTTCAAATACGCCCGGGCGCACTTCGCCCTCGACGCCCTGGACAGCTACGCCGACACCGCCGACGACCCCGACCGGCCCGTCCCCAACCCCGCCAAACACCAGGCGAAAGCCGCCGTCCAGGCCGCCCGCGCCAACCTAGCCGCCGCCGAGAACGGCATCGCCGCCGCCATCGACGACGCCGTGCAACGGGCCCGCCGCCCCGGCAGCGGCGGCACCGCCACCGTCGACCCCGCCGCCGACCGGGCACTCTCGGCCGCCCGCGACAAGCTCGACCAGGCCGCAGCAGGCTCACGGATCACCCCCAGCCACCTCCCGCTGCGCCAGGTCCGCCCCGACGCCCGGCTGCTCGACGAGCAACGCAAACTGATCACCCACGCCATCCGCATCACCGCCTACAACGCCGAAACCACCCTCATGCGGATGCTCCGCCCGCACTACGCCCGAGCCGAAGACGAAGCCCGCGCCCTGCTCCGCGAAGCCATGACCCTCTCCGGCGACCTGCACATCACCGGCGACACCCTCCACGTCACCCTCGACCCCGCCACCGCACCACGACGCAGCCGCGCCCTGCACGCCCTCTGCCAGCAGCTCACCGCCACTGAAACCACCTACCCCGACACCCCCCTCAAGATCGTCTAGGCATCAAACAGCAGCCCAACACTTCATGATCGAACTTAGTAGGATTCTGGGCCCAGCAGAACGTCCGGTCGTTCTGACGCATCGTCGGCCGCGGTCGGCCCACGACGTCGGCGGCACGGTAGTCCACGGATAGGGGAACGAACGCCGGATCGTTCGCCTTGGCCACGACCTCGCGGATCAGGTCGCAAGCGGCGTCGGCGACCGGTCCGTTGTACAGGCTGCTCTTTCGGCGTGGCGTGCGGGCAAGGCGGAAGGTCCGGGCTGCCCAGACCGGACCGGCGTCCAGCTCTCCGACGGCCTGCAAGGCAGTGACGCCCCAGGTCGAGGCGCCTTCGGTGATGGCCCAGTCGAGCGACGACGCACCGCGATCACCAACCGGACCGGGATGGATGATGATCGTGCGGCAGCACGTCCACACGTCGTCCGGTACCCGTTCGCGCAGGAACGGGCAGATGATCAGCTCCGGGTCAAAGGTAGAGACCGCGGCGCGCACCGCAGTTGAGTTCGCGCCGAGTTGGACAACGACGTCGTGGCCCGCGTTACGCAGGTCGATCCATGCCCGCTGACTCAGTCCGTTGAAGGACGAGCAGAGCAGCATTACCCGCATGGCATCTCCGTGGCTGGTTCGTTACCTCTGACGGGGTGAGGAGACAAGCGCGCCCAGAACAGATACATGGAAGCGGCGGGCGGGTTCTTCTTGCCATCGCCGTTACCAGACGCATGCTGTAGACATGCTCGAGCAAAGCGGGAGGCCCGACATGCCGGACGAGTCTGATCGCAGATCACCGCCGTGCGCGTTCGTGATCTTCGGAGCGTCCGGGGATCTCACCGAGCGCAAGCTGCTTCCTGCGATCGCGCGCCTGTGCGCAGAGGGACGGCTCCCCACGGAGTTTGTCGTTATCGGTGTCGCACGAACTGCGATGACCGACGAGCAGTTCGGCGCGCGGTGTCGTGCTGCCGCGGACGAGCTCGGATCTGCCGCCGGTTGGGAAAGGCTAACGTCCGGCTTCCGCTATATCAGCGGGGACTACGACGATCTCGAGACCTATCACCGGCTGGCCGACGTCTTGGTGAGATGCAACAGCGAGTTGGGAACCGCAGGCAACCGGGTGTTCTATCTGGCGACGCCGCCCCGTGTCTTCGGTCCGATTGCCGTGAACCTGGGTAAGGCGGGAATCAGCAATGGCGAAGGAAACGGCTTCGCCAGGATCGTCATCGAGAAGCCTTTCGGCTGGGACGAAGACAGTGCGCGTGAACTCTACGGTGAGATCAGCACATCATTTGTCGAATCCCAGATCTTTCGCATCGACCACTACCTCGCCAAGGAAACCGTTCAGAATCTGCTCGCGTTGCGCTTCGCCAATTCGGTCTTCGAACCGATCTGGAATCGTACCTGGGTCGACAACGTGCAGATCACTGTCGCCGAAACCCTCGGTGTGGGCGACCGCGGGAGCTTTTACGAGACCACAGGTGCGGTCCGTGACATCGTGCAGAACCATGTGCTGCAGGTGCTCTCCCTGTTCTTGATGGAACCGCCAACTTCGTTCCATCCGGAAGCAATCCGCGACGAGAAGGTCAAGCTGCTGCGCGCGATCAGGCCACTCGGCGACACCGAAGACATCGCATCCAGCGCGGTCCGGGGCCAGTACACCAGGGGCGGGACACCAGGCAACCTGATGGCTGGTTATCGCGAGGAGGCGGGCGTCGACGGCCTGAGCTCGACGGAGACGTTTGTGGCGCTCAGGCTCAATATCAACAACTGGAGGTGGGGAGGGGTCCCGATTTACGTGCGAACGGGAAAGCGACTGCCGCAACGCGTCACGGAGGTCGCCATGGAATTCCAGCGACCACCTCAGCTGCCGCTTTTTCCAGACGTCACTGCGGACTTGGCGCCGGACGCCCTTGTCGTACGCGTGCAACCGGACGAGGGACTCAGTCTCAGCTTCGGCGCCAAGGTCCCTGGACACGAGTTCCGGGTCAGGAAGGCGTCGATGGACTTCTCCTATTCCAGCGACTATGACCAACCGAACGCCGAGCCCTACGAGCGGGTGATCCTCGATGCCCTCGTCGGCGACCCAACGCTGTTCATCCGAGCCGACGAGGTAGGTCGATCATGGAAGATCGTCGATCCGTTGCTTGAATACTGGGCACAGGAAACCCGGCCCATCCCGCTCTACCAGGCCGCCACTTGGGGTCCGCCTGAGGCCGCAGCGCTGATCGCCCGGGATGGCAGACGCTGGCGTGACTGAACCTGAGGTCGGCTCAACCCGTTTGCGGATCGGCGACGAAGATGCAGAAGGGGTGCCCCGCCGGGTCAGCGTAGACACGTAACGGCTCTTCCGGATCGGCCGAGCGGTCGCGAAGTAGACGCGCCCCAAGGGCGAGGGCGCGCTCGTGTTGGGAGTCGAGTTCCTCGGCGGTGGCGACCGTGATGTCCAGGTGCAGCATCTGCGGACGTGGCCCGTCCGGCCACGTCGCCTCGGCCAGGTTGGCTACCTGTTGGAAGGCGAGCTGGCTGCCTCGGCCGGACTCCCGGAGGACCAGCCAATCCTGTCCTCGTGGGTCCGGCTCGCCGGACGTCGGAGGCTCGTCGCCCGGGCGGTACTGAAGGCCCAGCAGTTGCCGGTAGAACTCTGCCAGCGCTCGCGCGTCGGTGCAGTCCAAGACCACCTGCCGCAGCGCGATTGTCCCCAGGTCCACCAGCACCTCCATGCTGTGGCCGTCTCAGCGGCTGACGTCTCCCTCGATTCAGTAGCTGGTGCCGAAGTCGGTGCGCGGCACCGTGGCCAGCACCTGTTGCTGGTGATAGATCGAGCCGCCTTCGTCCGCGGTCACCGTCGATGGGTAGTGGGTCGAAACCATCAGCGCGTAGACGTTGTTCGCGGAGATCGCGAGCGCGAAGTAGTCGCCGATGAAGCCGCTACCCCTCGCGCAGGGATCTGTCGCTCCCGCGCACGGGTACTGGGAGAGGCCGCCGAGGTGCTGACCCGGTTGCTCCGGATCCCAGGTGTACTGCGAGATCCGCGCGTTCCCTCCGGCCGGCACCGCGCCGCTGCCGCTGTCCTTGTACGCCTGCAGCGAGGTGTCGATGCAGAAGTTCGTGCGTCCGACATCGGCGGGCAGGATGCTCTTGTCCTTGGGGCAGGCCTGACGCCGGTCGTAGAACGCGACGGCGACCGCGCCGTCGGGGCCGGCGGCCACCGACGGCTGGAACTGGTCGGTGGGCGCGCCCCGAGCGTCGACGTTGTCGTTGACTAGAGTCGGCGCCGACCAGGTGGCGCCGCCGTCTGTCGACTGCGTGAACTTCACGTCCGCCTGTCCGCCGGCCGTGTCCCAGTCCTCGTAGGTGAGGTAGAGGTGGTCGGCATAGGTCGGGCTGGCGGCGAAGTTCTCGATGATGCCGCTGCGGAAACGGGTGTTCGGGTACACCTCGCCCGGCGGGATGGTCACAGTCGTGATCGGCACGAACGCGCTGAACGTGCGGCCGTCATCGGTCGAGCGAGCGACGTAGATCGTCGACGCCGTTCCGTTCGGCGGGAACGAGACGACCGAGACGTAGACGTTTCCGGCGGCGTCGATCTCCGGATAGACGTAGGTGGCGCCGGCGCTGACGTCAGACGGCGGGGTGATCGTGACCGCCTTGCTGAAGGTTTGGCCGCGGTCGCGGGAAACCGCCATGCGCACCTTGATCCCGCCGCCACCGCCGTTGAATACTGCCCAGGCTGCGTAGACGTGGTCCTGGAACCTGTTGCCGACGATGTGGTTGACGGCGACCCACTGCTTGTCCTCGACGTGCCCGAGCTGCTTGGCCGACGCGTTGTTCGGCGGCTCGAGCGGCACGCCGCCGTTGCCCTTCACCCAGGTGCGGCCCAGGTCGTCGCTGTAGGACAGGTCGATCTCGCCGTCCGGATGCAGCTTCGTCGCGTCGAAGAACGAGTTGTACGGCAGCATCGTCTGGTACACGCGGCCCTTGGTGTCGAAGTCCGCGTTGGGGTCGGTCGTGTTGGTCCAGCTCGGCGGCATCGCCTGCATGCCGGTCGAGACGCAGTCGTAGCCCTGGACCTGGTTGTTGCCCGACGGCGTCCCGCCCAGGATCTGATACGCGCCGTTGTAGAACATATAGAAGGTCGAGTACTTGTCGAAGAAGAACTTCGACGTCCCGACGAGGTCCTCGGTACCGGGCTTCACCGCGAGCCAAGACTCGGAGTGGTTTGCGTTGAACGGTCCCTCGCTGCAGGTGCCCGCCTCTGGGACTCGGGAGCCTGGCGGTACCGGGTAGCCACCGCCCGTCGTCGGGGAGCTGGCGACGACGTTCGTGAACGGAACGCTCGCACTCCACAGGCTGCCACCGCTTCCGCTGGCGGTTGGCGTCGCGCCTAGCGTGACGGATGCGGCTGCGAGCGCCGCGAGCGCCGACATCAATCGCTTCATCGGTCCACCCTTTCGCACCCAGGCAAGTGATGTCTATCACGTCCGCGCGAGAGGGAGTGAAGCAGGCACCGAAAGCCGGTGACGCAATGTCACCTCGCGTGCACCTCTTGTGATCTTTCGGTGGGGCGGGGTACCGTCCTGACCGGCAAGGGGGGACACCGGCGTCTTCCGTAACCATGGTGAGACGGCGTCGGCAGCGTCAGAAACGCAGCCGGCCGGCAGGAGGAGCCATGAGCCGACACGTCGGGGAACACGGTTGGGATGATCCGATCGGTGAGGTCACCGGTCGGCTGGTGGCTGAGTACCGTGGTGCGTTGCCGCCCGGAACTGTGTTGCGGTGCGTCGCGCGTTGCCGTTATCAGCTGCGGCGCGCCGGCGTCCGCGCCGGATTGGATCATGCGGTCGAGGCGATGGCCCGTCACCGGCTGCGCCGCCTGCACGAGATCCGGGCCGCGGGATAGCGGCGGCAGGGGATCTTCGACTGCACTACGAAGCTTCTGTCGCGGCGAAATGGCGGACGAAATTGCGCAAGACGATCGGCGGGTGCACCACTGTCCGCTGGCGCATCGATTCCTTCAGCGAATCGGCGGCATCAGGGTCGAAATACCCGTGGTGCTTGTACACGTCAATCCGAGTGCAGATGCCAGCGACGTCCAACTCCGGGTGAAACTGTGTGGCGTAGACGTTGCGGCCCACTCGAAAGGCCTGGACCGGGCACGCCGGCGACGACGCCAGCAATACCGCCTCCGGCGGTAGCTCGCTGATCGCTTCCTTGTGTCCCACGAATGCCTCGAACACCGTCGGCATGCCAGCTAGCAGCTTGTCCGCGCGGCCGGCGGCCGTCAGCGATATCAGCGCCGATCCGACCGGCTCGCCAAACGTTCGATCAACCGTCGCACCGGTGTACGTGCCCAGCGCACCGATCGCGTAACAGCAGCCAAGGAACGGCATGTCACGGGCGACAACCTCATCCAGCAACCCAAGCAGATCGGCTTCGACGCGGCGCTGGTCGGCCGACTTGTCCGCTGGCGGATCGCTGAAGTTATAAGGACCGCCACCCAGGATGATGCCGGACCAGGCGTCGAGGTCTACGTGGCCCAACGGCTCGCGCTCCAGGCGGATTCGCCGCAACCCGCACTCGTCCAAACCACCCAGCCTCAGCATCGCCGCGTACTCATCATCGGCTGCCTCATCCTCGGCGCGGATGGACAGGAGCAGGAACGGCGCCTGATGAGGTCGGATTGCCATGGCCGCAGGCAGCCTACCCACCAGCCGAAGCGTCCGCAGCGAAGCGGAACGTGCGCCTACGCCGGGTGGGGCTGCGGCTCGGCGTCGAGGTGGCCTTCGACCTCGAGGTGCGGGATCCAGTTGAGCCACCGCGGGAGGTACCAGTTGCGGTCGCCGAGTAGCACCATCGCGCTGGGCAGCACGACGGAGCGGATGACGGTGGCGTCGATGAGCAACGAGACGGCGATGCCGAAGCCCATCTGCTGGAACATGACAAGGTCGCCGCGCGCGAAGCCGGCAAAGACGGCGACGATGATCAGCGCGGCGCCGGTGATGATCCGCGCGGTGGAGGCGACCCCCCAGCGGACGGCCGCGGCCGTGTCAGCGCCTTGATCGAAGCGCTCGCGGATGCGGCTGAGCAGGAACACCTGGTAGTCCATCGAGAGGCCGAACAGCACCGAGAACAGGAACAGCGGGACCCAGGCCTCGATCGCATCCACGGTCTGGAAGCCGAGCGCGCTCGCTGCGACGCCGTGCTGGAAGACGAGCACGAGCAAGCCATACGCTGCCCCGACCGAGAGCAGGTTGAGCGCGATCGCGGTGAGCGCGACCGCGATCGAGCGGAAGGCGATCGTCAGCAGGACGAAGGAGAAACCGAGGACGAAGGCGAACACGAGTGGCGCCGGATTCGTGACGTTATGGAGGTAGTCGACGGTTTCTGACGTGGAGCCACCGACGAGCGGATCGGCGTTGGTCCGTTCAAACGCCGCCGGAGCGATCCGATCGCGCAGGTCGCGAACCGCCGCGATGGCCCCGTCGCCGGCCGGATCGCCACGCACCGGGAGGACGAGGTCTGCAACGCCGCCAGTGCCGACGCGGATCTCTCCGGGCCCAAAGCGCGGGTCGGCGTCGAGCCGGTCGCGCAGCTGCTGCAGTGCCGTTGAGACCGCGCCGGCATGATTCGCGACGAGCACGTGGACCGGATCCGCGGTCTGCGCCGCGAAGTCGCGTTGCAGTGCGAGGTAGCCCTGCTTCGCCGCCAGGTCGTTGGGGAGCGTGCTGACCCCGGACGTACCGATCCGCAGCCCGAACGCGGGCAGCGCGAGTGCGATGAGCGCAAGGGTAGCGAGAGCGAGGCTGAGCGCCGGGCGGCACAGGACGCGGTCGATGATCGCGCCCCAGAACCGGCCTTCCGGATTCGCCCGCTCCACCGACCGGCGGCCGACGATCGGCAGGCGGACGGCGTCGACGCGATCGTGGAGGAGTCCGAGCAACGCCGGCAGCAGCGTGAGCGCGACCGCGAGCGAGGTCAGGCCGACGAGGATCGCTCCTGCGGCCAAGCTGCGGAAGATCGAGGACGGCACGAGTAGCAGGCCGAACATGGCGATCACGAATGCCGATCCGCTGAAGAGGACCGCGCGGCTCGCCGTCGCGCCCGTGGCGTCGATCGCGTCGTCCGGTGCCCGTCCGCGACCACGCTCCTCCCGGTAGCGGGAGATGACGAATAGGGCGTAGTCGATTCCGAGCGCGAGGCCCATGCCGGTCAGCATGTTGGTCGTGAAGATCGACAGCTCGACCAGCTGGGTGAGCAGCGCAACGAGCCCGAGCGCGGTTGTGATCGCGACGATTGCCATCAGCAGTGGCACCAGGGCCGCGACGACGGCGCCAAAGACGAGCAGCAGGATGAGCAGCGCCGCCGGAATGCCGAACTTGAGCTCGCCATTGCGCAGATCGCGCTCGGACAGCAGGTTGAAGTCGTGATCACGTGTGGTGTTGCCGGTGATCGCGACCGCGAAATCCGCGTCGGCGTCCGCGCGCCGAACCGTGGCGATGACGCCGCCGGCGGCGTTGTCGTCGGTGATGTTCATCGACACCAGCGTCGCGTGGCGGTCGGCGGAGACCAGCGAAGGTTGCCCAGTGTCGAAGTACGTGACTGCGCTGCGCACGCCGCCGGTCTCGCGGACCGCCCGCACGACCCCATCGACGAAGCTGCGGAAGCCCACGTCGTCGACGGTCGAGCGCGCAGAGCGCACGACCATCAGATCGGTGACGGTGCGTTGTGGATCGGGCGGGAAGGCCGCGAGTAGCCGGTGGTGGGCCCGCTCGGATTCCGGATTGTTGGTCGCGGTAGCCGTGGTCGTGAAGCCGGTCAAGGCAAATGCGAGGGCCGCAATCGAGCCTGCTAGCACGACGCTCCATGCGATCAGCGTGCGCCCGGCATGGCGGCTGCACGCATGGGCGACGGAGGCAGTTGAGAACCTCACCGGGCATCCCCCAATGTCACGATCACGGCTATCAGGTGGCCTTCGACCGCGTCCCACCAGGCGACGAGCCATCCGCGGTGGAGCCATCGTCCAGAACGAGGCCGTTGTCGATGCGAACGCAGGTGCGGCTCACCTGGATTGTCATGCTTGACAATGATCAGCGCTGCGGCTCCGCAGGTGCAAGGGGGTGCCGGTAGGTCACGCGGGTCGTTATCGACGACTGCCGAGATGCCGGTGTGGTGCTGTGATGGTGGTGTGCCGGACGAGGTGCTGAATCGAGGTCCGCGCCCCTCGTGGGCGCCGGGGTGGGTTCGGGTGTTGTTAGCGGTGCTGCTTCTCCTCGCGGCGACCGTATTCGCGATTGTGCGCGCCGGGCAGCACTCGCGAGCTGCGGCGGCCGGTGGACGGTCCGCGACTGCCGCGTCCGCGATCGTGTCGATGCCGTCCCCCTCGTCGTCGCCCGGGCGGCAATGGCCGCACGCGGCCGGCGCGTGTGGCTCGGACTGGTCGTTGCCCATCGTGTCCGCCGTGCCGCTGACTACCCACACCGGACTGCAGGTGCTGCTGGGCGGCACAATGCTCCGCACGGTCGATCTCGACAGTGGTCGCGTGACAGTGGTGCCCGGCGCGGCGCTACGCGGGGATGAGTCGGTGACTCAGCTTGCCGTGTCTGGCTCGGACAGCTACGCCCTCATCTCTTATTGCAGGGGTGCCTATCCGGCCCGGGTGATCCGAGTCGGCCTGGACGGGCAGGCCGACCCGGTGGCGACAGGCCGATTCGATGACCTGCTCGCCGACGACACCCGGGTCTGGGCGTTGACCTACCCCCTCGATGACACCACGCCGTGGGCCAACCTGCGATTGGGCTACCTGATCGCAGTGGGGGCCGGCATGCTCGTGTGGAGCGACGCTTGCCCCCAACCCATCGTGTGCACCCTGCACCGCCGCGGGCTGTCAGACCGCGGCGACCACCGTTACCTCCTGCCAGCCGGACGACGCCCGAGCTCCTTCGCGGTCGTCAGCCCCGACGGTCGGCTGCTGGCCTTCTTGCTCCAGCGCGCGGCGGCAGACCCGCGCTACGACCCCGGGCACTCCCAGCCGCCGGCTGACATCGCGCTGCTAGACCTAGACACCAGCCAGCTCCAGATCGTCCCCGGCCTCGAGTTTGCGCCGAAAACGCAGCCCGGACTCGTGTTCTCCGGTGATAGCCGATGGCTGGTGATCGCCCTCAACGAGGCGTCACAAACCCGCCTACTGGTGTGGACGCCCGGCCTCGGCCAGCCGATGCAGTCCCGCGCCGAACTACCCGGCCAGCTCGCCATCACCCCACCGATCGCGATCCTGCCGCCTCGGGGCTGACGGGCTTAAGCCCGATCGTCATGCACGCGCTGTTGGGATTGTCGGCGTACGGCCCGAATGGCTCGCACGGGACGAAGCCAGCCTTCGCGTACAGCGTGCGTGCTGGCGTGAAGGCCTCCATTGTTCCGGTTTCCAAGCTCACGTTGCGAAAACCATGGTCGACTGCGAACGCCAACAGGTGGCAGAGCAATGCCCGTCCAATTCCCTGGCCTCGGCTGAACTCACCGGTATGCATCGACTTCAGCTCGGCGCGTTGCCCGTCCAGCCGCTTCAGCGCTCCGACCCCGACCAGCACACCGTCACGGCGGGCGCCAAAGAGCGTAACCGCAGGATCCAAGAAGTCCTCGACGTCAAACGCGTGGACGTGGCCCGGTGGGGTGACTTCTCGGCAGAACGCCAAATGTCCTTCCAACAGCCCTCGCACATCCTTAGCCCGAGGATCGGCGACGGCGATCACTAGGTCCATCGGTCCCTACCCCCGAGCGACGCCATACCAAAGCTTCATACCCGAACCAGACCGGACGGTCACTTTGCCGGTAAGGATCGAGCGTATGCGACGCCTCGGCTTACCCACCGTTCGAGCTCGTCGTCCGACTCCAGCGCGTCAGCATCAATGCGAAGCCAACCGTCCATCTCGCGGCCGCGCATCACAAAGCGCTGAGCGTGTGGCTCGCTGACCAGGGCGTCGGTCTGGACGGGGTCAACCCGCAGGAGCAAACCGCCCTGGCTGCTCGCGCTGACGGCCATGTTGCCGTTGATCAAGAAGGCAAGGCCGCCGAACATGCGTCTTTCGGTCAGGCCTTCCTCACCCTGAACATGCTCGCGCACACGGTTCGCGAGCTCCTCGTCGTAGGCCATTGCGTCAGTATCTCTGCCCTCAGACGCAACAGCGAGAGGCGGTTATGGATCTGGCCCAGACGGACTTGTGGGCGGGTGCGGACGTTGCTCGCGATCAAACCACGGTTGTGACTCGCGACCAGATCGCCGTGAGACACCCGCGCTACGCCCGCCGCGACCGCCTGTGCATGACCTGCCACTCCAGCGCCGTCGGATCGAGCTCGATCGCGACCACGCTGCCGCCGTCAACAAGCAGCCGCTCGACGATCGCCCGGCCGACGCCGCGCGGCTATCCCGGGGATCAACTACCGGGATAGCCCATCTTGAGTCTTGGCCCGCAGGTCACGCAGATCCACGCTGGCACCAGCGTCTCCTCTCCAGCGGCGGCTCGAATGCGTCGGCTGAGATCACAGCCAGCGTCGGACTCGGCGCCGGTACGCGTCGTAGTCTGGGCCGAACTTGTCGAAAAGGTACTGCTCTTCAGGCACGATCGCGCCCCAGGTGCGGGCCAGGACGCCGAGCGGGACGAGCAACAAGCCCCAGGCCGATGGCCACAGCAGCGCTATGGCGGCATCGAAGGCGATCAGGCCCAGGTATAGCGGGTTGCGGCTCACCCGAAACGGTCCGCGGTCAAGGACGGTCCGGGTAGCCCCGCCGGGGAGCACCGCCGTCCGG
Organism: uncultured Actinomycetota bacterium; assembly: GCA_963839175.1. Taxonomy (GTDB): domain Bacteria; phylum Actinomycetota; class Actinomycetes; order Mycobacteriales; family Jatrophihabitantaceae; genus CAWIUB01. The sequence goes on from CAWIUB010000051.1 coordinate 19,366, forward strand.
TTGGCGACCATCACCGACAGCGTCCAGCCGTTCCACACTACGAAGCCACCAAGCAGCACCCAGCCGAGGAGGCGCGCGCCGGATGGGACCTGGAACGGGTCGCCCACCGTCGCGGTGGCGACGAGCCCGGCGAGCAGGGGCACGCCGAGCGCGACCGGCGGCCAGATGCGAAACCGTGGCGCGTCGTGCACGTCCCCATTGTCGGATCCAGTGGGGAATCGTGGTCGCTGCCTGCGCGGATTGCCTCTGGAGGCTGGCTAGGTGCGAGATGCTCGCGCGATTTGTTCTTTGGCCACACGCGCGACCGCATCGGGGGTGAAGCCAAACTTCGACTGCAGGGCCCGCAGCGGTGCCGACGCGCCGAAGGTCGACATCGCGACGATCGCGCCGCCCGAGCCGACATACCGCTCCCAGCCGAAGCCAGATGCCTGCTCGATAGCGACGCGCGCAGTGACCGAAGGTGGCAGAACCGAGTTCCGGTACTCCTGGTTCTGGCGATCGAAAAGCTCCCAGGAGGGCAGGCTCACCACGCGGGCGCGGATGTTCTCGCTGCCCAGTTGCTCGTATGCGCCGATGGCGAGTGCAATCTCGCTGCCGGTTGCGATCAAGATGATCTCCGGAGTGCCGTCGGAGGCATCGGCCAGCACGTAGCCACCGCGCGCCAGCCCGCTTGCGGACGCGAACTTCGTTCGGTCCAGCGTTGGCAGGGGCTGCCGGGACAGCAGCAGCGCGACGGGCTCATGACGAAGGGGCATGATGACGCGCCATGCCTCGGCGACCTCGTTCGCGTCTGCCGGCCTTAGGTCGATGAGCCCCGGCATTGCTCGGAGGGACGCGAGGTGCTCGACTGGCTGGTGCGTCGGCCCGTCCTCGCCGACGCCGATTGAGTCGTGCGTGAAGATGTGGATCACTGGCAGTTCCATGAGTGCGGAGAGCCGCAACGCTCCACGCTGAAAGTCCGAAAAGATGAGGAAGCCCGACTGATACGGCCTGATCTTCGACAACGACAGGCCGTTGGCCACGGCCGCAGCGGCGTGCTCGCGGACGCCGTAGTGGAGGTTGCGCCCGCCGTAGCTGCCGGGCTCGAAATCGCCCGCGCCGTCGAAGGTGAGCCGCGTCTTCGTGGACGGCGCCAGATCGCAAGCGCCGCCGAGCAGCCACGGCATCCGGGGGGCGATCGCGTTGAGGACGGCACCGCTCGCATCGCGGCCGGCCTTGCCCTTCTCGTCCGCGGGGAATGCAGGAATGTCCGCATCCCAGCCGTCAGGAAGTAACCGCCGTTGCATCCGGTCGAGGTGCTCGCCAAACACTGGGTACTCGGCGCGGTATCGCTCGAACTCCTGCTCCCAGGCTGCACGCAGTTCTGCCCCGCGCGCGCCGATCCCAGCGGCGAAGTGCTCGTAGACCCCGTCGGGGACGAGGAACAGCGCGTCTTGCGGCCAGCTGTAGAAGCGCTTCGCGGCACGAACCTCGTCCGGACCCAGCGGTTCCCCGTGCGCGGCCGCGGTGTCCATCTTCGTCGGGGCACCGTAGCCGATGTGGCTATCGACGATGATCAGTGTTGGGCGGGTCACCTCGCGCCGGAACACCTCGAATGCCCGGGCGAGCATGCGCCGGTCGTTGGCGTCACCGACGCGCGTGACGTTCCATCCGTATCCGATGAAGCGGGCGGCGACATCGTCACCGAACGCCAGCGACGTGGAACCCTCGATCGTGATGTGGTTGTTGTCGTAGATCCAGCAGAGGTTGTCCAGCTGCAAGAGTCCCGCGAGCGAGGCCGCCTCTTGCCCGATGCCCTCCATCAGGCAACCGTCGCCACCGAGCGCGTAGACGTTGTAGCTGAACAGCTCGAAGCCAGGGCGATTGAACGTCGTGGCTTGCCATTTGCCGGCCATCGCCATGCCCACACTCGTCGCGAGTCCCGTTCCGAGAGGCCCGGTTGTGCACTCCACTCCGGAGGTCCAGCGGTACTCGGGATGACCCGGGCAGGCGCTATCGAGTTGGCGGAACTTCTTGATGTCGTCCAGAGTGACGGCCGGCTGCCCGACGGTCTCGTAGGAGGAGTTGACCGCCATGACCCGTGTCAGGTGCAGCATCGCGTACAGCAGCATCGACGCGTGACCGGCCGACAGCACGAACCTGTCGCGGTTGCTCCAGATCGGCAGCTGTGGGTCGAAGCGCAACACTTTGTTCCACAATTCGTACACGACCGGGGCCATCGCCATCGGCGTCCCCGGGTGCCCCGAGTTGGCAGCCTGAACCGCGTCGATACACAGCGTGCGAATGGTGTTGATGGCGAGATCCTCGATCGACGTCCGGGTTTCGGGCACGGCGGTCGGGTCTGATGCCGTGGCCCCGCTGGCGAAGGAACCGGCGGTCGCGATATCGCTCATGTCTGCCTCCTGGAAGCAGCAGCCCAGATCCTTGCTTCTACCCGCTTCGGAGCATCCCGTAAAGGAGACTAGCCAGCAATGCGGGATCGTCGGCCTATTTGCGCTGTTCGATCGGTCGCTTTGCCTGTGCAGCACGGGCTGCAGCCACGATGCCAAGGCTGGTTCGACAGACAAAGCGGCGGTGCGCATGCAGCGGGTCGGCCGGCACTGCGCTTCCCGAGCGTGATCGTGTGCTGCGAGCCTGATCTGGTGGCGCTCAGCTGCGTCGTGCCCTCAGCCTGCGCCAACGATCGCGGTCATCTCACCGCATCTGCTCGACGATCTGGGCACGGTTCTAGCTCCGTGTACGCGTGACCCCGACGGGGACTATCTGGTCGGGCTCGCCGAGCGATCCGGCGCGGTCATCATCACCGGCGACGCAAGGCCGAGGGAGTTCCCAGTCGACTCTGTCGTCAGCCAGTCACATCGAAGACCTGAAAGCCTGCTGGCACGTCCGGCCCACGGGCGCCGTGTGCACGCGCAACCGCGGGTCGCAGGAGGTCGCGGTGGAACCGCTCGGCCGATTCCTTCGACTCCCAGACGTCAACGATCCTGAAGCCGCCGGCAACCGGACCCGCGACGTGAGCGACCAGCCCGGCGGGGTGCTTCTCGGCCCCGTCCAACTCGGCGATCACCTCGGCGTAGTCGTCGGCGGACACACCGGGCATGTCCTGGCACCACGCGTACATTTCGGCCTCCTCATATAATCAGTTGGAACGGCATTCCACCGGAATAAGGTTCTAGCCAATGGCGGATTCTGTCAAGAGCCCCCGGCGGTACGACGCGACTCGGCGTCAGGCCGCCGCGAGCCACACCCGCAGTCGGGTTGTCACCGCGGCGCGCGACTTGTTCCTCAGCCGAGGCTTCGCCGCCACCACCATGGCCGACATCGCCGAGCACGCCGGGGTTGCCGTGCAGACCGTCTACGCCGTCGTCGGCGGGAAGGCCGCCCTGCTCCAGCAGGCCGTGGACATGGCCATCGCCGGCGACGACGCCCCGATCCCGGTCCGGAACCGGCCGGACATCCTGGCGGTCCAGGCCGAGCAAAACGGGCGCCGCAAACTGGCGAAGTACGCCCGCCATCTCCGCCTGGTTCAGGAACGCAGCGCTGACCTCGAACAGGTAGTCCGGGCAGCCGCCGACGCCGACCCCGAGATTCGGAAGCTGCAGCAGACCTTCGACGAACAACGCGTGACTGGTATGGGGTTCTTCGCCGAGCACCTGGAAAGCAGCGGGCTGCTGCGCCGAGGGATCACCATCAGCAAGGCCGCCGACGTTTTGTCCACGCACATGGATTCACGTATCTACCTGTGGCTCGTGCGGGACCGCGGCTGGAGTCCGCGCGAGTATGAGAACTGGTACGTCAAGGTCACCGCAGCGATGCTCCTCCGGCGGGAATGACCAAGTTCGACAATCGTCCAGGCGAGCGCGTCGCTCACACACTCACGGCGGGATATCCCGCCCGCGTCTGCTCACGTCCGCTCCCACCCAGAAGAGCTCACGGCTCAATTCTTGGCTTCCAGGCGGGGACCACCTCACATCCACCATTGAAAACGGGCCTTGACAAGTGGGCGGTTGCGGCCGACCATATCGGTCGGGCGACCGAACAAGAGAGCCGATCGGTCAGATACAGCGTTGGGGGGACCGTGGTGGTGGAGCAGGACACCCGGCTGCGAATCCTGACTGCCGCGAAGGGTGCGCTGCTGGACGTCGGCTATGCGAATCTTTCGACGCGGGGTATCGCCGAGGCGGCGGGGGTGCCACTGAGCCAGATCCATTACCACTTCGGTTCGAAGCAGAACTTGATGCTCGCGGTGCTCGACGCGGAGAACCGGCTGCGGCTCGCCAGGCAGGCCGCCATGTATGAGGCCGACCTGCCGCTGTGGAAGCAATGGCTGCAGGCCTGCGACTTCTTCGACGACGATCTCGAGTCGGGCTACGTGCGAGTGCTGATGGAGATGACCGCTGCGGGTTGGTCCAATCCGGAGATCGCAGCTGCGGTCTCAGCCGAGGTACGCGGCTGGTTCGACCTGCTGGGCGACGTGGGGCAACGCGCCAAAGAGCGATTCGGCTCGCTGAGCCCGTTCAGGCCGGAGGAACTGGCCGCCCTGGCCGGTCTGCCGTTCATCGGCGCCGAGGCGTTGATCTTGGTCGGTCTGGACGAGTCGAAGATCGCGGCACGGTCGGCGTTGCGCAAGGTCGGCGAGCTGCTGCGGCTGCTCGAGGAGCCGCCGAAGCCGAGGCGGCGACGATGAGGGCCTGTCAACCGGCCGTCGAGGGCACGGTGCGCCGGGACGATGTCGAGATCCATTACGAGCGTTGGGGCTATTCAGCTGACCGGACTAAGATGATGTAGTGGATGCGGTACGGCCGCGAGCTGGTGTGCACTATCCGAGGTCGGCCGGCGAGCTGCGCTCGTGGTTCGCGACCGATGCGGACTGCCTGGATTATCTGGACTGGCTGCGCTGGCCAGACGGCTTCGCCTGCCCGCGTTGTGGGTACACGGGCGGATGGCTGGTTGCCGATGGCCGGTACAAGTGCGTGGCCTGTGGGAAGCGGACGTCGGTGACCGCGGGGACGCTGTTCGACCGGCGCCGCACGCCGCTGACGGTGTGGTTCGAGGCGTGCTGGCTGTTCGCCTCGGGCAAGGACGGCATGTCGGCGTTGAGCCTGCAGCGCTCGCTGGAGATCGGCTCCTACGCGACCGCCTGGGCGATGCTGCACCGGCTGCGGTCGGTGCTGGTACGTCCGGGTCGCGATCGGCTCACCGGCACCGTGGAAGTCGACGAGACCTACGTCGGCGGTGAGGAGCCCGGGCTGCGTGGCGGGCGCGCCAAGGGCAAGAAAGTCCTGGTAGGAGTGGCGATCGAGGTGATCGAGCCGCGCGGGTTCGGGCGGTGCCGGATGCAGGTGCTCACCGACGCCTCCGCCGCGACGCTGCACGCGTTCATCACCGCGAACGTCGAGCCGGGAGCGCGAGTGATCACCGACGGCTGGCCGGGCTACCAAGGCATCGAACGGCTCGGCTACACCCACGAGCCGCGCAGCCAACGCGCCGCCCGTGCCCGCGGCGAGGACCCCGGCAAGCTGCTGCCCGGTGTCCACCGGGTCGCGTCGCTGGCCAAGCGCTGGCTGCTGGGCACCCACCAGGCCTCGGTCGAGGACGCCCATCTGCAGAGCTACCTGAACGAGTTCGTCTTCCGCTTCAACCGGCGCCGATCCCGCGCCCGCGGCATGCCCTTCTACCGCGTCCTCGAACTCGCCGTCGCCCACCCGCCGGTGCGCTACCGCGAGCTGGTGGCAGACCCGAAGCCCAAGCTTGTCCCGCCCAAGCCGCCGGGAGGAGGTGGCCACCCACCGAGCCTGGACCGGCCCCGCGCGGACCGCCCATGGCGCCGGGCGTCCAGCGCATTGGTCCGGTCAGCTGAATAGCCCTAACGAGCGTTACGGTCAGGGCGCGCCGACGGTTCTTCTGCTGCCAACCTGGTCGCTGGTGCATTCACGCCATTGGAAGATGCAGGTCGCGTACCTGGCTCGGCACTTCACCGTGCTGTGCTTCGACGGGCGCGGCAACGGCCGCTCCGACCGGCCCATCCATCCGGATGCCTATACCGACGTCGTGTTCGCCTCGGACGCGCTGGCGGTTATGGACGCAGCCGGGATCGAGAGCGCTGTCGTCGTCACCGTGTCCTGCGGCACCTTGTGGGGGCTCCGGCTGTGCGCCGAGCATCCGGAGCGGGTGCTGGGCGCGGTGTTCATCGAGCCGACCGCGCCGCTCGTGCCGGGGCTGCCGGAGCGTCGGGTGCAACGCTTCCACAACGTGTTCGACGAGCCGGTCGCTTGGCAGAAGTACAACGCGCGCTTCTGGCGCACGAATTACGCGGACTTCGTGGACTTCTTCATGCGGCGGATCTTCACCGAACCGCACTCCACCAAACCGATCGAGGACGCGATCGGATGGGCGCTCGAGACCGACGGCCAGACGCTGATTGCGTCGGACCTGGGCCTGAAGGATTGCGACGGGGCGACTACCCGGCGGCTGGCGACGCAGGTGGCTTGCCCGGTTCTGGTGATCCACGGCACGCACGACGCAGTGCGCGGCTACGCGGAAGGCCAGGCGCTCGCGGAATGCACCGGCGGCCGGCTTGCGACCTTCGGGGGCTCCGGCCACTTTCCGCACGTTCGCGATCCAGTGCGGGTCAATATGCTGATCAAGCAGTTCGTCGATCGGCTGGGACGATGAGGGCCCGCCTGCCCGACCGCGAGGGCGTGGTCGAGCGCGACGGCGTCCGAGTGGGCTTCGAGGCCTATGGCCGAGGCGAGCCGGCGCTGCTGCTCGTCCCGGCCTCGCCGATCTCGCATGCCCGGTCATGGAAGGGGATCGCGCCGTCCCTGGCGCGGTGGTTCACCGTGCTCACGACCGATGGCCGGGGCACGGGCCGATCTGACCGCCCACATACATCCGACCGCTATACGCCGGCCGAGGTGGTCGACGACCTGCTGGCCGTGCTGGCGGCCGCCGAGGTCGACCGGGTGATTCTTGTAGCCCACTGTCACGCCGTGCCCTGGGCGTTGCGGCTGGCCGCCGATCACCCTGAGCGGGCGCTGGGTGTCGTCGCGATCGCCCCGGGGCTCGCCCTCGCGCCGGGCTACGCCTATGCCGCGGATGCGGAGCGGCGGTGGGCGGATCCGTTGGACGCGCCGACTGGCTGGGCCATGCGCAACCGCCAGTTCTGGCGGCAGGACGGCGGCTACCGACATTGGGTGGAGTTCTTCTTCGACCAGCAGTTGCCCGAGCCGCATTCCACCAAGCAGTACGAGGACACGGTGGGCTGGGCGTTGGACACGGACGCGGAGGCCATGATCGCCGAGCGGGAGGGTCGCGCGGCCCCGTCGGCGAGCGAGGCCGAAGCCCTATGCCGCCGGGTGCAGAGCCCGGTGCTCGTCCTGCACGGGTCGGATGACCGGTGCCAGCCGGTGGCGCGTGGACGGCAACTCGCCGAGCTGACCGACGGCGACCTGGTCGTCCTCGACGGCGCCGGCCATCTTCCGCACGTCCGGGACCCGGTAAAGGTCACCCGGCTCATCACCGGATTCGTCGAGCAGATCACGGGAGTATCGATGCACACGACGACCTGGACCCGCGGCCTGAGCCGCGCGAAGCGGGTGCTGTACCTGTCCTCGCCGATCGGGCTGGGCCATGTCCGACGGGACGTGGCCGTGGCCAAGGAACTCAGGCAGCTCCGTCCTGATCTGGAGATCGACTGGCTGGCCCAGCACCCGGTGACCACCGTGCTCGACGCCGAAGGCGAGCACATCCACCCGGCCAGCCGCTGGTTGGCCAGCGAATCCGGCCACATCGCCTCCGAGGCCCATGGCCATGATCTGCATTGCTTCCAGGCACTGCGCCGGATGGACGAGATCCTGGTGGCCAATTTCATGGTGTTCCAGGAGGTGGTCGAGGAGGGCTGCTACGACCTGGTGATCGGCGACGAGGCCTGGGACGTCGACTACTACTGGCACGAGAACCCGGAGCTGAAGCGAGGGCAGAACGTTTGGCTCACCGATTTCGTGGGCTACCTGCCGATGCCCGACGGAGGGGAGCGGGAAGCGTTCCTGACCACCGACTACAACGCCGAGATGATCGAGCACATCGACCGCTACCCGTGGATCCGGGACCGGGCCGTCTTCGTCGGAAACGACGAGGACATCGTGCCGGACACCTTCGGTGGTGACCTGCCGGCGATCCGCGACTGGACCACGCAGCACTTCTCCTACTCCGGCTACATCACCGGCTTCACCCCACCAGAACCCGACGAGGTTGCGGCGACCCGTGCGCAACTCGGGTACCACGAGGACGAGCTGGTCTGCGTGGTCGCGGTCGGCGGCAGCGGCGTCGGCCGGGCCCTGATCGAGAAGGTCGTCGCCGCGTATCCGCTGGCCAAGGACTCCGTACCCGAGCTGCGGATGATCGTGGTGACCGGGCCCCGCATCGATCCGGCCTCCTTCCCCGAGCGGGCCGGCCTCGAGCTGCACGGCTACGTACACCGTCTCTACGAGCACTTGTGTGTGTCCGACCTCGCCGTTGTGCAGGGCGGGCTGACCACGACGATGGAGCTGACCGCCGCCAAGCGGCCGTTCCTCTACTTCCCGCTCGGTCACCATTTCGAGCAGAACTTCCACGTCCGGTACCGGCTCGACCGTTACAACGCCGGCACCTGCCTGGACTACGCCACTGCCGATCCCGACCAAATCGCCGCCGACATCGCCGAACTGGCGGGCAAACCGGTCGACTACCGCGACGTCGAGACCGACGGCGCGGCCCGCGCCGCCAGGCTCATCGCCGAGCTCGTCTAGAAGCAACTGCGTATCAAATCCAATGCTCGAACATCCGAGTATCTAGGTCGGTCGACCGAATGAGACCGATCCCAACGCCAAGGAGGCACCACCATGACCACAATCGAGCACCCGGTACGCAACGGGGTCGACACGGCTGGGCTGTTCGCCACCCTCGACGCCGTCAAGGCCAACCCGGAGATCGCCCGATTCCAGTTCCGCGCCAGCAACGAGTGGTTGAGCGGAACAAACAACCGGTCCACCATCCACGGCTTCTACGGCGCGACGCAAGAGATGGCGCACGAGCAGTCGTGGTCCCTCGACGCCGACCACCCAGCCGTGCTCGTCGGCCGCGACCAGGGTCCGACGCCCGTGGAGTACCTGCTACATGCCCTCGCCGCCTGCCTGACCTCGGGCCTGGCCAACATCGCCGCCGCACGCGACGTCAACCTGACCTCAGTGAAGTCCACGGTCGAAGGCGACATCAACTTGCTCGGCATCCTCGGCCTGTCCGACCAGGTCCGCAACGGCTTCGAGAACATCAAGGTCACCTTCACGCTCTCGGGTGACGACCCCGTCAAGCTGCGCAAGGTCGTTGAGCAGTCCCGAATGCGCTCCGCGGTGTTCGACGTGATCACCAATGGTGTGCCGGTGTCGATCGACGTCAACGCCGGCTAGCTCGAACGCTGCCGACAGGAGGGGCGCGAAGTGTTCTCGATCGACACCGTGGTGATCGGCGCCGGCCAGGCGGGCCTGGCCGTCAGCCGGTGCTTGACCGACGCCGGCGTCGACCACGTCGTGCTCGAGCGCGGCCGGGTGGCCGAGCGGTGGCGCAGCCAGCGGTGGGATTCGCTGCGGCTGCTCACGCCGAACTGGGCCACCCGGCTGCCCGGCTGGAGCTACCAGGGCACCCAGCCGGACGGCTACATGTCCTCGGCCGAATTCTCCAGCTACCTAGCCAGCTATGCCGCCTCGTTCGGCGCACCCGTGCACGCCGGGACGGCCGTGACGAGCGTGCAACAGACGGGCAGCGGCTTCACCGTCCGCACTGATCGCGGCGCCTGGCGAGCAGCCACGGTCATCATCGCGACCGGCTGGTGCGATCAGCCGCGCATTCCAGGGCTGGCGGGTCGGCTCAGCCCGTCGATCACCCAGGTGACGGCGAGCACGTACCGAAACCCGGCCCAGCTCCCAACCGGCGGCGTGCTCGTCGTCGGAGCCTCCGCGTCCGGCGTCCAGCTGGCCGACGAGCTGGCCCGGGTCGGTCGACCGGTAACCCTGGCGGTCGGCCGGCACGGCCGCCTTCCTCGCCGCTACCGCGGTCGAGACATTTGGAGGTGGCTGGAGCAGATCGGCACCTTCCGCGTCACCATCGACGACGTCGTCCACCCAGCCAGGGTCCGCGGCGAGGGTGCGCTGCAGCTGATCGGCCGCGACCACCCTGACGTCGACCTGCCCGCCCTGCAGGCGGTCGGCGTCCGGCTGACCGGCCGGCTCAGTGGAATCGACGGCCCCCACGTCGAATTCACCGGCGACCTCGATGCCACCGCCGGCGATGCCGACTATCGAATGCGCCGCCTCCTCTCCAGCATCGACGACCACATCGCTACCCATGGCCTGGTCTACCAAGGCGGGCCGCCAATCGCATCAAGCACCGTTGCCATGCGACCGGCCGTTCGTCACCTCGATCTGCGCCGGGCTGGGATCCGCACGGTGCTCTGGGCGACCGGGTACACCCGCGCGTACCCGTGGCTGCGGGTACCCGCCCTGGGCGGCGACGGCGAGATCCGGCAATACCGCGGCGTGACCCCGGTCGCCGGGTTGTACGTAGTGGGGCAGCGCTTCCAACACCGCCGCGACTCGGACTTCATCGACGGCGTCCGTCATGACGCCGCGGCCGTCGTTCGGCACATCACTCGCGGCTCCCACGTCTGCAGGCGCGCGGCGTCCTAAGGAGCGCGATAACGATGACAGCAACCAGCCAGGGCCACGACTACGACGTGGTGGTCGTCGGCGCCAGACCCGCTGGCGCCGCCACCGGCCTGCTGCTTGCCCGCGCGGGCCTGCGGGTGCTCATCGTGGATGAGGTACAGATCGGCGCGCTGCTGCGGCAGCTCAGCGCGGCGATAGCAGACGAGGTCGACGCCGTCCTCGCCTGCGACCGGCGGCAAATCGGCTTGCCGCGACGAGGGGTGCGGGTCAGGGGTGATCACTCCTCCGATCGCGGCGGCGACCTTCGCCGGCGATGGGCTGAACGCGCCGGTTAGGGATCGCGCAGTAATTAGCTGGGTCTGCCGGGTTGCCTGGGTTAGGGTCCGTGCTATGACGCTGCCCGAGGTGGACTCCGACCCGATGGCGAGGCGGTTGGCTTTGATCCGGCCGCATCTGGATGAGCGGGCGTGGCGGCTGCTGCTGGGTGCGGAGGCGACGGTGTTGGGCCGGGGCGGGATCACTGCGGTCGCGGCGGTGTGCGGCGCGCATTCGGACACGGTGGCGCAGGGGGTGCGCGAGCTGGCTTACCCGGAGCCCATTCCGGGCCGGGTGCGCCGCCCCGGAGCCGGGCGCCCACCGGTGTCGGTGACCGATCCGGCGGTGTCGGTGGCGTTGGACGGGCTCGTCGGTCCGGACTCTCGTGGGGATCCGGAATCGCCGTTGCGGTGGACGACGAAGTCCACCGCGAAGCTGGCCGCTGAGCTGACCGCGGCCGGGCATCGTGTCTCCGCGCGCACGGTGGCCAAGCTGCTCAAGCACGCCGGGTACAGCTTGCAGGCCAACGCCAAGACGGTCGAAGGTGCCCAGCATGTCGACCGGGACGCGCAGTTCGCCTACATCAACGCCAAAGCCGGCGAGTTCCAGGCCGTCGGCGACCCAGTGATCAGCGTGGACACGAAGAAGAAGGAGCTGATCGGCAACTACGCCGCCGGCGGGCGGGAATGGGAACCGAAGGGCCGACCGCGCGAGGTGAAAGTCCACGACTTCGCCGACAAGGAGCTGGGCAAGGTCGCCCCCTACGGCATCTACGACATCACCACCAACACCGGCTGGGTCAACGTCGGTACCGACGCCGACACCGGCCAATTCGCGGTGGAGTCCATCCGCCGCTGGTGGACCACCATGGGCGCGGCCACCTACCCCAGCGCCCGCCGGCTGCTGATCACCGCCGACTCCGGCGGCTCCAACGGATCCCGGCTGCGGCTGTGGAAGACCGAGCTGGCCGACTTCGCCGCCCAGGCCGACCTGGACATCACCGTGTGCCACCTCCCACCGGGCACCTCGAAAGTGGAACAAAATCGAGCATCGACTGTTCTCCGCGATCAGCCGCAACTGGCGCGGCCGGCCACTGGAATCGCACGAGGTCGTCATCGAAACCCTGCGCGCAGTGACCACCCGCACCGGGCTCACCGTGCACGCCGAACTGGACACCAGCACCTACCCGCGCGGCATCAAGATCCCCGACAAGGACATGAAAACCCTGGAAACCAAGGGGATCCTGTCCCGCCACACCTTCCACGGCGACTGGAACTACACCATGTGCGCTCGCCCCACGACACGCCCGGAAGTAACCTAGCCAATTACTGCGCGAGTCCTTAGGCCGGCGTCGAGTTCGGCGATGAACCTCGGCCCGACGATGATCGCTCGGCCATCTTGCCGATGAACATTCGGCAGATCCGCGTCACGATCCGCATTGGAGCCATACACCCATACGGTCAGCGTGGTCTTGAAGAGGGTGGGGTCCCCCCAGGTGCACGAGGCGTAGGAGGACTTGTGGTCTAGCGAGTCTTGGCTGACGACGTTCCGCAGGACAGGGCATCCAGACTTCTGCAGGATGCTGATCGGGCTCGGCTGGTGCTGGCCCGCGGTGGTCGAATCACTTCCGCAGCCGATCAGCCCGAGGGCCGCGGCCAGTACCACGGTGGCCACACCGGTGGCGGGACGAGCGGTGATAAGGCTCATCGACACAAACCAGACCACGCCGGTCATGATCAACGCAACTCTGCGCTGGGTGGGCAGCTCGCGACGTCGATCACGATCCGGATGGACCTGCGCAGCACCACCACCCGGAAGCCGTGCCGATACGCAGTGGCGACCTGGAATGCCGCGCACCCGGCACGCTGCGGCGTCCCGTGTTGGCCAGGTCTACGCTGCGCGGGCAATGATCGTCGACCTGTCCCATGAGATCGTCGCCGGGATGGCGACCTATCCCGGCATCGCAGGTCCGCAACTGCAGATCACCATCTCGCGCACGGCGTCCGCCGCGCTGCTCCGCACCGGCGTGTCGTTCGAGATCGAGTCGCTGACCCTCGTGGGCAATACCGGCACGTACCTCGACGCCCCCTACCACTTCCACGCCGACGGTGCCGACTTGGCACAACTGCCGCTCGAGCGGCTGGTTAACGTACCGATAGCGGTGGTGCGCGCGTTCGGCCGCCCGTTCGTGACCGCCCACGACCTCGGCGACCCGGCCGAACTGTGGGGCCGGGCGGTGCTCGTACATACTGGCTGGGCCCGGTACTGGGGATCACCCCGCTACCTTGACCTGGACTGTCCGCACCTGACCGCCGACGCCGTCACCGCGTTGGTCGATGCCAACGTGGCGCTGGTCGGAATCGACTCCCTCAACATCGACGACCCCGGCGACCCGCGCCGGCCGGCGCACCACGGCCTGCTCGCAGCCGGGATCCCGATCGTCGAGCACCTCACCAACCTGGAGCTCATACCCGATGCGGAGGCGCGGCTGATCGCCCTGCCGGCGCCCGTACGCGCGATGGCATCCTTCCCCATCCGCGCCGTGGCCGTCCACGACGGTTAGCCCAGCCTGGGTTCGTTAGATTGAGACGGGATCTATTGGACAGCCTTGAGGGCATCCACCTCACCGGAGCCGAACCAGCTGTTGTGGCCCACTCCACCCTGGCAGGTCTGCGGCGCGCCGTTCGAGACGGACGGGAAGAAGGCGTACATCGACGTGTCACTCGGGCAGGACAGCGTGTTGGTCGCCTGCTGCAGTGCCGCGGACAACGCGCCGCCGGTCTTGCCCGACGTGCTCTCCAGCAACGCCGCGACGCCGGCAGCGTGCGGCGACGCCATTGAGGTGCCCTGCTGGTAGCAATACGTGGCGGTTCCGTCGAACACCCTGCGGTCGGGGAGGCAGGTCGTGTCGATCAGGCTGGCCGGCCAGGTAGACAACACCCGACCATTGACCGTCGTGCCAACCTGCAGAATGGAATCTCCGCCTGGTGCAGCCACATCGGCGGTCGAGATACCGTAGGACGAGTAGAACGACTTCATCCGCAAGCTGCCCGTCGCAGTTACGCCAACAACGCCCGGTACCTCGACCGGAACCACCGCGCACGCGTTCGAGATCTCCCGCGTCACCGGGGTGGTGTCGTCCGGGCTGGTTACGTCCATCGTCGGGTGTGACAGGTCGTCGGCCTCGTTGCCCTCGGCGGCCACGACCAGCGTCCCGCTGGACTGGGCGAACTTGATCGCCCGCCGCTCCGCGGTCCAGATCGCCCGCTGCTCCGGGTCGTTCTTGCAGTTGTACAGCCACGGGTCGGCGAAATAGCTGTTGTTCGTGATGTCGATGCCGTGCGTACCGGCCCACATGAACGCGCACACGACCGCTTCGGGGAAGAAGAAACCGTCAGCGTTGCCGGCCTTGATACCGGCCAGCTGCACGTTCGGCGCGACGCCGACGATCCCTATCCCGTTTGCGGCTGCGGCGATGGTGCCTGCGGTGTGGGTGCCGTGTCCGTTGTCATCCGCCCAGGCCGCCGGGCTGGTGTTGGGGGCGCCGCCGATGCAGGACGCGCTGTCGGAGAAGTCGACGTTTGGCGCCAGGTCGGGGTGCGTGGCGTCCAGGCCGGTGTCGATGTCGCCGACGACCACGGTGGGACTACCGCCGGTGATCGCATAGGCCTCAGGGACATGGATCTGCCGCATATCCCACTGCAGGCCGGACAGGCTGTCGCCCCAGGTGGCCGCAGCCGGCGCGGCGTCCTGCCCACTGTTGTCTGCAACATCGCCGAGCTTGGTTCCCAGGCCGTCTGTACGCGCTGCTCCGCTGACCTTGCTGTTCTGCTGTACAGCTGAGGCGAAGTTGGCGTTGCTGGACCGGGCGATGACGACACCGATCTGGCCGTAGTTCGCGAGCAGGGTGCCGCCCGCAGCGCGGACAGTGCTCGCCGCGTCGCTGGACGATGCGCCGTCGCGGTACAGCACGATGTACGTCGAGTCGGCGCCTTGTGGTGCGGCGGCAGCTTGCGGCGCAGCGACGGCGGTTGCGGCCGCGACGAGCAGGCCGGTTGACACGATGACTGCCTTGGCTCTGGTTGACCTCAGGTTCATGGACCTCGACCCCCGGTCGGAAGCGATGGTGACCCAGGTCACGGCGGTAGCCGGACCGAATCCGACCTAAGCATGAGTCGGACCCAGTGACAAGAGAGCGCGAGGGCGCGTGGCGCACCTGCCAGGCGTTTCTCCCGCTGCTGCGTCGCAGCGCGCATCCGCGGATCGTCAACGTTTCCAGCAAAGGCGGCTCGATCCGCCGGATGAGCGGCGGGACACCCGCGTACAGCGTGTCCAAAGCGGCTCTGAACGCGCTGGTAGCGGCCGCCGGTGCGGGCGCTCGAATGGCGCGATCGGCGGTAGAACCGGGACGCGGCAGGGGCGATCTCCTTGACGGCCGAGATGTCCCGTGCGAGCGTCCTGTTGCCGGATCTGCGCCGGCCTCAGACCGATCGAACGTGGCAAGCATGGGGAGCATCAAGCACGATCCGACCGGGCTGGCAGGTCCAGACCTGCCGCCCAAGCTGAAGCTGCCCTACGGTCAGCGTCTGAAGATACTTCGTGACTTTCACACCGGCGGCGAGCAGGCCCGGGCTGCCGGTGGGCCGGTATGCCAAGTGTCGATCGGGCCCGGCTGGCTGACGCCGCGGTTCGTATTCGTGACGTCGCCGCACGGCGCTCGTGACGCGCTCGCCGGATTCGACGGTTCGATCGACAAGGAAATGACCGTCCATGTGCAAGCTCGGTTGGTCGGGGCAAGCGTGTTCGACATGGCACATGAGCAGTGGAAACCGCGCCGGCGGGCACTGCAGCCGATCTTCACGAAGCGGCACGTCGCCGGCTACGTCGGCCACATGGCCGGTGAGGCCGAGCAAGTCGCCGCCGATTGCATCCGGGTCGGCCGCGTCGATCTCGATCACCAGGCGAGGCGGTTGACCTTGCAGGTCCTGGGACGTTCGGTGTTGGGCGTCGACCTCGGGCCGCGAGCGGCCATGCTCGCGCCGCACTTTCAGACGGCGCTGAACTACATCTCGCGTCGATCACTCAGCCCCGTGCGCGCGCCGACGTGGTTGCCGACGCCGGCCCGAACGCGCTTCCGGACATCGCTGGGCGTATTGCAGGGCGTGGCCGACGAGGCGATCGCCGCATGCCGATCCGACCCGACGCACGACGCCGAACTGATCCGCAGACTGATCGACACCGTCGACCCCGACACGGACCAGCCGCTTACTGACCAGAACATCCGTGACGAGCTGATCGCGTTCCTGGTCGCGGGCCACGACACCACGGCAACCACGTTGGCCTACAGCCTGTGGCAACTCGGTCATCACCCCGATCTGCAGGAGCGGGTCGCGGCTGAGGTCCAGGCCGTCGGCGACCGGTCGATAACCGTGGCCGACATTCCACGGCTCGCCTACACCGGCCAGGTCATCCAGGAGGCGTTGCGGCAATGCCCTCCTGCCGCCGCGGTCGGGCGGCTGACGATGCGCGATGTGATCATCGACGGCCACCGGGTGCCGTCCGGTACGAATGTGATCGTCGGCATCTACGCGTTGCACCGAGATCCCGACCTGTGGGAGCAGCCGACCCGATTCGACCCGGACCGCTTCGATCCAGACCGGTCCGCTGGGCGCGACCGCTGGCAATACCTTCCGTTCGGCGCCGGCCCACGCTCGTGCATCGGAGACCACTTCGCCATGCTCGAGGCCACCATCGGTCTCGCAAGCATCATCAGACTCGCCCGAGTCGACTCCCTCGAACCGACCTTCCCCCTCGCCGTCCCGTTCACCATGACCGCTGCCGCACCGATACCGGCGCGGATCAGCCCCCGGTGACCTGCGACTCCCCGTCGGCCTGAGGCGCACCCGAGGTCCGCGACCTCAGACTGGGAGGTGATCGGGCAGGCCGAAGTGCCGAAAGGCGTCGGGAGTGAGGAAGGCGGTGATCTCCTCGATCTCGGCAGCGCGCAGGGTGAGCACCTCGATGCTGTGCGGCGTGAACATTCCGGTCTCGTCGTCCCGGGTGTAGCCGCCGAAGGCGAGCTGGGCGTTCGCCCTCGCGGGCAGCAGGCGCCAGTGCATGTCGTCGGAGAGCGGCCAGCCGCGCAGGAAGATCGCAACCGCGTCGCGGCCGATGTACCAGCTCGGTAGCGGTGGCATCGTCATCCGTGCGTCCTCGGTCAGCATCGCGACCACCGCATCGACGTCGTTGCGCTCCCAAGCGGCGACATAGCGGCCGACCACCTCACGCAACGCGGCATCGCCAAGGGAGCGCAGCGTGGCCTGCTGGCTCTGCTTGGGCAGCCGGTCGTCGACTGTCTTGTGGGCGCGCTGCAGGGCGCTGTCCACCGCGATCGGCGTCGTATCCAGCACCGCGGCCGTCTCCCGCGCGGAGAAACCGAGCACGTCGCGGAGGATGAGCACCGCGCGCTGCCGCGCCGGCAGGTGCTGCAGCGCCGCGGTGAAGGCGAGCTCGATGCCCTCGCGCTGCTCGTAGCGTGCGTCGGGGCCCGCTAGCGCACTGTCGAGCCCGAGCTTCTCGTCGGGGTACGGCTCCATCCACACCGATTCGAGCAGCGGGTCGCTCGGCCCGTCGTGCGGGTCAGCGGCTGGCGCGTAATCGATCGGCAATACCCGCTTCGGCCGCCGCTCGATCACCTTCAGGCAGGCGTTCGTCGCGATCCGGTACAGCCAGCTGCGCAGCGAGCTCCTGCCTTCGAACCGGGCAAGTCCCCGCCACGCACGCAGCATCGCGTCCTGTAGTGCATCGTCGGCGTCCGCGACCGAGCCGAGCATCCGATAGCAGTGGGCGTGCAGCTCGGCGCGGTACGGGCCGACCAGCCGGCCAAAGGCACCTCCGTCACCGCGACGCGCCGGCTCCAGCAGCTCCCGTTCGTCCGCGGCCAAGGCTGGCAGGCCGACGAGCGTCCCGCGATCCGGCGAGGTCACTGACCCGCGCCGTTCGCTTGTCCCGGCTGCCCCACCCGCCGTTGCGAGCGGCGGAAGGGCACGGCCGAGGGGGCACGGGAAGCACCTGCGGGTAGCCTCGTGGTCGACATGGATCCCGACTGCCTTTCGCGGGTATCGCAGCGTTTCGACTGCCATAGAGCGACTTCGCCCCCGCCCGGAACTGTGACGACGCTGCGCCACCCCGCCGAACCCTCGCGAGGCTCGAGCAACACCGAGGCGCCGAGCCGGCGTGCTCGCTCGGTGCTCGCGTCGATGTCATCGACCTCGACGTAGGGCAGCCAGAGCGGGCGCCGCACGCCGCACTCGACCATACCGCCGCCGAAGTCCCCGCCGAATTCCAGCGCGAGATACGTGCCGGACCCGGCGACGATCCGCTCCGGGCGCCAGCGCAGCAGGCGCGAGTAGAACTCGCTCGCCCCGGCGAGGTCACCGGTATGTAGCTCGAGATGCACGAGACGTCCGGCGCGACGTACGTTCACATTCTCCTCCGTCGGTCGATCGACGCGACGTGGTCGCGTGTTCATTCGCCCAGGAAGCGATACGAGCCGATCTCGCGGATCTCGCTGACCACCGGGCCCTCGTCACAGCGCTCGCCGATGTTCTCCTGGAAACGCTTGAATGCGGCCACGCTCTCGAGCGGGCTCGAGCCATCCTCAGTCTCGGTCGCGGCGATGTGGACGAAGGTCACGCCGTCGTCGAGCCGGAATGTCGCGTACCGAAGCCTGGCCGGCCTCGCCTGGTCGAGCTCGCCGTAGACGGCGCGGACCAGCTCCTCGTTCCGCGCGACCTGGCTCGGCTTTACCCGGTAGCGAACCATTACGCGTTTCATGGCATCTCCTCCTTGATCACATCTGGTGAGGCAGACGTCAGCTCACGCCTGCGGATTCGAGCGCGGGCACTGCCCGCCCGAGGTCAGAAGCACGAGACTTGCGGCGGACCAGCACGGCGGTAGTCGGGATGGCGAGCAGGGCGATCACGCCGCAGACCCAGAACGCCCACTGAAAGCCGCCGGTGAGTGCCGCGTCGGCGGCGTTACCCTCGCGGGCCAGCGTCTTCAGGTGCGTCGCGGCGACTGTCGATGCGACAGCAACCCCGATCGCCCCGCCGAGCTGCTGGGAGGTGTTGAGCAGCCCAGACGCGAGGCCTGCCTCGTGCTCGGAGACACCCGCGAGACCGGCGATCGAGATCGGGATGAAAGCGAACGCGGTGCCTGCTCCCGCGACGAAGAACGGCCCGGCCAGGTTCAGCCAGAAGTGGCCGTCCACCGGAACCTGCGTGGCCCACAGGATGCCGCCGGCGACCAGCGCCATCCCGATCGTCATCACCGGCACCGCCGAGATTCGCGTGACCAGCATCTGTGCGGGGCCGGCCAGCGCGACAGAGGTGACCGACGCGGCCAGCCAGGCGACACCCGTCTGCAGAGCCGAGTAGCCGAGCACCTGCTGCATGTACAGGGTGCCTACGAAGATGAAGCCGAAGAAGCTGCCACCCAGCATCAGACCCACAGCGTTCGCGGCGGCCAGCGTCCGCGACTGGAAGATCCGCAATGGCATCAACGGGGCCTCGACGCGCATCTCGGTAGCAAGGAAGGCGACGAACAGTACCCCTGAGACGCCGAGGAGCGTCACAGTGGAAGTTGCCCCCCACCCGACCTGCGGGGCCTTCGACAGCGCGTAGACCAAGACCAGCAGCGAACCCGTCACCGTGGTCGCGCCCAGCGGGTCGAAGCGACGGCGGGCGCTCTCGAGCCGGCTCTCCGGCACGATCCGCGGCGCGAGCAGCAGCGCGGCGACTCCGATCGGAATGTTGAGGTAGAAGACGTACTCCCAACCGGCGTAACGGGTCAGCAGCCCGCCCGCCAGCAGACCAATCGTCGCCCCCATCGCCCCGATTCCACCCCACAGGCCGAGCGCCTTGTTCCGCTCGGCGCCTTCCTCGAACATGTTCATCACGATCGAGAGCGCCGCCGGCAAAACGATGGCGGCACCGAGCCCCTGCAGCGCGCGCATCCCGATCAGGAACCCGTCGCTCGTCGCCAGCGCGGCCCCTAGCGATGCTGCCGTAAAGACGGCCAAGCCGACCATGAGCATGCGGCGTCGCCCGAGCAGATCCGCGGCACGACCGCCCAGGAGCAAGAAGCCGCCGAAGGTTAGCCCGTAAGCGGTCACCACCCATTGCAGGTTGGACTCGGAGAAGTGGAGCTCACGCCCAATCGTCGGCAACGCGACATTGACGATCGTGAGATCGACAATCGTCATGAAGTACGCGACGGCCAGCACGGCAAACGCGCGCCAGCGATGAATCTCTCCTGTGGACCGTGTGCCCATCGTTACCTCCGTGCGTTTGGTTGCCGGCGAGTCGATTCGCCGTTCTTGGAGGTAGTGATCCGGCGAGGGGCGCCGATCCATCGCACTGCGCAGAACGATTCGCCGACACGCCGGAGGCAACTCGACCCGGGCCGCGGTCAATACCGCGGCCGGCTCGGAGGTGCTGAACCAGGGGCCGGACTTTCGTACAGGTCACGGCGTGGGACGGATCGGGTGGTCAGTCCACGCGAACGCCTTAAGCGCCTCGTTCACCTCCTCGAGATAGAACTCGGCGGGTCGAAGCAGCCGCCGACCGACTCCACCGACTGCCCGTGCTCGGCATGGCCGGGGTTGCTTAACGCCGCCCGCGCATCGCGTGCGGTACGCAAACCTGGTTGCTGTCGCGCGGGCGCATGGCAAGCATGGCGATGTGACGAAACCGCAGCACCGCGCCGACATGTTCCTCGATGCCGCCACCGACCCGCGCGAAGGCGGCCCATCCCTTGGCGACGAGCGGGCCACGCTCATCGAATTCCTGCGTTGCCAGCGCCTGCCATTGCGCGTCAAGTGCGAGGGTCTGGACGCGGCGCAGCTCGCCCGCCGTGCGGTCGAGCCGTCCACGATGTCGCTGCTCGGCCTGGTGCGACACCTGACCGAGGTCGAGCGCAACTGGTGGTTCGCTCGCCAGGACGTGCCCAAGCGCTACCAGTCCGACGACGAGCCCGACGGCGACTTCGATGGTGCCGTGGCCGATCCGGCGGTCGTGGAGGAGGCGTGGGCTGCATGGCGCGAGGAGGTCGCCTTTGCCGAGCAATTCGCGCGCGACACGGACCTCGGATTTGTGGGACACGACGGGAACGGGGAACCGATCTCCCTGCGTGAGCTGTTGGTCCACATGATCGAGGAGTACGCCCGCCACAACGGCCACGCCGATCTGCTCCGCGAGCGAATTGACGGACGCGTCGGCCAGTAGGTTTCGTTCTGCGAGCGGCAGCTGCCCGCACTGCAGTTGAGGAGCGACATCGCGTGCGTCCTTGCGCCCTCGACAATCGCGGGTGAGGATCACAGCGGGTTGACGTGGAGGTTGGCGATGGCGCTGAGGATCATCTGCATGTGCGGGTATGTCATCCAGGGTGACGACGACGACGAGCTTTGGAGGAACGCGCAAGGCCATATGGGCGTCCTGCACCCCGAGCTGGTTGGCACCGTGACCCGCGAGGACATCCTCGCGCAGGCCGAACTGCTCTAGCCGTCGGCGCTCTCCAGCAGTCGTCGGTGGACGGCCTGCACGGTGGAGCTGGGCGCGACCCCGAGCTCCTCCCGGAGCAGGACTCGTAGCCGCTCGTACGCGCGGAGCGCCTCGGCGACGTTGCCGCGCCGCGCGAGCGCTTCCATGAGCAGGCGGTGCCCGGTCTCGCGGTAGGGCGCAAGCTCGGTCAGCATTCTGGCGCGTTCCTCGGCTTGCGCCAGCGCCGGGCCGCCAAGGCCGACGCCAGCGGCGGCGAAGCACTCCAGCCCGCGCAGCCGGACGTCCTCCAGGCGGCGCCGCCACTCGTCGATCCACGACGCCTCCAGCCCGGTGAGGAACGGCCTGGTGGCGACGTGGTAGGCGATCCCGGCCGGACCCCATGCCTGCGCCCACCGTCCCTCCGCGATGCACGACTCCGCTCGGTGAGCGCCCTCCAGGGCCGCCTCGACGTCGACGAAGATCGCTGACGGCAGGAGCAGCTCGATCTCGGTCCGTCCGCGCAGATGCTCGGTGCCCAGGCCGTGCCGCAGCTTGGACAACAGCACGCTCAGCGAGTTTCCCGCTTCCGCGGGGGCGTCCTCGCCCCAGCAGGCCATGAGCAGCTTCCCGCGGGGCATTGGACGGCCACGGTTGAGGACGAGGTAGGCGAACAGGGCTCGCCCTCTGCGGCCGGGCAGCGTGTCTTCGATGCGCGAGCCGTCAATGTCGGCGACGAAGCGACCGCACAGTTGGATTCTGGCCTTCGTCCACTGGCCCATCAGGCGACCTCGGGTCAACGGTCCTTGTCCCTCTCGTGACGGCAACGATACGGAAAGGACTGCGAAAGGCCAGGGAAGGTTTCGCGCAAGCAGCGACCGCCACGCTTTCGTCATCGACAGCCAAAGCCGCGAAGGAGGAGCCATGGAATCCAGGAACGTCGAGACCCACCGAGCCGGTCACGAGGCCTTCAACCAGAGGGAGTTCGAGGCCATGACCAAGCAGTACGCCGACACCATCACCTGGACTGATCACGCGCAGGGCCGGACGTTCAGGACGCCCCAGGAGTTCAAGGACGACTTCCTGCCAGGGTGGATCGTGTCCTCCCCCGACATCAGAATCACCGACCCCCGCTACATCGACGCTGGCCAGACAGTCGTGTGCACCTTCACCGTCGTCGGCACGCACGACGGACCGCTCGGACCATTCCCCGCCACCGGCAAGAAGTTCGCTCTGCCGCTCTGCGAGATGTGGCACTTCGACTCGAGCGGGCGCGTCGTCGGTGGGGACCTCTACTACGACCAGGTCTCGCTGCTCACGCAGTTGGGCCTGATGCCACAGCCGTCCGATGTGTAGGCGGCTTCGGAGACCTCCTCGCCGACCTTCCCGTCCTGTGTGCGGATGATCAGGTCCGCACCTGTGCAGGTCGCCTGTGCGATGTTCGCCGACGGAGCACCGGAAATCGCCCGTTCAGGTGACGATCCTCTGGCGCACCCTTAGGAGGGTGACCCTGATGGCGGCAGAAGCCGATGCACTTTGCGGGAGGTAATGCACGATTCTCAGGCCCCCACCACCCCGCCTATCCCCTCACGCAGGAAGCCGGCGTGTCCGTTGTGTCGGGCGTACTCATGGTTCAGGTGGAACATCACCAGTCGTCGAGATGCTTCCTCGTCGCCCCACTTTGCGAAGTACCCAGTGACGTCTAGTGACAATGCCAGGGAGTTAAGGGCTCGGCGCCTGTGTCAAGGATCGTCGGGTTTCGGTCTTGACTCCCCCATCGGCGACCCCTTCGCACTACATCGCCAGAGCGCGGCGGTGCGGCTCACCGATGAGAACCACGCAGTGAGAGGGTCCTGGTACTTGGTTTCCCCTGCCACGCAAGGAGGACTTATGAGTGGCGTCGTCGAACCGACCGCTGAGCTTGTCGGGGAGTTCAGTGACCCAGATGCGGCGGCCGTGCCATGGGCAGAAGTCGTCCGCGTGCTGGAGTCGTCGGAGATGTTCTGGTTATCGACGGTGCGGCGCGACGGTCGTCCGCACGTCGCTCCGCTGCCGGCGATGTGGCTGAACGGCAGGCTGCACTTCTGCACTGGCGCTCATGAACAGAAGGCGAGGAACATCGAAGCAAACACTCATTGCGCTATCACCACGGGAACCAACTCATATCGCTCGGGCCTTGACGTCGTCGTCGAGGGCACCGTCGCGAGGGTCAGCGACAACGGCGCGCTCGCTCACCTCGCTCGGCTATGGAAGGACAAGATCGACTGGGTGTTCGAGGTCGGTGACGGCATCTTCCTCGACACCGAAGCCGCGGAACATCCGGCACTGGTCTTCGCGGTCACGCCGTCGAAGGTTCTCGCGTGCCGCAAGTCGCCGTACAGCCAGACGCGCTACGTCATGTGACATTCGCGCATCAGAAGGACGCAGCGGCGGGCGCAGGTTCAGGCTGGCGAATTTTGCAAACTATTAGGCATCTTAGGGCTATTCAGCTGACCGGACCAATGCGCTGGACGCCCGGCGCCATGGGCGGTCCGCGCGGGGCCGGTCCAGGCTCGGTGGGTGGCCACCTCCTCCCGGCGGCTTGGGCGGGACAAGCTTGGGCTTCGGGTCTGCCACCAGCTCGCGGTAGCGCACCGGCGGGTGGGCGACGGCGAGTTCGAGGACGCGGTAGAAGGGCATGCCGCGGGCGCGGGATCGGCGCCGGTTGAAGCGGAAGACGAACTCGTTCAGGTAGCTCTGCAGATGGGCGTCCTCGACCGAGGCCTGGTGGGTGCCCAGCAGCCAGCGCTTGGCCAGCGACGCGACCCGGTGGACACCGGGCAGCAGCTTGCCGGGGTCCTCGCCGCGGGCACGGGCGGCGCGTTGGCTGCGCGGCTCGTGGGTGTAGCCGAGCCGTTCGATGCCTTGGTAGCCCGGCCAGCCGTCGGTGATCACTCGCGCTCCCGGCTCGACGTTCGCGGTGATGAACGCGTGCAGCGTCGCGGCGGAGGCGTCGGTGAGCACCTGCATCCGGCACCGCCCGAACCCGCGCGGCTCGATCACCTCGATCGCCACTCCTACCAGGACTTTCTTGCCCTTGGCGCGCCCGCCACGCAGCCCGGGCTCCTCACCGCCGACGTAGGTCTCGTCGACTTCCACGGTGCCGGTGAGCCGATCGCGACCCGGACGTACCAGCACCGACCGCAGCCGGTGCAGCATCGCCCAGGCGGTCGCGTAGGAGCCGATCTCCAGCGAGCGCTGCAGGCTCAACGCCGACATGCCGTCCTTGCCCGAGGCGAACAGCCAGCACGCCTCGAACCACACCGTCAGCGGCGTGCGGCGCCGGTCGAACAGCGTCCCCGCGGTCACCGACGTCCGCTTCCCACAGGCCACGCACTTGTACCGGCCATCGGCAACCAGCCATCCGCCCGTGTACCCACAACGCGGGCAGGCGAAGCCGTCTGGCCAGCGCAGCCAGTCCAGATAATCCAGGCAGTCCGCATCGGTCGCGAACCACGAGCGCAGCTCGCCGGCCGACCTCGGATAGTGCACACCAGCTCGCGGCCGTACCGCATCCACTACATCATCTTAGTCCGGTCAGCTGAATAGCCCCAAGGCATCTAATGGTTTGGGATCTATTCTTTGTTCATGCAGGTCAGTTTGAGCATCACGAACTTTTCCTGGCCGGATGGGACCGCGGCGATCGCCGAGCGGTTGGCGGCGACGGCTCGGGCGGCCGAGGCGGCGGGGCTGGATACCGTTTGGGTCGCCGACCATCCGCTTCAATCCGACCCCGCCAGCCGCTTGGACGAGCCGATGCTGGAGGCGTACACGACGTTGGGCTTCCTTGCCGGCCAAACCAGCCGGATCCGATTGGGCACGCTGGTGGCCGGTGCGACGTTTCGCGCACCGGCGCTGCTGGTGAAGGAAGTGACCACTCTTGACGTGCTCTCCGGTGGCCGGGCCTGGCTGGGGATCGGCGCCGGATACAACGAGGAGGAGGCCCGGGCCATGGGCGTCAACCTGCCTCCCGTCGGGGAGCGGTTCGACATCCTGGCCGACACGCTCGACATTGCCCAGCGCATGTGGGCGGGCGACGACTCGCCGTTCCACGGCAGCCACGAACATCTCGACCATCCGATCGGCAGCCCGCTGCCGCTGAGCCGGCCGCGGCCACCGGTCCTCATCGGCGGCACCGGGGAGCGGCGGACGCTGCGGCTAGTGGCCGAATATGCAGATGCCTGCAACCTGTTCGATGTCCCGGACGGTCGGCGCTCGGTGCGCCGCCAACTCGACGTCCTGGCCCGACACTGTGCCGACGTCGGCCGTCCCTACGAGCAGATCGAGCGGACCATCACGACCGCACTACAGCCAGACGAGCCGGTCGACCGGTTCATCGAGCGCTGCGGCGATCTCGGCGGGCTCGGCATCCAGCACGTCGTGGTCATCACCCGAGGCGCACCGTGGACCGGCGACGGCGTGGACACGCTGGGCGCCGCGGCCAGCCAGCTCGCGGAGGTCTGAATGGAAGTCATCCGCGTCCCGGCGCCACCCGGACCGCCGCGCCAAGAGCCGATCGGGATGCTCGTCGCGCGCACCGGCAAGGCGCTCGACCGCGCCTTCGACGACGCGCTCGCCGTCGCAGGGGGCACCCGTCCGATCTGGCTCGTGCTGCTGGCGGTCAAGTCCGGCGCGGGCCGCACTCAATCCGGTATCGCAGAACGGGTCGGCATCTCCGGACCGACCTTGATTCACCACCTCGACCGGCTCGAAACGGCCGGGCTCGTCGTCCGCACCCGCGACCCGGCGAACCGACGCCTCCAAACGATCATCCTCACCGCCGACGGCGACGCACTGTTTTTCCGGCTGCGCGCCGCCGCCGTCGCATTCGACCGCCGCCTGCGGACCGGCATCGGCGATGCAGAGGTCGCCGAACTGCGCCGTGTGCTCACCGCGCTGCACGACAACGTGACGCGGAACCAGCCCTCGCACTCGATCAAATAGACCCGCCCCGAGGAAGGAGCAACACGTGAGCACTACTGATCGCGCCGTCGTGGAGGAGCTCGTCGAGCAATGGAGCAGCGCTGAGCGCGCCAACGACTCCACCGCCCTCGAGGCCCTGCTTACCCCAGACTTCAGCGCCGTCGGCCTGGCCGGGTTCGTCCTCGACCGTGCGGGCTGGCTGGGTCGGTACCGCTCGGGAGACCTGGTCAACGAGTCCTTCGAGTGGGAAACGGCCAGCGTCCGAACCTACGACGGCTGCGCGGTCGTCATCGGACTGCAACGCCAGGACACCCGCTACCGTGGGCAACCGAACCCTGGCGAATTCCGCGGCACGCTTCTGGCCGTTCACAACGACGACACGTGGCATCTGGCGGCGCTGCACCTGAGCCCGCTCGACTGGCGGCCGCCCGGCATGCCCGCCGCCGAGCCACCGGCGGCCGCCACGTCTACCACCACCGCCGAGTAGGACTGACCATGTCGTTCGCTCCTCCGCCGCACCCGTACCCTCCGTCCCGATACCACGGCGACGCCGGTGAACTGAGCGCTCGATGGCGGCCGACTGACGCCGAGCACGACCTCGTGAACCGCGGCGGCTCCGCCGACTATCTCGCCACGGGCGCGTCGACGAACGGCGACTACGGGCTGTACCGATGGAACATGGGCCCAGAGCCCAGCGGTCCGGACGCCCACTTCCACAAGTCCCTTTCCGAGTCGTTCTTCGTCCTATCCGGCACTATCCGGCTGTACGACGGCCGCAAATGGGTCGACGCCCAGCCGGGCGACTTCCTCTACGTGCCGGAAGGCGGCCTGCACGGGTTCCGCAACGAATCGGGCGAATTCGCGTCCATGCTCATCCTGTTCGCGCCCGGCGCGCCCCGGGAGGCCTACTTCGAAGGGCTCGCCGAGATAGGTCGCACCGGCGTGCGGCCTTCGCCTGAGGAGATGGCCGAGTTCTACCTACGCCACGACACCTACTGGGTCTGAACCGACCTCACCCGGCCCGGGCCCGTCGCCCGAGAAACGTCCGGGCTCCTGTGAGACCGCCCAAGGACTGATCGAGTTCGAAGACGCGCCGGCGGGACATGTCGCCGCGTGGACGACCGTGAACCAGGCGGCCTCGTCAGGCGGGAGATGAGCTAGCAGATCAACGGCGTCCCGAATTCGCGTGGGCCTATCAACCGCAGTGGAGCGCAAGCTGACACCCTTGCCGCGACAGGGCGGACCGACTCAGCGCCGGGCAGGGCCGTCATCCTCGCGGCACGAGTCGGGCCCGCATCTGCATGAAGTCCAACCGCTGCGCCGACCCGGTGACGGCGGAGTAGGCGTCTACGACATCGGCGACGAACTCGTCGGCCGCCCGGTCGTCTGGTAGCCACCCGGTCCAGGCGTCGAACCCGACCCGGCACCAGCGGGCGAACGCGTCCCGGCTGCCGAAGTCCCAACTCAGATTCTTCACGTCGACCTCGCGGATCTGCAGTCCCGCAGCACCAGCGGTCGCGGGGTAGCGGTTTGGGTCGACATGCACGAACGGCTGCGCGAATCCAGCAAAGTGCGCGCTCCAGTTCGGCGCGGCGCACACGTGCATCGCCACCTGTTCCAGACTGGGCCGCTCCCCTTGGCAGACCACCTGCAGCAGCGCCCAACCCGAGTTGTGCAGCGCGGTCCGGATACGCGTCAGCGCGGCGTGCTGATCGGGCACCCAATGCAACGCGTTGAACGACACCACGACGTCGAACTGGTCACTGAAGTTCATCGCCAGCACGTCCCCGACCGCGAACCGCAGCCGCGGCGAGTCCGGGTCGGTGAGGATCTCAGCTGCTTGCACCATCCGCGGCGACGGATCGATACCCAAGATCGACCCGCATGGCAGCTGCTCGGCGATCGCGGCGGTGATCCGGCCGTCTCCACAGCCGATGTCCAACATCCGTTCGTGTCCGGCCATCGACACGCCGGTCAATGACTGCCTCGCCAACCACAGCTGCAAGTCACTGACCTGCCGGTATGACCGCCCGTCCCAGTCCGCCATCGCCTCATAGTGGTCCTCCAAAGGCCGATTCGACCACGGGCCGCGCTGTTACCCTCGGTGGGGTCGGCGAGAGTGAACTCGGCGGTTGGACCAAATCCGTGTTGGAATGACGGATTGGCGAAACTCCCCGGCAGCTAGCGTGGCGCTGATTTGGCTGGCGCCTCGCGCGTGCACCTGTTGATCAACGGTTGGCGGGTTGATCCTCTGGCGTTCGGGTGTGCGGATCGGCAGGGCGGTTCTTGATGATGCGGCGTTGCTGCGCGGTGAGCGGTTGGCCTGGGGCAACGCGTTTGCCGGTTGTTGGCCCGGGCGATTCAGACCACCCCCCCGCGCACGGACCGCGCACCGCACCCCACAGCAGCGCGGGCTCCGAAGCCGACCACCACCGAGCGTTCACTCGAATGACCTCTCCATGTAATGACAGTGGGTCGTGGTTGTCTCGGTCTCGTGATCGACGATGGCGTTGCTTATCCGGACACTGTTGTGCAGTTCGGAGCGTGGTTTCCCGACGACGCCGCGTGCCTGGACTACCTGACCTGGCTGCGCTGGGGCGACGAGGGCTTCGCTTGTCATCTGTGCGGCGCGGTTGGCCGTGGCTGGCTGCGCGGCGACGGCGTCAGCTGGGCGTGCGGACACTGCGGCTCCCGCACCAGCGCGACGGCGGGCACGATCTTCCATCGCACCCGTACCCCGTTGACGGTCTGGTTCCGCGCGGCCTGGGAGCTGACAACGCGAGCGAACGGGGTCTCTGCCCGTGGGATCCAGCGCACGCTCGGCCTCGGCTCGTACCAGACCGCGTGGACGATGCTGCACCGCTACCGGCGCGCGATGGTCATGCCGGCGCGGGCGAAGCTGTCCGGCGTCGTTGAGGTCGATGACATGTTCGTCGGCGGGCGCAACAAGCCCGGCATGGCCGGTCGGTCCAACCGCCCGCACAAGACCCCGGTCTTGATGATGGCCGAGGTCCGCTCCCGACGCATCGGCCGCTGTCGCGCCGTGGTCGTCTCCCGCCTGGACGGCACCTCGTTGCGGACAGCGCTGCAGGACAACATCGAGCCCGGCAGCACCGTCCGCAGCGACGGGCTAGTCGTGCTCGGACAGTCGATGGCGGGGTTCGTGCACGACCGTGTCTCGGTACGCGGGTCGGGCACCCCGGCACACGTGCTGTTCCCCGCCGTGTCGCGAGTGCAGTCACAGGCCAAACGTTGGCTGGAGGGCACCCTGCAGGGCGCCGCCGAACTGGAACATCTGCAGGAGTACTTGCACGAGTTCGAGTTCCGGTTCAACCGCCGCAAGGCCCGTCGTCCCGGACTGCTGTTCTACCGGCTGCTCGAACAGGCCGTGCGCACCCCACCGGCCGGCTACCGCGACATCACGGCCGGATGCAGCCGGCCACGCAAGATCGCGCCAACGCTGCCGCCCGGACCACGCGAACTCCCTCAAAGCCTCGACCAGCCCGACGCCGGACGCCCATGGCGCGCTGTATCCCGCTGAAAACACTGTCGCCAGATGGAGAGGTCATTCACTCGAACGCAGGTCCGCGCCCGCACACCAACCCGCGCGAGCGCCACAAAGCACACGGCGACACTCGGTCGACCGGCCCGAGGCGCCATCCAGAGTTGGCTGGTAGGGCCGGACACCGGGCAGTACAGCAGGCGGCGTGTTGTCGACGATCGAAGCCGCGGTGTAGAGCAGGTCCAGCAAGTAGCCCCACGTCCCGATCGGCCGCCCCGGTGGTGGGACGACCGATCGACGGTAGGACTTCTAGAATCTCCCGCGGCCACCGACAGGCCAGTGGTCACGGCCTGGCTTACAGCCAGCCGGCGCCTGGTTAGTAGCCGCTGTTCGACGACGATGGCGCGGACGACGCGGATGTGGTGATCTTCTGGCCCGAGGGTGCGACGAGCCACCACAGGGCGCCGAACCCATTGACACCCTGACCGTCGGTGTCACCGGCCTCGCGGTCTCCGGCGAAGTAGTACAGCGGGTGCCCGGCATAGCTGACCTGCTTCGCGCCGTCCGAGCGGGTGATCGTCGCAACATTGCTGCCGGACGCGCCGCCCGATGCCGACACCGAACCCTTGGCGGTCAGCGGCGGCCAGGCCGAGGCGCAAGCACCGAAGCAGCTTGATGTCGAGCTGCTGTCCGAGGCGAACAGGTACAACGCTCGACCCGAGCCGTCCGCCAGGTAGCTGCCCAGCGGACCGTTCTGCGTCGTCACCGTCACCGACGATGCGGACGATCCCGACCCCGCTGCAGCGGACCCGCTCGGCGACCCGCCGGTCGACGCTGCGGTGTGCGAGCTGCTGCAGGCCGTAGCCAGCAGGGCCGCGGCTGCTATCGGAGCGGCCAACCCCGTGAGCAACAGCTTTCGTGACGAGCGAGCGGGCATGATGATCTCCTTCTGGGGGTCGGATCGCGGTCCGACGTTTGATGTGAATGACTTCCGCGGCTGCATACGCCGATGCGAACGCGCCGGTTCGGCAGCACTCGACGTGGGGTAAATCACCCTGTACAGGGGCCGTCCGCGCTGAACCGGGCCCGGGTGCCTGACGTAGCTAGAGGTGTGCGCGGTTTCGGACTAGACGCTTCGTGCGCAGACGGGTGCGCCGCCCCGGCAGCCCCGGTGCGGCCAGCGATGCACACGTGCACGGCATGAGCGCGGCCGCCGTCGGCGGGCGTGACGCCGAGCTGCTGCGCGTGCTGCACGACGAGCACGCGCACGCCCTGTGGTCCTATGTCGTTGGGCTGGTCAATGGCGACCGGGGCAGGGCACAAGACGTCGTGCAGGAGACCCTGCTTCGTGCCTGGCGCAACCCGGCGGTGCTCGAACCGTCCGGCGGCTCCGGGCGAAGCTGGCTGTTCACGGTGGCCAAGCGCATCGTGATCGACGAATGGCGCGCCACGCGTCGCCATCCCGAGGTGTTGACGGACCAGGTTCCGGAGCAGACGGTGCGGGACACCGCACAGCAGACCGTAGACCGGCAACTCGTGCAGGCCGCGTTGCGGACGCTGTCGATCGAACACCGTCAGGTGTTGCTCAAGTGCTACTTCCGCGGCGCCTCGGTGGCGGAGGCCGCCGAGACCCTTGGCGTGCCGCCCGGCACGATCAAGTCCCGCACCCATTACGCGCTTCACGCCCTGCGACAGGCAATCGAGCAAATGGGAGGCGTGGCGTGAGGACATTCGACCCGTTCGAACACGATGACGCGGCTTACGTGCTCGGTGCGCTGTCCGAGCCGGAACGTGCCGCGTTCGAGACCCACCTGGCCACCTGTGCCGCCTGCACCGCTCGCGTGCACAAGCTCGCCGGAACACCGACGCTGCTGGCGGGCATCACCGCCGCGGACCTCGCTGAGCCGGAGGCTGCGCCCGATACCCTGCTGCCCGGGCTGCTGCGTCGCGCGGCCCACGTCCGGCGCCGCCACCGCTGGCTCGTCGGCGGACTCAGCGGCCTAGCCGCGGCCTGTCTGATCGCGCTGGCCGTTGCGGTGTGGCCATTCGCCGCCGTAGGCGACCGACCGCAGCCGCAGGCAATGACCGCGTTTGCGCCCAGCCCGGTGCAGGCCACCGCCGCCCTAGCCGACCGCACGTGGGGAACCGAGATCCACCTCGACTGCTACTACACGGGCCCCGCCAATGGATCGGCAGCCCCGCGCACCTACAGCCTGCGGGTGATCGACCACACCGGCGCCACCCACGACCTCGGGACCTGGACCCTCGCTCCCGGCTCCGAAACGACATTCACCAGCGGCACCGCGCTGTCCCGCGACCAGATCAGCAGCGTCGATATAACGCTGCCCAACGGCACGCCGATCCTTCAACTCACAACCTGAGCGGCTGACCGGAGCAATCCTGTCGCCCTGCAGAGTATTGATCATCTTCGTGAGCCGGGCAGGCCATGTCCCTGTCCGGCGCACCGCTGCTGATGCGCCGGCTGCGCTCCTGCTAGCGCCTACACCCGATGGTGGCGCCCGTTCTGCATCAACCTCGGCTGACTGGTCGGCGCCGTCCTGGCCGTCGTGATCGCCGACGACCGGCAGCGTCGACGGAGGCCGACTCTGTCCCAACGTAGCTCCAGTCGCAGATGATCGCGGCCGGCTCGATCACACCGCCTCGCGGCTGGCGCGATGTCAGAGCTGGTGGGGCGGTAGCACGGCTATCGCGTCGATTGAGATCAGCAGTCCGTGGGGTAGCTGAACATTGGCCGGGGCCGAGCGTGCTGGTGATGGATCCGGCATGTGTCGGGCGTACACCTCGTTGATCACCGCAAAATCGTCTACCGAGGCGTAGAAGATCGTTGTCTTGACCAGGTCGGCCATGGACGCGCCGGCCGCTTGCAGGATCGCGGAGAGATTGCGCAGGGCCTGCTCTGTCTGTGCGGTGATGCCGTCGCACGCGACACCGGTTGACGGATCGATTCCGGCAGTGCCGGAGCAGAACACGAAACCGCCGGCGACGATGGCCTGGCTGTAGGGGCCGAGGGCTGCCGGGGCCTGATCGCTGGCAATGGCCTGGCGCGGTGTCATTGCTGCATCGCTCCTTCAAGGTCAGGGTCGGTCTATGTCAGAACGACCCTTGCACCATTCACGTCGATGGCATCGGCCGGACGAAGATTAGGGGGACACTCGCGCAATATTTAGGTGGGTGCGGTCGGGCGTGTCGTGGCTGTGCAGTTGATGGTGTCCACGCTGATCACCGGGTCCCCGGTGGCCTGCAATGTCGTCGCCTGCCCGTTGAGATAGGCGAACTGCGCGTCCCGATCCGGGTGCTGGGCGCCCTCCACCGTCTTCGTGTTGGCCTGCAAGCTGTAGCCGGCCTGCTTGAGCAGCCTGGCCACCGTCCGCGCCGACACCCGATGCCCAGCCGCGCTCAGCTCGGCGGCGAGCTTGGCGGTCGACTTGGTCGTCCACCGCAGCGGCGACTCCGGATCGCCCCGCGACCCCGGATCGACCAACGCGTCCAACGCCTCGAGCAGGCCCGGGTCGGTCACCGACACCGGCGGGCGCCCGGCGCCCGGACGACGCACCCGACCCGCAATCGGCTCGGGATAGTCCAACTCACGATCCCCCTGCGCGACGGTATCTGGATGCGCACCGCACGCCGCGGCCACCGCGCTGATACCCGCCGCGGCCACCTCGGGTGGCGCGATCACCTTCTGGATCCCGCTGATGGTCTTCGCGTTCCTGTTCGGCCTGTCGATGGACTACGAGGTGTTCATCCTGTCTCGCATCCGCGAGGAATACGACGCGGCGCGATCCACCAACGCGGCGGTGATCGAGGGCATCGGGCGCACCGGCCGGCTTGTCACCAGCGCGGCGCTGATCCTGTTCCTCGCCTTCGCCGCGCTCGCCTCCGGGCCCGGCACCGACCTCAAGACGCTGGCGACCGGTCTCGGCTTCGGCATCCTGCTCGACGCCACCATCGTCCGCTCGTTGCTGGTCCCGTCGCTGGTGTCACTGTTCGGCCCGTGGAACTGGTACCTGCCCGCCCGGTTCGCCCGCCTGCTGCGGGTGCCCCCGTCCTACCCGCACCCCGAACGCGACGAACCACTCGAACCCCTGCCGGCGGCGGTCGGCTGACCGCTTACGCACCCTCGAGCTCGGTGCTTGAGCGAGCCGGCGCACACATCGAGCACGGGCGTTCCCTGCTGGTATTGGGCGTCGCTCTATACCGGGTACAGCGCTAAGGCAACTGCGCCCGACGCACAACCAGCGCCTCGAGCTCTGTCCGGGCCGCCGCACCAACCCGTCGGGTCGATGGATTGGCCGCACCCGCGCTGACCGTCGTCATGGTCGCGTTGCGGCCTCTTCGACGGTCAGCTCAGCCGCGATGTCCGCCTCCAGGCGCTCGTCCGGGATCGGCAGTCCGCTGCGGATCGACCTTCCGAACGTCCCCTTGTCCAGCCGCCGTTCCGCGCGCCCGAGTGCGGCCAGCCGCTGCTGCAAGCTGGCCGTGATCGCGTCGTCGACGCCCTCGGCGGTCAACGACTGCGCCGGATCGGCGGAGTCTCCAGTTTCCTGCTCTGCCGCCCGGTCCTGCTGTCCCGCCATGACAGTGTCGCTCAGCAGCCGCTGGACCTCGGCATGTTCCGCACCTAGTAATGCCCGGGCCCGAGCTTCGTCCATTCGATCCTCCGCCTGTCGGTGGCTGCCCGTCACTCGCGGTAGTGCGTGGGCGGGAACGGATGTAACTCGGATCGTACGGCTCCGGTCCCGCCTCAACACGTTCGCGTTCGGTGCGCCGGGCGAGCTCGTCGTCGTCCGGACGGCCCGTCGCACCGGCGTGTTCATGACGGTCGCGGTGACCGGCGCGACTTCCGGCGCCGGCGTCGTCGGCTGGCATGCATTCCGGGAACCCGAACGACGGTAGTCCCGACGGCCGGCAAAGTCAGCAACAGCAGCTCCCTCGTACCCCGACAGGTGGCTCAGCACGTCGCGGATCTCAGCATGGCTCACTGAGCCCGCGGCATTCACGTGCCTGGACGGCGTACATTCCTTCCGCGCGGGATGGACGAGCAGAACGTCCGGGGGTTCAGCGACGAATTCCGTGTCTGGCGGTCAGCGTCGTGTTCCTATGACTATCGCGATGAGGAGAACGACGACGGCGACCGGAAGCAGGACGCCCAGGAGTCGTAGCAGGGACTGGATCACCTCAGCGAGCAACATGACGCCGGCCGAGATGACAAGACAGGCGAGGAAGAGGCCACCCCCTACCATCGTGAGCGTCGCCTGCATCCTTCTCACCTCCTGGGCGTCAGTTCCTCATCACGGACAACGTTCGACGGGGACGGGTCGGCGAGTATTGACCCGGCAGGCGCCGGGGTGCGTTGTTATGGATGACGTGGTCCCACCGGGGTGGCCGCGTGGAAGCGATGAGGTTTCCACGAGCCTTGGTGGAGGGGCCATGGACGCAATCGCAGGACGGGACCTGGAGACGTGGTTCGGTTTCCCACTCGCTGAAGTGATCGTCTACGCCCACCGGTTCGCTTATCGGCTGACCCGGCATCCCGCTGATGCCGAGGATCTGCTTCAGGAAGGACTGTTACGAGTCATGGCGCGCCGAGATCTCGGACAGCTGGCGGCGGTGGAGCACCCCATGTCGTATCTGTACAAGGTGATTCACAATCTGCATCGAGATCGACTCCGCAGGCCGCAGCCGTATCGGCTGTCCGAGGCCGACGCCGATGCACAACGTGATCTCGACGACCCACCGGACGAGCTGGCTGTGCTCGCGGTGCGCCGGAGCTCGGTCACCAGGGCCATTGAACGGCTTTCGTACGATCACCGAGCGGTGATCAGGCTGATCTTCGACGAAGGCATGACCCGGCGAGAGGTAGCCACCGCCCTGGGTATTTCCCCGGAGACCGTCAAGTCGAGAGTGACGGCGGCGCAGAAGCACCTTCGCGGCATCTTGTGGGCGGAGAGGGCTGATTGAGATGTCAACCGACCACCACGCTATGGATGACGCCCTGCTGCTTGCGCTGATCGAGGCGCAGTTGGACCTGGACGACGATTCCCGGCTGGGTCATCTCGATCCAGGTCCGGTAGATCCGGCAGCGCTGGTCGAGCGGTTCCACGCGCGGGTGGCGCGCGAGGAGGCGCAGGCTGCGCTTCTGCTGGCGCAATCGATCGATGCGGCGCTGGAGATGAGTGACGACGAACGTTTCGCGGTCGGTTCTCCGTCGGTCGGCGAGGTAGCTCGGGCCCGTGCCGCCCTGCTGGTCGCACTCGGCGCCGAGCCGGTTGATGTGCGCGGGCATGATGCCGCGTCCGTCGGCCGGCCGTTGACGCGGCTGTTTGATTTCGGCGCGGCGCTGGAGCTGGCATCCGCGGGACTGCGGCGCGCGGTAGGTCTCCACAACTCGCCGCCGGTTCCCACGAGCTACCTGGTACCGGCGGCTCCCCGGGTTCGTGCCGTCGAGACCGCACCGTTGCTCGGGCCACCCGAGCTTGCGGCAGTGTGGGATTGGCAGTCCTCTATGGCGTCCCAGCGCCCCGACGCAGTGCGGTCCGCCCTTGGGGTGCCGCCCCGCGTGCAGGTCGACGCCTCAGGCCACCTGCGCTGGCGTCACGACATCGCTGCAAGTGGCCCTGCCGACGTGACCGATTCGGCCGACCTGCCTGCGCTGGACGAGCAAGCTGTGGGCCCTGCAGACGTCGCGCCGGGTGGTTGCAGGTCTGGAACCTACGGCGCGCGGCGCATGATCAAGTCGGTCTTCGACATAGCCGCAGCGGCGCTTGCCCTGGCCGTGCTGAGTCCGCTGCTGGTCCTGATCGCTGTTGTCATCCGCGTGACCAGCCGAGGGCCTGCACTATTCACCCAGCAGCGGGTCGGTCGATACGGCAAGGTGTTCCGAATCATCAAGTTCCGCACTATGTACGAGAACGCCGACTGGAGGCTGGCCGAGTCGTTAGACAACCATGATCTCGAACGCGGCGTACTACGCAAAATGGCCCCGGACCCGCGGGTGACCCCCGTCGGTCGGCTGCTACGGCGGTTCACGGTCGACGAGGTCCCGCAATTCATCAACGTCCTCACCGGTTCGATGTCCATCGTCGGGCCGCGACCACCCTTGCCGCACGAGGCCTGCCGCTACGGGGCGACGCTGCGACAGCGGCTGCGCGTCAAGCCGGGCCTCACCGGGTTATGGCAGGTCAGTGGTCGCGGTGACCTGTGCTGGGAGGATGCCGTGCCCCTGGATCTGCGCTATATCAACGAATGGTCGTTGAAGCTTGACGCCGAGATTATCTGGAGGACCTTCCGCGCGATGACCGTCGGGGCGCATTGAGCCCTCGTCGCCTTTGCTCGAGCGAGGAGCGTGCCACTCCAGACTCGCGCCGCTGGGTGCGGGGTGAGCAGCTGCTGGCCCGGGGCGTTCAGCCAAGTGCGATCAGTGTCTTCGACGAGCGCGGCGGCGGCACGTTCTATCAGCCACGGGTGCGCCGGCGTGTTGCAGCCAGACCTGTCCCTTTGTGTTCCTCGGAGGTTAGCCCGTCGGCGCTGCACGCGCTCGGACGTGAGCCGCGGAGTAGGCCAGCGATCGTGCGCACCCCGGCCTAGATGGCCCGGGTACCGGTGTTGCCGAAGCCGAGCACCAGCTGCCGCGCGGTCGTGTCGTGTGTGGACTGGTAGGTGCTCATCCCGTAGATTGCTCCGGAAATCGATGGAGGTGCCGTGCGCACCATCGACTGGGCAGACGATCACGTCGTCCTGCTCGACCAGACTCGACTGCCGCGGGAGGAGCGCCAACTGCGGGTCACGACCGTGGACGAGTTGGTCGACGCGATCAGTCGGCTGGCCGTCCGAGGTGCCCCAGCGTTGGGTGCTGCTGGGGCCGTTGGCGTGCTTCTCGCCGTCCAGCAGGCGGGGCGATCGGGCTGGGACGAGGCCACGCTGCGGGCCGCCGTGCAGCGGCTGCGAGCTGCCCGGCCGACGGCCGTGAACCTCGCGCGTGGCGTGGATCGCGTGGCGGCGCGCCTGCCGGAGGGTGCCGCAGCGGTCGAGGACGAGGCATTGCGGGTCCTGGCCGAGGACGGCGAGGTGAACCGGGCGATCGCGGCCTCCGGAGCCCGGCTGCTTCTCGCGTTGATCAGCACCGACCAGCTTCGGCTCTACACGCATTGCAACGCCGGGGCCCTCGCGACCGTCGAATGGGGGACCGCATTGGGTGTCGTCCGCTCGCTGCTGGCACTGGGTCGGCTGGGTTTGGTGTACGTGGGTGAGACCCGGCCGCTGCTGCAGGGCAGCCGCCTCACGGCCTGGGAGTTGGAGCGCCTCGGAGCGGACTACCGGATCGTCGTGGATGCGGCGGGCCCCGCGGTTGTCGCGCAGGGGATGGTCGACGCGGTCGTGGTGGGCGCCGATCGGGTGGCCGCCAACGGCGATGTGGTGAACAAGGTGGGAACGTTCCCGCTGGCGCTGGCCGCGGCCCGCGCGGGCGCGCCGTTCGTGGTGGCTGCGCCGGAGTCCACGCTCGACGCCGAGACCCCGAGCGGGGATGCCGTGACGATCGAGCTCAGGTCGCAGGACGAGGTGCTCAGCGTCGGCGGCGTGCGGATTGCTCCGGATGGCGCCCGGGGCTTCAATCCGGCCTTCGATATCACTCCGGCAGAGCTCGTCACCGCACTCGTGACCGAACGGAGGGTGATACGGCCGGCTGCGGGGGAGCGTCCAGCATGAGCGATCCGGTCCGGGACAGTGTGATCGATCTCGGCCATACGGTGGGCCGGGCCGGGCTCGTCGTAGCGGCGGGCGGCAACATCGCCGCGCGAGTGGGCGTCGACCACATGTGGGTGACGCCCAGCGGATGGAGTCTCGCCGACGTTAGCGCCACCGACCTGGTGCGGGTCTCCCTCGACGGACGCCGCGTTGACGGCGCCAACACCCCGACCAGCGAACTACCCCTGCACCTGGCCGCCCTGCGCGTCCGGTCGGACGTCGCCTGGAGCCTGCATCTGCACCCGCCCATGGCGACCCTGATGCATGCGCTCGAAATCCCGATCCGCACAATCACTACCGACCACGCGTTCTTTCTGCGCTCGATCGCGACGGTGCCGTACCTGCATCCGGGCTCGGCGCAACTCGCCGACGCGGCCGCTGCCGAACTCACTGCCGGCGCCGACGTGGTGCTGCTACGTCACCACGGATGCCTCGTCGTAGCTGAAACACCTGACGTCGCGCTCTCACGCGCGATGAACCTCGAGGCGGGCGCGGTGGCGACCTACCGGGCTCTGCTGCTCGGCGACGACACCACCGCCTGCCCGCCAGAGTTCCTCGCGTACGTGCGCAGCGAAGAGGCGCGCGGACGCGGCTACGGCGAAAGATGACGATCCTCATATCCCCGGTCGGCAGTGTGAGCGCGTATCTAGGCGGGCGGCTGAGCGTTGTGCACAGCAGACGTGGCGGGGCGCTGCTGTCCCCGGGGGGTGGGACGCTCCCCGCCACGTCGCTCCAAAGTGCGCGCGATCCCTGAGCTCGACGGGTGAGGTCGGCATGCCGTTCGCCCGCGACGAGAGGTTCACCTACAACTGCCGAACCGTCATCCGCGAGGTCCGCCGGGCGGCGCTGACCCGGCCCACGACCGGCGCTGGTGGAGTCTCTTGCCGACAAGCTAATGGCCATGTTCGCAGCCACGGCGGGCGCGCTGCGGCTGCCACCAGCCCCGACCTGGGACTGGCCGGCACCATCCGGCAGGTCGCAATGGGCGGCCAGCCAATGAAACCCTTGTAACATAAGGGATTCTGTCGAGCGGGTGACGGGAATCGAACCCGCACTGTCAGCTTGGATCGAGATTGGTAGGCCAGGTTCGCCAGGTTCGTCGGGTGAGCGGTGTCCGTGAAAGTCCGCGAATGACCCCTGCGTGTGGGGCATCGGGCACGCACATTGCTGAGCCTTCGGGGCTGTGTGTGGTGGCCAACTGGTACTGCGGAAGGTGTAATACAGTCATGCGGCCAGTGGTCAGGTAAGGCGGAGTCAACATGTTTATTGGGCGCTTCCGGGAAGTCCGTGGGTCATGGTGTGGCCGGGTAGAGCTGTAGGCCACCGAGGTGGAAGTAGATCGCGGTCTTGAAGTGCTCGCGGTTGCGGTAGCCACGCGCTGAGACTCTGATCGCCTGGATGCGGGAGTTGAGGCCTTCGGCGCCGGCGTTGGTGATCCGGTGGGCGAAGTAGGACAGCAGCCCCGCCTGGTGACGTTTGAGTGTCTTAGCCGCGTCGATGATCGGTTTGAGCCGGCAGTGGGTGGCCCAGAAGTACCAGCGGTTGAAGTGCTTGGCCGCCCAGCCGCGGCGCTTATAGGACCAGAAGTGCCGCAGGCTCTCCTTGATCGCCCACGCCCGCGCGGTGCGCAGGTCGCCGGCCTGCAGCGTGGCGAACCGGTCGGCGTGACGGTCGGGCAGGTTCTCGGCCGAGTACAGCCAGAGGTACTTCGAACCGGCCAGGCTCTTGTCACCGGCCGCGACCAGCGCCCGGTTCTCTTGCTTGCGGACGGTGTCCACCGCGCCGGTGAGGTAGCCCATCAGGTGGTACCGGTCGAACACGATCTTGTCGTCCGGGTCGGTCAGGTGCGCGCGCACCGAGTTGGCGAACGGCTCCCACATGTCCATCGCGACCGCCTGAATGCCGGCCAGCTGCTCGGGCGTGAACTTCTCGAAGTAGCCGTCCAGGCTGGCCTGGCGTCGCTCGTCGGCGATGTAGTCCACGGTGCCGGTGTCCAGGTCGGCGACCACGGTGATGTAGTCCTGTCCCCGCCCGGCCGCCTTCTCATCGACCCCGACATGCGCCGGGGCGGTCAGTGGTTTCGCGGTCAGGCCCCGGGCCACCGCGCGGTCCATCAGGTGCCACGCCTCATCCCAGCTGACCCGCAGCAACCCGGCCGCGGAGGCCACGTCGCAGGCGGCGAGCACGTCGATGGCCAGCCGCTCGAACAACACGGTGAACCGTGCGTGCGGCTCAGCCCACGGCAGCCGCACCTGCCGCACCCCGTGCTCGGGGCACTCGACCCGCGGCGGGCGGGCGTGCAGGAACGTCAAGAACGCACACGAGTCCAGATGCCGCCAAGCCCGCTCCTCGGCGTGGTCGTAGACCGCCAGCTCCCGCTCGCAGTCCGGGCACGCGAACCGCGTCCGGCCCGGATGCCCGACCCACACGTCCACCCGCCCGCCGGGGGCCGACAGCTCGACGCGATCAACCTCCCACGGCGCGACCAACCCCAGCAGATGGCGGTACAACTCGGTGTCGCGCATGCGACAGATCCTGCCGCCAAGCGCCCGTCACACCCAGACCCGACCCACGAAGAACCCGGAAGCGCCGTTTATTGAGACCGTGACTGCTCCGCGCAAGATTTGGGAGCAGTGGAGCAGTCGCCTCCGCCTGTTCTCTGAACCTCCCCCCGCTCTCGTCGCTATCGTCGCCTGGGATGCTGGCGACGGCATGATTACCAGCGTCAACGCCTGGGACAACCCGTCAGCAGTTGCCGATTTCTTCGTCGACCGCATCCAGCCGGTGATCGAAGCGGAAGGCCCACCGGACTACAAGCCAGTCCGACACGGGACCGCCGTCGCTATGTACTTCCGGGCCCAAGCGCCAAGCGATCCTCCTTCGGCACGCGGGGCTGCTGCCGGAACCATCGAGGAAGACCTGACCTAGACCGGATCCACTTCCACGATCTGCTCCCCACGGGCAACACTCGCGCCGACGCCGGGGCCACGCTCGCCGACCTGATGGCCCGCATGGGCCACGCCAGTGCGCGGGCCGCCTTGATCTACCTGCACACCACGTCACAGCGGGATCGGGTGGTCGCCGGGTCCCTGAACCGTCTCCTGGACGTGCCACCGACCTCGGCCAACGGGCACGCAGCGGGCACGCCGCATAAGTCGCGCAACGGCTGATGCGCCGGGTGCCGGACGATTCGCCTACGCCACAAGGGGAATCTACGTGGAGCGGGTGACGAGAATCGAACTCGCACTGTCAGCTTGGGAATCGTCGCGGTGATGCCGTCCTGCCGAAGTTCCTGGGCGTCGTCGGTGTCAGTCGCGGCCTGGAACGGCCGGGCGCGGCCCCGTCGAATGGCACGCTAATGGCACGGCAGGGGAACCCCGAACGTGTCAATCATGCTGTTGTC
>CAWIUB010000052.1:0-148296 GCA_963839175.1 uncultured Actinomycetota bacterium
GAGCACCCGACCTCGATTGTGCAACTTTCGGCGGCGTGAGACGGCCCGAGGTTGCACGATCGGGGAAGGTGTGGGCGACGAATCGACAGGTGCAGACGTGGCAGCCGGGGTAGGCTGCCGTGGAGCCGTGACTGGCGCGTTCGTAAGGTGGGGTCAACCACCGGGGAGCGGCTCCGCACGACAGCCGCGCGCCTGGGTGCCCTCGACGACACAACGGAGGAGCGCCATGACCCAGACCGCACCAGCCACCGCCTTCGACGCAGCGGCCGCGAGCACCGCCTACCGCAACGCGCTCGACGTCGTCGCCGCCGTCGAGCCGAACGTCGCAGCCGCAATCCGTAAGGAGCTTGCCGATCAGCGCAGCTCCCTGAAGCTCATCGCCAGTGAGAACTACGCCTCCCCAGCTGTGCTGCTCGCCATGGGCACCTGGCTGTCCGACAAGTACGCCGAAGGCACGATCGGGCACCGCTTCTACGCCGGCTGCCAGAACATCGACACCGTCGAGCAACTGGCCGCCGACCACGCCACGGGCGTTGTTCGGCGCGCCGCACGCATACGTCCAGCCGCACTCCGGCATCGACGCGAATCTCGTTGCGTTCTGGGCGATTCTGGCCCAACGAATCGAGTCGCCTGCGCTGGCGGACGCTGGCGCCCGGCAGGTGAACGACCTGTCCGGCGAGGCGTGGGAGCAGCTGCGGAGACGGTTCGGCGAGCAGCGGCTGCTCGGCATGTCGCTCGACACCGGCGGTCACCTGACCCACGGCTTCCGGCCCAACATCTCCGGCAAGATGTTCGCCCACGCCACGTACGGCACCGACCCGACCACCGGCCTGCTGGACTATGCCGAGGTGCGCCGCCAGGCCAAGGACTTCAAGCCGCTGATCCTGATGGCCGGCTACTCGGCCTATCCCCGCAAGATCAATTTTGCGACGATGCGGGAGATCGCCGACGAGGTCGGCGCGACGCTGCTGGTCGACATGGCGCACTTCGCCGGACTGGTCGCAGGCTCGGTCTTCACGGGAGACTTCGACCCGGTGCCGCACGCGCACGTCACGACGACCACCACGCACAAGTCGCTACGCGGCCCTCGGGGCGGAATGGTCCTCTGCCAGCCGGAGTTCGCCGACTCGGTCGACCGGGGCTGCCCGATGGTGCTCGGCGGCCCGCTCGGCCACGTGATGGCCGCGAAGGCGGTGGCCCTGGCCGAAGCTCGTCAGCCGGAGTTCCGGACGTACGCGCAGGCCGTCGCCGACAACGCGGTCTCGCTGGCCGAGGGGCTGCTGAAGCGCGGCGCGGGGCTGGTCACCGGCGGCACC
Organism: uncultured Actinomycetota bacterium; assembly: GCA_963839175.1. Lineage (GTDB taxonomy): Bacteria > Actinomycetota > Actinomycetes > Mycobacteriales > Jatrophihabitantaceae > CAWIUB01. Next base: position 1,317 of record CAWIUB010000052.1, read on the forward strand.
GAGAACCACATCGTGCTGCTCGACGTGAGATCGTTCGGGATCACCGGACGGCAGGCCGAGTCCGCGCTGGTCGACTCCGGCATTGTCACGAATCGCAACTCGATCCCCCGCGATCCGAACGGCGCCTGGTACACCTCGGGCATCCGGCTCGGCACGCCGGCGCTCACCTCGCGGGGTTTCGGCGCCGACGACTTCGACGCGGTCGCCGCGCTAATCGTGGACGTGCTGGCCGCCACGTCGCCTGCCGCTGCGCCGGACGGGTCGCCGTCCAAGGCCCGCTACGCCCTGGCCAACGGCGTGGCCGCGCACACCCAGGCCGCCGCCATGGAACTGCTGGGCGCCCATCCGCTCTACCCCGGCCTCGACCTCGGCTAGCGGACGGGTTAGCCCTAGTCCGCCGTGGCGCCGCCGGCCTCCAGCGAGTCGCCGGCCGGCAACTCGTTGTGCCCGCCGAACTGCTGGCGCATGGCCGACAGCAGCTGGTTGGCGAAGCGGTCCTGGTCGCGTGACGCGAACCGCTCGTACAGGGCGGAGGAGAGCACCGGCGCAGGGACGCCGATGTCGATGGCGGCCTTGACCGTCCACCGTCCCTCGCCCGAGTCCGACACCCGACCGGCCAGCCCGTCGAGCGTGGGGTTCGCGTGCAGTGCGGCAGCGGTCAGGTCGAGCAGCCACGAGGAGACGACACTGCCGCGCCGCCACACCTCGGCCACCTTGGGGGTGTCGATGTCGAACTGGTAGTACTCGGGCTCCTCGAGCGGCGCGACCTCGGCTGAGTGCTCCTGCTGCTTGATGCCGGCATCGGCGTGCTCCAGGATGTTGAGCCCCTCGGCGTACGCGGCCATGATGCCGTACTCGATGCCGTTGTGGACCATCTTGACGAAGTGGCCCGCCCCGGACGGTCCGCAGTGCAGATACCCCTGCTCCTCCGGGGCCGGCTCCCCCGTGCGGCCGGGGGTTCGGGCGATGTCGCCCAGACCGGGGGCGATCGTCTTCAGCAGCGGGTCGATGTGCCGCACCGCGTCCTCGTCGCCGCCCACCATCAGGCAGTAGCCACGTTCGAGGCCCCACACGCCGCCGCTGGTGCCGGCGTCGATGAAGTGAATCCCCTTTTCTCGCAGGGCTTTCGATCGGCGGACGTCATCGTGGTAGTTGGAGTTGCCGCCGTCGATGATGATGTCGCCCGGTTCCATCAAATCGGCCAGCTGCTCCACGACCTTGCCCGTGATGCCCGCCGGGATCATCACCCACGCCACCCGTGGGACCGTCAGCTTGTCGACGAACTCCTCGAGTGTCGTCGCGCCGGACGCGCCCTCGCCGACCAGGTCTTGCACCGAGTCGGGACTGACGTCGTAGACCACGCACTGGTGGCCGTTGCGCATGAGCCGGCGCACGATGTTGGCGCCCATCCTGCCGAGGCCGATCATTCCGAGCTGCATCTAGGGCTCCTGACGGTTGACTCTGTAGCGGCTGATGAGTGCGTTGGTCGAGCTGTCATGCCCGAGTTCGGTGTCGCTGACGAGCTCCTCGGCGACCTTCTTGGCGAGTACCTTGCCCAGCTCCACGCCCCACTGGTCGAAGGAGTTCACGCTCCACACGGTTCCCTGGACGAACACGCTGTGCTCGTAGAGGGCCACCAGCTTGCCCAGCGCCGACGGGGTCAGCCGATCGAGCAGCAGGGTGTTGGTCGGTCGGTTGCCCTCGAATACCCGGTGCGGCACTAGCCAGTCCGGCGTGCCCTCCGCGGCGACCTGCGACAGCGGTCTTGCCGAACGCCAGCGCCTCGGTCTGCGCGAACACATTCGCGGTCAGCAGGTCATGGTGGTTGCCGAGCGGGTTGAGCGTGTGCAGGAATCCGATGAAGTCCGCGGGGATGAGCCGGGTGCCCTGGTGGATCAGCTGGTAGAAGCTGTGCTGGCCGTTCGTCCCAGGCTCGCCCCAGTAGACCGGCGACGTGTCGTAACCAACGCGCTCGCCCGTCAACGTCACGGACTTGCCGTTCGACTCCATCGTCAGCTGCTGCAGGTAGGCCGGGAATCGCTTCAGATACTGGTCATACGGCAACACGGCCTGGGTCTGAGCTCCGAAGAAGTCGCTGTACCAGACGGTGAGCAGGCCGAGAATCACCGGCAGATTCGCCTCGAACGCGGCGGTGCGAAAGTGCTCGTCCATCGCGTGGAATCCGGCGAGCAGCTCGGTGAACGCGTCCGGCCCGATCGCGATCATCGTGGACAGCCCGATCGCGGAATCCATCGAGTAGCGCCCGCCGACCCAGTCCCAGAAGCCGAACATGTTCATGACGTCGATGCCGAACTTGGCCACCTCGTCGGCATTAGTCGACACCGCGACGAAATGCCGGGCGATGGCGGACTCGTCATGCATGGCGGCGAGCGTCCATTCCCGAGCACTCTGCGCGTTGGTCATCGTCTCCAGGGTCGAGAACGTCTTGGACGACACGATGAACAGCGTCTCGGCGGGGTCCAGATCGCGGGTCGCCTCGGCGAAGTCGGTGCCGTCGACGTTCGAGACGAACCGGAACGTCAACTCGCGGGTGCTGTAGTGGCGCAGTGCCTCGTAGGCCATCACCGGGCCCAGATCTGAACCGCCGATGCCGATGTTGACGACGTTGCGAATCGGCTGGCCGGTGTGCCCGAGCCAGGAGCCGTCGCGCACCTGCGTGGCGAAGTACGCCATGCGGCCCAGCACCTCGTGCACCACGGGGACCACGTCGATGCCGTCGACCAGGATCTGCTGCCCGGCCGGGGCCCGCAGCGCCACGTGCAAGACCGCGCGATCCTCGGTGACGTTGATCTTCTCACCTGCGAACATCGCGTCGATGCGCTCACGCAAGCCGGATTCCGCCGCGAGCTGCAACAACAGCGACAGCGTCTCGGCCGTGATCCGGTTCTTGGAGTAGTCGAGGTAGATGCCCTCCGTATCCAGCACGAACCGCTCGCCGCGCTGAGGGTCGCTGTCGAACAGGTCCCGTAGGTGCACGTCGCGGATCTGCGCGTGGTGCGCCGCAAGCGCCTGCCACGCACCTCGCGAGGTAAGCGGCGTCGGTTGAGGTGCGATCATGGGTCCATCTCAGCACCCTGGTCAGATGCCGCGCCAGGGGCTTCCCGGTGGCGTACAGCGCCCGATCGACCGACTACCCTGGCCGGATTACCGAGGCAAGAAGGGGAACATCGACGTGAGTGATGAACGGCCGAAGCTGTCCGTCATCGGTACGGGCTATCTGGGCGCGACGCACGCCGTGTGCATGGTCGAGCTGGGCTACGAGGTTGTCGGCCTGGACATCGACGAGGAGAAGATCGCCCGGCTGTGCGCCGGCGAGGTTCCCTTCCACGAGCCGGGCCTGCCGGAGCTGCTGATGAAGCACATCGACGGGGGCCGACTGCGGTTCACTACTTCGTACAAGGACGTCGCGGAAAACGCCGACATCCATTTCGTATGCGTCGGCACGCCGCAGCGCAAGAGCGACTACGCGGCCGACATGAGTTACGTCGAGGCCGCGTTCGCGTCCCTCGCCCCGCACCTCACGCGGCGCGCGCTGGTGGTCGGCAAGTCGACGGTGCCCGCCGGGACGGCCGTCCAGATGCAGGCGCTGCTGCGCGAGTACGCCCCGTCCGAGGAGGTCGAACTCGCCTGGAATCCCGAGTTCCTGCGTGAGGGGTTCGCGGTCGAGGACACGCTGCACCCCGATCGGCTGGTGTTCGGAGTCGAGTCCGCGTGGGCCGAGCAGCAGCTGCGTGCCGCCTTCGCGCAGCCCATTGCCGACGGCGCGCCGGTCGTTGTCACCGACTTCGCGACGGCGGAGCTGGTCAAGGTGGCGGCCAACTCGTTCCTGGCTACCAAGATCTCGTTCATCAACGCGATGGCCGAGATCTGCGAGGTCACCGGGGCGGATGTCAAGCAGCTCGCGCAAGCGATCGGCTACGACCCGCGGATCGGGCACCGGTTCCTGTCGGCCGGGCTGGGCTTCGGCGGCGGCTGTCTGCCCAAGGACATCCGCGCGTTCATCGCCCGGGCCGGCGAACTCGGCGTCGACCAGGCGGTGTCGTTCCTGCGGGAGGTCGACGAGATCAACCTGCGCCGCCGCGCTCGAACCCTGGAGATCGGCCTCGACCTGGTCGACGGCACGTACCGCGGGACGCGGGTGGCGGTGCTGGGCGCGGCGTTCAAGCCGAACAGCGACGACATCCGCGACTCGCCCGCCCTGGACGTAGCCGCCTCGATCAAGCGGCACGGCGCCGAGGTCGTCGTCTACGACCCGTACGCGATGGACAACGCCCGCCGGCTGCATCCGGAACTGACCTACGGCGCATCTCTGGACGAGGCGGTGTCGGGCGCGGATCTGCTGCTGCTGCTCACCGAGTGGGACGAGTTCAAGGCCATGGATCCGGACGCGATCGGCGCGTGGGTCGGCCAGCGCAACATCGTGGACGGGCGAAACGTGCTGGACCCCGTCGTGTGGCGTGCCGCCGGCTGGCATTACCGCGCACTGGGACGGCCGTGACGCTCGGTGTGCCGAGCAGACTGCCGCAGACCTTCGGCTAGCCCGAGTGACGTGCCGTAGCAGCTACGTGGTCGGGCCGCGCCGACTTCAGGTGCGTCGGCGTGCGACGCGTCGAGAGCGTCACCCGGTCGGTTGGATCGCTCCTCGCGGAACTGCTGGTCGGCGCATCGACGCGTCCCGAATAGCGTACCGTGAGATTGCTCTAGGCGAGTCGCGCTACAGCGCTACACTTGCGCTATGGCGACGATTCAGATCCGTGAGCTTCCCGAAGACACGTACGAGACGATCCGACGCCGCGCTCGCGCGGCGGGGCAATCGATCCAGGCTTACATGCGCGATCAGGTGGTCGAACTCGCCGCCCGCCCCACCAAGGACGAGGCCTGGGCCGCAATCGAGTCCGCGTTGGCCGCCGAGGATTCCGCCGGGTCGACGCTGATCGAGATCACACCCGCGACTTGGCGCGACGCAGGTGACCGACAGGTCATCGACGCATCCGCCCTCGCCTATGCGTGATCGGAAGACGTCCGGCCGCGCTGCGCACGGCTTGCCAGTAACGTCTGATCGGGATGAACCGGGCTGGACCTCGCGACCGTGCTCGACACCCACGACCTGGTCCACTGGCGCTCGGCCTCTGCGCATCGAGTACGACCACACGAACTGGTGGACCGCGCCGCACACGCATGTCGTTTACGAGGGTCGAAGTGCCCGGCCGTGCGCTTCTGAATCCCGGTCGCGGTGACGCCCGAACCCGCATCCGTTGCCCGCTCGCTCAATTGCCGCCCTGCCAGCACCGACGTGTCACCGACGCCACCCACGACTCGAACGGCGGGTGGCTGGCCAGCCCGACATGCACTATCCCGAGGCGATATAATCGCGCTTGAGTTCACCGGGCACGATCAGTGGACCCGGCTCGCTGCGCAGGACGCACCCGCCTGCTGGTCGTGCAGCACGCGGTCGAAGGTCCGTACTACACCGCCGTCGACACCTATCGACGACTTGGCGTCGTAGCGAGTACGGGAGTTGCTGCGGCGCGTGGCGCCTGGCCTGTCGCCGCACACGGCTGGGTCAGCGGGCGGTGGGCCGTCAGCGCCGCGCATCGAATACGGATCGCCCTCGCCGGGTACGGCCTGGAACCCGAGCGACGGATCCCGTTGAGTCAAGAGCCGGATCGGATCACTCGGCCGGTAGGCCGTCACTCAGAGACGCCAGGTCGTCACTCGGCGCGGTGGGCCGTTATCCACACGTGCATGCACCGACTCGTGAGCCCACGGACACCCGACGCGTCAGCTGGTGATGTCCTTGCGTTGGAAGTGGATCCACGCAGCGCCGAAGAACGCCGCCGCGTAGCAAAGCGCCAGGCCGATGCCACGCAGCATGTCGTCCCAGATGACGGTCGGGCCCAGCGCGTCCAGCCAGGAGAACTGGAAGTGCGTAGGCAGGTAGCGGCGATACGGGTCGAGTGCGTTGATCGAGTCGAGAATGTTCGACACGACGACCAGCATGACCGCGCCGCCAACCGCGCCGAGGGGCGCGTCAGTAGCCACGCCGAGAAGGAAGGCCAGCGCTGCGACGATCAGCGACTGGACGCACGCGTACGCCACCACGATGGCCAGCCGGGCCAGCGCCTCGCCGGTGGTGAACGTCCCACCGAGCGGCGAGCGGGCCGGTGCCCAGCCGAAAAACAGACCGCCGACGACGTAGCCCCAGCCGGGCAGCAGCACGTTGGCGCCGAAACTCAAGATGAGCGCGACGAGTAGCTTCTGCCGCAGCAGCCGAGCGCGCGGAACCGGTATAGCGAGCAGATAACGCAGCGACGACCAGCTGGCCTCGCTGGCCACCGTGTCGCCGCAGAACAGCGCGACCATGACAACCAGCAGGAACCCGACGGACGCGAACTCGGTGAACATGGCGAAGTTGCCGGCGCCGGTCGTGGCGATGTCGACGAGAGCCGCCCCGCCGTTCGACCCGTTGCCGCCGACTTTGAACGCAATCGCGATGAGGATAGGCAGGACCAGCAGGACGAGGCCGGCCAGCTGCGTGCGCCGCCGCTTGAGCTGACGGACGAACTCGACGCGCACCGGCAAGGTGCGGCCCGGGTCGAAGGCCGGCGCCGAGGTTCCCGCCGGGAGAACGGTTAGCCGCTCGTGGACGCCACGCCGGGTCGGGGCATCCGGAAAGTCAGCCATGAGGCTCCCCCACCAAGTCCAGGAACACGTCCTCCAGCGCACGGCGGGCCGGCACTTGCTGGGCAGCGATGCCCACAGACGCCAGGGCCTCGGCCGCCCGCGCCGGGTCGGCGACCGCGAGCTGCATCCGCCCCGCGCCGGCGATCTCGGCAACCGAGCCTGCGGCGATCAGCCGGCCCTTGTGCATGACGACCACATGCGTGCAGGTCTGCTCGACCTCGGCGAGCAGGTGGCTGGAGACGATCACCGTGCGCCCCGTCTCGGCGTAGCGCTGCAATACCTCGCGCATCTCGGCGATCTGCGGCGGATCAAGCCCACTGGTCGGCTCATCCAGCACGAGCAGTTCCGGCAGGCCCAGCATCGCCTGCGCAATCGCCAGCCGCTGCTTCATCCCATGGCTATAAGTCTTGACGCGGCGGTCGATCGACCCGCCGAGCCCGGCGATCTCGACCGCCGTGTCGAAATCGGCCTGAGCGGCCGGCCGCCCGCTGGCAGCCCAGTACAGCCGCAGGTTCTCCCGCCCCGACAGATGCGGCAGGAAGCCGGGCCCTTCGATGAACGCGCCCAGCCGGGACAGCACCGCAGCGCCCGGCGTGACCGGAGAGCCGAAGACGTGCAACTCCCCCGCAGTGGGCACGATGAGCCCGACAAGCATGCGCAATGTGGTCGTCTTGCCGGCACCGTTCGGGCCGAGCAGGCCGACGACCTGGCCCGGCTCGACCCGGAAGCTCACCCCGTCGACGGCCCGGTACCCGTCGCCGTACTCCTTCACCAGATCGCGGGCGTCGATCGGGACGTCGCGCAAGCTGGGTTCGGGCCGTCCCGCCTGACGTCGCCGCAGCACCCACCAGACGAATGCGGCCACCACACCGGCGACCACAGTGCCGGTGACCAGCCACGCGACCGGGCTGCCGCTGCGCACGACATGGCCGTCGACGGTGGCCACCGTGAGCGGCGTGCCGCCCAGGCCCACCAGGTACGAGCGGGGATCGGCAGGCAGCTGGTAGGCCATGTCCGTGGTGGCGGCCGTCACCACCAGGCGGTGTCCGGGGGCAATCGACCGCACGACGCCGGGTAGCGCGACGGTGACGGTGCGCGCGACTCCCGGGGTCAGGCCGGTGAGCCGCACCGGGGCCACCAGGCCTGCGGGCAGGACGTCCGAACCGTCCGGACCAACATCGCGTAGCCCCACGAACAGCGTCGCATCGCGGGTCGACTGTGCCGTGATCGACAGCGAGATCGTCGACGATCCGGCCACCAGCAGCCGATCACTGAGCGGTTCGGACGTGAACGTGGCGGTCTGACCGGGAATCGCCGACAGGGTGCTCAGCGGGTCGCCGGGCAGGCCGGCAGCCGAGTCGAGCAGGCTGCCGATCTGCGGCAACACGCTGACGGCGGCGGGGTTACCGCCCGCCGGCGCGCTGATGCGTTGCGCGGGACCGTGCAGGTTGACCGACGCGCGCAGCTGCGGAGCACCGTCGATGCCCGGGTACCCCGAGTCGACGCGAACCGTTTGGGTGATCCGCCGTCCGCTGGCAGCCGACAGCGCGGCTCCCCGCTGCGCCAGCTCGAACGCGGTGCTCGCCGAGGCGGTGCTGCGCAGGTGGGCGTCGAACCATTGCCGACGCAGGGCCGAGAGCTGGTCGGCGTTGCTGTCGCCGTCGTGTCCTCCGGAGCGCCAGGCCACCTTGACGGTCGTGCCGTGCGCGGCGATCCCCTTCGCGTTCGCTTCAGCCTCGCCGAGAGGGAACAGCGAGTCCTGCTCGCCCTGCGTGAGCAGGGTCGGGGCGGTGATCTTGTCCAGCAGGGTGGCCGGGCTGGATGCGTGCAGCAGCGCGCTGGTCGCTGCGTCCGGCTGGCCGGTCTGCGCGGAATGCTGGTAGGCGGCGCAAAGGGCCGGGGCGAACCGGCCGCACGCCGAGCCGAGCGGCAGCGTGCCGTACGCGGCCTGGAACAGGTATCCGGCCCACAGCTTCTTGAACACGCCGGGGCCGTCCCCTGCCGCATTGGGGAACAAGGCGTGCTGCAGGTCGTTCCAGGTTATGTCCGCGGCGACCGCGTCGATGCGCTTATCCGTCCCGGCGAGCAGCAACGCCAGCCCGCCGCCGTAGGACGACCCGGCCACCCCGACGCGCGGATCGCCCGGGCCGTCCGTACGTACGGCCGGCAAGGTGGCCAGGTAGTCGACGAGCCTTTCCGCGTCGGTCACCTCGTAGGACGGCGCGTCGAGGTGGACCAGGCCGCCGGACTTGCCGAATCCCCGCGCCGAATAGGCCAGCACGACGTAACCGTGCCTCGCCAGGGAGGACGCCTGAGCATCCAGGTCGGTCTTGCTGCCACCGAAACCGTGGGCCAGCAGGATCGCCGGCGCGGGCGTCGACGCGGGAAGGTAGAGGGTCGTGTCGAGCTGGACGATTGTGTCGCCCTCGGGCGTGCCGGGGACGAACTGCGACGTGGTGCGGATGCCCGGGCGGTGGTTGACCACCGCGAGCAGGATCACCGCCAACAATGCGGCGGCCACGAGTGATCCGGCGACGACCGTGCTCCGCCGACGGGGCCGGCGCAGCCACGGGAGCCTCATTCCGGCAGCGTACGGAGCCTCTCGGCGAGGGCGGCGTCCTTGCTGTGCGCGGTCTCAGCGAGCGCGACCTGAAAGGCGGCCATCTGCTGTGCCAGCACGTCATCGGATGTCGCGAGGATTCGCACCGCGAGCAACCCGGCGTTGCGCGCGCCTGCGATCGACACGGTCGCGACGGGGATGCCCGCAGGCATCTGCACGATGGACAGCAGCGAGTCCATACCGTCAAGATATTGCAGCGGAACGGGTACGCCGATCACCGGCAGGGTGGTCAGCGACGCGACTACGCCGGGCAGGTGCGCCGCGCCTCCGGCGCCGGCGATGATCACCTTCAGCCCGCGGCCAGCTGCCTGCTGTGCGTATGCGGCGGCGTCGAGTGGCGTCCGGTGCGCGGAGACGACCCGGACCTCGTACGGCACGTCGAACTCGGCGAGCGCGTCGGCCGCAGCAGACATGACGCCCCAGTCCGAGTCGCTGCCCATGATCACGCCCACTAATGGGGTCACACCGAGTCTCCGTCCGCGAGGTAGTGGCCAGCGGCCCGGGCCCGTTCGCGGACCCTCGCCACATCTTCGCCGAGCGCCGTCACATGACCGACGTGGCGTCCGGGCCGGAATTCCTTGCCGTACAGGTGAATCTTCACGTCTGGCCAGCGCGCCAGGCAATGGTGCACCCGTTCGTCAAGCGCGGCGGGATGCACCTCGTCCGCTCCGCCATACAGGTTTGCCACGACGACCACCGGCGCGGTCGCGGTCGTGGCGCCGAGCGGGTAGTCCAGCACGGCGCGCAGGTGCTGCTCGAACTGCGACGTGCGCGCGCCCTCGATCGTCCAGTTGGCGGCGTTGTCCGGACGCATCGCCAGACCATTCACCAGCAACGCACCATCGGCCGAGACGAACAGTCCGACCGCAAGCACGCCGGTCACGTCCAGCTCGGACGCGATGCGCAGCCCGATCGCCTGCGCCTCGTCGGCCAACTCGTCGGGCAGGGCGGGCGCGGGCACGATCACCTCGACGCATCTGTCGCCTGCGTGCACCGTCTCGGCCACCGACCACGCGGCGCCCTGCCCGAACGGAGACCGCGCGACGACGGCGGCCACCTGGGAGATGTCGCCCTGCTCCTGTGTTCCGTATCCCAGCAGCTCGGCCGCCTCGATGCCGGCCTCGCGCAGGTGCGCCCGCAACGCCGACTCGTCCTGCGCGAAGCGCAGCGCGCCGGCACTCGGTTGGACATTCACGCCCTCGTCAGCGAGCGTCTGCAGGTGCTCGACGGGGACGTGCCCGTGGTCGAACGTCAGCACGTCGCAGCCCTTCGCGAAGGTGCGCAGGTCGTCGATCGAGCGATAGTCACCGACTGTGCTGTCAGCCGCCACCAAGGCTGCCCCGTCGTCCATTGACTCGGCCAGCAGCCGGACCGACAGGCCGAGCGAGATCGCCGCTTGCTGGGTCATCCGTGCCAGTTCGCCGGCCCCGACCATGCCCACCACGGGCAGCCCGGTTCGCATGTCCACGACCAGGCAGAGTAGTGGTAGCTGTGATACCGCGGTGGCCTACGGCTACTCCACGGCCGGCGTGGGTAGACTGCGCTTCCGATGCTCACCACACCTACCCATCATGGCTCGCTGCGCGATCGCCTGCGCGGCTCGTGGCGGATCCTGCTGAAAGAGATCACCGCGTTCGGTGCGGTGGGCGCGATCGGGTTCGCGATCGACATCGGCCTGTTCAACCTGCTGCTGCACCACGGCACCGGCGTCCTCACCTCGAAGTGCATCTCGACCGTGGTGGCGACGACCTTCACCTATTTCGGCAACCGACATCTGTCCTTCTCACACCGGGCGCGGACCGGACTCGGGCGGGAGACATCGTTCTTCTTCGGCATCAACCTCATCGCGCTGGTGATGGCCGAACTCGTCCTGGCGTTGTTTGCCTATCCGCTGCACTACAAGCACGACCACCTGGTCATGAACGTGGTCAACTTGTTCACGATCGCGGTCGGGACACTGTTCCGGTTCTGGGCGTACAAGCGCTTCGTGTTCCTGCACCCGGACAGGGTGCACCGTCCGGACGTCGACCTCGACGAGGAACTGGCGGAAGACTGAGCCCGCGGGTCGGCCTTAGGACGGTTCCGGCCGGGTGATAATCGCGGGACCGTTCGTGGCCCCGTTCGGCACGAGGCTGAAGGCACCTTCTTCTTCTTGCGCGTTGTGCAATCGAAGCACGGCGTAGAGGCCGTAGAGCAGGCGCCGCAGTTCGACGATGTCCTCGGGTTGGGCGGCCTCGTCGTCGAGGTCGGTGAGAAGCCGCTGCAGCCGGCCCACCTGGTGCTCGATCTCGGCGTGCGTGCGGCTTATTGCCGCCGTCGCGTCCGTCCCGCCGAGCGCCCGGGCCACCAAGGGGACGAGTAGCGCCTCGTCCGCCCGCTCGTGGGGAAGCAGGCTCGTCTCCAGCCGGTGCAGCAACGTGCGTGCTGGGGTGAGGTCGCGGTCGTGTGTCGACAGTCCGTCGGCCACCGATCGGATCTGCTCGATCACCGGCAGCACGGCGTCGTGCTCGGCGCGCAGTCGCAGCGCGGTGGCGACGTCGGCGGCGGGCATCGCGATCGTGTGGATCGCGGCGGGTAGCACCGCCCGCAACGCGATGCCGATCGCCAGCACGTCGATGGCCTCCTGCAGGATCGCACCGGCCGCAGGCGGCAGGAGCCCGATCGCGGCGACGACCATCGCGACGAACGACAGACCCATGCCGATCAGGACGGCCTGCAGAGCGATCGCCTTCGAGCGGCGGGCGATAAGGATCGCGTCGGCCAGAGCGTCGATCCGGTCGACCGTGAGCACGACGTCGGCGGCCTCGGACGATGCCGTAGCGCCACGCGCGGCGAGCGCGACCCCAGCCCCGGCGGCCGCGAGCGCGGGGGCATCGTTGACCCCGTCGCCGACCATGACCGTGGTGCCGTGCGCCGACTCGCGCTCGATCGCGTCGAGCTTGCCAGCGGGGTCGCAGTCGGCCAGCACGGTGTCGACGCCCACGACACGCCCGACCATGTCTGCGATGTCTGCACGGTCGCCGCTGACCAGGACAACGCGGGTGATGCCGGCCTGGCGCAGCGCCCGAACCATCCGGGGCGCGTCGGGCCGGATCGGGTCGTCGAGGAGGAAGGCGCCCCCGGGCTCGTCGTCGACGGCGGCGAAGACGGTCAGCGAGCCGTCCAGGTCGGCACGTCGACGTACCTGGCGTACCCACGCCGGCGGGTCATCGCCGACAACCCAGGCGGTCTTGCCGAGCCGCACCCGGTGGTTGCCGATGGTGCCCTCCAGGCCGTAGCCGGGTACCTCTCGGACGTCGTCGGGCATCCTCAAGGCAAGCCCGCGACGGCTGGCGGCGGTGACGATCGCGCTCGCCAGGACGTGTGGTGAGACCTGGTCGAGAGAGGCGGCCAGTCGTAGCAGCTCGTCCGGGTCCATCCAGTCGCCCGCGGTGACAGTGTCGGTAAGCTCCGGTCGACCTCGGGTCAATGTGCCGGTCTTGTCGAAGAGCATCACCTGCCCGGCGGCCAACTGTTCCAGGGCGCCGCCGCCCTTGACGACGACGCCCACGTGTGCGGCGCGGGACAGGCCGGACATGATCGCGATCGGGGCCGCGAGCAGCAGCGGGCACGGCGTCGCCACGACGAGTACGGCCACGGCGCGGACCGGGTCGGCGCTCAGCGCCCAGGCCGCGCCGGCGAGAACGAGCGTGAGCGGGACGAACAGGACCGCGAACCGATCGGCCGTGCGGACGAACGGTGCCGACGAGGCCTGCGCCTGCTCGACCAGGCGCACCACACCGGCGTAGGTGGACTGCGCGGCCGGCGCCGTCGCGACCATATCGATCGGCTGCCCCACGTTGACGACGCCGCTGCGCACGTCGTCGCCGGCGATCCGCTCGGCCGGCCGCGACTCGCCCGTGAGCGCTGACTCGTCCAGCACCGCCGCGCCCAGCAGGCGCCCGTCCACCGGGACGATCTCGCCGACACCTACCAGCAAACGATCACCAGGGACGACGTCGTCCACCGGAACCTCCACGACGCCGCCTCCGCCGCGGCGGCGGGCTGTGCGGGGCGCCCGCTCGACCAACAGGCTCAGCTCTCGGCTGGCCCGCGCGGCCGCCCGGGCCTCCAGGAGCTGCCCGCTCGCGAGCATGACCGTGATCATGGCGCCGGCAAACGGCTCGTCGACCGCGAGGGCGCCGGCCAGAGCCAGCACCGCGATCACGTCGACGCTCGGCTCACGGCGTCGGATCGCGCCGACTGCCCACCACACCGAGACGATCAGGCCCAGCGCCGTGCCGCCGAACCAGAGCACACTCGCCAGCGTCTCGGCCGCCAGCAGCCACGCCACGCCACCCGCGACCAGCAACACAGCGGACGCTACGAACAACAGCATCTCCTTGCTGTCACGCAACCCAGCCACACCGTCATTGTCCCCGGCCCGACGGCCCGGCCGCAGAGGAGGAAGACCCGCCGGCAGCCGCGATATGGGTTCGGCAGGCCCGCGTACGCTGAGGGGCCACTTCTGCGGTATGGAGGCTCTGCGATGCGGGTGGCGGTATGTAGCACCAAGGGTGGTGTCGGCAAGACCGCGATCGCGGCCAACCTTGCAGCGGTCTTGGGTCAGAGGGGTCGGACGCTGGCGGTTGATGCTGATGCCCAGGAGGGCCTCGGCCGGGCGTTTGGTGTGATCGCAGGGCCTCAGGATTCGCTCGCGGGCGTGCTCTCCGACGATAAAGTTGATGTTCGTTCGGCAATCCGAACTGAGGTGGCCGGAGGAGTCGATCTTCTGCCGGCCCACCCGTCGCTGAACGGAGTTGGTGTCGCGCTTGCTCAACAGGGCGGCCTGGTCACAAGCATCAGGCGTGCTCTCCGCCCGGTTTATGCCACCTACGATTTCGTCGTAATCGACACTCATGCTGATACCGGCGACCTCACGCTCGCGGCTATCGCAGCCGCCGATTCTGTGCTTACGGTGTTTACTTCGGACCCGGGTAGCGCGCTCGGTGCCGTGCGCCTCGCCGCGTTCTTGAATACCCACCGCACGTTCGAGAACACGTCGGCGAAGCTCCTGGGCGTCGTCTGTTCCAACTGGGACCGTGTCGGTGCTGCTGCCCGCGAGGTCGCCGGCGCGCTGGCCGAGACCAATTTGCCGATCTTCGCGACCCGTATTCCGTTCTCGCGGCGAGTGGCGAGTGCCACCTTGGCTAAGCGGCCAGTGGTGCTGCGTGCTCCGAGCAGCCCGGTGGCGAGCGCATATGTCAGCCTTGCCGATGAGGCACTGGGAGCCTACCGGGAGGTGCTCGCGGCATGACGAAGAATCCCGAGACGCCTCGACAAGACCTTGCGGCGGACTTGCTCGCCGACCTCACCCAACCGGTACCGATTGACACGGCATTCAAATCAGACAGCCCGGCCACCAGCGTCGGCTCGCCCGGCCCAGCCGCTCTGCAGGAGTCCAGAGCCTTTCGCCCGGCTGTTCAATGGCTCGTGCGTGTCAGTCCGCTCGATTGGCGCAAACCGTCTTTGTCCGTCGCTCGAGATTCGACAGCAATGCACCTCGGGCCGATCCGAGTTGACGTGGCATTGTTCCGCTCCGCAGCAATGCACGTCGGGCCGATCCGAGTTGAAGTGGCATTGTTCCGCTCCGCTGTCGCCTGAGAACGAGCCGCTGCGGCCGGGAAGACGTCCTGGGTCGTCCAGGTCGCGTAGCAGTCGCTGGTTCGACGCGACCGGCTCCAGGGTCGCGACTATCGTCGCCGCTATTCGACGGGTTGGCGCAACGGCGCCAGCGCCGCCGTCCAGCGAGCGGGCTCGTCGAGCATGGCCAGCCCATGCTCGTACTGCCCGAAGCGTGGGTGCTGGGGTTCATCGAGCATCGGCAGGTCCACCCCAGCCAGATCGACGACCTCGACCTCGAACCCACCGTGCTTGATCGAGACAGGCACTGAAGAACTGCCTGCGCGACTGCTCCATCCTTCACCGTCAAGAAAATGGCACAGTTCGATCTTGGCTGGAATCACAAGCGCGTGCCCGCAGTCGTCCTGACGGCGGCAAGATCCGGGCGTTCGACATATGACTCACTAGACGGCTTGACGTACTCGAACGCTTGTTCGACACTGGAGGAGTGCTCGACGTGGCGATCCGCGCAGGCGAAGTTGACCCGGCGTACCTCACCCGCCGGGAGGTGCCAGCGCTGCCCGTCCTGCCCGCATTCCGTCCGCTGCTGCCGGACGGGCTGCGGCGGGGCAGCGTCGTCGCGGTGTCCGGATCGGTGTCGCTGCTGCTGGCCCTGCTCGGCGCGGCCTCGGCCGAGGGAGCCTGGTGCGCGCTGGTCGGTGGCTGGTCGATCAGCGCCGAGGCCGCCGCCGAGTACGGCATCGAGCTGTCCCGGCTGCCCATCGTGCCGGCTCCCAACGCCCAGTGGACCACGGCGGTCGGGGCACTGCTCGACGCGGTCGACGTGGTGGTTGCCCAGGTGCCGGCGAAGGTGGCGAACGGCGACATCCGCCGGTTGGCCGCCCGCGCCCGCAGCCATGACGCCGTGCTCGTGCCGTTCCTCACCGGTGAGGCGGCCTGGCCCGGCGCCGAGGTACGGCTAAGCGCACAGGACGGAACTTGGGCAGGTATCGGGGCAGGACATGGTCGGCTGCGTCAGCGGCAGCTGGCCGTCACGGTCTCGGGTCGCGGACAGGCGGCGCGCCCCCGGTCAACCATGCTGTGGCTGCCAGCGGCCGGTGGCGGGGTGCACACCGGCGAACGGGTGGGCGGCGTCGTCACGCTGCCCACGGCGTTGGCCGGATGACCGCCATCCCGCCTCGGATGATCGCCGTCTGGTGTCCCGACTGGCCGGTGACAGCGGCCCGCGCTGCCGGAGGCAGCCTCGACTCAGCCGACCAAGGACCCGCTGCTGTGATAACCGGCAACCGGGTGGTGGCCTGCTCCCACGCCGCCCGGTCGGCCGGGGTACGCCGCGGGATGCGTCGGCGGGAGGCGCAGTCGCGCTGCCCCGAGCTCGCCGTGCTGCCCCGGGACGAGGCCGCCGAGGCGCGCATCTTCGAGCCGGTAGTCGTGGCGCTCGAGTCGATCGCGCCGGGGGTGGAGATCACCCGGCCCGGGCTCGCAGCAATCGGGGTGCGTGGCCCCACCCGGTATTTCGGCAGCGAGACGGCGGTGCTGCACGCGCTGTCCCGGTCGGTGAGCGAGCTGCCCGGTACGAGCGACGTCTCGATCGGGGTGGCCGACGGATCGTTCGCCGCCGAGCAGGCAGCGCGGGCCGGCGTGGTCGTGCCGCCAGGTGGTTCCTCCGAGTTCCTCGCCGGCTTGCCGATCAGCACGCTTGACCCGTCCGGCGACTCCCCTTTGGTCGACCTGCTCACCCGGCTGGGGTTGCGGACACTCGGCGCTTTCGCCGCGTTGCCCGCCCGCGATGTGCTGGCGCGCTTCGGCCCGGACGGCGCGTGGGCGAACCGGCAGGCCGGCGGACTGGACGACCGCCCGGTCGGCGGACGCCGCCCCCCGGTCGAGTTCACCGTCATGCTGGACCTCGATCCGCCCGTGGACCGCATCGACACCGTCGCGTTCAGCGCTCGCGCCACCGCCGAGCGGTTCATCGCGGACCTCGCCGGGCACGGGCTGGCCTGTACCTGCCTGGAACTGCAGGCACACAGCGAACACGGCGACGAGACGGTGCGCCGCTGGCGGCATGCCGGAGTGCTGTCCACGGTCGACGTCGTCGACCGGATCCGCTGGCAGCTCGAAGGCTGGCGGCACGGTCCACTGCGGCCGAGCGGCGGGATCACCCGACTGCGGCTCGTCCCGATCGAGACGGTACCGACCGGGGCGCATCAACGGGCGCTGTGGGGCGGCTCGGGCACCGAGGACGAGCGCGCCCACCGGGCACTGGCCCGGGTGCAGACGCTGCTCGGGCACGGCTCGGTGCTCACCCCGATGGTGCAAGGTGGCCGCACCCCGGCACAGCGCACCCGGCTCGTCCCCTGGGGCGACGAGCCGGAGCCGGTGCGCTCACCCGAGCAACCCTGGCCTGGACGGCTACCCGCGCCCGCCCCGTCGGTGCTCGTCGATCCGCCCCGTCCCGTCCAGGTGCTCGACAACGCGGGCCGTCCGGTGCTGGTCACCGAGCGGGGTGCGGTGCCGATGCCGCCGGCGCGGTTCGGGATGGAAGGCGAAACCATCACGGCCATCACGTCTTGGGCAGGTCCCTGGCCGGTCGACGAACGCTGGTGGAGCGCCGACGCCGTCCGCCAGGCCCGCTTCCAGCTCGTCGACGTGCACGGACGGGCCTATCTCGTCAGCTGCCAGCTGGCCGGCGATGCCGATCCGCAATGGCAGCTGGAGGCGCGCTACGACTGATCACGTTCACGCCCGTCCGGCGTGGGCTGCCCACCCACAAAACGCGGGCACCTTAGGCGATCTGCACGGCGGATGGAGCCCGAATCTAAGGGCCGGACCGGCTGGAAATACGGCGTCGTTCCGATGTGGCGGGTGGGGCCTTACGACGAGTCTAGGTACATCGAGAACAAGACCTAGAGGAGCCGAGATGACCACTCACCTGACCGCCCTGGTCGCCGAGCAGCGCCGCACCGACCTGCTGGCCGAAGCCGACAACTACCGCCGGGCTCGCCAGGCCCGCCAGGCTCGTGAGCAGACGGCCCCCCGCCGCCCCGCCGCCCACCAGCACCACTGGGGCCGCGCCTTCCGAGCCTTCATGAAGGACGTGGCGACCGCGCAGCTGTGACCAGCGCCCAACGGCACCCCCCGAACGGACATACTCCCGGGGGGTGCCGCGATATCTGGGGTCACGATGGCATCAACGTGGCCGAGACGGTAGCCCCGAGGTCCCAGCAGGCGTCCAGGTCGGCCTTGCTCGGTGCACCAACCACCGACACGTGGTCGTGAACGGGCTGCCAGCCCATCCCCTTGGTGATCGACTCCACCGCACGCACGGCGCCGGTCGTGTCGCTGTTGCCATGCACGTACAGGCCGTATCCGGCGCCGACCTTGGCGATGAGGCAGGGATAGTAGATCTGGTCGAAGAAATGCTTCAGAGCGCCGGACATGTAGCCGATGTTGGCGGACGTCCCGAGCACGAAGCCGTCCGCGGCCAACACGTCCACCGCCGTCGCGGCCAGCGCCGGGCGTACGACGACGTCGACGTCCTCGATCTCGCCAGTAGTCGCGCCCGCCAGCACCGACTCGAGCATCGCTTGCAGCGACGGCGATGACGTGTGGTGGACGACCAGCAGGAGGGGCACGCATCGCACGCTACCGAGCAGCTAACCCTCTGCGTGCCGTGCCGTGGCGGGGCAAAGCGCAGGGGCTGGCCGACAAGCCCGCCGTAGGGTGGGGAGATGAGTCAACACGACACCGCACGCGGGCAGATCGGGGTCACTGGGCTAGCAGTCATGGGCCGTAACTTGGCCCGCAACCTGGCCCGCCACGGGCATGCCGTCGCGCTGCACAATCGCACGAGCGCCCGAACCCACGAGCTCGTCGAACAGCACGGCGCGGAGGGGACGTTCCTCCCGAGCGACTCGATCGAGGACTTCGTCGCCTCGCTGCAACGGCCGCGCGCGATCATCATCATGGTCAAGGCAGGCGACGCCACGGACGCCGTGATCGACGAGCTCGTCCCCCTGCTTGACGGGGGCGACATCGTCATCGACTGCGGCAATGCGAATTTCCTCGACACCCGTCGACGCGAGGAATCGCTGCGCACAAAGGGATTGCATTTCGTCGGCAGCGGCGTATCGGGTGGCGAGGAAGGCGCACTCAACGGGCCGAGCATCATGCCCGGCGGGTCGGTGGAGTCGTACCGGACGCTCGGGCCGATCTTCGAGTCGATCGCCGCGCAGGTCGACGGCACCCCATGCTGCGTGCATGTCGGCCCGGACGGCGCAGGGCACTTCGTCAAGATGGTGCACAACGGCATCGAATACGCCGACATGCAGCTGATCGCCGAGGCATACGACCTGCTCCGCACTGGGCTCGACGCGAAACCGGGCGAGATCGCGGAGATCTTCAAGACCTGGAACGAGGGCGACCTCAAGTCGTTCCTCATCCAGATCACCGCCGACGTGCTGGCCCACACCGACGCCGAAACGGGCCAGCCGTTCGTCGACGTCGTGCTCGACCAGGCCGAGCAGAAGGGCACCGGGCGCTGGACGGTGCAAAGCGCGCTCGACCTCGGCGTCCCGATCACCGGCATCGCCGAAGCCACGTTCGCGCGATCGCTGTCCGGGCACGCCGACCAGCGTGCTGCCGCCCGGCGTGCGTTCGGGACAGAAACCACCGGCTGGCGGGTCGACGACCGCGACAGCTTCGTCGACGACGTACGCAAGGCCCTGTACGCGTCCAAGGTCGTCGCGTACGCACAGGGCTTCGACCACATCGCGGCGGGCAGCGCCGAGTTCGGCTGGGACATCGACCGCGGGGCCATGGCAACGATCTGGCGCGGCGGCTGCATCATCCGGGCCCGCTTCTTGAACCGCATCCGCGAGGCCTATGACGCGGATCGGAAGCTGGCATCACTCCTCGTTGCGCCGTACTTCGCGGCGGCAGTGAGCGACGGGATCGGCAGCTGGCGGCGCGTGGTGGCCGACGCGGCCCAGTCAGGTGTGCCGACGCCCGCCTTCTCCTCGTCGCTGGCGTACTTCGACGGTCTGCGCCGCGAGCGGCTTCCCGCCGCCCTGATCCAGGGCCTGCGCGACAACTTCGGCGCGCACACCTATCGCCGCGTCGACCGTGACGGCGTGTTCCACGCCGAGTGGAGCGGCGACCGTACCGAATCGCCAGCCTAGGGC
The DNA here is from genome assembly GCA_963839175.1 of uncultured Actinomycetota bacterium. Taxonomy (GTDB): domain Bacteria; phylum Actinomycetota; class Actinomycetes; order Mycobacteriales; family Jatrophihabitantaceae; genus CAWIUB01. The sequence goes on from CAWIUB010000052.1 coordinate 21,447, forward strand.
TCCAGTGCCAGGCGCAGACCGAATGCGATCAGCACGGTGCCCGTTATCCGATCCAGTCGCTGCCGGACGCGTGCCGTCGTCATCCAACGAGTCACCGGTCCGGAGACCGCGAGCAGGATCGCGAAGTAGGCCGCAGTCTCGGCGACGAAGATCGCGCCGAGCAGCAGGGACACGACGCCGACCGGCTGGCCGCGCGGCACGAAGCCCGGCAGGAACGTCACGAAGAACACGCCCACCTTCGGATTGAGCAGATCGGTGGCCACTCCGGCTGCATAGCCCGAGCCGATCAGGCCGTGCCGCGACCGGGCATCCATTGGGGGATCGGCCGAGAGCCGAGCCCGAATCGAGCGCACGCCGAGCCACACGAGATAGATCGCGCCGGCAATGCGCAACGCCAAGTAACCGTCATGGCTGGCACGCAGCACAGCCGACAGCCCGAGTGCGGCGACGCACACCCACACGATTAATCCCGTCAGCACCCCGAGCACCGTCCGGGCCGCCTGTCGACGCCCGCCGCGCAGCAGGCTACGCATGACGACGAGGGTGTCTGGGCCAGGCAGCAACACGATCAGCGCCGCAGCGGTCGAAAAGGTCGCCAGGGCCACCAGCATGGCGACAGCGTATGCGGCTCCTGGCGGATCAGCCGCCGAATTACTGGCTGTCCCGCCAGGCAACCCACTCACGCACTCGGCGCAGGTCGTACGACGGCCCGCCGAGACCGACAGTGAACAGCCGGGCGCCTGCGTCGACGAACGGCCCCGCGACCTCCTTCGGTCGTCCGCGAGGGACGCCGATGGACCGCTCGATCTCGTTCGGGTCGCGACCCACCTCGGTGCACCACTGATTGAGCACGGACGACTTGTGCTCGAACGTCGCAAGATCACCGAACGTGTGCCAGATGTCGGCGTGCTGCGCGACCAGGCGCAGGGTCTTGCGCTCGCCGCCACCACCGATCAACACCGGGATCTTCCGCGTCGGCGCGGGATTCAGCCTCGCCAAGCGCTGCTCGATACGCGGCAGGGCGCGCGCCAGATCGTCGAGTCGCCCACCCGCGGTGCCGAACTCGTAGTCGTACTCCCGATAGTCCCTCTCGAACCACCCGGAGCCGATACCCAAGATGAGCCGGCCATTGCTGATGTGGTCGACCGTCCGCGCCATGTCAGCCAGCAGATCTGGCTTGCGGTAGCTGTTGCAGGTGACCAACGCACCGATCTCGATGCGCGAGGTCTGCTCAGCCCAGGCGCCCAGCATCGTCCAGCACTCGAAATGCTTGCCGTTCGGATCGCCATAGAGCGGATAGAAGTGGTCCCAGTTGAACGCGATGTCGACGCCGAGATCCTCGGCCTCGGCCACCGCCGCGCGGAGGGCGGCGTAGTCGGCATGCTGCGGCTGGAACTGAACGCCGATGCGGATGCGGTCAGAGGTCATTCCTTGACGCTAGTCAATGGGCACGTGCGCGCCGTGGCCGAGGTCGCGCAGCGCGCCGCGCAGCCGGGCGGCGGCGTCGTCGAGGTCCTCAGGGCGTGCCTTGTGGTCGGCGTTGGCGAAGTTGAAGTCGCGGGCCCCCCACGTCGGGAAGACATGGACGTGCAGATGAGGCACCTCGGACCCCGCGATGATCAGGCCGACCCGGGGGGAATTCCACGCCTGTTTCGCCGCCTGCCCGATCGTTTGCGCGACGCCGACGCAGCGCGCCAGCACCGTGCCGTCGGCGTCGGTCCACTGATCGACCTCCTGGCGCGGCACGACAAGTGTGTGGCCCGGCCGGAACGGCGCGATGGTCAAGAACGCCCCGACGTCAGGCTCCCGCCAGATGAAACGGGCGGGCAGTTGTCCGGAAAGGATCTTCGAGAACAGCGTCGGCATAGCACGACTCTGGCATGCGGCCGGCCAAAGTGCCGAGCTTGTTACCGTCGTCCTGCGGAGGTGGGAGCGGCGTGAATACTGGATACCTGCTCGCGGCGCCGGCTCCGCAGGACACCCAAGCCGTGGTCCTGCGACCGGTGCTGTGGATGTTCCTCGGCGTGCTGGTGACCTTCCTCGTCACCCGTTCGATCACCCGATTGATCCGTTCGCGGTCGGCGCGTGGCCACGACACCGGGCCGGTTCGCGACATCACGATCGGCGGAGTCCACATCCACCACCAGGTCTTCGGCATCGTGATCATGCTGGGTGCCGGTCTCGGCCTGATCGCCACGACGCCCGAGGGCGACGCGCTCAACGCGGTGGCCGCGGTGTTCGGGGTCGGCGTCAGCCTGACGTTCGACGAGTTCGCGTTGTGGCTGCATCTGAAGGACGTGTACTGGACGAACGAGGGTCGCCAATCCGTCGACGCAATATTCTGCGTGCTCGCGGTTACCGGAATCCTGATCGGCGGTGTGGATCTGGTGACCGGGGAGATCGGCAGCAGCGATTGGTGGAGCTCGGTCATCGGCCTCGCCATCACCCTTGCGTTGTCGATCATTTGCCTGCTCAAGGGAAAACTCGTCACCGGAGTGATCGGGGTGTTCCTCCAACCGCTCGCACTCGTGGGCGCCATCCGGCTGGCCAAGCCCGGATCGTGGTGGGCGCGGCGTCGCTACCCGCGGCGTCCGCGTCGGCTCGCCCGCGCAGAGAGACGATTCGGTATGTCCTATGCGGCGCGCTGGAACCGGTTGCGCGACCTCGTGGCCGGCGCTCCGGACCGGTGAGCTTTGACGCTGCCGGATCTGTCCGCCGTGACGCCCGGTGGTGGCCGCGATGGGCCGTCGGCCTTAGCCCCGTCCTCAGCCCCGTCCTCAGCCCCGGAAGCGCTCGCCGATCTGCCGGGCCACGGTTTCCGGCGCAAGGTCGACAGCGCCCTCCCAGTGCAGACGTTCCAGGAACGTCGAATCCGAGCGGTAGAAGGGCCTCAGGTTCGAGCGGCTGGCCAGGCGCAGGTTGAGCGGGTAGCCCTCGGTGCCGGGCGGAGCTCCGTAGACCGCGCAGTTAAAGCTCTGGAAGCCCATCTCGGCGTAGGCGCCGAGGACGAGCACCAGCCCGCCGGCCAGTTCGCCTATGAGATCGTCATCGAGCTCCGCGGGCGAGGAGACGCCGGTGACGAACGCCCGCAGCTCGGCGGGGGCGATCGGGGCAAAGCTGGCGATCCATTGGACGCGCCCGGTGTCCCCCAGGTAGCGCTCGCCGCTGCGGCGTTCGGCGGCCAGGTAGGCGGCATAGCGCCGCGGGGGCACATCGGCGAGCATGCGCTGCATCGTGGTCGGCTGCGAATCGACGATTCCCTGCAGGTGGGGATGAAACAGCGAGCCTCCTGCGGGCAGCATGTGGTTGGCGTTGATCGATGCCCACCGTGACCGCGGCTCGACCGCCATCACCGCCTTGGCGAAGGCGACCTGGGTGGCCAGGTTGTCGGCCAGCAGCCGCTGGGTGAACCTGCCGAGCGGCAGGTAGTGCAGCCCGGGCGAGTAGACCGACACCGAGCTGTGCGACGAGTAGGCGTGCAGGTTGGAGAACAGGACGGCTTCGCCACGCATGATCCGCCCGTCAGGGTGAATCTCGGCCGGCAGCTCAGGTGTCAGCCGTTCGATCCGGCCCGGGCAGAACGGGCACTTCGGCTCGGTCTGCCGCGCGAACGCCTCCAGGTCGAAGTCGCTGGCGGGCATCAGGCCACGTCCAGGCACGATACGCGAGCTGTGCCCGGTCAGCGGATCCAGCCGCACCTCGATGGTGGTTTGGACTCGCTCGCCCGTGCCTGGCTCGATCATCTCAGCGGTCAGCAGCTCACGTCTGAGTTCCATCCTGGCCTCGCTATCGACTCCGGGCCTCAGCATCCCATGGCTCGCGCCGGGGTGAGGTAATCCAGAGCTAGGGTCAGGTGACCTTCCTGGCCTGGCTCAGACAGGAACCGCCGATGCCACCAACCCATGACGTGCTAAACCAGCCTCCGGCCCTGGCCGGGTACGACGTCGCGGACGATCCGGTGATGCTGGGCGCGCTGCGCCGCGAGGGGGCGGACCGCTGGGACAGGTTGCGTGACCTCGTCGCCGGCGCTCCGGACCGGTGAGCTTTGACCCTGCCGGATCTGTCCGCCGTCGCCGCGCAGATCGTGGCCCGGCCAGCGGTGGGACCGACGCGAATCATTGGGGTCGACGGGCCGGCCGGAGCGGGCAAGAGCATGGTGGCCAGTCGGTTGCAGGCTGCGCTGCCTGGCTCGACGCTCGTCGAGGTCGACGACTTCGTGTCATGGCCCGACCCATTCGGCTGGTGGCCCCGATTCGAACGAGACGTCCTGAAGCCGCTGGCCAGCGGCCGCGATGCGCACTATCAGGTTCGCGACTGGGCGCACGACGAGTTCGGCACGTCGCTCGGACCATGGAAGACCGCCCAGTGGGCGCCGGTCGTCGTGGTGGAGGGCGTCACGTGCACCCGGCGCGCCGCCGTGCCTCTGCTGACGTATGCGATCTGGGTCGACGCCCCCGCCGACGTACGGCTGTCCCGAGGCGTGCAACGTGACGGCGAGGACTACCTCGACTTGTGGCTGCAATGGATGGAGCAGGAGCGCAGCTTCTTCGCAGCCGACAGGACTCGCGAGCGGGCGGACCTGCGGATCGGCGAGCCGTGACCGTGCGGGCAGAATCGCCGCCGTGCGGCTATTCGTCGGTGTGCGGCCCTCTCCGGACGCGGTCGCACATCTCGCCGAGGCGCTCCACGGGCTCACCCGCGCCGGCCCAGCCGCGTTGGACGCGGTCCGGTGGGTGCCCGCGCAGCGCTGGCACCTGACCCTCGCGTTCCTCGGGGAGGTGGGCGAGAACCGGGTGGCCCGCCTCGCGGCTCGCCTGGAGCGCGCCGCGCGCCGGTGCAGTCCGGCCGAGCTGCAGTTGCACGGCGGCGGTCACTTCGGCCGCACCGTGCTGTGGGTGGCCGTCGTCGGCGACGTCCAGCCGATCGCGCGACTGGCCGCCGCGTCGAGGGCAGCGGCACGGCGTGCGGGCATAGCCATCGACGACCAGCGGGCGTTCCGCCCGCACCTGACAGTCGCGCGGGGCGGGCCGGGCGCCGACCTGCGGCCCTGGGCCAGGCACCTGGCCGACTACGCCGGGCCGACCTGGACGGCGAGCCGGGTTGCCCTCGTCCGCAGCAGGCTCGGACCGTCCCCGACGCACGAGGACCTGCACGTGTGGGACCTCGGCGGACCGGGATGATGGCGCCATGCCCGTCGCCGGCCTCGACTCTTTGCGGTCGCTGCCGGACCGGGCCGCGCGGCGATTCCAGGAACGGGGCGGGGCGGCGCTGACCCGGATGCTGCGGCTGACCGGTGCGGCGGTGGCGGCCTATCTGGCGGCGGTGCTGTTGTTGGACGATCCCCGGCCCGTCCTGGCGCCGTTGACCGCGCTGCTGATCGTGCAGGTGACGCTGGTCGGCACGATCACCGACACGGCGCGTCGCATCCTCAGCGTCGTCGCCGGAGTGGCCCTGGCGATCGTGTTCTCGGCGTTCGTGGGGTTCAGCTGCCATCATGTCCAGGAATCGGGCCGGCGTGCAGCGGCACGGCGGTCTCGCCACTGGCTGACGACCCGTTCGACATCCACTGGCATGGCCCGCAGCGGCGGCCCCACCTGCGGGCGCCGATGCGCCTCGCGAATGCGCCCATTCAAGTCGTCGATGAGCTGCCGAACGCGCTTCGCCGAGTGTTCGTGGGCCAGCTTCTCGGGCAGGTCCTCCAGCTCCTTGGCCAGTGCGAGAGACGGCGGCAGCATGGGCAGGACGTCGAGATTCTCCCGCCGGACGTAGCTCACCAGCCAGTCGAGCTCACCGCGCGGACGGTCGATGCCGGGCAGGGGTTTGCCGGCACCGGGGAGGTTGTCGAACGCGCCCGCCTCCTGCGCCCGGCGAATCTGGTGCTCGACCCAGCCCTCGAACGTGACGTTGCCCGGCTTGCGCTGCGTCATCTGCTGATCGTACGTAGCGGCTGGCACACGGCAGTAGATTGGACGCCACGGACCGATCGGAGGCGCCGCTGGCGGCGCCGGCTGGGACTGACGGCGCCACGCGTCAGCGATGGCTGCTCGTCGCGGTCTTCGCTGCCGTGATCGGCACGGACCAGGCCGTCAAGTGGTGGGCGTGGCGGCACTTCGACGGATCGCTCATCAACAGCGGCGGCTACATCCTTCTCGGACCGGTCATCCGGTCCTGGTTCGCCGGCCCGGTGAGCGGCGCGGTGGCCGATGTCCTCGGAGCGGTGCTGGTGATCGCCGGAGTCTGGCGGCTGCTGCTTTGCCGCCGAGCGCGGTGGGTATTGATCGGCGGCGCGCTACTTGCCGCGGGATGGGCAAGCAACCTGCTGGACCGGCTCGGCGGGCACAACTGGACGGCGCCCGGAAGTGCACGCGGCGTCGTGGACTTCATTCCCAGTGGCGGCTCCAGCCGGTGCAACGTGGCAGACCTCTGGATCGTCGCCGGCGCGCTGTTGCTCGGCTACGCCGTCGCGCGGCGCCGGTTGACCAACGACGCCGGGATAACGCCGGGATCCACGATCCACTCGAGCGGCAGGCATCCCGCGCGTACCCGCATCGTCGTGCTGATCGCCCTGCTGGCAGTCATCACCCTCGCGATCACCAGCGCGATGAATTACGACGGTGCGTACTCGCCGAGCGCCTGATGTGCTCTGGTGCATCGACTCGGCGGTGCGGTCAGGCCGCCTCGACGCCATCTGGCCCGCTTGGTCGCGCGGTCAGCGGCGTCGCCGAGTGCGGCGTGGACCGCGTCAGAAGCGGAAGCGGGTCAGCCCGCCCGGCTCGGTCGCTAGGACAACGGTCGCCGAACGTGGCTCGATTCGGTACACGTTCCACGGCGGCGGTCCTTGCGACGGTGCGTTGAACGGGGCAGTGATGCCCGACCCGCTCTCGTCGGGCTCCGCCGGCCAACCGTCGTCCGCCCATGCCTTTGCAATGCGGGCCAGGGCGCCCGGCTCGGTCACCCGAGCCGCGGCACCCTCGATCACGACGTCCGCGTCGCGGATCGACACCGCGACCGAACACCGCGGGTCGCGCGCGACGTTGCGCCCCTTGCGCGTACCCGTACCCGTCTGGAACCAGAACGTGCCGTCCATCCACATGGCACCGACCGCAGTCACATGCGGGCTGCCATCCTCGTTGACGGTGGACAGCCACGTCGTGCGGGAGTTCGCCGCGTCCGGAGCCGGCGCTGACCTGGCACCGAGCTTCTCGGCAATGACGGCCCAATCCACCGGCGGCAGCCCCTCCGCCATGCCCAGATTGATGATGTCCATTTCCTGAACGTACCTGCCCGTTCTTCCCCGGCAAGCGAAATCCGCGAGAGATCTTGACTTTCGAACTCCCGTTCGAATAATGGAGTGATGGGCTGGCAGAACCCACCGATCCCGTGGCGCGAGCTGGAGCGTCGGCTCTCCGGTCGCCCGCAGCCGGGCGGGATTGCCGGCGACGGCGGCGACTCGCCGACTGAGCTTCCAATGTCACGTAAGCGGCCGGCCTACGAGCCCGCTCCCGTCACCCGTCCCGCTGCCGCTGTGGTGGTGCCGTACGCCGAACTGCACGCCCACTCGTCGTTCAGCTTCCTCGACGGGGCCAGCTCCCCCGAGGAGATGGTCGAAGAGGCCGTGCGGCTCGGATTGGAAGCGCTCACCCTCACTGACCACGACGGCTTCTACGGGGTGGCTCGGTTCGCCGAGGCGGCCGGCACCCTCGATCTGCCCACGATCTTCGGTGCCGAGCTCTCGCTCGACGTCCCGATGCCGACGACCCTGTCCGAGCGGATGATCGCGGCCCGGGTAGCAGTGCCCGACCCCCCGGGACAGCACCTGCTCGTCCTCGCTCGCGATCCGGTCGGCTATGCCAGCTTGTGCCGCAGCATCAGTCTGGCGCACCTGCGCGGCGGGGCCAAGGGCCGTCCCGTTTACGAATGGGACGAAGTCTCGGACGCGGCGAACGGGCACTGGCTGGTGCTCACCGGCTGCCGCAAGGGCACCCTGCGGCGGGCGCTGGAAGCCGGTGGCCTCGGCACGTTCGCCCTCGACCCGGCCCGTCGGGCGTTGGCCGAGCTGGTCGACAGATTCGGCCGCGACAACGTGGTCGTCGAGCTCACCCACGCCCTCGACCCGCTCGCCGACGAACGGTACGACGCGCTGACCCAGCTGGCCGACGAGGCAGGCCTGCCGGTCGTCGCCACGACGGCCGCGCACTATCACGGGCCGCTCCGCCGTCCGCTCGCCACGGTGACCGCCGCCGTGCGGGCCAGGCGCAGCCTGGACGAGATGGACGGCTGGTTGCCCGGCTGGGCCGACCAGCAGCTACGTTCCGGGGAGGAGATGGCAGCCCGGTTCACCCGCTGGCCCGGTGCGGTCGAGGCGACTGCAGCGCTGGCCAAAGAGCTGGCGTTCGGGCTGCAGCTCATCAAGCCCGAGCTGCCGCCCTTCCCGGTACCCGAGGGCCACGCCGAGATGACCTACCTGCGCCAGCTCACGTTCGACGGTGCACGGGAACGGTACGGACCCCGCAGCCCGGCCACCGAGAAGGCGTACCGGCAGCTCGAGCACGAACTCACGGTTATCGAGCAGCTCAACTTCCCCGGCTACTTCCTGGTCGTCTGGGACATCGCCAGGTTCTGCCGAGAGAACGGGATCCTCTGCCAGGGCAGGGGTTCGGCCGCCAACTCGGCCGTCTGCTTTTCGCTGAAGGTCACCGCGGTCGACGCCGTCGAGCACCAACTGCTCTTCGAACGGTTCCTCGCCCCCGAACGCCAGGAGCCGCCCGACATCGACATCGACATCGAGTCCGACCGGCGGGAGGAGGTGATCCAGTACGTCTATCAGCTGCACGGGCGGCACTACGCGGCACAGGTGGCGAACGTGATCAGCTACCGGCCCAAGTCGGCGATCCGCGACGTCGCCAAGGCGCTGGGCTATTCCCCCGGCCAGCAGGACGCGTGGAGCAAGGAGGTCGAGCAGGGCTACTACTGGGATGCTGGATCGGTCGACGAGCACACCGGCGTCCCGCGACAGGTCATCGAGCTCGCCGCCGAACTGCAAAATGCCCCACGCCATATGGGGATTCACTCCGGCGGCATGGTGATGTGCGACCGTCCGATCATCGAAGTCTGCCCGGTCGAATGGGGCCGACTAAACGCTCGCACCGCAAGCGGTGCTCGAAAGCCCCTACGCACCGTGCTGCAGTGGGACAAGGACGACTGCGCACCCAACGGCCTGGTCAAGTTCGACCTGCTGGGCCTGGGCATGCTCTCGGCGCTGAGCAACTGCTTCACCTTCGTCGCCGACTCGCACGGGGTCCGATACGACCTCGCCACGATTCCCCCTGAGCAGCCGTGCGTGTACCAGATGCTCTGGCGGGCCGATTCCGTCGGGGTGTTCCAGGTCGAATCGCGCGCGCAGATGGCCACGCTGCCCCGGCTGCGGCCGGAGAACCTCTACGACCTGGCGATCGAGGTGGCACTGATCCGTCCCGGCCCGATCCAGGGCGATTCGGTGCACCCCTACATCCGGCGGCGCGACAAGCTGGAGGCGGTCACCTACCCGCACCCGATGCTCGAGCCAGTGCTGGAGCGGACGCTGGGCATCCCGCTGTTCCAGGAGCAGCTGATGCAGATCGCGGTCACCGCCGCCGACTTCAGCCCGGCCGAGGCCGATCAGCTGCGCCGGGCCATGGGGTCCAAGCGCTCCGGTGATCGCATCGAGCGGATGCGCACCCGGCTCTACGACGGCATGAGCCGCAACGGCATCACCGGCGAGGTTGCCGACACGATATACGAGAAGATCAAGGCATTTGCGGCCTTCGGCTTCGCCGAAAGCCATGCGATGAGCTTCGCGTTGCTGGTGTACGCATCGTCGTGGCTCAAGCTGCACTACCCGGCGGCGTTCTGCGCGGCGCTGCTCAACGCGCAACCTATGGGGTTCTATTCGCCGCAGTCGCTCGTGCACGACGCCAAACGCCACGGCATCGAGGTCCGAAGTCCCGAGATCAACCTCTCCGCCGCGGGAGCGTCGTTGGAAACCGGGTATGGCCCGTCGCAATGCTCATGTCTGGACGCGTCACAGCCGGCCGTCCGGCTGGGCCTGGCCAGCGTGCGCACCATCGGCGACGACCTGGCCGAGCGGATCGCCGCCGAACGTGACGCGGCAGGGCCCTTCACGTCGATGGCCGACCTGACCTACCGGATCGGCCTGTCGGTCGAGCAGGTCGAGGCGCTGGCCACCGCCGGAGCGTTCGGGTGCTTCGACCTGTCGCGACGCGACGCGCTGTGGGCGGCAGGCAGGGTGGCGACCCGCCGCCCGGATCAGCTGGACCTGCCGACGTTCGACGAATCACGTCGTCCGCCATTGCCGAAGATGACCCAACCCGAGCAGCTGATCGCCGACATGTGGGCCACCGGCATTACGCCCGAGGTTTATCCCACAGCGCTCTTCCGCGACCGGCTCGATGCGCTCGGGGTGATCAATGCCGCGACTCTCAAGCAGGTCGGGAACGGTACCCGGGTCACTGTCGGCGGCATCGTCACCCATCGGCAGCGGCCGGCGACCGCACGCGGCGTCACGTTCCTCAACCTCGAGGACGAGACGGGCATGGTGAACGTCATCTGCGACTCGGTGGTATGGGCCCGATATCGCCGGGTCGCCCGGGAGGCAGGTGGCCTGCTTATCCGCGGCATGCTCGAACGCACCGGCGAGGTCGTCAACGTCCTGGCCGAATGCATCGAGAAGCTGCCTCTGGGCCTGCGCACCCGCTCCCGGGACTTCCGATGAGGATTGGGCCGCTGGCATTGCTGGACGCCTGCTTCGGGCGGTCAGGCTTGATCCCTGCGCAGGCGTCCACCAATGCCGCTTTGTCGGAGCAAACAGATGGCTGAGCTTCGGTGGCGGCTCGCTGATGACGACGGCGATCAGCTTCCGTTGCTCGCGGTCGACGAGCTAACCAGACCGGTGTATGGGACGGGACGGATGTCGGGGCTGGAATTCCTACATGTCGCGGCCAAACGCATCCTCAATCCAGTTCCGGCGAGCTCCCGCATGCCGTTTCGGTGGACGATCAACGTCTACCGAGGGTGTAGTCACGCCTGCGTCTACTGCCTGGCGGGTGACACGCCGATCCTGATGGCGGACGGTCGTACCAAGCCGCTCGCCGACATGCAGGTCGGCGACCGAGTCTATGGAACCGAGCCACGCGGCAGCCATCGCCATTACGTGCCCACCGAGGTGCTGGCTCATTGGCGGACCTGCAAGCCTGCCTACCGGGTCACGCTCGAGGACGAGACCACGATCATCGCGAGCGGCGATCACCGCCTGCTCACCAGCCATGGGTGGGTGCGAGTGGCCGCGAAGGATCACCAGCAGCAGCTGGGATACCTCCAGGCTGACGACGAGCTGATTGGCGTCGGGCATCTCACCGACTCCCCGCATGACGATCCTGAGTACCGGTGCGGATATCTGACCGGCATGATTCGCAGCGTTCGCCTGCCACTCGTCGACCAGGAGCCACTGGACCGCATCCGTGGCTACCTATCGGGCTTCGTGACCACCACCGTCCAGCAACTGATCAGCGTGCCGGAGCAGCCAACTATCCAGTGGCGCAAGGGTTTCCTGGCAGCGGTCTTCGACGCCGAAGGCAGCTACCGTGGCGGCGTCTTGCGCATCGCGAACGAAGATCCCACGATCATCGACCAGACGGCGGCATCGCTTACCGCGCTGGGATTCCGCAAGGTCGTGGAATCGCGTCGACGAAACGGGATCCGCAGCCTGCGGGTAGCCGGCGGCCTGCGTGAACACCTGCGGTTCTTCCTCATGACCGACCCCGCGACAACGCGGAAGCGGGCGATCGACAACGTGACCCTCCCGAGCGACGTGCGGCTGCGGGTCGTTTCGGTCGAGCCACTGGACGTTGAGATACCCATGTACGACATCACGACTGGAACCGGCGACTTCATTGCCGACGGCGTGGTGAGCCACAATTGTTTTGCCCGGCCGACGCATGAATACCTCGGGCTCAACCTCGGCGAGGACTTCGACCGCAAGATCGTTGTCAAGATCAACGCTGTCGAGCGGGTGCGTGCCGAACTCGCGGCGCCGACCTGGTCCGGCGAGCCGATCGCCATGGGCACCAACACCGACCCGTACCAACGGTGCGAGGCCAAGTACCGGATCACGCGTGGCGTCCTCGAAGCGCTGACCACGCGGGCGAACCCGTTCAGCATCCTGACCAAGTCGCCCCTGGTGATCCGCGACGTCGACATCCTGGCCGAGGCGGCGCGCCGCGCAGACGTCCAGGTCAACCTCTCGATCGGGACTCTGGACGAACGGGTCTGGCGGGCCACCGAACCGGGAACGCCGCACCCCAGACGGCGCGTCGATGCCCTGCGCCAGCTCGCCGAAGCGGGCATCCGCACCGGCGCGCTCATCGCTCCTGTGGTGCCCGGCATGAGCGATCACCCGGACCAGCTGACCGAGGTGGCCGCCGAGATCACCCGGGCAGGTGCCCGAGTGCTCGGCGTGCTGCCACTGCACCTGCGCCCGGGTACCCGCGAGCACTTCCTGCGGTGGCTGGCTGGTCACGATCGGGCGCTGCACGCCGACTACCTGCGCAGGTACGCCACGAGCGCCTACGCTCCGCGACGCTACGCGCAGCGGTTGCAGGCCATCGTCACCGCGGCCGGCGCATCGCAGCGGCGCGAAGACCCTTCCGATTAGCCAACTGGCTGGCTAGCGTGAATGCTCGATGAGGGGCGGCCATCGCCCCAGGCGGATCGAGGTGTGGCCATGAAGATCTCGGACATCGTCCGGCATAAGGGCTCGGACGTCGTCACCATCACGCCTGCTGACTCGGTTCGTGAGCTTCTCACCCGGCTGGCCGAGTACAACGTCGGCGCGCTCGTGGTCATCGACGGTGAGGCGGTCGTCGGCATCATCTCCGAGCGTGACGTGGTGCGTCGGCTGCACAGCGACGGCGACGCGGTGCTCTCCGCGAACGTCGGCTCGCTGATGACATCAACGGTGCGCAGCACGTTCCTCGACGAGTCGGTCGACTCCGTCGCCGAGGCGATGACTGAGAAACGCATCCGGCATATGCCGGTCGTGGTCGACGGAAAGCTGGTCGGCATCGTCACGATCGGCGACGTTGTGGCAGCACGCATCCGGCAACTCGAGGTCGACCGCGGCCAGCTGGAGAGCTACATCACCCAGGGCCGGTAGCTCGTGTCAGCAGACGGCTGCGTCGAGCGGGGTGAGCCGGTCACGGGGCCCAGCACGTAACACGTTCGACGGCAGCTGCTTGCCTACCGCGGTCTGCGCGAGCGCCGCGGCGGCCAGCAGCGCGTCGAGGTCGATGCCAGTCCCGATACCCATGTCCTCGACCATGGCGACGACCTCCTCGGTGGCGATGTTGCCGGTGGCGCCGGGTGCGTAGGGGCAGCCCCCCAGCCCTCCGACACTCGCGTCGAAATCCGTCACCCCCAGCTGGAGGGCCGCGTAGAGATTCGCGAGTCCGGTGCCCCGCGTGTTGTGAAAGTGCAGGGCCAGTGGCACGTCGCCTAGCTCCTCCCGAGTGCGGATGATCAGCTGGACGACCCGGGTGGGTGTGCCCATCCCCGTCGTGTCGCCAAAGGTCAACGAGTCGGCACCTGCGGTGACGGCTCGCAACGCCACGGACAGCACCCGCTCGACCGGCACCTCGCCCTCGTACGGGCAGCCCCAGGCCGTGGAGACGATGACCTCCAGCGTGCCGCCGGCATCGTGCACCTGGCCGATGATCGTCTCGATGTCAGCCAGAGACTCATCCGTCGATCGGTTGACGTTTTTGCGATTGTGCGTGTCGGACGCCGACACCACGGCCTCGATCTCGGTGAAGCCGGCAGCCAGGGCCCGGTTGGCGCCGCGCGAGTTGGGGACGAGCGCGGAGTAGCGAACTGCCGGGTTGCGGGCTATCCGGGCCCAGACCTCCTCCGCATCGGCCATCTGCGGAATGGCCGCCGGATGGACGAACGACACCGCCTCGATGCGCGAGACCCCGGTGCGCGATAGCGCGTCCAGCAGCGCCACCTTGGCGTCGGTCCCGATCGGGTCCTCGTTCTGCAAGCCGTCGCGCGGGCCGACCTCTCGGATCGTGATCGCCTCGGGCAGCGAGTTCATTGCTGTGGTGGGTAGGGATTGGTGTAGGGCTGAGTCCCCGGGTAACCAGGAGGGGCCGGATAGGTCGGCTGGCCGGGGTATCCCTGCGGCGGATACGGCTGCTGGCCGGGGTACGTCTGCGGCGGATACGGCTGCTGTCCTGGGTAGAACTGCTGTGGCTGTGGCTGTGGCTGTGGCTGTGGCTGCACCGGCGGATACCGCCGGTCGTGGTCCTCCTCGATCAGCCGGTTCAGCATCTGCTGCACCTCGCTGGAGCGAGGTACGTTGATGAGCGTCTCCTGCCCATGCTCGCCAGCCGACTCGATCGTGAGCGTGCCGGCCTTGACGATGCGGTCCCACAATGTCTGCGAGTAGCCGACGTCATTGATGCGCTGCAGCGAGATGTCCCGGCCGGTGTGATGGATGATGCCGCGCCGGATGAGCACGCGATGCGTGGTGAACACATAGTGATCCGCACGCCAGCTGATCCACGGCGTGAAGCTCAGCCACGACAACAACGCCAGGCCCACCACGATGATCCCGATCAGCAGCGGGGTGTGCGCCGACCCGGTAGGCAGGAACGCGATCGCGGCTCCGCCCGCCGCGCAGATGACGATGAACCAGGCCACGGCCGGAACGAGTGTGATCCAGTGCGGATGCAAGTGCTTGACGACCTGCTCGTCGTCCGCGAGAAGCTTCTCTGGAAAGCTCATTTGTCTACCTGCTCTTCGCGAAAGCGCTCATCGCGGAGTTCGCTCCGCTCCGTGCCTCCTGCGCGCCCTTGGCGCGCGAGCGATGCTCACTCACAGTCCCTGCCTCCACGGTCCCACTGGATTGCTGCCATCCACGCTATCTGGTCTTGGCCGATTTCGGGCCCGGGTCCGCGGGGCCGCGCACGTGGTCAACGTCGCCCGCGGCCACTGCCTCGCGACGACTGTCCACGTCGAGGACGAGCCTGCCGTCGCGGTCGATATCGGCCGCGATGCCGGCCAGGGGCGGCCGGCCGATCGCGGTCACGACTACCTGCTGGCCAATCGTCAGGCACCGGTCGCGATAGGCCACGGCGAGCCCACACGCGCCCGCGTCCCCGCCGGCCGCCTGCCAGCCCACGTACCGCGCGCCGAGTTCAGTGAGCACATGCAGCAGTAGTCCACTGCGTTCGACCGGCGCGGCTCCCGCCAGCTCGAGCGAGATGGCCGTGGGGACCGGCAGCTCGTCGGCCGTCGTGCTGACGTTGATCCCGATGCCGATAACGAGCACGTCTGCGGCCGCCTGGACGAGGATGCCCGCTGCCTTGCCCAGCTCTGCGCCGACCAACAGGTCGTTCGGCCACTTGAGCCCTGCCGGCAGGCCCGTCGCCGACACCACCGCGTCACGTACGGCGACCCCGGCAAGCAGCGGAAGCCAGCCCCATGTCGACGGCGGTGGCGATGGGCGTAACGAGACCGAGAAGGTCAAGGCGGACCGAGCCGGAGTCACCCAGGTCCGGCCGAGACGACCCCGGCCGTCGACCTGGTGTTCGGCGACGAGCACAGTGCCGGGCGGATACGCGGCGGGCTGTTCGAGCAGCACGCGGTTGGTCGACTCGAGACGGTCGACCACCTGGATCCGGGTCCATGGCGCCGGCAGTCCACGGCTGAGCGCGTCGGGGTCGAGCGGCGTCCTGCCCACGGACCGCAAGCCTAGGTTGTGAGCCGAGGCACGGCCCGGTTGCGCCGACGCGGGCTAGGCTCCGAGCCATGTCCGTCCTGCCAGAAACCCCCGACGCCGCACCCGATCCGCACACCACCGCCGGTAAGCTGGCCGAGCTCGTGCGGCGCTACGACGAGGCGGTACATGCGGGCTCGGCGCGCGCAGTCGAGAAGCAGCACGCCAAGGGCAAGAAGACGGCGCGTGAACGCGTTGCGGCGCTGCTCGATCAAGGGTCGTTCATTGAACTGGACGAGTTCGCCCGGCACCGGTCGTCGACGTTCGGCATGGAGCGCAACCGTCCGTTCGGCGACGGCGTGATCACTGGCTACGGCACCGTCGACGGCCGGCCGGTGTGCGTCTTCAGCCAGGACGTCACGGTCTTCGGCGGCAGTCTGGGCGAGGTGTACGGCGAGAAGATCGTCAAGGTGCTCGACTTCGCCCTGACGAACGGCTGCCCGGTGGTCGGCATCAACGAGGGCGGGGGCGCGCGCATCCAGGAGGGCGTCGTCAGCCTCGGCCTGTACGGCGAGATCTTCGATCGCAACGTGCAAGCATCCGGCGTGATCCCACAGATCTCGCTGATCATGGGCGCCGCCGCGGGCGGTCACGTCTACTCGCCCGCGCTGACCGACTTCACTGTCATGGTCGACAAGACCTCGCAGATGTTCATCACCGGGCCGGACGTGCTGAAGACCGTGACCGGCGAGGAGGTCACGCTCGAGGAGTTGGGCGGCGCCCGCACGCACAACACCACAAGCGGCAACGCGCACTACCTGGCCGCCGACGAGGACGACGCGATCAACTACGTCAAAGCGCTGCTTTCCTACCTGCCGAGCAACAACCTCGACCCGGCACCGACCTATGACACCGACCTTTCGGATGACGTGCACGAGGACGACGCATTCCTCGACACGTTCGTGCCTGACTCGGCCAATCAGCCCTACGACATGCACCAGATCATCCAGCACCTGCTCGACGACTCGGAGTTCCTCGAGGTGCACGCTCTGTTCGCCCCGAATATCGTCGTCGGATTCGGCCGCATCGAAGGGCATCCGGTGGGGATGGTCGGCAACCAACCGACCCAGTTCGCGGGGTGCCTGGACATCGACGCATCGGAGAAGGCCGCCCGGTTCGTGCGCACCTGCGACGCGTTCAACATCCCGGTGATCACCCTCGTCGACGTCCCCGGCTTCCTGCCCGGTGTCGACCAGGAGCACAACGGCATCATCCGGCGCGGGGCAAAGCTGATCTACGCGTACGCCGAGGCGACCGTGCCGAAGCTGACGATCGTCATCCGCAAGGCGTTCGGCGGCGCGTACGTCGTCATGGGCTCCAAGCACCTCGGCGCCGACGTCAATATCGCGTGGCCGACGGCACAGATCGCCGTCATGGGCGCCCAGGGCGCGGCGAACATCCTGTACAGGCGACAACTGGCCCGTGCCGATGACTCCGAGGCGATGCGGGCCAAGGTCGTGGCAGACTACGAGGACACCCTGGTCAACGCGTACATGGCGGCCGAACGCGGCTATATGGACTCGGTGATCCCGCCGTCGCAAACGCGCTCGTACGTCATCCGCTCGCTGCGGATGCTGCGCAACAAGCGGCAATCGCTGCCGCCCAAGAAGCACGGGAACATTCCACTGTGACCACCCCACGAAATCGGACCACCCCGCGAAATCGCTTCTCGATTTCGCGGGGACCCCGGTTCGCGTGGAGACGTCCATGACTGCCCACTTGCGGATCGTCCGGGGTGAGCCGACCGCGGAGGAGTTGGCGGCTTTGACGGCCGTAGTAGCTGTGGCTGCCACCTCAGCCGAATCCCCTTCACCAACGCCGGTTCGCGGCCGCTGGAACGACCCAGCTCACGCGCACCGGCGCTACTGGCGGTCGGGTCCGGGTGGGTGGCGCGCTGCCCGCTGAGGCAACGACGTGCTCGGCGTCCGACGCCCACGGCATCCGGGCAGACTGTGGCTCGTGTTGGTCTTGCGTCGAGCTGAGATCGAGGCGCTGCTCCATCCGGACGCGCTGCGGCAGGCAGTGGGAATGGCCATGATGGACGTGAGCATGGGACGTGCGTCGATGCCACCCCGGATCGCCGCCACCGTCCCGGATCGGGGTTTGCTGGCCGCGATGCCCGCCTACCTACCCAGCGCCGGCGAGCTGGCGGCGAAGCTGGTAACCCTGTTTCCGGGCAATGCGACCACCGACTTGCCGACCCATCAGGCTGTGGTGCTCGTCTTCGACGCGCAGACGGGCCGTCCGATGGCCCTGCTCGACGGGACGTCGATCACGACGGCTCGTACGGCCGCTGGATCGGCGTTGTCCGTCGAGCTGCTTGCATCACCGGACACTGAGGTTCTCGCGATCTTGGGAAGTGGTGTGCAGGCCCGGGCGCACGCCGAGGCGGTTGTGCGGGTACGTCCCATTCAGCGAATCCGTATCGCGGCCCGGAACCGGGAACGCGCCGCCGCCCTGGCCGCCGACCTGCAGGCACAACTGAAGGTCTCGGTCACTGCAACCGACTACCGCGGGGCCTGCTCTGGCGCCCAGGTGATCTGTGCGGCAACGCACTCGGCCGAGCCGGTGGTCCGGCGGGATCTGGTCGACCCGGGAACGCACATCACCTCGGTTGGCTATAACACCGCCGGACGGGAGGTCGACTCGGCCACGGTCGCTGCGGCCGTCGTGGTCGTCGAGTCTCGCGATGCGGTCTTGGCGCCACCCCCGGCCGGCTCCAATGACCTGCTCACGCCTATCGCCGAAGGCATAGTCGGGGCCGAGCACATCCACGCCGAGATCGGCGAACTGCTCGCCGGTCGCCGTCCGGGACGAACATCGCCCGAGCAGATCACGCTGTACAAGTCCGTCGGCGTCGCTGCCCAGGACGTCGCAGCCGCCGGCCTCGTCCTCGCCGCAGCCCGCGCCTCCGGCGTCGGGGTGGACATCGAGATCTGACCGCGCCGCGGCGGCGCCCGCTGTATCACCGGTGCGAGGCTGTGCTCCTGCCCGACGAGTGGTCCACCTCAGCCAAGGAGGGATCGTCATGACCGGTCCCGGTACCACGCAGCCTGCGCCGCGGCGATCCGCGCCTTACCCCGCGACGCGCACGCAATGGGCGATCGTGGCCGGTGTGGGGATCTGGCAGGTGGTGCTGGCCTTGCTCGCGGTCGTGGGCGTGTTCTGGACGTGGACGATCGCCGAGCGGATCAGCGCGGCGGTGTCGTCGGTCCACGTGCAGTGGATCGGTCCGGACTTCACGGTGTCGGCCACCACAGCCGCGCTGTTGCTGGCCGGTGTGGCCGGCGTAACCGGCAGTGTGGTGCAGACCGTGGGTGTCTTCTCGTCGCGGGTAGGGCGGCGCACCTTCGAAGGCAGCTACGCCTGGTGGTACGTGCTGCGGCCGTTCGCCGCATGCCTGCTGGCGATTCTGTTCATGGCGGCGGTCCGCGCCGGTCAGCTCGGCGTCGGGACGGACACCAGCAACGGCGCGGCGCCGATGCTCGCCTTCCTGGCAGGCGGGCTGGCCGGACTGTTCACCGACCGGGTGCTGCAACAAATGCGTGCGCTGCTCGGGGCGGCCAGTCCGGAGTGGAAAGCGTCCGAGCAGCCGGTGCCCAACGCCGCGCCGGCGGAGCAAGGGAGTCGATCAACCCAGCCTGCGCCCATCTGACGCATCTGCGGCGCCAGCCTATTCTGTAGGCACTTTCGCGCCCCGCCCGACGAGGTGGAGTAGCAGCGAACCCAGCAACGCAGCGACGAGCGATCCGGCGAAGATGCCCACCTTGGCGTAGTTGATCAAGCTTTGATCCGAATAGGCCAGGTCGGCGATGAACATTGCCACGGTGAATCCGATGCCGCCGAGAGCGGCCACCGGCCAAACCTCCCGCGGCGGCATGTCCATGGGTAGCGAGCCCGCCCGCGATCGCAGCATGACGAGCGTGCCGCCAGCGATGCCAAGTGTCTTGCCGACGACCATCGCTGCCGCCACCGCCCAGGTCAGGCGCTGGCCCAGGGCATCACCCAGCGCTCCACCGCGTAGATCGACGCCGGCATTGGCGAGGGCGAACAGCGGGACGATCACGAAGGCGCTGATCGGGTGCAGCCGGTGCTCGAGCTCCTCGAGTACGGCGCGTCCGCGAATCGGACGAGCCGGAGTGAGCAAACCGAGCAGGACGCCCGCGATCGTGGCGTGGATGCCGGATTCCAGCAGGCCGACCCACACGACCGCGGCCGGAAGGATGTACGCCCAAGGGCTGGTCACCCACCGGCGCATCGCGACCACGATCGCCAAGCCGGCAGCCGCGATCCCCGCCCAGCCCCAGGAGATGTGAGCGGAATAGAAGACCGCGATCACGACGATCGCGATCAGATCGTCGACGATGGCGATCGAGAGCAAGAAGAGCTTCGCGCCACCGCTTGCGGAACGACCCACCAACGCGAGCACGCCGACGGCGAACGCGATGTCGGTGGCCATCGGCACACCCCAGCCGCGACCCGCGTCGCCGCTTGGCGCGATCAGCAAGAACAACAGCGCGGGTAGCGCGGCGCCACCGATCGCGGCCACCGCGGGCATCGCCGCCGCGCCGGGACTGCGCAACTCGCCGACAACGAGCTCGCGCTTGATCTCCAACCCCACGACGAAGAAGAACACCGCCATAAGTCCGTCGTTGATCCAGCCGATCAGCTCCTCGTGGATGGCCCACGAGCCGTGTCCGACGGTGAGCTCGTGATGCCAGAAGTCTTGATAGGAGTCAGCGGCCGGTGAGTTGGCCCAGATGAGCGCGATCAGTGTGACGAGCAGCAGCAGCACCCCACCGACGGCCTCGTCGTGCAGGAAGTCGCGCAGGAAGGCAGCCAGTCCGCGGCGCTGGCGCTCCTGCTGCGGCACATCGGCCACCCGGGCCTCCCAGCTGCGTCGGCGCGACGGATAGCTCCGATACCCTCTTCGGGTGCCCGATAGTCCCCACGATAGGTCAGCTCCGTCGATCGTTATCGGCGCTGGCGGTACCGGCGGACACATCTATCCCGGCCTCGCGGTCGCCGATGCGATTCGCGTGAAGCGGCCCGATGCCGAGATCGTCTTCGTAGGGACACCGCGCGGGCTGGAAGGCACGCTGATCCCGAGGGCCGGGTACGAGCTGGTGACTGTCGACATGCTGCCGTTCTCGACGAGTCTGGGCTGGCGGATGGTGCTGTTCCCGTTCGCGTTGGTCCGCGCGGCCGCGCAGAGCCGTCGGCTGCTGCGCCAGCGGGACGCGCACGTGGTGCTCGGCATGGGCGGCTACCCCAGCGTTCCCGCGGTTGTCGCGGCCTTCCTCACCCGCCGGCCACGCATCATCCATGAGTCCAACGCGACGCCGGGCCTCGCGAACCGGTTCGTGAGCCGGTTCGTCCCGAACATCGCGCTGGCCTTCGACGCCGGGGCGATTCAGGGCTCAGAGCATCGGCACATGCGCGTGGTCGGCATGCCGCTGAACAGCTCGCTCGCCGGCTTCGACCGCGAGGCGCTGCGGGACGAGGCGCGTGCGCACTTCGGCGTGGCGGCCGGCCAGCGCATGGTGCTAGTGAACGGTGGCAGCCTCGGCGCGGTGAAGTTGAGCCAGTCTGCAGTCGAGCTGGCCGAGCGCTGGAAAGAACGCGACGACGTCAAGCTGGTGATCAAGGCGGGCAAAGACCAGCTCGAGTCGCTGCAGGGCCAGCTGGCCGCTGGCGGAGGCGACCGGGTCGGCACCGCCGTCGCCTATCTCGATCGGATGGATCTGGCGTACGCCGCCTCGGACATCGCTGTCTGCCGCGCCGGGTCGGGCACGGTCGCCGAGCTCGCCCACGTCGGCCTGCCGGCGATCCTCGTGCCGTACCCGAGTGCCGCGCACGACCACCAGTCCTTCAATGCGCAGGCGCTCGTCGACACCGGCGGGGCGCTGATGCTGCGCGACGACGAAGTCAGCGCGCAACGGCTGGACGAACTGCTCGAGCCGGTGCTCAGTGACCCCGCCGCGCTGGCCAAGATGGCCGCGGCCGTCCATCAGCCCGTCCATACCAACGCCGCAGCAGAGCTTGCCGGCTGGGTCCTCCAGCTGGCCGGCGCAAGCACCGAAAGGGAGCCAGCGTGACGAGCAACAACGGCGAGTGGGCGGGGCACACGGTCCTCGTCACTGGTGCCGAAGGCTTCATCGGCAGCACGCTGGTCGACACGCTCGTCGAGCGCGGGGCGCGAGTGCGGGCATTCGTGCACTACAAGCCCTATGCCGAAAGGGGAAACCTCGCCCGGTACCTCGGTGACCCGAACTCTCTCGTCACGGTGAAGGCCGGTGATCTGCGCGACGCCGGGCAGCTCATCGACGCCGTCGACGGGTGCGACACGGTCTTCCACCTGGGTGCCCTGATCGGCATCCCGTACAGCTACGAGGCCCCCGACTCCTACGTGCAGACGAACGTCGGCGGCACGTTGAACGTGGCCGACGCCTGCCGCCGGCACGGCGCCCGCCTGGTGCATACCTCGACCAGCGAGACGTACGGCACGGCGCTGACCGTCCCGATCACCGAGACCCATCCGCTGCAGCCGCAGTCGCCCTACTCGGCGTCCAAGATCGGCGCCGACATGATGGCGCTGTCCTTCTGGCACGCGTTCGAGCTGCCGGTGTCGGTGGTGCGGCCGTTCAACTGCTACGGGCCGCGGCAGTCAGCGCGGGCGGTGATCCCGACGATCCTGGGGCAGCTGCACGCCGGGGTCACCGAGCTCAAGCTCGGCGCTACGACGCCCACCCGCGACTTCACCTTCGTCGCCGACACCGCGGCAGGCTTCCTCGCCGTGGCGCAGGCGGAGAAGAGCCTCGGCGAGGTCATCAACATCGGCAGCGGCCAGGAGATCTCGGTCGGCGACCTGGCCCAGCTGCTGATCGAGGTGTCCGGGAAGGACGCCCGGGTCGTTACGGACACTGAGCGCATCCGTCCGAGCGGCAGCGAGGTCGAGCGACTGCTCGCCGACAACACCAAGGCGCGCGAGCTAACCGGCTGGACGCCGCAGGTGCCGCTGCGCGACGGCCTGCAACGCACCTCGGACTGGGTCCGCGACAACCTCAACGTCGCGAGCGCACTGCGTTACCAGGTCTGAGTTACCAGGTCTACGGACAACTCTCCCTTCCCAGCCGCGCTGCGAAGGTCGACAATGACTCGCTGCCGGTGTTCGGACCGGGCGGAGGGGGTAACGCTGTGTCCACGGTCGGCGCACGTGCCTCCAGTCAGGCGAATCGCACGGCGCTGGCGGCCGTGCTGGCCCTCGGTGCCGGGGTAGCGGTCGCGCTGGGCGTGTACGCCAAGGTGCATACCCCGGCCGGTCGGCCACTGTTCACGCTCGGCTTCTCGGGCATGCTGCAGATGAAGGCGTGGCTGACCACCGTGGCAACCGCCCTGCTACTGGTGCAGCTCGGCACGGCGCTGTGGATGTGGGGCCGGCTGCCGGGTGCCGGCATCGCCCCCGGGTGGGCATCGATCGTCCACCGGTGGAGCGGCACCGTCGCATTCGTGGTCACCCTGCCGGTGGCGTTCCACTGCATCTGGGCCCTCGGCTTCGCCACAGGCAGCACCCGCGTCATCGTCCACGGCGTGGCGGGATGCGCGTTCTACGGGGCGTACGCGGCCAAGATGCTCGGCCTGCGGCTGCGGCGGTTACCGGGCTGGGCGCTGCCAATACTCGGCGGGAGCGTCCTCGGGTTGCTCGTGGTGATCTGGCTCACCGCCGCACTGTGGTTCTTCACCCGCTCCGGCCTACCCCTGAGCTGACCGGAGGCGACAATGTCCGCGTTCACCATCTCCCGGCGCTCCATGATGAGCGGCCTCACCGCGACGCTTGTCGGCGCGGTGGCGGGCTTCGTCGTGGCGCGGCACAGTAGCGCGGCGCACGCGAAAGGCGTGACCACGGGCGCGAACGGGTACGGCGCCGCCCCCGCGACCGGGCGCCTGCTCGCTCCGGTGGACCAGGTTCCGGCTGGCGGCGGGCTGATCCTGTCCGGACAACGGATCGTCCTCACCCGTGACGCCGGCGGAGCTGTGCACGCCTTCTCCGCCGTGTGCACCCATCAGGGCTGCACGGTCGGCTCGGTCGACAACGGCGCGATCATCTGCCCCTGCCACGGCAGCCAGTTCAACGCCGACACCGGCGCCGTGCTCGCCGGACCCGCCCCCAGCCCGCTGCCCGCGATCGGCGTCGTCGAACGCAGCGGCAACATCTACACCGGCTAGGAGGCTGCGATGCGATGGTGGCGAGCACTGCCGACGCTGCTCTGGCTGGCGGCGGTCGGGTTCGCGATCGGCGCCTTGATCGCGCTGTCTTGAGACCACCTGATTCGGGCAGCGTGCCCGGCCAGCACGAGGACGAGCGCCGCACCGTAGAGCAGCTGGCCGAGCGCCCGTGATATGCCGAAGTCGCCCTGGACGAGATAGAACAGCGACGGAGCGAGGACGACGGGCAACCATTCGATCGCACCCGTCACGGCGACGAGGGCGAGCAGCAGCAGCGCGTACCAGCCGTACTCCGGGGTAGCAACGAGCAGCGCTACCCCGCCGACCACCACGGCCGTCCGCTCGGGCGCATCTGGATCGCTACTCCGTGCCGCCCAGAACGCCGCTGCGCCGAGCACTAGAACCGCTGCGACGGTTGCCGCCGCACCGGGCAGTACGAGGCGGAGCAGCAGATTGCGTGAGCTACTCTCCTCGTCCAGGTAGCCAGGCAGGAACCCAATCACGTCGCCACCCACAGCAGCGACATGCGGCAGGTACGCCAGCACGATCACAGTGACGGCGGCGCCGACCACCAGCACCGGGCGGCGTCGGAGCAACGAGGGCAGGATCAGCGCCGGGTACAGCTTGACCGCGACCGCCGCACCTGCCAGCGCGCCAGCCAGGCCAGGCCGCCGGATCGATCGCAGGGCAAGGACCGCAAGCAGCACGGCCAGCCAGTCGATGTGTGCGTTGTTGCCGAGCTCGACCACGGTCACCGGGCACCATGCCCACAACGCGACCGTCCAGACCGGCCGGCCGAGCGCGAGCACACGGCGCGCCAGCAGCCAGGCCACCAGGACCGCGCCCAGCCCTGCCGCCAGCTGCAGCGGCAGCAGGCCACCATGGCCGAACGAGACGAGCCGGATCAGCGCGAACCCGGCCTGCGCGACCGGCGGATACACAGTGTGCACGTCCGGGCGGTTGATCGCGCTACACGTGCCGTCGGCCAGCGGCCAGGGGCAGTGGAGGCGGTCCGGGAAGAAGAATGAGTCCCGAAGCCCCGCCAGCTGCGGCGCCGACGGCACGTATCGATACGGATCGATGCCGGCGAGTTGCACCTTGGCGTCCCACGCGTAGCGGTAGGCATCGTCGGACGACGCCGGACGGATCGTCATCGCGGCAATCTGCAGGGCGACGCCCATACCAAGGACGAGGACCACGGCCTGGCGCGGTGCGAGAGCGGCCCGGGAGAGCAGCAGCACGGCCAGCAGGAACAACGGGATCGTCACGCACTCCACCTCGAGAGTGCGCAGCGGAAGCACTGGACGCAACACGAACGCCAGCAGTTCGGCCGCCAGAACGCCGGCCAGCGCCCAGCGCACCCGGTCTGGTCTCCGCACTGGTCGAGCCTCGCAGCGGACGCCAGCCTGGTGAAGACAACCCGCGTGGAGTTCCCTGCTCCGTAAGGGTCGACAGCCCGGACGCGCGACAGACTCGACGGCATGGAAGTCATCCGGCCTCCTGCGCTGTGGCCGACCTTCCCTGGCCACGTCCGCTCGGTTGGCCTGACGGCCCGGCTTGGACGTGCCCTGGGGATCGCCTTCGGAATCTGCTTCGTCACCGGGCTGATCAGTCGCTATCACTACACGCCGTGGAGCTGGGTGGCGATTCCCGCTGTGCCGGTGTGGGGTTATCGGCTGACCCAGGGCGTACACGTCATCACCGGCATCGCGTCGATCCCGCTGCTGCTCGTGAAGCTCTGGTCGGTAGCACCGAAGCTGTTCCAGTGGCCGCCCGTCCGCTCGGTCGCGCACGGTCTGGAGCGGCTGAGCATCGCGGTGCTCGTCAGCTCATCGCTGCTCGAGGTGGTCAGCGGCCTGCTCAACATCCTGAACTGGTACCCCTGGCCGTGGTCGTTCATCGACGTGCACCACTGGCTGGCCTGGGTCATCGTCGGGTCGGTGCTCCTGCATGTGGCAGTCAAGTTGCCGCTAATCCGCCAGGGCCTCGGCGAGCCACTCGCGGCGCCCGTCCCCGCCGCGCCGGTCGGATGGCATCAGCCGCCGCGGGGTCATGGTCGCGACCGGCGCTGGGCTGGGCGTCGTCGCGTTGACAACGGTCGGGCAGACGCTCGCGCCGTTGGAGCCGATCGCCCTGCTCGCGCCGCGCCGGCCCAGTCGCGGCCCGCAGCACGTCCCGATCAACCGGACCGCGGACCAGGCGGGCGTGCGTACGGTCGCGCTGTCACCGGATTATCGGCTGACCGTGCTCGGGCCGAACCCGTTCGACCTCGACCTGGCCGCCCTGGAGGCGCTGCCTACCGTCGAGCGGGACCTGCCGATAGCCTGCGTCGAGGGCTGGAGCATTGGCGCGCGGTGGGCCGGGCCGCGCTTGCTCGACCTGGTCCGGCGGGCCGGGGGGAGTGCAGCGGGCAAGATCGTCGTGGTGTCGCTGGAGCCCGCGGGCGCGTATCGCGCGTCGACGATCAGCGGACCGCAGTTGCGGGCGGCGCTGCTCGCCACGCATCTCAACGGCGAACGACTCAGCATCGACCATGGCTATCCAGTACGGCTGATCGCACCGGACCGGGCCGGCGTGTTCAACACCAAGTGGGTCAGCCGCATCGAGGTTCGGCCGTGAGCGAACGACCAGTGAGCGAACGATGGGCATCGTGCGTCCGTGGCGGAGCCGCGGACGTGAGTCCCGTAGCGCCGAGCGGAGGGACTCGGTGAAACGCGTCCTGCTCGGCGTGGTCGGCGTCGCGATGATGGCCTACGGCATCTGGCGAATCTTCGACAACACCGGCGCGACACAGCCGCTGCACCTGGGCGAGTGGCTGGTGGGCGCGCTGATCCTGCACGACGGTGTGCTGTCGCTCGCCGTCGTCGCGGTTGGCTGGCTGCTGGCGCGGGCCATCCCCGGACGGGCGCGCGCCTACGTCCAGGGCGGCCTGATCACGGCAGGCCTGGTCACAACGGTTGCGGCAGTCGAGATCTACCGCCGTGGAAGGTCGGCACCCGGGCAGTCGCTCCTGGAACAGAACTACCCGGCGCACCTGGCCTTGCTCCTGTTGTTGATCGCTATCGGGACGGCTGCCTGCTACGCGATGCGGGCCGTCCGGGATGCCCGATCGACAAGCAGGCACGCGAACGAGCGGCCAGACTCCGACCAGACCTCGTCCACGTAACAACCGGCCGCCGTCGCGTGCTCGGCCAGTGCGGTGACACCCACCTGCGCCCAGCGGAACACCGGCCCGAGGGCCGTGCCGTCGTGCGTGAAGCGCACGGTCAACACCTCGTCGAGGCCCGCCTCAGGATGCGCCTCGACGAGCACCCGGCCGCCGGCCGCGAGCAGCCGACGGGACCTGTCGAGCAGCCGACGCGGGTTGGCGCCGATGCCGATGTTGCCGTCCATGACGAGGATCGTCGGCCATCGCCCCTCTCCCGGGATCTGATCGAAGACGCTGCGCAGCAGGGCCGGCACGCCGAGAGCGCGGGTCAACGTCACGGCCGTGTCGGCGATATCCACGCCTAGGGCGGCGATTCCTCGCTCGGCCAGTGCCCGCACGAATCGCCCGGGTCCGCAGCCCACGTCCAAAACGGGGCCCGCACATCGCGAGACCACGCTCTGGTCCGCGCTGTCCGCGGGGGCCAGCCACCGAGTCACCTCCAGGGGCAACGCGCGTCCGTCGTCCGCCAGCAGCGCCAACGGCGACGACGCGTGCAGCGACAGCTCGTACGGCGCCAGCGCACCGTCACGCATATGCCGGCACCAGCCGACGCATCAGCGCCGCGAATTCGCCGTGCGGCGCCCGTCGCGCCACCCGGCGGGCGACCGCGAACGTGTCGACGTCGGCCAGCTCGGTCAGCAGCTGGGTACGCATCCCCGCCGCACGCAGCCGGCGCAACTGCTCGGTGCCGGTGTGCGCGGTCGACATCGGCACACCCGCGATGATGCTCCTGGCCCGGCGGGGCGACCGTAGCCCGATCGCCCAGTAACCGCCGTCCTCGGCCAGCCCGAGGCACGCGTCGTAGCGGTCCGGCTGGAAGGCGAGGACCTGCTCCGGTCGCAGCTGCGGCGTGTCCATGCCGACGAGAACGGCGGGGTGCCGATGATCAGCGTGCCCGAACGCACCGATCAGGCGCGCATCGAGTCCGCCAACCGCCTGCCCCACGGCGTCCCATCCGCGCGGCAGCCAGCTGCCGGCCCGGCCGTCCAGCGCCAGCAGATGCCGCCGCGCCGGAACGCAACTCATCGATCGCAACGTGTCGACGATCGCCGCCAATGCCACCTCGGCGGCCTGTTCGTGCGTCAGCGGAGGCACCAGGCGTGTCTTGACCCGGCCGGGCACCGGCTCCTTGGCGACGACGATCAACGTCCCGATCATCGCATCAGCACCGCGGTGATGTCGCGGACTGCGTGCAGGCTCCCGGCTAGCGTCCCGGTGACCTTCGACGCGCCGATCCGCCGCCGGTACGGGACGTCGATCGACGTGATGACCCATCCGGCATCAGCCGCCCGGACGACCGTCTCCACCGGATAGCCGCAGCCCCGATCCGCGACGCCCAGCGCGAGCAGCTCGCGCCGCCGCGCCACCCGCAGTGGTCCGATGTCCCGCAGTCGCGTGCCCGTGCGGCGGCGCACCCGCCGGGCGAGCTCACGGTTGGCCAGCCGGGCATGCAGCGGCCACGACCGCCGGTCCACCGCACGACGGCGCCCCACGACCAGATCTGCGGCTCCGCCGCCGACGAGCGAGGCGGCCGCTGCGACGTGTGCCGGGTCGACCGTCGCATCGCAGTCACACACCGCGACGAGCTCGGCGCTCGCCGCTTCGAGCCCAGCGTGCACGGCGGCGCCGTAACCTCGCTGCGGGCAATGCACGACAGCCGCACCGAGAGATGCTGCCAGCTGCGCCGACCCGTCGCGTGAACCGTTGTCGACGACAATTGCCTGGTCGCCGGGAGGGATTCGGGCGAGCACCCAGGGCAGCGCCGCCGCCTCGTCGAGGCACGGCAGCACGATGTCGGTCACCCGCCCGACGTTAGGTGTGGGCCGGTACAAATGACCCTTACAGATCGCGTAATTCGTCGCGTACGCTCCGCCTCTACCGGGGCGCGAACCTAGACTCCCTTCCATGTCGCACGTCCTGGTCGTCGACGACGACGAGACGCTCAGCGACGTGCTCGTGGGCTATCTCGAGCGCGCTGGACACCAGACCCGCGTCGCACCCGACGGCGACACCGCGCTCGCGTCGGTCGCCAGCGTGCCGCCGGAGCTGATCGTGCTGGACCTGATGCTGCCCGGCCTGGACGGCTTGGAGGTGTGCCGCCGGGTGCGGGCCGACCATCCGCAGCTGCCGGTCATCATGCTGACCGCGCTTGGCGAGGCCGAGGATCGCATCGCCGGCCTCGAGGTCGGCGCCGACGACTACGTCACCAAGCCGTTCTCGCCGCGGGAGCTCGTGCTGCGCATCGAATCGGTGCTTCGCCGCACCCGATCTCCCGCCGCCCATCCGGCCGTGCTCACCGCCGGGCCGATCCGGGTCGACGTGGCCGCCCGGCGGGCAACCAGGAATGGTGCCGAACTGGCGCTCACGGTGCGCGAACTGGACCTGCTGATCTTCCTGATGTCCCATCCTGGCCAGGCTTTTCGCCGCGCCGAGCTCATGCAGGAGGTCTGGGGCTGGACGTTCGGCGACCACTCGACGGTCACCGTGCACGTACGGCGGCTGCGCGAGAAGATCGAAGACAATCCCGCCGACCCGGTGCTGATCCAGACCGTGTGGGGCATCGGCTATCGGCTTGAGCAGCAGCCGTGAACCCGACGCTGTCGAGTGTGTTCACGGCCCTGCTGTGGGCCGCCGGGGCGGGCGCCGTGACCTGGCTGGTGACCCTGCCGCTGCACCGCCGCTCGCTCGGCTGGCTGCTCGCCTCCGTCGTGCTGACAGGAACGCTCGCCTCGGTCGCGGCGATCTTCGGCAGCGTCCGATCGATGTTCATCTCGGCGAGCGAAGAGGCCACGATCGTTTCGGTGGCGATCGTCGCCGGCCTGGTCGCCGCCGTCACCGCGGGCGCGGCGGCGCGCCGGCTGACCCGCGACAATCGCGCGCTGCGCGAGGCGGTGTCCGACCTTGGCTCCGGCCGGATGCCCGCGACGGACGGACGGCCGCTCACCGCAGAGCTCGAACAGGTGCGCCGCCAGCTGACCGAGACGGCGAAGCGGCTGGCCGATTCGCGTGACCGCGAGCGGGCCTTGGAGTCCGCACGTCGCGAGCTCGTCGCCTGGGTGAGCCACGACTTGCGCGCGCCGCTGGCCGGACTGCGGGCCATGTCCGAGGCGCTCGAGGACGGCGTCGGCCCACCTGCGGTGTACCTCAAGCAGATTCGCACTGAGGTCGACCGCCTCTCGTCGATGGTCGACGACCTGTTCGAACTGTCCCGGATCCAGGCCGGGGTGCTCACGCCTGCGACAGGAGCCGTGTCGCTGGGCGACCTGGTGTCCGACTGCATTGCATCGCTCGAACCGCTCGCGAGCATGCACGGGGTTCGGCTGACCGGTTCCGGCGATCATGGAGTCACCGTCCTGGGCAGCAGCCACGAGCTCAACCGCGCGCTCACCAACCTGGTCGCCAACGCCATTCGGCATACCCCCATCGACGGCAGCGTTCTGGTGACCGTTTCCGCAGACCGCGACGGCGCCGAGGTCGCCGTGCGCGACGAGTGCGGCGGGATCGCGCCTGAGGACCTGGGCCGGGTCTTCGACGTCGGCTTCCGGGGCGAGTTGGCGCGCACCCCGCGTGCCGCGGAAGGCACCGGGGCAGGTCTCGGGCTTGCGATCGCGCGCGGGATCGTGGAAGCCCATGACGGCACCGTCGACGTGCAGAACGTTCCGGGTGGGTGCGCCTTCACGGTTCGCCTGCCGGTAGCGGCCTAATCAACGCCCTAGATGCGTCGCGGCAGGGGTCACCTGCACGTTGGTGCGTTCGAGGGTGATCGCCGAGTCCAGCGTGCTGAATAGCGGCGTGCCTCCGCCGAGCAGGACCGGGATCACATGCACGCGGATCTCGTCGACCAGGCCGAGCGGGAGTGCTTGCTGCATGACAGTCGCGCCGTGCAGGCCTACAACCTTGTCGCCTGCTTCCTGCTTGGCCTGCGCGATCGCGCTGGCCACGCCGTCGGTGACGAACGTGTACAAGGATGGGTAGGACGTGGTCGGCTTGTTGTGGGTGACAACGAAGCACGGGGTGTCCCCGAGCGGGCCGCCGTCGCCCCAACCGCCGTCGCCCTCGTTCTTGTCGAATGACTTGCGACCCATCACTATGGCGCCGGCATTGTCGATCGCCTCCTGCAGGATGGCCCGGTCGTCGTCGGTTGCCGCGTCGAAGATCCAGTCGTGCAGCATGCCGGCGCCGTCGCCGAACGGGTTCTGGCGGCTGTCGTTCGGGCCGGTGACGTACTCGTCGAGCGAAATGGACATGTCGCAGATAACCAATGCCATGAGTGCTTCCTCTCCGTGCGGCCGACCGGGCCGATCCAACCTGTTCTCACTTGCACAGACGAAGCGCAGCCGCCTTGCTCATCGGTCTGTCGGCGTCGGCCTGCCGTGTGGTCACTGTCGTGATAGGACTGCCCTCCGTGTCGAATCCGATGAGTCGGCGCCGGTCGTGCGGCAGACAGGACATTGATCCACCGAGCCGCTCCTATCAGGTCATGTCCGCCAGATCACCGGAAAGGCGGCTACCGGCGTCGAAGGAGGACAAGGGCTACGACGTCGCGGTCGCGGCCCTGCGGACAGCGGTCATCTTGACCTCGTTCTGACGGCCATGGCCTGGGTCTGCCTGACGCTGGGCATCGCCAGCGAGATGATCGCCACGGTGAGCCTGCGCGGTCTCGGGCGCTGCGTGCCGACCTGCTGGCCGTGGATCGTGCTGGGTGTCGTGTTGGTCACCGCGTCGGGGTAGCACCACCCACGGATGACAAGCACCTGAGGATCTCGCGACTGGCCTTGGCGCGAAAATCCTTTAACAATATGATGATTCTCTATTGACCGTCGAGGGCTCGAGCAGGTAGAATCGAACACGTGTTCGAAACGTCAGCTCCGGCTCCCGCACTGTCGGATGTGCTGGACGCGCCGGGTGAGGTGGCGGTGTGGGCGGCCGCGGCGCGGCCGGGTCCGGATGTCGTCGAGGTGCTGTCGATGCTCGATCCGGCGGCGGTGGGCTCGGATCAGCGGGTGGACCTGCTGGTGGGGGTGGAGCGGCAGCTGGCCTGGCTGCATGCGGTGCAGCAGCGGGTGCTGGCCTCGTTGGAGGCCGATCCGCTGGGGGTCGGCGCCGACCCGGACGAGGACTGGACCCGGGAGCAGGTGGGGGCGGCGTTGCGGCTGGCCAGTAGTACCGCGGATCACCGGTTGGCGGTGGCTCGGCAGCTGACGGACCGGTTGCCGGGCACCGCTCGGGCGCTGGCCGCCGGGGAGATCAGCTATCTGCACGCGGTCAAGTTGGCCGAGGCGGTCAAGGACTTCGAGGCAGACGTCGCCGCGGCCGTGGAGGCCCGGGTGCTGCCCCGGGCCGGGGCGCAGACGGTGGGCCAGTTCGCGGCCAGCGTGCAGCGGGCGGTGCTGGCCGCCGACCCGCGCACCGCGGAACGCCGGCACGCCGACGCGCTGGACCGGCGGCGGGTGCAGATCAGCCCGGCGCAGGATGGGATGGCCAGCCTGTGGGCGTTGCTGCCGGCCGACGGCGCCGCGCTGATCGGTTGCGTGCTGGACTCGCTGGCCTCGGTGACGGACGGGCAGGACGAGCGCAGCTGTGACCAGCGGCGCGCCGACGCGCTGGTCGACGTGTTCGCCCGGGTACTGGGCGACCCAGGACTGCCCGAGCAGCACGGCGCCCGCCCGGCCATCCAGGTCACCGTCGGGCTGTCCACCCTGCTCGGGCTGGACGAGCTGCCCGCGGAGCTGGCCGGCTACGGGCCGATCACCCCGGCGGCCGCCCGGCGGATCGCCGCCGACGCCACCGGCACCTGGCGGCGGCTGGTCACCGACCCGGCCACCGGCGCGCTGCTCGACTGCGGCCGCAGCACCTACCGGCCACCCACCGATCTGGCCGAGTTCGTGATCGCCCGCGACCAGCACTGCGTCTTCCCGGGCTGCCGGCGCCGGGCCCGCCGCTGCGACCTGGATCACCAGCTGGCCTGGGAATCCGGCGGGCCCACCAGCGCCAACAATCTCGCCCCGCTGTGCCGCCGGCACCACCGCGCCAAACACCACGCCGGCTGGCAACGCCGCCGGCAACCCGACGGCAGCTACCAGTGGACCGCCCCCACCGGCCACACCTACCACGTCACCCCACCCCGCTACCCACCCGACAGGTGACCCACGAGACGGCTGACCGGCCCTGTGGAACGACAGATCTTGATTCTTGATGGTTACGCTGTCGCGAGTTCCGCCATACCGTCCTCGAACGAGACAACCGGCGTCCAGGCGAGCTCGGCGCGCAGCCGGGACGAGTCAGCGGTGATGTGCCGGACGTCACCGAGACGGTAGCCGCCGGTGATCACCGGCTGCGGCCCGCCGACGGCGCGGGCCAACGCCGAAGCCATCTCGCCGACCGTCCGCGGCCTCCCCGAGCCCACGTTGAACGCGCGCACGCCGTCGACGTGCCGTTCGGCAGCGCGCACCGTGGCCGTTGCCACGTCGCGCACGTGGACGAAGTCCCGCCGCTGCTTGCCGTCCTCGTACACCGACGGGGCCGTTCCTCGGCGCAACGCGGAGAGGAAGATCGCCGCGACCCCCGCGTACGGTGTGTCGCGCGGCAGGCCACGGCCGTACACGTTGTGGTAGCGCAACGCGGCGACGCTGCCACCCGTCGCCCGAGCCCAGGATGCCGCCAAGTGCTCCTGCGCCAATTTGCTCGCCGCGTAGGCATTTCGTGGGTCGAGCGGCGCGTCTTCGCCAACCAGGACGGGTTCGACCGTGCGACCACACGTCGGGGCAGGGCGGCTCGAAACGGCCGGCGGCGAGATCCGACTCGGCTCGAGGCACGGGCGTGACCTCGCCGTGTTCGGCGCAGCGGCCGACGCCCTCGCCGTAGACGACCATCGAGCTCGCCAGGGTCAGCCGTTCGACCCCCGCCGAGGCCATCGCCGCGAGTAGCACGGCGGTGCCGTGGTCGTTCGACGAGGCGTAGTCGGGCAGGTCCTGCACGTCCAGGCCCAGCCCGACCTTGGCAGCGAGGTGGCAGACGGC
Source organism: uncultured Actinomycetota bacterium (assembly GCA_963839175.1). Classification (GTDB taxonomy): domain Bacteria; phylum Actinomycetota; class Actinomycetes; order Mycobacteriales; family Jatrophihabitantaceae; genus CAWIUB01. Next base: position 55,732 of record CAWIUB010000052.1, read on the forward strand.
GTGGACCCCCCGCAACGCCGCATCGACCGCGGCGCGATCCCGCACGTCGGCGACGATCAGCTCGGCCGGGAGTGCCGGCGCCTCATCGCGGGGCACGTCCGGACGCAGCGAGTCCAGCACCCGCACGTCGTGCCCATTCGCCAGCAACGAGTCGAGCACGTGTCGGCCGATGAACCCGGCGCCGCCGGTCAGCAGGACGCGCACGTCACGGCAGCTCGAACGGTGCCGGCATCTCGGCGTAGACGTTCGCGCAATCGCAATCCCCTTGCTTCGCCGGCAATTCAGCGAGCGTGGCTAGCAGCCACGACCGCAGCACCGGCAGATTCGTCGCGAACTGTTCGAGAACCTCGGCCATCGTGACACCTTCGCCGGCCTCGACCCCGGCGTCCAGGTCGGTCACCAGCGCCAGCGTCGTGTAGCAGACCGACAGCTCACGGGCCAGCGCGGCCTCCGGCATCGCCGTCATGCCGATGATCGCGTGGCCCAGCCGCTGGTACTCGAGCGACTCGGCCCGGGTCGAGAATCGCGGGCCGTTGACGACGACCAGCGTGCCGCCGTCCTCGATCTGCAGTCCGGCGGCTCGAGCACCGGCGCGAGCGGCGGCGCGTCCGTGCGGGCAGTACGGGTCGGCGAACGAGACATGCGCCACCCCGCGCCCGTCCTCGACGAAGGTGCTCACCCGGCCGCTCGTCCGGTCGGCGATCTGATCGGGTAGCACCAGCGCACCTGGACCGAACGTGGCCCGCAGTGAGCCCACAGCAGACAGCGACAGCAGCTGGCGTACGCCCAGCGACCGGAGGGCCCACATGTTCGCCCGGGTCGGCACCGCGTGCGGCGCGTAGCGGTGGTCGACACCGTGCCGCGGCAGGAACGCCACCAATCGGTCACCGATCCGGCCGACCGACACGGGCGCAGCGGGACGGCCGTAGGGCGTGTCGACCTCGACCGTGGCCGCATCGTTGAGCAACGAGTAGAAGCCCGATCCGCCGATAATGCCGACCTGTGCGCGTGCGTCGCTGCGAGCCCCTCCGCTCGACGCTACGGGACTCACGGCCGCGCGCCGCGCGGCCAACGGATCCCCATTGTTCGCTCACTGCGTTCGCTCACGCTCACGAGGCTAGCGGGTCAGATCCGAACAGAATCCTGACATTGCGCCCGCCGGAGGTTGACCTTTCCCAGGCACACTCAGGAGTGTCTGATACCCAACGAAGGGGCCGAACACCATGTGGAAGAAGATTGCGATCGCCAGCGGCATCGGCGCTGCCGTCGTGGGCGGCACGACCGCGGCGCTGGCCGCGGCGAACGACAGCGGCACGCCGGCCACCTCCGCGTCGGCCTCGGCTAGCGCGCCCGCCGCAGCGAACGGTGCGCACGGTGGCCGGCTCGCCGGCTTGCTAGCGCGCCGCTTCGAGCATGGTGAGTGGGTCAGCAAGGGCAAGTCGGGCACCGAGACGCACGATGCGATCCGGGGCACCGTCAGCGCCGTCAGCCCGACGTCGGTATCGGTCAAGGCCGATGACGGGTACTCGCTCACCTTCATTGTGGACTCGAACACCAAGGTGCTGCTGCGCGAGAACGGCAAGGGGTCGGCGAAGAAAGGTGCGATTGGGGACGTCAAGGACGGCGACCACGTCTTGGCGGCGGGCGTCAAGTCCGGCTCGACCGTGACGGCCAACCACCTGGTGGACACGGGCACGAAGTAAGCGCCCCGCGCCGGTCGTGATGCCAACTCAAGATTGCCGACGGTCTGACGTCCTAGTATGCAGGGCATGCTGCGCAAGCATTACGAAGCCGAGCACGAGGCGTTCGCCAAGTCGTTCCGCACCTTCCTCGACAAGGAGGTCGTGCCGCATTTTCTGGAGTGGGAGCATGCCGGCGCGGCGCCGCGGGAGCTGTACCAGGCCGCAGGGCGCAACGGCTTCCTCGGCATGGCGGTGCCTGAGCAGTACGGCGGTGGTGGGGTCAAGGACTTCCGCTTCAACCAGGCGCTAGACGAGCAGATCGCGCTCGCCGGAGTGACCGGTGCGTGCCTGGGCATCAGCCTGCAGAACGACACCTGCCTGTCGTACTTCCTGACCTACGCCACCGACGAGCAGAAGCAGCGCTGGCTGCCCGGCCAGGTTTCCGGCGAGCTGATCACTGCAATCGCGATGACCGAGCCGGGAGCAGGGTCGGACCTGTCCGGCATTCGCACGACCGCTCGGCGTGACGGCGGCGACTACATCGTCAACGGGGCCAAGACGTTCATCACCAACGGCATCAACGCCGATCTCGTCATCACCGCGGTACGCACCGGCGAGCACAAGCATGGTGGGCTGTCGCTGATGATTCTCGAACGCGGCATGCCGGGCTTCGAGCGTGGACGCAACCTGGCCAAGGTCGGTATGCACTCGCAGGACACCGCCGAGCTGTCGTTCACCGACGTGCGAGTGCCGGCAATCAACCTGCTGGGCGAAGAGAACCGCGGCTTCTTCTACCTGGTGGCCCAGCTGCCACAGGAACGGATGTCGATCTCCGTGGCCGCAATCGCCGAGGCGCGGGCCGCGTTCGAGAACACGCTGCGCTACGTCAAGGAGCGCAAGGCGTTCGGGACGACGATCGGGTCGTTCCAGAACTCGCGGTTCGTGCTCGCCGAGATCGCCACCGAGATCGACGTGACGCAAGCGTTCGTGGACCGCTGCGTCGACGACCTGAACGCCGGGGACTTGTCGGCCGAGGACGCCGCGAAGGCCAAGTGGTGGACCACCGAACTGCAGGGCCGGGTGCTCGACCGCTGTGTCCAGCTGCACGGCGGGTACGGCTACATGCTGGAGTATCCCGTCGCCCGCGCCTGGACCGACGCCCGGGTGACCCGAATCTACGGCGGCGCCACCGAGATCATGAAGCAGGTCATCGGCAAGTCGCTCGGCCTCTGATGCGGTTCGTCCTCGCGTCGGCATCGCCGGCGCGACTTGCGACGCTGCGCGCGGCAGGCGTCCAGCCCGAGGTGATCGTGAGCGACCTCGACGAGTCGAGGATCATCGCGTCCAGCACGTCCGCGCTGGTGGTGGCCCTGGCTCGCGGAAAGGCGTTGGCTGTGAGTCGCCGCCTGGGTGGCGACGCGGTCGTCCTCGGCTGCGACTCGATGCTGGACCTGGAGGGCGAGGCGTTCGGCAAACCCGCGGACCCGGACGACGCCAAGGATCGCTGGCGGCGAATGCGCGGACGCACCGGAACACTGCACACCGGCCACGCACTGGTACGTGGCACGGTGGTCGTGTGCCGGGACGTGCGGACGACCGTCCACTTCGGTTCGCCGACCGACGCGGAGATCGACGCGTATGTCGCGACGGGCGAGCCGCTGCAGGTCGCCGGGGGATTCACGATCGACGGGCCGGGCGGCTGGTTGATCGAGGGCGTCGAGGGCGATCACCACAACGTCGTCGGCCTGTCGCTGCCCGCGGTACGCGCCATGCTCGCCGATGTCGGTGTCGCATTGACCGACCTGGGCTGGCCCCGAGTTACCGCCTGAGTGCTTCCAGGCGGCGGGCCCGCCACTGCTCGTAGCGATCCGGTTGGGGACGCCGCTTGGCCTGCTCGTCAAGGGCGGCGAGTACGGCGGCGACCTCTTCGGCGGTCGCGCCGCCACCCACCACGGCGGCGGGCTGGTTCACGTGGGCGGTACCCCGTGCCGTTTCGAAGCCAGGTGCCGGGACTTGCCGACCAGCACCTGATAGCGGCGCACGATCTCGGCGCGCAGCTCACTCGGATTGATCACCGCGTCGATGACCAGGTCTGAGGCGAGCCGCATCAGGTCGACGTCCAGCTCGTACTCCGCGCGCTTCTCGGCGACGAACGCGTCACGTTCGGCCGAGTCGGCGATCGCCTCGATGCGGTTGGCGTAGACCGCGTTCACGGCAGCCTCTGGCCCCATCACCGCGATCTTCGCCGTCGGCAGGGCGATGCAGGCATCGGGCATGAAGCCGGGCCCGGCCATTGCGTAAAGGCCTGCTCCATAAGCCTTGCGCACGATGATCGACAGTTGCGGCACGGTCGCCTCGGAGACGGCGGTGATCATCTTCGCGCCGTGCCGAATGATGCCCTGCCGCTCGACCTCGCTGCCGATCATGAAGCCCGGCACGTCGGCCAGGTACAGCAACGGGACGTTGAACGCGTCGCAGAGCCAGATGAACCGCGTGGCCTTATCGGCCGAGTCGACGAACAGCACGCCGCCTCGCACTGCCGAGTTGTTGGCCACGACGCCCACGGGACGCCCGTCGATGCGCGCGAAGCCAGTGATCAGCTCGGCAGCGAAGAGCGGCTTCACCTCGAAGAACGAGTCGGCGTCGACCAGTCCGTCGATGATCGCGTGCATGTCGAATGGCAGCGACTCGTCGGCGGGGACGCTGTCGTCGGCCAGCGCTGTCGCCGGAGGCTCGGGCTGCAGATCCGGCGGCTGCTCTCGCCAGCACGTAGGCAGGTGGGCGAAGAACAGCTTCGCCTGCTCGATGGCGTCCTCGTCGTCTACCGCGAGGTTGTCGCCGCACCCCGAGACGGTGGCGTGCATACGCGCGCCGCCCATCTCCTCGAGCGACACCTTCTCGCCGACGACCATCTCGGCCATGCGCGGCGAGCCGAGGTACATCGAGGCATTGCCCTCGACCATGATCACGACGTCGCAGAACGACGGGATGTAGGCCCCGCCGGCGGCGGACGGCCCGAACAGGCAGCAGATCTGCGGCACCTTGCCGGAAAGCGCGACCTGGTTATGGAAGATCCGGCCCGCGCCGCGACGTCCAGGGAAGAGCGCGACCTGGTCGGTGATGCGGGCTCCGGCCGAGTCGATCAGCCAGAAGATCGGCAGCTCCTCGACGAGTGCGCGCTCCGTCGCCCGGATGATCTTCTCGACGGTGCGCGCGCCCCACGAGCCGGCCTTGACGGTCGGGTCATTGGCGACCACCAGCGCCGGCCGCCCGTCCACCAGGCCCTGGCCGGTGATGACGCCGTCCGCCGGCAGGCCGGAGCCGAGCGCGTTCGCGAGCTGGCCGTCCTCGACGAAACTGCCGTCGTCGAACAGCAGGGCGATGCGGTCGCGGACGTAGAGCTTGTGCTGGGCAGCCAGCTTGGCCGCGGCGCTCGTGGACGGCGCCAGCGTGGCGGCGCGCGCTACCGGACGTCCTTAGCGGGACTGAAGGTGACCAGCCAACGCGATGAGCGCTCGCGCGAAGAGCCCGCCGCCGCGCGAACGTAGTGAGCTTGCGTGCGACTCGCGAGACGGGCCCGAGCGAAGCGAGCGGTCCGGATCGAGAGCCGCGCTCGGCGGATGTCATGTAACGGGCAAGCCTAGGCCGCGGGCGATGACCATGCGCTGCACCTCGGAGGTCCCCTCGCCGATCTCCAGGACCTTGGCGTCCCGGTAGAACCGGGCGACCGGGAACTCCTCCATGAACCCGTTCGCGCCGAAGACCTGGGTGGCCGTACGGGTCGCCGCCACAGCCGCCTCGCTCGAGTACAGCTTCGCGAGCGCGGCAGCCTGCTTCACCTGCGCCGTCGGACGACCCGCGTCCTTCAGCCAGGCCGCTTTGTACGTCAGTAGCCGGGCCGCCTCGACTGCAACGGCCAGGTCGCTGATCGCGAACGCGATCGCCTGCCGGGAACCGATCGGCGCTCCGAATGTGTAACGCTCCTTGGCGTAGCGCGTCGACACTTCGAGGCAGGCCTGGGCCAGGCCGATCGCGAGGGCCGCAAGCGCGATACGGCCGTCGTCCAGGATCGCGAGGAACTGCTTGAAGCCATTGCCCCGGCTACCGAGCAGATTGCCTTCGGAAACGCGGCAGTCGTCAAAAGTCAGGCCGTGCGTGTCCGAAATCCGCCAACCGAGCTTCTCGTACGCCGGCTCGACGATGAATCCCGGCGTGCCCGCCGGGACGAGGATCGCGGAGATCTCTGCCCGCGAACCGTCGCGCGAGCCGCCGTCGCCGGTCAGCGCAGTAACCGTGACAACCGAGGTGATCGAGGTTCCCGAGTTGGTGATGAACGCCTTCGAGCCGTTGATCGTCCACTGGCCGTCGCTGAGCGTTGCCCGTGTCTTGGTCGCGCCGGCATCCGATCCAGCCTCGGGCTCGGTGAGGCCGAACGCCGCGATCGCCCGTCCCGCGACGAGGTCCGGCAGCCAGCGTTGCTTCTGCTCGTCGGAGCCGAACGTTAGGATCGGGTTGATCCCGAGGCCCACCCCTTCCGACAAGGTGATCCCGATCGACTGGTCGACCCGGCCGAGCTCCTCGATCGCCACGCAGACCGAGGTGAAGTCGCCCGCAGATCCGCCGTACTGCTCCGGGACGCTGAGCCCGAACAGGCCCAGCTCGCCCATCTTCGCGACAAGGTCGACCGGGAAGTGGTGCTCACGGTCCCACTGCGCGACATGCGGTGCCACCTCGGCCTCGGCAAAGTCGCGCACGACCTTGCGGAAAAGCTCATGGTCCTCGGAGAGCTCGAACGTCATGACCCCATCTGCTCCTAGCTTGACGTTTACGTCAACGTCAATCACGATAGCCTAGTGACCGCGACGAGGGAAGCCCACAGCTGGACGGTCGGCGAGCTGGCCGACGAGCTCGGGGTCACGACCCGCACCCTGCGCTTCTACGAGGCCGAGGGCCTCATCGCACCGGGCCGCGCGGGTGCCAACCGGGTGTACAGCGCACGTGACCGCGCGCGATTGCGACTGATCCTGCGTGGCAAGCGATTCGGCATGTCCCTGGCCGAGATCCGCGAGATCGTCACGATGTACGACGGCGCGGCGTCCTCGGAGCGCCGGCAGCTGCAGACGCTGCTTGCCCGGCTGGACGAGATCAGGGCGGACCTGCGGGCGCGACAGGCCGACCTGCGTCGCACCTTGGCCGAGGTGAGCGAGGTCGCAACGCAGTGCCGCGAGCGCCTCGCCGAGCTGTAGTGTCCGTCGGTGGCGGGCAGCGAGACCATCGGAGGCTCGACAGTGCAGAAGGTGCTCATCGCCAATCGGGGCGAGATCGCGGTCCGGGTGGCCAGGGCAGCCCGCGATGCCGGCTACACGTCGGTGGCGGTATACGCGGAGCAAGATCGGGATGCGCGGCACGTCCGGATTGCGGACGAGGCCTACGCGCTGCGTGGGGACACGCCGGCCGACACGTACTTAGCTATCGACAAGGTCATCGGCGCGGCCCGGCAGTCGGGCGCCGATGCCGTCCACCCCGGGTATGGTTTCCTGGCCGAGAACCACGACTTCGCCCAGGCCGTGCTCGATGCCGGGCTGACCTGGATCGGGCCATCTCCCCAGTCGATCCGCGACCTGGGCGACAAGGTCACCGCGCGGCACATCGCGCTGCGGGCCAACGCCCCGCTCGTCCAGGGCACCCCTGACCCGGTAAGCGGATCGGACGAGGTGGTCGCGTTCGCGCAGGAGTACGGCCTGCCCATTGCCATCAAAGCGGTGTTCGGCGGTGGCGGACGCGGCCTGAAGATCGCCCGGACGATGGAGGAAGTCCCGCGTCTGTACGACAGCGCCATTCGCGAGGCCGTCACAGGGTTCGGACGCGGCGAGCTGTTCGTCGAGCGCTATCTCGATCGGTCCCGGCACGTCGAGGCACAGGTGCTCGCCGATATCCACGGCAACGTCGTTGTCGTCGGCACGCGCGACTGTTCGCTGCAGCGCCGCAACCAGAAGGTCGTCGAGGAGGCTCCTGCGCCGTTTCTCACCGACGAGCAGCGCTCGCACATCCACCGTTCCGCGAAGGAGATCTGCCGTGAGGCCGGCTTCTACGGTGCGGGCACGGTCGAGTACCTCATCGGAAGTGATGGCGTGATGAGCTTCCTCGAAGTCAACACCCGACTGCAGGTCGAGCACCCCGTGTCAGAGGAGACGAGCGGCCTTGATCTCGTGCGTGAGCAGTTCCGAATCGCCGAGGGCGAACCGTTGCGCATTCGCGAGGACCCGCAGCCGCGCGGGCACGCGTTCGAGTTCCGCATCAACGGCGAGGACCCCGGCCGTAACTTCCTGCCGGCGCCGGGAATGGTGACGCGATACGTCGAGCCCGGTGGGCCGGGCGTGCGCGTCGACTCCGGCATCGAGCCGAACTCTGTCGTCGGCGGCGCCTTCGATTCGCTGCTCGCGAAGCTGATCATATGGGGCGAGTCGCGCGAGGAAGCGCTCGCGCGCTCGCGCCGCGCCTTGGACGAGTTCGTGATCGACGGCATACCCACCGCGCTGCCGTTCCACCGCGCCGTGGTACGTGATCCGGCATTTGCACCAGCGAAGAGGGAGCACCGTTCACCGTCTTCACCCAGTGGATCGAGACCGAGTTCGACAACCAGATCCCCCCGTTCACCGGCGCGGCGGACGCCGCCGAGCCCGAAGCCCCGCGCGAGACGGTGGTCGTCGAGGTCGGCGGCAAACGGCTCGAGGTCTCGCTGCCCGCGGGCCTCGGGGCGGGCCGGGGCGGCACGGCGAAGAAGGCCGCGCCGAAGCGGTCGGCGGCTACGAAGGCCGTCAGCGCCGTGTCGGGCAACGCACTCACCGCACCCATGCAGGGCACGATCATCGAGGTTGCCGTCGCCGACGGCGACACCGTGGATGCGGGCGCCCTGGTCGTCGTCCTCGAGGCGATGAAGATGGAGCAGCCGATCAACGCGCACAAAGCCGGGACGATCACCGGGCTGGCCGCCGAGGTCGGTGCCGTGGTCACCTCTGGGGCAACGATCTGCGAGATCAAAGACTGAGCGAGCAGCCGAGCAGGATGGGACCGTGCGCCGTCCGTCGCTGGGTCGTTGGCTGCTGTATGCGGCCGGGCTACGGCTGCCGGAACGTTACGACGATTGGGTGTTTCACGACCTGAACGACCGCGGTTGGTGGTGGCGGGAGGCCGGCCGAATCATGCTGGTGCCGGTCCCGTTCGCCGTCGGGGCGCTGTTCCTCCCGGGCGACATCGGCCTGCGACTCGGGACAGCGTCGTTCTTCGTGATCGGGCCGGCGTTCGTCGCGATCGGGTTCGCGGACGAGATGCGCGCGTACCGGTTGCGGCAGCACGGCCTGCTGCCTCCGTCCGGGCCGGATCCCGAACGCGGGTGAGCTAACCCGACTGCTGCCGGGACCTGATGCGGTCGATCGCGGCGATGCGCTGCGCGGCGATGTCGGCCATGTCGGCCGTGCGCCGGCGGATGTGCGCAGCATCCGCGCCGGGCGAGAACACCATGGCCCAGCCATCCGGTCCTTCGACGGCCGGCACCTTCTCGACGAGTTCGTCCTGGCTCACCTGATGCGTGCCGGTGAAGACGTGGTCGACGTCGACGACGGCAACCAGCACGTGACCTTCGGGCACGTCGACCACGGCCGCGGCGATCTCGTCGGCGTGGGCATCGAACACCCGGGCAACCAGGATGGTGCGCCGGGCGCGTTCCTGCGCCGCCGGCGAGAGATCGGGCATGAGCTCCTCCTCAGTCCAGGTCGTCGTGCAGCATCAGCCGTCGTGCGGCCTCGGCCACCGAGCCCGACAGCGACGGGTAGACCCCGATCGTCGACGCCACCTCGGCGACGGTGAGGCCGCGGTGCACGGCGAGGGTCAGGGGGAAGATCAGCTCGGACGCGCCAGGGGCCACGATCACCCCGCCGATGATCGCGCCGGTGGCCGGGCGGCAGTAGAGCTTGACGAACCCGTCGCGGTGGCCCTGCATCTTGGCTCGGGCATTCGTCGCCAGCGGAACCGTCACCGTCCGGGCGGGGAACGAACCCGACGCGATTGCCTGGTAGCCGATGCCGACCGTAGCGATCTCCGGGTGCGTGAAGATGGTGGCCGCTACCGTCTTGAGGCGCAGCGGCGACACCGCCTCCCCGAGCGCGTGCCACATCGCGATCCGGCCCTGCATCCCGGCCACCGAAGCGAGCAGCAGCACGCCGGTGCAGTCACCGGCCGCGTACACCGCGGGTACGTTGGTGCGCGACACCCGGTCGACCGTGAGGTAACCCGAAACGTCCCGCGCCACACCGGCGTGCTCGAGGCCGAGCCCCGCGGTGTCCGGGACCGAGCCCACGCACATCAGCGCGTGCGACCCGCTGACGGTGCGACCGTCGAGTAGCTCGACCAGCACCCCGTCGCCGGTGTTGCGCACGGCACCGGCCCGGGCCCGCTTGACCAGCGTCCCGCCGCGCGAGGTGAACACCTGCTCGATGACGTCGGCGGCGTCCGGATCCTCGCCTGGCAGCACGCGGTCGCGGCTGGAGACGAGCGTGACCGGTACGCCCAGCTCGCTGTAACCGCTGGCGAACTCCGCGCCTGTCACGCCGGAGCCGACCACGACCAGGTGCTCGGGCACGGACTTGAGTTCGTACAGGTCGCGCCAGGACAGGATCCGGTCGCCGTCGGGGACGGCTTCGGGCAGGACGCGGGGCGTCCCGCCGGTGGCCAGCAGCACGACCTCGGCCTCGACCGTGTCGGACACCGCGCCGGTGCCGTCGACGACCTCGATCCGATATGTCCGGCCACCCTGCTCCGCGGCGAACCGGCCAGCACCGGGCAGGACCGATACCCCTTCCCGGACCAGCCGCGACTCGATGTCGTCGGACTGCTGCCGCGCGAGGTCCTTGATGCGGTCATCAACCGAGACCAGGTCCACCCGGACGTCAGCGGCGACCTGGATGCCCACGCGTGCCCCGTCGCGGACCGCGGTAACCCGGTCGCTGGTGGCGATCAGTGTCTTGCTCGGGACGCAGTCGGTGAGCACGCACGCCCCGCCGACTCCGTCACGGTCGATGATCGTGACGGTGTCGCCCGAACCGCCGGCGAGTTGCGCCGCGACGAGCGCCGACTCGTAGCCGGCCGGTCCCCCGCCGACGATCGCGATCCGGGTCACCGGGTCATTCTCCCGTGAGCGGCGACCGACGGCGACACCGGCGGGCGGGCCGGTGGGTACGCTCCCCCGACATGGCGTACTCCAGCAGCCTTTACGCCGCCTACGGGCCCAATATGGACCCCGAGCTCATGCTCGAGCGCTGCCCGCACTCGCCGTTCGCGGGCACCGGCTGGGTGGACGGTTGGCGGCTGACGTTCGGCGGCGCACGCGCCATTGCCACCGTCGTCCCGGACGCGCAGGGCAAGGTCTTCGTCGCACTCTACGAACTGTCGCCGCACGATCACGACGAGCTCGACCGCTGGGAGGCGGTGGACACCGGACTGGCCGAGAAACTCCGGCTGCGGGTGTCTACACCTGACGGGGAGGTGGTGGCTTGGGCGTACGTGCTGGACGACTACGAGGGCGGACTGCCGGCAGAGCGCTACCTCGCCATGCTCGCTGACGCCGCGGCGAAAGCCGGCGCTCCGGTGGAGTACGTCGAGCAGCTGCGTTCGCGTCCCTGCATGTGAGCCTCGTTCAGGACGCGACCGAATGCAGCGCGTCGAACGCCAGCCGCACGGTGAACCGGACGCCCACGGCGAGCGACCGTTCGTCGATGTCGAACGTCGACTGGTGCAGGTCGACTCGCTGACGGTCCGGCGAGTGGACCCCGAGCCGGGCCAGGGCGCCCGGGATCTGCTCGAGGTACCAGGCGAAGTCTTCGCCACCCATGCTCTGCTGGGTGGTGGTGACCGCATCGGCACCCAGGCTCGCCACGAGCGCTTCGCGCTGCAGGCCGACGCAGCTGGTGTCGTTGATGACGGGTGGCACCCCGCGTACGTAACTGATCTGGGCCTTGGCCCCGGTGGGAGCGACGATCTGGTCGACCAGTCCGCGGACGATCTCCTCCGCGCCATCCCAGGCGTCACGATCGAGCACGCGCACCGTGCCAGCCACCGAACCGGTGGACGGCAGCGCGTTGGTGGCATGCCCGGCCTCGATCGTCCCCCACACGACTGACAGGCCCGAGCGCGGGTCGACCCGCCTGGACAACAGGCCGGGCAGGTCGGTGACAAGGCGGCCCAGCGCATACACCAGATCGACGGTGAGCTGTGGCCGGCTGGTGTGCCCGCCAGGCCCGCTCAGCTGCACGTCGATGCCGTCGCAGGCGGCGGTGATCGCGCCGGACCGCAAGCCGAGCTGACCGACGTCGACACGCGGGTCGCAATGCAATGCGTAGATCTGCTCGACCTCGTCCAGGCCGCCTGCGTCGATGACCGTCAGCGCGCCACCGGGAACGGTCTCCTCGCCCGGCTGGAAGACCAGCCTGACCCGTCCGGGCAGATCGTCTTGCCGCACCAGTTCTGCTGCAGCGCCGAGCAGAATCGCAGTGTGTGCGTCGTGTCCGCAGGCGTGCGCCACCCCGTCGACCTGCGAGCGGTACGTTACGTCCTTCGTGTCCGGGAGAGCGAGCGCGTCGATGTCGGCTCGCAAGGCGATCAACGGGCCGTCCGTGCCGATATCGCAGAGCACCCCAGTGCCGCTTGGCAGCACCTGCGGGGCCAAACCCAGCCCTTTCAGGCGTTCGACGATCAGGTCGGTCGTGCGCTTCTCCGCGAACGCGATCTCGGGGTGAGCGTGGAGATCGCGCCGCAGCGTGATCAGGTCGTGGGTCATTGGGTGCACGTAATGCAGGGTATCGGGCCGCGCATTCTCCGAACGGGGCCACGTGGTGCTGTCTGGCAGGTCGCCGACCTGGCGCTTTGCCTGTGGAGGCAGGCCGCGGACCTTGCCACAGCGCGCGCTCGACAGTCAAAGGCGTCGCCCACAGCTGTCTGCTCTGCCACAGGCTGCTAGCCGAATTCGTTGAGCTGGTCGGTGACCTGCCGACCGCTGGCCTGCCATTGTGTCGAGACCAGGGCGCGCGACTGGCCAGCCAGTTGCCGGAGCACGTCGATCGCGTGCTGGTCGAACTCGGCCCCACCGTAGCCGAGTGTTACGCGTCCGATATATGCGACGCTTCCCGGGGTGATCTCCCAAGCGACGGTGCCGTTGCCGCCGAGAGCCGGCGAAGCGACCGCGGGTCGGCCGTGCACCATGCCGGCATCAGTGGGCGACAGGGCGTACAGCTGGTCCTCGAACCCGCCGCCCGCCGTCAGCAGCCCGGTGTAGACGATCCCTCCGAGGCTCTCGGCAGGGCTGCCGAATTGGCTTGCGCCATAACGGATCTCGTGGATCGACACCGAGCGGTACGGCGCCGCAAGAACTACCGAGAATCCCGCAGGTGGGTGCACCGTCGGCCGTCCCGCGCTGACGGACGTGGAGGTCGCGATGCGGACCAGCTCCGCGTCGGTCAGGTCGCCGCGGATTCGCGCGTGCGCACCGCCGAGCGGCCAGACCACGCCGGCGGCCACGGCCGACCCGATGAGGCGGCCTACCCGCACGGGGTGAGCCCACGCCGGTGCGGCCACCGGATAGGTGATCACGGCACCATGTCGGCCCAGCGAGCCATCGTGTCGCCGGACGATCACCGTCCACGGTCCCTGGGCCGCGGAATCGTCCCTGCGCTCGAGCGCCCCACCTGGTGGTATCTCGCCGAGCACCACCGCGGCGGTCGCGGCTGGGAAGGACACGTCGGATGGCCCCGGCAGCGCGATCGGGCTTGCCGGCGGGCCTAGGATCGGCAGCGGTTCGATATTCGGCGACGGTTGTGCGATCTGCGTGGAGTCCGAGCCGCGGGCCGACCGCACGATCGCGTATCCGGCTGCCGCGACGATCGCAATGGAGACAGCGAGTACCCATAACCACCGCAAGGGTGCCGAGCGCCGCGGACCGAACTCCACCAGCTCGTCGTCCACGAGTCCATCTCAGCACTGTCAAGGCCGTGCCGCTCGCACAACTCCTTCAGCGAATTGCCGAACCTAGGATTTGTGCGGCGCCGAACGAGCCCGCAGCTGGGCGAGCAGGCGCATCACGGCCTCTTCGGGTGAATCGGCGGTGTCCTGGTCGAGGGGATTCCCTTCCTGGTCGCGGATCGTCCAGCCGCGCAGACTGACGACGGGTCGACCGACTCGACGGGCCAGCGCGAGTTCGCTCAGCGTGCCCCAACTGCCGCCGATCGCGATCACACCGTCAGCACTGTTGACGACCAGTCCGTTGCGCAACTGACCGAGGCCGGTCCGGATGACGACGCTGTTGGACTCCGCGGCGGCCACGCGATCGAGGCCCGGGAGCAGGCCAACCGTCCGCCCGCCAGCACGCTGCGCGCCCTGCGCTGCGGCAGCCATGACGCCGCCCAACCCGCCGGTGACGACGATCGTTCGCTGTGCGGCAAGCAGGGCGCCTGTCTCCTCGGCGAGTTCGCATTCCTGGTCGGTGGCGCCGTCACCGGGGCCGACGACGGCTACGTATCGATCGAGCAGGCCCTCGTCCACCGGTCCATCAGACCCTTCGACGTCAACGCTCGGACCTAGGTCGGTGTGCTCGACGGGGTCGGGCTCGACGAGGTAGGCACGATCGAACCGGACGGGCTCGGCGCCGGGCTGGACGCTGGCGCGGTCGAACCGGACGGGCTCGACGACGTCGGTCTGATCGAACCGGACGGGCTCGCTGCCCTCGACGAGGCCCGGCTCGACGATGACGTGGTCGAGCCGGTTGGCGCACTGGCTGCGAGCAGCGGGCCGCCTGCACTCGATCCACTCGAACTGGGCCCGGGCACGCCGGAGCCGATCGTCACAGGCCGGGGATCCGGCGCGCGTGCGCACACCGGGCACGGATGTGACCCGGGTTCGCCGGTGGGCGCAGACGGCCGCGTCACGGATCTGAGCGAGGAAGCCTGGGAGACGCCCGACGGGGTCGACGACGGTCCGAGGGAGACCGCGGCAGGTGCGGTGTCCTGGGGGCTGTGCACACCCATTGCGGCGGCGAGGCTGACGGTGAGGACCACCACGGCGGCCCCGCCGAGCGCGGCCAGCAGCCCCGGACTGTGCTGGAGGGTGAGGCGGCTTGGACGCCGCCGCTCGAGGATGGGAGCGTCCGCCCGATCCGGGAACGGCCCACGCAGCGCCGTCGTTGGCGCGGCGACGTTCGCCAATTGCTCCGCCGTCGCGCCGTGCGGCGGCTCACGGGTGGCCTTCGGCGGCCGGGGAGATTCTTCCGCCCGACGCGTGGCGGATGCACGGACAAGCTTCTTCGCCTGCGAGGCGGCCCGCGGGCTGGACCGACGCTTTCCGGCCGTTGCGTCAGGGGGCTCAGACGAGGCGTTACGTTCTTCGGCCCTTGCGGCGCATGCGCGGGCGACCCGCGCGACGTTCTGCCGACTGCCCTGGATGGGGCGTGGGCGGTCCTTGGCGGTCATGGCGCCGCGTGCGAGGCCAGCGACGTGCCGGGGTGGCCGAGTCTTGGCAGCCTCGGCTGATCCCCCACTCCGCTTCTTGGGCAAGAGTCCCCCGCTGAGCCGACCGACCGCGGACCGCGACCGACGTCGGGCCAATAACCTACCACGTTGGCACGCAGCGAGCATTCACCGGTCGCGAGCCGATACCGAATCTTGGCCTGACGTCCTCCCGTCGAGCGCGGCGAGGATTCGTTGCACGGCCTGGCCCGGTGTCATCCGTCCGGAGAGGACCGCGGTCTCGGTCGAGGCGGCCACCTCCCGCACGCCGGGAGCGTCAAGGCGAGCCAGCAGCCGGTCACGCACCATCGCTCGTGTCCACTCGACGAGCTGCCGCCGCCGTTTTCGCTCCAGGCCGCCATCGGCGGCGAGCTGGTCGCGGTGGCGGATGACGTGCTTCCACACCTTGTCGAGCCCGGCATTGGTTAGGGCACTGCAGGTGACGACCGGCGTCTGCCATTCGCGCTCAGTGCCCCGCAACAGCCGCAGAGCCGACGACAATTCCCTCGCGGCGCGGGCCGATTCCGCAATGTGGGGACCATCGGCCTTGTTGACCGCAATGACGTCGACGATCTCCAGGATGCCGCGCTTCATGCCCTGCAGCTGATCACCCGTGCGCGCCATGGTCAGGAACAGGAAGGTGTCGACCATGTCGGCCACCACGAACTCAGATTGGCCGACACCGACCGTCTCGACGAGGACGATGTCGTAGCCCGCGGCCTCCATCACGAGCATCGTCTCGCGGGTGGCCGCCGCGACTCCGCCGAGTGTCCCGGACGAAGGCGACGGCCGGACAAACGCGTGCGACTCGTTGGCCAGCCGGGTCATCCGAGTCTTGTCCCCCAGGATGCTGCCGCGGGTGCGTGCCGAGGACGGGTCGACGGCCAGCACCGCCACTCGGTGCCCGTCGGCGAGCAGGTTCATGCCAAGCGTGTCGATGAATGTCGACTTGCCCACCCCAGGGACGCCGGTGATGCCGACCCGCTGGGCCTTTCCGGTGTGCGGCAGCAGCTCGACGAGCAGTTGCTGGGCGTGCGCGCGATGGTCGGCGCGACGCGACTCGACCAGCGTGATGGCCTTGGCGATCTGTGCGCGGTCGCCAGCCAGCACCCCGTCGACTCGACGGGCGAGCTCGGTCGTCACCGTGCCTGGGACAGCCGCTCGGACAGCACCTGCAACAGCTCGAGCGCCGCTGTCGCGATCACCGTTCCTGGCGGGAAGATCGCGGCGGCTCCAGCCTCGCGCAGCGCATCGACGTCCTGCGGCGGGATGACGCCGCCCACGACGATCAGGATGTCCGGGCGGCCCGCGGCAGCCAGCTCGTCACGTAGCGCCGGCACCAGCGTCAGGTGCCCCGCGGCTAGCGAGTTCACGCCGACGATATGCACGTCCGCCTCGACCGCCTGCCGGGCGACCTCGGCCGGGGTCTGGAACAGCGGGCCGACGTCGACATCGAAGCCGAGGTCGGCGAACGCGGTGGCGATCACCTTCTGGCCGCGGTCGTGCCCATCCTGGCCCATCTTGGCGACCAGGATGCGCGGCCGACGGCCGTGCTCGCGTTCGAACGCGTCGGTCGCGCGGCGCGTCTCGTCGATCGCGCCCACTACACCTGCCTCTGCCATGTACACGCCCGAGATGGTCCGGATCTGCCCTGCGTGCCGACCGTAGACCTTCTCCAGCGCGTCGGAGATCTCGCCGACCGTGGCGTGTGCCCGCGCCGCGTCGATCGCCAACGCGAGCAGGTTCTGGTCGAGTCCGGCACCCCGCGACCCGTCCATCGCGGCGGCCGCGCCGCGGGTCAGCGCGTCGAGCGCCGCAGCGCACGCGGCCTCGTCCCGTTCCGCCCGCAGCCGGCGCAGCTTTGCCAGCTGCTGCTGGCGGACGTCGGCGTTGTCGATCTTCAGGACGTCGATGGTCTCCTCGTCGGAGACCCGGAACTTGTTGATGCCGATCACCGGCTGGCGGCCCGTGTCGATGCGCGCCTGGGTCCGCGCCGCGGCCTGCTCGATCCGCAGCTTCGGCAGGCCGGCGTCGATGGCCTTGGCCATGCCGCCCGCCTCCTCCACCTCCTGGATGTGGCCCCAGGCCCGACGGGCCAGGTCGTAGGTGAGCTTCTCGACGTATGCGCTGCCGCCCCACGGATCGATGACTCGCGTGGTGCCGGACTCCTGTTGCAGGAGCAGCTGGGTGTTGCGGGCGATGCGGGCGGAGAAGTCGGTCGGCAGGGCCAGCGCCTCGTCCAACGCGTTGGTGTGCAACGACTGGGTCAGTCCTTGTGTCGCGGCCATCGCCTCGATGCAGGTGCGGATGACGTTGTTGAAGACGTCCTGTGCCGTGAGCGACCAGCCCGAGGTCTGACAATGCGTACGCAGCGACAGGGACTTGTCGCTCCTCGCCTCGAACTGTTTGACCAGCTTGGCCCACAGCAGGCGCGCGGCTCGCAGCTTGGCGACCTCCATGAAGAAGTGCATGCCGACGCCGAAGAAGAACGACAGCCGCGGCGCGAAGGCGTCGACGTCCAAGCCCGCATCGCGTCCGGCCCGGACGTACTCGACCCCATCGGCGAGGGTGTACGCGAGCTCCAGGTCGGCGGTCGCCCCGGCTTCCTGGATGTGATAGCCGGAGATCGATATTGAGTTGAACTTCGGCATCCGCCGCGAGGTGAACGCAAAGATGTCGCTGACGATCCGCATCGACGGGGCGGGCGGATAGATGTAGGTGTTGCGGACCATGAACTCCTTGAGGATGTCGTTCTGGATGGTGCCGACGAGCTGTTCCGGTTTCGCCCCCTGTTCCTCGGCCGCCACCACGAAGAGCGCGAGAACGGGCAGCACCGCGCCGTTCATCGTCATCGACACGCTCATTTGGTCGAGCGGGATGCCGTCGAACAGCTCGCGCATGTCGTAGATCGAGTCGATGGCTACGCCCGCCATGCCGACATCGCCGACGACGCGCGGGTTGTCGCTGTCGTAGCCGCGATGCGTGGGCAGATCGAAGGCGACGGACAGCCCCTTCTGGCCGGCGGCGAGGTTGCGGCGGTAGAACGCGTTCGACTCGGTCGCGGTGGAGAAGCCCGCGTACTGGCGGATCGTCCACGGCTGGGTGACGTACATCGTCGGGTACGGGCCGCGCAGGAAGGGGGCGATGCCGGGAAAGGTCTGCAGGAAGTCGACGTCGGCCAGGTCGTCGGCGGTATACAGAGTCTTGACCGGGATGCCCTCTGGTGTCTCCCACACCAGCTCGTCTTGGCCTCCCTGCAGGGTGCGCCGCGGCGTGTCGCCCAGCTGCGGGGCCAAGCCGAGCGTGGCCGTGCCGAAGTCGGGGATCACGTCGACACCCCCAGATCAGCCAAGGTCGTCGTGAGGACCGCCACCGCGTCGCAGCCGTCGTGCAGATAGCCGTCGATGCCTGCGTCGTCGTCGGACGGCGGCCCGGCGAGCCAGATTGTCCTTGCGCCGGCGGTCTTCAGCGCCTCACTCAGTTCGGCGATTCCCGTCGCGTCCGACGAGCAGAGGCAGGCCACCGCAGTGCCGCTCGCCCGGAATCCGGCGACCAGTTCGGGGACGTCGCCCGTGTGGACGACGGGCTCGATCCCCCCTGCCTGGAACAGGTTCGTGGCGAAGCCGACCCGCCCGGCATGCGCCGACGGCGCACCGAGCGCGGCCAGAAACACCGTCGGACGGGTGGCCGCCGCGTCCGCGCGATCGCGCAGCCCCTCGAACGCCTCGGCGTAGCGGAGCCGCGGCAGCCCTCCGCCGGGCATGGCGGGCGACCCAGGACGTTCGAGCAGGGGCTCGTCGGCCAGCGCGAACTCGCTCACGCCGGTGATCGGGTCGCGCCGATGGGCGATGTTGTCTCGGCGCCTGGCGGCTGTTGACTTGATCAGTGACCGCACCGCGTCGAAGTTTGCCGCGCCACCGGATCGTTCCAGGGCGGTGAACCGGTCCCACGCCGTCTCGGCCAGCCGATCGGTGAGCGACTCGAGGTACCACGAGCCGCCGGCCGGGTCGATCACCCGGCTCAGACTCGACTCGTCGTGCAGGATCGAGGACGTGTTGCGGGCGATGCGCCGCCCGAAGCCGTCCGGCAGACCGAGGGCCGAGTCGAACGGCAAGACGGTGATCGCTTCGGCACCGCCGACGGCCGCGGCGAAGCAGGCGATGGTCGTGCGGAGCATGTTCACCCAGGGGTCGCGTCGCGTCATCATCGCGGCCGAGGTCACCGCGTGCTGCCGCTGCCCGCGACGTGAGCCGGACCCGCCGGCGAGTTCGGCGACGCGGTCCCAGATGCGCCGCGCGGCGCGCAGCTTGGCGATCGACAAGAACTGGTCCACGGTCACAGCAAGGCGAAACTCCAGCTGTCCCAGCGCCGCGTCGATAGACAGCCCGGCGTCGGTGAGCGCCCGCAGGTACGCCACACCGACGGACGTCGCCACCGCCAACTCGTCGGCGTCGCTGCCGCCCGCGTCGTGGTAGATCGTGCCGTCGACGGTGATGGCGCACAGTGCGGGATAGTCGGCGATCATGCCGATCAGCCGAACTAGCGTCGTCAGGTCTGGTGTCGTGCCGAGGCGGGTGGCCAGGCCGATCGGGTCTGCGCCGAGCGTCCCGGCCAGCTGCACCGGTTCGACGCCCCGATCGGCGGCTGCCTTCAGCAGTACCTCCCCGGCCTGCGCGATCTGCGTGCCGGCGTCGAGGGCGACCGGGGTCCGGTCGAGATGCACGCCGTCGAGCGCACGAGGCAGCTCGGTGACCGCCAAGCCAGACTCGCCCAGCACGAGCCACAGCGACGTCGCTCCGTTCTGGAGATCGGCCAGCACCGCGGCGTTGGCGCGGCCCGGATCCGGGTCGCCGTGCCGCTGCCGCACGTCCCAGCCGGCGACGGTGCCAGCTGTGCGCGCGCCACGGACGAACGGCGGCCACCCAGGCAGGCCGACGTCGGGCTCATCGCTCCTGGTGTACAGCGGCTCGATGAGCACGCCGTCGTAGGTCTCGGTTGAGAGCACCCGCAGCGGGTCGCCGCCGGTGCCTGACTTGCGCAGCACCTCGGTCAGGACGGCGAGCCACTCGTCTCGGCTCGCGGCCGGGAATTCCGCGGCGAGAGCCAGCGGCTCGGACTGGGCGGACATGTCAAGAATCGTATGGCTGAACAACGCTGTGGGGGCCCGCGAGGTGGCCGATCTCTCGGGTCGCCCAGATGAGTGCGCCGGAACCTGCCGGGTGGCCCGACCGTTGGGATCGTATGGAAGGCACGGCGGGAGCGAGGGCCACGCGGGTCCGTAGCGTCGCGCTTCTCGCCCTGTTGTTCTGCATCTTCGGGTTGCTTGCGCCGGTCGCCGCCCGGGCGGCCGGCAGCGCGAGCCATCCCGCGTTGCACGCCATCCACGCCGCAACGACGACAACTGCGGATCACCGCGGGTCGCTGCAGCGGCTCGACCTGCCGCACGCTGCACTGCCCAATTCGGACACCGACAAATCGGGCCCGGCGCACGTCGCCACTGCCTCGGTGCAGACCATTAACACGATCACAGTCGATTCAGCGCGGACTCGAGGCCCGCCGGCAAAGGCTTACTCCTAGCCAAGCCGTCCCAGCCTCGTCAGGGAGTTCCGCAATGAGACCTGTCACGATGCCGGCTCAGTCAAGCCTGCCTGCGCTCACCCCATCCCGAGTCACGGCCTTGCGCACGATGCTCGAAGAGCAGCGCAACTTCCGCATCGAGCAGCTTGCGCAGTTGCGCGGCGGCAACGAGCCAACGCTGCTGCGCGGTGTCGACCGCGAGATCAGCGACTCGCTCGTCGCCGGCGCGCGAGCTGCATTGGACGACGTGCTCGACGCGCTGCGCCGGATGGACACCGGTATGTACGGCATCTGCACGGACTGCCAGGCGCCGCTGCCGATCGAGCGGCTGGAGATCCTGCCGCAGGTGGCGCGGTGCATAGCGTGCCAGCGCAGGGCAATACTTGGCTGACCCCGGACCGGACTCGAGTGGCAATCACTAGGCTCGGCGGACGTGACGCAGACCGATCCCGCCACCCTCGCCCGATCGGCCGCCGATGCATTGGCCGAACGCACCGGCATCGCCCGCCACGACGTCGCAATCGTCTTCGGCTCGGGATGGCTCCCCGCGGTCGACGCGCTGGGCCAGGCGTCGGCCGAGCTGACGGTCGCTGAGCTGCCCGGCTTCCTGCCGTCCGCCGTCGCCGGCCACGCCGGCCGGCTGCACTCGATCGAGGTCGGGACGCAGCGGGTACTGGCCTTCCTCGGCCGCACGCACCTGTATGAGGGGCGCGGCGTCGAGCCGGTCGTGCACGGCGTCCGCACCGCGGTCGCGGCCGGTTGCCGGGTCGTCGTGCTCACCAACGCCTGCGGCGGCCTGCGGCCGGGCCTGTCCGTCGGCGATCCCGTGGTGATCAGCGACCACCTGAACCTGACCTGGCGCTCCCCATTGCCGAGCGCGCGATTCGTCGACTTGACCGATCTGTACTCGGCGCGGCTGCGCGCGCTTGTGCGCGAGATCGACCCATCGATCACCGAGGGCGTTTACGCGATGTTTCCTGGCCCGCAGTACGAGACGCCGGCCGAAGTCCGGATGGCCGGCGTCCTGGGCGCTGACCTGGTCGGGATGTCGACCGTGCTCGAGGCGATCGCCGCGCACGCCGACGGCGCCGAGGTACTCGGCCTCTCCCTGGTGACGAACCTGGCCGCAGGCCTCGGCGCTCCGCTCGACCACGAAGAAGTGCTGGCGGCCGGCAAGGCGTCGGCCGTTCGGATGGGACAGCTGCTGCGCGAGCTGATCACCCGGCTATGAGGGTGGATGAGGAACTGCGCGCCGAGGTCGAGGCCTGGATCGCCGATGAGGTGGACGATTCCGCAGCAGCTGAGCTGCGGGCACTGCTCGATGAGGATGACCAAGCCGAGCTGGCCGACCGATTCAGCGGCCCGCTGACGTTCGGCACCGCCGGCCTGCGCGGGCCGCTGCGCGCCGGTCCGAACGGCATGAACCGCACCGTAGTGCGCCGGGCGGCTGCGGGGCTCGCCGGCTGGCTGACTTCGCGCGGCCACGTCGGCGAGACGGTCGTCGTCGGCTACGATGCACGGCACGGCTCGGCCGACTTCGCGTGCGACTCGGCGAGGATATTCGCGGCGGCGGGGTTCGTGGCGCGCTTACTCCCCCGGCTGCTGCCGACCCCCGTGCTGGCGTTTGCGGTTCAGAATTTGGGCGCCGCGGCCGGGGTCATGGTCACCGCCTCACACAATCCACCACAGGACAACGGTTACAAGGTCTATGCCCACGACGGCGCGCAGATCGTCCCGCCATCCGACGTCGAGATCGAGGCCGCCATCCGCGCGTTGGGGCAGACCCGACGGCTCCCCATGTCGGATGATTACGAGGTGCTCGACGACGAGATCGTCGACGCGTATGTGGCAGCCGTGGCCGCACTGGCAGGCGACGGGCCGCGCGGCCTTCGGGTGGTGCACACCGCGCTGCACGGTGTGGGCGCAGAGGTGACCGGGCGGGTGTTCGCCGCAGCTGGCTTCGATCCGCTGATTCCGGTGCCCCAGCAGGAGAACCCCGATCCGAACTTCCCCACCGTCTCGTTCCCCAACCCCGAAGAGCCCGGTGCGCTCGACCTTGCGCTCGCGATCGCGGGGGAACAGGACGCCGATCTGGTGATCGCCAACGATCCGGACGCCGACCGCTGTGCCGTGGCGGTGCCCGCCGGCGACGGCTGGCGGATGCTGCGCGGCGACGAGCTGGGGGTGCTGCTCGCGGATTCGCTGATGCGGCAAGGGATTCGCGGCACCTACGCGACGACAATCGTCTCGTCGTCACTGCTGCGGGTAATGACGCAGCGGCACGGTGTCGGCTACGCCGAGACCCTCACCGGGTTCAAGTGGATCATGCGTGCCGCGCCCGATCTCGTATTCGGCTACGAGGAGGCGCTCGGCTATGCCGTCGCGCCGCAGCTCGTCCGCGACAAGGACGGCATCAGCGCTGCCTTGCTCGTGGCACAGCTCGCGGCAGCGCTCAAAGCGACCGGCTCATCGCTGCCCCAGCGATTGGACGAGCTGGCCGCCGCGTACGGCCGCTACGCCACCGATCAGGTCTCCGTCCGCGTCGACGACCAGTCGGTCATCGCCGAGACGATGCGGCGGCTGCGGATCCGTCCGCCGCACACGCTGCTCGGCGAATCGGTCGAGTACGCGGACCTGCTGCCCGACGCGGACGTCCTCAGGCTGAGCTGGCCCCGCGGACACGTGGTCGTCCGCCCGTCCGGAACCGAGCCCAAGCTCAAGGCCTACCTCGAGGTGATCGTTCCGGACGGATCCGCGGACACGGCAGCGGCGCAGCTCGCCGCCTTGCGCGACCAGGTCCGTGTCCTGGTGCGCGGCTGACACTGATCAGCGCAGAGCGCCAATGACAGCTCAACGCCGAGGGCAGCTGCCGGTCACGAACTGCTTCGGGACAGGTGCCCGGGTCGACTCCGCCGGGGTACAGCCGGTCGAGACCAGCTGATTACCGGCAAAGCGATAGGTGTGCCAGAAAAGGTGGCCGCTGGCGTAATTCGGCGTGAAGTCGCTGTCCAGTGCGGCGACGTCCAGGTCGCCGTCGCCGTTCATGTCCTGCGCGACGATCATGGCCGAATCGGACGACACCATCGCCGACGCGACCAGCCGCCCAGACCGCACGACGATCTCCTGCGCGAGACCGGAGTGTGCCCCTTGGCCGTCCATGAAGACGCAGCTGGGCTCAGCGCCGCTCGACAGGCAGGTCACCGAACCGCTCCAGCCGTAGCCGCTCGGGGCCACCCACCATTGCGTCGCGACGCCGTTATCGGTCAATTCGAGGATCGGGTGTGTGGTGAAGTCGCCAACCTGGCCGGAGTGCCACACGTTCACCGCGTAACCGTCGCGCAGCGTCACCGACTGTGCCCGCTGGCAGTGCCAGGTCGCACACTGCGCCGGCATCGGCACCGCGCTGGTCGCCGCGGCGGTCGATGGGGATTTCGACGCGGACTTCGTCGTACTGGAGCAGTCCATCAGGATCAGGAGTAGTACGGCCAGCGTCACGACCACCGTAGTGCGCCCGAGCCGCGCTCGCGCGATCATGCCCATCCGACCCCTCCGCACGACACGGGGCAAACACCGGTGTGGACCACCACAATGTCCCATCGACGGGCGGATCCGGTGGACGTGGCACGTAACGATGTGGTCAAACCCACCGTTCGGGCCGCTACCGCGGCCCGCTGCGCCTATCGTTCGGGCCGCTACCGCGGCCCGCTGCGCCTATCGTTCGGGCCGCTACCGCGGCCCGCTGCGCCTATCGTTCGGGCCGCTACCGCGGCCCGAACTGCCTATCCCCCGCGTCGCCCAGGCCGGGGACGATGTAGGCGGCGTCGTTGAGGCGTTCGTCGATGCTCGCGGTGACGATGCGCACCGGCAGCCCGCTCTGCTCGATCCGCGCGAGACCTTCCGGCGCGACGAGTGCACAGATCACGGTGATGTCGGACGCGCCGCGCGAGGCCAGCAGCAACAGGCAATGCAGCAGCGATCCGCCCGTCGCCAGCATCGGGTCGAGCACGATCACCGGCCGGCCGGCCAGCGAGTCGGGCAGTGAGGCCATGTACGGCGACGGCTCGTGAGTCTGCTCGTCGCGGGCCAGGCCGACAAACCCCATCTGTGACTCGGGCAGCAGGTTGAACGCCGCCTCGGCCATGCCGAGACCGGCACGCAGCACCGGCACGAGCAGCGGCGGATTCGCGAGCGTCACGCCGGTCGTGGGGCCGACCGGCGTCGTCACAGGGACCTCGGTCACCTCGACGTTGCGCGTCGCCTCGTAGACCAGCAGCGTGGCAAGTTCGCGCAGCGCCGCCCGGAACTCGGCATTGCTGCTGCGCTCGTCACGCATCACGGTCAGCCGCGATTGAACGATCGGGTGATCGACGACGAGTGTCTCCACGGGCTCAGACACTAGCGGCCGGACGACCGCCGAACGACCTAAGCTGAACGGCGTGAGCACCGCCCTGGAACCCCCGGCTATCGCTGCGGACGAATCCTCGCTACGCCGCTTCCTGCACGGGCTGCCGGGCGTCGATCAGGTCGGTGCGCAGGCTCGGGCCGAGGCGCTGGCCACGCGCAGTATCAAGACAACTGCCAAGCGGTGGGCCATCGACGCCGCCATCAGCATGGTCGACCTGACGACACTCGAGGGCGCCGACACTCCCGGCAAGGTCCGCTCGCTGTGCGCCAAGGCGGCTCGGCCGGACGCGTCCGATCCGACCACCCCGTCGGTCGCCGCCGTCTGCGTCTACCCCGACCTGGTCAAGACCGCCGTCGCAGCGCTGCGCGGCACCGGTGTCCAGGTGGCCAGCGTGGCCACGGCGTTCCCGTCCGGACGCGCCGCGCTCGACACCAAGCTGCACGACGTACGCGACGCGGTTGCCGCCGGCGCCACCGAGATCGACATGGTCATTGACCGTGGGGCCTTCCTGGCGGGGCATTACCGGCAGGTCTTCGACGAGATCACAGCGACCAAACGGGCCGCTTGCGGCGCAGGAAGAACAGCGCATCTCAAGGTGATCCTGGAGACCGGGGAGCTGGTCACCTTGGACAACGTGCGCCGCGCATCGTGGCTTGCATTGCTCGCCGGCGGTGACTTCGTCAAGACCTCGACCGGCAAGATCACGCCTGCCGCAACTCCGCCGGTGGCGCTGGTCATGCTCGAAGCGGTACGCGACTTCGCCGATGCGACCGGCGAGCTGCGCGGGGTGAAGCTCGCCGGTGGCATCCGGGCGAGCAAGCAGGCCATTCGCTACCTGGTGATGGCCAACGAGGTGGCAGGCGAGCAGTGGCTAACACCGCGGCTGTTCCGCTTCGGCGCCTCTAGCCTGCTCAACGATCTGCTGCTGCAGCGGCACAAACTGGCCACCGGCGCGTACGACGGCCCCGACTACGTATCGGTGGACTGA
The DNA here is from genome assembly GCA_963839175.1 of uncultured Actinomycetota bacterium. GTDB lineage: Bacteria > Actinomycetota > Actinomycetes > Mycobacteriales > Jatrophihabitantaceae > CAWIUB01. The sequence continues at coordinate 81,931 of CAWIUB010000052.1, forward strand.
AGGCATGGCCACGTTCGAGTACGCACCGGCGCCGGAGTCACGCGACATCGCCCGGCTCAAGCCGTCCTACGGCATCTTCGTCGACGGCGCCTTCCGCGACGGGTCCGGCGAGGCGGTCAAGACGATCAACCCGGCGGACGAGACGCCGCTCGCCGAGGTCGCCGAAGCCGGCCCGCGGGACGTCGACGACGCGGTCGCCACCGCTCGCCGGGCCTACGACGGCGCCTGGGGGCGGATGCCTGGATCGGTGCGAGCCAAGTACCTGTTCCGCATCGCCCGGGCGATCCAGGAACGCAGCCGTGAACTCGCAGTGCTTGAATCGCTCGACAACGGCAAGCCGATCAAGGAGTCGCGCGACGTCGACATTCCGCTTGCTGCGGCGCATTTCTTCTACTACGCGGGGTGGGCCGACAAGCTGACCTATGCCGGCTTGGGTCCGGACCCGAAGCCGATAGGGGTCGCCGGTCAGGTGATCCCGTGGAACTTCCCGCTGCTCATGGCCTCCTGGAAGATCGCCCCAGCGCTCGCCGCCGGAAACACCGTCGTGCTCAAGCCGGCCGAGACCACGCCGCTGACGGCGCTGACGCTCGCCGAGATCATCGCCGAGGCCGACCTGCCGCCGGGGGTTGTCAACATCCTGGCTGGCGGCCCGAGCATCGGACAGGCGATCGTCGAGCACGCAGGCATCGACAAGATCGCCTTCACCGGGTCCACCGAGGTCGGCAAGATCATCCAGCGCACGGTGGCCGGCACCGGAAAGCGGCTCTCGCTCGAGCTGGGCGGCAAGGCCGCCAACGTCATCTTCGACGATGCCCCGCTGGATCAGGCGGTCGAAGGCATCGTCAACGGGATCTTTTTCAACCAAGGCCATGTCTGCTGCGCGGGGTCACGGCTGCTCGTCCAAGAGTCGGTCGCCGACGACGTGCTCACTGCGCTCAAACGGCGACTCACCACGTTGCGGCTCGGCGACCCGCTCGACAAGAACACCGACATCGGCGCGATCAACTCGGCCGCGCAGCTGGCCCGCATCCGGGAGCTCACCGATGCCGGCGATGCCGAGGGCGCCACCCGGTGGTCGCCGCCGTGCGAGCTGCCTGATCGCGGCTACTGGTTCGCGCCGACCGTGTTCACGAACGTTTCGCAGACGAATCGCATCGTCCGCGAGGAGATCTTCGGACCGGTGCTGTCCGTACTGACGTTCCGTACGCCGACCGAAGCGATCGAGAAGGCGAACAACACGCCGTACGGGCTGTCGGCCGGGGTCTGGACGGAGAAGGGCTCGCGCATCCTGTGGATGGCGTCGCAGCTACGGGCTGGCGTCGTGTGGGCCAATACGTTCAACCGCTTCGACCCATCATCGCCGTTCGGCGGGTACAAGGAGTCGGGCTTCGGACGCGAAGGCGGCCGGCATGGGCTGGAGACCTACCTTGCCTACTAAGGCCAAGCCCGCGGCTACCGGCAGGCTGCGGGTGCGCAAGACGTACAAGCTCTACATCGGCGGCGCCTTCCCGCGTTCGGAGTCTGGCCGGTCCTATCCGGTCCTCGATACTGACGGCGCGCTGCTGGCCCACGCTGCGCAGGCATCCCGCAAGGACGTCCGCGACGCCGTCGTTGCGGCCCGCAAGGCTTTCCCGGCATGGTCAGGCGCGACTGCCTACAACCGGGGTCAGGTCCTGTACCGGATCGCCGAGATGCTGGACGGGCGGCGGGACCAGTTCGTCGCGGAGGTCACCGCCTCCGGCGATGATCCGGCCACCGTCGACGCGGCCGTCGACCGGCTGGTCTGGTACGCGGGCTGGGCGGACAAGTTCGCCCAAGTGGCCGGAGGCACCAATCCGGTCGCCGGGCCGTATTTCAACTTCTCGCTGCCCGAACCCACCGGCGTCGTCGGCATCGTCGCCCCGCCGGAATCCAGCCTGCTCGGTCTGGTGTCGGTGCTGGCACCCGTCGTCACCACCGGCAACACCGCGGTCGTGGTGGGCTCGCAGCGGCGTCCGTTGCCGTCCGTGTCGCTGACCGAGGTGCTGGCCACCTCGGACCTGCCCGGCGGGGTCGTGAACCTGCTGACCGGGTTCACCGATGAGCTCGCCCCGTGGCTGGCCAGCCACCGGGACGTCAACGCGATCGACCTGGCCGGTGTAGCCGACACAGCACGTCCAGCCCTACAGCGCGCCGCTGCAGACAACGTCAAGCGGGTGTACGCGCCGCCGGCCCGGGACTGGGCCGAGGACCCCGGGACGGGCCGGCTCACCGCCTTTGTCGAGATCAAGACCGTATGGCACCCCGTGGGTGTATAGGCAACTGGCGTTGCTTCAGGTCGCGTCAAACCATCGTTCGTCCGCATAGTAAGGGCTGGCGAAGCCGGACGGGCGTCGTCGGGTTACGGCGCACGGCACGCGGTCGCGCTAAGATGCGTGCGACCACATGTACGCCGGGGTCTGCAGTTGCCCCGGATTCGATTCGACCGATGACGGCTCGCGCGATGCCAGCTCGTTCCGCGACCTCCCGTTGGCTGAGCCGGGCAGCCCGACGCGCGGATCGAATCAGCAGGTCGATGCGCACACGGCAAGCCTGTCCGAGCGCGGTTCTGCTACGAACAGCCGCCGCCCCAGTCTGGATAACCGGTCCCACCCAGAAAGTGCGGTAGTCCGCACGTACCGAGAGCAGAGCGATCGGAATGACGTTGAACACGGTCGGCTTCATTGGCCTGGGCACGATGGGCGCCCCGATGGCGGCGAATCTGATCAAGGCGGGCTTTCACGTCGTCGGATTCAACCGCAGCAGGCCCTCTATCGACGCGCTCGTCGCGGCCGGTGGGCAGGGCGCGACGAGCATTGCCGAAGCGGTCGCCGACGCCGACGTGGTAGCGACTATGCTGCCGGACTCGCCTGATGTGCAGGCGGTACTCGCCGGCGAGAACGGGGTGTTCGCCGGCGCCCCGCCCGGCACACTCGTGATCGACTTCTCGTCGATCCGCCCGGACGTGTCCAAGCAGCTGGCCGACGAGGGTGGCCGACACGGCTTGCGGGTGCTCGACGCGCCGGTCTCCGGTGGTGAGCAGGGTGCCATCGATGCCACGTTGTCGATCATGGTGGGTGGCGCGTTCACGGACTACGCCGCGGCCAAGCCGGTGCTCGACGCGGTCGGCACGACCGTCGTGCATGTGGGCCCAGCGGGCTGCGGTCAGACGGTGAAGGCCGCCAATCAGCTGATCGTCGCCGGCACGATCGAGCTGGTCGCTGAGGCGATCGTCTTCCTTGAGGCATACGGCGTCGACACCACGGCTGCCGTGCAGGTCCTGGCCGGTGGACTGGCCGGCAACGCCATCCTGCAGCGTAAGGCAGCCGGCATGCTGGCCCGGGACTTCAGGCCGGGTTTCCGGATCGAGCTACACGACAAGGACATGGGAATCGTGACCGCGGCCGCCCGCGAAGCCGGAGTCGTCATCCCGCTTGGCGCGGTCGTCGCGCAACTGATCGCGGCGCTAAAGGCACAGGGCGACGGCCGGCTGGACCACACCGCGCTGCTCAAGCTCGTCGCGCAACTGTCCGGCCGCGGCTAGGCGCGCGCGAGCCAGTCCCGCGCCAGCGCAGCGGCAGCCCGCTCGACCAATGGGCCGGCCTTGGCGATGCACCGGGCGATGTCCGGCTCCAGGTTGGTAAGCGGGTACACGGCGCTAATCCCAGCCGTCGCCAGCAGGTCGGCGGCCAAGGTCGTGCGGCCGGCCACCGCGACGACTGGGACGCCGGCCGTCCGTGCCGCCGCGGCCACCCCGATCGGCGCCTTGCCGGCCAGCGTCTGCTCGTCGAGCGACCCCTCGCCGGTGATCACGAGTCGGCACCCGGGCAAGTGGGCACGCAGCCCGACCAGGTCGAGCACGAGGTCGATGCCTGGCCGCAGCTGCCCACCGAGCATAGCTACCGCGGCGAAGCCGACCCCGCCCGCCGCTCCGGCACCGGGGTCGGCCGCGCGATCGGCGCCGGTCGCGGCGGCGACCACGTCCGCCCAGCGGCGCAGCGCGGAGTCCAGCTGCGCCACGTCGTGCGCCGTTGCACCCTTCTGCGGGCCGTACAGAGCGGCCGCGCCGTCCCGTCCGCAGAGGGGGTTGTCGACGTCGCTGGCGACGACCAGCTCGGCGTCGCGCAGCACCGGGTGCAGCCCTGACAGATCCAGGGAGGCCACTTCACGCAGCGCGCCGCCACCCAACGCCAGCGGTACGCCGGCTGCGTCGAGCACCCGCGCGCCCAGGCCGACGAGCATCCCGGCGCCGCCGTCGGTGCTGGCGCTGCCGCCTAGGCCGAGGACGATCCGCCGGCAGCCCGCGTCGAGTGCCGTGTGCAGCACCTGGCCCACGCCGAGACTGGTGGCGCCGAGCGGGTCGAGCTGGCCGCCGGGCAGCCGCAGCAGGCCGCACACCGCGGCGAGCTCGACGACCGCGACGTCGCCGAGGCGGGCGTATGCCGTGTCGACCGGCGCGCCGGTGGGCCCGCTCGCCCGGACGGGCACCCACTCGTAGCCAGCTGCCACGGCAGCGTCGAGCGTGCCATCCCCGCCGTCCGCGACCGGGACGCAGACCACCTCGGCCACGGCACCGAGCACCTCGCGGATGCCCAGGGCGAGATGCCGGGCTACATCGGCGGCGCGAAGCGATCCTTTGAAGGCGGCGGGGGCTACCAGGACATGCACGCGGGCGGGACAGGTCAGCGGTTGGTGGATGACGGGCTTAACCGACCGGCACCGCTGGCAGGTGCTCGACGGCGCACGCCACCGCGTCCGCGTCGAGATTGTTGTCGGTCATCGTCCCGGAGAGGTAGGCGTCGTAGGCCGGCAGGTCGAGGTGGCCCTGGCCGCAGAGCGCGGTCAGGATGACCTTCTGCTCGCCGGATTCCTTGCAGCGCAGGGCCTCTTCGATCGCGGCGGCGAGCGCATGCGTCGGTTCCGGGGCGGGCAGGATGCCCTCGGTGCGCGCGAACTGCACGCCGGCCGCGAAGCATTCGCGCTGCGGCTTGGCCGCCGCCTCGAGCAGCTTCTGCTCGTACAGGTGGCTCATCAGCGGGCTCATCCCGTGATAGCGCAGCCCGCCCGCGTGGATCGGGTCGGGGACGAAGTCGTGCCCAAGCGTGTGCATCTTCATCAGCGGGGTCATGCCGGCGGTGTCGCCGAAGTCGTAAGCGTAGACCCCGCGAGTCAGTGACGGGCAGGCCGCGGGCTCGACTGCCCGGATCACCGGGGACATCCGCCCGGCCAGCTTCTCCCGCAAGAACGGGAACATCAGCCCGGCGAAGTTCGAGCCGCCGCCCGTGCAGCCGACGATCAGGTCCGGCGTCTCGTCGATTTTGGCCAGCTGTAGCAGGGCTTCTTCACCGATCACGGTCTGGTGCAGCAGCACGTGGTTGAGCACGCTGCCTAGCGCGTAATTCGTGTCGGCGTTCTGCGCGGCCACCTCGACCGCTTCGCTGATCGCGATACCGAGTGAGCCCGTCGAGTCGGGATGCGTCGCCAGGATCGCCCGGCCGGCCGCGGTGAGTGTCGACGGCGACGGGTGGACGACCCCGCCGAACGTCTCGATCATCATCCGCCGATAGGGCTTCTGGTCATAGGATGCGCGGACCTGCCACACCTCACAATCGAGCCCGAACTGCGCGCAGGCAAACGCCAGCGCGGTGCCCCACTGGCCGGCGCCGGTCTCCGTCGTCAACCGGCGGATACCTACCTGAGCGTTGTAGTACGCCTGCGGCACGGCCGTGTTGGGCTTGTGCGAACCCGCCGGCGAGACGCCCTCGTACTTGTAATAGATCCGTGCGGGCGTAGCCAACGCTTTCTCCAGCCGACGCGCCCGATACAGCGGGCTCGGCCGCCACAACCGGTACACGTCGAGCACCGCGCCGGGAATGTCGACATGCCGTTCGCCGGTGACCTCTTGGCCGATCAGCTCCATCGGGAACAACGGCGCCAGATCGTCCGGGCCGACCGGTTGCAGCGTGCCCGGATGCAGAACCGGTGGTGGAGGGGACGGCAGATCGGGCACCAGGTTGTACCACTGGGTGGGCATTTCAGCCTCGTCGAGAAGGATCTTCGTCGCACCGCTCAGGCCATCACGCGTCACCATGGGCTCCTCGTCGTCGTGCTGCCACTATCGCGCCGATCGCCGCCGACCGGAAGGGCGGACGACGGCTGGGCTACCGTCCCATCCGGGTGTCAACGGCAGGTCGCCCGCGGCGCGCAGGCGCCGCTGCCGGGTGATCCACTCGCGCAGCTCGACGACGCCGTCGGCGATCGACCGCCCCGTGGTGTCGAGGATGTGGCAGCGCCACCGCGGATCACCGCGCTGCCAGCTTCGCCACCGATCCCAGGCCATCCGCGCCCAACCGTCCTCGGTCAGGATTCGCTGCCGATACTGCGGATCGGCCGCATGGCCGCGCTGCCAGCGTCCCCATTCGACGAAGGCTGTCTTGGCCTGCTCGGACCATCGGCCGGGATCGCGCTGCTCAAGCCGCTGCCTCCGGTCCACATCGTCGACGTCGACCAGGCACACCGCGATCCCGTTCAGCAACGGCGCGGACGGGCTGGCGAGCACCTCACCGAGCGGCGACTGACCGGTGAGCAGCAGGTCGACCCCACTCGCCTGCAGCTCGAACGCCCGCACGATCCAGCGCTCTGTACTCGCCTGCCGCCACCGGGTGTCGGCGTCATCCGGGACTCCGATCTCGTCGAAGTCGTGCACGGTCACACCCCGACAGCTGGCCAGCGACCCCGGCGGCGAGGACCGACTTGCCCGAACAGCTCGAACCGGTCAGCTTCAGCAGCACGATCCACCTTACCTTCCTACGCTCTGCCCATTGTGGGATGATGGGCGTAGAGTCACACCTGTTAGGTAAAGAGCATCGGAGGGAACGCCGTGGCGATTCTGGTCGAGACAGACAGCCGGAGCCGGGTGGTGATCCCCGGACACGGGAACCAGCGGTTCCTCGTCCACGAGAACCCAGACGGCAGTCTGCTGCTGCAACCAGCGGTGGTCGTGACCGAGGCGCAGCACGAGTACGACACCGACCCTGTACTGCGCGAGCTTCTGGCACGCGCCACGGCCTCACCAACCGTGCGCCGTAGCCGTCAGCGTCGCACCGCGTGAGTAGCGAGGGCGCCTATTCCGACGTCGCGGACAAGCAACTCGACGCGCTCGAAGCGGGATCCGACATCGACCTCTACAACGCGGTGCTGGACGCATGCGAGCTGATCTTCCGGATGCCCGGCGAGGCACAGGCGTTATCGACGGCGATCACGACAACCGACGGAGTCCGGTTCCGGCTCCCCGTGGCTGGCCACCCGCCGTACAAGGTGTTCTGGTCATCGGACGGTCCGCGTATCGAGACTGTCTTCCCGCACCCGTAAGTCGCGGCACAAGGCGGGCTGGTATCAACACCGCCCAGCGGTCCTCCTTCGCGATAGTCGCTTTCACGTGAGCGCGGGTTGGCTCATGCTGGTGCAACGAATGCCGCAAGCTGACGTCGGGGTCAAGGTCAGGGTCGAGTCGGGGTGCCACCTGATGCGCCGCGGTTTGTGTGCGGCGATCGTGCATGACATGCGGGCACGTCGGGCGCAGCCATGATTGAGCCGCGCGGTTTGACGACACGACTTGGCGCGCGACCGGGCGGGATGAGCAGGGGAGACCAGATGGACAGCGAGAACGGTGCGGTGGTGGTCGCCGCGAGCGCAGTCAGCCGGACCTACGGCGAGGGCGACACGGAGGTGCGCGCCCTGTGCGACGTCAGCGTCGACATCCCGTCCGGCCAGATGACCGCGGTGATGGGGCCGTCCGGGTCGGGCAAGTCGACGCTCATGCACATCCTGGCCGGCCTGGACAAGCCGACCTCCGGATCCGTGCGGATCGACGGGACAGAGATCACCACGCTCGGCGACACCGCGCTCACCAAACTGCGCCGTCAGCACATCGGGTTCGTCTTCCAGTTCTTCAACTTGCTGCCGATGCTCACCGCGCGGGAGAACATCCTGCTACCCCTGACGATCGCCGGCGAGAAGCCGCAGAACGGCTGGTTCGACGAGCTGATCGAACGCGTCGGGCTCACGGATCGCTTGACGCACCGACCGGCGGAGCTGTCCGGCGGCCAGCAGCAGCGCGTCGCCATCGCGCGTGCACTGGTGTCCCGGCCCACCGTGGTCTTCGCGGACGAGCCCACCGGGAACCTCGACTCGACCAGCAGCGGCGAGATCCTCGAGCTCATGCGCGCCTCGGTCGAGGAATACGGGCAGACGACGGTCATGGTGACGCACGACGCGCAAGCAGCCGCGATGGCAGATCGAGTGCTGTTCCTGGCCGACGGGCGCATCGTCCAGCAACTGCCCCGATCCACCGCGCACGAGATCCTCCAGGCGGTCGAGGGCCTGGCCGTCCGATGATCAAGTTCGCCCTCCGCGGGCTGCTTGCCCGCAAGCTGAGGACGGTCCTCACCGCGCTCGGCGTGGTGCTCGGGGTAGCCCTGGTCAGCGGCACCTACGTCCTCACCGACTCGATCTCGACCGCATTCGACTCGATCTTCAGCGCGACGTACCGCAACACGGACGCGGCCATCACCGGCAAGTCGGCGTTCACGCTCGGCGACAACGGTTCAACAGCGCCGTCGTTCGACCAGTCGCTGCTCGCGAAGGTGGCCGCGCTGCCGGACGTACGAACCGCCAGCGCCGCAGTGAGCGGCAACGCGCACCTGATCGGCAAGGACGGCAAGGCGATCGTGTTCGGCGGCGCACCCAACCTGGGCTTCAGCGTGAACCCGGAGCAGCCGGACTTCAACTCGCTCACGCTGGTGGGCGGCGCCTGGCCCAACAGCGGCGAAGTCGTCATCGACCGGACGACCGCCAACAAGAAGGGCCTCGCAGTGGGCCAGACCATTGGCGTGCAGGCCCGCGGTCCGGTCGAGCGGCTGCGGATCTCGGGCCTGGTCAAGTTCGGTGCCGTGTCGTCGATCGGCGGAGCGACCCTCGCCGGGTTCGATCTGGCCACCGCGCAGCAGCTGTTCGATAAGCAGGGCAAGCTAGACCAGATCCTGGTCGCAGGCAAGAGCGGCGTCTCGCAGCAGCAACTGATCAGTCAGATCCAGCAGATCCTCCCGGCCGACACCCAGGTGCGCAGCGGTACCGAGCAAGCCAGCAAGGATGCCAAGGACACGAGCGGCTTCATTTCGTTCCTGCAGACGTTCCTGCTCGCCTTCGGCGGCATTGCCCTGTTCGTGGGCTCGTTCGTCATCGCCAACTCGCTGTCGATCACGATCGCCCAGCGAACCCGTGAATTCGCGACGCTGCGCACGCTCGGCGCGGCGCGGCGCCAAGTGCTCGGCTCGGTCATCCTCGAAGCGCTCGTTATGGGGGTAGCGGCCTCGGTGACCGGGCTGTTCCTCGGGCTTGCCCTCGCGAAGGGACTGTTCGCACTGTTCGACGCGATCGGGTTCACCCTGCCCAACAACGGCCTGGTGTTCGAGACGCGGACGATCGTCGTCGCGCTGCTCGTCGGCACGGTCATCACCCTGCTGGCCAGCCTGCGGCCCGCGCTGCGCGCCACCCGGGTGCCGCCGATTGCCGCCGTGCGGGAGGGGGCGACGTTGCCGCCAGGGCGCTTCCACCGGTTCCGCCCCATCGGCGCCGCAGTGGTCGCGATCCTCGGTTTCGGCTTGCTGGCGCTCGGCCTGTTCGGCCATGACCTTGGGACCGCGCAGCTGCTCACCTTCATGCTGGTCGGCGCCTTGCTGATCTTCATCGGAGTGGCTCTGTTCGCGTCTCGGTTGGTTCGGCCGCTCGCCGCCGTAGCAAGCCCCGTGGCCCGCTGGTCGGTGTTTGCCTTCTCCGTTGTCGTGTGGCCGTTGTTCACGCTGCCGTATTGGTTGTTGCGGTACGGCGCGTGGGGTCCCGGATCGGCCGGCCGGCGGGTGGGCGCCTTCGTCCTCGGCGCGCTCCTCAATCCGCTGCTGCTGCTCGTCGTAGTCCTGATGGCTGCCCGGCGCAGGCTCACCGCGTGGCGGCCCGAATGGCCCGTCGAGTTCCCGGGCGTCCTGGTCGAGCCGTCTTCCGTCCGCATCGGCGGACAGAACAGTCAGCGGGACCCGCAGCGGACCGCCGCCACCGCCGCGGCGCTGATGATCGGGCTGGCCCTCGTCACTCTGGTTGCCACCCTCGCCGCGGGCATCATCAGGCCCTTCGAGCAGGCCGTCGACAAAATCTTCACTGCGGACTACGCGATCACCGCGCAGAACAACTTCGACCCGATCCCCACCAGTGCGGCGCTCGCCGCGGCCAAGGCGCCGGGGGTCGAGTCGATCGCGAGCGTCCGCGGCGGCGATGGCCGGGCGTTCGGTAGCACGATCCAGGTCACTGCAGTCGATCCGCAGGCTCCCGACGTGCTCACGCTCGACTGGAAGGACGGCTCGCAGGCGGTGCTCGGGCAGCTCGGAACCGACGGCGCCTTCGTCGACGACGACTACGCGAAGAGCCACCACCTGGCGGTCGGGTCGCCGATCTCGCTGGAGACGCCCACCGGGCAGGTGCTCGCGCTCAAGGTCCGCGGGATCTTCAAGGCCCCCTCGGGCGGGTCCCCCTTCGGCGCCGTGACGATGTCGAGCGCGACCTTCGACCACAACTACCAGCAGCCGCAGAACCTCTTCACCTTCGTCCAGATGCAAGGCGGCGTCACCCCCGCGAACACGCAGGCGTTGGCGGCGTCACTGAGCTCGTTCCCGAACGCGAAGGCGGTCACCCGCGAGCAGTTCAAGACGAACCAGGTCAGCGCGATCAAGGGGATCCTGAACGTTCTTTATGTGCTGCTGGCCCTGTCCGTGGTGGTGAGCCTGTTCGGCATCGTCAACACCCTGGTGCTGACCGTCTTCGAGCGGACCCGCGAACTCGGCATGATGCGCGCAATCGGGATGACCCGGCGGCAGACCCGCCGGATGATCCGCCACGAGAGTGTCATCACCGCCCTGATCGGGGCGGTGCTCGGGATCGTCCTCGGACTTGTCCTCGCCGGACTGCTCAGCGCACGGGTCGACTTCATCGGCTTCGTCTTGCCGGTGCCGCAGCTGATCATCTTCGCGATCGTCGCCATCCTGGTCGGCATCTTCGCGGCGGTGTTCCCTGCCCGCCGCGCGGCCCGGCTGAATCCACTCGACGCGCTGCAATACGAATAGCGACGTCAGGAGCGCACCAGACGGGCGATAGCGTCGGCGGCCTCCGCCACCTTCGCGTCGGCATCGGGCCCACCCACACGGGCGGCGTCGACGACACAGCCGGCCAGGTGCTCCTGCAACAGGCCGAGGGCGACGGATTGCAGGGCCTTCGTCGCCGCGCTGACCTGGGTGAGGATGTCGATGCAGTACTTGTCGTCCTCCACCATCCTTGCGATCCCCCGCACCTGGCCCTCGATCCGGCGCAGCCGCTTGAGGTAGTCGTCCTTGTTGTGCGTGTACCCGTACACGATGCCTCCCGTAGCGCACGATAGCCTGAGAGGTAGTATACCCCCATAGGGTAGCTGGATTCGCGCGAAGGAGGGGTCGGCGTGGACACCGCCTGGCACGCCGTGCTGCACGCGCTCGAGGTCGCCGGATCGATGACGTGGCAGGTGACCTGGTCGCTGATCCTGGGTTTCACCCTGTCGGCGGTGATCGAGGCGCTGGTGCGCAAGTCGACGATTGCCCGGCTGCTGCCGGATGATCGGCCGCGCAGCCTGGCTACTGCAACTGGACTGGGTGCGGCGTCTTCGTCATGCTCCTACGCCGCGGTGGCGCTGGCCCGGTCGCTGTTCCGCAAGGGCGCGGACTTCACGGCGGCGATGGCGTTCCAGTTCGCCAGCACGAACCTGGTGATCGAACTCGGGCTGATCCTGGCCCTGCTGCTGGGTTGGCAGTTCACCCTGGCCGAGTTCGTCGGCGGCCCGATCATGATCGTGTTGCTCGCCTTGCTGTTCCGCCGCTTCCTCACCGCGAAGTTACGGGCCGCGGCCCGCGAACAGGCCGACAAGGCCGTGGCCGGGGCGATGGAGGGCCACGCCTCGATGGACATGAGCGTCGCCGGCGAAGGCAGCTTCTGGCGACGATTGGCCAGCCCGGCCGGGTTCACCTCGGTCAGCCACAACTTCGTCATGGAATGGGCCGCCATCCTGCGCGACCTGGCCGGCGGCCTGCTCATCGCCGGTATGGCGGGGGCCTGGATCCCCGACTCCTTCTGGCAGCATCTGTTCGTCACCGACCACCCGCTGCTGGCCAAGATCTGGGGTCCGCTGATCGGCCCGGTCGTCGCGGTCGTCACGTTCGTCTGCTCCATCGGCAACGCTCCGCTCGCAGCGGTGCTGTGGAACGGCGGAATCAGCTTCGGCGGCGTCATCAGCTTCATCTTCGCCGACCTGATCATCATCCCGATCCTGATCATCTACGCGAAGTACTACGGCAGGCGTATGGCCTGGTTCCTCTTCGGCACGTTCTATGTCACGATGGTGGCCGCGGGCTACGTCATCGAACTCGTCTTCGCCCCGCTCGGGCTCGTCCCGACGGGCACCCGGCACGCCGACGTCGGCGATGGCGGGGTTCAATGGAACTACACCACCATCCTGAACATCGTGTTCCTGCTGCTCGCGTTTGCGCTGGTGTGGCGGTTCCTCCGAACCGGCGGCCGTGCCATGCTCGCGATGATGGGTGGCGGCCCGGACGACATGACGGGCCACCACGAACATGGCGACCACGCCGCGCACCACCACCCCGGCGCCTAGCGATGCTCCTGGCCGAGGGTCCACACTTCGGGAGTTACTGGAGCGTTAGGCGAACCAAGTACTCCCGACGTCGCGGAGGCGGTCGACCACAGGCCGGGCCGGTCCAGCAGCCGGGAGAGCACGAGGACGCTTCGGGTGCGCACTACGTACGGCTCGGACCCTATGCGTTCCAGGACGTCCTCGAAGTGCTGCATGTCGGTGGCGCGCAGGTGTACCAGGGCGTCGGCGTCGCCGGTCACGGTGCACGCGGAAATCACTTCCGCGAAGCGGCTGACGCTGTCGCGGATGGTTGCGGGCATCGTCTTGCTATCGCAGTAGAGCTCCACATAGGCCTCGGTCGTCCATCCCAGGGCACCGGGGTCGACCTTCGCGGTGAAACCGGAGATGGCGCCCGTCCGAACCAGCCGATCGACGCGCCGCTTCACCGCGGGCGCCGACAAGCCGACCGTGGCGCCGATCTCGGCGAAGGTGGCCCGGCCGTCGGCGAGCAGGCACTCGACGATCTTCTCGTCAAGTCCGTGGAGCCGCATCGGCCCTCCGCACTCCGGTGCTGAGCTCGGACAGGACTTCCGCGAGCTGGTCGATGGCCCAGTCGATCTCGTCGTCGGTAATCACGAGCGGCGGCCCCATGCGGATCGTGCTGCCGTGGGTGTCCTTCGCGAGGACGCCCCTGGGCAAGAGCTGTTCGCAGGCGACCCGGGCAGGCGGCAGCCCGTCCGCGAGGTCGATCCCCGCCCACAAGCCGCGGCAGCGCACCTGCCGAACCATTGTCGTGGGCAGCTGGGCCAAGCGTGCCTCTAGCCGGGCCCCGGCAGCGCGGGACCGCTCCTGGAACTCTCCGTTCTCGAGCAGATCGACCACCGCGCTGCCCACCGCGCAGGCGAGCGCGTTACCGCCGAAGGTGCTTCCGTGCTCGCCTGGATGCAGGACGTCCATCACCGGCCAGTCGGCAACGACGGCGGAGACCGGGACGATGCCGCCGCCGAGTGCCTTGCCGAGAATGTAGACGTCGGGAACCACACCTTCGAATTCGCAGGCAAACGTGGTCCCCGTCCGGCCCAGGCCGGACTGGATCTCGTCTGCCAACAACAGCACGTCGTGCCGGGTGCACAGCTCGCGCAGCCCCGCCAGGTAGCCCGCGGGGGGCAGGACGATCCCAGCTTCCCCCTGGACCGGCTCGACGATGACCGCGACGGTGTTCGGGTCGCGGATCTCGGCCTCGGCGGCGTCGAGGTCTCCGTAGGGCACCACGCTGAAGCCAGGCGTGAACGGACCGAAGCCGGCACGAGCGTCGGCGTCCGTCGAGAAGCTGACGACGCTGATCGTGCGACCGTGGAAGTTGCCGCCAAACGCGACGATCTTCGCGGTGCCGTCGGGCACACCCTTGACCTGGTAACCCCATTTGCGGGCCACCTTCAGGGCGGATTCCACCGCCTCGACCCCGGTGTTCATCGGCAGGACGGCATCTTTGCCGCACAGCCTCGCCAGCTTGCCGCAAAACTCGCCGAACCGATCGTGGTAGAACGCCCGGCTGGTCAGGGTCAGCCGGGCGAGCTGATCCTGAACGGCTGCGACCAGTCGAGGGTGGCGGTGGCCGAAGTTCAGCGCGGAATACGCAGCGAGCATGTCCAGGTACCGCCGCCCGTCGACGTCTTCCACCCACGCCCCGTCGCCGTGGGAGAGGACGACGGGAAGCGGGTGATAGTTGCGCGCCGCGTGGCGGTCGGCTTCCAGGATGTCAAAACTCGTCATTGCCGGAGCTCCAGCGTGCAGCATTTCGCTCCCCCACCCGCCTTCCGGAACTCCGAGAGGTCCACGGGGTGCGCAACGAATCCCCGGCTGGCGAGCTGCTCGATCAGGCTGGTCGCGTCGGCGGCGACGACGACGTTGCAGCCGTCGGACACCGCGTTCAACCCGAACGCCTCAGCGTCCTGCGCGCACGCCTTGATCGCATCGGGAAAGAGCATGTCGATGACCTTCCTGCTGCCGGCGCTGAACGCATCGGGCAGATAGGCGATCTGCGAGTCGGTGAGTACCGCGAGGGCTGTGTCAAGGTGGTAGTACCGCGGATCGACGAGCTCGAGGCTGATCACCGGCCGGCCGAAGTACTCCTGGATCTCCGCGGACGCCCGCGGGTCACTGCGGAACCCGAACCCGGCAAGCACCCAATCCCCGACGAGCAGGTAGTCCCCCTCGCCCTCCATGACGTGAGACGGGGCTTGGACCGTGAGCCCGTCCCGGTGAAACCAGTCCAGGTAGGCTGCCGCCTCGGGCTGGCGCTCCCCGTGGACGAAGCTCGCGCCGATCGCGCGGCCGTCGATAACCAGTCCCCCGTTCGCGGCGAAAACCATGTCCGGCAGGCCGGCAACCGGCTCAATCAGCTCGACGACATGGCCCAGGTCGAGGTACAAATCGCGCAAAGTCGACCACTGCTTGAACGCTGCGTCCTTGTCGACCGCATCGTCCAGGCGCATCCATGGATTGATCGAGTACGTGACATCGAAGTAGGCCGGAGGACACATCAGATAGCGCCGAGGCCGCGACGCACGTCCGGCCTGGGACCCCTGCGTGTTCACGCCTGACCACCTTTCTCACGGGAGCGCGACGTTCGCAAGAAGTATGTTCCGCCAGCGCCAGCCGAAACAGCACAGATGCTTGCAGCATGGTGACGATTTCTTGCGCAATCGACACCCGAGCAGTCTGATCGTTGTGCATGCGGACCATGCACTGCAGCGTGGAGGACGATGGCGGGATGCGTGACGCGAGATCCACCGGTCCCGTCCTGATCACCGGCTGCTCGTCCGGAATCGGCAGGGCGACGGCGCTCAGTCTGCACGAGGCGGGGCTGACGGTGTACGCGTCGGCGCGCAACGTCGAGAGCCTGGCCGACCTCGCCGACATGGGGATCCACACGCTCCGTCTGGACGTGACCGACGAGGAGTCCATGACTGCGGCGGTGACGGCCGTCGAGGCCGATGCCGGTTCGGTCGGAGCGCTGATCAACAACGCCGGGTACGGGCTGTACGGGCCGGTGGAGCAGCAGCCGATGAGTGAGGTCCGCCGTCAGTTCGAGACCAACTTCTTCGGCTTGGTACGGCTGACCCAGCTGGTCCTGCCGGGCATGCGCCGCGCACGGCGGGGCCGGATCGTCAACGTCTCCTCGATGGGCGGACGCACGACACTGCCGGGCGGCGCCTTCTACCACGCCTCCAAGCACGCGGTCGAAGCCTTCAGTGACGCGCTGCGGATGGAGGTCGCGCAGTTCGGCATCGACGTCGTACTCATCGAACCGGGACCTGTGAAGACCCCATGGAACGATGTGGCCGCCGCGTCGGTGTCGACCGCCGGCCAGCCCGCGGAGGCGGATCCCTACGCGGCGTTCAAGGCCGCGGTCGTCGCGTCGTTCGGCACCGGCACCACGGGGCCGATAGCGCGGCTCGCCTCGACCGCCGAGGACATCGGCGCGGTCATCACCAGTGCCGTCACCGCCCGCCGGCCGCGAACGCGTTACCTCATCAACCCCCTCGCCAAGATCACCGTCGGGATGAAGGCTCTGCTCCCGGACCGCGCCTACGACGCTGCGCTGCGACGCCAATACGGCCTGCCCCGCTGACCGCACGCGGGCGACGTCGAGCAGATCACCCAATTCCTCGGTCCGGCCTACGGCGAGGGGTCGACGGGCTGGAAGTAGTGGTCGAGCGTCCAGTCTGAGAGCCGCAGGCTGAGATTCCGGCTGGCGACATCGGCCGAGCGGAAATGGATTCCCTGCCACACCCTGGCGTCGACGACATCCGCGCGCAGCGCGCTGCCGGTGTCGTAGTGGCGGGTGACATTCGGCACCGCGGTCGAGATAAGTGTCAGGTTCAGCTGCTGAGTGTGGAACAGCTCTTCCAGTCCACCCGTCGTGGTCGCGGCGAGTGAGTTGTACCCGCTCGGGTACTCGGGATACGGCGGGGTCGTGATCAGCGGCACCCAGGTGGGGTCGGCGGTGGTGTCCGGGTTTCCGTCAGTGTCGGCCAGATAGATGGCGGTGATCGGCCGCCATAAGCCGTAGACGTACTTTGCACGCCACACTGTGATGATCGCGTCCGCCATGCTCATGTCGACGCCGGCGAACATCCGAGCCGATTGGACGATGTCCAGGTTCCGTAGCGTCGCCTGGTCACGAAGCACAGCGTTGAATTGGACGAACGCGTTGCCGGAGAAGAACCGCGCAGTATCTGTCTGATCGGATGTCCGTACCGTCGAGGTCGCCGAGCCGTACGCCTTCACCTCGTTCCCTCAGGAGACTGTCTTGATGACACCCGTCTAATCTGCCGGCGGTCACCGTCCACCGCTGATTGCAGCTAAGCCCCGGGTCCGATCTGGATCGATACTCGTCCCTCGATCTGGTTGCGGGTTATCGCGCGAAGGGCGTCGGCGCCGTCCCGCAGCGGGATCCTCGCACCGACTCGTGGGGCGAGCCGTGCCTGGCCGATCATCGCGTTCAGTTCTCGGGCCATGAACAACCCATAGCCGGGATTGACATCGGTCACGAACTCGCGCCAGGCCGCACCAAGCACGGAGATGTTGCGCAGCAGTAGACGATTCATCCTCAGCTGCGGGATCTCCCCCGAGGCGAATCCCACGATCACCAGTCGGCCTTCGGGCGCGACCGCTCGCACACTCTGGTCGAATCGCGCACCGCCGACCGGATCAATCAGC
This sequence comes from uncultured Actinomycetota bacterium, assembly GCA_963839175.1. Lineage (GTDB taxonomy): Bacteria > Actinomycetota > Actinomycetes > Mycobacteriales > Jatrophihabitantaceae > CAWIUB01. The sequence goes on from CAWIUB010000052.1 coordinate 99,398, forward strand.
ACGTCCACGCCACGGCCGTTCGTCAAAGTCCGCGCGGCTTCGACCCAATCGAGGCCCGGCGACAGCACCTCGTCAGCGCCCGCTTCCCGCGCGGCTCGCTGCCGCACCGGCGAACTGGCCACCGCGATCACGCGCGCGCCCAGCGCCTTGGCCACCTGGATCATCGCCTGCCCAAGCCCGCCCCCGGCGCCGTGCACCAGCACGACCTCACCGACGGCGAGTTGAGCCCGACGGACCAAGGCGAAGTACGCGCTGTGATAGTTGACGACCAGCGCGCCATTGTTCCAATGTTCTGGGTCGTCCGGTGCCGGATAGACCTGACCGGGGGACACCGAAACAACCTCGGCGCAGGCACCGTGCACGCCGGTGAGCGCGACGACTCGCTGCCCAGGGCGCCAGGGTGAGTTGGCCAGGGCTTCGCGCACGATGCCGGACAATTCCATCCCTGGCACGAACGGCAGTGCGGGTCGAACCTGATAGCCACCCCGTGCGATCAACGCGTCAGGAAAGCCCAAACCAGCCGCCTGCACGTCGATCAGGACGCCATTTGAATTGTCGGGCACCTCGATGTCGCGCACCTGGATCGCTGCTGGATCGTCAAACGCCGCCACGATCAACGCCTTCATCGCCATCTGTTGGCCATTAGCCGATGTAGGTCTTGGCGACCGCCGCTATTCGGCCGATCGAATTCTTCGGGCTCAGGGCGATGCCCCGCAGCTGATCGAAGACTCGGTGATAGCGGGCGAGATCGCTGGCTCTCTGGAGATAGCGCTCGGCGCTCAGCTCTTCGACGTAGACCATGTCGGACACCGCTTCGTCGAACTGCATGATCGTGAACGTGCTGTTCAGTGCGGGGTGCGCGCCCGCCTCGAATCCGAGCACTCGGATGTCGATGTTGGCCTGCTTGGCGCTATCGACCAGACTCTCGAGCTGCTCGCTCATGACCGGGCGGCCGCCGACCACGCGGCGCAGCGCACTTTCGTCGATGATCGCCTGAAACCGAACGGGGTCGTCGCCGCCGAGACGACGTTGCCGCGTGAGGCGAGATTCGAGCAGCTGCTCGACCTTCGCGTTGGAGTCTGGATGGGTCGCTTCCAGGATCGCTCGGGCATAGTGCTCTGTCTGTAGCAGGCCCGGGACGATGTCCGACTTGTAGTCGCAGATTGATGCCGCAGCTGCCTCAAGACCGAGGAACGTCGAATACGGCATGTCGGGCTGCTGCCACCACGACGATTCCTCACTCTGCTTGGCGAGACTCATCAGATGGTCGCACTCGTCCGCGGGCAGGCCGTAGACATCGCACAGATCACGAACGTCGCGGAGCCTGGCGCCTCTGGCGCCCGTTTCAATACGGCTGATCTTGGTCGGTGAAACCAAGAGCTGCAGAGCTACCTGCTCGATAGACATGTCCGCGTCCTGACGAAGCTGCCGGAGCTTCGCGGCGAGCTCGCGGCGACGAAGGGTGGGGTTCACTTTATGCGACATCATCGAATCGCCCCTCTCATACCAGGATGGGCAATTACCATTGCACCTGCGGTTGGCACCTACCTCATGAATCTGTCGCTGTCACTTGCCAATAGCTGTCCGCAAGCGCATTCTTACAGCATGGGTGGACCGCCGATCAAGGGCACACGCCGGACGGCTGTCCGCCCCTAACGCTCCGGAGCGGACGGAGGTGGTCGGTAAGGGACCTCCCATAGCCGCTCACGTGGTAATTCGCCGCCCGCGCAACGGGTTTCAGCGTTGCTACCCAGGTTGCAGCGGCGCGGCCGCAGACATGCGAGCGCCCCCGGGTATCGATTTCGCAGCGACACCGAGGGCACCCGCAACTCCTCGACGAACCACCCCACGGGCAGCTGCAACTGCCTAGATGGGAGCCCGTCATGCCAACGGTACCTCTCTTGGTGATCACCGCGGAAGCCCTCGCCGCAGCGGCACCGCGCAGGCCTGCCGACGCGGCGCGAGCGATCGCGGACTCTGCCACGGTCGCCGTTGTCGTAACGGCGATGCTGCTCATCGCAGCTGTCGGCGTGCTCACCTCGGCGGTGGGAGCACTGGCGATCGTCATCCGAGCAGCGGCGTTGATCTTCCGCATGCTGCTGGTGATGATCGTCGTGATCGTGCTGGTCGCTGTTCTGCTCAGCAGACGGCAGCGCGAAACACATCCGCCACCGCCGCATCCCACCCGGGCGCCTAGCGCGGGAATACTGGTCGGCGGCCACGGCTCCGAAGCGAGGTGACCGGTGAAGTTCGCCCTCTACGCCCTGCACCGGGGCGATAACGCTCAGCCCGATCGGATGCGGGCCTGCGCGTTGACCGCCGAACGGGCCGGATTCGAGGCGCTGTGGGTCGGCGACCACATCGCTCTACCGAGGGACGCGCCCGACCCGTTCGACGAACCGCGTCTCGAGGCGATCAGCACGCTCGCCTACCTGGCAGCGGTCACCAGCCGAATCCGGCTGGGTGTCGCCGTGCTCGTCCTGCCGCAACGGCAGCCGGTGCTGCTCGCGAAACAGCTCACCACCGTCGACGTACTCAGCGCAGGGCGCCTCACGGTAGGTGTCGGAGTCGGCTACCTCGCCGCTGAGCTCGCTGCGTTCGGCGTCGACCTCAGCCACCGCGGCGCGATGACCGACGAGTTCTTGCAAGTGCTGCTGGCTCTGTGGTCGCACCGCGATCGCCACGTCGGGCGCTGGGTGTCCTTCGACGGCGTGCAGCAGTATCCGGTGCCGGCGCAGCGCCCGCACCCGCCGATCGTCGTCGGGGGTCACACCCGAGCCGGCCTGGAGCGTGCCGCGCGGGTCGGCGACGGCTGGTTCGGCTGGGAGCTCAGCGTCGACGACACCCGAGAGGCGGTCCAGACATTGCACGACCTTCGGCGGCGGCACCGCGTCGACCCGGACAGAGCCTTCGAGATCAGTATCGTCGCCGACCGACCCGTCACGCCCGAGCTGGTCAAGCGTTACGCCGCCGCCGGCGTCCACCGGTTGGTGCTCGTACCCCCAGCGATGACCGCTGAGGCTACCGACGCGGTCATCGACCGCGCCGCCACCGAACTCATCCCCACCTCCAGTTGACCAGGCTGGGTCATCCCACCACGCACTCGGCCAGCCAGCCGAGCAGGGCGGGCGGGTCGGTGGGTACCTGCACCCAGCGCCAGGTCGCCGTTCTGTCTGCACGCCGATGCCACACCCGCGCCTGGACATTGCCGAGGCCGTCCGACCTGGCGTCGTACCCGTAGGCGCGGAGCGTCAGCACCGCCGACTGGCCGGTCATTGGACCGTCCCTCCCTGTCCCTTCCGGTCTTCATTCGGGTCCAGCCGATGCAGACTGACCAGGCAGAGCCCCAGGTCTCGGATCCTGGCGAGTAGCCCGTGCAGCGCCGGCTGATCGGCGAGCCGACCGGAGACGACCGTCTGCCCGCCGTCGATGCGGACGTCCAGGCCGTCGAACCAGGCCGTGTCGAGGACGCCGTCGATACGGATCTCGTAGCGAGCGGGCGATCCGGCGTCGGTCATCACATCTCCTGGCTCGCAGCAGCTGCGCTCATCGCCGATTCGCTGCACTCCTCGGTCGGTGCGCGTCTGTGTCATTCGGCACGCTACGGACGGTCCCGGGTCGAGGCGTCACCCAAAGGTGCACATCCAGGGTGGAATCTTCGTGGCTCGCCTTGGGCACGCGGGTGCCACTGGGGTGAGGGTGAGCAGACCGAGGCCGGAGCAACCTGTCCGTGCGGGTGGTCGTAGTCTCGTCGAGACGGAGGATCGCTGGATGCGCGAAGCGGCAGGGTCACCGATGGCGAAGCGGCCCGCTGCGGCCTCATCCGTGGTTGCCGCGTCCGAGCGGGATGTTCTGCTGGCCACCAAGCTGTACCTGCCACGCCCGCAGCCGGGCTTCGTCCCCCGCCCGCGGCTGCTCGACCAGCTCGACGAGACGTTGACGGCGGGCGTCGTGTTGGTGAGCGCCCCGGCCGGGTTCGGCAAGACGGCCCTGCTGGCCGACTGGGTCCGGCGCGGTGAGCGGCCGGTGGGCTGGCTGTCGCTGGACGCCGGCGACAGCGACCCGGCGCGCTTCTGGCGGCACGCTGTCGCGGCGCTGGACCGGGCACGGCCGGGGCTCGCCGAGCGCGTTGCCCCGTTGCTCGGGCCACCGGCTCCGCCGTCCTTCGACGGGCTGGTGACGGCGCTGATCAACGAGCTGGCCCAGCCCGCGGATCGCGAGGTGCTGCTGGTCCTCGACGACTACCACCTGATCGACTCGCAGCCGGTGCACATGTCGCTGAGGTTCGTGCTGGAGCATTTGCCGCCGGGACTGCACGTGGTGCTGGCCAGCCGCGCCGACCCGCCGCTGCCGCTGGCCCGGCTGCGCTCCGGCGGGCAGCTGGCCGAGCTGCGCGCCGCCGAGTTGCGCTTCACGGCCGAGGAGGCGGCGGCCCTGCTGCGTGAGGCGGCCGGGCCCGATCTGCCCGAGGCCGCGGTGGTGGCGCTGGAGGCGCGCACCGAGGGGTGGGTGGCCGGGCTGCAGCTGGCCGCGCTGTCGCTGCGGGGTCAGGCGGACGTAGACGGGTTCGTGGCGGCGTTCACCGGCAGCCACCGGTTCGTGCTGGACTATCTGGCCGAGGAGGTGCTCGAACGCCAGCCGGAGCAGGTGCGCACCTTCCTGCTGGAGACCTCGCTGCTAGACCGGTTGTCGGGTGAGCTGTGTGATGCGGTCACCGGCCGGTCCGACGGCCAGGCGATGCTGGAGGCAATCGAGGCTGCCGGGCTGTTCCTGGTACCGCTGGACGAGGTGCGCGGCTGGTGGCGCTACCACCATCTGTTCGCCGACCTGCTCCGCGCCCGCCTGCAGCAGGAGCAGCCCGGCCGGGTCGCCGCGCTGCACCGCAACGCGGCGGCCTGGTGTGAGCAGCACGGGCTCGCCGACGACGCCATACGGCACGCGGTAGCCGCCGGAGATGCGGTGCGAGCGGCGCGGCTAATCGAGCGGCATTTCGATGCGCTGTTCTACCTGCGGGGCGAGGGGGCGACCGTGCAGCGATGGCTCACCGCGCTCCCGGCCGAGCTGGCCGGCTCGCGGCCACGGCTGCTGCTGGCCCAGGCGCTCTTGGCCCTCGCCAGCGGGCGCGTGGAGGCGGTCGACGCGATGCTCGATGCCGCCGAGCGCGCGTTCACAGCGGCGCCCGATGAGCCCTTCGAATCGACCGTCGGCAGGGGGAGCTGGTTGTTGAACGTGCCCGCGACGGTCACCACCCAGCGTGCTTACCTCGCCGCGCTCCGCGGCGACGCCGAGGGGACCGCCTCATTCGCGTCGCGGGCGCTAGCTGAGATAGGTGCAGACGAGTGGATGCTGGAGTCCGTAGCTCAGTGGAATCTGGCCCTCGCCGAGTGGCTGCGCGGCCGACCGGCCGAGGCTGAGCGCACGCTCTTGTCGACTGTCTCCCAGTGGCGGGCGGTCGGCGAGCGCGGCTTGGGCGCGGTGATGCGCCATCACCTCGGCCAGGTACAGCGCGCCCAAGCCCGGCTGGACGCGGCGGACAGCACCTACCAGCAGACCCTGGCGATCACCGCGCCTCCCGACGGCCCGGCCATGCCCGGCGCGGGCGCCGCGCACGTAGGCCTGGCCGAGGTGGCGTACGAGCGGGGCGAGCTAGAGGCTGCCCTGCGGCACGTCACGGAAGGCATCCCACTGTGTCGACAGTTCGTCTACACCCCGCCGCTGGCTACGGGCTTGGCGACGCTGGCCTGGATCCGGCAGGCCACCGGTGATCCGGGCGGTGCCCTCGAGGCCATGGGTGAGGCCGGGCGGGCCGCGCCAGGCATGGCCGCCGTGACCGTTCTGCTCAACCCAATCCCGGGGCAGCGGGCCCGGCTGCTACTGGCCCAAGGCGACATCGCCGCGGCCGAGCGCTGGACCCACGAGCGCGGCCTCAACCTGGATGATGACCCGGGCTACCCGCGGGAGCCGGAGTATCTGGTGCTGGCGCGGGTGCTGCTCGCGCAACACCGCCCTGCTGAGGCACTGCAGCTGCTGGCGCGGCTGCACGCCGCGGCGGCTGCCCAACAACGGACTGGCAGCCTCATCGAGGTTCTCGCGCTGCAGGCGCTGGCGCTGGCGGCCAGCGGCGACGACCCTGCCGCGGTGGACGCCCTGGCCGAGGCGCTCACCCTCGGCTGCCCCCAGGGCTACGTCCGGGTGTTCGCCGACGAAGGCGCGCCGATGCGGGCCCTGCTCGGCCGGCTGGTCGCGGCCCAGCGGACCGAGCACGCCACCGCCCGCGCCGTCCCACTCGACTACCTGGCCCGGCTGCTGCAGGCGTTCGACGAGCAGCACACCGAGCCGGGCACCGGGCGAGCCACGGCAGCGCTGCCCGGTCTGATTGAGCCGCTGACCGCCCGCGAGGTGGAGGTGCTCGCGCTGCTGGCCGCGGGCAAATCAAACCCCCGCATCGCCGAGGACCTCGTGATCACCCTCGACACCGTCAAGAAGCACGTCAGCCACCTGCTCAGCAAACTCGGCGCGACCAACCGCACCGAGGCCGTCACCCGCGGACGGCAACTCGGGCTGATCGGCTAACCGGCGACACCTACCTCCCTCCCCGCTGGCACCGTCGTGCCCGCCGCGGGCCGGACTGGGCGGCACCAGCCGCCAAAGATTCCACCCCACAGGTGCACCTTCGAGTGACGCCCACGCCAGCCACCGGCTCCTACCGTCCTCAGCGAACCAATCCCAACCACCCGCCAACCATGCAGCGACGAAGGAGACGACCGACGTGTCGATCAACCGCCCGGCCGAGCCCGGTTCGGTCACCAGGCCGACCGCCGTGCTCAGGCCAGCACTCGACCCGATCGGGCGACGTGCCCCAGCGGATCTGCCGTGCGGGAAGGACCCGGATCTGTGGTTCGCCGACATGCCGGGGCAGCTGGAGTTGGCCAAGGCGTTCTGCGCCGACTGCCCGGCCCGGGTCGCCTGCCTGGCCGGAGCGCTGCGCCGGCGGGAGCCCTGGGGTGTCTGGGGCGGAGAGATCTTTGTCCAAGGCCGGATCGTCGCCCGCAAACGGCAGCCCGGCCGTCCCCGCAGGTCGGACGTCGCCGCATGAACACCCCGGCATCACCCAGGAAACCGAAACGTCCGGCCAAGACCCATCTCATCGGAGGCTTCTCGATATGACTGCAGTAACCGTACAACCGTCCTTTCTAGGGACGCGCCGCGGCAAGCTGACGCTCGCCTTGCTGGCCGCGGTCGCGTTCCTCGACTTCGTCGATGCGTCGATCGTGAACATCGCGCTACCCGATATCCGCGAGGACTTGCACTTCTCGGTGCAGGACCTGCAGTGGGTGCTCAGCGGCTACCTGCTCACCTACGGCGGCTTCATGCTCCTCGGCGGAAGAGCCGGCGACTTACTCGGCCGCCGCCGGGTCCTGGTCACTGGGACCTCGGTGTTCGCGATCTCCTCGCTGATCGGCGGGTTCGCCGGAAGCGCGGGCGTCCTGGTAGGCGCCCGTCTCTCGCAGGGCCTGGGCGCAGCGTTGATGCTGCCCGCCGCGCTGTCGTTGTTGACGACAAACTTCAAGGAAGGCAAAGACCGCAACACGGCGCTCGGCATCTGGGGCGGCGTGGCCGGACTCGCCTCCGCCGCCGGGGTGTTCCTCGGCGGCGTGCTGACCGAGGGGCCCGGCTGGCGGTGGGTGCTGTTCGTCAATCCCCCAATCGCCGTGGTCCTGCTCGGTGCGATCTTCTGGCTGATCCCCGGTGAGCGCCGCCGCGCGCCGCTCGCGAACTTCGACCTCGTCGGCACCGTGCTGGTTACCGGCGGAATGCTGCTGCTCGTCTTCGCGTTGGTGAAGGCACCCGACCAGGGCTGGGGCTCAGGGCGCACGATCGGCGAGCTCGCCGGGGCGGGCGTGTTGCTGGCCGCGTTCGTGGCCAACGAGCAGCGCAGCCGCAACCCGCTCGTTCCGCTGTCGATCTTCCGGGTGCGTGGGCTGGCCGCTGCGGACGTCACGATGCTGATCGCCGCAGCGGGTTTGATCTCGATGTTCTTCTTCCTGACCCTCTACATGCAGAACGTGCTGGGCTACTCGCCGCTCGAGACCGGCGCTGCCTACTTGCCGTTCACCGTGGGCGTGGCCGTAGCGGCCGGCGTCTCGTCGCAACTGATGGCCAAGATCGGGGCCCGGCCGCTGATCGTCGGTGGAGCGGTGATCGGCGCCGGTGGCCTGTACTACCTGTCCCGGATCCCAGTCGACGGCTCGTACGTCACCGACCTGTTCCCGGGCATGATGATCGTGTCGCTGGGCCTCGGCGCGATGTTCGTGGCGGTCACCACCGCGGCGAACGCCGGCGTGCCCGCCGACAAGGCCGGGCTGGCCGCCGCGCTCGTTAACGCCTCGCAGCAGGTGGGCGGCGCGCTCGGGCTCGCGATCTTCTCGGCGATCGCCACGGCGCGTACCACGCATCTGCTCGGCACGCACACCCCGGTACCGCAGGCCTTGACCTCGGGCTTCCACCAGGCGCTGCTGGCCGAATGCTTCTTCGTGGTGGCCACCGCGCTCATCGCGCTGCGCACCAGCAACGCCCGCGGCGAGGTACAGCAACTGGTCGCCGAATCGCAGGCCGAGCCGGCGGTCGAGCTCGTCTGACCCTCGGCACCTACCGCCCATCTGACCGACCAATGTTTGGAGTCCACATGACCGACGGCACCAACCCCTGGGGTGACCGCACCCCGCTTAACGGCGAGGTCGACTTCACGATGATGTACGCCGCGCACGACGCGTTCAGCCGCGACATGCACCGGCTGACGATCGCCAGCCAAGCCGGCCACGCGTTCACCCCCGAATCGCAGGCGGGCTGGGCGATGTTCACCAAGCAACTGCACATTCACCACACCTCCGAAGACACCGCACTCTGGCCGAGGCTGCGAGCAGCGGTGTCCGTGCCGTCGGAGGTCGCTGTCCTGGACGCGATGGAGATGGAGCACGCCCAGCTCGACCCGCAACTCGAACACATCGGCGCGGCAATGGCCGATCACAACGCGGCCAGCCTGGCCGATAGCGTCCACACTCTGGGCGCGGGCCTGACCGCACACATGCGGCACGAGGAGAACGAAGCATTGCCGTTGATCGAGAAGTATCTCGGCCCCGCCGGATGGGCCGCGTTCGGGCAGGACATCCGCAAGAAACAAGGCGGCCTGCGGGCCGGCGCGGAGTACCTGCCGTGGCTGCTGGACGACGCACCCGACTCGACCCAGACCAGGGTCCTGCGGCTGCTTCCCCCACCTGTCAGGCTGCTCTACCGGCGCATATGGGCGCCGAGGTACCGCCGCGCCGCACTGCCCCAACCAACGACCAGCCAACCACCTGCGAGGAGAACCTGGTGAGCCGCACCACCCACTCATGGCCCGTTCGGCGCGCCGAGTTCTGCGACCACGAGGAGGAAACGGCGCTTCGCGTGGTACCTGATTGCCACGCCGCGGGGCGATGACGGTGCCCAGCGTGCGGGCACAGTCACCCGACCGTCCGGTCGCGTGGAAGCGCAGGGTGCTGGACCAGCGCAGCCGACTGTTCTGGCTGGCCCTCACGTTGGTTGGGGTGGGCTGGGCGCTCGCCTTCGCTCGGGATACGAAGTACTCGTCGCACCAGATCTGGGGCTCGCTGGCGGTCGTGGGTTACGGGCTGGCCGCCCTGGCCGCGATGACGCTGCCACGGCGCTGGGTGCCGGCATCGGTGACGTCGATCAGCATCGTCGGTGCGGTGCTGGCGCCGCTGACAGTACTGACGGTGAGCGGCGACGCCCAGTCCGAAGTGGGCGTCGTGGAGCGCTCGGCGCAGCTGCTTGTGAGCAACGGTGCGGTCTATATGCCCGACCCGCACCAGCAGCTCGACTACAACCCGTACCTGCCGGGTATGGCGGTGTTCGGCCTGCCGCACCAACTCCTCGACAGCCGGCCCGCAACCGGGGCGCGCGGCACCCTCCTCACCGTCCTGGGCGACGCCCGCATCTGGTTCGCGCTGGTATTCGTCGGCTGCCTGTTCGCGAGCTGGTCGCTGCTACGCCGGGGCAGCGCGGGTGGTGAGCGGCAGCGCCTTGGTGTGCTGGTGCCGCTCGCGCTCATCGGCGCGCCGATCGTGGCGATCCCCTTGTGCGTGAGCGGCGTGGACCTGCCGGTGATCGGCTTGGCCTGCCTCGCGTTGGCCTGCGCGGCCAGCGGCCGTGGGGTGGCGACCGGGTTCGTGACGGCACTCACCTGCGCGTTGAAGTGGACCGCATGGCCGCTGCTGCCCGTCGTCGTGGCGCTGGTGTTCATGCGCCGCGGGCTGCGTCAGGCGCTGTGGTGCACGCTGCTGGGCATCGGGTGGACAAGCCTGTCGATCATGCCGTTCGCCCTGCATGGCGGGCGGGCGATGCTGAATCAGGTCGCGAAGTTCCCGCTCGGGCTCGCTCGGGTGAGCACCCCGGCGGCCAGCCCGCTGCCCGGGCACCTGCTCGCCGACCTCGGCCAGGTCGGGCGGATCGCCGACTTGGCGCTGCTCGTGGCGAGCTGTGGCGCGGTGGCCGCGTGGACGATCCGCCGCCCGCCGCGCACTGCCGTGCAAGCGGTGAACCGCCTTGCGGCCGGGCTCATCGCGGTGTTCGTCTTCGCCCCATCCAGCCGCTTCGGCTACTTCGCGTTGCCGCTGATCTTGTGGCTGCTGCCGCACCTGGCCAGCGGAAGCGTGCAGCTGACCATTCCGCTTTGGCGGGGTGGTTGGTCAGCGCGACGGCTCGTGCTGACATCGAGCTTGCCCCGGCCTGCTCACTCGGCAGCAACGGCGGACTGACGGTGCTGCTGCGCACGCCCACGCCCCGCTGGACGGTGGCCGTGGCCTGGCTGCTCGCGGTGGCTGGCTGCGGCGGGCTGGCGGGGTACGCGCTGTCCCGTCCGGCGCCCGGGCACGCCCAGGCAGCGGCTGTGCTGGACGTGACCGCAGTGCTTGCGATCGCGGTGCTGGCCGCCCCGCTGCTTCCGGCGCGGTGGCCGGTGCGGCTGCGCGATGTGGCCGCGCCGCTGCTGCTGTGCCTGATGCTCGTCACCCGCCCGGCACGCGACGCGGTGCTGGCTGGGGACTTGAGCCCGTGCGCGGCGGCGCTCGTCCTCTACGCCCTGCCCGCACGCCGGCCCCGCCACACCGACGGCCTCGCCCTCGCTGTGGCGGTAGCGCTCGCGCCGGTGGGGGCGCTGTTCGCGGTCCTGCCCTGGCGCACTGGACGGCGGCGTGTCGCCGTCGCCGCGGTGAGCCTGGGCGGGGCGCTGACGGTGGTCCACTGGCTGCTCGACGGGCACCCGACGACAGGAGCGTGGCTGCGGCGGATCGCCGGTCCGGTGCCCACAACTGCGAGCGGCCGCCTCGACGACTACTCGGTACGCGGCATGCTGCTTCGGCTCGGCGTGCACGGCGGGACGCTGCTCGCCTGCTGGCTGGTCGTCGTCGGCCTGGTCGTCGCGGCGGCCACGGTCCGGGCCACCCGCTACGGCCGGGACGGACAGACGCTGCTGGCGATCGGGGTGCTCGGCTGCGCGGTCGTGGTCGCCACACCTGTGGCGTGGAGCTACGACCTGCTGTGGCTGCTCGCCGCAGCTGCCGGCCGACTCGGGCGGCGGGTCGAGGACCGTGCGGTATGGCCGGTCGTCGCGACCGTCCCCGCGCTGTTCACCAGCGCGCTGTTCGACCCGAAGATCGAGCCGGTGACCAGCTTCGCGCTGCGCAACGCCCCCGGGCTGCTGGCGGTGCTGGTCGCCGCCATCCTGCCGTTCCGGCTGCGCAGCGCACCGGATTGGCGGGTAGCCCGGACCGTGGTGCCGATCCCCCGCCGCCCGCTCGGGCGCCGCCGGCTGCCGCTGCTGCCGGCATGGCTGCGGTCGGTGCGGCGGCCGAACCTGCTGCTCGAGCTGCTGCTCATCCAGGTCGGCTACGGCGTCTATACCTGGATCCGCAACGCAGCTCCCAATCGAGTCGGCGAGGCGGTCGGGCACGGCCAGGACATCCTGCGGGCTGAACGCCTGCTCCACGTCGACGTCGAGCACACCCTCAACACGACAATGCTGGCCAGTGACTGGCTGACGGACTTCCTCGAGAACTACTACAAGACACTGCACTTCGCGGTGCCGCTGGCGATCCTGGCCTGGCTGTACTGGCGCCGGCCACACCAGTACCGGCCCGCACGCACGGTGCTGTTCACCTCTACCGGGCTCGCGCTTATCGGTTTCTGGGCCTACCCGCTGGCCCCGCCCCGGCTCACCCCCGGGCACGGCTTCCGCGACAGCCTGCGCCCCGGCGGCGATGCCGACCCGCTCGGCGCGCTGACCAAGCTGGCCAACCAGTTCGCCGCCATGCCGTCGCTGCACGTCGGCTGGTCGACGTGGTGCGCGCTGGTGCTCGTGACCACGGCACCATACGTCTGGGTACGGATCCTCGGTGCGCTCTACCCGGTGGCCACCTTCCTGGTCGTCCTCGGTACGGCCAACCACTGGCTGCTCGACGCGGCCGGCGCGCTGGTGACGCTGGGCATCGCCTACCTTCTGCAGTTCCTGCTGACCGGGCAGCACCTCGGCGAGGAACCGGCCGTGATCGGCCAACGATCACCTGCGCGGCGCAGCATCCCCGAGCACGCCCCGACCGGAACCCGCCCGCCGCTGCGGACATCCCTGACTCGCGGAGGTTCCGGCCCGCTGACGGATCGCCGGATCCATGGGCGCAGCAAGCCGTCATCACCGGGTCGGTTCGTCTCGTCGTAGGCTCATCGAGGCAGAGGATCGCTGGATGCGCGAAGCGGCAGGTCACCAATGGCTGAGGCCCCCGCGACGACCCCGTTCGGGGTTGCCGGGTCCGAGCGAGACGTGCTGCTGGCCACCAAGCTGCACCTGCCACGCCCGCAGCCGGGCTTCGTCCCCCGCCCGCGGCTGCTCGACCAGCTCGACAAGGCGTTGGCGCGGGGCGTCGTGCTGGTCTGCGCACCCGCCGGGTTCGGCAAGACGGCCCTGCTGGCGGACTGGGTCCGGCGCGGTGGGCGGCCGGTGGGCTGGCTGTCGCTGGATGCCGGCGACAGCGACCCGGCGCGCTTCTGGCGGCATACCGTTGCGGCGCTGGATACGGCTCGCCCGGGGCTCGCCGAGCGGGTCGCCCCGCTGCTCGGTCTGTCCGCGCCGCCGTCTTTAGACGGGCTGGTGACGGCGGTGATCAACGAGCTGGCCCAGCCCGCGGATGGCGAGGTGCTGCTGGTCCTCGACGACTACCACCTGATCGACTCGCAGCCCGTGCACGCGTCGCTGACGTTCCTGCTCGATCACCTGCCGCCGGGCCTGCACGTGGTGCTGGCCAGCCGCGCCGACCCATCGCTGCCGCTGGCCCGGCTGCGGGTCCGCGGTCAGCTGGCCGAACTGCGCGCCGCCGAGTTGCGCTTCACGGCCGAGGAGGCCACCGCCCTACTGAGGGAGACGGCCGGGCCCGATCTGCCCGAGGCCGCGATGGTGGCGCTGGAGGCGCGCACCGAGGGGTGGGCAGCCGGGCTGCAGCTGGCCGCGCTGTCGCTGCGGGGTCAGGCGGACGTGGACGGGTTCGTGGCGACGTTCAGTGGCAGCCACCGGTTCGTGCTGGACTATCTGGCCGAGGAGGTGCTCGAACGCCAGCCGGAGCAGGTGCGCACCTTCCTGCTGGAAACCTCGCTGCTAGACCGGTTGTCGGGTGAGCTGTGTGATGCGGTCACCGGCCGGTCCGACGGCCAGACGATGCTGGAGGCGATCGAGGCTGCCGGGCTGTTCCTGATTCCGCTGGACGAGGTGCGCGGCTGGTGGCGCTACCACCATCTGCTCGCCGACCTGCTCCGCGCGCGCCTGCAGCAGGAGCAGCCCGGCCGGGTCGCGGCGCTGCACCGCAACGCGGCGGCCTGGTGTGAGCAGCACGGGCTCGCCGACGACGCTGTGCGTCACGCGGTGGCCGCCGGGGAGGTGACCTGGGCAGCTTTGCTGATCGAGCAGCACTTCGATGCGCTGTTCTACCTGCGGGGTGAGGGTGCGACGGTGCAGCGGTGGGTTTCGATGCTCCCCGATGACCTGATTCGGTCGCGCCCTCGGCTGCTGGTGGCGCAGGCGGCCATGGCCGACAGCACCGGCCGGGTGCAGGACGTCGACGGGTTGCTGGCTGCTGCCGAGCGCGCGTCCGCAACCGCTGCCGAGCACCCGTCCGCAGCTGCTTCCGACGAGCCGTTCGAGCCGTCGGCCGGCCGAGCTGAGAGCCTGCTGGTGAACGTCCCCGCAACGATCGCGATCTTTCGTGCGTACCTCGCCGAGATCCGCGGTGACGCCGAGGCTACGGCCGCGTTCGCATCGCGCGCCCAGGCCGAGATCGGTGCGGGTGGCGAGTCGATGCTGCAGTTCATCGCCCAGGGGCACCTGGCCGTCGCCGACTGGCTGGCCGGCCGACTCGCGGAGGCTGAGCACGCGTTGTCGTCGAGCATCGACCAATGGCGGGCGGCCGGCCACCGCAACCTGATCGGCTGGGGCAGCTACCACCTCGGCCAGGTCCAGCGTGCTCTGGGCCGCCTGGACGTGGCGCAAGCGACCTACTGGCAGACCCTGGAGATCACGCAACCGCCCGGCGGGCCGACCATGCCCGCCGCTGGCATCGGGTACGCGGGCCTGGCCGAGGTGGCCTACCAGCGCAACGATCTCGACGCAGCCGTCCGGCACATCACCCAGGGCATCCCGTTGTGCCGGCAGTTCACATTCACGCCGCCGCTGGCTATGGCCCTCACAACGCTGGCCTGGATCCGGCAGGCCCAGGGCGATCCGGCCGGCGCGCTGGACGCGATGGACGAGGCCGAACGGGCCGCGCCCAGCCCGGCGCCCGCCAGCCTGCTCAACCCGGTCCCGGCACAGCGGGCGCGCCTATTGCTGGCCCAAGGCGACCTCGCGGCGGCCGAGCGCTGGACACACGAGCGCGGCCTCAGCCCCGACGACGAGCCCGGCTACGCGCAAGAGGTGGCGTATCTGGTCCTCGCTCGGGTATTACTCGCGCAACACCGCCCTGCCGAGGCACTCCCGCTGTTGCGGCGCATGCTCACGACGGCGCACGCCCAAGACCGCACCGGCAGTGTCATCGAGATCCAGGCGCTACAGGCGCTGGCACTCGCGGCCAGCGGTGACGGCCCTGCCCCGGTAGACACCCTGGCCGAGGCCCTCACCCTCGCCAGCCCCGAAGGCTACGTGCGGATGTTCGCCGAGGAAGGCGCGCCGATGCGCGCCCTGCTCACCCGGCTGGTCGCCGCCCAACGGTCAGAGCACGCCGCCGCCCGCGCCGTCCCCCTCGACTACCTAGCCCGGCTACTGCCCGCCTTCGACGACAAACCCCCGGAGCCAGGCTCCAAGCCACCCACCGCCACGGTCCTGCCCGGTCTGATCGACCCGCTGACCGCCCGCGAGCTCCAGGTGCTCAGCCTGCTAGCCGCCGGCAAATCAAACCCCCGCATCGCCGAGGAGCTCGTGGTCACCCTCGACACCGTCAAGAAGCACGTCAGCCACCTGCTCAGCAAACTCGGCGCGGCCAACCGCACCGAGGCCGTCACCCGCGGACGGCAACTCGGGCTGATCGGCTAACCGGGGCACCCGCCCATCCCCGCTGGCACCGTCGTGCCGGCCGCCAGGCGGCCCGCCCAGCGCCAGCCGCCAAAGATTCCACCCCACAGGTGCACCTTCGAGTGACGCGCGACCCCGGGGGCCGTTCGTAGCGTGCTGCGTGACGGAAATGCACAGCAAATAGGAGGTGCCCGATGCGGCGAGTCCAGATCACCCGGCGGCCTCAGCCGCGCAACCCGCACGCCCCGGTGGATCCGCTGCGGACACCGTCCGGCCGGGTCCTGCCGTACTGAGCCGATCGAGCCACCACGCACCGCGCGACACCGGCCGGATCAGCGTCGGCCCAACCCATCACGGAGCGAGACATGAAACCCACAATCGTCGCGGCGACCGGCGGTATCGGCCGGCAACTCCTCAAGCAGGCCGTCGCCGCAGGCCACGACGTCACAGCAGTCGTACGGCACCCGGGCCACCGTGGCCGCGATGAAGGCAACAGGCGTCCGGCGCATGGTCGTCGTCAGCGCCACACCGGTCGGCACGGTGGCCTCGCCCGGCCACCCGCAGCCTCCCAAGCACGATCCCGGCGACGGGTTCTTCATGCGCCACCAGTTCAGCCGGTTCGCGAAGACCGCGTTCGGCAAGTTCCCAGCTAGCAGCACACCGAGCCGACGTGACACGAGCACTGCTGGTCCCGCAGCTCTGTTCGGCGCAGACACCTGAAGATCCCAGAGAGGAGACAGACGATGACATCACCAAGGAAGATCGCAGTCGCCGGAGCGACCGGGAGAGTCGGCCATCACCTCGTCGACGTGCTCGAGGCACGGGGACACGACGTCGTGCCGATGTCGCGTTCACAGGGAGTGGACGTGATCACCGGGGAGGGTCTGGCGCAGGCCCTAGCGGACGTGGAGTGCATCATCGACGTGGCCACCGGGCCGTCGCCGGAACAGGACGCGGCCACCACCTTCTTCACCACCAGCGCCCGGAACCTCCATGAGGCCGGGCAGCGGGCCGGCGTCCAGCGGATGATCGTCGTGTCCATCATCGGGACAGACCGCTTCACCGCCGGCTATGGCCCCGCGAAGATCGCACACGAGCGGGCCATGCTGTCCGGCCCGATCCCGGTGCGTGTACTGCGCGCCGCGCAATTCCACGAGCTCGTCGGGCAGCTGGTTGAGTGGGGCACCCAGGGTGAGGTGAGCTATGTGCCGAGGATGCGCACGCAGCTCGTCGCGGCCAGGACCGTCGCCGAGGCACTCGCCGACCTGGCCACCGCACCGGAAACGGGTGGGACACGGTTCTCGCAGATCGCCGGCCCGCGGGAGGAGAGCCTTGTCGAGATGGCGACGCTGCTCGCCTCGCGGCAGGGCCACCCGTCGAAGATCGAGGGCGTGAGCGACCCGGGCGACCCAGACCACGAGCTCAACGAGAACGGTGCCCTGCTTCCGGGCCCGGGCGCCATCCTCGCCGGCCCCACGTTTGAGCAGTGGCTGGACTCGACGTACTGAGCGGCCGCCGTGCTTCGGCAAACGGCTCAGGAACAAGTCAACGGCAAAGGAAATCCGTTATGAATGGACTGAACGTGCCTTCCAAGGTCAAGGCAGGCAACGGCGCAGAGGTGTCCGCGGAGCGGGAGAAGGTTCGATTCGTCAGCGGCGATGCCGAGGGTGCCGCCTGGCAGTATCCGGGGACCAACGGCGGCTGCGTGATCATGGCCGGCGGCTTCGCGGTGACCAAGGAGCCGGGCACCGATCCGTTCGCGAAGCGATTAGACGACGCCGGGTTCGCCGTCCTCGCCTTCGACTACCGCAGAATCGGGGAGAGCGGAGGGCAGCCGCGCCAGGCCCTGTCCGTCAGGGTCGCCACGGATTCCGGGCTGTCATGAACCAGATCGAGCTGTCCGCCGGGACCATCGAATACCAGGACACCGGCGGTGACGGCCCCACGATCGTGCTGTTGCACGGCCTGCTCATGGACGCCTCGCTGTGGGACGCAGTCATCGCTGACCTGTCCACCGATTACCGATGCGTGGCACCGACTCTGCCGCTGGGCGCGCATCGTCATGGAATGCACGCCGCCGCCGACCTGACGCCGCCCGGGACAGCGCGGCTGGTCGCCGAGTTCCTCGACCGCCTCGACCTGCACAACGTGACCCTCATCGGCAATGACACCGGCGGGGCGCTCGTCCAACTGCTCATCGCCGACGGCACCGCGCGGGTCGGCCAGGTCGTGCTCGCATCCTGCGACGCTTTCGACAACTTCCCGCCCGGGCTAACGGGCAAGACGCTGGTGCTTACTGGCAAGCTCTCACCCGCGATGTTCGGGCTGTTCATGCAGCAACTGCGGCTACGGCCGCTGCGGCGATTGCCGATCGCGTTCGGCTGGCTGACGAAGCGAGGCGACGCCGCCAGCGCCCGCTGGCTGAAGCCGGTCCTGCAGCAGCGCGCGATCCGCCGCGACACCGTGCGGGTGCTACGCGCGGTCGCGGCAGAGCCGAACCTCCTGCTCGCCGCCGCAACCCACCTACCCAGCTTCGACCACCCCGCCCTCGTCGTCTGGGCAAGCCAGGACCGCGTGATGCCACCCGACCACGGCCGACGCCTCGCCGACCTCCTCCCACAAGCACGCCTGGTCGAGATAGCAGACAGCTACACCCTGATCCCCCTCGACCAGCCCACGAGGTTCGCTCAGCTCATCCGGGAGTTCACCCCGGCGTCCAACAGAATGCAGTGAGAGGCTTCGCGCGTCGCGCGACCGTTCGGCACGTGGCGCCAAGCACGCGCCCAATGCCGATGTGCGTGCGGTGCTACGTACGCTCGTGCTGCCTGTGTCGAATCGGGCTGCCGCCGTTCGTGGAGAAGGTGGAGAGTGGCCGCAGGGGCTACCCCGCAAAGGAGGAGACATGACCGAGTACCTCATCGCCTTCAACGACGAGTGGGTACCCGACCACACGGTCGAGGAGCTGCGCGAGAAGTCCAAGGCTGGAAGGGCGTTGGTGGCAGAGATGAAGGCTGCCGGGGTCTTCATCTTCACCGGCGGCCTCGACGATCCTGCCCCGGTGTTCAGTGTCGATGCGTCGAGCGGCACGCCGCTGTTCACTGACGGTCCGTTCGTCGAGTCCAAGGAGCACCTCGGCGGCTTCGCCGTCGTGGATGTGGCCGACGAGCCGGCGGCGCGGCTGTGGGCGGGAAAGATCGCGATGGCCTGCGGTTGGCCGCAGGAGGTGCGACGCTTCCGGGACCGTGCTTGAGCGGGCGAGGAGTGGATCGTGGTGAAAGCTCGCCCGCGGCGATGAGTGTTTCCTCAGACGGTGGCAGGCACGCCTTGCAGCAGCACGGCATGCGGCCGGAGCAGGGCGGTCATGTCGGTCTCGGGTTCGCCGTCCACAACGAGCAGGTCGGCGTGCTGGCCCGGAGCGAGTCGGCCTTTGCTGGCGCCGACGCCGCATGCCGTTGCGGCCCCTGAGGTCGCCGTGGCCAAGGCCTCGGCCGCAGAAAGTCCTGCGGCGACCAGCTCGCACACGGCGTGCGGAAGCGTTCCGTGCCGCTTGGCCGGGCCGATGCCGGAGTCGACCCCGGACACCAGGCGCACGCCTGCGGCGTGCAAACGGCCGACGAAGTCCCGTCTGGCCTGCAGCAGCTGTTGAGCGGTCACGCCTATCCGGTCCATCATCGCCTTGATCGCCGGCGGCGGCTCGTTCATCAGACGCGGGTCCACGCCGATGGTGGGGCACACCGCGATCCGGCTGCGGGCGAGGGCCGCCAGTGTCTCGTCGCTGACCTGCCCGACGCCGCGGTCGGTGACACAGCTGCAGTGTTCGATGCCGTCGACACCGACCGCGATCGCCTGCTCCACCGCGGGAGTGCCGTGCGCGTGGGCGGTGACGGGCAGACCAACCGCGTGGGCGCGATCCACGATGAGGTGCAGTTCGGTGGTCGTGAACTGGGTGCGCATCACGTCGCTGCCCGGAGTGTTGACACCTCCCGAGGCCATCACCTTGACGACGTCCACGCCTCGCTCCACCCGTTCGGCGACGGCCCGGACGATCTCGGCGGTCCCCGAGACTTCCCCACCCAGAAAGTGACAGTGCCCTGCGATGCTGGTCAGCGGCGGCCCTGACGCGACGATGGTGGGCTCGCTCGCGAGGGCTGCCGGTTGCCTGCCCCGACGCTGGACAACGCAGAAGCGCCGGTCGCCCAGGTCCCGCACGGTGGTCACGCCCGCCGAAAGCTGCTCGCGCAGTGCGCGGGTGATGACCTCATCGATCTGCTCGTCGGAGTAGCCGGCCACACGATCCAACGCCGACACGCCGCTATCGGTGACCAGGTGCGTATGCGCATCGATCAGGCCGGGCAACAGCGTTCCGTCGTAGCTGGTCACTGGACAGTGGTCAGGAACCTGAAAACCGTACGGCTCGACGCCGATGATCAAGCCGTCTTCGACGAGGACCGTAGCGCCGGCGCTTCGAAATGCCTCGCCGTCGTAGGCGTGGGTCGCTCGGATCGCGTGCACGCCGCCGTCCTACCCGACGGCCGTCGACCACGCAACCTTGTGGGGCAGACCACCCGTCCGCGCTGCGGAAGTCAGCTCGGCCGAACGCGCACGCACACCCAGCGGTCTGTCCGCGTCACCATCGAACCCTGGCGTGCCACGCGGATCCGCATACGAGACGTTCCCCGGCGTGACGCCGAGTTCGTTGAAAGGCTGGCTCGTCACCGCAGCTTCAGCCGGTACGACTGTGCTGGCACTGGCGCAGTCGGCTCATCGAGTCAGTCCGCTGGCCGGCGGGCCTGGTTCGCCTCGCGGGCCACCGCCCAGGCGTCGGCCACCGGGCCCAGGTGCGCGAGCTTGTCGGGGTTGGTCACCGTGCGGATCGTCTGGATCTGCCCGTCGAGGATGTCGAGGGTCCAGGTGTTGAGGACCTTGCCGTCCCGGTCGCGGAGGATCGCGCCCGGCTGGCCGTTCATCTCGTGCGGCTCCAGCGTCACGTCGATCCGGATGAGCCAGGGGAAGATTGAGGCAAGCAACCGGGCCACCTTGTCGGCGCCGGAGATGGCCTTGGCCAGCCGCGGGGCCTTGCCGCCGCTGTCGCCGACCAGCTGGACGTCGGCGGCGAGGAGTTTTCTGAGCCCGTCGAGGTCGCCGTCCCGGAACGCGTCGAAGAATCGCGCTGCCAGCTCCTCCCGTTCCCGGTGGTCTGCCTCGAACCTCGGGCGTCCCGCGTCCATGTGGCGGCGCGCCCGCACCGCGAGCTGGCGGCACGCCGCCTCCGAGCGCCCCACCGCCGACGCGACCTCGGGGAACCCGAAGGCGAACACCTCGCGCAGCACGAAGACCGCCCGCTCGAGCGGGCTGAGCCGCTCGAGCAGCAACAGGGCCGCCATCGACAGCGAGTCGGCCAGCTCCGCCGAGTGTTCCGGGTCCTGGTATGGGTCGGTGAGCAGCGGCTCGGGGAACCACGGCCCGACGTATTCCTCCCGCCGGACGCGGGCCGAGCGCAGCACGTCGATCGAGATCCGGGTGACCACGGCCGAGAGGAACGCCTTGGCCGACGTGGGCTGTGTCGGGGAGGATTGGTAGCGCAGCCAGGTCTCCTGGACTGCGTCCTCGGCCTCGCTCACGCTGCCCAGGATCCGGTAGGCGATCGAGAACAGCAGCGGCCGCAGCTGTTCGAACTCCTCAACCCGCCTCACGCCAGTGCTTCTTTGAAGCCCTGCCGCCACGACGGATAGCGCAACTGCCAGCCGAGCTCGCGCTTGGCCTTGGCGTTGGAGAAGCCGCGCCCGTCGGTCATCATCACCACTGCCACGTCCCCGGCCAGCACCCGGGCGAGCCACTTAGGGACCCGCATCGGCCGTTTCGCCCCCTCGCACGCGGCCAGGTAGGGCAGCCATTCGCGGGCCGGGGCCGGTTCGTCGTCGACAATGTGGAACACGCCGGTCGCCTTGTGCTCCATGGCCAGGACGGTCGCGCTGGCCGCGTCGTCCAGGTGCACCCACGAGCTGTAGCCGGTGCCGCCGCCGACGAGCGGGAACTGCCGCTTGCGGATGAGTTCGACCTGGTCGTCGGTGGCGCCCGGCCCGTAGAACGCGCCGTAGCGCAAGGCGGCGCCACCTGCCTTGACGACCACCTCCTCGAGGTGGCCTACCGCCTCCGCCATCGGTTGCAGCACCGTCCCGGCCAGCGGGTCGAGCGGGTCCTGCTCGGTCTTCACCCATCCGCCCTCGCGGATGCCGTTGAAGCTGCCGAAACTCTGCGCGACGACGGTCGATACGCCGGTCGCCTCGGCGGCGGCCAGCAGGTGATCCGTCCCTTCGGTGCGCAGCCGATTGGTGGTCGCGAAAAACCGGTCGAAGTGCTTCATGTTGGGTTTGCCGGCGTGCGCCATGGAAAGCCCGGTCATCTGGTGCACGATCGCGTCCGGCCCGGCGGCAGCCACCGCCTCGCCGACCGAGGCCGCGTCCAGCCCGTCCATCACGATCGCCTCCGCGCCCAGCTGCTCCAGCAGGTCGAGCTTGGCCGGACTCGTTGTCGTGGCCGTCACCTGGTGACGCCGGGCCACCAGCTGCGGTATCAGCCGCCGCCCCAGCACCCCGGTCCCGCCCGCCACGAACACCCGCATGACCATCACCCTTTCTGATTCCCGACTCTGTCTCTGCGACCTGAGACGAGACAGCCCGGCCGTGTGTGACATGGCAGGGACGGCGGTTGGGAGGAGATCGGCTGTCTCGTCTTGCGGGTTGGGGTCATCACCCAGCTGCGCGGCGGCGATTACCAGCCCGGCCAGGTCGGATAACCAGGCAGTAGCTGGCCGGTGTCAGCTGGCGGGCATCGGTACGGATACCTCGGCAGCGATCGGTGCGCACCACGGTCTCAAGTGCGTACTTGCCCGGCGGGGAGGATCGCGTAGTGCCACAGGGAACCCGGGCAAGGATGTACGACCGTGCCTGGCCCGCTGCTAACGGTGCGGGGGCGACGGAGCGGCTGGCGAACTCGCTCGGACACCACCTCCGCCGCCGCCCGACCTCCACATGACGCCCATCCGCACGTACCGCGGACAGGTTATTCATGAGCCGCCGTCCCGCCGCTGAGCCATCAGAGCCGGTACGTTGGCCAGCGGACCCAGATGGCGCAACTTGTCGCGGGCGATCACCGAGCGGATCGCCCGCACCACGCCGTCTGCGATCTCGAACTCGAACACGTTGACAAGGTTGCCTGCGCCGTCGCGCACGACCGCTCCGGGCTGTCCGTTGACCAGGGTCCCTTCGAGTTGGACGCCGGCCACACTGGCGATCTGTGCCGCCAGGCCGAGGAGCAGGCGCGCGACCTTCTCTCGTCCGACAATCGGCCGTGGCCAATTCGGCGCAACCCCGCCGCTGTCCCCAGTGACGACGACGTCGGCGGCGAGCACCTGCTCCAAGGCGCCGAGATCGCCGTCCAAGAGTGCGTTCAGGAATCGGCTGGCGAGTTCGTCGCGCTTGGCTGCGGACGCCTCGAACCGCGGTCGGTTCTCGCTCACGTGCCGCCGCGCCCGCACCGCCAACTGCCGGGCGTTGGCCTGCGACTTGCCGACGATGCGAGCGATGTCGGCGAACTCGTAGTCGAAGACGTCGCGCAGCAGGAACACCGCGCGTTCCACCGGCGACAGCCGCTCCAGCACGAGCAGGAACGCCATCGACAGCGAGTCGGCTTCCGCGGCCGCGCCGGCCGGGTCGTCGCCTGACGTCAGCAACGGCTCGGGCAGCCACTGCCCAACGTAGGTCTCGCGCCGGACCCGCGCCGAACGCAGATAGTCGATGCACAACCGCGTCGTCACCGCCGTCAGAAACGCCTTTGGCGAGTCGACGGTCGCCTCGGTGGCGTGGTAGCGCAGGAACGCCTCCTGGACGGTGTCCTCCGCATCGCCGACGCTGCCGAGCATGCGGTACGCGATCGAGAACAACAGCGGCCGCAGCTCGATGTAGATGTCTGGCACGGGCTGATCATCCCCGCGTTGCCGGAGCGATGTCGGTCAGGCCATGGCGAAAGCCGTCCCGCCAGCTGCTCCAGCGCGGCGTCCAGCCGAGCTCGGTCTTCGCCTTGGCATTGGACGAGCCGCGGATCTGCGTCAGCATCGACACGCCGACTTCGCCGGCCGCCAGCCGGGCCAGCCACACCGGCAGCCGGAGCGGCGGCTTCGCGCCAACGACCTCGGCCAGGTACGGAAGCCACTCCGCCACCGGCGCGGGATCGTCGTCGACGATGTTGTAGACACCCGACCCGCGCTCCAGTGCAGCCACGGTGGCCGACGCCGCGTCGTCGAGGTGGCACCACGACCACACGCCGCCGCCGTCCCCGACCAACGGCATCTTGCGGTGGCGCACCAGCTCGATCATCGGCTCGGCCGCGCCCGGCCCGTAGAACGAGCCGTACCGCAGTGAGACGCCGCCGGCCTCGGTCACGGCCCGCTCGAGATACGCGATGGCCGCCAGGGTTTCCCGCTGCTTCGTCGGGAGACTCGGGTCGAAACCGTCGGCCTCGGTGGCCAGACCGGAACCTGAGCGCGGATTCGTCCAGCCGGTGAAGCTCTGCGCGACGATGCGTCGCACGCCCGCGGCGCGGGCCGCGGCCAGCAGGTGATCGAGGCCCCTGGTGCGCAGGGCGTTGGTCGTAGCGAACGTCTTGTCGAAGTTGCGCAGGCTCGACATGTCGGCCAGGGCCGTCATCTGGTGCACGATCGCGTCCGGTTCGGATCGGGCGACCGCCTCACCGAAAGCGGCCGCGTCCAAACCGTCGACAACCAGCGGTTCGGCGCCGAGGCGGCGCAGCTGATCGACCTTGTTGGGGGTGCGCGTCGTCGCGACCACCTCATGGCCCGCGGCACGCAGTCGGGGAACCAGGCGACGGCCGACCGCACCGGTCGCGCCTGCCAGGAAAACTCGCATCATTGCCTCCTTTGTCGACGGTTCGTTCCCTGAGACGAAATGGCCGCACCCCTCGTGACACCTGCCTCGCAGGTCACATCGATTCGTCGCCGGGTCGACTGGACGCGGTCCCGGCCCGGGGGGGCCAGCGCACGCCGGCGACACGGCAAACAACCGGCAGCGCCTGAACCGGAAGCAGAACAAAGGCGCGGTCGAATCCGCCTAGTGCCTCAAGGGGTCACGTTCCGGTCAAGGATCCTTCGCTACGACACCGTCGTGCTTATCTGACGGCGTTGAGTGGGACGCGGTCTTGTACGGCCTGGTCGCCGAGCTGTCGGACTCGGTCGGCCGTGGTTGGGTCGGCGGGGAGGAAGACGACGAGGTTCTGTTGGGTGTCTTCGGCGGTGGCGAGTTTGACGTAGTCCAGGTCAAGGCGTCCGGCGACCGCATGGTTGAAGCGTTTGCGGGAGGGCTGAAATCCCTTGACGGGGTGCTCTGCCCACAACGTCCGGAACTCAGCACTCGCCTCGTGCAGTGCGTCGACCAGCGCTGTCGCCCGCGGGTCACCGGGATATGTGGCGGTGTTCGCGCGGAATTGGCCGAGGATCTGTCGCGCTTCGGCGTTCCAGTCGACCAGCAGGCTCCGCGTGGCGGGGTCGGTGAACAGCAGCCAGAGGCTGTTGCGCTCTTCCTCGGGCCGGAACTCCAGGCCGCCGAGCAACGCCGAGTAGCTGCGGTTCCAGGCCAACAGATCCCACCACGGGCTGATCACGTAGGCGGGGTTCGGGTCGAGCGTGTCGACCAGACGGCGCAGCGGGTCGGTGACGACCGGGCGGGCGAGGTGTTCGTCGGGCAGGGCGACACCGGCGAGAGTGAACAGGTGTCGACGCTCGACGGTGTTCAGGCGTAGTGCGCGGGCGAGGCTGTCGAGGACCTGGCGGCTGACGGAGATGTCGCGGCGCTGTTCCAGCCAGGTGTACCAGGTGTGGCTGACCCCGGACAGCTGCGCGACTTCCTCCCGCCGCAGGCCCGGGGTGCGTCGGCGCGGCCCGGGATGCAATCCGATCATGAGCGGGTCCAGGGCCTCGCGTCGGGTGCGCAGGAAGTCGGCCAGTTCCGCTCGACGAGCCATGCCGGTCATGCAACACCTTCTGGGGAGCCGGAGCCTAGTGCCACGGACACCAGCATAAACGCCCCTCTGTACCAGCGTAAGAATGAACCACACAGTGGTGACATGACCGTCAAGTCACAGATCAGTCCGCCCACCAACGTCTCCGCAGCGCCGCCCGCACTGAGCCCTCGGCGGTGGGTGGCTCCGGTGGCGGTTCTCGCGCTCGGCTCGTTCGCGATGGGCACCGACTCCTTCGTGCTGGCCGGCATCTTGCCGCAGCTCGCTGGGGGCCTGCATGTGTCTCAGAGCGCCGCTGGGCAGGTCGTCACGACCTTCGCGCTGACCTACGCCCTAGCTGCGCCGGTGCTGGCCGCGCTGACCAGCCGGCTGCCCCGCAAACCTCTCATGGCCGTGGCTCTGGCGATGTTCGTGGCCGCGAACCTTGCCTCGGCCGCGGCGCCAACTCTCATGGTGCTGCTCCTGGTCCGGGTCGCGGCTGGGCTCGGTGCGGCGCTGTACACCCCGAACGCGTCCGCCGCGGCAGTGGCGCTGGCCGGCCCGGCCCGCCGCGGTCAGGCGCTGTCGATCATCCTGGGCGGGCTCACCGTGGGCACCGTGTTCGGGGTGCCCGCCGGCACCGCGATCGGCCAGCACATCGGCTGGCAAGCCAGCGTGATCTTCGTCGCCGTCGTCGGGACGGTGGCCCTGCTCGGGCTGCTCGCCACCCTGCCAGCCCTGGCAGCACTGCCGCGGGTGCCAATGACCGAGCGCTTCGGGCTGCTAGTCAATCGGCGGGTGTTGGCGATCGTCGCGGTCATGACGCTAGCCAGCGCGGCCAGCATCATCGTCTACACCTATATCGCGCATATCCTGCGCGCCACCGCCAACATCACCGGCACCGCGCTGGCCGTCGCACTGCTGGCCTGGGGAATCGGCGGCACCGTCGGCGCGTTCGGCAGCGGCTGGCTTACCGACCGCTACGGCGCGCAGCGCACTCTGTTGCTGGCCCTCACCGTGCTCACCGCCACCATCGCCGCCCTCGGCTATGCCGCCAGCACCGCGCTCGTGTTCCCGCTAATGGCCCTCAATGGGGCCGCCGCCTGGGCCGTGGCCACCCCCAACAACCACCGTCTCACCGCCCTCGTGCCCCGCCTACCCAGCGTCGTGATCTCCTACAATTCATCCGGCATCTACCTCGGCCAAGCCCTCGGCGCCGCCCTCGGCGGGCTGTTGCTCGCCCACGCCGCCTCGACCACCGCCCTGTGCCTGGCTGGCACCGTGCTAGGCGTCGGTGCGCTCGGCGGGCACCTCCTCCTGCGACGCACATCAATGGCCGTCGCACCAATCGAGTGACCTGGCCGTCCCCGACCCCTTCGGGAACCGGATCATCTTCCACACCGCGCCCAACAATCGATGAGGCCAGGATTGGCGCCTGAGCCGAATGGCGCCTACGGGCATCGGCTACCGGTGCGAGTCACGCTTGGCCCGGCGGACCGTGTGGATAGAGTCTGGAAGTGCCCGAGCTGCAGAGCCTTCGTGCTGAGCATGGACAGGCGGTCCTGGCCTTTGAGCTAGCGAACCGCGCTTACTTCGCCGCCTCGATCTCCGACCGCGGCGACGAGTTCTTCGACCAGTTCACGGAGCGCCACAGCGCTCTGCTTGCCGAGCAAGAAGCCGGCATCAGTGCGTTCTACGTGCTCGTTGACGAGGACGGTTCGGTACTGGGCCGGTTCAACCTCTATGAGTTCAATGACGCAACCGCAAAGCTCGGCTACCGGGTCGCCCAACATGTCGCCGGTCGCGGGGTGGCGACCGCGACCCTGCGAGAGCTGTGCCGGCTGGCGGCGGCGCGGTACGGGCTGTGTGCACTGACGGCGGCCGCCTCCTGCGAGAATGTCGCGTCGCGGAAGGTGCTGACCAAGGCCGGGTTCGTTCCAGTCGGCCCAGCCGACCCCGCCGACATCGGCGGCAAGCAAGGCACGTTGTACCGGCGGGACCTTGCCGCGGAGTGATCTTGATCAGCCGCCGGTGAGGCAGCGTGCCGTGCCGCGGCCGGGATCTCATGCGGGCGGCTCCCACCAGCGGTGCGGGCGGTATCCCGATCGTGCAACGTTTGGCAGCCTGAGACGGCCAGACGTTGCACAATCGGGGATTAGGCCGTCGGTCCGGCCAGCACGAGATCTCGGTCGCGTGGCTGCGGCGTGTTGATGGTGCAATGAACCCGTGACTGTCGCCGACGGTGATGCCACCGTCAGAATCGAGCGGGCCGGGCCCGTGACCACGGTCGTGCTCGACCGGGCCGAGGTGCGTAACGCGGTCGACCGCGTTACTGCCGCGGCGCTGGGTGACGCGTTCCGAGCCTTCGACGCGGACGACGATGCCTCGGTGGCGGTGCTGTGGGGCGCCGGTGGCACGTTCTGCGCTGGCGCGGATCTTCGGGCTCTTGCCGAAGGACGCGGGAACCGCGTCGAGCCGACCGGTGACGGCCCGATGGGGCCGACCCGGATGGTGCTGGACAAACCGGTGATCGCCGCCGTGGCTGGTCACGCCGTTGCCGGTGGCCTGGAACTCGCCTGCTGGTGCGACCTTCGGGTGGTGGAAGAGACCGCGGTGTTCGGCGTGTTCTGCCGCCGCTGGGGGGTTCCCCTCGTCGATGGCGGCACGGTGCGGCTGCCCCGCCTGATCGGCATGAGTCGGGCCTTGGACCTCATCCTGACCGGGCGCGAGGTCGACGCCCGGGAGGCATTCGCGATCGGTCTGGCCAACCGCGTGGTCCCATCCGGCCAGGCGCTGGCCGCCGCCCAAGGGTTGGCCACAGAGCTCGCGCAGCTTCCCCAAAGCGCGTTGCGCGGGGACCGCCGCTCGGTGTACCAGCAGGACGCCCTCAGCCTCGCAGACGCCTTGTCCCGCGAGTACGAGATCGGCACCAGCAGCCTCGGCCAGGCACGTGCCGGAGCAGCGCGATTCACCGCCGGGCGCCGTGGCCGCGGATCGGCGTAGGCTGACCGGCGCGCACGCCGCAGACTCAGCGCTTGGCCGGCGTGCGCTTTCCGGATCCGGCGATGGCGCCAGCCGCCGGCGCGATGACGAGCCACAGGCCGATGGTGAGCACCATGGATGTCAGGTAGCCGAAAGGCTTGATGCCGACATCATTCGACAACATGCCAGCAAAGATCATCAGCAGCCACGCGCTGACGAAGAACATCGCGCCCGCGGCTGGCAGCCGGAAGAAGGCGCCCATACCTCACCTCATGCCAAGGATTTCGCGGCTCACCTGGCCAGCACAGGGCCGAAGGTCCTCGCGGCCCGCAGCACCGGCCGGTTGCCGCGTGGGATCGGTGACCTTGGGCCCTACCGGGATAGGGTCCGTTGTGCTGGCGTGATGGGATCGCCCGTAACGACGTAGCCCGGGCGGGAAGGGCATCGATGAGTACCTGGCTCGACGTGCAGTGCATCGCCCGTCTGGACACCGTGTTACCGAACGGGCGCTGTCAGCTGTACGCCGGGCATTCCGACGCGCATGCGATGCTGCTCGCTTCCGCCGCCGGGCGCCTGCTGCGCAGGTGGGCAGACACCGTGGTGACGTTCGATGTGCCGTTTGGTCCGGTCGTGCCCGCCCAGCTACCCTGGGCGCCCACCTTCCCGCAGCCCCAGCCGTGACCGTGTCGTTCGAGGTCGTTGCCCTCGACAAGCCCGAAGACGCCAACGTCATCGTCGGCCAGTCGCACTTCATCAAGACGGTGGAGGATCTGCACGAAGCCCTGGTGGGCGTCAGCCCGCATCTTCGCTTTGGTCTGGCGTTCTGCGAGGCCTCGGGGGCGCGCCTGGTTCGGTCGTCTGGGAACGACGACGAGCTCGTCGGGCTGGCGGAGGAGAACGCGGCGGCGATCGGCGCGGGGCATTGCTTCGTCGTGTTGCTGCGCGAGGGATACCCGGTCAATGTGCTCAACCCGATCAAGGCGGTTCCCGAGGTCTGCACGATCTTCTGCGCAACCGCAAACCCTGTGGACGTCGTCGTCACCGTCACCGCGCGGGGCCGCGGCGTCATCGGCGTTGTCGACGGGGATCCTCCGGTAGGCGTCGAAACCGATGCCGACGTCGCTGCCCGGCGCGGCCTGCTGCGCGACATCGGCTACAAGCTGTAGCTGCCGGCTACGGGGACGAGGCGTCGCTGGGGCTCGCCCGCTCGATGTCCGGGCCCTCCACGCCGCGATGGGTGTAGGCGTCGCGGACCTGGTCGACATAGCCGGCGACTAGGCTGACGATCTTGTTCAGCGCTGGCGACTCCGCTCGCACGACGCGGGGCCGCGTGGGCGCGAGCTGCTCGGAGCCGATGATCTCCTCGGCCAGCCCCTGCAACCGGGCCGAGTCGCATCGCGCACGCAAGGCCGGGAACAGCTGGTCATGCTGGTTGGTGAGGTGCCGGCGTATCGCAGCCTCGATATCAGCCAATACCGGGCGCGCGGTAGTGGGGGTGTGCTCGACGTCTTCGAGTCTGCGCAGCTCGGTCTCCACGATGCGATGCTCCTCGAACGCCGCCTTCGCCGCCTGCTCGCCATCGGCGAGGCTGTGCCGGACCAGCGGCAGCAGGTACTGCTCCTCTGCGACGAAGTGGCGCACGACCGACATGACGAGCTGCTCGCAGCGGCTCGGCAGAAGGTCGGCGTCGCCAGTCGCCAAGGCGACGGTGACCGATTCGAGCAGCGCTTGGTGATCACTGTCGAGAACGTCGAAGATGTCCTCGGCGTTGGCTGGGTTCATGCTCGCTGACCCTTCCCATCGATTCCGGTGCGTACGACGCTAGCCCGCGCGTGCGCCCGGCAGGCACCAGAGGAGCCAGCGTGCGCTCCTCTAAGCGGACCCGCAGCGTAGAACCACTTCATCGTCACTTCAGATCGAGACGACCTGCGCGGCCTCGCCGCAGCGAGCGGCCGCCACGTGGAACTTATCGAGCCGTGAAGGAGACGGCCCAGCGGTCGGGCACATCGCGGCGCACCGCATGGGACCGTCACCGGGACGTTGGCGTCTCTGCGGGCCGACACGCCGTGCGGTTACCCGCTGCGACACCGATGTCGGCCTCGTCACCACCTCCGATCCGGCATGATTTCCTATGTGCAGGAGTCTGCCTGTTCATTTCGGCCGTGGGAGTGGCATGGATAGCGCGCACGCATTCGCGCAGCTGCGCCGCCGGACGGCGCCGTATCTGCTCGAGCTGGACCTGACGCAGCCGCTGATCGAGCTGCGTCCAGCGGATCCGGTAGGGCGGTTGTTGTCGCGCCGCCGCACGCTGCTGCCCGGTGTGCTGGACGCGCTCGCCGACGCGGCCGCCGATGCCAAGGTATGCGGGCTGATCGCCAAGCTCGGCGCGGGCCGGATGGGCTTGGCCCAGGCCCAGGAGATTCGCGACGCGGTAACCCAATTCCGTGCGGCTGGCAAGCCGGCGCTGGCCTGGGCCGAGACGTTCGGGGAGTCCGAGGCAGGCACCGTCCCCTACTATCTCGCGACCGGGTTCGACGAGGTCTGGGTGCAGCCCTCCGGCGACGTGGGCTTCGTCGGGTTCGGCGCGAGCTCGCTGTTCCTCGCTGAAGCGCTCGACCGGGCCGGTGTGCGGCGGCAGATCGGAACCCGGCACGAGTTCAAGAACGCCGCCAACATGTTCCTGGAGCGGTCGTTTACCGAGCCGCAGCGCGAGGCCACCGGGCGAGTGGTCGCCTCGGCGTTCGAGCAGGTCGTCGCCGCCGTGGCGAACGGGCGTCGGCTCGACCGGGACACGGTGCGCGGGCTGGCCGATCGGGCGCCGCTGACCGCACCGGAGGCACAGGCCAGCGGCCTGGTCGACCGCATCGGCTACCGGGACGAGGCCTACGCCGAAGCCAGAGGCAGGACCGCGCGAGAGCCGCAGCTGCTGTTCGTCAGCCGCTACCGCCGACGCCGATCCCTGCCACAGCGGGTGCGCCGCGCGGCGACCCGCCGCCGCGGCGTCGTCGCGCTCGTGACCGGCCACGGGCAGATCCGGGTCGGCCGCGGCAGCCGCGGCCCACTGCCGGGCGCGGCGATGGGCTCGGACACCGTCAGCGGCGCGCTGCGCGCGGCGGGCCGCGACGAGCGGGTGCGGGCCGTCGTCTTCCGGGTCAACAGCCCGGGCGGCTCGTACGTCGCCTCGGACACGATCTGGCGGGAGGTGACCCGGTTGCGCGAAGCCGGCAAGCCAGTGGTCGTGTCGATGGCAAATGTCGCGGCGTCCGGTGGCTACTTCGTGGCGGCCCCCGCGGATGTCATCGTCGCGCAGCCTGGAACGCTCACCGGCTCGATCGGGGTGCTGGGTGGAAAGGTTTCGGTGGACGATCTGCTGGGGCGCTTCGGCGTCGGTCATGACGCGATCGCCGAAGGCCGACATGCGCACATGATGTCCCCGCTCGAGGCGTTCACGGACGAGGAGTGGCAGCGGCTGTCCGGCTGGCTCGACCGGATCTACGACGACTTCGTCGCCAAGGTCGCCGCCGGCCGCAACATGACCGTCGCCGAGGTGCACGAGGTCGCCCGGGGCCGGGTGTGGACCGGCCTGGATGCGTATGACCGCGGACTCGTTGACGAACTGGGCGGGCTGCGCCACGCCACTCGGATCGCCCGGGAACGCGCCAGTCTGCCGGCCGACGCGGCCCTTGTGCAACTGCCACGGATAACACCCGTCCCGCGATTGCGCGCGCCGCGTTCAAGCGAGGATCCGCACGCCGCGGCTCTCGCTCTGGACGCGTGGGGACCGCTCGGTCACCTCGCGCAGCGTCTCGGCTTGCCCTCCGCCGGACCGCTGCTCATGCCGCCGCTTGGCACCTGGCACGGGCCCTGATTCACGATCCGGCACCGATTGGTCAGCGGCCGTAGCCGCCACCGCCGGGTGTCTCGATCACGAGCACGTCGCCAGGTTGCACATCGACCGAGTCGCAGCCGGCCATCTCGGTGACCGTGCCGTCGGCGCGTTCGACGCGATTGGCTCCCAATGCGCCGGGCGATCCACCGGCCATGCCGTAGGGGGCCACCCGGCGGTGGCCGGACAGCGTGCTGACGGTCATCGGTTCCCGGAACCGAATCCGCCGGATGCCTCCGTCGCCGCCACGCCAACGGCCGGCACCACCAGTTCCACGCCGGATGGCGAACCGCTCCAGCAGGACCGGAAAGCGCCATTCGAGGACCTCGGGATCGGTCAGCCGCGAGTTGGTCATGTGCGTCTGCACCACGGGCGCCCCGTCGAACCCGTCACCGGCTCCGGAGCCGGAACCGACCGTCTCGTAGTACTGGTGGCGCTCGTTGCCGAAGGTGACATTGTTCATCGTGCCGGATCCTTCGGCCTGGACGCCGAGCGCCGCGTAGAGCGCGCCGGTGATCGCCTGCGATGTCTCGACGTTGCCGGCGACGATCGCCGCGGGGTAGACGGGCGCGAGCATCGAGTCCTCGGGGATGATCAGGTGCAGCGGCCGTAGGCACCCGTCGTTGAGCGGGATGTCGTCGGCCACCAGCGTGCGGAACGTGTACAGGGCCGCGGCGGTCACCACGGACGACGGTGCGTTGAAGTTCGTGTCGAGCTGGGGCGAGGTGCCGGTGAAGTCGAGCGTCGCGCAGCGCTGCTCGTGGTCCACCGTGATCTGCACGCAGATCACGGCGCCGGAATCCATCTCGTAGCGGTAAGCGCCGTCGCCGAGGGCGTCGATGACGCGACGGACAGCCTCCTCGGCGTTGTCCTGAACGTGGTGCATGTACGCCTGCACGACCCGAAGCCCGAAGTGGTCGATCATGTTGCCCACCTCGGCGACGCCCTTCGCGTTGGCCGCGATCTTCGCCCGCAGGTCGGCCAGGTTGGTCTGCGGGTCGCGCGAGGGGTACCGCGCCTCGGTCAGCAGCCGCAGCGTCTCGGTCTCCCGGAACCTGCCGTCCTCGACCAGCAGCCAGTTGTCGAACAGCACCCCTTCCTCGTGGACGTCACGGCTGTTCGCGGGCATGGAGCCGGGGGTGAGACCGCCGATCTCGGCGTGGTGCCCGCGGGAGGCGACGAAGAACAGGACTCGCTCGCCCGCCGCATCGAACACCGGCGTGACCACGGTGACGTCGGGCAGGTGCGTACCGCCGTGGTAGGGGTCGTTGACCGCGTAGATGTCGCCGCGCTTCATCGTGCCCGCGCGGCGGCGGATGACCTCCTTGACGGTGCTACCCATGGAACCCAGGTGCACCGGGATGTGCGGGGCGTTGGCGACGAGATTGCCCGCTGGGTCGAACAGCGCGCAGGAGAAATCCAGCCGCTCCTTGATGTTGACCGACTGCGCCGTGGACTCGAGCGCCGCGCCCATCTGCTCGGCGATCGACATGAACAGGTTGTTGAAGATCTCCAGCAGGACCGGATCGGCCTCGCTGCTCACCTCGGCGCCGCGGCGGGCGACGACCCGAGCGACCAGCAGATGCCCGGCCGGTGTCATGGTCGCCCGCCAGCCCTCGTCCACCACGGTCGTGGAGTTGGCCTCGACGATGATCGCCGGGCCGGTGGCTGCGTCTTCCGGTTGCATCCGTTCTCGCCTGTGCAGCGGGACGTCCCGCCACGACCCGCCGCAGTAGAGCAGGACCGTGCCGTCCGACCCGTCTGGGGACGCAGCTGATTCGCCGAGGTGCGAGAGGTCGGGTTGCTCGGTCAGACCGGCGGCCTCCACCGAGATTGCTTCCACGACCAGCGGACGGTCCATCAGGAACGAGTAGGTCCTGCGGTAGCTCGTCGCGAATTCGGCCGCCATGTCGTCGACGTCTGCCAGCCCGACAGGTACCGCCGTGTCGGTGCCCTCATAGCGCAGGTGCGCCCGCGCGGTGATCCGGATCCGTTGCTCGGGCACGTCCTCGTCGCGCAGCTCGGCGCGGGCGGCCGACTCCAATGCCTCGGCGACCTCGCGCAACCGCGGCATGGTTGAGGCCGCAAGTCGAGCCTCGATGGACTGCTCGCGCATCGCGGTGACGTCGGCCAGGCCGATGCCGAGGGCGGAGAGCACCCCGGCCATCGCCGGTACGAGCACGGTGCGGATGCCCAGTGCGTCAGCCACGGCGCAGGCGTGCTGCCCGCCCGCACCGCCGAACGTGGTGAGCACGTACTCGGTGACGTCGTGACCCTTCTCCACCGAGATCCGCTTGACCGCGTTTGCCATGTTGGCGACGGCGATCTGCAGGTATCCCTCGGCAACCTGCTCGAGTGTCCGGGTGTCCCCGGTCTGCTCGCGAATGTCAGCGGCCAGCTCGGTGAAGCGCCGCCGGACGAGTTCGCGGTCCAGGGGCTCGTCTCCGTCCGGACCGAACACTCGAGGAAAGTGCGCGGGTTGGATCCGGCCGAGCATGACGTTGGCGTCGGTCACCGTGAGCGGCCCGCCGTTGCGATAGCAGGCCGGGCCGGGGTCCGCGCCGGCCGAATCGGGGCCGACCCGGTAACGGCTGCCGTCGAAGTGCAGGATTGATCCGCCGCCCGCGGCGACGGTATGGATGTCCAGCATCGGGGCGCGCAGTCGGACGCCGGCCACCTGCGTGTGGAACACCCGCTCGTACTCGCCGGCGAAGTGTGACACGTCGGTGGAGGTGCCGCCCATGTCGAAGCCGATCACCTTGCCGAAGCCGGCCAGCTGCGACAGCCGCGCCATTCCCACGATGCCGCCAGCCGGCCCGGACAGGATCGCGTCCTTCCCGCGGAAGTGCCCGGCTTCGGCCAGGCCGCCGTTCGACTGCATGAACATCAACCGCACGCCGCGCATCTGCTCGGCCACCGCGTCGACGTACCGGCGCAGCACTGGCGAAAGGTAGGCGTCCACGACCGCTGTGTCCCCGCGCGGGATCAGCTTCATCAGCGGGCTCACCTCGCTGGACAGCGAGATCTGGCTGAACCCGAGTCGCCTCGGCTAGCTCGCCGATCACGCGCTCGTGCTCCGGGTGCAGGTGGCTGTGCATGCACACCACGGCCAGCGCGCCGATACCCGTCCGCGCGCGCGTGCCGGAGGTCGGCGGCCAGCGCCTCGAGATCCGGCGCGCGCAGCACGGTGCCGTCGGCCTCGATCCGCTCGTCGACCTCGATGACCCGTTCGTACAGCAGCTCGGGCAGCTCGATGTGCCTCGCGAAGATCCGCGGCCGATTCTGGTAGCCGATCCGCAGGGCGTCGCCGAATCCCTTCGTGATCACCAGCGCGGTGCGCTCACCCTTACGTTCCAGCAGCGCGTTGGTGGCCACGGTGGTGCCCATCCGCACCTGCTCGACCCGCGCAGCCGGGATCGGTTCGTCGGCAGCGACGCCCAGCAATGCCCTGATCCCCGCCACCGCCGCGTCCGGGTAACGCTTCGGGTTCTCCGACAGCAACTTGCGCGTGACCAGGCCGCCATCCGGCCGTCTGGCCACGATATCGGTGAACGTGCCGCCCCGGTCCACCCAGAACTGCCAACCAACGCCGGCCACCAACGGCTCCTTCTCTCCGTTGGCCATCCTGCCGCATATGTGCGGGCCTGGACGTGGTTCGACACCGGCCGGCTGGTGGCTACGCCCGGCAGTGCCCCGGGCGCACGGAGGCTCAGGCGTTAGGCTTCGTGTCGTCCGCGACGGCGACGCACGCTGAACCCGAGAATCAGGGCACCTGCCAGTAGCAACCCGACTGCCGACCCCAGGTACGTGCCGGTCGGGAAGCCGGTATTGGCCAATGGCGGTGACGTCGGCGTTGGCGGTGACGTCGGCGGTGGTGGCGACGTCGGTGACGTGGGCGTCGTCGGGGGTGCCGTGATGGTGATCTGCTCGTTGTCATCGCCGCAGCCGGTGGTGAACGCGGTGTTGTCCGCGTCGCCGGGGTAGGCGGCGATCCACTTGTACGTGCCGGGAGCGGTCGGGGTCCACGACGTCTGGAAGGACGCAGACGAGACGCCGCCGCTGGTGGTGATGTCACCGGTGCCGGACACCCCGGGCACGGCGGTGCTGCAGGTGTCGTCCGAGTAGAGGGTGAACGTCACGCTGCCGGTCGGCGGCACGACGAGGTTGGTCGGCGCGAAGCTGGCCGTGTCCCCGACCGTGATCGCCACCCCCACCGTGCCGGTGGTCGGCGAGGCCTGGGTGGTGATCGTGGTCGTGTTCTTGATCACCACGAAGCACTCGGCACCTGGTCCGCCGACGTCGGCGTTGGTCTCGCTGCTCGGCACGTAAATGCCCGCGGACTCCTCGTCGGGTGTGTACTCCGCGCGCCAGCAGTACTTGCCCGTGGCGAGGTCGTTCGGTGTGGTGGTGCCGTCGATCGTGGCCGAGGTGGCGCTGCCGTTGTCGAGTGTCACCGGCGAGCCGACCTGGGTGCCCGCGCTGTCCTCACAGCCGCCCGCGGTGACCTCGTCCGGCGTGCAGAGGAAGAAGCTGACGGTTCCCGTCGGGGTCGGCAGGTC
The DNA here is from genome assembly GCA_963839175.1 of uncultured Actinomycetota bacterium. Lineage (GTDB taxonomy): Bacteria > Actinomycetota > Actinomycetes > Mycobacteriales > Jatrophihabitantaceae > CAWIUB01. The sequence continues at coordinate 136,443 of CAWIUB010000052.1, forward strand.
GTCAACGGCGCGCACCGTGGCGACGTCGTGTTCCGGGGTGCCGGGCGTCACCAGGGGGCCACCCGGGGTGGCCGTGGTGGTGATCGGTGGCGGCGGGCAGGTGTTGAACGTGCCGGCGGTGAAGTCCTTCAGTTCCGCGGTCGTCTGCTGCGAGGAGCGCGTCTCTGCCAGGACCGTGCTGAAGCACGAGGTGACGCCGGCGTTCCCGAGCAGCGCGGTCAGATCGACGCCGGCCTCGACGAACTCGTTCTTCTTGAGGGTTTGCGTGTCCCACGGGGGGGTGATGGTGTCCGTGTTCGCGATCGCGCAGGCGTCGTCTCCCGTAACGGCCGGGTTGCAGACTGCACCCGCGGTCAGCAGCTTGAGGTGGGGCTTAGCCGCCTGCCAGGCGTACACCTGGACGTCTTGGCTGCCACCGCCGTTGGTGTAGTTGCTCGCAACGAAGATGTCGCCGACGGTGTGGTGGCCGGTGAAGGGGGTCGTGGCGCCCGTGGTGGTGCAGCCGACGGTCGGATCCTTGAGCAGCCAGAAGCCGGCGAAGGAGTCACCGTTGTTGCTCCGGCGTTCGGAGCCCAGGTACAGGACCTTGTGACCCGCGTTGTCGGGCGCGCCTGCCGGCACCTGGACGACGGCGGCGTACGCGTTCAGCAGATCGTCCTTGGGCGTGGGGGTTTTCACGGTCTTGCACTTCCACGTGGTGATGTCGTGGATGTCCTTGTCGGACTGCGCGAAGTAGCTGTGATCCGGCTTCGCGGCGTCGGCGAAGAAGCCAGAGGCGAGCAACGGGCTGGTGAAACTCGGTGTGATCTTGTGGGTGCCGTCCGCGTTGAACAGGCCCTCCCAGTCGTACGGCGGCGGCGTCGCGTTTTGGGCGGTGTTGCCGTCCAACTCGAACATGCCGGTGTCGTGCACGGCATAGCTGGGCGTGGCACCCCAAAAGAACAGCGAACCGAGCAGTGCAGCAGCCGCACCCACCGCCGTCCAGCGGCGCGCCTGACCCGTCATGCGTGAGGCCATCGGTGTCCGAACTCCCATCTCGGTGCGCACCGGCCGCGCGCCGCAGTAAGAGACCCGCGAGAACGTCCGCGGGTTAGAGCCGGCCTCCTTACAGGACAGCGTCCGCGCCTCCCCGATCGTCACTCTTGCGGCGCCCCCTCGAGGACCGACTACGCACCGTGACGCAGCTGCGCGAACTCGCCGACCGAGCGCTGGCATCAGCAGGCGGCGGCAGGCCCGAACGGCTCCAGGACATGCGCGACGTCGACGCGTGGCGCGGTCACTGGCGCGACCGGCGGATGGTTGGCGCGGGACCCGCCCTGTCAGGCGCCTCGCCGGTGGTCAGGGTGCCGTGCTGAAGCTGTAGATGTCGGAGTTGCCGAAGTTGGGCCGGCAGGCTTGTTGTACGGCCGGCGGGGTCGCGCTCTGACCGTCGACGAGGGCTTGCCGGTACGCGTCGATGGCTGGGCAGTCAGCCGCGTTCCGGGTGTCGTTCCACACCGCGACGCCGTAGTCGCGGGTGGCGGCGGCGTAGACGTAGTCGCCGAGGAACTCGGAGCTGAGCGCATTGGCGCTGCTGCCTCGCGCGTCGCCGGGCTCGCCGCGGTTCACCTCGCTGAACCCACCGGTTGGCGTCGCCGGATCACTGCTGCTGGTCGCGTGCAGGACCACCCCGACGAGGGAGCGCGGGTCGGCTGTCGTCAGCCGGTACGGCGTGGTGAACGCGTTGTAGACGACGTAGACGTCGGTGCCGTTCGGCGAGATCGCCGGGGCGCTGTAGTAGCCACGGTCGCCCCTGGTCTGGATCGCGCGAGGCGTCGACCAGCTGGCTGCGCGGTCGGTCGACTCGGTGAACAGAACGTCCGGACTCGCCAACGAGCCGCTGACATAGCTCATCACGATGCGGTTGGTCGCGTCGGCTCCGCTCGGCGCGCCGTTGGCGATGTCGACGCTGGGCGCGGGCGCCAGGTCGCTGCGCGCTCCGGCCACGCCGTCGGTGGTGGGGCGACCCTGCACCGGGTCCGTGACACCCGGCTGGCTCACCGGGCCGGCCACCGCGCGCGGCGTCGCCCAGGTCTGTCCGCCGTTGGCCGACTGCACCAGTAACTCGAACGGCTCGTGATTGGCCGAAGAGACCGTCCCGATGCCGAACACGTAGGCCACACCGTGGCTGTCGGTGCGCACCGTGCACCCGTCCATCGGGTTGCGCTGGCCGTTGTTGGCCGCCCCGGTGACCTGATGCAGCGTCCAGGTGTCACCGCCGTCGTGTGACGCCGCCACCATCAGCGGCGCCGGGGCGGCATTGGGTGACTTCTCCTGACCGCGGAAGCTCGCCCAGCACACGTAGACGTTGCCGAAGAACGGGCTGCTAGCGGCGTTGTCGGCCCAGATCTGCTCCTTGTCGGAGAACGTCGTGTTCGACTGCCGGGAGATGATGACCGGCGGCATCCAGGCGTTCTGGTCGCCGCCCGCGGCAGCCTGCACGTGGTCGGTGCGGGAGACGGCGATTGCCTCGAAGCCACGGAACGCGCCGGTGGTGAAGTTCGACGTCAAGTTCGAGTAGTACAGACGCGACCCGTTGTCCCAGGAGAACCCGTTGGGGCCCGGGGCGGGGCCGAAGGCGACGCCGGGGTCACCATCGGAGACCAGCCGGTTCTCGTAATAGAACGGCAGCGTGCCGATAGGGCCGACGCCGGGCTGGCAGGGCGGATCGGTATTGCCCGGCTCGCCGGTGCAGCTTCGGGCGCTCCAGCCGGTGTAGGTCGGCTGCGTCCAGCTCTGGCCGCTGTCGGAGGAAAAGTAGACGCCGGAGACACCGACGCCGGGCGTGAACGGGCAGGTGGTGTCGTTACCGGCGTTACACGCCTCCATGTCGATCTCTTCGTTGGCGCCCGCGACAACCACGTTCGGGTGTGCAGCGTCCACCGCGACTGCGGGTTCGTTCTGCTTGTTCTGCGAGAAGGGGGTGATTGGGCTGCTGTGCGTGACCAGGGCCTCACCGGGGGATTGGGCCGCAGCGGTTCCCGTCACGGCGAGGGCCGCCGCCAATGTCGCCGCAGCCGTCAGTGCCACCAGCCGTCGAAGTCGAAGCACCGTTGCTCCTCTCATCGGGCGAGCCACCCGAGGACGTTGTGGTGTCCATCACATCTCTTGCGGGCAGATTGGGCAACCCCCGAGGCGAACTGCCAGCCGCCAGCCCTGTGCCCGGGTGGGCTGGGAATAGGGACGCTCGATGATGTGCTGGCACCGGGTGATGGCTACCTCTACCTTGCTCCGGCGCGGGATGGATGTGTCCCGTGCTGGTTCTGATGCGCTGGTACTTGCGGTTGTGTGCGTCGCGCAGTTCATGGTGGTGCTTGACATCAGCATCGTGAACGTGGCGTTGCCGGACATGAAGCGTGATCTGGGTATGTCGCAGAACGAGCTGGCGTGGGTGCTCAATGCGTACACGCTGACGTTCGCGGGTTTCCTGTTGCTAGGCGGGCGGGCAGCGGACATTTGGGGCCGACGCCGCCTGTTCCTCATCGGGGTGACGCTGTTCTCGGCGATGTCGCTGCTCGGTGGCCTGGCGCAGTCCGGCGGCGAGCTGATCGTGGCACGTGGGTTGCAGGGCCTCGGTGGCGCGGTGTTGGCGCCAGCGACGTTGACGATTCTGACCACGACGTTTCGCGAGCCGAGGGCCCGCGCCCGCGCGCTGGGCATGTGGAGCGCGGTGGCCGGCGCGGGTGGGGCCACCGGGGTGCTGGCTGGCGGCGTGCTCACCGACCTGCTGTCCTGGCGCTGGATTTTGTTCATCAACGTCCCGATCGGGCTGTTGGTGTTCCTCGTCGCACGCTTCGCGGTGAGCGAGTCGCGGGCCGAGGGTGATCGGCCCACGCTGGACTGGGCCGGCGCCCTGACGATCACCGGCGGGCTGGTTGCGCTGGTGTACGGAATCGTCTCGACCGATACCCATTCGTGGGGCTCGCCCCCGGTGATCGGCTATCTGGCAATCGGTGCCGGGCTGGTCGTGTCGTTCCTCGTCGTCGAGAGCCGGCATCGGCATCCGCTGGTTCCGCTTCGGCTGTTCCGCTCTCGTGCGCTCACCGGCGCGAACCTGATCATGGTGCTCATCGGCTCGGTGATGTTCTCGCTGTTCTTCTTCCTGTCGCAGTTCTTGCAGGACGTTCAGGGCTACAGCCCGCTGCGTGCGGGTCTGGCGTTCCTCCCGATGCCGCTGGCGATCATCGTGGGAACCCAGCTGTCCTCGCGGCTGGTCGGCCGGCTGGGTTCTCGCGTGCTGCTCGTGACCGGGCCGCTGATCGCGGCCGGCGGCCTGCTGCTGCTGGCCCGTCTGCGGGCCGACAGTTCCTACCTGTCGCACATCGGTCTGCCCGGCGCGATCATCGCGTTCGGTATCGGCATGTCGTTCGTCCCGGTGACGCTCTCGGCTACCGGCGGCGTCGACCCGCGCGACGCCGGGCTGGCCTCGGGACTGATCAACACGACGCGGCAGATCGGCGGATCGCTCGGGCTGGCTGTGCTGCTGACCATCGCGGCATCCCGGACCCACGCGCTGGCGCAGTCGGGATCGAATGTCGCCGAGACGGCTGGCTACGCCCGCGCCTTCGGCATCTCGGCGTTGTTGCTCGTGGTCGCCGCAGCGATCGCGTTGACGGTTCTGCCACCGGTCTCGCGCCCTGCGAGGGCTGCCGTCCCAGCCGCCGAACCGTCGATGGAGCCTGCCTGCGAGACCTAGCCCCGCCGCGATGAACAGCACTCGACGGCCCGGTCGATCGGGGCGAGCCCGCCCAGAAACGGAGCCTTCTTCGTCCTTCCGTACGGCTCGAGCCTCGGCGAGGATTCGTCGTCGGGCGCGCAGATGGTTGCTATGTCGCGGCCCGCAGCGGCACGTGGCGGCGCCGAAGAATGGTCGACTTGCCCTGGTCTCGCCGCTGATAACGCGGGCGAAGCACGGTCGTGGTGGGCCGAGGCGAACATGGAGACCGACAACGGACAGGAGACGCTGATGCGTATCGCGATCATCGGGACGGGCAACATCGGAGGCACGCTTGGCCGGGCACTGGAGCGTGCGGGCCACACGGTGATCTTCGGGTCGCGCCATCCGGACAGCGACGCCGTCGGCGACGGCGGCGCCACGGTCGCCAACCTCGCGAGCGCGCTCGACGGCGCCGATGTGGTGGTGCTGGCGCTGCCGGGCACCGCGGTCGACAGTTTCCTCGCCGAGCACGCCGGAGGCATCGACGGGAAGCTCGTCATCGACGCGACCAACCGGATCGGGGCACCGGTGGTGAATGCGGCGCAGCAAATCTCCCAAGCCGCGCCGGGCGCCCGGTATGCCCGCGCGTTCAACACGCTGGGCTGGGAGAACTTCGCCGAGCCGCTGTTCGACGGCGTGCCCGCCGACCTGTTCTTCTCCGCCAATGAGGCCGACCGGGCCACGGTGGAACAGCTCATCTCCGATGTGGGACTTCGTCCCGCCTACCTCGGGGAGAACCAGCACAACGTGGTGGACGGCGTGCTGCCCGTGTGGTTCAGCCTCGTGCAGGCCAGAGGCGGCAACCGGCGCCTCGCGTTCCGGGTGCTCACAGGCTGACCTTGGGGCGCTGGCCCGGCTGCTCTAAACTTTCAGTGAATACTGAAATCATTGGAGGCTAGCCGATGGGAACGACTGCCATTCGGACCGAGGGCCTGTCCAAGAGCTACGGCAATGTACGCGCCCTGCGGGACCTGGACCTGGAGGTCGCCGAGGGCGAAGTGGTCGGCTACCTGGGCCCGAACGGGGCCGGCAAGACGACCACGATTCGGCTGCTGTTGGGGTTGATCCGGCCAACGGCGGGGCGAGCAGAGATCTTCGACCTGGATTGCCAGACCCAGACGGTGGAGGCTCATCGCCGCCTGGCGTACGTGGCCGGTGAGGCGAACCTCTGGCCGTCGCTCACCGGGACCGAGACCCTGCACCTACTCGGGAAGGTGCAGGGCCGAGTAGACACCGCGTACCGGGACGAGCTGATCGAACGGTTCGACCTCGACCCGGCAAAGAAGGTGCGTGCCTACTCCAAAGGAAATCGGCAGAAGTTGATCCTCATCGCCGCCCTGATGACCCGTCCGGACCTGCTCGTGCTCGACGAGCCAACCGCTGGGCTAGACCCGCTGATGGAGCAGGCGTTCCGGCACTGCATCCACGAGGCGCGCGAGCGCGACCAGACGGTGTTTCTGTCCTCACACATCCTGAGCGAGGTCGAGGCGCTCTGCGACCGGGTGGGGATCCTGCGCGACGGCGAGCTTGTCGAGATGGGGACCCTGGCCGAGATGCGCCACCTGTCGGCGCTCACCGTCGAGGCCACCTTCGACGGTTCGGTACCGGATCTGTCCCGGGTTCCCGGGGTGAGCACGGTCGAGGTAACCGGACGGGTCGTGCGCTGCCAGGTGCGCGGAACGGTCGAGCCGTTGCTGAAGGTGCTCGCCGCCGCGGGCGTCCACGAGCTGCTCAGTCGCGAGCCGTCCCTGGAGGAGTTGTTCCTCGCCCACTACGGCGCGGCGCCGGAGACGGAAGACACCTCGGCTCATGCACGCTGACTTCGCGCTGCGCGTCCCGGCGCCCGCCGGTCGCCATCCCGCCCTCGTCGTCGCATCCCGGACCGCGCGAAAGGCCGTCCGGTCGGGGGTGCTGTGGGGCTACGTGTTCGGGCTGGTCGTGGCATCGTCCGCGTACAGCTACGCCACGACCTACAAGACGCTCGCGCAACGAGAGCGGCTTGTCGCGCTGTTCGGGTCCAACACGGGGCTGGCCGCGATCAACGGGCCCGCCCGGGAGATCCAGACGGTGCCCGGCTACACGGTGTGGAAGAGCTTCATGTTCCTGATCATCGTCGGTGCCGTCTGGGGACTGCTGATCGCTACCAAGCTGATCCGTGGCGAGGAGGACGCCGGGCGCTGGGAGCTGCTGCTGGCCGGGCAGACGACCCGCCGCCGCGCGGCGGCGCAGGCCCTCGTCGGTCTCGCCGCCGGTCTCGTCGTGCTGTGGACGGTCACGGCAGTGATCATCGTCGCTGTGGGACGCTCGTCGAAGGTCCAGATCGCGGCCGGACCTGCGCTGTATTTCGCGCTTGCCCTGGTAGCGCCGGCCGCGATGTTCCTCGCTGCCGGGGCGCTGGCCGGCCAGCTCGCGGCCACCCGGCGCCAGGCGGCCGGCTACGCCGGTGCGGCGCTCGGCGTCTGCTATGCGCTGCGCATGGCGGCTGATTCCGGCGCGGATCTCGAGTGGTTGCGCTGGGCGACGCCGCTGGGCTGGGTGGAGGAACTCAAGCCCCTCACCGACCCGCGTCCCGTCGCGCTGCTGCCGATCATCGGCCTGGTCCTGCTGCTCACCGGCCTGGCGATCCATCTGTCCGGCAGCCGCGACCTCGGTGCGAGCGTCGTCCCGGACCGGGTCAGCCCACAGCCGCACACCCGGCTGCTGTTCGGACCAGTGGGCCTGGCCGTGCGCCTCGTGCGCCCGTCCGTGCTGGGCTGGGCGGCCGGAATCGGGGCGATGGCGCTGCTCATGGGCTCCATATCCAAACAGGGCGGGGACCTGCTCACGAGTACGGCGGGCGTCGAACGGGTGATCACGCGTCTCGGCGGGCACGGCGCGGGCGCCGAGCTCTACCTCGGCTTCACGTTCCAGATGGTGGCCGCGCTGGTGGCGTTCGCCGTCGCCGGCCAGGTCAGCGCGATCCGCAGCGAGGAGGCAGAGGGGCGCCTCGACCAGCTGCTCGTCCGGCCGGTCTCGCGGTCCTCATGGCTGGCCGGCCGACTGGCGCTCAGCGCCATGGTTCTGGTCGCGAGCGGCCTGCTCGCCGGCCTGCTCGCCTGGGTCGGCGCTGCCAGCCAGGACGCCGGGGTGAGTCTGACGAGTCTGCTCGGCGCCGGCATCAACATGGCGCCACCGGCCTTCTGCGTCCTCGGCATCGGCGTGCTCGCGTTCGGCATATGGCCGCGCGCCACCGCCGCCGTCACGTACGGCGTGCTCACCTGGTCGCTGCTCATCCAGCTTGTCGGCGGGTTCTTCAGCTCGAACCACTGGCTGCTCGACACATCCGTGTTCCACCACATGGCATCGGCGCCCGCCGTGGATCCGAACTGGACGAGCGCGGCCGTCCTCATCGCCGTCGGCGCCGCGGCTGCCGTCGTCGGCATTGCCGCCTTCCAACGTCGCGACCTGGCCGGCGAATGACCGGCCGCCGCGCCGCGCCGCAGCGCCCGGCACCGCACTGGCGGGAGCGTTTCGTCGAAGACCTCGGCTTGCTGGCCCTCGACCTCGGCACCCCGCGAGCGAACGTGCGGGTGCTCGGCTGGATGGTGGTCTGCGATCCACCCGAGCAATCAGCCCAGGACATCCAGGCCGGACTCAAGCTGTCCGCCGGATCGGTCAGCGCGGCCACGCGGATGCTGACCGGCCTGGGGTATCTAGAGCGCGTCGGCTATCCCGGCGATCGCCACATCTATTACCGGCTGCGGCCCGAAGGCTGGAATCGAGCCCTTGCGGCCCGGCTGCGCACCGTGACGCAGCTGCGCGAACTCGCCGATCGAGCGCTGGCATCTGCAGGCGGCGGCAGTCACGAACGGCTCCAGGATATGCGCGACGTCTACGCGTGGTTCGAGGACCGGATCGAGGAACTCTTGGCGAAACGGCGCGTCGAGCAGTGACAACGCGGCCTGTGCGCGATCGTCGTCATGCCGGGGAGCCGAGGCATTCGGCGGGCAGCTCGAACCAGCGCAGGTGGTCGAAGTCGTCGTTGACGTTCCCAGCGGGCAACGCGTTCGCGCCGGTGCAGTCATCGAGCAGTTTGCGGGCTTCGTCGAGGTAGCGCGCCAACTCTTCCTCGGGGGCACGGTCGTCGTGTCGCGGGTAGCGCATCGCGCCGTCGGGATCGTAGGTGATCTGCGCCATTCGCAGCGGGGGCTCGACAGGTCCGCGGTGATGCCGCCACCGCCCGCTAACGGGGTCGAATCGGTAATCGGGCAGTAGTCGCCAGCCATCGCAGGCGACGAGGCGCACGGCGTCGACGAGGTAGTTGAACACCGGCTCGGAGATGAAGTAGTTGAAGTTGATGCGCACCCAGCCGGGCTTGATCCCCTCGCAGCCGTGCGAGATCTCGCGCTCGAACTCGTGCGACCGGTCGAGGTCGATGCCCAGCAGTCGATGCCCGTAGGGGCCGGCACAGGAGCAACCGCCGCGGGCCTGGATGCCGAACAGGTCGTTGAGCAGCGCCACGACGAAGTTGTGGTGCAGGTAGCGCCGGCTCGGCGCGCGCACCACGAACGAGATGATCGACAATCGCTCCGCGTCGAGGTTGCCGAGGATGTCGATCGCGGGTTCCTGCCGCCAGGCGGCTACCGCGCGGCGCAGGTAGGACGTCTCGTGCGCGCGGATCACGTCGAGACCGACGGCCTGCTTGAGCTGGAACACCAGGCCGGCGCGGATGGAGTCGATGATCGCTGGAGTGCCGCCCTCCTCGCGCTGCGCCGGGTCGTCGAGGTAGCGATGCTCGCTGGGATTGACGTATGCGACGGTGCCGCCGCCGGGTACGTCGGGTACCCGGTTGTGCAGCAGCTCGCGTCGGACCACGAGCACCCCAGGTGTGCTCGGGCCTCCGATGAACTTGTGCGGGCTGAGGAAGATCGCGTCCTTGTAGGCGAGTGGGTCGCGCTCACGCCCGCCGTACATCTCAACGTCGACGTACGGCGCGGCCGCGGCGAAGTCCCAGAACGACAGCGCGCCATGGGCGTGCAGCAGCGCCGAGATGCCGTAGGAGTCGCTGACGATCCCGGTCACGTTGCTGGCCGCGGAGAACGACCCGATCTTCAGCGGCCGCCGCTCATACCGCACCAGCTCCGCCGCGAGCAGGTCCGTGTCGATGTGCCCGTCGACATCCTGCGGAATCGTCACCACGTCGGCGATCGACTCGCGCCACGGCAGCTCGTTCGAGTGATGCTCGAACGGGCCGATGAACACGACCGGTCGCTCATCGGCGGGGATCACGTCGGTGAAGTGGTAGCGGTCGTCCAGCTCTGCGGGAAGGCGCAGGCCGAGGATGCCGATGAGCTTGTCGATCGCGCCGGTCGACCCGGATCCCGCGAAGATCACGACTGTCTCGTCGTCGCCGCCGACGGCATCGCGGATGATCGCCCTGGCATCCTCGCGCAGTCGGGTGGTCTGCAACCCGGTACCGCTGGATTCAGTGTGCGTGTTGGCGTATCGCGGCAACACCTCGTCTCGGATGAAGTCCTCGATGAAGCTCAGCGCCCGGCCCGAGGCTGTGTAGTCGGCGTAGGTGACGCGGCGCGGCCCGTACGGTCCGGGCAGCACGGCGTCGTCGCCGATAACCGACTCCCGGATCCGGCGCAGCAGCGGCGACTCCGCCGGGGGCACCGTGCTGATTGGATCAAGGGCGCCGGTGCTGTTGAGCAGGGCTGTGCTTGCCCGGCGCGCAGATTGCACCATGATGATGAGCTTATCCGTTGGCCACGATGCGACCTGGCTCTTTGCCTGTGGAGGCCGGCCGCGGATCCGGGCCACAGCACGCGCTCGACCGTCAAAGCGTCGCCGCCCACTGCTGTCTGCTCTGTCCGCAGGCAGGGCTGACGACCGACAGCTCCCAGTGCGGGGTGTCGCAGGGGCAGACTGCGGATGTGGCGAGACGCAGCGCTGGCATCCTGGTGTTCCGCCGGATCGGCGGTTCCGTGCAGGTGCTACTCGGCCACCTGGGCGGCCCGTTCTGGCAGCGACGCGACGCCGGTGCTTGGTCGATACCGAAGGGTGAGTACGGGCCGGACGAGGCCCCGCTGACTGCTGCGCGGCGGGAGTTCACTGAGGAGCTCGGGCTGCCGGTACCGCCTGGGGATCTGGTTGCGCTCGGCGAGGTTCGGCAGTCGGGCGGCAAGCTGGTGGCGATCTGGGCGGTGGAGGGTGACCTCGACCCTGCGCACGTGGTCGCGGGGACATTCCAGATGGAGTGGCCCGCCGGGTCCGGCCGCGTCCAGGAATTCCCGGAACTGGATCGGGCCGCCTGGTTCGACCTCGACCAGGCACGGCCCAAGCTGATCGCCGGCCAGCGCATCTTTCTCGACCGGCTCGCCGGACAGCTCTGAGCGCCGCAGGGGCGGGCGGCTGGTATCTAACGTCGCGTCAGTTGTCGCGGCGAGCGCGCCCGCACAGCCAGCCGCCAGACCCCCAGGACCACGAGCGCCCCGACGACCGCGCCGAGTACGCCGGATGCCTTGCGGATGTCGAAGCTGTCATGGAACAACAGCGCGCCGAGCGTCCCTCCTGCGTAGGACCCGACGATGCCGAGCAGCACCGTCCCCCAGAAACCAATGCGGGCCGGGGGGCGGAGGATGAGCCGGGCAACGGCGCCGGCGATCAGGCCGACGAAGAACAACCAGAGCACAAATCCGATCACACCTTGATTGTGCCGCACCGGCATCGAACGAGGGGGTGTCTCTCAGCGCCGTCATGGACGCCGGTGACCGATTAGCGAAGACGAACATGCAGTGACACAGCCGCATCGCATGTGGATGATTCGGTGGGCAAGTCACGGATTCCGGGGATATCAGCGCGTGATCTGTGGACATCTTGTGGACGCGAAAAGAATCTTGAAAATTGTGCTGAGCAGCCCTTGCGCCGTGCCACAGGACGCTATAGAACTGCTGTCGCTGCTGGAGTTGGAACCGTGTCGGGGGCAACCCCGGACGGTCGAGGGGCCGGGCGACTGGCTCTTCGGGCGGAGGTTCCGCTCCGGTGGTCGGTAGCGCAACGCACGGCGGCCGAGTGATCGGCAGCCGGTGCAGCGAGACCGTGCGAGGCCCCTCC